>CAVSWQ010000011.1:0-354073 GCA_963731705.1 uncultured Acidobacteriota bacterium
TGAAGATTTAGGCCATCAGCGGGAGTTGCCGTCGCGGTGTTGGGCGGCTGTTCTGCAATGGGCGCCGCTCCGTGTCACATGGAGAGCGTGTGGCAGGCGTTGCACTTGACGGTTGCCTTCCTGGCTCTGTGGCAACTGACGCAGAACATCATCGACAACTTGACTTCCTGCTTCAACACGTCACTTTCGCACACCTTGCCGTGGCACGCGGAGCACGCCACATTGGCTGCCGCGTGCCGCTTGTGGCTGAAGAAAACAAAATCCTGGATTCTATAAACGCGCCCCCACGGAATCGGCTTGTGCTGCCTGGCGTAGGCCGCCACTTTGCGGATGGCGGGGCTGCCGGCGGCAACCGTTTGATGGCATGCCATGCAGACGTCCGCTCCGGGCAGTCCGGCCGTCTCGTCTGAAGCGGCTGTCTGGTGGCACACCGAGCAGGGAATATTCTTTTCGCAATGCCGCTTGTGGCTGAAAGGGACCGGCTGTGCAACAGGCTTAGGGGCGCCGCGCTGTGCCTTTGCACCCTGCGCGAAGGCGGCGATGGCCGGCGCGGTTGCGGCAGTGAAAGCGCAAACCCCGATCCGAAAGGTTTCGAGCGCGGCGTGTCATGGGTTCATCCCGCAAAGGTGATTACCGAGGATTGCAAAATAGGGTGACAAGCTCGTTTGTAGCGCCGCCGTCCCGGCGGCATTTTTCATGGCCGGCAAGATGCCGGCGCTACGGAAGTCCGTCACTCTATGATGCAATCTCTTTAAGGCAGCGCATAGGCCACCAGGGTGTCGGTAAAATGCGGGTCGTACTTGTTGCCGCCTCCCGCTGCAATCACGATATACTGCCTGCCCGTTTTCGGTCCCAGAAAAGTCATGGGAGTTGCAAAACCGCTGGCGGCGAGGCGCGTCTCCCACAAGACCTTGCCGGTGTCCTTGTCGAAAGCGCGGAAGCGGCCGTCGTTGGTGGCGGCGATAAAAAGCAGGCCTCCTCCCGTCACGATGGAGCCGCCCAGGTTGGCGGAGCCCGTGGGGGGAATCCCTTTGGCCAGCAGCGCATCCACCACGCCCAGACGTTTTTGCCAGCGGAATTTTCCGGTGTTCAGGTCGATGGCGGTCAGCAGGCCCCAGGGCGGCTTCTCGCAGAAATAGTGGTTGGAATCCTGGAAGCGCTCGCCCGCCAGCCGGTAAGCGATGGCCGAGCCCGGCCGTGCCTTTCTCATCTGGCCGATTTGCCCCTCGGCCATGGCATTCACGTAAAGCGTCTCAGTGGCCGGGTCAAAGGAAGCTCCGCCCCAGTTGGTGCCGCCGTTGGTGCCTGGAAAAATAACCGTCTTTTTCAGTCCCCACGGATGGAAGAGGCCTCCGGGGCCTGCATCACCCATCAACTTCGTACACTCGGCGCGCGACTCGGGAGTCACGTTGGTGAGGTCATCAGGAGAAAACGTCTGCCGGATGACCGGCGGAGGCAGCAGGGGAAACGGCTGCGTGGGCCAGGTCTGCTCGCCTGGAATGTTGCTTGCCGGGACCTTGCGCTCTTCAATCTTGAACAGGGGTTTTCCCGTCACCCGGTTGAACAGGAACACAAAACCCATCTTGGTGACCTGCGCAACCGCAGGAACCGCCTGCCCGTCGCGGTGCACGGTGACCAGCACGGGTTGTGCAGGGAGGTCATAATCCCAGATGTCATGATGCACAAGCTGGTAATGCCACATCAGGTGTCCCGTGGCGGCGTCGAGGGCGATCAGCGAGTTGCCGAACAGGTCTTTCCCTTTGCGGTCGCCGCCATAGTAGTCGTAGGAAGGGGAGGTGCCGGGAACGTAAAGGATTCCGCGCTTCACGTCGCAGCTCAGCATGGACCAGGCGTTGGCGCCGCCCCGCTGCTTCCAGGCGGAATCCGGCCAGGTCAGTTTGCCGGCTTCGCCCGGCCGTTGAATCACATGAAAACGCCACACGAGTTTGCCGCTGTGGACGTCAAACGCCCGCACGTCGCCGCTGGGCCCCTGCGGCTCGGAGTCGGAAACAATCGATCCGGCAATCACCAGATCTTTGTAGATGACCGGGGGCGACGACAGGCCCGAGAGGCGGTCGGGGAAATTGTCCGCGGTTCCTTTTCTCAGACTCGATGTATCCGCCCTGGCCAAAACTCGCGATGGGTTTGCCCGTGGCGGCGTTGAGCGCAAAGAGCCTGCCGTCGAGCGTTCCGAAAAACAGGCGCTTGTCGTCGCCGTGCTGCCAGAAGGCCGCGCCACGGTTGATGTACAGATTGTAGGGCCGGTCCCTCGCGAGCTTGGGATCGAACGCCCAGAGCTGCTTGCCGGTTTCCGCGTCGAGCGCAATGACGCGCGCAAAAGGCGTGGTCAGATACATCGTTCCGCCGATCACCAGCGGAGTGCACTCAAACGACGACCGCACCGGAAACCCGCTTCCGTCGCTGACGTCGCCGGTGTGGTAAATCCAGGCGACACGCAGCTTGCTCACGTTCGCCCGGTTCACCTGCTTGAGGGGCGAGTATTTTGCGCCTCCCTGGTCGCCGCCGTAATAGGGCCACTGCTGGGCCTCGACCGGCCTGCACAGGCTCAGAACAAAAAAGGTGCCGAAAGTGAGAGCGAGGGCCATGACGCATCGTGGCCGGCCCCGTGGCATTCCGTTTGATCATGAAATTTCCCCCTGGCGAACTTGTCGAGCGAAAAGCATCGTACTCCCAATATGAATTTGTGTGCAACCTTCCCTCCTTTGAACGGTGCTACAATCGTGCGGTGAAAGTTTGACTCAACCGTCTTTCTGATGCATAGCCGAATCTTTCAAGGGTTGAAGTGGGGAGGGTCCATGCGTTTCAAGTCTGTTGGCGTTGTTGCGGCGCTCATGTTTTCGGCTGCGCTGGTGTTTGCGCAGAACAACAGTGTGGTGGTGCGTCCCAAAGAGATTGACACCGTGCTGGTGAATCCCGGCATGGGTGTCCAGACGTTCCAGCGGTTCAACGGCGATGCGCTGAATGCGGGTCTGCGGTGGTCCGAGGAAGGCCCCACGGCGGTGTTGAAGCCGGCGGCCGGTGAAGCCGGACTTCCCTGAAAGCACAATCTCCTACTGCCGGTGGTTCTGGAACGTGCTGGAGCCGGAGCAGGGCAAATACAACTGGAGCATCATCGACTCGGCACTCGAGCAAGCGCGCAAGCACCACCAGACGCTGAACATCCGCATGATGCCCTACGACCAGCGGGACCCTCTTCCCGAGTGGTACCAGAACTCCGGCGCGCGCCGCGCCAACAAGCCCAGCGACAAGGATGGCAAGATCTGGCAGCCCGACTTCAGCGACCCGCTTTTCCTGAAGTACTGGGGAGACCTGGTTGCGGCGGCGGGCGCCCGCTACGACGGCAACCCGCATCTCGAAATGGTAGACATCTCTTCGGTCGGTTACTGGGGCGAGGGCTGGAGCGATTACATGCCGGCCTTCAAATACCAGAAACCGCTGATCGACATCTATCTCAAGGCTTTCAAGCGAACCCCTCTGTTGATGAACTTCGATGAACAAGAGGCGCTCACTTATGGGACGGAACACGGCGCGGGCTGGCGCCTCGACTGCTGGGGTGATATGAGAACGCCGGGATGGGGCGCCATGCTCGACTCCTATCCCGAGCAGGTGGTTCGCGCGGGCATTCAGAACGTCTGGGAGCGAAGTCCCGTATCCCTGGAGAGCTGCGGAGTCCCTGGAAGCTGGTTCAAGCGCGGATACGATTTGAACTATATTCTGCAGCAGGGGCTGCGCTGGCACGTGAGCTCCGTCAACATCAAGTCGTCGGCGATCCCTCCGCAGTGGAAACAACAATTCGATGAATTTGAAAAGCAGATGGGCTACCGCTTTATCCTTAGGCGCCTCGAATACCCGAAACAGGTCCGTCCCGGCGCGATGATGCCCGTCAGTATGTGGTTTCTCAACGCCGGCGTCGCTCCGGTTTACCGGAATTATATTCTGGCGGTTGAGCTCTCGTCTTCCGAGGGCAAGGCGATTATCAAGACGTCAGCCGACCTCCGCAAGTGGCTTCCGGGCGATGCGGTGTTTGATGGAACGCTTTTCATTCCTGACGCGCTCAAGCCCGGCGAGTATCACTTCCGGGTGGGGCTGCTCGATCCGCGCACCGGGCTCCCGGCCATCAAGCTGGCCATTGAGGGCCGCGAGGCGGACGGCTGGTACGATCTGGGCACGATCGAGGTGCGCTGATCCGCGTTTACAGGCTCCCGGCGCGTGGCTCGGGAGTGATGTCATCGGGAGAAAACGTTTGCCGGATGACGAGGACCACCCTCAACTGAACGGTGATACAATCGCCGGGTGAAAGATTAACTCAACCGTCTTTCTGATGCACAAGCGAATCTTTCAAGAGTTGAACGGGGGAGGGTCCATGCGTTTCAAGTCGATTGGCGTTGTTGCGGCGCTCATGTTTTCGGCTGCGCTGGCGTTTGCGCAGAACAACAGTGTGGTGGTGCGTCCCAAAGAGATTGACACCGTGCTGGTCAACCCCGGCATGGGAGTCCAGACGTTCCAGCGGTTTAACGGCGACCCGCTGAATGCGGGGCTGCGGTGGTCCGAGGAAGGCCCCACGGCGGTGCTGAAGCCGGCGGCGGAAAAGCCGGACTTTCCCGGAAGCTCCATCTCCTACTGCCGGTGGTTCTGGAACGTGCTGGAGCCGGAGCAGGGCAAGTACAACTGGGGCATCATCGACGGTGCACTGGAGCAGGCGCGCAAGCACCACCAGACGCTGAACATCCGCATGATGCCTTATGACCAGCGGCACCCCCTTCCCGAGTGGTACCAGAACTCCGGCGCGCACCGCGCCAACAAGCCCACCGACCCGGACGGCAAGATCTGGCAGCCCGACTTCACTGACCCGCTCTACCTGAAGTACTGGGGAGACCTGGTTGCGGCGGCGGGCGCCCGCTATGACGGCAATCCTTATCTCGAGATGGTGGACGTTTCCTCCATTGGCTACTGGGGCGAGGGCTGGAGCCCTTACATGCCGGCATTCCAGTATCAGAAGGCCCTGATTGACATCTACCTCGACGCTTTTAAGCGCACGCCGCTGCTGATGAATTTTGATCAGGCGCGGGCGCTGGCTTATGGGGTGAAGCACGGCACGGGCTGGCGCCTGGACTGCTGGGGCGACATGGGCATGCTGCGGGGCGAAAAGGAATCCGGGCGTTCGCTGATGCTCGACCGCTACCCCGAGCAGGTGGTCGAGGCCGGTATTGAGAACGGCTGGATGCACAGCCCGGTGTCGCTGGAAAGTTGCGGCGTGGTCGGGACCTGGCTCAAGTTTGGATACGACCTCGAACCCCATCCTGCAGCAGGCGCTGCGCTGGCACGTCAGTTCCGTCAACATCAAGTCTTCGCCTGTTCCTGAGCAGTGGAAAAAGCAATTTGAAGCATTTGAAAAGAAGATGGGCTACCGCTTTATTCTTCGCCGGCTGGAATACCCGAAAGAGGTGCGGCCCGGCGCGATGATGCCGGTTCACATGTGGTTTCTCAACGCCGGCGTCGCCCCGGTTTACCGGGATTATGTCCTGGCCGTTGAACTCTCTTCACCCGATGGCAGAGCGGTCATCAAGACCTCAGCCGACGTGCGAAAGTGGCTTCCGGGCGATGCGGTGTTTGATGGAACGCTTTTTGTTCCTGACGCGCTCAAGCCCGGCGACTATCACTTCCGCGTAGGGCTGCTCGATCCGCACACCGGGCTCCCGGCCATCAAGCTGGCCATCGAGGGCCGCCAGCCGGACGGCTGGTACGATCTGGGCACCATCGAGGTGCGCTGAACACAAAGCAGATTCCTCGGGCCGATCAAGAACATCGGCCCTCGGAATGACGGGCGAGGTGGCTTACTCAGCAACCAGTTAAGAAATTTCTGGAGGCGAACGATGAGCACCGACGACTCCGCAAACAACCGGGACGGTTTTTCGCGACGGGAGTTCCTCTATCGGGTCGGGGCGGGTGTGCCGACACTGAGCGTGGCGGTGGAAAGCGCGGCTGTCGCCGCGCCCGGCAGCGACCCGAAATCCGCAGCCGCAACCGACAAATTCACGCCGCTTGACCTGAGCCAACACTTCAACGTTTCAGCGCGCGACTTCGGCCCGCGTGACCGGGCCAGAAGGTTTTTGGGCGGGCCGGCTGCCAAAGACGGCCTGGTGCGCACGATGGGCGGGAATCGCCGCCTGCAGGGCGCCCCGTTCCGGCTGGGCCCCGAGGGAACCGATCACAAGCGGTGGGTCGGGCTCAGCACCCGGCCGGGCGCATGGACCACGCCGGCTATCGAAGTGGAACTCAACAGGAAAGCCCATTACGTCTGCGTTGCGTCGTTTTGCGACTGGGACCCGAACGAGACGCCGCCCCCGGGAGACATCGCGATTGAAAATCTGGGCCAGGAACTGGCCCGGTGCGTTCTGCTCTATGAAGACGGCAGCCGGCACGAGGCGCCCCTCCGCCGCCGTTTTGAGACCAGTTCGCCCCAGGAAAGCTGGGGGCATCTTTCTGCTTCCGCGTTGCCGCCCCTCAAAGTTCACTCGAAAACCATTCGCGATCCGCTACGCTCGGGCCTGGGGTGGGGAACACTGCAGGATTGCCTGGGAGGCGGCGGAGCGGGCGGAGCGGGATTCGGCATTTTGTGGGTCTGCGCCCTTGAAAACCCGGACCCCGGGCGAGCCATCCGCGCCCTGCGATTTGAGGCCGTCGGCGCGGACCCGCTGCTGCTGGCCGGAGTCACGCTTTATCACCGGCCGGAGTTTCCTTTTCGCTACGAAAGGCGTTCGCTCTACCGCATCACGCTGCCGGAGGCAGCGGCTGAGGACGCGGACCGCTGGAAGCTGGATGTTGACCTGGGCGTGGTGGTCAGCACCTTCGTGCCGGCCGATTTTTCCGCCGCTGACTGGCTCGCTTCGCCTGCCGCAGGGCTGGGTGAATCTGCCAAGCCGCCGTCCGGCGCCCGCTTCCTCTACGCGGAAATAGCGGCCAGCGCCGGAGCCACGCTGACGCTTGAGGACAGCCAAAGCGGCCGGAAATATGAATTCGAACTTGGCCAGGTGAAACCCGGTGAGGAGCTTGCCGGCAATCCGGGCGGCAGCCGCATCGAGTTGCTGGTGCGCGACAAGCAGTGGGTCCATGGCCGCGTGCTCGATTCCGCCACCCACAAGCCCACGCCCGTCCGCCTGGCCTTTCGCTCAAAAGAGGGCCGCTACATCCCGCCCTACGGCCACCGCGAGGACATCAACGACGAGTTCTTCCAGGACTACGGCGGCGACGTCAAACTGATGGATACGCCGTTTGCCTACGTTGACGGAACGTTCCAGGTGGAACTTCCCACCGGCGAAGTTTATCTGGAAATGACCAAAGGCTTTGAGTACCAGGCGGTGCGGCAACGCCTTGAAATCAAGCCCGGCCAGCGGGAACTGACCGTGGAGATTCCGCGCCTCACGGACTTGCGCGCGGAAGGCTGGGTCACAGCAGATACTCATACGCACTTTCTTTCACCCACTACGGCGCTGCTGGAAGCGCAGGCGGAAGGGCTGAACCTGATCAACCTGCTGGCAGCCCAGTGGGGCGCGCTGTTTACCAACGTGGGCGACCTTTCGCACGGGCCGCTGGTTTCGCCGGACCGCGAGTCCATGGTCTGGGTGGGCAGCGAAAACCGGCAGCACGTTCTGGGACACCTGGCGTTGTGCGGCGTGCACGGCGCGCCGGCATTTCCGTTTTCAGCCGACGGGCCGGACGAGGCCTTTATCGGTGATCCACTCTGGTCAAGCCTGGCGGAGTGGGCCGAGACCTGCCGCGAGCGGGGCGGCCTGGCCGTCTGTGCGCACTTCCCCTATCCCACCGGTGAAATCGCCGCCGACATCATCCTGGGCAAGATCGACGCCGTCGAGATCTGGCCCCGCAGCGAAGTTGAGATCCACCCATCGCCGGTCGAACACTTCAGCACGCTGCGTTATCGGGACTGGTACCACTGGCTGAATTGCGGCTTCCGGGTGCCGGCCGTCGGGGGGACCGACAAGATGGGCGCCTATATGCCCGCGGGAACCAACCGCTGCTACACCTGGATTGGGCAGGAGGAGTTCACTTTCGGCAACTGGGCCAAAGGGGTTCGCAGCGGCAACACCTTTGTGACCTCCGGGCCGCTGCTGCTTTTCCACGCCGAAGGCCACCCGCCGGGGGAAGAGATCCAACTGGGCGCCGGCGGCGGCACGGTGGCGGTGCACGCTGAGGTCCAGTCCCGTGTGCCGGTCCACAAGCTGGAGGTGATCTTCAACGGCCGCGTGGTGGCTTCCCGGGAGGAGCGTGGCGGAACGCGAGCGATGACACTGAGCGATGAGGTAAAAGTGCCGGGACCGGGCTGGCTTGCGGCCAGGTGCTCCTCGCACATCGGTCCCACCACGGTGTGGCGGTACAAGATCGCCGCGCACACCTCGCCGGTCTACGTCCAGGTGGCGGGGCAGGAGCTGTTTTCAGCGCCCGCGGCCGCTTACTTTATGAAGCTGATTGACTTTGCGGAAACTTATGTCAAAACGCTTGCCATCCGGCCCGACGCCGGGCAGTACGCGAAAATACTCGGACTTTATTCCGAGGCGCGCGAAGAACTGCACCGCCGAATGCACCGGGATGGCGTGGAGCACTCGCACTGAGGGCGCCGCCGCAGCCTTTGTGACAGCGGCCGTTTGTAGCGCCGCCGTCCCGGCGGCACTTTTCAGGGCCGGCAAGATGCCGGCGCTACGGAAGTCCGTCACTCGATGATGCAATCCTCAGTAAGGGCGGGCGTCACAGTCTTTGCGCCCGCGGCCGTTTTGGGTCCGGGAACGGCAAGGGGATGGACATTCGCTTCGCCGGGAGCTAACTTGTTAACTTAAGCGAAGACACGGTGGAGCTGGGATGGCCGGCCAGGTTTGCGCGGCCAGGTTTTGTCACGACGTAGGGTGAATCAAGTTCCGAAGGGCTCGCTGATCACCTGCCAAGAGGTTATCTCTATTTCAAGGGAGTAACACAATGTCATCCAGGAAAATTTCAGTTGGGTTCAGTCTGGTGCTTTTCTTCGCCCTGGCGCAGGTGGCGCTGGCCGCCAAAGTCCGGGTGTGGGAAGGGCCGATCACGATTCCAACCTACCTGATGGGGCCGGATGATCCCAACCCGCAGTTTCCGCTGGTGAACAGCCATAATATCTATCCCTACACGCAGCTCGATGATCTCACGGACAATCGCCAGCCCAAAGCCTGGAAGGCGATCTATCTGGAAAACAAATATTTGAAGGTCACCATCCTGCCGCAGATGGATGGCCGGGTCTATTCGATTTACGACAAGATTGCGAAGCGCGAGGTCCTCTACCGCAACAACGTGGTCAAGTACGAGATGGTCGGGCTGCGGGGCGCGTGGATATCAGGAGGGATTGAATGGAATTTCCCCAACGGCCACAACACTGACACGGTTTCGCCGGTGGCCTCGCGCATCCGCGAAAATCCCGACGGCAGCGCTACGGCGGTGATAGGGGACGTGGACCAGGTGAGCGGCATGCACTGGGAAGTCGCGTTGACGCTGCATCCGGATACGGCCTACCTGCAGGCGCATGTGACGCTTTTTAACTCGACGCCGGTGACCAGGCTTTACTGGTGGTGGGCGAACAGCGCGGTGCCAGCCACCGACGATTTGCAATTCTCCATTCCCATGCGATGGGGTACCACCATGCGGGAGGTACGAACTTACCCGATCTGGCAGGGCACGGACTACAGTTGGTACCGGAACTGGCACAGTGCCTCCGACCTTTTCGGAATTGGGGTTCACCGCTCGTTCTTTGGGGCTTACTACCATAAGCCGGACTACGGAGTGATTCAGGTGTCCAACTACCGTAAGGTGCCGGGCAAGAAATTCTTTACGTGGGGCAACTCGGGCGACGGCAATACCTGGATTCCCCTGCTGACGGACAACGACGGTCAGTATTGCGAGATCCAGGCGGGACGTTTTCGAACTCAGGGGCTCCGGAATTTTATGCCTCCACAAAGCGTGGAGTCCTGGAATGAGTATTGGTATCCCGTTGCGAAATTGGGCGGCGGCTTTGTGGAAGGGACGCGGCAAATGGCCATTAACGTTGTCTATCCGTCCTCAAACGCCGCCGGGAAGTCCGTTGTGCTGGCGGTGAGTCCTGTCGCTGTTTTGCACGGCGCGAAAATTGAAGTGAAGATGGGGTCTCAAACGCTGAAGGATTTTTCGCCGGTGTCATTTGAGCCGCTGGACACAAAGAACTTTACCATCCCGGTTGCCGATGTCGCGTCTGCCAAAAAGGAACTGGACGTCACTATCAAGGATGCAGAAGGGAAAACGCTGCTGCACTGGAATGCTGGAGAGCCGATTGACGGGAACCCGGACCTGTCGGTAAAGACCGGCGTGCAAAAGATTGATCGAAGGCCGGATCGGGAGTTGTCAACGGATGAGCTGTTTCTGCGCGGCGTGAACGTCGAGAAGGAAGGGCGGTCGCTGGAGGCAGCGCAGATCTACAAGGAAGTGCTGAAGCAGGATTCCGGGTATGTGCCGGCGCTGCTGAAGCTGGCGGAGGCAGATTACCACGCCGCAGATTTTGCGGGTGCCGAAGCCCTGATGGCCCGCGCCCGGGCGCGCGACGCCGAGAACCCGCAAGTCCATTATTTGGCTGGAGTGATTTATAAAGGGGCCGGGAAGCTGGGCCTGGCAAAAGACGGCTTCTGGTATTCCCTCCGGTTTGGTGGCGCCAACGCTCCGGCGCTGCTTCAACTGGGCGAGATTGCCATCCACCAGAAGGATTATGCCGGGGCGGCAAAACTGTTGCGCAGGGCCCTGCAATACAATCCGGACGATGGCGTCGCCTTGAGCGATCTGGCAGTGGCGCTGCGGCTGGGCGGGCACTCTGACGAGGCTTCTAAGGCAGCCAACGAGGCGGTTGAGAAGATGCCGATTCTGCCTTACGCGCTTGCCGAAAAGTGGCATACGGAACAGGCTCTCGGGGACAACGCTGCAATCGAAAAGGCAGCGGAAGTTTTCAAGAAGACGGTAGGTTACAGGTCGCAGGGGTACCTGGAAGCCGGGGTATGGTATCGCCGCTTGGGAGACCCGGTCTCATCGAACCTGGTTCTGCAGGCTGCAACAAAGAACCTTGCGGCCAACGAAGTTTCGCCGTTGATCTACTACTACCTGGCGGCAAACGAATGGGATGCCAAGCATGAAGGGCAGGCTTCGGCCGCTGCAAGCGACGCCATGAAGGCCAACGTGGAAGCCGTGTTCCCCAACCGGCCGGAGGACGCCAGAGTGCTGCGGGAAGCGCTGGCGCACAACCCCTCCGACGCGCATGCGAAATATTTCCTCGGGAATTTCCTTTTTGCCCATTCGCATTATGCCGAGGCTGCCGACTTGTGGAAACAGGCTGTTGGCGAAGGGTTCACTACGCGGTGCTCTATCGGAACCTCGGCGTGTATGCGCGGCAGGTTGGCATACGGAACAGGCTCTCGGGGACAACGCTGCAATCGAAAAGGCAGCGGAAGTTTTCAAGAAAACGGTTGGATACAGGTCGCAAGGCTACCTGGAGGCCGGAGCGTGGTATCGCCGCCTGGGAGACCCGGTCTCATCGAACCTGGTTCTGCAGGCTGCAACAAAGAACCTTGCGGCCAACGAAGTTTCGCCGTTGATCTACTACTACCTGGCGGCAAACGAATGGGATGCCAAGCATGAAGGGCAGGCTTCGGCCGCTGCAAGCGACGCCATGAAGGCCAACGTGGAAGCCGTGTTCCCCAACCGGCCGGAGGACGCCAGAGTGCTGCGGGAAGCGCTGGCGCACAACCCCTCCGACGCGCATGCGAAATATTTCCTCGGGAATTTCCTTTTTGCCCATTCGCATTATGCCGAGGCTGCCGACTTGTGGAAACAGGCTGTTGGCGAAGGGTTCCACTACGCGGTGCTCTATCGGAACCTCGGCGTGTATGCGCGGCAGGTTCAAAATGATCCCGCGAGTGCGGCCACCTATTATGCCAGCGCCATCAAACAGGCTCCCCAGGACTTCCGGCTCTACGTGGACCTGGATGAGCTTTACACGCAACTCGGCAAAACGGGTGAGCGGGAAAAACTCTTTGCCAGCGCTCCGCCGGAGGTGCTTGGGCAAAACGCCGTCCGGAATCGCCGGATTTTACTGGATGTCCAGGAGCGGCGCTACGATGAAGCCCTGAATGTGCTTCGGGGATACAACTTCAAGGCGGCGGAGGGCAGCAGGATCAGTCATGATTTGTACGTGCTGGCCAACGTCCAGAAAGGCCGGGCGGCGCTTGCGGCAGGGCAATTCGCGGCGGCAGAAGGGTCATTCCGGGCAGCGCTCGAATATCCTAAGAACCTCCCTGTAGGCAAGCCGGAACATCCTCAAGACCAGGAGGTGCTCTATTGGCTGGGCCAGGCGCTCAACAAGCAAGGTAAAAAGAGCGCAGCCCGCGATGCCTGGCAGAAGTGCGTTGATGAAATGCGCGCAGGCGAAGGAGCAACGGAGGGTGGATTCAGCGGGCCGTCGCGCTTCTATGCCGCGCTGTCGCTGGAACGCCTGGGGCACACCGCGGAAGCGTCCCGGATTCTGGATCGTCTGGCGGGTGAACCAGAGGCCGGCCGCAAGTCTGCTGCCGCCTATTTCCTAGCGGGACTGGTTGCGAATTACCGCAAGCAGGACGGGCAGGCCTCGTCGGATTTCCGTCGCGCCCTTGAGCTCGACCCGGGCCTTTGGCAGGCGCGTATGGAACTTCATCGCAAGGGTACGGCGGAATAAGGGAAGGGATTAAGCCCGGCGTGATTTCACCCCGAGGGGTGAGGAGTCGGTGCCTGGGGTCCCATTCCATCCCGGGAAGGGACCATTGATCATGCGGATAGTGTTAGTCATTAGAAATTGCTTTCGAATTCCTGCGACTTGCTTCGAAACGATAGAAATCTATTGACAATTTCGTTTCAATATAGGAGATTAACTTCTCTCCGTGGAGTCACTGTCTGCAAAAAAACTGTACCATTCTGGGACACCATCAGGAAGTATCGGTTACGGACATTGATCGGGGAGTTGTTTTCGCAGTGATGCCCCTGGCACGGGGCCAATTTCTCAAATAACTGGATTCGGGCTACTTAGACAATGACACCTGCCAAAAGTTGCGAAAATGTCGGGGCACTTCAAAAGCTGGCCAGGGGGTCTCTCTGCTGGCTGGGAATTGCCATTGCCATCGCTTTTTGGGGCGCTTTCGCCCAGGTGGAGGTCCTCCATGCGCGGCCAGGAAATCCGCAGGCTGCGACGGGAATTCAGAAGCCCGGCCCCGTTTACGTCATCCTCTGGTTTGACACGGAAGACTATGTGCTGCCGCAGAGCGACGATTCCGCCAAGCGAATAGCAGAATTCCTGACGTCGCAAGGGGTTCACGCCACGTTCAAGGTGGTTGGCGAAAAGGCGAGAACGCTTGAGCGTCGACACCGCGACGATGTGATTGCCGCGCTGAACAAGCACGCGATTGTGTACCATTCCAATTACCACAGCTGGCGCGTGACCCCGGCGGAATTTGAACAGTTTCTTGATTGGCATGACGGCGTGGACGAATTCATCCGCCGGGAGCAGCCGGGCATTGACTCTATTCGGCGGATTTTCGGCCGGATGCCGACCGCTTACGGCCAGCCAGGATACTCCTGGTGCCCTGAAGCGCAGCCCGCCCTCCGGAAAATGGGAATCCACGTCTACCTGGACGATGGCGATCAGGTTGGACTGAACGGCAAGCCTTACTGGTACGGCGGCATCCTGAATATTTATGACATGAAGTACATCAACGACTTCAGGCCCAACGATGATTGGACCAACGTCGAGCAGGTCAAAGCCAATTTCAAGAAGGCCTATGCCGCATTGCACCAAAGCGGCGGCGGGTTAATCAGCATCTACTTCCATCCCTGTGAGTTCATTCATAAGGAATTCTGGGACGCCGTGAATTTTCCCAACGGCGCGGAACCGCCACGTTCCGAATGGAAGCTGCCGCCCATGAAATCTCCGCAGGAGCAGGCGCGGTCATTTGCCTTCCTTGAGAAGTTTGTCGAGTACATGAAAACCCTCCCGGTCCACTTTGTCACGGCGCCGCAGACTCTGAAGCTTTATCCGGACGCGGCCCAGACGCGGCCGTTTTCAAGAGATGATCTATCTGAGATTGCGCGGAATGTGCGGCCTGCGGTGTCATTCCAAAGTTACAGAGATTACGACCTGTCGGCCAGTGAAGTCCTCTGGCTGCTGAACACCTATGTGTCACGGGTGATGAAGAAGGCGCCGAGCCAGTTTATTGAGCTCGATGGAACGCCGTTGGGGCCAGGCAATGAGGATACCAACGCGCCCATGGCCGGCCCGGCGAAGGTTCCGTGGTACCAGTTCCGATGGGCTGTGCAGGATGTCGAGAGCGCCCTTCAGACGAACCGGCAGGTTCCGACCGTTGTCTGGATTGGTGGCGAGCCCTATCCGCCGGCCAGCTATCTGGTTGCGCTGGCGCACGTGGCCGGCAGCCTGCTGGAGGGACAACCGCCTCCGAAGGATGTCACCCTGGCTCCGGCCCATCTGGACACCGCAAAGTATGTGGCGAAGAATGTGCGCGACACCTGGGACTGGCCCATTTTTCGTCCCGGGTTTAACGGAAAGCATCTTCTGGATCTTGCCAAGCTGCAAACCTGGACATTGAAACCCGCGCAGCTTGATACGGTACACAGCACTGTGGCAAACGCAACCTCGGAAACGCGATAACCCGAAGGAGTACTGCCCCCCGGTGGGCCTGGAGTTTAACTTGAAATGGCCTTCTACGACGGGCACGGAGATATCTTATCGGTCATCTTTTAATCGTCATTCCTGGACTATCGATAAAGAGTGTTACTTTTTCGGAGATCGCGGGGATCAAGTGTTGTTCCAGACTGAACGGTCCTGGGGTGCTTGACCCCTTATGGCTGGCGGAGGTTTCTGTTTGCGACGGTTGTTAGATCCGGTTCGATTTTGCTCCTGCCTTGCACTGGCAGGTGTTTTGTGCTGGGCGCCGCCTAAAGCCGCCGCGCAGTCCAGGCTGTTCGCCCGTGGCTACACGGTGATTCCCTTACCGCAGAAGGTAGCCTTTAAGGCCGGCGATTTTGAAATCGGCGGCGGCTGGCGGCTGGAACTGGGCCAGGGCGTGAAGGCGGACGATGTAGCGGTGGAGAGCCTGAAAGAAGGGCTCGAGACTCGCCACGGGATCACGCTGGAAACGCGCGGGCGCGGCAAGGCCATCGCGCTTGAGATTCAGCCGGGGTCGGTCGCAATCGGTGAGGCGGCGGACAAGAACAAGCAGGCGCTCGAAGAGCAGGCCTACCGTCTGGAGTTGGCCGGCAGCGGGATCAAGATTTCGGCCAATGCGCCGACAGGTCTGTTTTACGGCGTCGAGACGCTGGTGCAACTGGTGAAGCACGCAGGCGGCAAGCGCTGGCTGCCGGAAGCCTCGATTACGGATTGGCCGGACCTCGAGCAGCGGAACATCTACTGGGACGACAACCACCACCTGGAACGGATGGACGTCCTGAAGCAGGCCCTGAGGCAGGCGGCGTTCTACAAGATCAACGGGTTTACCATCAAGCTGAATGACCACTTTGAGTACAAGAGCGCCCCGGCGCTGGTGAATCCCTATGCGCTGACGCCGCAACAGTTGCAGGAACTGACGGACTACGCGCTGAAGTACCACGTGCAGCTGATCCCGTTTCTGGACGGGCCGGCGCACGTAGCGTTCATCCTGAAGCATCCGGAGTATGCGAATCTGCGGGAGTTTCCGGACAGCAACTATGAGCTGTGCACGACGAACCCGGGCACGTACAAGCTGCTGGAGGGGATGTACCAGGATCTGCTGGATGCCACCAGGGGCGCGAAATATTTTCTGCTTTCCACTGACGAAGCCTACTACGTTGGAATGGCCGACAATGACCAGTGCCATTCTGCGGAAAGAACAAAACAGTTGGGAAGCGTCGGCAAGGTGCTGGCGGAGTTCGTAACGAAAACGGCGGATTATCTGCATGCCCGAGGAAGAAAAGTGATTTTCTGGGGAGAGTATCCGCTGAGAGTTGGCGATATCCCCTCGCTGCCCTCCTACATCATTAATGGTGAAGTGAATGGGCCGGAAATTGATCGTGCTTATAAGGCGCGCGGCATCCCCCAGATGTTTCCCACCTCGAACCAGGGCGAAGAGCCCTATTTCCCCAATTACTACAAGCTGCTTCCCTCCCAGCTTTTCAACCCGGTTCGGATCGCTGACCGGCTTGCGGAAATATATCGCTTTGTTTCCTTTGACTCATCCCGAACGAATGCCGATCTTATGGGAATATTTGTCGCAGGATGGGGTGACGAAGGCCTGCATCCGGAGACGTTGTGGCTGGGATATGCCACCGGGCCGAGCTGGGCCTGGCATCCGGGCTCGCCGACTCCCGCCGAAGCACGCGAGAGTTTTTATCACCTCTTCTACGGGCAGGGCGGCCAGGGTATCGGACGGCTCTACCAGCTGATGAGCACTCAGGCCGAGTTTTGGGACAGCATCTGGGACCGAGAACCGTCGTCGGCGCGCAAACCGCTTTTTGGAAGTTCGCACCAGATTTTTAGCCCGCGGCGGCCGGAACACGATCACACTCTGCCGCTGCCGCCGGTGCCTCAGGGGAAGTACCTGCGTCTGGGTTACGACTGGAGCCAGTCGAATGCCCGGCGGGTGAAGATGGCAGAGGACGCCATGCCGGCCAACGATGAACTGCTGGACCTGCTGCACAAGAACCTGAGGTCGGTGCAATTCCAGAAGTACAACCTGCAGGTGTACCTGTCGATTGCGGGGCTCTACCGGCAGAACCTGGAGATGATCCGGGAGATGAATGCAGTGGACGGGGCGCTGAAACGGGCGCAGGAGGCTGCGGCGGGGGTTCAATCCCGGCAGGCGGTGGCGGCGCTGGACCAGGCGCTGGACACGGTGGAGCGGATACGCGACCAGCGGAACGCGGTCTACCACAATGCGGTCGACACGTGGTACGAGAGTTGGCATCCACGGGTGGCGGAAGCGAACGGGCGGAAATACCTGGACGCGAGTGGATGACGTGAAAGATCATCTGCCGATGCGGACGGTGGATATGAGCTACCTGGTTTACCGGGAACTGATTCTGCCGCTGGGCGAATGGTACGGGCAGGTGCTGGCGGTCCGCAACGAGTATGCCGCGGCCCACGGCCTGGCGGCCCGAACAGGAAAGTTTGATTGGACGGATTACGAGCACTGAAGCGCCGATGAACAGAAACGGCGAATTCCCTGGATCCAGGGGTTGGGCGCTTATATGCGAACGACTCGGAGGAAATATGCACATGACTGAGAAACCTTTGAAATGGACATGGTTGCTGTTGATGGTTGTTGGACTTACTCAAATCGCGAGTGGGGCCACCGCCTCGAGCCTTTTCCGGCGTGGCTATACGGTGATTCCGGAGCCGCAGAAGGTAGAGCTCAAGATCGGGGATTTTGAAATTGGGAGCGGCTGGCGGCTGGAAGTGGGCAAGGGCGTGAAGGCAGACGACGTAGCGGTGGAGAGCTTGAAAGAAGGGCTCGATACGCGCCACGGAATCTCGCTCGAAACGCGCGGGCGCGGCAAAGCCATCGAGCTTACCATCCAGCCGGGCTCGGTCGCCATCGGTGAGGCGACGGATAAGAACAAGCCGGCGCTCGAAGAGCAGGCCTACAAGCTGGAGATGACAGGCAGCGGGATCAAGATTTCGGCCAATGCGCCGACAGGTCTGTTTTACGGCGTCGAGACGCTGGTGCAACTGGTGAAGCACGCGGAAGGGAAGTGCTGGCTGCCGGAAGCCACCATCACGGACTGGCCGGACCTGCAGCAGCGCAACATCTATTGGGACGACAACCACCATCTGGATCGGATGGACGTCCTGAAGCAGGCGCTGAGGCAGGCGGCGTTTTACAAGATCAACGGGTTTGTGATCAAGCTGAATGATCATTTTGAGTACCAGAGCGCACCGGCGCTGGTGAATCCCTATGCGATGACGCCCCAGCAGTTGCAGGAGCTGACGGATTACGGGCTGAAGTACCACGTGCAGTTGATTCCCTACCTGGACGGGCCGGCGCACGTTGCCTTCATCCTGAAGCATCCGGAATACGCGAAGCTGCGGGAGTATCCGAACAGCAACTACGAGTTTTGCGCGACGAACCCGGGCACGTACAAGCTGCTGGAAGGGCTGTACCAGGATCTGATGGACGCCAACAAGGGCGTGAAGTATTTTGTGCTCTCGACTGACGAGTCCTACTACGTGGGGATGGCCGACAACGCCCAATGCAACGAGGGGCAACTGGCGAAGAAGCTGGGAAGCGTGGGCAAAGTGGAAGCGCAATTTCTGGATAAGGCTGCGGGATATCTGCACGAGCATGGGCGGACGGTGGTGTTCTGGGGAGAATATCCGCTGGTGCCGGGCGATATTCCGTCGTTGCCGTCCTATCTGGTGAATGGCGAAGTCTATGGGCCTGAATTCGACAGCGCCCTCAAAGCCCACGGCATCAAGCAGATGATTTACATCTCGACTGAGGGAGTGGAGCCCTATTTCCCCAACTACTATGAGGCGCCTCCCTCACAACTCTTTAATCCGATTCGGATTGGTGATCGTCTCGACGGGATGTACCGGCACACTTCCTTTGATTCATCGCGTAAGAATGCTGACCTCATTGGAACGTTTGTCGCCGGCTGGGGTGACGAAGGGCTGCATCCGGAAACGTTCTGGCTGGGATACGCTACCGGGCCGAGCTGGGCCTGGCATCCGGGCTCGCCCAGTCCGGCTGTAGCTCGGGATAACTTTTATCACCTTTTCTACGGCCAGGGCGGCCAGAATATCGGCCGGCTCTACCAACTGATGAGTACGCAGGCGGAGTTCTGGGACAGCAGCTGGGATCGCGAACCCTCGTCGGCCCGCACGCCGATTTTCGGCAGTTCGTATGCGATTTTTAATCCGCCGCATCCGGCGCACGATCAGGTGTTGCCGCTGCCGGCAGTGCCCCAGGGGAAGTACCTGCGGCTGGGTTACGACTGGGGCCATGCGAATGCCCGGCGGGTGAAGATGGCGGAGGACGCCATGCCGGCCAATGATGAACTGCTGGACCTGCTGCACAAGAACCTGAGGTCGGTGCAGTTCCAGAAATACAACCTGCAGGTGTACCTGTCGATTGCGGGGCTCTACCGGCAGAACCTGGAGATGATCCGGGAGATGAGCGAAGTGGACGGGGCGCTGAAGCGCGCGCAGGAGGCTGCGGCGCGAGTGGAATCCAGGCAGGCGGTGGCGGCGCTGGACCAGGCGCTGGATACGGTGGAGCACATACGCGACCAGCGGAACGTGGTCTACCACAACGCGGTAGACACGTGGTACCAGAGCTGGTTTCCGCGGGTGGCGGAAGCGAACGGACGGAAGTATCTGGACGGAGTGGATGACGTGAAAGATCACCTGCCGATGCGGACGGTGGATATGAGCTACCTGGTTTACCGGGAACTGATTCTGCCGCTGGGCAAATGGTACGGGCAGGTGCTGGCGGTCCGCAACGAGTATGCCGCCGCCCATGGCCTGGCAGCCCGAACGAATGCTTTCAACTGGAAAGACACGAATACCGTAGTTGAGGGCGATCCCGTCTGGAAGTGGGGATCTTCCACTCTGCTGCAGAGATACCATTACTGAGCGTGGGTTCCCGCCACTTCAGTGCGTTCTCCTGTGGTGGCGGGCTTCCTGGCATTGTGAAGTCCCGATGAAAGGTCTGGTGGATTCGATGAAAGAGCCTATTCGTTTGTTCAGGGTCCTTTTTATTGCGGCCCTTGCTGTTGTGTGTGTTCTTGGAACGGAAAGTCCGGCCGTGGCGGCAGAATCATCACTTTTTGAGCGTGGTTACAATGCCATCCCCGTACCCCAAAAGGTAGAGTTCAAGGGCGGAGATTTTGAAATCGGCGGCGGCTGGCGGCTGGAACTGGGCAAGGGCGTGAAGCCTGACGACGTAGCGGTGGAGAGCTTGAAAGAAGGTCTCGATACGCGCCACGGGATCACGCTCGAAACGCGCGGGCGCGGCAAGGCCATCGCGCTTGAGATTCAGCCGGGGTCGGTCGCCATCGGTGAGGCGGCGGATAAGAACAAGCCCGCACTCGAAGAGCAGGCCTACAGTCTGGAGCTGGCCGGCAGCGGGATCAGGATTTCGGCCAATGCGCCGACAGGTCTGTTTTACGGCGTCGAGACGCTGTTGCAACTGGTGAAGCATGCGGAGGGCAAGCGCTGGCTGCCGGAAGCCACCATCACGGACTGGCCGGACCTGGAGCAGCGCAACATCTATTGGGACGAAAACCATCACCTGGATCGGATGGACGTCCTGAAGCAGGCGCTGCGGCAGGCGGCGTTTTACAAGATCAACGGGTTTGTGATCAAGCTGAACGATCATTTTGAGTACCAGAGCGCGCCGGCGCTGGTGAATCCGTATGCCTTGACGCCAGACCAGTTTCAGGAACTGACGGATTACGGGCTGAAGTACCACGTGCAGTTGATTCCTTACCTGGACGGGCCGGCGCACGTAGCGTTCATCCTGAAGCATCCGGAATACGCGAAGCTGCGGGAGTATCCGGACAGCAACTACGAGTTTTGCGCGACGAATCCGGGGACGTACAAGCTGCTGGAGGGGATGTACCAGGACCTGCTGGACGCCAACAAGGGCGTGAACTATTTCTATCTCTCCACAGATGAGCCCTACTTTGTGGGCATGGCCGACAATGCCCAGTGCCAGTCGAAGAAGCGCGCCGATGAGCTTGGAGGCCAGGGAGCATTGCTGGCGGAGTTTGTGAACAAGACGGCGGGTTACCTGCACGCGCGGGGAAGAAAGGTGGTTTTCTGGGGAGAACGTCCGCTGACGGTGAAAGACATTCCATCGCTGCCTTCCTACATGATCAACGGCGAGGTTTATGGCAAGGCCTTTGACACGGCCTTCAAGGAGCATGGCATCCGGCAGATGATTTTCACCTCCACGGTGGGCTGGAAGGAACTTTTGTTCCCCAGCTATTACGTCAGGCCGGCGACCGAAATGCTTCCCAACTCGGCTGGAGGGGCCTACGAGCCCGTTCCTCCCGGCCCGGGAATTGTTCCGGAAATGTTCAATTTGGTGTCCCATTCTCCTGACCGTGAATATGCGGATCTGATGGGAGCTGTGATCGCCGGTTGGGGCGATGCAGGACTGAATACGGAGGCCATGTGGCTTGGATACGCCACGGGAACGGCTCCGGCCTGGCACCCGGGTGGTGGAAATCCGAAAGAACTGATGTCCTCGTTTTACAGATTGTTTTATGGCACCGGGGCGGAAAACATGGGCTGGTTGTATCAGCTGATGAGCGAGCAGGGCCAGTTTTACAAGGAGAGTTGGGACGTTGTTGCGTCCAACGCACGAGTTGGCATCTGGGGCGACTATGCGCCCATCATCTACAAACCCCGGCGGCCGGCGGATGACCAGACCTTGCCGCTGCCCCCGGTCCCCTCAGGTGTGCTGTTGACCCGGGACCACGGATGGGCTACGTTGAATGCCCGCCGGCTGGATCTGGCGTCTACATATTTTGCGCAGAGCGACACCCTGGTGGACTTGCTGAACCGGAACCTGCAATCGGTGCAATTCAATCATTACAACCTGGAGCTTTACGTTTCAATTGCCAGGTTGTACCGGCAGAACCTTCAGATGCTGATGGACCTGCAAGACATCAATGGCTTCCTGAATTCCGCGGAGAAAGCTGCTGGAGAGGCTCAGGCCGAGGAGGCCGTGGCGGCTGTGGACCAGGCGTTGGACGCTGCGCAGCAAATTCGTCAGCAAAGGAATGCAACCTATGCAGATACCGTCCGTATCTGGGAAAAGGCGTGGTACCCGAGGGTGGAAGAAGCGAACGGACGGAAGTATCTGGATGGAGTGGATGATGTGAAGGACCATCTGCCCATGCGGACCGCAGATTTGAGTTACCTGATCTATCGGGAACTGCTGCTGCCATTGGGCAAATGGTATGACCAGGTGGAAGCAGCGCGGAACCAGTACGCAAAGGGCTACGGCCTGCCATCCCGCAACGATGAGCTCAATTGGAAGGACTACAAGACGCTGGGTCGTTGAGAGCCTGGAGAATCAAGGCCCTCGCGTGCGGAAGGTGAAGGGCTACGGAACAACTTGCCGTCTGATCACAGGCTGGCACAGCACCACATGTTTTATATAAGGACCCATCTTGCAACCGGAAAATTCAGAATGAGGTCTCACTAACAGTGGCGGAAAAATCTGCATCATCATCTCTTGAAGCTCTGGGGTATAAGCCCCAATTCAAGCGCGTCCTCCGGCTTCGCGACCTGATTATCTACGGGCTGGTCATCCTCACCCCCACCGCGCCGTATCCCGTTTATGGGATCATCCAGAAAGTTTCGCTGGGGCATGCAGCACTGGCCTATCTGGTGGCCATGGTGGCCATGCTGTTTACGGCGGCCAGTTATGGGAAAATGTCCGGAGCTTTCCCGGCTGCCGGATCCACTTACACCTATGCCCAGCGCGCGCTGAACGAGCACATTGGCTTCCTGGCCGGATGGTCCATGATGCTGGACTATTTTCTGATTCCCTTGCTCAGCGTTATTTATTCGGCGCTGATTGCCGCCCGGTACGTTCCGGAGGTCCCCTATATGGTCTGGGCGGTATTCTTCACAGTTGCCATTACGCTCATCAACATCCGCGGCATCAGCATGACGGCACGGGCCAGCAAGGTGATGATGGTGATTCTGAGCTTTTCCGCCATCCTCTTTGTTGTGCTGGCGGTGCACCTGATTGTGGGAGCGCACGGTTGGGGCGGTCTGGTGGTGCCGCACGCGGTCTATGATCCGGGAACTTTTAAGCTGAGCCCCATGATGCTGGGTGCGGGCATTGCAACGCTTTCCTACATTGGTTTCGATGCCGTCTCCACGCTTGCCGAAGACGTGGAAAACCCGGAAAAGAACATTGCCATCGCCACCGTTTCGGTCTGTATCATCCAGGCGTTGTTCTGCGTTGTGCAGGTTTACCTGGCGGAGATTGTCTGGCCCAACTATCACACTTTCCCCAATGTTGATACGGCGATTCTGGATATTGGAAAGGTTCTGGGCGGGCCTGTGATGATGGGCTGGATCACCTTTGTCCTGCTGGTTGCCGGACTGGCCAGCGCCTTGACGGGACAGGCGGGAGCTTCGCGGCTGCTGTTTGGCATGGGTCGCGACGGCGTGATTTCCCGCAAGATTTTTGCCTATGTGGAGGAGAAATATTCCACGCCCACGCGCAGCATTTACGTCATGGGTGGGATCACGCTGCTGGGCGCCTTTCTGATTCGTTTTCAGCTTGCCGTGGAACTCCTGAACTTCGGCGCTTTTGTCGGTTTTATTCTGGTGAACCTCAGCGTGATTCGTCATTACTATCTGCGCAAGCGGCAAAGGAGCGGCCTGGGCTTTTTGACCAACCTGATTTTCCCTGGCCTCGGCGCCCTGGTGTGCAGCTATGTCTGGATGAGCCTGTCGACTCCAGCCAAAATTGTGGGATTCATCTGGCTTGGGCTGGGTGTTGGTTACCTGGCTTACCTGACGAAAGGCTTCAGCCGAAGCCCTGTCAAGCTGGAGGTCTGACGGAGTGGTGAAAAGACGTGCACTGTGGCATTCTAAGAAATTGCAGGTGGCAAAACATTTTGTTAAGGGCTGGCCCCTGGATAGCCGGCCAACTCGGGCCGGTGGATACGCCAGTCCCGCATGAGTCTTATCAGAAACTGCTTTTTAGGAAGGGATAACCTGATGCCTCTTGATACTACCCTCAGAAACCGGCTTTCTTCATTTGTAGACAGTCATCGCGACCGACTTGTTGAGATTATCCGTGACCTGGTTCGGATTCCTTCGGAAAACACGCCTCCCGTGGGAAATGAAGAGGCCTGCCAGCAGTACGCGGCCGGGTACCTGAAAGGACAGGGCCTGGAGACGGAACTGTATTACTTCCGTGACGTCAAAGGGCTGAAAGAACACCCGCTCTTCTATTATGAAGAACGGGATTACGGCAACCGCCCCAACGTGGGTGCGCGGCGCAAGGGACGGGGTGGCGGCCGATCGCTGGTTCTTTCAGGCCATGTTGACACGGTTCCCAAAGGAACGCAGCCGTGGACGCGAGACCCGTTCGGCGGAGAGGTGGAAGGCAATCTGCTTTATGGCCGCGGTTCCAATGATATGAAGGGTGGCGTAGGCATCAATCTGTTTATGGCGGAAGCTCTGCGCGAACTGGGCATTGAACTGAAAGGCGACCTGATGATTGAAACGGTCTCCGATGAGGAGTTTGGCGGTGTGAACGGAACGCTTGCCGGACGCCTGAAGGGATATAACGGCGATGCTGCCATCATTACGGAACCTTCGTTTCTGCGAATCTGTCCTGCCCAGCGCGGCGGCCGCACGGCTCACATTACGCTAAGCTCCACCGGTGGAGTGCTGCCGGAAGGGAAGTTCCCCACTGGAGTGATCGACCCCATCCGATATTTCCTGGTGAAGATGCAGGACTTTGCCGCGCAGCGGAAGAAGAAAGCTCCGGTGCACGAGTTTTACGCCGACTCGGTGGACCCCGTGCCAGTGTCCATCACCAAACTGACCACGGGCCCCTGGGGAACGGGAGAACCCATCACCGATTCCAGAGACCTGCCAGATTGAGATGTACTGGCAAATGATGCCGGGAGAGAAGCAGGCGGACATTGAACAGGAGTTTCACCAATGGTTTGAAGGAATCATGAAGGCCGCTCCGGAGCTTTTCCCGGTGAAGCCGAAGATTGAATTTCCCGTTCGCTGGCTGCCGGGTTCTGCCATCGCACGGAGCGAGCCGCTGATCGGCGAGCTTGCGGAATGCGCCAGCAACGTGATGGGCAAGGAGCCGCTCATCCAGGGCATTGAGGCCCCGTGTGATATGTATGTGTTCCACCAGGCGTTTGACACGCCTGCAGTCCTCTGGGGCCCGCGTGGCGGCAATACTCACGCTGCCGATGAGTACCTGGAAATTGATTCGGCGGTTGCGGCCGCCAAGGCCCAATTGCAGTTCGTCTGCCAGTGGTGTGGCGTCGCAGGCTAGTTGACGCAGCAGCATTTTGAGTTGCAAGAAACCCGTAAGAACTGGTAGAAAATATAGATACACTGGGAGGTCGTCTAACGGTAGGACTGCAGATTCTGGATCTGCCTATCGGGGTTCGAGTCCCTGCCTCCCAGCCAAACATCCTGGCTTACCTTTCTGTCCTATTCCTTGAACTGCCCAGCTAACCTCCCCTCGTGCGCATGTGCCCGCCTGGGCAAGAATTTGAAGATGAAATTTCTGCGCTGTGTTGGACAGGCAGGATGGATTATCATCGGGTGCGGAGAAATCAGCCGGGTCAAGTCGGTGCAATCGGTTCTGGCGCCGCCTGAGCCTGGGCGCTGGTTTTTCCCTATGCTGCCACATCATCCGGAGGAGAGAACCCATGATGACAAGACGCAATTTTTTTGCATGGGCTGCCGCCCTGAGTACTGGAGGCATTGCGGCGCGCGCGGCGGGCCGTGGTCAGGAAAAATCCAGACTTCCTTCGCGGGGGTGTGGCGAGGTGATGGCCCATCCTCCCTGGCAGCATCTTTCGAGCGCCAGCGGAGATCTGCCGGTGCCGGAAACTTCTGACCAGCAGACCGGGTCGATGGTCGGCGATATCGACGGCGACGGCCGGACCGATTTTGTGTTTACGAATCGCGTCAAGGGGAATGCCGCCATCTGGATGCAGAACAGGAAGGATGGGTGGCGGCAGCACGTGATTGATCCGGGACCGCTGAACATCGAAGCGGGCGGCACTTTGTTTGATGTGGACGGCGATGGCCACCTGGACGTGATTGCCGGGGGCGACAGCACCACCAACGAAGTGTGGTGGTGGCAGAATCCCCACCCTGACTACAGCCGCCCCTGGAAGCGCCGCCTCATCAAGCAGTCCGGCAAAAACCAGCACCATGACATGCTGGCGGCAGACGTTTTGAATGAGGGACGTCCGCAACTTGTCTTCTGGAACCAGGGGGCGAGGGCCCTTTTCCTCGCCCGCATACCCGAGCAACCGCGTGCCAGGACTTCTCCCTGGGACTTGCACATCATCCACCAGGCTGACGCTCCGATGGAAGGGATGGCGATGGCGGATATCGATGGCGACGGCGTCCTGGAAGTGGTCGGCGGGGGACGCTGGTTCAAGCACGATGGGGGACTCAAATTCACAGCGCACGTCATCGACGACCGGCAGAAATTCTCCCGGGCGGCGGCGGGCAAGCTCCTGAAGGGATCAAAGGGCGCACAAGTGGTTTTTGACAGCGGCGACGGTTGTGGTGAGTTGAACTGGTACGAGCAGCGGCCGGACGGCTCCTGGGCTGCCCACAATCTGCTGGGCCAGGATGTGGTTCACGGGCACACGCTTCGCATGGCCGATATCGACGGCGACGGCAATCTCGACATCTTCTGCGCAGAAATGGCCAAATGGTGCGGCTGGACGCGGACGGTGGACTATCCCCGCGCTCACCTCTGGGCATTCTATGGGGATGGACGCGGCAACTTTGAGAAGGTGATTGTCGCGGAGGGCGGGCACGGCACGCATGAAGCCCAGTTGGCCGACTTCAACGGCAATGGGAAGCTGGACATTCTCGGGAAACCGTACATGGCCGGGGCGCCTGGTGTGGATATCTGGCTGAATCCGGGGCGCGGATAACCGGTCCCGCCTGGAGTCCGGGCCGGGATGAAGGTTGCCGATAGGGCTATGCTGCTGCCGCGCAGCGGGGTCATAATAGAACTTCAATCCCTCGACGACGCTTCGCGGGAGACTCTCGGTCTATGGAACCGGGATCCGCCGCATCAGCAAGACGGAAAAGTCCTTCACCAGGGAGAACGCAAATCGCACCAGCAATATTCCAGCCCGGGATAAGACGTAAACATGGCAAGGCTACCGACTGGGGCAGACGCCTGCGAGTGGCGCTCGGAGCACTCTGCGCGGCATTATTGCTTGCTCCAATGGCAAGAGCGGAGAAACCCCAGGACCTGCAGCCCCAGGGCTACGTCAACGACTTTGCCGGCGTCATCAACCCGGAAACAAAGCAGGAGTTGAATGCTCTCTGCGCTGAAGTGGACCAGAAGGCCGAGGCCCAGATTGCGGTTGTGACGGTGAAGTCTCTTGAAGGCGAGCCGATTGAAAACTTCTCCATCGATCTGGCGACGCGGTGGGGCATCGGCCCCAAACAGAAAGACCGCGGAGTGATGATCCTCCTGGCGCCGAATGACCGCAAGTATCGTTTTGAAGTGGGTTACGGGCTGGAACCGATTCTGCCTGACGGTCTTGTGGGTGATTTCGGCCGCCAGGCCAGGCCGCTGCTGCGCGCAGGAAATTACAGTGGTGCGTTGTTGTTGATGACCCAGCGAGTAGCCGCTGTGATTGCCAAAGATCGCGGCGTCACACTCAGTGCACTCGCCGGGCAACCGAACCCTTCGGGGAGCGGGGGCGAAGCATCGCCGGCGGGCGGTCCTAATCTGTTTCCCCTGCTGTTTATCCTGTTCATGCTGTTTTTTCCGCTGATAGGCCTGCTTGCGCGCCTTATGGGCGGGCGCAGCCGCTTCGGGCGCGGACACAGTGTCTGGTGGTGGGCTGGTCCGTTGCTTTTTGGCGGAATGGGCGGCCGCTATAAAGGCGGGCGGTGGGGCGGAGGTGGATTTGGCGGCGGCGGGGGATTCGGCGGATTTGGCGGCGGGTCGTTTGGTGGCGGCGGGGCAAGCGGAGGCTGGTAATTCGGAGCGGAAACCATGGAAAAATTGTTGGAACAGTTGAAGGACAAGTTGTTGGCCGCAGCAGGCGACAATCTGAAGGCTGTCGTGCTTTTTGGGTCGGCGGCGCGCGGGGAGTATCACGAGCGGCACTCTGACCTGAATGTGCTTTGCGTGCTTGGGCGGGCCGGTGCGGAAGAGATCGAAGCGTTGCACGACACGGCAACGTGGTGGGAACAGAAGAAATTTCCCGCGCCCCAGATTTTTACCCTGGAGGAACTGCGGGCCTCAGCGGATATTTTCGCGATCGAACTGCTCGACATGAAGGCGCATCACAAGATGATTTATGGCGAGGACTTTTTCGGGGAACTGGAGGTGCCCCTGCAGTGGCACCGGCTCCAGGTTGAGCGCGAACTGCGAACCAACTGGTTGAAACTGCGGCAGGGAATCTTGCTGGCCCCACAAAAGGACCCGGTGTTCATGAGTTTGATGGACGCATCGGTGTCCACGTTTGTCACGCTTTTCCGGCATGCCCTGGTCGTGCTGGGCGAGGAACCGCCGGCAGGGAGGCGCGAAATTGTGGCAGCCATCTCGCGGCTGGTCGAAGCACGGCCGGAACCCTTCCAGACAATCCTGGACGTCCGGGAAGGGAAACGCCCGGCGCGCGAAGTGAAGGCGCGAGAGACTTTGCGGGAATATCTGGACCTGGTTGAGCAGGTGACGGATGAAGTGGACCGCCGACTGGCGGGTGGTGCGTAACCAGCGCTGGACGGGCAGAACCACTATCTTGGGAGGAAGAGTATGAAAAAAGGCTGGGTGGTGCTGATTGTGATTGTGCTGGCCGTGGTGATTTTTGGCGGCATGTACGTCAGTGCGCGAAACACCATGGTGCGCAAAAACGAAGCGATCAAGTCAGACTGGGCGCAGGTTTCTGTGGTGCTTGAACGCCGGGCCGACTTGATTCCCAATCTGGTGGCAACGGTGAAAGGTGTCGCGGCGCAGGAAGTCACCGTGTTTACGGCCGTGGCCAACGCCCGGGCGAATTTGATGAATGCCCAGACTCCCAAAGGCAAGATCGCGGCAAACCAGGAACTGGACGGAGCGCTGGTGAAGGTGCTGGCGCTGACGGAGAATTATCCCCAGCTCCGGTCAAACGAAAGCTTTTTGAGATTGCAGGATGAACTGGCAGGCACGGAAAACCGCATCGCGGTGGAGCGGCGCCGCTACGATAATGCTATCCAGGATTACAACGCCTATATCGGGCAGTTTCCGAACAACATCTTTGCCGGTTGGGCGGGTTTTGAGAGAAACGATGCTTATTTCGCCGCTACCCCGGCCGCGCAGCAGACACCCAAGGTGGAATTCCCTGCCGCGAAGCAGTAAGGGCCGATCCACTGATAACCAGAAATGCAGCCAGTAAGACCTTGCAAACGATGCCGCTTTTCATTCCCAGACGACGAAGAACCCCATAGAGTCTCTGCCTGAAGCAGAGTTTAAGAATGCCTTTGACTCATCGGCCCGTCAACAGGTTTTCTTGAAAAGCCCGTGCTTTGCCTGGCGTTGATAGCCTTTCCTGCGCGGGCGGCGGCCGGCGGCCGATTCCAGTCCCTGCAACATTGAAAAAACGACCGGCCTAACCTGTTTGACGCAAGTGAACCAGGCTGGTTTGTTATGAAGAAGTTACCTACTGTGGGCAAAATTTCTCCACCCACATTTCCAGCGTATTTTGCTTTCCTTTTGTTTTCTGTGATTTAGCTTTTGTCGGTTCAGGCATTAGATTGGCAACTCCATTGCGGGCCACATCAGGCGAGCGAAGAGCAGAAACGTGTATATCCAACCAGCTTCCAAAATGGCGGGTCTGGGGTAAAACAGCCACATTTTGGAAAAGCTATGGGTCCTGGTATTGGCATGGGGCACTGGGCACACTTTCCCGGTCAAATGCCGACAGGCTGGATTGAGCCAGTGGCGTTTCAAGGTTGCAGGCCCCAGCAGGGAACGTACTGGTGGCCTTGGATTAACCACTCCCCACGGGCAGGTGCTGGTTGGGAATGCTTCTGGGGGCGGATTAAATGCTGGAAGCCATCGTAATATTTCTGGCCGGACTTCTCTGCGGCATCGTTGCCGGCAGGGTTCACCTCACTCAGCAGCGGAACAAGATCAAGTTCTACGAGTCGTACATTCATCGACGACTGCAAGATGCCGTGCCCCTTGTTGCAAAGGACATGCGGCTCCAGTAGGTTATCAAGGCCCGGAGCGAGTGCTTTCGGCGCGGACAAGATTGACCTGGATGCCTGGAGAGCCCGGGAGAGGAAATCTGCCTGCCTGTCCCCGTCAAAGGACAACCAGTCAATCCTTGTAGCTTGAGAAGTGCCCCCTGTTCCGCCGATACATCCTGGGCGTAGCCACAAACTTTCCTACAGCAAAATTAAACCTGCACTGGTAAAACTTCGCCCTGCAAGCCAGAGCCCGTCTGCGAAAGTTTGCTTGCCTAAATTCAGGGGAGCCTTCGGGCGCCCCGTCCTTCGCTGACTGCGGATGTTTCTTTGAATTCGCCCCGCGTTCCGAGTGCAAGCCGATGAGCCAACCCACTTTAGCTCGTGACTCTGGCCGAACTTCTGACGCACCCGGCAGACCTGGATGCCAGCGTGATCGGTATGGCGGCGCGTCGTCTTTCGCAAGCGCTTCCGCTCAGAACTTTCCTGGCACGGCAGGTGCGGACGGTGATGATGCCGTACTCGCCGGGCTGGCCTTCGTCTGGTTCCTCGTTTACTGGAACCTTTTCGGTTTTCACTGCTGAGGTCGCCAGAATGTCGTGCTGGCTGTGGAACAACGGGAGACGGGACTTCCCTGGTGTGGGGGGTGTGTTCCAGATCACGCGCAGCGGGAGGGCTTTGTATTAGAATGGTTGAAAGGAGATTGAGGACCCATGGATAACGATGTTTTGAAGATTGCGGACAGGGAATTCCGCTCGCGGTTATTTGTCGGAACAGGTAAATACAAGAGCTTCCAGGAAATGGTGCTCGCTCATGAAGCTTCCGGCGCAGAGGTCGTCACGGTTGCCGTGCGGCGCGTGAACCTGACGGACAAGAGCAAGGAGTCGATGCTCGATTATATCGACCGGAAAAAGTTCTTCATTTTGCCCAACACTGCCGGCTGCTATAACGCGGATGAAGCGGTGCGCGCAGCGCGTTTGGCGCGAGAGGTTGGATTGTCAAACTGGATCAAGCTGGAAGTCATCGGTGACCAGAAAACTTTATTCCCCGATAATTTCGAACTGCTGAAAGCGACCGAGACGCTGGTGAGCGAGGGGTTTGTTGTGCTGCCCTACACCAACGATGACCTGGTCAGCGCGCGGCGCCTGATCGATGCCGGAGCAGCGGCCGTGATGCCGCTGGGCGCGCCCATCGGTTCGGGGATGGGTATTCAGAATATTGCGAATCTCCGGATCCTGCGTGAGATGATTACACAAGTTCCTCTCATTGTGGATGCCGGCGTGGGCACTGCGTCCGATGCTGCGCTTGCCATGGAACTGGGTGCGGATGGCGTGCTGATGAACACCGGGATTGCGGGCGCTCAGGATGCGGTGCTGATGGCGGAGGCGATGAACCATGCCATCGTTGCGGGCCGCAAGGCTTATCTGGCAGGCCGCATTCCGCGGAAGCTCTACGCCACAGCTTCCAGCCCGCTGGAAGGTGTCGTTCGATAAGCGTGTTTTGGGTGGGGGTGACAGCTTTCCTCGCAATGGCAAGGAGGTCTGGACGTGACCCGCTCAACACAGGCGGTGCTCGCCTGAAGTCCTAGCGATGTGGCTGAATTTTCCCGGGTGGGGTTTGGCGTGAAGCGGTCGACGATGGAGACAATGTTTTGTCAGGCAGCATGTAAATGATTTCGCCGGGTTTGGCCAGATGGAGTTGGTCGCGGGCCTGCTTTTCAACGGCCTCAGGATTGTTCTTCAGGGCGTGGATCTTCTGCTCAAGCTGCTCATTTTCTTCTGACACGGTTTGAATCTGCTGCTGCAATCCGCTGTATTGCTTTTTCTCGTGCCGGAGGGTCAGGTATCCGTTTCGGCCGAAAATCTCATGCATCAGCATGACGAGGCTAAGCAGCGCCATCACGAAGATGGCATTACGCCTGAGTGTCTTGTGGTCCCAGCCGAAAAAATTCATAAACCTGAAAGAGCCACTCCATCTCAGTATGTCCGCATGACCCCCGACACACGAACACCGGCGCAGATGCCAGAATACCACCGTTTAACCTGCAACATGCAAGTAAACTATTACCTTTTAAGATATGTTTCACCGGGATGACCGCTCCAGAAGGCCCGGCGATGCCATGGAAGCGATTAGTTTGGCTAGTGCGGAGGGTCTGTTGTATCTTGAAGGGGAGGTCTCTCAGCAGGCAGCGTAGAGTGCTAATTGCCGGAAGTTGCGATGAGTTTCACCGTTTCGATTGGACATCCAATGCGCAATTGGATGTTGACGCCGCCCACTCCGCGTGTGAGGAGGACTTGTGACCGATAAAGTCGTCATCATGGTAACAGCTTCCAGCCGGCGGGAATGCCGCAAGATTGCCCGGCGTTTGATTGAGGAGAAACTGGCGGCCTGTGTGAATATCACGCAGCCCATTCAATCGGTTTACCATTGGGAAGGGAAGATCGAACACAGCAAAGAATTCCTGATGTTTATCAAAACCAATCGTGACCTTTTCCCGCAGATTAAGACTGAGATTGGCCTGATCCACTCCTACCACACCCCGGAGATTATCTGCCTGCCCATCATCGACGGGTCGCCGAATTATTTGCAGTGGGTTGGCGACTCCGTACGTCCCGGCGTCGAAACTGGCGTGCCCCAGGAATGAAGCGTTACCAGCTTGGGTGCCATTCTGCCCGTGTTGTGGGTATACTTCCCAGGCGTTAACCGATGAATTACTGGTACCATCGTATATTGACATGTCATGTATCCATCATTAGAATCAGTTCATCTTCCTTGCAGGGCTCAGGGAAGTGCCATAGATTGAGCGACATAAGAAAGAGACGGATGGATTTTGTTTGCTTTAAGAAAAGCCAGGGCCTGTGCCAGTAAGCAAACTTCGGCCACGGGCAACTCAGTTGGGTTGCAGTTTCCTTTAAGATCCTGGATGTAAGAACTCTAAGTGAGCGTCGCTTTAACCGCTTCCGGCCGCAGGGCCTCTTTGTTCCCCATATTTTCCTTTGGGGATCGATGTGAGTCCCCCTGTTGCAGGATCCACAAGCCATCGAGAAGGTGAAACGCAGGAGGAGGGGTATTCCCATGTTGAAATCGATTAGATGGTCTGCCTGGAGCCTTGCTGTGCTGGCGCTCTTGCCGGTGGGCCTGGCTGCTCAAGGGTTCATTTATACCAATAATGACACTACGCCCAATTCAATTTCCGCCTACTACTTCGCCTTAAATGGAAGCCAGAGTCCAGTTTCGGGTCAGCCATTCGCGACCGGTGGAGATGGCAGCGGCGGGGGTTTTTACGCTGCCAACCGCATCATCGTCGTCAATAATTTTCTTTATGCTTCAAATTCCGGAAGCAACACGGTCAGTGCTTATTCCATTGACCCGGCCAGCGGTTACCTGACGCCTGTAAGCGGTTCGCCGTTTTCAACCGCTGCCTCCAACGATCCCTCGCAATCCGGTATTTCTCTGGCTGCTACGCCGGATGGAAAATATCTTTTTGCAGGCAGTACAGGCTATGACGCAAATTTTAACCTGGCACCCATCACGATCTTCAGTATCGACCCAACGACGGGCGCGCTGACGATGACCAATAAGTCTACGGTACCGGCCGGTGGGCCGATGTCGAGCATGAAGGTCAGCCCGGACGGCAATTATCTTCTTGTAGCGATTCCCGGGTCCAGCGAGATCGCCGTGTTAGCCATCCACGGCCCCGGGAACCTGCATGAGGTTCACAATTCGCCGTATGTGCTCAGTTCCGGGGCCGCCACCAGCGTGGATATCAATTGTGCCGGGAACCTGGTCTTTGCTGGAGGAACCACTGGCAATATTTACGCCTTCAACTTCTCCCACGGGGGGCTTTCGCCTGTGGCCGGTTCACCGTATGCAGCAGGAGTGGTGAGCAACAGGGTGGTTGCCCTGAGTAAGGATGACAACACGCTGTTTTCAAGCAACCAGAGTGACAATACAGTGACTGCTTTCGCCGTGGGGCTGAACGGTGGCTTGACGGTTCCAGGAACCTCGGTCAACGCATCAGATACGCCTGGCGTCCCTCCTTATCCTTATCCTGGCGGTCTGGCCGTGAGCAATGATGGCACCTTCCTTTTTGCGGCTGACTTGAACTCGGGAACCAGCGGGTATGCTGGTTTTTCGATGTTCAACCTGCCGACTTCCTCGCCGATCGTTTTTCAGTCGCTGACCGCTACCGTTCCGGCTACCGGATTCCATTCTCTTGCAGTTTATCCGCCGAAAGCCTGCACCGCCGGTCCGTAAAGTCTTACGAGCCCGTGAAGGGGCTTTGCTTCAGGCTCTTTGAGTCAGGTTCAAACACGATACCCTGGGCGGGACCGGTTGCGGGGTTCCGCCTGCGCTAGCCAGGCGGGCCGGGAAAGCTTCTCAGCCTCGTGCCGGCTACCACAGGTTCCGGAGTAAATTCCGAACGCCCATTTGTCCATCCATCCTGAATCCTCCTTTTGCTTCTGGCTTGGGAATTTCCGCAAAGCCGGACCTCCCGCCATTCTCACGACAGAGACCTGCAACACCGGCGCCGCCTGCAGGCATCATCTCCCTTCACTCGTACCATTAATCGCTTGATTTTGGCGACGTGTTGGGTGATCCTATCCGCAATACTATAGAAAAAGAGCAGCCGTTGGCGCGATAGCAAGAGGGGGACACGCTGATGCTGAAGTATATGAGAGGGTCTGTCTGGGGTTTCATCCTGCTGGTGTTCTTTCCAGCCCTACTGGCAGCCCAAAATTTTGTTTACACTAATAATGACCAAACAACCGCAAATTCCGTCTCCGCCTTTTCTGTGGACACGAATGGCGCCTTGAGTGAAATTACCGGCTCGCCGTTCACAACCGGTGGCGCCGGCCACGGCTTGGGCCTCTATTCTGCCAACCGCATTGTCGTGGTCAACAACTTCCTTTACGCTTCGAATGCCGGCAGCAACGACGTCAGCGCCTTCAGCATTGATGCCGGAACCGGCGTGCTGACTGCCGTATCCGGATCTCCGTTTCCCACAAATGCCTTTGACGACACGACCCATTCGGGTATTTCGCTGGCCGCCACGCCGGATGGCCAGTTTCTCTACGCTGGCAGCACGGGTTTTGGCGGACAGATCACTATCTTCAGCCTTGACTCAACGGGCGCGCTGACGATGGTGGGGTCTTCTCCGATTGCCGCGGGCGGGGCGGTGTATGGCATGAAGGTCAGCCCGGACGGCAAATTTCTCGTCGTCGCCCTTTTCCAGACCAGCCAGATCGCGGTATTTGCCATCCAGTCGGACGGCTCACTTCAGGCAGTTGCTAATTCTCCATTCACGCTGAGTTCAGACGCCGCCACCAGTGTGGACATCAATTGCGCGGGCGACCTGCTTTTTGCGGGAGGAAACTCAGAGAACATTTACGCCTTCAACATCGCTTCCGACGGGCAGCTATCGGCCGTGACGGGTTCGCCCTTTGCAACGGGGATTTCAAGCAACCAGGTTGTGGCACTCAGCATGGACGACAGTACGCTTTTCTCAAGCAACCAGGGCAGCAACACCGTAACAGCCTTTACCGTAAACCCAGACGGCAGCCTGACTGTCCCTGGGACATCTGCGGGCGCCGGATCGGGCGCTTTTTATCCCGGCGGGCTTTCGGTGAGCGAGGATGGCTTGTTCCTATATGCTGCTGACACGGCCGTGACGGGGGGATTTGGCGGGATTTCGACTTTCACTTTGAGTGGTTCCTCGCCGGTTAGTTTTGCCTCATTGACCTCTACAGGGATCGCGTCGCAATCGCACTCCGTTGCGGCGTATCCGCCAAAAGCCTGCGGCAGTGCACCCCCTGCGGGTGGCCTTACGGCCGACCTGCAGGTTTCTACAAGTCCGCCACCCGGGTTTGACTTGCACGCCACGCTCAGCCTTGACGCCGGACTTGTGGTCAATCCCCAGGCTCAGCCGGTTGGCCTTCAGATTGCGGACTTCTCGATCATCATACCGGCGGGTTCGTTTAAGACTTTTCAAAATGGAGTCAATGGCGGCACCTATCTGTTCCAGGGTGTCATCAACAATGCCACTCTCAAGATCCAGATCGTACCGTCTGGGCCCGAATCAATTTGAAATTTCCGCCTACGGCAAGCATGTCGACCTGAGCGGACTGTCAGACCCCGTTACGGTGACGGTGGGGATTGGCGACAATTTCGCCAGCGCCAGCGTTACACCCGTTCCCGCAGAACTCCGCGCCAACTGGCGTAACTTCTGAAGGTCGAACGAGTTGCAAGGCCGGGACTCCGCTTCCTGGGCGGGCAGAACAAGTCCCTTTAGTTTTTCTCACCATCCGCCATTTCTGTAGGTTGACCTTGTTCACAAACGAGTGATGAGTGGCACGGCTCACAACTCGAAGGTCCTGTCCACTGTGCGGCCTATACATTGAAGGCGGTGCGGCGTGTTGCACACTCCCTCCCCTTTTCTGTGGCTGCTTCCCAATCATTTCGTTCTGCCGTATGATGGTATCAGTCAGGGACTGATGATTTACGTTATGCACTCTTACTGATGGGTTCCGCCTGCGGTGCCTATGCTGGTGTGGCACAAGGGCCGAGTCCGTAGAGGCCGGATGGGACCGTCTTTTAGGTGAGGTCGGTTCAGGAAGGGACGTGACGGCAATCACCCAAGTCTTCTTGCCGCCGATCGGAATCTAAACCTAACGGTGACATTCAGCCTGGATTTTTGAGCACTCTTTTCAGCAGCCCGGCTCTCCGAGGGATATCTGGCGGCCGGGCGGAAAGGATGACTCCCCATGAAGTGGACTGCCAAGGCTTGCCTGTCTCTGATTCTCTGCGAGATGCTGGTTTTTCTTCCCGCTTGCCGCAAACGGGCCCAGGTTGGGGCGCCACCGCCCGCCCGGCCCCAGGAGCTTTCGGGTCTTCAGCAGGAACTCCAGAAAGCCTACGTTGAACTGTTTGAAATTTCTCCAAACCTTCGTTATTCAGAGCAACAGATTGGGTCGATGCGGGAGTACCTGCAAAAGGGAGAGCAGTACTGCGTCGACCAGTTCAAGGGACATGCTGAAAAGTACAAGTCGGAATTGGAGCAGGTGCAGAAGGACCTCAAGCAACGGGGCTCCAGCATTGAAGATGGCGAACGCCATTCCATGCACTGCAGGATCCAGCAGCTTCGCGTGCTTGAAAGCCAGGCTACGGTGCTGTCACAAAATGCGATTCCGGTTGCTTACGATAACCGGCTGGCAAAGCTTGACCTGATTGAAAACTGGCCCCACCAACTTCAGTCGATCCAGCAGGAGATCGCGAGTGGCGCCTATGAGAACCGCCGGTGGGGAGACGTGAAGGACATCGGATATCGCGACATTGAACCCAACCAGCGGGACGACATTCGGAAAGGCCAGGAAGCCATTAGAGACCTGAAGCAGTCTGGGATGATGCCTCCCGAGGTTAAGGATGAGGCAGTGGTTGACTACGTAAAATCGGTGGGGGAGCGGGTTGCGAAGCATTCCGATCTCCAGGTGCCTCTGAATATTACCGTGCTCAATTCCAAAGAGATCAACGCGTTCGCCTTGCCGGGCGGTTACCTGTATATTGAGCGCGGGTTGTTAGAAGCGGCTGATGACGAGGCTGAGCTTGCCGGCGTGATTGGTCACGAAATTGCCCATGTCACGGCGCGCCACTCGAACAAGCTGATGAAGAAGGCCACCATCGCCGGCATTATTTATCAGGCAGCGCAAATTGCCGCCATTGTTTTTACGGGCGGAGTAGCAGGAATCGGAACGTATTATGCTTTTCAGTACGGGTTCTACGGCCTGGGGCTGGTACTCAGCCTGAACCTGCTGGGGGTCAGCCGGGATTACGAACTGCAAGCGGACCAGCTGGGAGTTCAGTACACCTGGAACGCGGGCTACGATCCGACAGGGTTTATTCGTTTCTTCGACAAGATCGCCACGAAGAAGGGATACGTGGAAGGAGTGAGCTGGTTTCGCACCCATCCTCCGTTCTATACCCGCATGGTCGACACGGAGCGTGAAATCATGTTCCTGCCGAAAAAGCCGAACTACGTTGTGACCACAGATGCCTTTAAACAGATGAAGAAAGCCCTTGTGAAAGTGGAGCAGGCAGCAACGAAAGATGAAAAGAACAAGCCTTCTCTTTACGATTTTGCCAGGGACGAAGGCTGCCCTCCGCCCAGGAAATTCGAGTTTGAACCGGATCAACCCATCGAGCAGTTGTGCCATTCTCCCAAGTTAGTTACGGTGGAAGAACCATCGGGAACTTCGGATCCACCTTCAAAATAAAGCTTGCCTGACCCCTTGGGGTGGAGTGCTCCACCCTCGTGGCGGCCGGTCGGCTGGTTTGTCCGCGAAGTTGTTCAGGGGCCGCTCAAGAACGGCGGCCCTTTTGAACAGACTGTACCTTCCTGCCTTCCCGCATCGGTTCCGTTGCTGTTATCTTAAGACTCTGGGGGCGTTATAGCCGAATCAGCAGAATATCGTGACTGGAGGTTGATGAATGGTACGCACTGGACTTGCGCTGATCCTTTTGGTTTTAGGCCTCGCGCCTCTTTCGCGGGCGGCAACGCTGCACTTGAAGGACGGGAACGTTCTGACCGGTGATTTCCAGCGCCTCGTGGGCGGCAACATCGTTTTCGAGACCAAAAGCATGGGTACGCTGACCATCCCCGCCAGCAAGATTGCAGGTTTTACCTCCGGCTCGACTGTGGTTGTTGTTCTCAAGAGCGGGAAGAGATCGGACGGAATTTTTTCCGTCACCGAGGCTGGCGCCTGGCAGTTGCAGTCTGACACGGGGACTACGACGCTGCATGCGGGCGACGTGTTGGCCATCTACCCCTTCGATGTCTATATGAAAAAGAACCCTTCGGGTTCCCGGCAGCCCTGGCAGGATTGGAAGGGAGAGGGCGCACTGGGGTACGTTCTTCAGCAGTCCAGCCAGACATCCCGATCGCTTTCAATCAATTTTGCCAGCCGCCGGATCGAGCCGACGCTGTCGGGCTTGCCGCCCCGCCGCGCCACTCATTTTGGTTTTAACATGGCCTTTGCCACTGTTACCCAGTCGGGTGTGACCACCACGGCCAACACGCTGACTTCGATCCTGCGACAGGACTTTTTTATCGGCGGTAGTGCGCGCAACTACCTTTTCGCCCAGGGACAGTGGGACCACATCCAGCCCCAGGACTTGAGATTGCGCCAGACCTATGGCGGCGGCCTGGGGCGGGACATTGTCCGGCACTCCAATTTTACCTTGAGCGTCCAGGGCGGGCTGATCTACGTCAGGACCCGTTTTGACACCGGGGAACTGCGGAATGAAATGGAAGCGCTGGCGGGCGAAAGGTTTGCTTTAACTGTCTTGAAGCATTTGACCATCAGCCACGGGTTTGAAGTTTATCCCAGCTTGACTTCCGCCGGAGACTACAGGTTTAACTCCGTGACTGCACTGGACGCTCCAATTTCCCAACGATTCACTTTTAACATCAGTTTGAACGATCAGTTTCTCAGCCGGCCTGTGGCGGGAACGCAGGGCAACGTCCTCATTTTGAGCACGGGCCTGGGCATTAAGTTTTAAGGTGATCCAGCTATTCAGACGATCTGAGGGACGGTTTTGTGCAGGTTCACCCATGGCAGCCGCACGGCTCGCCTTGCAGGGCTTTCCTTCCTTCCATGCAGATCATTGGAACGGCCACCAGGGCGGCGACCGGGTCAATCCATCGGATGTGAAACATCGCATTCAAAGCCAGCCCCGCCAGAGTGAGGCCGGCCAGGTAGGCGCAGGTGGCGGATTGCACGGCGTCCGCGCTCAGGGCAAGGTTTCCGGTCGCTTTCCCGGCCTTCCGCTTTGCATGGCTGAGCACGGGCATCACGATGAGGGCGGCCGCTGTGATGCTGATGCCCAGCCAGCTTGTTTCGGGCTGCACTTCCTGCCAGAGTGCAAGCACAGACGCGAGGGTGACAACGCCTGCCAGCACGAAGAGCAGCATTCCGGCCAGCCGGGAGGCCCGGGCTTCGCTGAGGGTGAAACCTGGAACAAACTGAAGAAGCACCACGAGCGCCGACATCAGTTCCACAAAACTGTCAGCCCCAAACGCCAGCAGCAAGGGACTCTGGGCGCGCCATGCCGCCGCCAGCGCAATCAGGCACTCAGCGGACATCCAGACCAGGGTGATGATCTGCAATCGCCGGATGTGGCGGGTCATCTCTCCGGGCGCCGTGTGGCAGCTTCTGGTTTGGACCGGGATTTGATCCGCAGTTTCGTCTGAACAACTCACAGATTCATTCTCCCAAAGTGTTTCTATGCCTGCCTGCGCGGCATGTCCAGTGCCTGCAAACTTCTTCGGAGTCCCGGCCTCGGCGCCGCGCTGATTGCCAATTCCTCACTAAGATTACTTGAACCGCTTACGGAACTTCAATTCCAGGCCAAAAATGCCGTTCTGATCGCGGAAGCCCCGCACCGACATACGCGGGTTGACGGTGTACTCAAACTCGATCACACGGTATTGAGAGTTGGCGGTGCTGGTTTCGTAGGTCAGGGTCAGGGCCGGGGAGAGTTGCTGCTCAACGGTGAGGACAGGGCCACCCAGCGTGCCGAGTTCGGTACTGGAAGGTGAGAACTTGATGCGGCTGACTCCAAACAGGCGCTGGATTCTTCCGGTCACCGGACTCGAGAGGGCCTGCGAAAGCAAGGCGCTTGCACTGGCTGAAGAGAAAGGGTTCTTGGCTTCGGGAGCAAACTCCTGGAGGCGCCTGGAGTACCCGAACGCCAGCAGCGAAAGGATATCCGTAGTGGGCAGAGGTGGATCGGACCGGTAAGAGAATCGAACCTGGTCAGCCGGCCCGGAAACCTCCAGCGTCAGGTCGTACTTGTCGATGCGCGTGTGGACCTGCAAATCGAGGATGGGCTCAGTCCGGAACGGATTGGTCATGGCGATGTCGCCGCGGGTCAGTGTGTAACGATTACCGCGAAAGATGGCGTCACCGCTCCGCAGGTAGATGTTGCCCACGGCTACGGGATTGGCCAGGGTTCCCTGCAAGTGCAGATCGATATCGGAAACCAGGCGAAGGTCATGAGTTTCAATGCGGACAGGGCGGGCGGAAGCCAGACCCACGTTGAGGCTGATGCCTGAAGCGAAACTGGAGGGGTGCGACACGGACGGTCCCCCAAACAGACTGGGCCCGGAGAGTAGACTTGCCAGACTCAGGCTTTCATTTGCGAAGATGTTGCGGACCGCGATATTCCCGGTGAGCTGGCCTTGCGCCGTGGTTCCGGCCAGAGTCAGTCTGCCCTCCAGGACGGATGTGAAATCAGCTGGATAGCGCACACGGACCTGGGAGAGATCGGCCCGGATTTGATATCGGGGTGTATCCTGCAGCACCAGAAAGCCCGTAAGATTGACATCGCCCCCGCCAATCGTTCCTTTCAGAGAAGAGATGACGGCCCGCTCCCCCTCGAGCTTGATGGTTCCGTTCAGTGCGTTCAGGCGGAAGGGCAGATCTGTGTACCCAAGGCCCACATCCTTAAGCTGGATTTCGCCGCTCAATTGTGGTTCGGCCAACGAACCCTGCATTCGCACCTGCAGGTCTGATTCTCCCGTGGCCTGAACGCCGCTCGCCGCCAGGCTGAGCAATTTTGCGGCAGCCTGCCCTTTGGCGGAGATGTCAAGCGTAGGCGGATGCCCAAAGTGGATGGAGCCACCCACTTCAAAGTTGGTAGATGGTCCCTGCAGACGAAACTGTTTGAGTTTCAGGTTGCTGTCGGCGTAACTGACCTCCACAGGCCCTGCGTTTGAAAGCTTCAGGGAAGGGAAATTGATTTGCAGTTGCTGGATCTGGCTGCTTCCCCCCAGCTTGCTTTTATCCTTGACCGGGCCATCCACTGAAAAGGAGCCGCTGGCGGAAACCTCGGCTGCCATGGTGTGGCCGGAAAATTGTTCGATCCAGGGATCCAGGCGCCAGCCGGAGTACTGGCCGGAGAGATGCAAGGGCCAGTTGTCATGTGTTCCCAGATTTCCGGCCAATTGAAAATGGCCCGCCTGTCCTCCACCTCCTTTGACCTGAAAGCTGATCTGCCGCCCTTGCCAGTCTGCCTCGCCGCGGATGCTTCCGAGCGATTGTCCTTTCCACGCGAGTTCGGTAACGTCGATGCTTGAGTGCAGTTGCGCCTGATCAAACGCTCCTCCACCCTTCAGGTCGAAGCTGACGAGGCCGGAGACTTGAGGATTGTCCTTAGGCTCCGGCTTTTGAGGGTTGAGAAAGTGGATGTGACTCAGCGGAAAGTCCCGGCCCTGCACATTGGCGGAAAACGTGCGCTCGACGGGGTTCACCTGCATGCTTCCGCTTGCGTGTCCCCGGCCTTCCTCAAGTTTGAAGTCACGGATTGTCCAGTTGGACTTTGTGGCCATAATGTCTGCCGAGAGGGAATCGTAGGGAACTCCGGCGAACTCACCTTTGTGAATGGAAATCTGCCCGCGGCCCGAGAGGCTTTCAACCGTGCCCTCAGCCTGAACCTGGCCCGTGATGAGTCCCTTCATGGAAGGTTTCATATTCAAGGCTGCGCGCAAACCGGCTATCGGAGTTTCCTGCGCTGTCACGTGCAGCCGGACCGTGCTGTCGGGTTCGAGCTTCCATCCAGTGAGGCCGAAGTCGGCGTTCAGAGTCAGCAAACTCTTGCCCAGCTTCAACCTCCCGGATTGGACCCTGACCGCCTGCGGAGAAATCATAATGCCTGCCTGGAAGCTGTCCCAGAGCCATCCGCCGTAGTTGAAGTTCCCGGCGGTGATCTGCCCTTCGATTACGGGGTTTGAAAAGGTTCCTGATAGATTGCCCGCAAAGACCGCCTGGCTGTGCAGCGTCACCGGCATGGGGTTCCGGGTTTCGATCAGGACTTCAGCCACAGGGCGCCATTCTTCGAAATCTGAAGTCACAAATTTGACGGTCATGGAAGACCGTGTGTCGCCAAAGGCCCCCCGGGCTGTCACGGTGGAATGAGGAGTTGCGATTTCAGCGTCATTCAGCGTGAGCAGAACCTGGCGTCCCAGGTTGAGTGACCCTTGTGCGTGGCCGGTCAGGGGGACTCCCGGCTGCACCGGCGCTTCCGGCGGATCTAATTGAAGGTTAAACTGGCTTTCCAATTGGGAATTCTGCCGCCAGGTTGCATTCAGGACGCCGCTCATCAGGGCCTGGGGATGTAGAATCCCGATGGCGCGCGCAATGCCTGGAATCGCCTGCATCAAGGTGCTGAGGTTCAGGTGTTTGATCTGGCTGTGCAGAACGGCCTGGAGGCGGTGCGTTGCCAGGGACAAGGTGGCATCGCCTTGCGCTCTTGCTTGCAGCCCTGCAAGAGTGAAATTCGGAATCCGCAACCGGCCCCTGGCAAATTCGTAGTCGGTGGTAAGGTCCAGGCTGCCGGGCTTGACTCCTGAAGTCTTCAGCTTCAGATCACGCACTCGAATGCGGCCCTTGGATGAAAAGCCCTTGGCGTCATAGGTTCCTTTTCCATCCACATAAAGATAACCGCTTTCAAGCGGGGTGATTTTGAGGGCCCGGGCAAGTTCCTGCAGGCCGCCATTGGTGCGGAATTCAAAATTTGCGGCAAGCTGCGGCTTCCAATGAAGAGCTCCGGCAAAGTGTCCTCCAAGGTTTTCAATTTGCCAGCTTAAACCGGAAACCTGCAGCTGGTTGGCAGAAAGCTTGAACGTCGTGGCGAACGAGAGATGGGGTAACGTCCGGTTTTTCCAGCCAAAAACGGCGTCGGACGATGCGATAGCGCCCAGATAATGGTGGTCCTGGCTGATGTGCAGTTGGATTACGACGTTACGTCCAGCCATCTGGAGGGGGATGCGCTGATCGTTCCAATACAGCGAAGTGTGGCTCAGCGTCAGGCGTTCGATCCCCAGGTTCAGCAGATCTTCCAGTCCCTGTCCGCTGCCGGGTGTGACGGCGGCGCCCGGAAGGTTGTTCGATCCGTCGGGGTAGGTCCGGACGTGAAGTTCCGCCTGCTGCCACTGGAGGGAACGGAGCAGGAGCTGAAACCGTAACAGGGATTCCGGGCTGATGCTGGCCGTGACGTCACGGGCTGAGAAAAGCGGTTGACCCGTGTCCTTCTCAAGTCCGTGAATGACCAGCCGGCGGGCATCAACACGGAGGTCGAGGGGATGAACGACCATCCCTGTTATGACAACTTTTCCACCGCTTACCTCTGCCAGATTGGACTCAATCCGGTGTTGGAGAATGCTTCGGAACAACCCGGTGCTGGCCAGGCCGATGACCAGGGCGCAAAGGGCAAGGAGCACCCCGGCCGCATAGATCAATCCATGAATCAGCTTCGGCAATTTCAGACTTCTCAATTTCACCCTTCAGGGCCCCTTCTCATGTCAGTCCGAATGAATGGTCACCCGGTGAGCCGATTTCAACCGGTCGAGCCAGTTGTCCAGCAGGTCATTCATTTTCTTTTGCACAAGAATTTCACGGATCTGATCCCTGATTTTGTCCAACGGAGGCGGCGGACCCGAATGTTCTTTCTTGTATTCCGGGACAAAAGTCTTTTTGTAGTAATTCTCCACCTCGTTCGGATCGGGCACCGCCGCGGGGCGCAACCGATTGTTAATCATCTGCAGAGTGTGCTCGTAAAGTTCCAGCCGCTTCAGCACCTGCTGCTCTGTCATGACAAGCGACTGCAGCGCCTTGTCGTAGGCCTGCTGGCTGGGGAACTTTTCCCGGACGCTCTTCAGGGTTTCCCTGGCATCTTTTGTCCTGCTCTCCGAGTTTCCTGTGGGCCTTTGCATTTGATCTGTGAGCAGGATTTGGGTGATGAGCCTGTTAAGAACGGCCTGCTTTTCTTTGTGGTCGGGCGCGCCCGTCGGAGATTGGCCTTCAAGGAAACGTTCGAAATGGAACTCATTGATCACGTCGCGGTCCGTGATCGCTTTGTCTTCAACGGACGCTACAACGCTCTCCAACGTATCAGCCCATGCGGGTCGGGCAAGAGTAGTGGCTGCCGCGAGCAGCAGGCACCAAGCGATCAGAAGCTTTGGCCGATGCTGAGAAAATACTGTATTCGTGGCAATCGGAGCACCTCCAGACCATTCTGGCCGGCCACCTGGTAGCGGGGCGGATTCAGGGCATAGCCCACGTCAAACCGCAGCGGGCCAACCGGCGTCTTATAAAGAAATCCTATGCCCACTGCATGGACCGTGTAATCGAAATCGGTGGGCGAACTCTGGGAAAACTTCAGCAGTCGCATTTTGCGAACGGTGGAATACACGTTTCCCATGTCGTGAAAAAGCACCACACCCAGGCGATCCTGGGCAAAAGCAAAACGCAACTCCAGTGAATTCAGAAAAAGGGCATTGCCGCCAATCGGGAACCCGGTTTCGGGATCACGCGGCCCGGCCTGGTTGATGGAGAAAGCCCGCAGTGAGTCGCTGCCGCCCATGAAGAACCGTTCCGGCAGGGGAATTTCATGGGTCAGAATGGTCTGCTGGGTGCCGTCAGGCTGGGTGACGATCACACTCCTGAGCTTGCCGTAAGGGGACTCGATGGCCAGGCGGGTGTTGCGCGCGAAGACCAGAAATGGAGTCAGCCGGTAATACGTTGCATTCTGGGCTGAGAAACGCAGGAAGTTCGCTTCTGATCCCAGGCCGGACCAGGAAACGCCGGCGTCGGCCACTGAATACGAACCGCGTTTAGCATCAACTGGGCTGTCGCGGTGATCGTTCACATAGCTTACGGCAAACATGCCGATTTTTGCCGCACGACTGGCCAGGGGGATCTGGTTCGCGGAAATCCGGTTGGAGAGATCAAGTGCCTTAACATTGCGGAAAGAGTATCGTGCCGAAAGAAAGGTGGTCTGGCTCCAGCGCTTTTCCATAACGATCGAGGCTTCCTTGCGCCTGGACGTAAAGGTCAGAACGTTGCGGCTGGACTCGATATTGGCGTTGAGCCGGACACTGATGTCCCGGCGTTCGGGGAATTGGGGGACGTAGTAGCTGATATCACCCCCCTTGTCGAGGGTCGAGAGTCTGCCGCGAAGGCTCAACGTCTGGTTGCGCCCACCCACCCCGATGCGGGAGACATCCAGAGAAACGCGGGGACTGGCTTTTAACTGCCCTTGCGGTTGGTTGCTGCCCAGCCGCTGGACCTCAATACCGCCTCCGTACCCAACCGTCCAACGGGGCGCTTCCTCCATGCTGACCAGGACGGACTTGGTGGTTTCCGGGGTCTGCGGATTCTGCGGGACAACTCGGACCTGGTTGAAAAGCCCCATGTCATAGAGCTTGCGCTGAGACTCCAGAAGGGCGCTTTCGTTCACCGGCTGGTCGCGGCGAAAGGTGAGTTCGCGCCTCACGACCCCATCGCGAGTGTGCTCGTTGCCCAGCAGCAGCACTCGCTCGATCATTTCCTTGTTTCCAGGGTCCACCCGGTACTCCACATTCATCAGATGTGCCTGGCCTGAGGGAGAACTGCTGGCCATGACCCTGGCGTGAGAATAGCCTCGGTTGGTGAAGTAGCGAAGGATCGTGTCGCGGTCTTTCTGTTCGTTTTCGGGTGAATAGAACTGGCCCGCCTGATTGGCCAGGCGCGAGCTCAGCACTTTCTTCTGCTCGTCGGTCATCCCCCGGAGATCAACTTTGCCCACCATCGTTCGCTCACCCTCCTGGATTTCAAGGGTGACGAAAAGGTGTTGAGGCCGGTCCTGATAGAAGTAATTGAAATGCGGGGTGATTTTGGCATCCAGGAAACCCCGCGCCTGGTAAACACCCTTTACGGAATCGATATCGTTATCCAGCATCTTGGTGCTGTACACCGCCGACTGGAAGGGGAATTGGGCGGGGCTTATGGTCATGACAGAAGAGAGAATCGCATCGGAAACATGATCGTTCTCCGTGAACTTGTATCCTGCAAAGCGCCCTTTCGGGCCGCGCGTCACGCCGTAAATCACCCGCATGTGATCGGCCTTCACGTGTTCGACCGGCTCGACCTTCACCTGTGCCCGCAAGTAGCCTTTCTCCTGATAAAAGTTCATCAGCGCTTCGCTGCCTTTTTCGAGGGAGGGCTGGTCCACCACGCCGTCCTGGTATAAAGGAAGAATATCTCTCAGCTTCCGGCGCGAGATGCCGGCTCCCCGCACGTGAACCTCAATCACCGGACCGGCCTCGCAGTCGACAATGAGATCTTCCATATTCGTTTTGGGATGGAAGACCCGCTTCTGAATGGTCGTGCTGGCCTGGAGGTAGCCACGTTTCAGGTAAAAATTGTGGATTTTGTAGAGGCCCTTCTCGATGTCGGATGAAGTCAGATGTTCGCCCGGGTGCCAGTTCGTCACAGACCGCAGGCGCTTGGGAGAATTGGCGGGATGGCCGTTGTAGGTCACTCCTCTCAGGCGCGCCTGACGGCCTGGCGTTATCGTCATCAGGATATTGGCTTCCTGGGTGACCGGATCGCGCACAACGCTGGCCTGAATCTTTGCCTGATAAAAGGCATTGTCGTGAAGGACGTTCTGGATGTTCTCCTTTGCCGTCGTGAGGTCATCCGGGTGCAGAGGACGTCCCAGGGGCAGCCGGGCTGCCGCCGCCAGTGTGCTGGGGGCGAGCGGTTTGGGCGTTCCCGTGACCTGTACGACCCCGATAAAAAAACGGGCCTTACCCGCAAAGGTCAGGACGACGCCCCCGGCTTCCGGCTCGGCCTCGGCCCGAAGGCTGGCAAACCGGCCCGTCGCATAAAGATTTTTCAGGCTTTCATTGACTTTCGTGGCATCCAGAGGCTCGCCCTTCTGCTGGACGATCTGCTCCTTGAATTGGTAAAGATTCAGCTGAGCGTCGGTTTTGAGTTCAATGCGAATGACCGTCTTCCCCCACTCAGGCGGCACGGCAAGCGCGGGAATCGAGCAGCCCATCCACGCGAGGGCGATCAGCATCGCGATCGGGCAGAGGTTCTTAAGCGTGAAAGGGGCGCCCGAAGGGGTCCCGCGGCGCCGGAAGGCCGTGTCCGCGCAAGGTGGTGAGTAAGAGTGCCTGCTGCAAATCCTTATCCAAGAGATCGGTCTTTACTCCCCAATGGTTTTGGAATCTCCACACCAAGACCTTATTATACCGTCCTTTCCGGGAGGCATCGAAAAGCCGGATTCCACACGCAGCTTCCCTTTCCTTTACCCGTACAACTTCCCGCAGCCTATCTTCATCGGCTGAGAAAATGCTCAGGCCGGAAAAGCCTGCCAGCATCCGGTGCAAACCAGCTCAGCGGACCAAGGGTCCCAGCAGTTCCTTCAGCAGGTTGGCGGCCGGAAATCCCTGGCCAAGATGCTGGCGGAACCCCTCCGCCCATCGAACCCCGGCGCGTTTTCCCGCTTCCTTCGCCATGTTCCGCATGGTCACGATGGTTCCGGGAATTTCCTGCTGCGATTTCAGCCAGGCCTGCTGGCTCTGGTGGCAGGCCAGCATCTCCTCTTTCCGCTTGAGAGTGGCGCCGATGTTGACGGACAGCCGGGACTCGATTTTGTTTCCCAGAATGTCACGTTTGCCAAAAGCGTCGGTGTAATAGAGGTGGGGCACCCCGTCAAGAGGCGGCGCCGGCCGCCGGGCGCCGGTCTTGAAGTTGGGAGCCATCGCGCCGAAGCAGGCGCTCTGGCACAGGTGGCTCACCGTTTCGTGATCGATCATGTAGTCAACCGGCGAATGTGTCAGCACCAGCGAAGGGCGTGTCTGCCGCACCAGTTCCATGACCTTGTTGAGGTGGGGGCGGTCATAAAAAACCAGAAGGTCCTTGCTCTTCAGGCAATGGTAACGGGCGCCGATCAGCGCGGCGGATCGTGACGCCTCCTTCTGGCGCACCGCCGAAATTTTGCCGGCCGGTAGCGTTGTGCTCCCGCAGTCGCCTGCCGTCAGGGTTGCCATGTGGATTCTGGCGCCGCGTTCGGCAAGATGAGCCAGCGTCCCGGCGCATAGGAATTCAGCATCATCGGGGTGCGCGAACAGGGCCAGGACATTGATGGCATTGGGCATCGGGTTGGGCCTCCTTTGGTTATGCAGCCGGACACACTTCTACCTGCATCTGCGTCCGCGGTCAGAAAATGATGGATCCGCTTCCGCGACTATTCAGCCACGCTGAAGGTTGCTGCCAGCCGCGACGTGCCCCAGGCAACTTCAAGATCGCCCTGGCTTCCATGGCCGGAAAGCTTGATGGTCATTTGTTCCACCGAGTCCTGGCCTTTTTCCAGCTTCATGGGCGTTTCGGCGATCTTTGCGCTGGAATCGTAGGCGTCCCAGGCCTTGGCTGATGCCAGCAGGACCCACTTTCCGGGCTCGGTCATCTGGGCCAGCAGGATATGCTTCCCTTTCGGAACCCGTGTGTTTCCGAACATCAGGTCCTGATCGGTGCTGATGGTGGTGGACGCGCTGGCCCCCAGCCGCCAGACTTGGCCGGGTTTGAGCATGCCCAGGGGATCACGCCCCTCGAGCATCGGGCGGCCGTAATCAATTGAAACGTGAGCAGAACCAATCGTTGCGCTGGCTTCTCCCCGGCTGCCGCCCTGTGCCAGCAGCAGGCTTGTTCCCAGGCTGATCAACGCGATAGCAGCGAGGCTGAAACCGGTCCGTGTAAGGTACTTCATCGATGCCTCCTCCTTCATTCATGGGTTTAGTGTTTCTTGATGAAGACCCATCGAAGTTGAATTAATGCGTTCCGGATGATTCAGCTACAGTTTTAGAAACAGCGTCGCGAAGCGTTGCCGGGCTTGTAAAGCCTACCCAGTGGCCCGCAATCTTGCCTTGTTTGTCAATAAGAAAGAGAGTGGGATAAATGGAGATTCCGCCGTATGCCTGGTTGCTCTCCTTAGTCCAGCCAACCATGGGAAAATTGATTCCTTCCTTCTTCGCATAACGCTGGCGGGCCTCGTCACTGATTCCGAGCCCGAGCAGGTCGTCAGCGTTTGCTCCTACCACCTCAAATCCTCTCGCTCCAAACTCGTGCTGAAGCCGGGCAAGCTCCGGGGCCTCTTTCATGCAGGGCGGACAGCCGGTGAACCAGACGTACAGCAGGGCGACCTTTCCATCGAGCCCCGCAGAACTGAAGTGCTTGCCGCCGGCTCCCAGCAGATCAAAGGCCGGAGCCGTTCGCCCTTCCCAGCCGCTCAACTCGTGGGCCGCGCCCTGGGCAAAGCGGGGATCGTTGCGGATCATCTCCACATCGACTTTGGTGATTTCTCCGCTCTTGGGATCGCGAGTGATAAATTTCGGCACGCGGGGGTCGGTTTCCATTACGCGGAGCAGGGTGTCAGCTTCTTCCGGAGTCTTCAGCGCGAACTGCCCGGCAATGGTCTTCAGAGTCGGCGGAGCGGAAAATTGCTGCTGGTACTGAACCACGAACATCGGAATTCTGAAGAAGTCCTTGTAAAGCTTGTTCAGGGCCGCGTGATCTTCCGGGGTCGTAAAGACGGTGTTGTATAGCTCCGTCACCCTGACGGGCTGGCCGGCCTTCAGGTGGTCACGGATATACTGAAGAATTTTCGCCTGGGGATCGGCTTGTGCCGCAAGGCAATGAACGCCGAAGCTCAGCACTGCGACCGCAATCAGCAGGGATCGAACAGGTTTCTTCAATGGGTGCCGGCCTCCGCGGAGGAAGTTGACGTCTGCACAGCTTTTTCAAACCATTGCCACTGGAACTTCAGGGAATATTGCATGTATTGGTCCAGAAACTCCCATCCATGGCCACCCGGACGCAGCGCGTAGGTGTGCGGGTAATTCTCCTTGTCCAGGATTTCGTTCATGACGGCCGCTCCCTTTTCGAATCCGTAACGGTCCTGGTCTCCCACATCGAAATAGATCTTCAGGCCCTGGAATTTGGAGGGATCTTTGGCCAGAGTCAGCGGGCTGTTTGCTTCCCAGTAAGCCTGGTTGGGCGGCGAACCGAACGCATGGCTCAGGATGCGCGAGTAGAATCGCCCCCGGCCCTCGGTGGGAAGAGGATCGGGCAACTTGGGGACGAGGACAGCGCTGGTTGCGGCCACGGAGCCAAACAGGTCCGAATGGCGCATGGCCAGGTGCAGGGCGCCGTAGCCCCCCATCGAAAGTCCGCTGATCCCGCGCGCCTCTTTGGTGGCAATTGTCCTGTAGTGGTGGTCAATAAACGGCACTAGTTCCTGAACGAAGAAATCCTCGTAACGGTCCTTGCCGTCTTCGGAATTAATGTAAAAGGTCTCGCCGCCATTCGGCAAGACCACAATGAATGGCCCGATGGTCCCGTCGGCCGTCAGGCGGTCAAAGATTTCCTTGCCGCCGCGGTCAATCCAGCGGTGGTCATTGCCAAACAGCCCGTGAAGGAAATAGAGCACCGGGAAGCGCCTGGAGGAGGTTGCGTAACCGGCAGGAAGATCGACGCAGTAATCGACAGGGTGGTCCAGAATCTTGCTGGGGACCGAGTCGCATTGGACATTGCCTGGAGCCGCGGCGAGAACGTTGCCGCAAAAGATCAGCGTCCAGCCGAGGGAAAGGACAGCGGTCGCGTACAGGACGCCGTAACGCAGTCGTCCACCGTTCGAATCACGGTTCTCAAAAGATGTTGTTCTGCTCATATTTTAATGGGGGCCCGGGGTGCTGTCGTGAGTGTGCTCACCCTCCACATACACGTTGAACTTGCCGCCGCGCGAATCGGCGCCCACGGCTCCGCCCTCACCGTTTGCCCGTCCGATTCCGGAAGCCGTCGCCCCATAAGCGCTTCCGTGGATATTCTTCAGCACCGGCTTCTTCTTGCTGTCCTTCACCTGGAAAGTTCCCGGGGAAGAATCTGCCGCGGCAATTCCATCTGCCGGGTGGAATTCAAGCACAGCGCCGCCTGCGGTCTTGCTCGATTCTGATTGCTTTGGTGTCAGGGCAGCGCCTTTCTCCGGTTGCTTCGTGGCGCTTTCTTCCTCTGCCACCTTCCGAGCTGCTTCCGTTGTGTTGACCAGGGTCACCGACCGAAGCGGCAGCTTGCCCGGTGCCTTCACGGCCTTCGCGTTCTGTGAGTCGGAAGGAGGTGGACCGGAAGGTTTTGCCTCCTGCGCGGTGGCGGCAGTGGGCAGAAGCTGGAACAAAGCCAGTACAACCAGCGTCGTTTGCCAGGGCGTTTTGCTCATGGTTGCCATCCCGCCAGATGCTACCATTCTGGCTTTGATGCACGGCAGAGTCAAGACGCGTGAGCTTTTCCGGCTGCCCTTTCGAAGGGCGACACGAGATTGCCCGCAGTGTCAAAACTTACGGTGAACTCTTCCGGCAGCATTTGCCATCCGGCCGGCGCGCCGGCCTCCTTCGCAAAGGAAGATGAAACGGCAACGCGGTTGAGTTCGAGCGTGTTTCGGACCCAGATGATGCGCTGCTCTTCGGCATCCGGGGTGCCGAGCGTGGCCAGCATGTAGTCGAGCGCTTCGCGGTCAGAAGCCAGATGCATGGGCACGCGGGCCATCATCGGGTTCAGCGAGGTCCGCGCGTTCATGTGCATCTTGCTGAGATCGATCTTGCGGTAAAATCGCTCGTGGATGGCGTCGACCATGCCAACTCCAATCGAGTTCCCATCACTCTCTACGGTCAGGTCGCGGACGTAAATCAGCTCGATCTCCGGACTGTCAACAGGCAGCGGCCTTGCGCCCCGGCCCACAATCTTGGTATCCAGGCCGGTCCCGCTGATGTTCTTGCCCATCTCGTCTACCACCAGCAGCTGGCACTTCGCAAACGGCAGACGCGGAACCAGGTTGCGGGCAACGGGCAGGGTCTCCTCCTCCATGGCAACGATTCCTTCCGGAAGCACAGCACGCAAAACGGCGATCTGGTGCATCTCATTTTCGGCAACGGCCAGGCCGCAGAGAAGCTTTCCCGTGCCCAGCGTGACGCCGGCGATCGACCGGATCACGCGCTCGTTGCCGTACCTGCGGCTCCAGCGATGCGTCACCGCCGCGCCCTCGCGCTTGCCCATGCCGACGGCAATCATCTTCAGCAGGCCGCTTTCGATGCTTCCGCTGAAATCGGTGTGGGGCTTGATGCGGTTCACCACCAGGATGCTGTCGGCTTCCCAGGCGTTCCGGTCCACGTTCACCGGGAAGCCTTCCGGCGTTTCGCCCACCTGCACCGTGGCCATGTCCGACTTGACTTCAGCGCCAATAAAATCAGGTGTGACGCCGTACTCCTCAAGAATCAGGCGCTGGCCTTCGGCGGTGGCGCCTCCGTGGCTGCCCATGGCCGGGAACACAAACGGCTGCGCGCCCTGAGACTTCAGCCAGTCGCACGATGCCTTGATGATCTCCTTCAGGTTGGCGATGCCGCGGCTCCCGGCCGTGACGGCAACGCTCTTGCCGGCCAGGCGTTCGGTGGGAATGCCGAGCCCTGAAAGGGATTGCCGGATTTCAGCCTCAAGGTCCGCGAGGCCCGGCATGCTGGGCGCGGCCCGTCGAAGCACCCTGAAACTGACTCACTGGAACATGATCATTTTGTAGACATATAAAGCCCTCATTAATGAGCTTACGGATGCACGGGCGGTGTGGTCAAGTCTAAAACTTGCAACAGCTTGCGCCAACTTCAGTTTCGTCTCCGGCTGGTTGTTCAGTGGGCCTTCGCTTGAACAAGCAGCCGGAGACGAACAAAAGCCCCCGCCGAACGCCGTTTCCGATGCCGGATTTTCCACCGCCCGCGAAGATCCGTTTCCCTGCGCGGGAAGGTTGCAACCGGGCCATTGGCCTGCAAGGATAGAGTGTGAACCAGCAAGTTCGAGTTGCCGCGGGGCGTGCCCGGGCAACTGTCAATGCGGCCCGGTCGCGTGTCTGATAGGATGATGGCCCCGGTGCAAGCGACCGAATGGCCTGAACTCAACTGCCCGGGTGCTGCATCCAACTGGCCAGGCGCAATGATCACCATGTCGTGCGGCCCGTTCCTGCAAAGGTTCCAGATAGAAAGGAGGCTTGATCGGTGAGTGACGAATTGCACGGTGGCGATTTCCCGATCCTGGGGAAATCCGCCAAAGCCGGCGTGACGTTCAAGGATCCCATCTGCAACATGGACGTGGAGCCTGCGACGGCGGCGGGAAGTTTTGAGTACAAGGGCGTCACCTACTATTTCTGCTGCGAGGCGTGCCTGGAAAAATTCCGCGCCGCGCCCGAAGACTACATTGGCCAACCGGAGCCTGCCGGCGTGACGTTCAAGGACCCCATCTGCAACATGGACGTGGAGCCTGCGACGGCGGCGGGAAGTTTTGAGTACAAGGGCATCACCTACTATTTCTGCTGCGAAGCGTGTCTGGAAAAATTCCGCGCGGCGCCCGAAGACTACCTTGGCGCGGCGAAAGCGGCACCCAAGCCTGCCGAAGCCGTTCCCGGCGCCGACTACACCTGCCCGATGGATCCGGAGGTCCACCAGTCGAAGCCGGGCGCGTGTCCCAAGTGCGGCATGGCGCTTGAGCCCACGACCATTACGATGCCGCAGACCAAAACCAATACGTCTGCCCGATGCATCCCGAGGTTGTGCAGGACGAGCCGGGCTCCTGCCCCAAGTGCGGCATGGCGCTCGAACCGCGCACGGTGACGCTGGAGGAAGAAGCCAATCCCGAATACACGGACATGAAGCGGCGCTTCGTCATCAGCCTTTTCCTGACCATCCCCACCATCGCGCTGGCGCTCTCGGAAATGTTTGCCGCACACATGCTCTCAAGCGGCGCTCGCAACTGGATCGAACTTGCGCTGGCCACGCCGGTGGTGCTCTATTGCGGCCTGCCGTTTTTCCAGCGCGGCTGGGCGTCCATTGTGAACCGCAGCCCCAACATGTTCACGCTGATCGGGATCGGCACGGGCACGGCGTTTGTCTACAGCGTGGTTGCCACGGTTGCGCCCGCGATTTTCCCGGCGTCATTTCGCGGCGCGGCGGGAAGCGTCGCCGTTTATTTTGACGCGGCGGCCGGCATCACCACCCTGGTGCTGCTGGGCCAGGTGCTGGAGCTGCGCGCCCGCAGCCAGACTTCGAGCGCCATCAAGGCGCTGCTGGGCCTCGCTCCCAAAACGGCCCGGCGCCTGGCGGACGACGGCTCGGAAGAAGACATTCCGCTCGACCGCGTCAGCCACGGCGACCGGCTGCGCGTGCGCCCGGGAGAAAAAGTTCCGGTGGATGGCGAGGTGCTCGACGGCACGAGCTATGTGGATGAATCGATGATTACCGGCGAGCCCACGCCTGTCGAAAAAGCCGCCGGCGGGCGCGTCACCGGCGGAACGGTAAACGGGAAGGGAAGTCTCATCATTCGCGCCGAGCGCGTGGGCAGCGAGATGCTGCTGGCGCAGATCGTCAAGATGGTGAGCGAGGCGCAGCGCAGCCGCGCGCCCATCCAGCGACTGGCCGACGTGGTGGCCGGATACTTTGTTCCCACGGTGGTGGGCGCGGCCATTCTCACCTTCATCGTGTGGTCGATTTTTGGCCCCGCGCCGCGCATGGCCTACGCGCTGGTCAACGCCGTCGCCGTGCTCATCATCGCCTGCCCCTGCGCGCTGGGACTGGCCACGCCCATGTCCATCATGGTGGGCACGGGCCGCGGAGCCACGGCGGGCGTGCTGATCAAAAACGCCGAGAGCCTTGAGGTTCTGGAAAAGGTCAACACCCTCGTGGTGGACAAGACCGGCACGCTGACGGAAGGCAAGCCGCGCCTGGTATCCGTTGAGCCGATGGAGGGCTGGACGGAGCACGACCTGCTGCGCATGGCGGCGAGCCTGGAGCGTGCCAGCGAGCATCCGCTGGCCGAGGCGATTGTGGCCGGCGCCCGCGAAAAAGGTGTTGAACTTGCCGAGGCACAGGATTTCGAATCCATCACCGGCAAGGGCGTCACCGGCAAAGTGGACGGCCGCACGGTGGGCCTGGGCAACAGCAATCTCGTGGAAGAACAGGGCGCGGACGCGGGCCGGTTCGACGAGCGCGCGGAAGCCCTGCGCAAGGACGGCCAGACGGTGATGTTCGTCGTCGTGGACGGCAAGCCGGCGGGACTGCTGGGCGTCACGGACCCCATCAAGGAATCGACGCCGGAAGCTATTCGGCTCCTGCACCAGGAAGGCATCCGCATTGTGATGCTGACCGGCGACAGCCGCACCACCGCCGAAGCCGTGGCAAAGAAACTGGGCATCGACGAGGTGGAAGCGGAAGTTCTGCCGCAGCAGAAGAACGAAGTGGTGAAGCGGCTGCAGAAGGAAGGGCGCATCGTGGCCATGGCGGGCGACGGCATCAACGACGCTCCGGCGCTGGCGCAGGCCCAGGTGGGAATCGCCATGGGCACCGGCACCGACGTGGCCATTGAAAGCGCCGGCATCACGCTGCTGAAAGGCGACCTGCGCGGCATCGCCAAGGCGCGGCGGCTGAGCCGCGGCACCATGCGCAATATCCGCCAGAATTTGTTCTTCGCGTTCGTCTACAACTCGCTGGGCATTCCGCTGGCCGCCGGCGTCCTCTATCCGTTTTTCGGCCTGCTGCTCAGCCCCCTCATCGCCAGCGCCGCCATGACCTTCAGTTCGGTGTCGGTGATTTCAAACGCGCTGCGGTTAAGAAGGTTGGCGTTGTAAGCCATGTTGCCGCCCTGCGCGCGTCATTCCGATCCCGCAGAGCGGGAGAGGAATCTGCTTTGGCATTTTGGCCAAAGATGCAATAAAGCAGATCCTTCGCGTTGCTCAGGATGACACAAGGCGAGTGGTAGCGCGTCTCGATCTGAGGTCTGCGGTTCTTGTCTGCAATACCCGCATACATGGCGATAACCTCGACGGACGCGCCGCCCGTGAAACGTCATCCAGCCCGAGGGGACTAAATTCTATCGGGCCTCCGGGCCTGACGGTTGGGTTTGGGTGGCCTATCCGGGCAGATTTCCAGTCTTCCAAACAGGGTGCCCGTTTCAGACGCTGCCATGTAGAGGGCGGGGAAAAAAGCGATCACTGAGATCAAAGCAAGGTACACCCCACGGGCGCCGGCGAGAAAGGGTAGCAGAATGCGAGAGCCACGGCCACCGTAAGCTCAAACGCCAATCCCCACCCGCGAATCTTTGCCAGCCGCAACCTCTCCCTGCAGCCAGGGCAGGTGAAGGGCTTGCGCAGGAGAGGGCCTCTTGCCACCCAGAAACCGCAGGACGGGCACGGAAATGCCCGCGCTCTCTTCGACAGGCGCTTAAACACGTCCTTGGGCACTCATCTACCTTTATGAAGCGCGCAGTATTATCTGGAAGCACCTCCAAGTGCATCAGACGCGTGCATTGTAACGTGTGTGACCTTGCATGGCGAGAGGTTCTTCTGCGGCGCCAACCCGGCTGCGACCGCACGAACGGGAGCCCGGAGGGCTCCCCTACAAAACCAGCGCCCGCAAATCGGTGAACGTGAACGCAGCCCCCGGAGGGGGCGAAAGAGAAGGATGAAGTGTGAAGGATGAAGGCTGAAAGCAGAGCAAGACCCGCAGACCGCAAAGTCGGCGGACTGCGCTACCCTGCTGCGGCTAAGAAGGCTGGCGTTGTGAGCCGTGTTGCCGCCCTGAGCGCGTCATTCCGATCCCGCAGAGCGGGAGAGGAACCTGCTTTGGCTTTAATCAAGAACCAATAAAGCAGATCCTTCGCTGCGCTCAGGATGACGTGTTAGGAGTGTCGCTACAACGTCCGCATACATCGCGGACACCGCGACGTGTGCGCGACCCGCCGGTACAACACCCCCATACATCGGATAAAACGCGACGGATGAGCGGTGCGTTCATTCTTCTTGAAAGCGCAGGGTGCCCCTAATATACTCGCTTGCCCGGCCATATCTTTCCTGGGCAGCCGGGCTGAATCTGAGCCTATTTACATGAAGGGGAATCCGTTGAAGGAAAAATCCGGCATTCGTACTATTTTGATTCTGGCTGTAACCCTCGCCCTGCAATCTTCAATCGCGTCGGCAGGCGGGAAGCGGAAGGAGGCGCAGGCTAAAGCGATGTTCCAGGCGGCCTATGCCGCTTCTGAAATCAAGACGAAGGGCGGCCCGCCGTTCCACCTGAAGGCCGAATTTCAGTTTCATGACTCGAAGTTGCAACTTGCCCATGGCACATACGATGAAATATGGATTTCTCCTGATCAGTACAAGACTGCATTCTCGGTGCCGTCGGGCAGCGACGTCATCGGGGTTTCAAACGGCCAGAGATGGGAGAAGTCGACACTGCGCTACAAGATCTTGTTGGAGACGATTGTCGACGAAACAACTGGACCTGGGGTTGGGTTTGCAGTGGGGGCCGCCGCACAAGATCAAGAGAATTCAGGACGAGGCATCGGGGAGCCGGCATATGACGTGCGTGGTTCCCCGCAGGAAAGACTATGAGGATGAGTATTGTTTTGACCCTCAGAACGGCAGGCTGGTTTGGCGGACAGAGTTGATGTGGAACGTTGAATACCGCTTCTCGGACTACGAGCCATGGGGCGGCAAGTGGGTGCCGAGGAAGGTCGATGTCGAGCAGAATGGCAGCCCGGTGATGCAGGTCGCCATAAAAAGTCTCACGCCCCCGGAGCCGTGGGGCCCTTCGACCTTCGATTTCCTGCCGGGATCTGACGTGGAGAAACAAGTGTCATGCGGGATCGACGAACTGAAGGGCGGCGATCTGATCAACGATGTCAGTCCGATCTATCCGGAAAATGCAAAGCGGAATGGATATCATGGCCTGGTGGGCTTCTATGCTGACATTGGGAAACAGGGACAGATCCGCGGGCTGGAGCTTGTCCGTTCTGTTTCGCCTGAGTTGGATGCCGTGGCCTTTCAGGCCATCAGGCAATGGCGCTTCAAGCCGCTTGTGTGCAAAGGGGTCCCCCGCGAAAATGTACATCGGCTCTCTGTGAACTTCGAAGCGCGGTAGCCGGCGGCGCCGGACTCCAACCGTGGGTCAGCAGTTCTTGTCCATTTGCAAGACTATCCGTTTTTCGGATTGCTGCTCAGCCCGCTGATTGTCAGCGCCGCCATGACCTTCAGCTCGGTTTCGGTGATTTCGAACGCGTTGCGGTTGAGAAGGTTGGCGTTGTGAGGCGTGTTGCCGCCCCGGCGCCGTCATTCTGAGCCCTTCGGCTTCGCTCAGGGTAGACTCCGCGAAGAACCCCCGCATTTAGTTTTGGATTCGAATACAGGGATCCTTCGCTGCGCTCAGGATGACGTGTCAGGAGTGTCGCTACAACGTCAGGATACATCGCAAAAACGGCGACGTATGCGCGACCCGCCAGGGGAGCAGGGAATAGCGAATAGCGAATAGGGAAACGCCCCCTCACCCGGCCGCTGGCGCGGCCACCCTCTCACTTGTGGAGCAGGGAATAGCGAATAGCGAATAGGGCATAGGGAAACACCCCTCACCCGGCCGCTGGTGCGGCCACCCTCTCCCCTCGGCGAGGGCTGCGAATCTTATTGGGGTGGGCTGGAATCCCACGGCTCACGCCGTGGGCTAAAGTCTGCCGGCCCTCCGGGCCTGACGGTGCCGCATACATCGCAAAACGCGACAAATGCGCGACCCGTTGTGATACACTCACCCGACGCCCGGGGCGGGCGAACCCCCCGTAAAATTCACTAACAACACAAGGAGCAGAGAATGGATCCATTGCCGCCGCAAGCACAAGTCATGCAAATCGTCATGGGGCTGATGAAAGCCAGCGCGGTTTGCGCCCTGGCCAGGTTGGGGGTTCCCAATCATCTGGAGTCGGGCCCGAAAACCACCGAGGAGTTGGCCGGGTTGGTAGCAGGGCAAGCCGGACTTGCTCTACCGGCTGATGCGGGCGACCGAGGGGATGGGAATTCTGGCCCGCACCGCGGACGGAAAGTGGGCGCAGACGCCAATGTCCGCCACGTTGCGGACCCACAGCGCGACGGCGCTGGGAGACCTCGCGGTCTTCATTTCCGACGAATGGCATTGCCGCGGATTCGGAACGCTGGATGAAACGATCCGCTCCGGGAAAGTGGCGACCGAGAGAATCTATGGCCTGTCAACCTTTGAGTTTCTGCGCAAAACCCCCGAAGCGGGGGAGCACTTTAACCGCGCCATGACGGCCTATTCCACTCTCGACGCTCCAGCCGTCGTGGAGGCCTACGACTTCAGTGGAATCGAGTGTTTGACGGATGTCGGCGGCGGGCACGGGTTTCTGCTCACTGCGATTCTGGAGCGGCATCCTGAGATGCAAGCGACACTCTACGACCTGCCGCAAGTGATCGAGACGATCGACGGCAGTCTCAATCCGGCGGTCGCCCGGCGGATTCGGATGGAAAAGGGCAACATGTTTGAATCCGTCCCTGCCGGTGCAGACGCCTACATCATGAAGAACATCCTGCATGACTGGCCCGACGACCGTTGCGGCAAGATCCTCAGCGGTTGCCGCGCCGGGGTCCGCGAGGGAGGCAAATTGATTGTGGTGGAAAACATCGTTCCCGGTGGCAGCGGATTTTCCCCGTCGAAAATCAGGGACCTGACCATGATGCTGTTTACCGGCGGCAAGGAACGGACCGAAGAGGAGTTCGGCGCCCTGCTTGCCGCCTCGGGATGGAAGCTGAACCGGATACTGCCTACCCGGTCGCAGCTTTCGGTGATCGAAGCCGTGCCGGATGCCTAGCCTCATTCGAACCCACGGTCCATTCGCGGCTGGCGCGGCCCCGAAATGAAGCAGATCCTTCTCCCGCTCTGCGGGATCAGGATGACGTGTTGAGGGTCGGTCTTGCTTAGCGCGATGCGCGGTGGTTATCGGTGAGCGATTTGACAAAGGTGATCATGCGGGGGTCGGTCCAGTTGGTGGCGCCGATAATTTTATCGGCCACGCGGCCGTCGCGCCCGATGATGTAGGTTTCGGGCAGCTTGTAGGTGCCGTAGCTGTTGGCGAGCGCGGCGCTGGGGTCGCGCGCCACGGGATAGCTGAGGTGATAGCGCTGGATGAATTGCTTCAGCTGCTGCTCGTTTTCATCGACGCTGACGCCGAGGACGGTGACGCCCTGGGATTTCATCTCGGCGGCAAACTGCTCGAGGCTGGGCGTTTCCTCCACACAGGGCGGGCACCAGGTGGCCCAGAAGTTCAGCACCACTACCTGACCCTTGAACTCGGAGAGCGACAAATTTCCGGACGGCAGCTGGACCAGCGTAAACCCGGGGGCACGTTCGCCCATCTTGACGGGCCCGCGCGGCCGCGGACGCACCGCCAGCCACACCAGGCCTCCCGCCGCAGCGCCGATCAGAATCCATTTGGCAATCGTGATTCTACGCATCATTCAAACATCTATTATAATCGCATGGTTGGACGACGGCGCATTTTCTGAATCAACCCTGTTGGTTTGAGGTAGCGGCGGCTTTATGCCGCCACTTGGCGAGGTGAACTCGCCGCTACCAATGGCCGCGTGGCGAGGTCAACTCGCCGCTACATGCTTATCGAATCAACGCCAAACGGAGAGCGAAAAGCCGCACCATGCCTGAGCGCGACCAAGGCGCAGTGTCCGTCATCATTCCCGCCCGCAATGAAGAGCAAAACATTGAGCGCGTGGTGCGGTCCGTGGCGCCCCAGCGGCACCTGCGGGAGTTGATTGTGGTGGACGACGCATCGACCGACCGCACGGCGGAAATCCTGGCGGGGCTTGGCCGTGAGTTTCCGCTGCTGCGCACCATCCGGCTGGAATCGCTTCCAGCGGGATGGATGGGCAAAAGCCACGCCGCGGCGGCGGGGGCGGAAACTGGCCACGGGCGAGTGGCTGCTTTTTACCGACGCCGACACCGAACACCTGCCCGGCAGCCTGGAAGCCATGCTCGGGCGCGCCAGGGAGGAGAAGGCCGACCTGCTGTCGCTTTCGCCCGGGCAGCAGACCGTGACGTGGTGGGAAAAGTCGATCATCCCTTATGTCTTTATTGAACTGGCACGAATGTTTCCGTTTGAGGAGGTTTCGGATCCGGCATCGCCGCAGGCCGCGGCCAACGGGCAGTACCTGCTGGTGCGGCGAAGCGTTTACAATGAAATCGGCGGATTTGCGGCCGTGCGGGGCGAAATTCTGGATGACGTGGCGCTGGCCCGGCTGGTGAAGCAGCGCGGAGGCCGGCTGGTTTTCCAGCCGGGCGCGGAATGGGTGCGCACGCGGATGTACGCGAGCTTCCGCGACATGTGGCAGGGCTGGAGCAAGAATCTCTATCTGCTCTATGGGCGAAAGCTGTGGCCGATGTTCAGGAAGGCAGGTTCCGCATTGACTCTGGATTTTATTCTGCCGCTGGGATTCGTGGTATTGGGGGTTTGGGTTGCTGTGGGCCACGGCAGCAGCTGGACGTTGACTGCGTTGGTTCTGTGCTTTGTGGGTGCGGTTCTGCGACAATGGAATTACACTTGCAGCCTGAAGCGGCTGGGCTTTGACCGCAGCCTGGTGGATTACGCGGTAATAGGATCATGGCTGTTTGCGCTGCTGCTGCTGAATTCCCTGCGGGCGTACCGCCTGGCGGGCAGGGTGCAGTGGAAAGGCCGGGAGTATCGGGGTTGAGTGGAGAAGCAGATTCCTCCCGGAGCCCGGCGTGGGCCGAAAAGCAGATTCCTCGCCCAAAGTGCGGGCTCGGAATGACGGGTGCGGTGAGGGGCATGACGGGAGAAAAGAATGATCTATCTGACGCGGCGGGCTGAATTTTCAGCTTCGCACTACTACCACAATCCGGACTTCAGCGCGGAGCAGAACCAGCGCATCTTCGGCAAGTGCAACAACCCGCACGGCCACGGCCACAACTACACGGTGGAGGTGACGGTGGCGGGCGAAGTGGACGAAACCACCGGCATGGTTCTCGACCTGAAAGACCTGAAGGCCGTGCTGGAAGCGGAAGTGCTGCAGCTGATGGACCATAAATTTCTGAACAAGGAAGTGCCGGTGTTCGCCACAAAGATTCCGACCACGGAAAACATCGCGGTGGAAATCTGGAAGCTGCTGGCGGCGAAACTTCCGAGTGGCCGCCTGCATCGAATCCGCTTGTACGAAACAGACGATCTGTTTGTGGATTATTACGGGGAGTGATGGTTTTACTGACCAAGCGATACCGGTTTTCAGCGTCGCACCGCCTGCACAACGAGGGGCTGAGCGCGGAGGAGAACAGCCGCGTTTTCGGCAAGTGCAACAGCCCCTACGGCCACGGCCACAATTACATTGTGGAAGTCACGGTGAGCGGGCCGGTGGATGCGGCAACGGGAATGGTGATGGACCTGGGGCTGCTGGACCAGGCGGTCGAGCAGGAAGTTCTGAGCCGCTTTGACCATACCTACCTGAACCTGGACGTTCCTAATTTCGAGGGAAAAGTGCCGACCACGGAAAACCTTTGCGTGGAGATTTACAACCTGCTCCGCCCGAAGGTGGACGGCGGGCAGGGAAGCGCGCGGCTGGAGAAAGTCCGCCTGGAAGAGACGAGCTCAAATTCCTTTGAGTATTCGGGAGCGGAGAATCGTGCGGCGGCAACGAGAGAAAAGTGATGAAGACAAAACGTAGAGCAACAGTAGCGGAACCGCAGCAGGCCAGGCATCCGGACCCGCTGGAAGAAGCGGTGCGCACCACGCTGCGCGAGCTGGGCGAAGATCCCGAGCGCGAAGGACTGCTGAAAACCCCCCATCGCGTTGCGGAGTCGTTGAGGTTCCTGACCAGCGGCTACCACCAGGACGTGAAGAAGGTGCTGAACGACGCCGTCTATTCGGTGGCCTACGACGAGATGGTGATTGTGAAGGACATCGAGATTTTCAGCCTGTGCGAGCACCACCTGCTGCCGTTTTTCGGGCGCTGCCACGTGGCCTACATTCCTACAAAGAAAGTGGTCGGGCTGAGCAAGATTCCGCGGCTGGTGGATGTTTTTGCGCGGCGGCTGCAGATCCAGGAGCGGCTGACCAACCAGATTGCCGAGACCATCATGGAAACCATTAAGCCACAGGGTGTGGGCGTGATCATCGAAGCCAAGCACCTTTGCATGATTATGCGCGGCGTGGAAAAACAGAATTCCGTGGCCGTGACCTCCGCCATGCTGGGAGCCTTCAGGGACGATGGCCAGACCCGAGCGGAATTTTTAAGGCTGGTGAGGGAGAGAAGCAGGGGTTAGCGAATAGCGAATAGGGGCGGGAAAATGCAAACGAGGGTACGCATTAATGTTGTGCACCCCCTTTGAATTTTAACCCTCTCCGTTGAGGACCAGGCGCGGAAGGTGCGACGGCGGAAATGGAACTGGTCCCTACTTCCTATTTGCTGTTCCAACCCCAAAGGGTCGAAGAAATCAGAGAACCGAATTATTCATGCCAACACTAAAGAACAGGGTTGCAGTTGTGACGGGGGCGAGCCGGGGGATGGGGCTGGCCATTGCGCAGGCGCTGGGGCGCGCGGGCGCGCAAGTGGTGCTGGTGTCGCGCAACCGGAAGGCGCTGGAATCCGCGAGGAAGAAGCTGGGCGTTAAGGCCAGCATTGTGGTTGCGGACGTGGGGCGGCCGGAGGATATTGACCGCCTTTTCCGGCAGGTGAAACGGCGGCATGGCCGGCTGGACATTCTGGTGAATTGCGCGGGCATTTTTACTTTCAAGCCCTTTGCTGAAACCACGCTGGAAGACTGGCAAAGCAACCTTGCCACCAATCTCACTTCGGTTTTTCTGACGGCGAAGGCGGCGCTTCCGTTGTGGGAAGGCAGCCGGCATGCGCACCTGGTGAACATTCTTTCCACCTCAAGCCGGCACGCTTTTGCCAACTGTTCGGCTTATACGGCGGCAAAATTCGGAGCGCTGGGGCTGACCCGGGTGCTGCGGGAAGAGCTGCAGCCGAAGGGCATCCGGGTGACGGCCATCCTGCCGGGATTGACCGACACCGAAATGCTGGACGAGTTTGACTTTGACATTCCGCGCGACAGAGTGATGCAGCCAGAGGACGTTGCGGATGCCGTGATGGCGGCGCTCCGGCAGCCGGCGCGCACGGCCGTGAATGAAGTGCTGCTGATGCCAACGGCGGGGGCCGTGTAGCTTGCTGACAGCACAGGGACTTCAGGTTGCCAGGTGTCCGGCTCGGGGGGCGAGGGGAACTCGCCGCCAGGTTTGGAGTTGCGGCGAGAAAAGCTCGCCGCAGAGGCTCAGGTTTTTTTTGCCAAGATTGAAGCAAAGATGCTATGCTATCGAATGAAAATGTGGGAGAAATTGTCGGAAACGAGGAGAATTAGCGGATGGCGTTAACCCGGGATTCAAAGTCGCAAATTATCTCAAACTATAAGGTTCATGCTTCGGATACGGGTTCGCCTGAGGTGCAAATTGCAGTCCTGACAGAGCGCATCTCTTACCTGACGGACCACTTTCGCATACACCGGAAAGACCACGCCTCACGACGGGGCTTGCTGACCATGGTCAGCAAACGGAAGCGCCTGCTGGAGTACCTGAAACGGCACAATGCCAATCGGTACAAGCAGGTGATTGATCGGTTGGGAATCCGCAAGTAAAGCGGTTGTGAGGGAAAGCGAGAAGACACTGGGTCAAACTGCCCCTTCAGGAATGAGCGACCCCCGGCAGGAGTGCCACGGGTCGCTTTTTGCATCATGGGGCGTTTGCGCGTGTCGTGGTGGTGAGTTGTTATTTTCAAATTACCTGCCTCGGTCCGTAGTTCCCACACTCAAATGAGATGGCTACCTGAAGTCCCTGCCGCCAATGGCTGGCAACCGGAAGTGAATCCGGAGTGTGCATAAAGCACAAAGTGGAGGGGGCAAACGAGCCAGCGAGATTCGGAGGATTAGATCAATGGAGCAAGTCAGCGTTGAACTGGGAGGAAGCACCCTATCAATTGAGGTCGGCAAGGTGGCCAAGCAGGCGAACGGCTCGGCCTTTGTACGTTACGGCGATACGGTTGTGCTGGCGACGGCATGTTCAAGCAACCCGCGGGAAGGAATCGATTTCTTTCCGCTGACGGTGGATTATCGCGAGTACACCTATGCGGCCGGGAAGATTCCCGGCGGTTTTTTCAAGCGCGAAGGGCGCCCCACGGAAAAAGAAATTTTGACCAGCCGGCTGATTGACCGTCCGGTGCGGCCCCTGTTTGCAAACGGGTACAATGATGAGACGCAGGTGATCGCCATGGCGCTTTCGGCCGACACCGACAACAACCCGGACGTGATCGGGCTGGTGGCGGGCGCGGCGGCGCTTTATCTTTCAGACATTCCGTTCCCGACGCCGCTGGCGGCGGTGCGGGTGGGCCTGGTGGACGGCCATCTGGTCACCAATCCCACTTATTCGGAAGTGAAGGAAAGCCTTCTGAACATGGTGGTGGCGGGCAGTGAAGACGCCATCGCGATGGTGGAAGCGGGCGCGACCGAGGTGTCTGAAGAAACCGTGAGCGAGGCCATCCAGTACGCGCACAGCGAAATCAGAAAGATTATCGCCATTGAAAAAGAACTGTTCCAGAAACTGGGGATCAAGAAGCGGCAGGCCTCGGCCCCTGTACTGGATGAAGCCATTGAGAACGAGGTGCGGCAGAAAGTGGAGGACAACCTCCGCGAGGCCATGGACACCTCAAAGTATCCCAAGCTGGAAAGCCAGAAGAAGATTTCCGCGCTGAAGGAAGCGCTGATTACGAGTTATCCCGAGGCCGACGAGGAAACGCGCCGCAAAGCGGCCGGAGCCTTCGGACGGCTGGAGGAGCGCATCTTCCGCCAGGACACCCTGCTGAAGCGCCAGCGGCCTGACCGGCGGGCCTTTGACCAGGTCCGTCCCATCAGTTGTGAAGTAGGCCTGCTGCCCCGCACCCACGGCTCGGCGCTGTTCACGCGCGGCGAGACGCAGGCCCTGGTGACGGCCACCCTGGGCACCGCCGAAGACCAGCAGCGGCTGGATGTGCTGGAAGGCGAATCGCACAAGCGCTTCATGCTGCACTACAACTTTCCGCCCTTCAGCGTGGGCGAAACGAAATTTCTGCGCGGCCCGGGCCGGCGGGAAATCGGGCACGGCGCGCTGGCCGAGCGGGCGCTGTTCAAAGTGGTTCCCGGTGAAGATGACTTCCCTTACACGGTGCGCGTGGTTTCCGACATCCTGGAGTCCAACGGGTCGTCGTCGATGGCGAGCGTCTGCGGAGGCTGCCTGGCCCTGATGGACGCCGGAGTTCCCATCAAGTCGCCCGTGGCCGGCATCGCCATGGGACTGGTGAAGGAAGGCGACCAGTACGCCATTCTCACCGACATCGCCGGAGCCGAGGATCACTTTGGCGACATGGACTTCAAGGTGGCAGGCACCAAAGACGGCATCACGGCGCTGCAGATGGACATCAAGGTCAGCGGCATCACGCCGCAGATCATGGCGGAAGCCCTGGCCCAGGCCAAGGTTGCCCGGCTGCACATTCTGGGCGAGATGCTGGCGTCTATTTCGGAGCCCCGCACCAATATTTCAGCCTACGCTCCCCACATTTACACTATCCACATCAATCCGGCCAAGATCGGCGAGCTGATCGGACCCGGCGGCAAGGTGATCCGCGGCATCGTGGAGCAGACCGGCGCCAAGATCGACGTGGAAAACGACGGGCGTGTGAACGTGGCGGCGGTGGACGAAGATTCGGCCAACAAGGCGCTGAAGATCATCAAGGACATGATGGCGGAAGCGGAGCTGAACAAGACCTACCTTGGCAAAGTCGTCCGCCTGGCCGACTTTGGGGCCTTTGTCGAAATCTTCCCCGGCACCGACGGCTTGCTGCACATCAGCGAGGTTGCCGAACATCGCATTCGCGATATCCGCGACGAGCTGAAAGAGGGCGACCAGTTGCTGGTGAAGGTGATTTCGATTGACGGCAACAAGGTCCGCCTTTCCCGCAAGGCCGTGCTGCGCGAGCAGCGGCAGAAGGCGGAGAAAGAAAACTAACAGCACAGGCGCCGGAACAGTTTCCCTCGGGAGACCCCCGTCGCTTCAATTCAATCTCTAACGACTGCCGGCGAGAAGATGAATGCTTCGCGCCGGCAGTTTTTTTGTGCGGCTGCCGGTTGTCGGCGCGGCTTCAAGTTAAAGGCTTACGCCTCAGAAACGCGGCCGCCGATGAGAACATTGGATGTGTCGTGCGCGTATTACTTTGTGTGGGGTTTTCTCCGTGTTCATTGCGGCCGGAAAACCCCAACACAGAGGGCACAGAGCCTCCGCGGCCTCTGTGTTCAATCTTTGAAGGCACAGAGGACCGAGAGATAGCGCGTGGGGCCTAGTGGCTGGGCAGTGACTGATATCTTGCCGGCCCCGGATCGGGCTGCGGCGACAGGTGGCGACTCAGTTCGATTTGTAGCACGGGCGTCTTTGCCCGTGCTGCGGTGAGAAGACACGGCCAGGATGGCCGTGCCACAAAACAGGAACCCAACGGAGCCGCCGGCCGCCGCCAGGCCATCTTGACACCCCTGGGCAAGTTTCATAGCATAGGGATGAGCGGTTTTAAGGAGCCGGACATCATGGACATCACCATCGATTCCCGCAAGGACATGACGATTTTGCGGCTGCAGGGAAGGTTCATCGCAGGCCGGGACGGCCCGCTCTGCCGCCAGAAGGTTCAGGAACTGGTTGATTCCGGAAGGCGGAAGCTGCTGTTTGATTTTTCCGGCGTTCCGTACATCGACTCAACGGGCCTGGGATTCCTGGCCGGCTGCCGCGCCACGGCGCAGAAGGCAGGGGCGCGGCTGGTGCTGGCGTCGCTCGGCGAGCGCGTCAGGCGCGTGCTGGATGAACTGAAACTCTCCGAGCATTTCGTGATTGCAGAAGACGAAGACCGCGGCATCGCCCGGCTCGATGAGACGGCCGGGGCCTGACCGGCATCCGAGGCCGAAAACACTTCCGGGCGTTTCTCCTTCCCATCCCTCAGGAAGGCCTTCTTTCCCGCTGATTTCGCGCCCACTCATCTTTTTCCTGAATTGACCGATTTCTATCTACAGCGAGGAAATGGGTCGAAGATGCCTGTGACCACATGAAAATCAAGAAATAGGGAGCGGAGGTTGTCTGGACTGCCCATGCCGGTAGAACAGAAACGACGAACAGATCGCGTGCTGGCGCCCGTTCGCATTCGGGTGATTGGGAATGACGTTTCCGGCGTATCGTTCAGTGAAGTGACCGTTACCGTCAGCTTCAGTACGGGCGGGGCACGCATCAGCCTGACCCACTCTCTTCTGCCGGACGACATCATCCTGATCAGGAACCTGGCAAACGACATCGAGGAGGAGTTCCGGGTTGTCGGCGCGTTCCAGAAGGTTTTCGGCGACCGCCGGGAGTGGGGTGTTGAAGCGCTGAATCCCGAGAGCGGTATCTGGGGGATCGACTTTACGCCGCCGGCGGAAGGCCTTCAGCCCAAGGTGCTGATTGAATGCGCCGCCTGCAAGAACGCCATTCAGAGTCCGCTTTCCACCATCGAATATGACGTCCTGCTGGCCACCGGGCTGATTTCACGCCACTGCGACCGCTGCAATGAAACGACGCGCTGGAGACCCAGCGACCAGCCCGTTACTCCTGAAATGATCCGGGAGAGTGCGCGGACGGAGCCTCCCTCCACGGAGAGGCGAAAGTCGCGGCGGCTGAACCTTTCGATGCGGCTCAGGGTACGCAACATCTGGGGAGTGTCGGAAATTGCGCAGACGCGCAACGTTTCCAAAGGGGGCCTCTGCTTTCTGAGCACCAGTATCTTTAACGTGGATGACGACCTCCTTATCACGCTGCCTTTTGCCGACAACCAGACCCCCGTCGAGACCCCTTCCAGAGTGGTCTGGACGCGGGTGGAGGCCTCCGGGCGCTTTTATGGCGTTTGCTACGTCAAGAAATAGGCCGCCACTGCTGTTCCCCTCCTCCTGAATTAACCTTCCGGGCATTGGAAACAACGGCGATGGATTTCTCCCGGCAGGTCCTCAAATGCCCCTGCAGGTTCGGCGGGGGCACCCTGAAATCTCCAGCCCACCAACCCAGCGCGCTTTCAGAGGTCTTTTTTCCGGACCTGTGCCCTATAATGCTGGTGCACGCACAGCAGCCCGGAAAGTGTGAGGGTTGCTGACCGTGACGCCGGCAGCCGGACCTGGGGTGAGGGAACATAGAAATGAGAAAGATTCGCCTGAGACAATTTGCCGCAACAGGATGGTGCACTGTGCTGTTGCTGTGCCTGGGTGCGCATCCTGCCTTCGCGCAGGTGAATACGCGCCTCCTGCTGGTGAGCGGCTCGGCGGTCCCCGGCCATCCCGGGTTCACCTTCGGCCCGTTTCACGACCTGGCCATGAGCGGGAACCAGCAGATTGCTTTTCGTTCAACGATGGAAAGTCCCCGCAGCAGTCTGCGGGCCGTGGTGCAGTCGCAGGGCGTTTCGTTCACGGTGGTGGCCTTTGAAGGGCTGGTATCTCCCGCTTCGCGCGAACAGTATGAATCTTTCGGCGCTCCCAGCATCAATGACGCGGGGGCCGTGGCTTTCAGGGCAACGCTGAAGGGTGGCGGGAGAGGCGAGCCCACAGAGGCCATCGTCCGGGTGAAAGGCACAAGCGCAGACCTGGTGGCCGATAATGGTGGCGGCGGCGGAAGCAGCTTCGGACAGGTCTTCAAGGCATTTTCGGCCCCGGTCATCGGATCAGGAGGAGTCGTGCTGTTTGCGGCGCGCGCGACCGGCTCAAATCCGCACTCGGGCCTGTACCTCTGGTCGGCGGGAGGCATTCGCGAGGTGGCACTGCCCAAAGATTTCCGGCTGGGACCCGGCGATCTTCTCGAGCCCCTGTTTGCCAGCCGTGATGAAGCGGTTTTCGTCCGGCGGGGCGTGGACAGGGCGGCGGCGCAAGAGCAGTTTTTCAGGGCGGTCGCGACGAGGAATTTCCAGCAGCTGGATCCGGCTCCCAAACCTGCTGACACGTTCCGGGTGCTTCCAGCGCGGCCGGGCCAGAAACCCATCCAGATGTTGCTGGTGCTTCTGCAGGGGAACCATGCGGAAACAGCGGAGCTCACGGGCGACCCTGCCCATCCCGTGATGGCGCAGGACGCGCCCGGCGCGGGCGGCGCCGCCGAATTTGCGGCCATCCAGGGGCAGGCGGCGGGCCGCCGCAGCGGCAGCATTATCTTTGCCGGAGCTCCCTCGGGCCAGAGAGATGGTTTCGGCCTCTTCTGTTTCTGCGGGGGCCAGGTGAAACGCCTGACCACTCCCACGGATTTCGGTCTTCTCCTCAACCGCCTGGAGGTCACACCTGTCAGTTCCTTTGCGGGCGACAGCCAGGGAACGGTGGCGCTGGTGGCTCCGGTCGGAAACCAGCCGGGCGCCAACGCCATCTTCGTCATCGATACCCCGTGACAACAGCGCCCGGTTGGGCCGGCTTTTTTGTTGAGTGTGGCATGGGCGTCTCGCCCATGAGCACGGCCGAGACGGCCGTGCCACATTTACACCGCCAGCTTCCAGGGCGCGCGGTGCTTAACGCTTGACGTGTAACGCGTGGCGTTATATGCTGGCTTTGTGATTAAATCGTTCCGCTCGAAGCAGACGAACCGCCTTTTTAATCGCGAGAGAGTGCGGGAGTTTCAGTCCATTGAGCGGGCGGCATTGAAAAAGCTCGTGATGTTGGATGCGGCCAGTAATTTGTCGGACCTGGCAGCGCCGCCGGGCAACCGGCTTGAGTTGTTGCACGGGGACCGTGAGGGGGAGCACAGCATCCGAATCAATGACCAGTGGCGTGTCTGTTTTGTCTGGCAGGAAGGCGACGCCTACGGCGTTGAAATCACGGACTACCATTAGAGAGGAACAGAAACATGGCTCGAAAATTGAAGCCGGTTCATCCCGGAGAAGTTCTCCGCGAAGAGTTCATGGAGCCGCTCGGCCTGAGCATGAACAGGCTGGCGCTTGATCTTCACGTGCCGATAACGCGAATTTCTGAAATTGTGCATGAGCGCCGGGCCGTCACTGCCGACACGGCGCTGCGTCTGGGCAGATTCTTCGGAACCTCCCCGGAATTTTGGCTCAACCTTCAGGCCCGTCACGATCTGGAGATTGCCCGTGACAAGAAACAGGCTAAAGTCGAGCGCGAAGTACGGCCGATCAAATCCGCGGTGGCCGATACACTCTAAGGCCGGCCTTTCGCATCCTGGCGGACTGCCCGGCATTGATTCGTTGCTGGCGCGGCCGCCAGCGACTTCCCGATCTCAGGAAAATCTAACCTGCCCTTGTTACCATTGCCACCCTGTCAAAACAAGAGGGTGCACCCCCCTTACACAGCCAGCTTCCAGGGCGCGCGGTAATTGCGCGTCACATATTGTTGCGCCTTGCCGCCGCCGGAAACCAGCTTCTGGTTTTTTACGTCCCACTCAATCCGTTCCTTGCTGCGGAAGGCGACGTTGCCCAGCAGGCAGGCGCTGGTGGAGCGGTGCCCGATTTCGATGTCGGAAATCGGCCGCTGGCGCGACTTCATACAGTCGAGGAAATTGCGCACGTGGTCGGAGTGCGAATTGTTCACCGACTTCATCTGCATGGCAGCGGTTCTGGCCGCTTCTTCCTTTCCGCGACCGCGCGTTTCCGGAAACACCTCGAAGCCGCCGCGGTCGACAAACAGCGTTCCGTCGGTGCCGTGGAATTCGATTCCGTAGCCCTTGTGGTACATGGAATTGGCGTTGTCCCAGCGGTTTTCGTAGACACAGACAAAGTCGGGATTGCGGTATTCGTATGTGACCTGAAGCGTGTCGGGCGCTTCGGCGTTGTCCTGGATGTAGTATTTGCCGCCCAGGCTGGCGATGACCGAAGGCGCTTCCACCTGCATGGCCCAGTGGACGATATCGATCAAGTGCACTCCCCAGTCGGTCATGTAGCCGCCGGCGTAGTCCCAGAAATAACGGAAGGTTGACCATCGCGGAGCGACGTTGGGGTCGGGGCCAAAGCGGTTCCAGTTGAAGGGAACTTCGGGCGCCGGGCCCAGCCAGGCGTTCCAGTCGAGATCGGAGGGCGGATTGGAATCCGGGGGATGGCCGATGCCTTGCGGATACTCATTGGCGTAGTTCCAGGTGCGGACGAAGCTGACCTTGCCGATGAATCCTTCCTGCACCAGCTTGACGGCTTTCTGGAAGTGGATGCCGGAGCGCTGCTGGGTTCCCACCTGCGCCACGCGATTGTATTTGCGGGCGGCCTCCACCATCAGGATGCCTTCGTCGACGGTGTGGCAGATGGGCTTCTCGACGTAAACGTCCTTGCCGGCCTTGCAGGCCTCCACCATCACAATCGGGTGCCAGTGGTCGGGCGTGCCGACGATGACGGCGTCAATGTCTTTGCGGTCGAGCACCTGGCGGAAATCGGTATAGGTTTGCGCCTTGCCGCCGGCGTCCTTCAGGCCGAGATCCAGGTTGGGTTTGTAAACGTCGCAGACGGCGACGATTTCAGCATCGGGCTGATTGCGAAATGCCTGGAGGTCGCCGCGTCCCTGCCGCCCCGTGCCGACGACGCCCACTCGCACCCTGTCGCTGGGGGCCGCCTGCGCCGCTTTGCCCAGGGCAGGGAAACCGATTCCCGCCGCGGCCGTTCCGATGGCGGACCTTTTCATAAACTCCCGTCGGTCAAATTGTTTGGCCATGATTTGTCATTCCTCCATTGCTGGGGTAGGCGTAGCGGCGAGTTGATTCCGCCGCTTGATGATGTGAAGCCGCCGCTATATCGAGCAGCAATTCTTATCACATTGTGGCTCGGAGTGAAAGGGATGTTGTTGCAGAGGGCGCAGCGCGCGTGGGCTTGCCGGGGACCGTTTCGGCGCGGGAGGGTAAAAACTTGATTTCAGCATAGCCCCGGTATAACGTGGATTTCTGCGGCAGGAGTCAGCTTTGGGGGCAGGAGAGCGCGCGGGCCGTTGTTCTGAAAGCCGCTTTGCAGGGCCATGCCACAAGTTTTCCCGGGATTTGATTTTGGACCGGCGCAGAACGGCGGGGTCGTAAGATTAACCCAAACGAAAATGGAGAAACTACCATGTACGATCCGCAAACCATCCAGATGATCGCGGTTCTGGTTTCTATAGGCTTCCTTCTGGTTCTCATCCTATGCCTGTTTTACGGTTTGATTCAGCTGGCCAGGATCCGCAAGCAGGCTGTAGGCATCAACCAGCGCCTGGATGAGCTTCTGTCCAGGATGCCCCTGGGGCGGGGAAGCGCAGGCGGGACCGGTATGTCTCTCTAGGCAGTCCTGCACCCACCGCGTCCTGACTCTTTTTGCGAGTTTCCGGTCCCTGCTTCTGGCTGCGGTGCTTATTGTTTGCCCAGCTTGCTGGCAAGTGTGAGGATGAGCTTGCGATTCGGAGCGGTCATGCTCTCAAAGAACTTGATCAGTTTGCGGACCGACTTTGAATGACTTGCCTGCGGCGGGACACGCGGAGCCGTGGGATGCCCGGACCCTTTAAAAAGCAACTGGTAAGGTTCAACTTCCAGCGCCTTCGAGAATTTCTCCAGAGTCGAAAGAGACGGAGCCGTATACCCGCCTTCAACCCGCGAGATATACGACCGAAGCAACCCTGAGCGCTTTTCAATATCGCCCTGCGAGAGCCCTTTGGCTTCCCGCAAGGATCTGATACGTTTTCCAATGTCCATATATTTATAAAATCAGAAACGCCGTTTGTTGTCAATGATTGTTGAAGTATCCTATGTTTAAAACTATATAATAGTGTGTCACAAACAGTTACCAGGCTTGAATCGTGCAATTTCAGGGCTTGGCAGGCTGCCTCTTCCGGGCCGGGCTGCGAGAGGAAGCCTGCGCGGCGTAAGAGCCCGTAAGCTCAAGAAATACAAGGGTCAGTAGAGCCCCGCCCGCTTCCGTCAGGATGGGAAGGAGAACGGAGAGATCGGCCCTTTCCGACAGCTGGCGATCGTTGGCATCCGTAAGGGCAAAGATTTTCTGATGGCCTTCCTGCCGCAACTCACTCGCTGAGCGGTGGACCTGCGCTTTCAGCCCGCATCGCGACGAGGAAAGATAAAGAATCCCCGCGCCTGGCTGCAGGACCTGGCGGCGGGACTGCTGGAATTCCAGCAACTCAAAGCCACGGGCCCGGAGACCGCCCGGCTGATGCAGACGCCCGGCCCCCTGCAGCGCGACGGGATAAAAAGCGCCGCCGCCCGCGACAGCAAGCTCCGCCAAAGGGGCCATCTCTTTTGCCAGGGCGCGGGCTGCGTCGGCAATCTGGTTGAGCACCCACTCGACGTGGCTGGGCAGTTTTTCGAGTTCCTCTTCCCATGCGACTGGCATCTGGCCGGGCGGCTTCAGGACCCGGGCGGCCGCCACGGCCAGAAAGAGCAGCGCCGCGTGGCGGCAGAAGATGGACCGGGGCCCATCACCGGGAGATTCTCCCGAATAGTCGTTGAAGGTGGCGTCCGAAAGCTCGGCGAGTTCGCCCGCCGGGTCTGGCGTCATCGCCCAGACAACAGCGCCCCGGCTGCGGGCTTTTTGCACTGCCTCCAGGGTCTGTTCGGAATCACCCGTGCCGGCGGCAACGATGACCAGCGAGCGGCGGGCAAGCGTGCGGCTGGTGTAAACGGTGAAGGCTGCCGGCCGCTGGACAACCACGGGCATTCCCAGCAGCGATTCAAACGCCCAGGCTCCGCTTAATGCGGCGGGGTAGGAGTCGCCGTCACCCAGCATATAGACGGGCCTTTCGTCCCAGTGGATGCGACGGATGAGCGCATCGTAGAGCGGGCGCCCGTCTTCGTACATCTGGCGCAAGACATCGGGGATTTCCAGAAGTTCTTTTCTGATATTCACGTTTACCTCAGCAGAGATCGGGGCGATCGGGCGGTGGGTTTGTGACGTCGTGGGGCAACAGACCCTCACTGCCCGGCGACGCCATGCCATCTTCATCGTCCGCGGATGGTGTCAGCCCACCCGAATTTCAATTATAATGGGACCGAGAGCAAACAGGTAACCTCGTACTGAGGGAGGGTGTGCAGGGTCTTTGTTTTGACGCCTTCCTGTGTCGAGTGAATTTCCCTGTGATGCTGACGGCGGTCTGCGCGGTGAGGCGACGCGCCCCCGCAAGGATTTTCGATTTTCGCGTCAGAGATTTTGACGGCCGCGTGGAGAGGCAATGGAGACGGCTTGCAAGCGAAATCCCTGTAACGTTTCGGCATGCTGGAGCGTCAAAACCTGAATGGAGTCATGCTTGGGAAAAGTGAGTAATTCCAGATTAACCCTCCTGGGGTGCCTCATGGCTTTGTCCATGGCCGCCCTGTTCTACACCAGTTGTTCTGATAAGAAGGCTGCCAGCGCCCCCCCCATGTCGCCCGCATCCATGGTGGTGCCGGTTGATGTGGCGAAGGCGACCCAGCGGGACATGCCCGTCCAGGTGACCGCCATCGGAACCGTGCAGGCGTATTCCACCGTCACGGTGAAGTCTCTGGTGGATGGTGAAATCCAGAAGGCGTATTTTCAGGAAGGCCAGGACGTCAAAAAGGGAGACATGCTGTTCAGCATTGATCCCCGGCCGTTTCAAGCGGCCCTGCACCAGGCTCAAGCCAACCTGGCCCGCGACCAGGCTCAGGCGCAGTACGCCAGGACCGAGGCCCAACGCTACACGCAGCTTCAGAAGGAGGGGATTGTTTCCCAGATCCAGTATGAGCAGTTCACCTCCAACGCCCAGGCCCTGGACGCCGCTGTTCGCTCCGATCAGGCAGCCGTGGAAAATACCGAAATCAAGCTGAGCTACTGCACTATCTATTCTCCCATCGGCGGCCGCACCGGAAGCCTGCTGGTCCACCCCGGCAACCTGGTGAAAACCAATGACACCAGCCTGGTGGTCATCAACCAGGTGACGCCCATTTACGTTGACTTCTCAATTCCGGAACAGTATCTGGCCCAGGTGAAGCAGCACCGGGCGCAGGGAAGGCTTCGGCTGCAGGCCTTTCCTTCCGGCGACAAGTCCAACCCGCCGGTCGGGACGCTGAGTTTTATCAATAACACCGTGGACTCCAATACCGGAACGATTGAACTGAAGGGGAGGTTTGCCAATAGCGACCGCCGCCTGTGGCCGGGCCAGTTTGTCAGCGTGGTGCTCGATCTTACGGTGAACCGGAACGCCACGGTGGTGCCGTCACAGGCCGTGCAGACGGGCCAGAACGGGCAATACGTTTACGTGATCAAGCCTGACCACACGGCTGACTATCGCCCGGTGACGGTGGGCGCTACTCTCAGTGGATTTACGATTGTGGACCAGGGACTCCATCCCGGCGAAACGGTGGTGACCAACGGGCAACTGCGGCTCTTTCCGGGCGCCAGGGTTTCTGCCCGGAGCGAAGCTGCCTCCAAGCAGGAAAGCACCTCATGAACCTTTCTGAACCCTTTATTCGTCGTCCGGTGATGACAACCCTGTTGATGCTGGGCATCCTGCTGTTCGGTGTCATGGCCTATCGCTTTCTGCCGGTCAGCGATCTGCCCAGCGTTGATTATCCCACCATCACGGTGAGCGCCGGCCTGCCGGGCGCCAGCCCTGAAACCATGGCTTCGTCCGTGGCGACGCCTCTGGAGCGGCAGTTCTCCACCATCGCCGGCCTCGATTCGATGTCGTCCACCAACACGCAGGGCAGCACCCAGATCAGCCTGCAATTTGACATGAGCCGGAACATCGACGCGGCCGCGCAGGACGTTCAGTCCATGATCACGCAGGCCCAGGGCCAGCTTCCTCCCAACATGCCGTCGCCGCCGACGTTCCGCAAGGTGAACCCCGCCGACCAGCCGATTATTTACATGTCGGTGTGGTCCGACACCCTGCCCCTGTATACGACCAGTGAATACGCGGACACCATGATGGCGCAGCGCATCTCGATGATCAGCGGCGTGGCGCAGGTGCGGGTGTTCGGCGAGCAGAAGTATGCGGTGCGCGTGCAGTTTGACCCCAAGGCCCTGGCATCCCGCAAGATTGGCATCGACGAAGCCACCCAGGCCATCCGGAACGCCAACGTGAACCTGCCGACGGGCACCCTCTACGGCACTCACAAGTCTTTTGTGGTGCAGGCCGAAGGCCAGTTGAATGACGCGGCCGCTTACCGGCCGGTGATCATTGCCTATCGCAATGGCGCTCCGGTGCGCCTGGACGAGGTTGCCAACGTGATGAACGGCAGCCAGAGCGACAAGGTCGCAATGTGGTTCGGCGCGCACCGGGCCATGGTGCTGGCCATCCAGCGGCAGCCGGGAACCAATACCGTTGAGGTCGTGGACAACATCCGGAAACTGCTGCCCACCTTCCGTTCGGAATTTCCAGCCTCCATTAATTTCCAGATTCAGTATGACCGCTCCGAGACCATCCGGGATTCCATCAATGACGTCAAGTTCACGCTCTACCTGACGCTGTGCCTGGTGATCCTGGTCATCTTTATCTTCCTGCGCAACGTGTCCGCCACCATCATCCCCAGCCTGGCGCTGCCCATGTCGATCATCGGCACATTTGCCGTGATGTATCTGGCGGGCTATACGGTGGACAACTTATCGCTGATGGCCCTGGTGCTCGCCGTGGGCTTTGTGGTGGATGATGCCATCGTGATGCTGGAGAACATTGTCCGGCACATGGAACAGGGCGAAGGCGTGATGGAAGCCGCCCTGAAGGGCTCCCGGGAGATCAGCTTCACCATCCTTTCCATGACCCTTTCGTTGACCGCCGTCTTTATTCCCGTGCTCTTCATGGGCGGCATCATGGGGCGGTTGCTGCACGAGTTTGCGGTGACCATCATGGCCGCGGTCCTGGTTTCCGGCCTGGTGTCTTTGACCTTGACCCCCATGCTTTGCAGCCGCTTTCTTCGGCATCCCCGGGAGCAAAAACACAGCAAGTTGTTTGAACGTTCCGAGCGCTATTTTAATTACATGCTGCAGGGCTATGACTGGAGTCTGCGGAAGGCTCTGCGGCACCGGTTTGCAGTTCTGATCGCTTCCATCCTGATCCTGGTGCTGACCGGATATCTGTTCGTGCGGATTCCCAAAGGGTTTCTGCCCAGCGAAGACAGCGGAGCCATTTTTGCTTTCAGTATGGCGGCCCAGGGCACTTCATTCGAACAGATGAAGAAGTATCAGCAGGAGGTTTCCGCGGTCGTTCGAAAGAACCCGAATGTGGCCACGGTCTTTGCGCTGGCCGGGGCGGGCGGGCCTTCCGGCGGAGGCAATTCCGGAATTTTCTTCTCCCACTTAAAAAGACGCCCTTCTGCGGTCATGGAGTTCAAGGCGGGGCTTGCGAACTTCTTCCACCTTCCCCATAAATCCTTTGGACCCGAATACCGGCTGGTGAGCACGGACGATGTCATTCAGCAATTGCGTCCCAAGCTGGCCGCCATTCCGGGCATTTTTGTCTTCATGCAGAATCCGCCTCCTATCCAGCTCAGCGCGCACCTGACCAAGAGCCAGTATCAGTACACTCTGGAGGGCCCGGACACCACGGAGCTTTATACGGTTGCCGGAAAAATCGAGTCCCAGATCCGCAAGCTTCCCGGCTTCCAGGATGTTACATCCGACCTGCAGATCAACAATCCGCAGGTCAACCTCCACATTGACCGTGACAAGGCCCAGGTGCTGGGGGTGACGCCTTACCAGATTGAGGATGCGCTGTCTACGGCCTATGGCGGAGGCCGGATCTCAACCATCTATGCGCCGAATAATGAGTACTGGGTGATTTCGGAACTGGAGCCGCAATATCAGGCGAACCCGGATGACCTCTCCCTGCTTTACATCCGTTCCTCCAGCGGGCAACTGATTCCTCTCAACACGGTCACGTCCATCTCGGAAGGGTTGGGCCCGCTTTCCGTCAACCACTTCGGTCAGCTGCCTTCCGTGACGATCTCCTTCAACCTGGCGCCCGGAGTGGCGCTGGGCGATGCGGTCACAGGAGTGAACCAGATCGCGCAGGGAACACTGCCCGCCAATATCAGTGCGAATTTTGAAGGGACCGCCCAGCAGTTTCAATCGTCATTGGTGGGCCTGGGCATCCTGCTGCTGGCCACGGTGCTGGTGATTTACCTGGTCCTGGGCATTCTGTATGAAAGTTTCATCCATCCCATCACCATCCTTTCAGGCTTGCCTTCGGCCGCCCTGGGCGCGCTGGTCACGCTGATGGCCTTCCACATGGAACTGGACCTGTATGGTTTTGTCGGCGTCATCATGCTGATCGGTATCGTCAAAAAGAACGCCATCATGATGATTGACTTTGCCATGGAAGCCGAGAGGAATGCCGGAATGTCGACGGCGGAAGCGATCTACCACGGCGCCACCGTCCGTTTTCGCCCCATCATGATGACCACCGGCGCCGCTTTTATGGGCATTATGCCCATCGCCCTGGGGCTGGGCGCAGGCGCTGAATCGCGGCGGCCTCTGGGTCTGGCCGTGGTGGGCGGTCTGGTCTTCTCGCAAATCATTACGCTTTACATCACACCGGTCTATTACACGTACCTGGACCAGTTCCAGCGCTGGCTGGGCAGGCATATCCATCGCCGGCCTGCCAAGCTTGAAATGGAAGCTCCAGCCCCGGTTCCGGAGTCGGTTATGGCGGAAACCAGTGACGGCTCTGGCGCGCGTTAAGAGGGTTCAGAAAAATTGCGGCGTGTTTCAGAAATTCGTAGTTAGAAAATAATCAAGTGATATAATACGGCCATCTTCACACAATCGGACCGGTTGAGGTCGAGTGATCGTCACGGCGTTTAGATTCTGCGTTAAGAAGCTGGCGGAACTTGAAACCTCAAGAAGGAGCCCACTATGAGACGGAAAGATGACCGGCAACGAAAGACCGGCTCAGAAAAGCCGGAGTTGACGCGCCGGGATTTCCTGAAGGGAGCAGGCGTCACGGTATCAGGCGGGCTGCTGGTCGGCAGCACCGTCGCAAGCGCCGCCCCTCCAGGGCCGGAGGCTGGATTTGTAGGGCCAGGAGCGGTTCCCGTAACCCTTCGCATCAATGGCAAGGCCCACAAGCTGAATCTCGAGCCGCGAGTGACTCTGCTGGATGCCTTGCGCGACCAGTCTGGACATCACCGGCTCCAAGAAGGTGTGTGACCGCGCCACCTGCGGAGCCTGCACGGTGATGATGGACCGTAAGCCCGTTTATGCCTGCACGGTGCTGGCGATCGAAGCCGAAGGACACAACATTACAACCATCGAGGGGCTCGCCAAAGACGGCAAGCTCACGCCGGTGATGGAAGCTTTCGTTGAGCACGATGCGCAGCAATGCGGATTCTGCACGCCGGGCTTTGTGATGGCCTGCACGGCCTATCTGGAGCGGGACCACCATCCGACGGCGGAAGAGATTGACAAGAACCTGGGCGGAAACATCTGCCGATGTGGAACTTACCGGGGAATCCGGCACGCGGTTCTTCAAGCTGCCGGTGTGAAGGGAGGCGCCAATGGCAACATGTAAATATGACTGGCCGGACGCGAACCATCGCGAACTGATTGGTAAACGAATCGATCGGATTGACGGTCCGGAGAAGTCCAGCGGCCGGGCAAGATACACTTATGACCAAAATCCTTCCGGAAGGCTGATTGCCAAGCTCTGCACCTGCCCGTATGCGCACGCCAAAATTACTTCGATCGATGTTTCCGCCGCGAAGAATCTTCCGGGTGTGAAAGCGGTGCTGGTTGTTCACCCGGCCGGAGACGAAATCCAGTGGGCCGGGGACGAAGTTGCAGTGGTTGCGGCCGTCACCGAAGAGATCGCAGAAGACGCCGTTCGCCTGATCAAGGTTGAATATGAGCAGCTCCCGCACCTGGTGCGCGACGAAGACCTGAAAAAGGCCGAGGCCGCGGGCCGAACCAAGGAAGCTGGTGAGCAGACGACGGGTGATCCCGCCAAAGCTTTCCAGGACCCGGACGCCGTGGTTTCCGAAGGCTTTTACGGGCTGCCGGTGATTACCCATTGCTGCCTGGAGTCGCACGGAAGCGTCACGCAGTGGGCCGACCCCAAGACCCTGAAGACGTGGGTTTCCACGCAAAACGTTTCTGGAGGTCCCGGGCAGTTTGGCCAGGGTCTGCGCCTGAAGAAGGTGGAAGTTGACGACAACAACATCGAGACCATCTGCCAGTACATCGGTGGCGGGTTTGGAAGCAAGTTTTCTCCCGACCGGTGGGGAATTGAAGCCGCGCAACTTTCCCAGATGGCGGGCGGCGCTCCTGTCCGGCTGATGCTGGACCGCGACACCGAACTGGAGATGGCCGGCGCGCGGCCTTCAGCCTACGCGAAAGTCCGGGTTGCGGCCAAGAAGGACGGCACCCTGACGGCGTGGGACTCCGACTCCTGGGGGACCGGCGGCGTTGGCCCGGCGGGACATCCTCCGCTGCCTTACGTGATTGAGCCGCCCAACCGCCACTGGAAGCATACGGCCGTTCTGGCCAACATCGGCGGTGCGCGCGCCTGGCGGGCCCCGAACCATCCCCAGGGCTGCCTGATTACCATGGCCGCCCTCGACGACCTGGCGCACAAACTTCAGATGGACCCGATTGAACTGCTGAAGAAGAACGTCAACCTGGCGCCGCCGGTCCTGAGAAAAGGCTACTCGGAAGAGCTGGACAAGGCCGCGGAACTGGCGGATTGGAAAAAGAACTGGCACCCGCGCGGAGACAAAACGCCCGGGCACATGAAGCGCGGCATGGGCGTCAGCCTCCACACCTGGGGCGGGCGCGGCCATACCAGCAACTGCAACGTTATCGTGCGGCCCGACGGCTCCGTGACGGTGCAACTGGGAAGCCAGGACCTGGGAACGGGAACCCGGACGGTGATCGCCATTACGGTGGCGGAGACCCTGGGCCTTCCGGTGGATGCCATCAGAGTGGACATCGGTGACAGCAAGTATCCGATGTCTGGCGCCAGCGGCGGCAGCACCACCGTGGGCGGCGTCTCCGGTTCAACGCGACGCGGGGCGCTCGACGCACGTGATGAATTGTTTGCCGCTGTGGCGCCGGCACTGGGCGTTCAGCCCGCGGAGCTCGAAGCCTGGCAGGGCAAAATCCGGGTGAAGAGCGATTCCTCGAAGAGTCTCACCTGGAAACAGGCCTGCGCCAAGCTGGGCGTGAAAACCATCGAGACCAAGGGCAAGAATCCCGGCCCCTGCCACCTGGGTGACAGCGGCGTGGGCGGCGTCCAGATTGCCGATGTTTCGGTGGACACGGAGACCGGCCTGGTGAAGATCAACCGCCTCGTCGCCGCTCAGGATTGCGGGCTGGTGATCGACGTGAAGACGGCCGAAAGCCAGGTGTTCGGCGCGCTGATCATGGGCGTTTGCTACTCGCTGTTTGAGCAGAAGGTGATGGACGAAACGCTCGGTGTGATGCTGAACCCGAACATGGAGTTCTACAAGCTGGCTACCATCGGCGACATTGGCGAATTCAAGGTTCACATGATGACGGGACCCGGATACGACGAGCGCGGCGTGATCGGACTGGGCGAGCCGCCGGTGATTTCTCCCGGCGCGGCCATCGCCAACGCCGTTACCAACGCCATTGGCGTGCGGGTACCCACCCTTCCACTGACCCCTGACAAGGTCCTTGCGGCACTTGAGAAAGGAGCGATGGCCTGATGGAAGCTTTCGAATATGCAAGTCCAAGGAGCGTGCAGGACGCCGTCAAGCTGCTGGAAAGCACCTGGGGCGGCACGGAAGTCATGGCTGGAGGAACCGACCTGATCAGCGCCATGAAGGATCGGGTGGTGACTCCCAAACGAGTGGTGAGCCTGAAAAATGTGAAGGCGCTGGACCGCATCCAGGGTTCATCAGGCTCAGGATTGCGGCTGGGAGCGCTGGTCACCATCCGCCAGCTTTTAGACTCCCAAGAAGCCCGGCAGGCCTTTCCCGGGCTGGTGCAGGCGGCGGACGGCATTCGCGGCGAGCAGATGCGCCACATGGGGACCGTCGGCGGGGAACTGCTCCAGCGTCCGCGTGACTGGTACTTCCGCAATGGTTACGGGCTGCTGGCGCAGCACGACGGCAAATCGCTGATCCCGGACGGCCAGAATTACTACTCGGCCATTCTGGGAAATTCCGGGCCGGCCTACTTTGTGAATCCTTCCAGCCTGGCCCCTATCCTGATTGCACTGAACGCCAAAGTGGCGCTGCACGGGCCGAAAGGCCAGCGTGAAGTGGAACTCAGCAAGTTTTACACGATGCCGAAATCGGAAGGTGAACGCGAATACGTGATGATGCCGGACGAAATTCTGACAGAGATCACGGTGCCCGGCGGCTCGGCGAAAACCGCGACGTATGAAATCCGCGAGAAGGAGGGCCTCGACTGGCCTCTCGTAGCGGCCGCCGTGGCACTCGAAATGGACGGAAACACCGTGAAAAGCGCCCGCGTCGTTCTGGGACACGTGGCGCCTGTTCCCTGGCCCTCTGCTGAAGCGGAGCAGGCCCTGCAGGGTAAGTCTCTAACCGAGGATGTTGCCGACGCGGCGGGCAAGGCCGCGGGGAGCAAGGCAACACCCCTGAGCCAGAACGGTTACAAGGTGCAACTTGCCCGCGTAGCCGTGAAGCGCGCCCTGATGCGCGCTGTGAAAGGAGAAGCGTGATTATGGCTGAACCTTTGAAGCTGAACATCGTCGGTCATGCCTCGTGCCGTTGCCTTCATTCGAAGGAGATGTTTACCCACGCTGAACCTGATCCCAGGATTCCGAGCATGAGCAGCGGCATCCACTGGTGTGTTCATACCCATACCTGCCTGGGACCGGACGGCCAGGTGGCTGAACCCGAAAGCTGCAAGCCCGGCCGGGGCTGCTACGACCCTCTTTAAGCTGCCGGCAACCTGCCTGCAGGCTGGATTGTCAGAGTGTGAGCGTGTGCCCGGGAGTGCGCACGCTCCACGCTCGCCATGATTTCATTCCCATCTCCACGTAACCTGAGGGGCCGCCGGGGCATCATACGGTTGGTGCAGCTTTTTGTTCTGAGCTAAAATATCTGTATCGAATGGGGCAACGCATCCGCAGTTGAAGGAGGCAAATATGCGCAAGATTTTTGGGGCGAGTCTGGCGGCGCTGATTCTGGTGGGGCTAACGGTTGTTCCAGGTAAAGCCGCCGTTACCGGAGACTATCTTGAAGTCAGAAACGCAGATGTCTGGACGGGACCTTGTTTTGCAAGTTCGCAGGTTGACCTGACTGGAAAACATGCGATTCTGGCGTGGAAAATCAATAACGGCACCTGGGAAGGAACAGATTTAAGCGGACTGACCGTGGTGGCGATCGTGAAGGCCAGCGCAACGCTCGGTGATCCCTATCGCAATCCCTTGCCGAGTGAATCGGTGCTGATCCTGGATCACACAGCGACGGCGCAGCAGAGGAAAGCTCTGGTCGATTTCGCAAAGGCGAGAGCTGGAAAGCTGGTGGGTCACGTGGTTCGCATGGAAGTGGCCCCGGTCTCGCTTGAAGTGGGCAAAGGGACGGACCACGGAATCGATGTATTGAAGGCAGGCGATCTTGCTGTGGTGAAGACGAGGCCTCTCTGCCAGGGCGATATTATGTGCGGCAATGAGACCGTCTATTATCCGCCACTCACCAGGATTGAGCAGTCCATGCCGGCGTTCAGCCAGGAAGATGCGTTCAACGGCAAAGGCCTGGGTGTTGTGTGGAACAACCGGGACAGCCGCAGCGCGTTTGTGGGCAGTTTTTCCGACTGACGCGTTAAGGGATGCTGCAGAAACATGCTTTGAAAACGGGGAGTGGGGAGTGTGTCTGCTTCCCCTCCTGTTTGTGTGAAATTCCGGCAAGTTAACCACGGAGGTTCGAGATGCGACGGCTTGTAGCTTTTTCAGTAGCTTCTTTTCTGGCTTTCAGTGTTGCTGCCTTTGCGCAAGGCACCTATAAGATTCAGGCGACCCAGGGTCCGGCCGGAGGCGACGTCAGCCAGGCGATCCAGGGGACCCTTCAGCCCCAGGGGGAAAGCCTGCTGGACAGTTCAGGCAAGGTGCTGTCGGAAGTGTGGCTGCGCAAGGACCTCACTCCGGCCGCGAATCCTGATACGGCCGCGAACGTCCTCTACGGCAAGATTGCGCAGGGGTCGCTGGTGGGCGTCATCCACTTTCCGGAAGCCACCAAAGACTTCCGGGGGCAGGCAATCAAGGCGGGTTACTACACTCTCCGCTATGAATTGGTCCCGGAGGACGGCAACCATATGGGCGTCAGCCAGTACCGCGACTTTCTGCTGCTGGTTCCTGCGGCCAAGGATACGGACGGCACCAAGCCCGTGACCTTCACCGACGCCGTCAAGCTGTCGCGCGATTCCACCGACACCGGGCACCCGGGCATCATGCTGATGGATTCGGTGAGCGATTCGGACAAGACATTCCCGGCGGTGTTCCAGGATTATTCCCAGAACTGGGCGCTGCAGGTGGAAGCGACGCTTGGATCTGGCGGCGCGAAGTTGCCGCTGGCGATTGTGCTGGTCGGCGAGTTTCAGGGCTGACGCCCGGGCGTAGTCGCCGCCGTGGAGATAGGTCGTATGAAGTTCAGGGAACCCTATGATTCCTTAGCGGACCGGCCGGGGGCAATGGCCTCGCGGCTGCGCCACGCCGGCCTGGTGGCTCTCCTGCTGCTGGGCACAGCGCTCTGTCTTGGCGCGTGTCAGGCCCGTGCGGCAGACACACAGAATGCCCAGCAGACGTTGCAAGGGAAGCTTCTGTTCATCCAGGGAACCGGGCCGGTGGTGGAGACCGCTAAAAAACAGGTTCCCCTGGCCGGACGTTACGAATATATATTCCGGACGCTTGAAGACAAGCGGCTTCGAAATGACGAAGTCCGCCTGGAAGGTGAGTTTCGTTTCAGACGGGAATTTTCGCGTGGACAACATCTTTACCCTCCACCACGGCGAGGTCTATCGCGTCCGATATTTCTGCGAAATCTGCAACATCGTGGGTCTGGGTCCCGGAAAGTGCGTCTGCTGCCAGCAGCCCACCGAACTCCAGGAAGTTCCGGTCAATAAGAACGACAAGAATATCCTGATCACCCATTGATCCTGCCTGATGGCAGTCGCGTCCCGCTCGCTTTCCAGCGTCGTGGTTTGCGTGTGGCGCAAAAACAAGATCCGCAGGGTCGGAGAGCAGGCCTTGCGGCGCCGGCGCTGCTTCGAAGCTTTGCTTTCCGTTGACACTTTCAGCGTCTCAATGGTTAGATAAGATGAGGCGTCAAAATTTAACCACCTTGTGGTGAGCGTAGCTCAGTCGGTAGAGCTCCAGATTGTGGATCTGGATGTCGCGGGTTCGAGTCCCGTCGCTCACCCCAATTCTTTGGGCCACCACTCCTTCCCGTTAGGGTTCCTTACTACATGTTTCAGCGATAACCAGGAATGGATTTTTTCAGGATTTCCGCGCCGGCGGTGTATTGCAGGCTGGCGATGGGAGCCATCTGGTAGACGTTGATGCGAAAGTCGGGATTGACGCCCAGCAGCAGGTAAGCCATGCGCTGGGAACAGCCGTAGTCCTCCATCATCCATTCCATCAACTGGATGCTGGCGCGCCAGACGGCCTCTTCCAGCGGCTTGGCGCAGGCCAGTGAAATCAGGCTTTCCTGCTTTTCAAGCCGCACAAAGGGTTTGCTCTTCCCCTTGATGACCTCGCAGCGCAGGGTTACGGCGCTTCGGGTTTCCATGGCGGTCCCGTAGAATTCGGTGTCGCCCTGGCAGGCGTGGACGTCGCCCACGTAGAGCAGGGCGCCGGGATGGTAGCAGGGAATCAGGATGCGCGTGCCCGGACGGATGTCTCGGACGTCCATGTTGCCGCCCCAGCTTCCCTGGCCAAGGCCTGGGGTTGCGACTTCGCGCTCCGGCGCCACGGCAATGGTTCCGATAAAGGGTGACTGAGGAAAGCGCAGGCCCAGCGGATGGCGGCGGACCTGGCCCTCTTCCCAGGTGACCGCCTCATCAAGAACCACTTCGCCTTTTTCGTGGCGGCCGATGGCAAAAGTCGGCGTGCTCAACTCTCTCCATCGGGCGGAGTCTCCCAGAGGTTTGTGCCCGGGACGCCAGTAGGTGACGCTCTGTTCATCGAGTTCCAGCTTTTCAATCTCCACCACCAGCGTGTCGCCGGGCTCAGCGCCTCGAACATAGACGGGGCCTGTAACCGGATTGGCCATGGGAGGCGAATAGTTCAGGTACCAGGCGTCCACAAGGTGCGCGGCGTCTTCCGGATTGCGGTAGGTTGCTGAAGGGGCGTCTTCAGTTTCCAGAATAAAGGGTTCGCCTGTTTCAACCTCCAGGAGGGGAGAATGATGGTGGTCCAGCGCGTACTTCAAAGAGTCGGGATTGCGCACAACACGTTTCATTGTCGTCAGGGTTCCTTTCAGGTTTCCCGTTGAGTTTAATCCTGGAATGATCTGTCGTCTATCTGCAAACGGTTTGCTGGTTGGATTAAAGCAGTGGCAAACCCAGAGGAGCTCAGAAAAGCGTGCGGGCGTGCCGCGTGCGGGTCCCTCATGGTGCGTTTTGAAGACTTGGGTTGCCAGCCGGGGGCCAGAGATCTTCCAATTGCCAGGAATTTGCTTTGACAAAAAAAACGAAAGGCATTAAAAACAATGCAACTTTAATCTGATGTAACGAAAGGACGAAATCATTATGCTGGCCGAAGAACGGCGACGGGCAATTCTTGAAATTATGGCGCGCGAAGGCCGGGTTCTGGTTCGCGAACTGGCGGACCGGTTCGAAACATCTCATGTCACAATCCGGAACGATCTGAAAATCCTCCATTCCGAAGGACTTATTCAGCGGGCCCATGGCGGCGGACTTCCGGCCGGCGGCGGTACGCTTATCGATCCCAGCCTTAAAGAAAAGGAAAGCGTTCGTCAGGATGAGAAGCGCCGGATCGGCGAGGCTGCGGCTGCCATGGTGAAAGAGGGACAAGCTGTCTTGCTGGATTCCGGGACAACGACCACGGCTGTGGCGCGGGCATTGCGCCAGCATCGGGACCTGACCATCATTACCAACGCCGTCAACATTGCCGCAGAACTGGCGCCCACACCGATGGAATTGATTCTGACCGGTGGCATCCTGCGGGAACGGTCATTTTCTCTGGTGGGGCCGCTTGCCGAAGAAACCCTGCGGCAACTGCAAGCCGACATTCTTTTCCTGGGGGTTGATGGCTTTGACGTTGAGTATGGCCTGACAACACCGAACCTGCTGGAGGCCAAGGTCAATCGCGTGATGGTGGAGATTGCCCGGCGGGTGGTGATGGTGTGCGATTCCAGCAAAATCGGGCGGCGGAGCCTGTGCCTGATTGTGCCTCCGGGATCGATTGATGAGGTGATTACAGACTCGGGTATTGGAAAAAGCGAGTTGCGGTCTCTGGAGAAGGTCGGAATCAAAGTAACCGTTGCGTAGGCCTGAAGGTGGCATCGTTGCCGGGCCTGTACATCATCGAAAGCTTCAAGGCTTCCTGCAGGAACCCCGTCTCTTCACATGAAAAGCACGGCCGTGCCAGAGTGCATTCTTGACGGGCTTTGAGCGCGCCGATAGAATGGAAGATTCCTCTATCCGTGTGATATCAATACGATGGCGCTACGGTTCTACAACACGCTGGCCGGCAGGGTGGAAGAGTTCCAACCCCTGGAAGACAAAAAGGTTCGGATGTACACCTGTGGCCTGACGGTTTACGGTTACGCCCACATTGGCAACTACCGCAGCTTTGTTTTTCAGGACATCCTGAGACGCTTTTTGAAGTACCAGGGCTATGAAGTTGTGCAGGTCATGAACCTGACCGATGTGGATGACAAAACCATCCGGAACGCCAAGGCCGCCGGGCTCAGCCTGCGGGATTACACCAACCAATTCATTGAAGCGTTTAATGTTGACAGGCAGCTTCTGAACCTTGAAAAACCGGAAATCGTGGTCCGGGCCACGGATCACATCGATGACATGGTGAAGCTGATCCAGACCCTGGAGAAGAAAGGTTACGCCTACAAGAGCGACGGCTCCTACTACTTCCGGGTTGAAAAGTTTTCGGATTACGGCAAACTTTCCAGGATTGACCTTTCGGGGATGCGTGCCGGTGCGCGGGTGGACTCCGACGAATATGACAAGGCCAACGTCCGTGACTTTGTTCTGTGGAAAGCTGCGAAGGAAGGCGAACCTTTCTGGGACACTCCGCTGGGGCCGGGACGGCCTGGCTGGCACATCGAGTGCTCCGTGATGTCAATGAAGTATCTGGGCGAGACGTTTGACATTCATTCGGGTGGAATCGATCTGGTCTTTCCCCACCATGAAAACGAAATTGCGCAGAGTGAGGCGGCGACGGGCAAGCCTTTTGTGCGCTACTGGCTGCACGGCGAGCACCTGGTGGTGAATGGCGAGAAGATGTCCAAGTCACTGGGCAATGTGTATACGCTGCGTGACCTGATCGCCAAAGGTTACCGGCCCACGGCGATTCGTTATCTGCTGGCCTCTGTTCCTTATCGAAGTCTGCTGAACTTTACTTTCGACGGCCTGCACCAGGCGAAGCAGTCGGTTGACCGTCTCCGGAATTTCCATTATCGCCTGACGAAGGAAGAGTTTCCCGCAGGGAAGAGTGCAGAGCTTGAAGAGGCCGCCGGCGCCGCACGCCGGAAGTTTGAAGAAGCGCTGGCTGACAATCTGAACACGGCTGAGGCGCTGGCTGCCATTTTTGAGATGGTTCGCGAAGGCAACACCGCCATGGACCAGGGCAAGTTCCTTGACGGGAACCGCGAAGCTTTCCTGGATACTTTGGTGCGATGGGACCGGATTTTCGCCGTGCTCGAGAACAATGACCAGGCCAGGCTCCGGCAGTTCGGTTTGATGAAGAGCGAGCAGGAGCTTGCATCGGAACAAGCCTCCGAAGGGAACGGGAAACAGGAGGAAGCCCTTGTCGAAACTCTAAGCGATGAGGAGATTGAGAGACTGCTTTCTGAACGCGAAGCGGTGCGGGGCCAGGGAAATTTTGCCCGGGCCGACCAGATTCGCGATGAGTTGCAGAACGGCGGAGTGCTGGTGGAAGACACCAAAGCGGGCACCCGCTGGAAGCGAATGTGACGGGCAATCCCTTCTGCTACTAACCTGAGATTTTATTTTGTGAAGTCATTTTGCTGACGTGCCATGCAGGATTGCATGGATCTTGAGGATGCTGCCAAGGAAACTTTATGAAAAACGGTCTGCCTGAAATTAAAACGCCGCTGCCCGGGCCGGAGGCGCAGAAGATCCTGGACCTGGATCACCGCCTGGTTTCGCCCTCCTATGGACGCGATTATCCCATGGTGGCCAGGCGCGGCAGCGGCATGATGGTGGAGGACGTGGACGGCAACCTCTTTCTGGATTTCAGCGCGGGGATTGCCTCGGTATCCACCGGCCACTGTCATCCGGACGTTGTCCGGGCCATCCAGCAACAGGCCGCTACCCTGATCCACATGTCGGGGACGGATTTTTATTATCCCCTGCTCACTGAAGTGGCCGAAAAGATCACGGCCATTACACCGGGAGATTTCCCCAAGCGCGTTCACTTTGCCAACTCCGGCACCGAGGGCATTGAGGCGGCAATGAAGCTGGCCCGTTATCACACCCGGCGGCATCGTTTCATTGCCTTTCTGGGGTGCTTTCATGGGCGCACGTTCGGCTCTCTCTCATTGACGGCCAGCAAGGCGGTCCAGCGGAACGGCTTCGGTCCGCTGCTGTCGGGAGTCAGCCACGTTCCTTATCCGAACCCTTACCGGTGCTTCAACAGGCACCCGGCAGGGGAGTGCGATTGCAGCGGTGTGGAAGCCATTCAGAAGCTTTTCAAAACGTCGGTTCCTCCGGAAGATGTTGCCGCTGTTGTTGTTGAACCCATCCAGGGTGAAGGCGGCTACATCGTGCCGCCGGACGGTTTTCTTCCCGAGCTTCGCAAGCTGACAGAACAACACGGGATTCTGCTGATCGCGGATGAAATTCAGACCGGCATGGGGCGCACGGGCCGCATGTGGGCCTGCGAACACTCCGGCATTGTGCCTGACATCCTGGTGACGGCGAAAGGCATTGCGTCCGGAATGCCGCTGGGCCTGACGGTTGCCCGGGCGGACATCATGAACTGGCCGCCGGGAGCTCACGCCTCGACCTTTGGGGGAAATCCTGTGGCGTGCGCCGCGGCGCTTGAAACCATCCGCCTGCTGGAAGAAAAGTACATTGCAAACGCGGACAGAATGGGCAAGTACATCCTGGACCGCCTTCAGGGCTGGCCTGCGAAGTACCGCAACGTCGGCAACGTCCGGGGCAAAGGACTGATGATTGGCATTGAGCTCGTGAAAGACCAGGCCAGCCGCGAACCCCATCCAAAGTTGCGCCAGCGGGCCATCCAGCGCGCCTTTGAGCTTGGCCTCCTGGTGCTGGGCTGCGGGGATAGCACCATCCGTCTGATGCCGCCCCTGGTCGTGGAACAATACCAGGCGGACTTTGCTGTGGACGTACTGGGCCAGGTGATCGAAGAAGTGTCGAAATGAGGTTGAACAGCATTGGACTGGGTTGCCCGTCTGGTCTACGGCGCATTGGTTCGGAGAGAGAAGCGGCTTGCAACAGCCGCTGGTCGTGGAGGACACCCCATCAAACCCGGTGCGACAGCCCGGCACTTGAAAGTCGGCGCTCGGGGTGAGACGCTGGCTTATTGGTACCTTCGCCATGCGGGATATGCCATCGTTGCCCGGAACCGAAGGCCGCGTGGCCGGGCGGGCGAGTTGGACATGGTTGGCTGGGATGGTCCGGTTCTTGCTTTCATCGAAGTAAAAACACGGAGCGGCGAACAAGCCGGCCGTCCCGAGACGGCCCTCAGTCATGACCAGCAGAAACGGATTGTGAACAGCGCCTGGGAATATATGCGGCGACTGAAACGGCAACCGGCTGCATACCGATTTGATATCGCAAGCGTCTTGTGGGACCCTGCAAGAGGGTATCAGGTCCGGGTGATCAAGGATGCGTTCGGGGAGTAGCAAACTCGCAATCCTGTCGCCTGGAAACTCGCAGCCGAAGGAGTCGTAACCTTGCCTGAGCTCAGGAAAGATCCTATCACAGGCCGCTGGGTGATTATCGCCACGGAACGCGCCAAGAGGCCTTCCGATTTTGTTCGGGACAAAGTCCAGATTCATGGTTCGGGTTTCTGCCCGTTTTGCTACGGGAATGAGGCGAAAACTCCTCCGGAAATCATTGCCTATCGCAGCGACGGGAGCCTGCGCAATTCGCCCGGATGGTCTTTGAGGGTGGTGGCCAACAAGTTTCCGGCCCTGGGCATTGAGGGCTCTCTGAGCCGCCAGGGTGAAGGCCTTTATGACAAGATGAGCGGTATCGGCGCTCACGAGGTCATCATTGAAACTCCCGACCATCAAAAGACCCTGGCCATGCTTTCACCCCGCCAGATTGAAGACGTTCTGTGGGCCTACCGGGACCGGATCCTGGACCTCAAGAAGGACCGCCGGTTCAAGTACATCATGATTTTCAAAAATCATGGTGAAGCTGCGGGAGCCTCGCTCGAACACACTCACTCGCAACTGATCGCCCTGCCGGTTGTTCCCAAGCGGGTGCGCGAGGAAACGGACGGCGCGCGCGACTACTTCAATTTCAAGGAGCGCTGCATTTTTTGCGACATCATCCGGCAGGAATCAGAAAGCGGCATCCGGGTGATCGCCGACACGCCGGCGTTTATTGCCGTGGCGCCATTCGCCCCGCGGTTCCCATTTGAAATCTGGATTATGCCCCGCGTTCACCAGTCCGCTTTTGAGGACTCGCAGAGGCAGGAATTCGAGCAGTTGGCTGTGATTCTGAAAGACATGCTGATGCGTCTGGATAAGGTCCTTGACTTCCCGGCTTACAACTTCATTATCCACACCTCGCCGATACCGGAGAGCCCCAACGAGCATTACCACTGGCATCTGGAAATCATGCCCAAGCTGACCAAGATTGCGGGATTTGAGTGGGGCACCGGATTCCACATTAATCCGACCCCGCCTGAGGAGTCGGCGAAATTCCTTCGTGATGCTGCGATGCCGGTGGTTTCCTGAAGGATTGCGGGCAGCGCGGCATTTTGCTGGTTTCTATTTAACTTCAGGCTTGGTCGATGGCTTCGACTGCGCGATGGGCTGATTCCACAGCAGCTTCCTGGCCCCAGTTGACGTTGGCGGCGTAGGCGCCTGCAAAATGGATACGGCCAACGGGACGGGTGACTTCCGGCCACATTTTGGCGAGCTGGCCTGGCGGGTAGAGAACTCGCTCACAGGCCATGGCCCACGGGTCAGTAGCCCAGTTCAAAACCATCGTCTGCTCGAAATCTTCAGACTTGCCCGGATAATATCTTCGGAAGTCATCCAGAGTGCGCTGCAGGGTTGTGCTGGCCGGCGCAGTTCCCATCAGCACGGCCCGCTTTGTGGGGACCTCGTCGGCGATTCGCCAGACCTCATTGATTCCCGGCGTTCCGAACTCCATATTCGGGCTCAAACCGTCCTTTTCCCAGAATGCGGTCCTCGACTGGAAAATGATACGAGCTTGTGTGTAATAGGGCATATTGTTGAGCACAAAATTCTTGGCTTCCGGCCAGGCAGGTTCCACTGGAATCAGCCGAAGCATGACGGCCGACATGCAGCACACCAGGTAGTCGCCCTCCATCTTCTTCGCTTCGCCGAATTCCTTGTAGTGGACCGTAACACCGGCGTTGCCGTGTTCAATTCGCGTGACGGGCGCGCCCAGATGGATCCGCTCGCCGAGCCTTGCCGCAAAGGCATTGGTCATGTGTTGATTGCCGCCCTTGATCCGAAACAGTTTTGGCGTGAGCAGCGGGGTGCCGCGCAACTGCTTGATGGCGGCGTTCCATATCCATTCGAGGGCGGAGCCGTCGGCGCCTGCGAAGCGGACCACGGCCGGGGATGCTCCTTCGCGCTTCAGCAGACTACTGACGGAGATGTGGTCGAGATCGTCCATCCCCCAGCCGAACGGCGTGTGTTCTTGGCGCACGCGGTCCACGTATTTTTGCAGGTAAATCAGAGGGATTGACCACCAGGGGTTCCGGGTCAGGTAACTCGCCTCGGGGTGCCTGAATCCGAGGGCCCCCAGCACACTGCGGCTATGGAGATCTTTTTCGGTGTACCACCGGTCGCCGATCCGGCGCATCACATTGTCGCGCCGGTGATAGGGAACAATCGGGAGATTGAATTCCTCAAGGTACGGCCAATAGAGGTTATACCCCGGGTGGTAGAAGTGCTCAGCGCCGACGTCAGCGTATAGGCCGTCGGGAAATGGGTCATGAATGCTGCGCACGTGGCCGCCGGGGTGGCCCGCCGCCTCAAGAACCGTGACGTCGTGGCCGCGACGCACCAGTTCATACGCACAACATAGTCCGGCGATGCCGCCGCCGGCCACGATTACATTCTTCTTTCCGGCTGAAGCCCCCTGTGCGGACGAGTGGCGCATGGCTGCCAGGGTAATCGCCGCGCCTGTCAATTTCAGGACCTCGCGGCGGTGGATCAGGCCGGACCTTGGTGCCGGGCCGTTTGCAGAAACCCCCGGCTTCTCGGAGCGGGACACCGCCTTCTCCTCTATGAATAGAATGACGCCGCGCTGCGTCTTCTGTCTCGACGACTACGAACGTCAGCGCGGCGTCAATGTCCAGTGCAAGTCTGGAACAGCAAAATCAACAGCCGGACTACACATTTTTTGGAACAACGAAAGGCGCACGATAACCGCGGTCGCCGTCGCGCAGAATCAGGGCCGCTTCTTTGTCTCCGATCACCTCTTCCGTCTCAGGATTGAATTCCAGAGTGCGGCCTACGCGATAGGAGGCATTGGCCAACTGCATGAGCCCAGCGGAAATGTATCCTTCCTCGATAGGAGCGTGCAGGTCCTGAGCACGCCGGCTGCGGACACAATCGATCCAGTTGGCAAAGTGGCTGCCGCCCTGGTGTTCCGTCGGGCCGGGTTCCTGGTCCTTGCCCATCCAGGTGTGATAGGTGTCTGCATCTTCGTCGCCCATGGCCATGTATCCTTTGGAGCCATAGAAGATGTCGCCGACCGTGTTATGGCTGCCGGAAAGGGGGCCGATCTTCGGTTCATTGGCGGCACGTTTCGGAAGCGGGGTTCCCATGAACGGCGTTCCAATTCCCGCCTCGTTGTTGGTCATCCAGTGCCGCACCTCGAATTCGATCATCTTCGGTTTACCGGTGGGCATGTGATATTCATATCCGACGTGCAGGGTGTTGGGAGTCTGCTGGTCGTCGTCAAACATAAAGTGCCCGCCGACGGCGGAAATTTTGTTGGGGAATTTCAGGCCCATGCCCCAGCGGGCGACGTCGATCTGGTGGACGCCCTGATTGCCGATGTCCCCGTTGCCATACCACCAGAACCAATGCCAGTTATAGAGGAATCTGTTCTTGGTGAACACGTGTTCGGGCGACGGACCTTGCCACAGGTTGTAGTCAAGACCCGGCGGTGGAGTGCTGGGAGGCGCGTGGCCGATGGTATCCCTCCATTTAAAGCACAGACCGCGGGCCATGTAGACGTCGCCGAGCAGTCCGTTGTGAATCTTGTCCATGGCGTTGCGGATGGCCACGGCGGAGCGGATTTGAGTTCCGTGCTGAACCATGCGGTTGTACTTCTGAGCTGCGCGCACCATCTGGCGTCCCTCCCACAGGTTATGCGCGGCCGGCTTTTCAACATAGACGTCTTTGCCTGCCTGGCAACCCCAGATGGTCATCAGCGCGTGCCACTGGTTTGGGGTAGCGACGGTGACGGCGTCGATGGTTTTGTCGTCGAACAGCTTGCGCAGGTCCTGATAGCCCTTGGGCCTGGGATGTCCCATCTTCTCGATCTGTGCCTGCCGTTCGGTGATCAGTGGTTCATACGCGTCGCACAAGGCAGCGATCTCAATGTTCTTGCTCTTCGCAAGGCCAGACAGTTCATGGATGTGGTCCCTGCCGCGCCCGTGCAGTCCTATCACGGCCACGCGCACGCGGTCGTTGGCGCCCAGCACTCTGGGCGGTACAATTTCAGCAAAACCGTTCAGATGCTGCCAACCCTGCAGCCGTTGTCCCCACTCCAGTCTTGAGAAAGTCTCGTCGGCTGATATCAGATTTTCCTGGTCCCTTTGACATAGGTGCCTCCCTTTAAATTGCTGATCTTGCATTCTTCCATCATGGCCAAAGAAATATAACACTCTATTGTCCCGCCGCGTATTGCTGATAGGCCTCTGCAATATGGGCCTGCTTGTAGTCGCCATGGTGAATCACCACGCGGTAACGCAGGGTGAGCGATTTTCCCTGCGGAATGGTCCAGCTTCCGTCATTGTTGTAATCGCCGGTAAATTCCCGGATGCCGAACGGGTTCACGGCAAACAACCCATAGCCTCGCGCATGCCAGTAAGTTGGGTGACGGAAACTCCTGGGGCTGTCGAAGATCGCCACGCCGAGCTCTTCCGCGCCCACCTTTCCGTAATAATCCACCCAGTCAGCACGCTTCCCCCAGATCTCTTTTTCGCCCACTCCGCCCGCAGAATTCACCATGTGTCCCGGAGGAGAGTAGAGTTCTTTGACGACCCGGATGGCAAATGAACCTTCCTTTGAATCGCCTATCGTCACATCTGCGCCGTGGTTGGCAGTGATGGCAAATTCACAGTCGATCATGCGGGTCTCCTGGTCGCCGCGAAAGACGAAGGCCTGGGTTTCATCGGCAATGATCCTTCCGCGTGGGCCGACCAGGTGGAAAAGCGCCCGAATTGTCCCCGAATCCGCACCGCCCTTCACCTCCTCGATTTTTGCAAGTACTGTGCGCCCGAAGACGGTGTCGTCGCTCCATTTCGGATAGATCGCTTCTCCCCAGAAGTCGATGCCATCCACATTCCCGTGGCCAAAATACATGGGCCGCTGGTGGGGTTCCAGGTTCCGGTCGTGCTGGTGCTCAGGCGGAACTGTGTTGCCGATGGGAAACCCGCGGGTAATGATGGTTCCCTGGGCGCTCCGCAACGGCATGAAATAGGGTTTCGCGATTTTGGGGTCAAAGTAGTAGGTGGTGAACGGCTTTCCTCCGATGACCACGTTGATGTGAGTTGCCTCACGTTGAAGCTGAACGTTTTCTCCTGCGGCATACGTGCAGGATGCCACCAGGACAATGCCTGCGAACAGCAGGAAAAATGAAAGCGCAATTTTGCTGCGGGGCATGGATCGACCTCCCGAACCATAGTGTGAGCGCCACCGCCGGCCTTCACCGATGGCGGTCGCATCGCTCTGCGTTTAACTGCGAACTGGACTTGCATGACCGAAGATGCCGAAAGCAGGTTGTCCAATTCGCAGACCGCCGACACCAGGCTTCCATTCGGCCCGGCCGCTGCCGGCGTGAACCATTCTCTAACTCAATTCAGCTCTGTGACTGCCTAGGAAAGATAGTGCAACGTTTCTTTGACCAGCCTTCGGGTGCCTTCATAAGGATCACCCGCCTGCGTTTCCCACTCCATGGAAAAATAGCCACGGTAGCCGCTGGCTTTGGCAATGCCAAACGCCTTCGCGAGGTCGATTTTGTAGACGGCGCCTTTGCTGGAAATAACTTCATCTTTGACGTGCACCATGTTGAAAACGTGCTTGAACATGGCTGTCGACGCCGCGATAGTTGTACGCAGGGTCCCCCTTCAGCATGGTGTTGCCAAAATCCGGCAGCGCGCGGAGATAAGGGTTGCCCACTTTCTCAATGACCTTGACGATGAAGAACGGATCCTCGTTATCCAGACTGTCGTTTTCAAGAATGATGACAATGTTCTTTTCTGGCCCCGTAATCTGCAAGCTGTCCCAGACTTTGTGCGGCGAGGTTAACGTCCGGCTTGGCGCCGCGGGAGCCTCCCAGGTGCTGGCGAACACTGGGAGAGCCCAGAACCACAGCCATGTCGATCCATCGCTTGCTGCTGTCAACGGAAGCCTTTCGGACAGCCGGATCGGGATCATAGAATTTGCCGGCGCCCAGACCAAGATCGACAAAATGCGAACCAGCCTTGGCCACCTGTTCGCGAAGAGTGTGGAGATGCCGGGGTTCCGTGGAAGGTGAAGTGTGCAATGAGAGGGTTAATGTTATGGATGTTGAACTTTTCGATAGCCATTTTGGCAAAGCCGAGGATATCCATTCCCGGCTTGCTTCGATCGCGATTCGAATTATGAGGGCCTTCCATGTAGTCACGGAAGGGCCAGGACGTCAGCGCCAGGCGGTCAATGGGCCGGGCCGGGAATTTGATGTGAGGCTGTCGTGCGACGGCTGCTGAGATTGTGGTCCGGCAAAGAGCACTCAGGCCTAGCACTGCCGAGCCTTTCAAAGATCACGGCGTGAGAGATTCATATGAGTTGGCGCTCCATAGGCAATGAATTCGATTCTTGGATGATGACCGATGGCCACTCCCATCCGTTGAGATTACCGCTTTCAATAGCGGCAAAATAAGTCACAGACGCGAGTCAAGCCAACGCGCGGTCGGGCAAGATCATGAAGCTAGAAGAAACGAATAACAAATATCACGGAGATTTGCAGTGTGTCAATCATTAACAGGTTACTTCTTTTCCGAAAATTTCACGAAATTACTTTGTAAATAGTCAAATACGTAGCCGAGTGGTTTTTACTGAATGGCAGCCCAGCGGAAAGCAAGACAGAATCCACGAATAGCTGCATAATGGAGTATCCGTCAGCAATCTTTTGGATTAGGTTCGACAAGATTGCTGAACCTTGTGTAACTTTGAACCTTGGGCTATTTACTATAGTACCCCTGCAGGAATGGTTGGACTGAGATTGCGCTGGTGGCGATCTACGAATAGAATGTCCGCCCTCCGCAGACGAGAACAAATCGCGTGAAATTTCTGCACACTCTGGCTGGTAAGCTTGAACATACGCTTCTTCTTTATGGGGGGTGGGGGCTTCTCGGCATTGCCACCCTTGACTCTGCCGGCCTTTCGATGCCCGGGGTGAAGGACTTTCTCCTTATTTACCTTTCCAGCCAGGATCCGGGCCGGGCCTGGCTTTACGCGGCGGGGTGCACGCTGGGAACCGTCGCGGGCTCATTCTTCATTTACTTCATCGGCCAGACGGGCGCGCGCCTTCTGAAGAAAAAACCATCCGCCAGCGAAATGAGCCGTGCCAAGAAGTGGCTGGTGAAGAATGATTTTCTGACGGTCCTGGTGGCGTCGCTGCTGCCTCCGCCGCTGCCCTTCAAGCCGATTCTGCTGGGATCGGGCGCCTTGCGAATCAGTCCCATAAGGTTTACGGGTGCGCTGGTTCTGGGGGGGATTCTCAGGTTCGGCGCGGAAGCCTGGATCGGGGTTCGTTACGGCAAGGGAGGAGAAGATTTCCTCAAGAATAATCTCATCTGGATTTCGCTGGGGTTTGTCGCGATTGTTGTGATCTCAACCTTGCTTTATCGCTGGTGGTGGGGTTCCGGGAACAAAGATGGTCAATCGCCCACAACCACTCCCGTGCCTTCTGATCGCGGCCAGGACTAGTCGTACCGGAACCTTCCTGAAAAATCGAATTCCTGCGACAGAACGTGTAACTGGTGGTCGAGTTCTATCCTGATTGCGAAGCCGCCGCGCCGGGCGCTTGCCGGCTGGAAGCGAAGGTCCCGGACGGTAACGGTTACACCGCTCTCGGTGGGAACAACTTCGGGCCAGGGAAAGCGTGCGAAACCCATAAAGACCCTGGCTGTTCGGGTTCGCATGGCTGTTTTGAGAGCGGCCGATGGCTCAGGCTGATGGAAAACTCGCGCGTCGGACGCGTCAAGGCCTGCGCTGATGGTGTTGACCGGAAGAACATAAAACGCCCCGGAGGTTTCAACCACTCCCGTCCATTGGAAGGGACTCGTAAAGCTCGGGAAAGCACCCAGCCGTTGCGGGTTTGTCTGGTGATAGCGGACGGAGTCGAGCATATTCAGGGCCCGGCGGTGGCTGAAGTCACGCAGGCCCCACAAGGCTACAATGGCGCAGAGCGAAAAGATGGCGCCGGTCCGAAAGCCGGTCTTGCGAGCTCCCACTTCCTCCGTAATCAGCCGGAACAGGGCGGGAAGTCCGAGCCCTGCAAAAAGAGCCAGCCAGAGCAGCGGATCAACGATGGGTTCGATGCTCCAGGCGTACCAGTGGCTGCTGAAGGGCAAAAACGGACGAACCCCATAGGAGTTCGTAAAATCGAATAGCAGGTGGGTTCCTGTCGCAACGCAGCACGCCAGCAGGAGCCAGCGGCCGTCAAGCGGCGGTCCGGTCGGCTTAGGCCGCGCTCTTTTTCCCAGAAGATAGATCCCTGCCGCCAGCGCCATCCCCAGGGCTGCCACCCCGATGATCGAATGTGTTATCCCACGATGATGTTCCAGGTAGGTCACGCTGCCCCAAAAGCCACTGACGAAGTCAATATCTGGAAGGTTTGAACCGATGACGAGAGCCAGGGTGGCGTATCGCGTCCTGCGGTTGAAGCCCGCCTGACTGATGGCAATGCCGGTAAGCGTGTGGGTCAGATTGTCCATGCCAAGGGCCCGTTGCGTGTGGGGAGTGTAGGATTCCTGCCCGGCCTGTGTCAAGCTGCGTCTGCAGCGCTCCCGATCACCTTGTCGAACTCAGGAAAGGCTCGGGCGCCAATAACGTTAAGGCATCCGGAACCACCTCAAAAGTGACGGGTATCCGTCCTGCCAGCTCGCCATCGACTTCGAAGAAGATCGGATCTCCAGCCTGCCCGCTGCTGCAATGGACGCTGGAACCGTTCAGAAAGCGGACATCCCGCAGCCGCTGATGGGTTTGGGTGAGAATGCCCAGGGCGTATCGAAAGTAGCGCCCTGGACCGGATCCCTCAAACATGCAGCAGGAAAAGTCCGGCTCACGAATGCTGTGAGGGCGCGCCAGCTTCAGCCACCCTGCGTACCGGCGTGACCGCTGGATCACCGCAAAAGTGGCGGAAACCGTGGAACCGTCCATGGAAAACTGGAAGCTTGGAAAGCTGTAGCGGAATACCTGCCGCACCGCTTCCCATGCATACGCGACGACTCCCATGCGAAGTTTCGCCCCCATGTTGAGCTGGCTGATGATGCGGGCGTCAAAACCAACCCCCGCTACCGCGAGGAAATACCGTTGGCGGACTGATCCGGCTTCTTCCCAGGTGGCCCGTCCCAACGGGATCCTGCAGGGACGCCAGGACGGGAGCTGCCTGGCCGCCTTCACAATGTGCCCGGGCAATCCCAACTCTTTTGCGACGATGTTGGCGGTTCCACCCGGCAGGATGGCGAGCGGGACACGACCCGGCGCCAAGCCATTGATCACCTCGTTGATGGTGCCATCGCCCCCGCACACAATGACCAGGTCGCATCCGTTCTGGACAGCCTCTCGGGCCAGTTGCCTGCCGTTGCCCGTGCAGGAGGTGGCGCGAAAGTCGACCGTGATCCCGGCACTTCGCAGGGCCGCCACTGCCTCGTGAACCTGGCGGGAACGTCGCTCGCTTCGGACTCCAGCCAGTGGGTTGGAGATTAAGACAGCATTCTTCAAAGGAAGGTTTCTCGGTGGCGCGGTTAACCTGGCCCTCTGTGGGCGGAATGCGGACGATGCCTGGCGCCGGCGATTGGCCCGCGAGCGTGCGAAGAGCCAGATTGCAACCCCAACAGTCTACTGGGAAACTGTTTTGGGGCCAACCCCCGTGATCACTTTCCTGGCGATTTTTTCTTCTGTCTTCTTCTTTATTTTGGCGTCAATCCAGACCATGTCACCCACTTGAAGGTTCGCCTTTGTGCTTCGTTTGCCGTTGTCGACAAACTTCGTGTTGCGTTCCAGCTTGAATACCTGGCCGTTCCCAAAGCGAGTCTTGTCCAGGATGATCTGGTCTTTCCCGATTTTTTTCACGACTCCGTATATATAATTCTGATATTTTCCTGCCACGGATATAGCGTTCTCCAGCCGCCCGGCCGCCCCGGGGGATTCAGGTGATTGATAAACCTGTGCCCACACCTGCCCGGCCGCGAGCGTGCCCGCAAGGAGGACATATATTAGAACGTTAGTGATCCTGGTTTTCATGATGATCCACCATCCCCAAATGCTAGATTCTTTCTATCAACGAAGCTATCAACCGGAAGATTGCGATGTCAAGCCCCAGGACCGGCAGAGCAAGGACGGTGTCGGCAGGATTGGGTTTCATGGCCCAATCCACAGCGTCAGGGGCAACCCATCCCCGGCAACGTTGGATGTCGATAGGACTTATTTCGTGGAGGCCTCGGTCTCAAGGGCGCTCAGGTTCTGAATGATCACGTTGCGCCCTTCCACCTTCAGCATCCCTTCTGATTGAAAGTGGCTCAGGTTTCTGGAAACCAGTTCCCGCACCGTGCCAATCTGGAAGGCAAGTTCCTGGTTGTTGATGTTCAGTCCGAATTCGATTCCACGGGGTGTCTTTTGACCTTTCTCCCGGGCCTGCTGCAGCAGCCAGGAGGCCAGACGGTTGCGAACGGTCGTGAAAGAGAGCTCCTCAATAATGTTCACAAGCTGCCGCAGTCGCGAGCTGACCACTTTCAGGACCTTTAAGGACATTTCGGGCCGTTCCAGGCACAACGCGCGGAAGTCTTTCTTGCTGATAAAGAGCAGTGTGCATGTGTCTACGGCGGCGGTTGAAGCCGGGTAGTTCCCGCCATCGAATACCGGAAGCTCCGCGAGGGAATGGCCCGCCTTCTCAATATGCAGCACCTGCTCCCGGCCGCTGGCAGAGGTGTTGAATATCTTCACGCTTCCTGCTTGAACCACATACAAGCCCTCGCAGGGGTCGCCTTCGGAAAAAATCATTTCGCCCGGCTGATATTGCCTGGATAGCGCGCGATCCGCCAGCAGCCCCAGCTCCCGCTCTGTCAAATCAGCAAAAATCGGAACGCTGCGAAGAGATTGAATACGCTTTGTTTTTGAGTTGTCCATGGGGTCTTATTCTACTTCCGAATGGCTGGATTGACCATGCGCGCGTGGGGCCGTCTGGAGGTTTGGGCAAGTCAGGGTCTAAAAGCCGCGTCACCCGGTAGAGTGACTTACGTCACATCATTGGGTTTCGGTTTCCTCTTAAATAGGCATGAGCAGCCTATGAAGAATTCAGCTAAATCAGGCACGTTCCCTAAAATGAAGGCCGGCGTTTTCGCGTCTGGAAAACCTTGGAACAGATCCCTGACAGAGTTTGTCCATGCGCTCGAATCCGTCAAGTCCATTGTGAACCTGCCCAAGCACGCCAAGCTCCTTGAAGAAGGCCAGATGCCGGAAGGCATCTTTGTTCTTGTGCGCGGAAGCGTCAAGCTGTTTGTCTCGCTGAAGGGCGGAAAGATGCTGATTTTGCGGGTCGTGCAGTCGGGAGAAGTGCTTGGCCTGAGCGCCACGATGTCAACCAAGCCTGCCGAGTATACGGCGGAGACCCTGAGCCCGACTCAGTTCCTGTACGTTCCGCGAAAAGACTTTCTCGCCCTGCTCGAAGAACATCCCGAGATTTGTGTCTCAGTGGTCGAGGTTTTGAGCCATCAGCTGCGTGAAGCTGTGAATATGATTCACTACTCCTCCGGATCGCAACCGGCGGTGGAAAAGCTGGCCGACTTGCTGGAGTTATGGGTTGCTGAAAGCGGTCAGATAACGGAGCGTGGTATTGAGCTCAAACTTCCGCTGACGCAGGAAGAGATCGGCCAGATGATCGGCGTCTCGCGCGAGACGGTTTCCCGGCTGATTGCCGAGTTTGAGGAACAGGGCATTTTGGAATTAGAGGGTTCACGGATCCGGATCTTCAAAGGGCACCACCTTGAGGAAATGCCCGCAGCCAGGAGCCGGAAGGGTGCAAAACCAAATATCGTCGCAGAATCAACCAACCCGGGCGCCGGTGAACACGACTCTTCTTCTGAAGCGCGCTCCGGCAGCGATTCCCCACAGGGAAATCCCCGCAACGGGGACTTTCTGAACTAGGCGCATGCCCGGGTTGCTCGTGGCTGGTACACGCACGAAGGGTCCGAGGCGAAAGGGTCTCCCGTCAGAGCATAGGCCCGTGACCGGGAGCCGCCACAGATTTCCCGAAATTCACACACCCCGCATTTCCCCTTCAAATTTGACGTGTCGCGTAATTGCCTGAAAAGCGGCGCATTTCGGTAGATTTCAGCCAGCGGCAGCCGCCGCACGTTGCCCGCTGCCAGGGGGAGAAATCCGCTGGGAAAAACCTCACCCTGGTGAGAGATAAAGACAAAGCCTTTGCCGTCGTTCAGGCCGCGCGGCGCGCGACCGATCCCGTCGCCCAGCGGCTTGCCAGGCGGCTTTGAGGGGGTGGGGATATTCCTCCGGCGCTGTGCTGCGCGTTGTTGCGCCAGATACCGCCTGTAATGTTGCGCCTCGGTCGTCTTGATATCGAACTCAACATTCCGCGAGACCTCTGCAAGCCTGGCGAATACCTCCTCGAACTCCTCGGCGCTGATCAGGTCCTGAAGCTGGCCCCGGCCTGTCGGCACCAGAAAGAATACGCTCCACAGAACCATCGGGAAGGTTTTCAGCAGCGCCACCATACCGTCGAAGTCAGCCAGGTTGCGCCTGGTGATAGTGGTATTGATCTGTATGGGGAGCCCGAGTTCTCCGGCCCAGCGCACGGCATCCAGAGTCAGGGCGTAGGAGCCCGAAACGCCCCGGAATGTGTCGTGGATTTCCGCCGTGGAGCCATCCAGGCTGATGGCCAGTCTCGCCAGCCCGCATTGACGCAGCCGGGCGATTGCTGCGTGGGTAAGCAGCGGCGTGGCGCTTGGCGTCATCGACATCCGAACTCCCCGGAGCGTTCCATATTCCACAAGACGGTAAATATCCGGCCGTTTGAGAGGGTCTCCTCCCGTCAGGACAAACAAAGGGGCTGCCATCTGGGCTACCTGGTCGATGAGGTCTTTCCCCTCTTCAGTTGAGAGTTCGAGCGAGGAACGAAGAGGTTGTGCGCAGGCCCGGCAATGAAGACAGGCCAGGTCACAGGCTTGTGTGGTTTCCCAGATGACGATGAATGGTGTCTCGTTGAAGTCCATATTGCGCCCCTCTCAATGCCCCTTCCAGCAAAATAACTTGTGCCTAAATCTAAACATCCCTGTACCGCCACCGCAGTGACTAAAGTCACGCTCGCTCTGTGACGTCAGTCACAGACTACAATCGTAACCAGGGTTATCTTGTGAATGTCTGGTTGGTGGGGTCCTGAGATTGATCAGGGTCGGCCGACCGGCGGTTTTAGAAAGACCAGTCCTCATTAAGGTCAGTTGACCTTCCGGCGTTCTGCCCCGAACGCAAAGGGTAGAGACGGTTCAATACCGGCCGTCTCTACCTCCCTTCATTCCGGGCGTTATAATCCTCCTGACAGGTTGAAAAATTGAACAGGTATGTCATGCTGAGAGGAATGAATCTTGGCGGCATGGGTGAAATCAGCCAAATGCCGTTTCTTCGTCACTTGTGGGTTCGTGGAAGGCTTTCAGGAGCAGGTTTTTCAGGTGTCGGACAGCGTATGCCGTTCACACGGTTTTCAATCAGCGGGAGACAACTGTGGCCAGGAACGTTGAGATCGAGAATGAAATTGAAAAGCTGAGGGAAGAGATCCGGCGCCACGAGCACCGCTACTACGTCCTGATGGACCCGGAAATCTCTGACCTCAAGTTCGACCAGCTGATGCACCGGCTCCAGGAGTTGGAAAAGGAACACCCGGAGTTGGTGACGCCCGATTCTCCCACCCAGCGTGTGGGAGGCCAGCCCGCGGAGGAGTTTAGCAAGGTGCGGCACTCGGCGCCCATGCTGAGCCTTGACAACACCTATTCGGTGGATGAACTGCGAGATTTCGACCGAAGGGTGCGCGAACTTTCGGGCCGCGACCAGGTTCCTTACGTGGCGGAACTGAAACTGGACGGCCTCTCCATGGCCCTGACCTACGAAGACGGGGTCCTCACGCGGGGGCTCACACGCGGAGACGGTGTCACGGGCGAAGATGTCACTCAAAACGTGAAAACCATCCGTTCCGTACCGCTCAAGGTCGATTCCATGAAGCTCGGCGCCATCGACCATGCCAAAAAGTTTGAGGTGCGTGGCGAAGTGATCATGACGCACAAGGCATTCCGGCAGGCCAACGAGCAGCGCGAGAAGAACGGCGAGCAGCCCTTTGCCAATCCCCGCAACGCGGCGGCTGGCACCATTCGCCAGCTTGATCCCAGGATCGTGGCGCAACGGAACCTGGACATTTTTATTTACTACCTTCTGGTGGACGGCCGCCCGCCGCTCAAAGAACACTGGAAAGCGCTGGAAGCTCTCGAAGGCTTGGGATTTAAAGTGAATCCTTACAGAAAGCTCGCGACATCATTTGACGAGCTGACGGGCTACATCCAGAAGATGGAGTCCCAGCGCGAAAAGCTCGAATACGAAATCGACGGCATGGTCGTCAAAGTGAATGAGGTCGCCCTGTGGGACGAACTGGGAATGACGGCCAAATCCCCTCGCTGGGCGATCGCCTACAAGTATCCTGCCCACCAGGAAACCACCGTGGTGAACGACATTCGTCCCCAGGTGGGCCGCACCGGCACCCTGACTCCTGTGGCGGACCTCGAACCGGTGACGGTCGGCGGAGTGACGGTGAGCCATGCCACTCTGCACAATATGGACGAAGTGGAGCGTCTGGGAGTGAAGATCGGCGATACGGTCCTGATCCAGCGCGCCGGCGAAGTCATCCCGCAGGTGCTCAAAGTGACGAAACACGCCCCGGACGGCAAAGAATTCCGGATGCCGAAACATTGCCCGGTTTGCGGCGGCGACGTCATCCGCGTGGAAGGTGAAGTGGCTTATCGCTGCGTGAATGCCGCCTGCCCCGCGCAGTTGAAGGAGTCGCTGCTGCACTTTGCTGCGCGCCACGCCATGAACATCAACGGCCTGGGCGATGCTGTCGTAGACAGCTCGTCGATAAGAAGATTGTTAATGACGTTGCTGACCTGTACAAGCTGGACATTCACCAGTTGATACCTTCGGCTGCAGAGTTCTACGCCTTCCAACGCAGTGATGTTGAAAAAGCAGTTGGAAAAAGCCTCCACTCGACTCAGGATCTAAAGAGTTTTCTGGAAACCTCGAGAAGGAATGCGCTGGTGCGTATTCTTGTTCGTCTGAAGGTTTCTGGTGTGGATCGCAAGACTGCGAAAAACTGGCGAAGGCGTTCGCGTCTTTTGAGCGCATGGGACGAAGTCAGCTCAAAATGTGCTGGAGGTTGAAGTGGGCGCGCAACGAGCCAAGAAAGCCTATGCTTGGGTCCACGATCCCTCCAACAAGAAAACCATCGAAGAGGTCTCTGCAGCAGAACGGGAATTAATTGGGGGAATTGAGAAACTCCAGGAGCTTCAAGGCAGCGAACTCAGGCAAGAGATGGAAGACCTCGTTGAGCCCGTCAAGATGGCCCGGAAGGCGGCTGGTAACCTGATAAGGCAAATCGAAAAGAGCAAGGAGTCGCTGGCTCGCCTCGTTTATGCCATCGGAATTCGATTTGTTGGCGAGCGCACAGCCCAGCTTCTGGCGGAACACTTTGGTTCCCTGGAAAAATTCCGTGAAGCCACTCCGGATGACTTCTACGAAGTGGAGGAAATCGGACCCAAAGTTGCGCAGAGTATAGTAGATTTTTTCCGCGAAAAGCGCAACAGCGACGTTATCGAAAAGCTCGCGCAAGCAGGCCTGAGGATTGAAGAGGAAAAAAGCCGGAAAGGCGGCGAGCTTTCAGGAAGGAATGCAATTTGTTCTGACCGGCACTCTGCAGCCTTGGCCTCGCGAAGAGGCAACCGGCATGATCGAAGCGGCCGGCGGGCGCGTTACTGGGTCCGTCAGCAAGAAGACGAATTACGTGGTGGTGGGCGCGGATCCCGGATCCAAGCTTGCAAAGGCGCAGGGGCTCGGGATTACGATCTTGAATGAAAGCGAGTTCGTAGTCCTTATTGAGGGAAGGGCCTGAGCCGTAATGCTTGGAACATTTTTCTAGAGAGTGAAGGTCGTGCAGTTATTCAATGTCAATATCCATCCAATGCCAGAACACTGGTTCAGCCACGATTCGAATATTGTAGAGTCTCGCTTTCTTAGCTTTTCCCGACATTGAGTGCGGGTCTGCGGCGACAAGTATATCGAGGTCCTTGGCAACGCTTTTCCTGATCCTCATCCCCTTTTTCTCCGCAGCCGACTCCGCGAAGCTCCGCGATGCCAGATTGCCGTTAATGCAGCAAGTGAATTCTCCCGTAAAGCATACTGAGAGTCCAGCTACATCCTTTAGAGTCGGAGCCGGAGGCGTGGACAGTGCGAGGTGATTTAGCGTTCCATTCCTTGCCTGTAAAAGGATATCCTCAAATGTCTTTTCGGGTACCGAGAGTAATCCACAAACGTGGCGGAAGTCCTCTTCTTCCTTTTCACTAATGAAGCCGTCAGCCAAGGCTGCAAGGACGAGGTCCTGAATGTACTCATAATGGACCTCTTTCACTCGTTCCTGTGAAATACCGGTATCCAGAGCGAGTCTAAGCAGCCTTCCCGTTTCTTCCGGGGTTACAATTCGATCCTCTAAGACACGGTCGAGGAGCGCGTAGTAACGGTCAAGATTAACGTCTGCCTTGGTGACCGACGGTAAGGACGCAACTAGTCTGGCAATGTAGTTCGGTTCTACTCTTGTTGCCAAAGCGGCCTTGGCGCGGGTGTATGTCCTTCCATTTGCTTTCACCCCGGGCCAGATGTCACTTGCGGACGGGAAAGGCCTTAAATCCAGATGCCCGAGCAGGGTTGAGAGATTGAGGTTTGTTTTCCTAAAGCACTCATGGAGAACCTCGGCTGTCGCGACTGCATCGGCGAACGCTGAATGGGCGTCAGCGAGCGGGACTCCGAAGTGGGTGCAGCAAACTTCCAGCTTTCTGCCTGGAAGGTCCGGAGCAACATCCCTGGCGACTTCATTGATGCACAGGAGCCCAAGGGAAGGGATGTCATGGCCAAGTCGCTTTAGCTCTGATTTCAGGAAACGAAAGTCGAAGTGTGGATAATATCCTGCGAAAACCGTCCCAGCCAGCCGCGTCAAAATATCACCGGCGACCTCGGCGAACGGAGGGGCGTCCTGGATCTCAGCGGCTGAAATGTGGTGTATATGTGTAGGCCCAAGGTCCCGACTTGGGTTCACAAGAGTAGTGTATTGATCCAACACTTTCCCGGAGCAATCTACTCGGACAATTGCAATCTCTATTATACGATCAGCTCTTTCCGGAAAGAGCCCCGTTGTTTCGACATCGACAACTGAGAATTGCACATTTTCTGCAGCGCTTGGCCGGTTGTGCCAGAATTGCATTCCGATCACTCCACAAAACTTACCAGCTTGCGAAGGGCTTTCTTCAGTCGAGAGGTCACCGGGTTGAACCAGTGCTTGTGCCAGCAAATGATACGTGCTTTGGCAAGAGAGGTCAAACTTGACAAGGCGCGGTCACTCGGCGTCGAGACGACCGATGAGGCAGGACTCAGGAAGCTGGCCGGCGGGTAAGACGCGGATGACCGCAACGTCAGGACACACAACCGCACCGGCGTCCGCAGCCATTTGGGCGCGCGCCTATGCGGTTGTCTGGGATCTTGATTCGTTGCGGATACAGGTGGGAGATCCTCCATGTGACCCATTCGGGCGAAGGCCCCTTCCTGTCCCTCGTGTTACGCAGTTGCTTCTGCTTCAGGGCGTTCGAAAATGAAGTTGCCAGACTCTTCGCTGTAGTCGAGGTGCAGGTCGCCGAGGGCTTGCGCCACCGTCTCGTCAACGGCCAGGCGGGTCCCGGAAGTGACTTGGACCTGGTCATCTGATTCCGGCTCTTTCGTGTCGAGTTTCAGTGTCAGGCGCAGTTCGTTCTTGCCTTCCACGGGCTTGGCGTCAACGCGCAAGAAAGTTTTATCGGGCAGCGACTTGCTGGCAACGATCGATTTCACTTCCTGCGCTGCTCTTTCGGTCATTTTGATCATGCATTCTCCTTGTTGGAACCGTCCACGGACACCATGGCACCTTCCTTTGCCGTAATGCGAAAGAAGATTAGGAAACCCCGGCGATTCCTGTGAAATTCACTCCTTCTAGCTTGGGGCATGATGCCGATGATTGCAACCCCAAATTGTTGGAGACGCTCAAGTCGGCGGGGAATGGCGGTGCTCGCGTGGGCGCGGGACCGCCGGATGGCGAGACAAATTCTCTGCTATTGCTCGGAATGCCGCGTGGTGAACAATGCTGCTCGAATTTAGGTAATAAGCACTCTAGAGCGCCTCAAGCCACCTCAGCATGGCATCAACCTGGCTGGAGGGAACGCCTTCAGCCCAGCGAACTTCATCGCCGGCGTAAAGCAGAATCACATTTCCGGAGGCCGTGCGGCCGAAAATACGTTCAGCGTCGGAGTGAGAGTCCGGAGAGAAACCCGGATATTTTTTGGCAAGGATTGCATGGTAGTCGCGGAAGAAGCTGAGGGCCGAATCCGCGTTGGACCAGCGGGTTCTCGCCAGCAGCGCGTAGCTTTGCGTGGCAGGATTCTCGTAAACAACATAATCATCGCCCATCCAGCCGGCGCAGTCAGCCGCAGCCTTCTCTTCAGACAGGAACTGCCCTACCAGTTCGTTGCAACCCAGTTCACCCAGGGTGTTTTCATCCAGTTGCTGGAGCCCGGGCACTGAACTGAGTGGGGTTTTGGCCGGAAGCTTCACTTCCGGCAACGCCACATGGTCGAAATAGACATTCGGCTGATAAAGGGCTTTGGTGGTTGAGGGCGGGGAAGTGAACAGTTCATTTAATCCCTGCCAGTCTTTCCGGCGGAGACCTTTTGAAATAAAACTTGCGCCCCCAATGTAGGGAAAGAGCGCCTGAAGCTTGAAAAAGAACGGGGCCTTCGAGAAGACCGGGAATGCCGCCATCTGCTGGCGGATGAGAGGGCCGAGGACGGCGTCGAAGCTGGGCATGGCCGAGATCGGTGCATCTCCCAGCATGTTCTGGAACATGGCGGTTGTTGCATAGCCTTCCACCACAGCCTGGCGGGCGGCTTCGGCATCATCCTGGTTCTTGACGGCCTTCATGTATTGAACGAGGTTGAAATTCTGGTCCTGCAGCGCGTGAGTCAGTTCGTGTGACAGGACCATGCCCTGCATCTCGGGCGGAATCCAATCGGCCATGTACATCGTTTTCGTCTGCGGATCGTAGAAGCCGGCAACCTGTTCCGTATAAAAGTCGATGAGGAATTTCTGAAGGTCAAAATCTCCGCCGATCAGTCCAAAGGCCCGCAGAGTGGCTTCCTGCACATGGATTTCCTGCGGCGTGTATTCGGTGTGCAGGTTGTGGAGCAGAATTTTTCGTACTTCCTCCCGGCTCACAATTTTCTTGTGGACGGGCGACTTGATGGGCAGTCCGGTCATCCGGCTCATCTTTTGCAGAACCTCGTCGGCCTGTGCCAGCAGGTCGGCTTCGGCCTGCTGCTGGCTCTGCGTGGTAGAGCCTGGAGCAGGATTCTGCGAGCCCGCGGCTGGATGAGATACAGCGGCAAGAGAACCCAGGATGACAAGGAGGGCAAGAAGGATTTTCATGCCGTGGCTACGCCGGTTATGGTTTTCCATTGGCGGGCTGGCCTTTCATTTCTCCCACAAGGAACAGTTGCGCCGAGCCGAGAGAGAAGGGATCACGGGCGAGAGACCCGAACGATTGGACATCAGAGAATCCCGCTGATTCCATCAGTTGCACGAGTTCACGATAAGTATAGACGCGGTGGGAGCCGGACCGCGTGACCACCTCACCGTTGCGGACAAAAGTGTAATCGGCGTTGAGGCGGCCTTTGGCGTGATCGTACTGGTTTTCTTCCAGAAACAGGAAATTGCCAATCCTGGTCCATTCTCGCGCCTGGAGCCGGGGAAGAAGGGTTTCCATCGAAACGCCAATTTCCAGAACAAACCTGGCCCCTGGCTTCAGGCTGCGGCAGACGGCGCACACAAAATCCGAGTCGCCCGCATCTTCGAAATATCCAAAGCTGCCGCCAAAACAGAAAGCTCCATCAAACGCATGCTGCCACGGAAGGTCGCGCATGTCGCGCTGTTCCCAGCGGATGTCCAGCTCTTTCCCGGTGACCTTCGAACGGGCCTCCTGTAGAAAATCAGGTGAGACATCAACGCCCGTCAGCGCGTATCCGCGTGAGGCCAGTTCCCGCGCCAGGCGGCCCTCGCCGCATGGCACATCGAGAAGGGCCGCGCCGTTCGGAACCCCCAGGACTTTCAGGATGAAATCGGCCTCGGCTCTTGTATGAGGTTCGTCATAAACCTCTTTCCAGAGGTCCAGGACAATCCCCGAGAAGAAGTCTTCCCACCACTCCTTGGGCATGTTTTGCTCCTCCGGGTCCCCATCCAATATTTGTTGCGCGCGATGGCCGATGCTTCGAACCTGCTGATTGACCCCCCTACCACTGGCAGATTAACATAGAAGTCGCGTGGGCAAGCCGGGCGATCGCCGCCCCGCTCAAGCGCCTGACCTGGATCCGCAAGGGTCTGGGACGGGCAGGCAGGAGCGGGGGGAGGAAAGTCCGAACTCCACAGGGTAGTGCGCTCGTTAACAGCGAGGGTCGGAAGGGGATCTCCGAGCAATCGGGGCGTACGCTTCCGGCATGGAAAGTGCCACAGAAAATATACCGCCCCGTTTACTCGGGGTAAGGGTGAAAAGGTGCGGCCCGCTTTGGCGGGATTAAAGTAAGAGCGCACCGCCTCGACAGCGATGTCGAGGGCAGGGCAAACCCCGCACGGAGCAAGACCAAATAGGAGGGGAGGAGTGACCCGCTCCGCAAGGTTCCGTAGCGGCGATCTGTGATCGCAGGAACTGCTGACCGCACAACCGCGGTCATCGATCGCCGCTACGGGCCGGTGACTCTCGGGTAGGTCGCTGGATCCCATCAGCAATGGTGGGGCTAGACGAATGATCGTCGCCCCGGGCAACCGGGGAACAAAATTCGGCTTACAGGCTTGCCCGCGCCTTTCATCAACGCAGGTGCTGTGAGGCTTCGCCCATCCTGCCGAAAACATCCTTCATGCTAACGGCTTACGAATTGGCCGCGTCATTGGTTTGATGGGCGGTTCATGGCGGATGGCGCACTCAGGTTGACACTTTTGAAATATAGACGATAAAATGCAGCGTTTGAGTTCACGAAGGTGTTTTAAACAAGAGGGTTATGGATAAACGTAAGGTACAGCGTTACCGAAAACAATTGCTGGCCAAGCAGGAAGAAATTCGCCGCATGGTCTCTCGTTCTGACCAGGACGGCCGCGAGGCCGACAATGAGCTTACTCAGGACCCTGGAGACCGGGCCGCGAATTCCTACACGAAGGAATTTCTTTTCCATCAGAGTGATGACAACCGCCGTATTCTTCAGCTGATTCAGGACGCCCTTCACCGGGCGGAGAATGGCTCGTACGGGCTCTGTGTGGAATGCCAGGAGTCCGTTCAGGCCAAACGCCTGGATGCTGTTCCCTGGGCCCGCCACTGTCTTGAGTGCCAGGAGAAGCAGGAAAAAGGCCTGTTGTAACGGGCCTCAGTCCATAGGAAGCGAGGTTCGCTTTTATTCCGGGCTTGCCTTCCAATTCCAATTTCCGTCCCCTTCTTCGAGAGCTGGCTGACAGCTTGTTCGCGGTTGTTTTCCCTACCGAATGCACCCTTTGCGGCGGTGAAGTCGCCAGCGCAGGCGGACTGCGTGTGTGCCGCGATTGCTGGTCCCGGGTTGAAGGTTGGGAGGGGATTTCCTGCCAACGGTGCGGACTTCCTGTTGTTTCAGAGCATGCCGATGACGCCGCCCAGGTGCTTTGCGTCGCGTGCCGTGCCAGCGCGCCTTTTTTTGATTGCGCCCGGACCTTCGGGATTTACCGGGGGAATCTGCGCCTGCTGATCCTGCAGTTGAAATTCCGCCGCCAGGAACGGCTGGGCAGAAGATTAGGGGGTCTGCTCGCGCAGGTCTGGACAAGCCTTGACGGATTATCTGACGGCGAACCTTCTCTCATTGTGCCTGTTCCACTTTTCCGCTTACGCGAGCGCGAACGCGGCTTTAATCAGTCCCGGCTCCTGGCTGATGGGCTGAGGCATCGCCTCGAGACCCTGCCGGGCGCGAAGAAAATCAGGGTCGAGCCCGCCCTGCTGGTCCGGACGCGTGCCACTCTTCCACAGACCGGCTTAAAGTTTGAGGCCCGCAGGGAAAACGTGCGCGGCGCTTTCGAGGTGGCGAAACCGGATCTCGTTCAAGGCCGTCGGCTGGTTCTGGTAGACGACGTCATGACCACGGGCGCCACGTTGTCAGCCTGTGCCGCCGCGCTCAAGACGCGAGGGGCGGCAGGAGTTTACGCCCTGGCGATGGCACGAGCCACACCGCAATTTCCGGACGCCGACCTCTGGCCCCATACGACAGGTATTGACGAATTTGGCCGCGACTGGACATAATGGGTTTTATTGGAAAAGGGGGTGGCGCCCCTTGAGAGGAAAAAGTCATGGCGGAGGCGGGCGAGCGCCTTTTGCAGGCGCCAGTTCTCGTTCTGAACGCGACCTATGAGCCCATCAATGTGACTGCGGCCCGGCGCGCCATTGTGCTTGTCCTGAAAGGCAATGCCATCACCGAGGAAGAGAACGGCAGCTATCTGCGCTCCGCGCGGACAGCGTACCGCATCCCCTCCGTCATCCGGCTCACTGAGTTCCGGCGGATCCCTCATCAGTCGCGTCCGCTTTCCCGCAAGAACATTCTGATCCGCGACCGCTACACCTGCCAGTTTTGCTACAAAGTTTTTCCGGCTTCCGAATTGACGCTGGACCACATTATTCCGCGCTCCCGGGGCGGCCACTCCGACTGGGACAATCTGGTCGCCTGCTGCCATGCCTGCAACAGCCGGAAAGGCAACCGGCTGCCTGAAGAGGTGGGGCTCAAGTTGCGCCGCCAGCCGCGGCCTTTCACGCTCCACACCAGCCGCCACATCATGCGGATGCTGGGCCGGGCCGATCAGCGCTGGCGGAAATACCTCTTTTATTGATGGGCCCGGCAGGCGTGGCGAACGCAGGCTTTGGAAAGTAAGGTAAGAACCTTCCGGTCTCAGAGTCCCCGCTTCACTGTCATTTCCTGCAACTCCATGGCATTCAGCGCCGCGTATCCCGAGTGCCCCAAGTCAAAATAGACAAAGACCTGCCTGGCGCCGCTCTCCAGCCATCTTGCACAGAGATCCAGCCATTGTCGTGATTGCAGCCGGGTGCGGGTTGCTGCGGCTGAAAGCAGAGGCGTGTCAGGGAGCTAACTCCTGCGACGAATTCAGGTTCGGAAAGCCGCAGACGGGAATCATTGTTGGCTGGGATGGCGAGATGCCCGGAAAAAAGTTGGAGTGGCATGCCCCACGATGTTCTGTGAGCAGCACACCACTCCAGATGATTTTGATGTTAGAACGTAAGCGACGCCCGCACCTGGATCAGCCGCGGTGAAGAGTCAGCGCCCAGGAACGCCCCATAGATACTGGTCGGCGGGTTAGCGGTATAAAGTATTTGCCCGAACTGTGGGTCAGCCACGTTGTTGATAGGCTGGTCGAAGTTCGGATGGTTGAGCACATTAAAGAATTGGAAGCCGAGAGCAAGTTTCGCAGACTCCCAACCGGGCAACGAGGTGATTTTGCTGATACCCAGGTCGGTGTTGAAATATCCCGGCCCGAAGAACATGTTTCTTCCCTGTGAGCCGAATCGGCCCGGGTTGTCGGCTGCAGGTGAAAATTGAGACGCGTTCAGGCAGGGCGTGTCCGGACCGCTGCAGGAAACCATCGACGTGGAATTGTTCAGGTAGTTGGCGAAAATCGGCCCGCCGAAGTTCTGCCCGCCCAGATTGCTTTCTGCGTTGAAATCCTCGACGGTGTAGGGGAACCCGGAGTGGGTAAAGAGCGAGCCGGAGACCTGCCAGCCATTAACCATCGGTTTCCAGCCATGGCCGAACAACAACGACCGGATGGGTAGTTCATACACGTAAGCCAGGTTCAGGTTATGGCGGTTGTCGTAATCGGCGTTGCCGTAATTGGCCTTAAGGTTATACGGGTTCTGCGGGTAGAGCGTGCTTTCGTTGGTGCTGTAAATAAAGGGCAGCGTGCTCCCGCCGTTTGAGAGGATGTCCAGGGCGTGGCCGTAGGTGTAGTTTGCAGTGATCAGGCCATGCGAGAAGTTGTGCCGGAGGGAGACGGTCACTCCGTTATAGCTTGAAACACCGGCGGTTTCCAGATAGTTAACCTGTGCGAACCTCTCGTCGGGGGGAGCTGCAGGCATACCTGCAAAGTTTTCTGCATACCCGTTGATCGAAAAATTGGGTACTAACTCGTGGATGCCATGGTTTCCCACGTAATTGACGCTCAGAACAGTATTGGGTCCGAAGCCCTTCTGGATTTCCACGTTCCATTCCTGGTATTGGGGCAACTGCATGAATTGTTGGGCACTTCCAAGGTTCGGAGGCGAGAACCCCGGCACCGTCTCGAAGATGCTGCCCAGGGTTCCGCCGCTTGCAAAGGCGTTCAAAAAAGCAGTGTTGGAGTCCGAAGCGTCCTTGAAAATGTTGGACGGCTCAGCCGGGGAGAGGTTGTTGGAAGTGACATAAAACGGGTTCGAATACGGAGGGTTCTGCGAGATGCTTTCCGTCGTTATGCCCGGAACGCCATCGTAAAACAGACCAATTCCACCGCGCACCACCAGGCTGTGTTGCGGACCCAAGGGCTGCCATGCGAAGCCGACACGCGGCTGCCAGGCAAGATTCGTCATTCCCGCAAACTCCTGGCGCTGGCCGGTCAGGATCGACTGGTTATAAGGGATGTCGACACCGTGGTCCATACTGGGGAAGGGTTGCACGGTGCGCGCAAAGCAGTTGTGCTGGCAGACCGGATTGGAGGCGTGGTCACCCCTGAGGGACAGGGTCAGTTTAAGACCCCGCGCTACTCTCCATTCGTCCTGGGCGTAAAATCCCAATCGGTATAGGGCAAAAGGCTGAACCAGGGAACTGGGGAAGTATTTGTACAGAAAGTCTCCGGTAGAGCCGCCGTTATAGAAATCGGAAAGTCCGTAAAGGCCCAATTCTCCACTCGACAGGTAACCAAAGTCGAAGTTGCTGATCAGGCTGCGGGCGTAATTGACCCCAAACTTCATGTTGTGATTGCCCTGGACCCAGGAGAAGTCATCCACAAACTGGTACTGGGTGACATTCCGTCCCTGTGGGGCAATATAGTCCAGGCCCCCAAGTTGAGTGAGAGATCCGTCAAAGAAAACCATGGTTGACGGGAACGTTTCGAGAGCCTTATTCATATCCGGGGCATTGAAGAGGGCCGAATAATACTGCATGGTGGCGCGAAACGAGTTCACTTTGTTCGTGCCCATCAGGCGCGTCCACCCGATCTGGCCCTCATTATCAGGCTGGTCGCTGACCAGGTTGAATATGGGGCTTATCGGATCAGTTGCACTGGCCTGATGTCCGCGGTCCATCCTTCCACTCACGAACAATCTGTCTCTGGTGCTGACGTTAAAATCCAGCCGGCCTGCCAGAATCCACTGAGTCGTTTGCTGCCCGACAGTTGACCGGAAGGAGTTGACGCAGGGGTCCGTGGCGGCAATATTGGCATCGCCAATTCCGTAAGTGCCGCAATCGTACAAGGGCGTGGCGCGGCTGGCCCCGGGTGCGCCGTTGTAAAGGTCGAAAATGTTCTGGTAGAAGGGAAGGGAGGCGTCCAATCCCAGGCTCTGAAGGTTCGCGAGGGTTGCATTCTGAAATTGCGCCGAAGGCAGCCGTGGCCTGGACGCTGGTGGGTATCAGCAGCCGGACCCCCTCCTGGTCCAAAAAGAAAAAGGCCTTGTCCTTAACAATGGGGCCGCCCAATGACGCCGACCACTGGTTGGCGTTGACGAAGGGCCGGGGTGTATCGCTGGAATTGTTGAAAAAGCTGTTGGCATCGAGAACACGGCCGTTCCAGAAGTAATTCGCGTTTCCGTGAAAACCGTTTGATCCTGATTTCGTGACGTAATTGATGTTGGCGCCCGCGAGACCCCCGTATTCGCCCGAATACCCATTGAGGACAACGGTTGCCTCTTTGATGTTGTTCTGTCCCAGCATCAGATTGACGGCCCCGGAGTTATTCAAGTTGAACAACGGGTCCATATCATTCATTCCATTGACCGTGAACACATTGGACGTAGCAGGCAGCCCATAGACCGAAATGTTTCCGTACCCGGCCCCTGAATTCATGACCGTCCCGGGGGCCATCTGTGCGATGAAAGTCATATCGTTGCCCGGGTTGGGGATCTGGTCGATCTGGAGCTGCCCCATCGTCGTCGACATGTTTCCGGTGTTTGTCTGCACCAGCGGGGCTTCCGTAGTTACGGTCACGACCTGGCGTGCCGCGCCAACCTGGAGCTTGATGTCAGCCGTTTGGGTCATTCCCAACGTCACTGTCACAGCCCTGGTGGTCTTCTGAAACCCCGAAGCTGTTGCGCTAACCGTATAACTGCCCGGATCCAGGAGAGCAAAATGATAGTTTCCATTCGCGTTCGTCACGGTTGTTGCTGTGGTTCCGGTGGCTGTGTTCTTGAGCGTAACCGCGGCATTGGGGATGACTGCGCTTGACGGATCAATAACCTGTCCCGTGATCGCTCCTGTTGTGGTTGACTGGGCCATCATTTTCGGCGGAAGGAGCAGTAGCAAAGCTGGAAGGAACAGTAAAGACGCTAAGGCATAAACTTTCATTGAGCAAAAGCGCCGGACTGAAATCATGAAATTTTCCTCCTTGGCGGGGCTATTACGGAGTGGAAAAAGTCCGGAAGTTGAGCGTGCGGCAAACGTGCACGAGTGGGATAATCTCCAGGTAATAGCCGATGGTGAACCCCATGTCATTTTTTAGCCCTGACCGCATTGTGCTGTGGTGCTGATTACACCACTACGCAAGCAACCTGGCATTTCCATCTCTGACAATCGTGATCGACTACTAACCCAAACCGAGTCTAGCAATGATATCCTCCGGGATCAAGAAGATATTTTCTTTTCAAGAGCATGCAACCTGCTTCGACCCCCTGGTACGTTGCTTTGTGCCGCTCGTCGTGGCCGGAGCCTGGCCGGTTAAGGCCTGCCGCAAATTTGAATTTCGAAACCCTGCTGCGGGAATCAACGCCGGCGGGCGTGGAGCGGCGTGTGCAAAATGAAAGATGGAGTGGCATGCCTCACGATGATTTGTGAGCAGCACGCCACTCCTTGGAATCGTTGCCTTCAGAACCAGAAAGACGTTCGTGGCTGGCTGGTGCTGGGATACATTTCAGCCTCTCCCAGGCTAAAAGATAAACTTGGCCGCCAACTGGATGATGCGAGGACTGCTTGCCGAAAGCACACGGCCGAAGTTTATGGACGAAACGTTGCCGCTCGGATTATCGAACTGGGCGTGATTGAAAGCGTTGAAGAATTCAAACCTCAGTTCCACCCTGGTTGATTCAGTGATCTTGGTGTCTTTGTAGATCCCGAGGTCCGTATTGTTGATTCCGGGACCGTGGAAGAAGTTGCGTCCAGCATTGCCAAGGACCCCCGGAGTTTCCTGCGCAAAACTGTTGGGATCAAAGAAATAGTGGTCCCTGGAATTGAGGCCGAGAACATTGTTCGTGTACGAACCGGTACGCGGGTCGGCCATTTTGACTGGGCCGACCACATTCGGACGGTCCGGGCAACCATAGAAGCTAACCGAAGAGAAGCAGATCATCGACCCGTTGCTCGAGTCATACAAGCCAACCGGGAATCCGCCCTGGAAAGTGGTGTAACCCGATATCCGCCAGCCATCCGTCAAACGGCTGGGGATTTTGTTGAAGGCGTTGAAGTGGCGGATGCTCGGAATGTCGTAGGTATAGCTGGCCACAAACACATTGCGGGCGTCGTAAGTGGAATCGCCGTAGCTCGTTTGGCGGTTGAAGGGGTTGGGCTCACCGAAGCTGCCTACGTTTTCAAAACTCGATCCTGTGTCAAGTGAGTGTGACCATGTATACGTTGCCAGGAACGTCAGGCCGTGCGTCGTGTGCTTGTTCAATGTGACCTGAAATGCATTGTAATTTGAGTTCGCATCAGTCGCCTGCTGGCCCACCGATCCGAAGACGAGTGGGTCGTACGGGAAGGGAACCTCAGGATAGTAATATCCGAGATAGTACGAATTACAGCCCGAAATTGCCGCGCAAGCCGGATTCACGCCAGGCGCCTGGCCGCCGGGGTTCAGTTCGTAGCGAGTCTCCAGGTGGCGCCCCAGGTGGCCAACATAAGCCACGGTCAGGATGGCCTGTCCTGGCAGTTCCCGTTCAATGTTGAAATTGTAGTTGTAAGCCGCCGGTGTCCGGAAGTTGGGATTCATCACGTTCAGCTGCATGGGATAGAACTGGCTGAAGTCTATATTGGTAGCTCCCGGCTGGGGCGGTGAGAAGGGGAAAGCATTTGGAAAAACCAGACTTCCGTCGGCGCTTGAGTAAGGGTTGGCGAGGCTCGGTACGGTGTAGAGGGAGACGCCGTAGTCGGTCAGCGAAAATGGAGGTGCGCTCAAATTGTTCAGGGTAAGTTCTTCTTCCACCTGGTTATAGTAAATGCCAAATCCGGCGCGAACGCTGGTCTTGTGCGAAGAACCAGGGCTCCAGGCAAAACCGAAGCGGGGCGCGAGGTCGTTGTAGTGTGTCTTATAGCTGGAAGTTGAAATGCCCTTGTCGCCAGGGAAAACAAGTCCCTCCGGCGCTGTCGGGTATACGGTGGATTGCTGGCCTGGGCGGAAAGCGTTGATCGCTACGCCGCCATTGTAAATGTCCTTAATGGGGGTATTGACCTGCCATCCCAGGCCATAGGTGATGGTCAGATTGGGCCGGACCTTCCACTCGTCCTGCGCATAAGCGTAGTAGGCCTGTGTCCGGGCGTCGATGAAGCCGCCGCTGGTTTGCTCATAGAAGTCTGAGGCTCCCAGGAAGAAATCCGCTGCCGGATCTCCCGTGGTGTACGGGAAGCCCGCCGGTGCGGAAAAGTCGAAGTAGCCGTTGTTGACGAAGCCGAAAGGATTTTCCACGGCGGAGCGTCGCATGTCGAAACCAAACTTCATCGTATGGCGGCCCTTCACCCAGGAGAGATTGTCCGTTACCTCGTAAGTCTGATCAATTCGCGGCTGCGGACCGTTATAACTGAACCCGAAAGCGCACGCCCCCGACTCGTAGCCCGTGATATCAATGCAAGGCACGCCGGCTCCTGACGGGATTTGCGGCTGGATTCCTGTAAAGCCCACGTCTGCAGGCTGGACGACATTGGTGGGGTTAACCGTATTGTAATTCAGCCGGTTATACCCGATGCGTGCTTCATTGAGTACGTTACCGCTGAAGATGTGGGTCCAGTTCAGGTTCATGTTGTTGGTTTTGTCAGTGTCAGTTTCCCCGAAACCGGGCAGGCTTCCGCCGTAGAATGACTGGTCTTCAACGGTTGACCCGGGTTGGATAAACCAATAACCGAACAGCGAATCGTTCGCGCCAAAGTTCTGGTCAATCCGAGTAATGTACTGGTTAGTCTTGTTGACCGAAATAGGATTCCACGAGTATTCAGTAGCGCCGAGGTTCGGCAGCGGCATGTATTTGTTGACCAGGCCCATGGCCACGGGGTCCAGATCGGCAGCGGGAATGTTACCTGTCGGGAAGAGCGTTGCATAAGGCGTACCGGCCGGGTAGTTGTTCCCGTCTTCGCCAACCAGGGGGGCGGCGGAAAAGCCTGTCGAGTTTGCAAGACCCGGGAAGATACCGTTACGCTGCGCCTGCGTGAATACTGTGGTTGTTCCGCCCGCATAGCCGCGCCCGGTAGGGATGGGTCTTCGGTTTCGGGTTCCCTGATAGGAAAAGAAAAAGAAGGTGTGGTCTTTCCAGATCGGCCCGCCCAGAGTGCCGCCAAACTGGTTCTGGTGGAACAAGTCATGCTCCGGCAGGAAGAAATTGCGGGCGTTCAGGAAGGGGTCGCGATAGAACTCGAAGGCGTCGCCATGAAACGCGTTGGATCCTGACTTGGTTACCGCGTTCAGAATGGCCCCGGAGTTTCGGCCGTATTCCGGATTGATGGTGCTGGTAATCATGCGTACTTCGGCGATGGCGTCAGGGCTGGGAATCACCAGCGGCGTGTTCAGGGGCAAATCGTTGGCGTCGTTCCCGTTGATCATGTAACCGTTGTCCTGTGAACGCGCTCCGTTCGTGGAAAAGTTACTACTGAAGTCAACGGAAGCCACAACTCCCGGCAGTGTCCGCTGCAGGGTCACCCAATTTCGTCCATTCAGGGGAAGGTTCACAATCGCACTCCCTGTGATGGTGGCCCCTAGCTGCATGCTGGTTGTCTGGACTTGGGCCGGGGATGCTTCTACGGTCACCTGCTGGGGGAATGCACCGAGTTCCAATTGGACTTGGAGAACGTAAATCTGGTTCAGAGATAAGGGGATATTCAGTGCCACAAACCTCTTGAAGCCGCTTTTTTCAGCACTGACCGTATACACGCCGGGCGCCGGGAGATTCAGCGCCACAAAGGTGCCGGTGTTTGAACTGGTCACCATTCTGGTAACGCCCGTGGCGACGTTTGTTACGGTGAGGTTGACCCCGGGAACCACGGCGCCCGTGGGGTCGGTGATCGTTCCTTGAATCCTGGCGCCTACATCGCCGAGTGCCGCTCGCGGTGGCAGGATGATAAAAACTGCCAATGATGATAGGGCCAATAGAGTTAGACCGCGGCGCAAAGCACGTCTAGATCCAGAGGTGGTTATTGATGTATCCATCAGGCCTTGACTCCTTCGTTAAACAAATTGGTTGAGCCGTGAGGCGCGTTTTTACGGGCGCTTGATCCGGCAGCTTTCCGCGTGATCAGGTAAGGTTCAGAAACCGATGGCGCAGGGAGATAGCATGGTCTACCGTTGAAAACCGAAATTTAAAGATGCACCAGGGTCAGAAATACCTTTGGGGGTCATTGCTACGTTGGAGCCATTCGCATGCTGTAATCGGAATAATGATGCCAGCCAACCTGGTGCACCTTCGGAAAACGAAAGTGCGAAACCACGGTCATGAAAATCTGCCTCCCTGCCAAAGCCTTTGATGAGCGGTGGAAGGTCTGGTTCTAACCTGAATATATGAGGCAACTTAAAAACGAATTTCCAGGCACCTTCACACAGCTATCCAAAGAAAATCTACCGGGACCACTCATAACACGCTGTGACTCTGATCACTTATTGCTGTGATAACACTCGCGCCATTACCTGTGATTTTTATCACGAACTAGCCGAGCAGACCAAACTTTAGCAACCAAATCCAATGATATCAAGTGAATAATGTTTACCAATAGGATAGGGGGGCATCCTGGTGAGCGCGTTACGCGACCCTTTCCCCAGGGGGCCCCATCCATCTCCGGGAAAACTCCTCGGAATCATCACTTTATCTCCAATCGACTTTGTTGCCCTGCGACGTGAATGTTGCCGTTGTTGGGGGATTGACGACCTTGGCTGCAAGGGATGACGTGCCGGTTGGCGTCCCCTAAGACCCTACGGCCGCCTCGCCCAGCTTCCTGGCAATCTTGCGGGCCAGTTGCGACACAGCCGCCTGTCCCGACGGATGACGGGGGGAACCATCGGAACCCTTCGTCTGCCGCTCCTGCGTTAAAAACTCCTTTGTAAACATTGACCTGGATGGAACGGTGGGTGATGTTGTGGTGAAGCTTGTGTTCAGGTCCTTTCAATAAGGGCGCAGTTCCCAGCAATGAACGGAGTTTCTCGCTGAAGCCGCGCATGGGCCTCGCTGCCGGACCGGCCCAGCGCCGAAGGGAAATTCCAGAGGTCGCCGAGCAGTCCCTCGTCAAGGCCGCGGACCAGCATAACCTGTTGATTCTTCTGAAGCACGGCGGTGGCCAGGTGCCATTGTTCCGCCTGTCTCCGGGGACGGGGCTGAGGGTAGCTCTCGGGGTTGCCGGACTGATAACCGCGGCACACTCGCCGCAGCGGGCAGGTGGAGCATCGGGGTGAACGCGGCAGGCAGACGGTCTGTCCCAGTTCCATCATGGCCTGGTTAAAATTGCCGGGGCTCCGCCGGGAAAGGAGCAGTTCGAGATTTTCCTCGATGCGGCGGCGAAACTCGCGGCTGGTGAAGATTCCCGCGAAGCGCCAGCAATCTGGCCATCACCCGGGCCACATTCCCGTCGAGGACAGCGTAGGGCTGGTTGTAAGCAATGCTCAGCACCGCCCGGGCCGTATAATCACCCACGCCGGGAAGGGAAAGCGCCTGCTTCATTTCCCTGGGGAACCTTCCGCCGTGCTTTTCCACCAGCTCCTGGGCCGCCCCGTGCAGGTTGCGGGCGCGCCGGTAATATCCCAGGCCCGACCACAGTTCCAGCACGCGTTCGAGCGGCGCCTTCGCCAGCCGCCTGACGGTGGGGAACTCGCGAATGAAGCGCTGGTAATAGGGAATGACGGTTTCAATCTGGGTCTGCTGCAGCATGATTTCCGAGACCCAGACGGTGTAGGGGTTTCTGGACTTCCGCCAGGGCAGCGCGCGGGAGCGGCGCTGGTACCAGCGGAGCAGGGAACGGCGGGCTTCAGCAGCGCTGGATCGAGAGAGGGAAACCATGGCAACCGCTATTTCCGGCGGCCTTTTGAATGCCGGTCGCGCACCGATGACCGCGCAATCTCGGCTGCGGTTCCTGGTGCGTAATAGCCCGGCGGGGCCTGGACGCCCATGCGGCCGTGCCGGACCACCTGGATGCGGACGCTGTGGAAGCGGCCGTTTTCCCTGGAATCGGTGGGTTTGTATCCCAGCACGTAGTAGGCGGGTGGCAGCGGGATGGCCGCTTGAAAGCCCAATCCCAGGTCATCCTTGTTGGCGACAAAGTTGCCCGCGGTCATGGTGGAGAGGTCCTGAAGCACGTCGGCCGCCATCGAAGCGCGGTCAGCCATCATCTGGTTTTTCGCAGCAACCAGAGATTCCCGTTCTTCGTCGAGTTTGCTGTTGTGGGTGGGCGCCGGATCGGGAAGCTGCCTGAGCAGGCCGGTCGTGTCCAGAGCGCTGATGATGATGTGCAGCCGCGTTGCCCGCCTGCACAGCAAATCGATCTGCCTGGCCTTGGAGCCGGCCATGAAACCCGGAGAGGCCACGATGATGGTGCGCGGATCGGGCAGCTTGGAAACCCTGCTGATCAACTTGTCCAGCCCTTCCAAAGACTTCCCGGATTGAATCTCGCTATCGGCAATCACCTGGCGCGCCCGCGCGTCAATCGTCTGTTTCATCCTGCGCAGCGTTGCCACCGGCAGGCTGCTGGTGGGAGGGTCAACCTGGCCCTTCGGGGTGCTGCAGGCGTTCATGTCTTCGAGGGCGATTTTCAGCGCCAGGGGATCGTCGCCGTAAAGCAGCATCTGGGCCTGGAAATCCGTCAATTCGGGGCAGGCTTTGGCCTGCCTTGCCGCGGCGATGTGGGGCTTGATGGCCAGCAGGGCCTGGTGGAGTTTATCCCTGTCGCCGGTGAAGTCGAGGGTGACATCTCCCGATGCCGTAAACACGCCCACCTTGTTTCCAAGTTCCAGGAGCGACTTGAAGTAAGAATAAGCGCTGTCGGTCACCCGAATGGTCTGGACGAAATCATAATGCAGATCATCAAAGTAGAGTGCGATGTAGCGGCCGCTTCCAGGAGTCCTGACGTGGTGAACGGATTCGGGAACGATGTTGGCGGCAAAATCGCTGATCCGCTGCAGGCGGTTGTTGTCCCACAGGCGAAAGTCACTGTCGCGCAGGTCTGCGACCGCCAGGCCGCGCACATTGCGCACCACCACACAGAGCTCGACCGGAGGCGGGGGCGTCCGGTGGGCCGTTGCCCGCTGCGCCGCGGTCTTCGCCGGTTGATGGCCCTTGCGCGGCGCCTGGCCGCCTTCAATGGGAAGGCTGAAAACGAGGCCCGCCAGCGCACAGCCCAGACCCAGCCGGACGGCCCATTTGCGCCAACCTGAAGTCAAACCCATCCTGCCATTTGTCATGAAACAGCCTTGGAAGGAGGACATTTCCGCTGGAGAATTTCAAGATGCGAACCCGCATTCCGCGCTGTGTCAACCTCCCGTTCAACACAGCAAAAACAGTATCGGTTCCTGAGGCGGGGATTGTCAACAGGGGATGGGGCCGTTAGGGCGTCCCGCGTGAGATTCGTGCTGGCGGGTTGAGCCTGCCAAAGTCCGCAGTTTTTCTAATTGGGCATGCCGGCATGAAGCCAGAGCCTTCTCAACATCCTGCCATGAAGGCCATTTCGATTCAGGCGGTCCCGCTCAGGAAAGAATCCAACTCTATCTCGAGCTGCCGAAGCGTCTCTTCGCAGCCGAGCACCAAAGGCCTTATCCTGTCCCACCGCAAGGTGAAAATGTAAGCGTGGCGGAAGAAGTGGCGAAACTCCATGTATTCCCTCAGGCGCCTGCGCAACGCGCCGGAGATGGCCGCCTTCCTGCGGCTTGTCGCCTCCGCCATGCCATCGAGGAGTTCTTTGTGCCAGGATTCGCCTTCCGGCAAGGGATCGCCCAGCTCCACGCACACGCGCTTGAAGATGTTCTCGACGCCGTTATAAAACGAGTTGAGCAACGCTGCGAGACCTGAAATCTCAATTTCGCTTGGCGGACTTGCAGCGCATTTTTCAAGAATCGGGTGGTAGGTCTTAAGCAGCTGGTGAAGCTGTTCCCGTTCAACGGCAATCTGCTTGCGCAGCTTATCCCACACGCCGCAGCTCGCCTTCGTCTTTGAGATATCGGGTGAAGGGGTTGTCCTCGTCCAGGTCTACCAAATCGAGCGGGCGACCGAGAGCGTCGTGAGCAGCGGCCATGGCTCGGAAGAAAACTTCGGGCGGAAGCCCGGATACCGCCATGTCAAAGTCTGAATTTTCGCGCATTTTGCCCTTCGCCGCCGAGCCAAACACATAGACTTCGCGTGCTCCAGCAGCCTTCAGTGCTGCCGCCGCTTCCCCAATCCGGCTTTCAATGCTGCTCTCAGCCATTCGAAAAGGCATACAGCTGAACATTATATCAAATTGATCCGGGAGAAAAGTGGGTACCAACTGAAGTTGGTGCCTTGCTCTTCTTGATTTGCCGCGCGCAATCTGCAATCCTTGGAAATCTGGCAGGATCGTGAAAAGACGCTAAGGCTACCGTCATTCCGAGCGCAGCGAGGAATCTGCTTTTCCGGCTTTTTGTAAACTTCACGAATCTGCTTTTGGACCGGACAGGAGACAAATCAGATTCCTCGGGCGATCAAGAACATCCGCCCTCGGAATGACGTTAAAACAAGGACTGCTGTGGCATACAACGACCTTCGAGAATTCATCACCCGGCTGGAACGGGAAAAAGAGCTGAAGCGGATTGGCGTTGAGGTTGACGTGGACCTCGAAATCACCGAGATCACCGACCGCGTCTCCAAGGCTTCCGGCCCGGCCCTGCTTTTTGAAAAGCCGCGCTCAGCCAAGGACGGCAAGGCTTATTCCGTTCCGCTGCTGATCAACACGCTGGGCACCAGGCGGCGGATGGAACTGGCGCTCGAAGTCTCCTCGCTCGATGACGTGGCAAAGCGCATTGACGACCTTCTGGCCATGAAGCCGCCCGAAGGGCTGCTGGACAAAGTCCGAATGCTGCCAAAGCTGGCCGAGTTCGGTTCGTTCTTTCCCAAAACCGTGAAGAGCGGTCCGGTCAAGGAAGTTGTACAACGCGAAAGCGTATCCCTTGCCGAACTGCCCATCATGCAGTGCTGGCCGCAGGACGGCGGGCGGTTCATCACCTGGCCGATGGTGGTGACGCGCAGTCCCAAGAACGGACGCCGCAACGTGGGCTGCTACCGCATGCAGGTTTTTGACGAGCGGACCACCGGCATGCACTGGCAGATTCACAAGACCGGAGCGGAACACTTCCGCTGGCTCGACCGCCAGGGCAAAGGCCGCCGGATGGACGTGGCGGTGGCCATCGGCGCCGACCCTTTAACCATGCTGGCGGGCATCCTGCCGCTGCCGGAGGACCTGGACGAATTCCTGTTTGCGGGTTTCCTGCGCCAGAAGCCGGTGGAACTGGTGCGCTGCGAAACCGTGGATCTGGAAGTTCCCGCCCACGCCGAGATCGTGCTGGAAGGCTACGTCGATCTGGATGACATCCGGGTGGAAGGGCCCTTCGGCGACCACACCGGCTACTATTCGCTTGCGGACAATTTCCCGGCCTTTCACCTCACCTGCATCACGCGCCGCAAAAATCCGATTTACGTTTCCACCATCGTCGGCCCTCCGCCCATGGAAGATTACTGGATGGGCTTTGCGGTCGAGCGCCTGTTCCTGCCGCTGATGCGCCAGCAGATGCCGGAAGTGGTGGACATGCACATGCCGCCCCAGGGCGTGTTCCACAACCTGATCATCGTCTCCATCCGCAAGAGCTATCCGGGGCACGCGCGCAAGGTGATGAACGCCATCTGGGGATTGCCGGGCGCCATGTTTTCCAAATGCATCGTGGTGGTGGATGACGACGTTGACGTGCACAACCTGAATGAGGTGGCCTGGAAGGCCTTGAACCACATCGATCCGGAACGCGACATCCAGTTTGTGCTGGGGCCCGTGGACCAGCTTGAGCACGCCTCGCGGCTGCCGAATTTCGGCTCGAAGATGGGCGTCGACGCCACCAAGAAGTGGCCCAGCGAAGGGTTCGCGCGCCCCTGGCCCGACGAAATCGTCATGGACGACGAGACCCGGAAGAAAGTCGACAGCCTCTGGAAAAGCCTGGGGTTGGAGCGTAGCGCCGCCGTCCCGCGGCATGCCAGCGAGACGGTAACGCTACGACCATCCGAAACCGTGGACATCTTCCGCACTGGGAAAGCGATGGCGCCACTTACTTCGTCACTTTTCGACTGGCGGATTCGCTGCCGCAATCCGTTCTTGAATCCATCGAATTCGAGCGGCAGGACATCGTGAAAACCGCAGAGCAGAAGAAGCGCGAACTGACGGCGGCGGAACACGACCGGCTAGACAAGCTGTTCTCCGAGCGCATCGAGGAGTGCCTGGATTCCGGGCAAGGAGCTTGCCACCTGGCGCGGGATGAGATTGCGGATCTGGTTGTCGCGGCTTTGCAGCATTTCGATGGGACACGTTACCGATTGCTGACCTGGTGCGTTATGCCGAACCATGTGCACGTGGTCTTCCGGCCGGCGCCTGAACATGGCTTGGCGGGCATCCTGCATTCGTGGAAGTCCTTTACGGCCAAGCGTGCCAATAGGATTTTGAGAAAGAGCGGTGAATTTTGGCAGCGGGAGTACTACGACCACCTCGTCCGAGACGAGCAGGACCTCCAGCGAATTGTCCATTACGTTATGGAGAATCCGGCCCGGGCGGGCTTGAAAGACTGGAAGTGGGTTTGGCAACACCCATCTCAGTAGCGCCGGCCTCTGGCCGGCAGGGAAGCCAGCGAGACGCTGGCGCTACGCGTAGCGCCGCCGTCCCGGCGGCAGGCCAGCTGATCTGCGGAAAGACAGCCCGGAATCTATTGTGGACCTCCCAAAGCGGCTGCGACTGAAATTTGTCGCTGAGGGTAGCGCACCGGCCTCTGGCCGGCGGCAGGCCAGCGAGACGCTGGCGCTACGGGAAGCTTCGCGGCGGAATTTCTCAGGAGCGGCTTCCCTCGTACTGCCTCATCTCACTACCCGCTTATTTCTGCTTATTCCCAGCCATACGCGGCCATCATGATGTGGAACAAATCCGTATTCTCTGATGAAACCGTGAACGCGTTTTCCCCCGGGTCCCAGGGCCGCCGCCAGGACCTGCTCGCCCGAGTGGTGGTCGCCGACAGCGACGTCGGAGACAGCCGGCTTGTCGCCTGACTCGGCGGTTGGCAAGTGCAACGGCTCGCCTCTTTTTCCACGCACCAGGCGGATGTCAAACGAGTGATCCGCCGTAAAGATCATCAGCGTATCCTTGCCCACAGATTGAGCGGTTTGCCGGATGGTGTTGTCCATTTCGATGACGTGCCGCAGGCCCCTCTCCACGTTGTTGGTATGCATGTCCCATTCCACCATCAAAAAATAGCCCCGCTTGTTTTGCGAGAGGATGTGGATCGCCCGGCTGGTCGCTTCCGCCACACTGAAATCGCCGGTTGCAGACAGGACGATCACGCGCTTGTCGGATGGCGATATTTCCTGAATGGAAGAGTAGAATGCATATCCCTTTTTGCGCGCCAGGGATTCGACGTTGAGCCCCTTCTTTGCGGCTGCGGCCAGAACCGCATTCCGTCCGGACCCAATGGCCACGTCCACTCCATCCCCAAAGCGCGGCTTGAACATCTGGCCCATGATCTCGCCCGACTTGCTCCGGTCATCGGAGTGGGCATAGCAGGCTGCCGGAGTTGCATCCGTGAGATTCATGTTGGTCAGCACCCCCGTGGAAAGCCCATGTTGCTCGGCGTACTCCAAAATGGTTTCCAGGACTTCACCGTCCTTTTTTCCACGAATGGCGGCAGAAGATTCAGAAATGACCCCGTTGTTGGTTTTCTGGCCGGTCACAATCGCCGTCATGCCGGCGGCCGAGTCGGTGACCCACACATCCGCCGCGGACGTATCCGAAAGAGCAATGTTGGGCATATGCTGGATGAACAGTTTCTGGGGCTCGTTATACTCACGAATGCTCGCAATGTTGAGAGTGGGAATGCCTCCCGCATCACCCAGAAATAGAATCACATTCCTGGCCCGGGCGTAACACCCCTGCGCTGTCACCAATAAAAATACGAACAGGCCAATCCACTTTCGCACGCCGCTTTTTCCCAAAAGCCTGGTTATTGACTCAGTCATTTCAAAAATCACCCTTTCACAAGAATTTCCTCCGCCCGGCCGCGTCACTCAACGGCGTCATCACATGACCCCAATCGCCACCCCCGCTGACACTCTGTGAGCCCGAAACCGGCGGCGCCACGTCCGTCATTCTGGGCCGCTTTCTGGCCGAAGAATCTGCCTTCAAGTCTACGCCCATTCTCCAAACAAAGCAGATTCCTTGCGGGTGGCGCAGATGCTCGCCTTGTAGCATCTGGGTTCTCGCGAAGCGAGAGGCACTTGCTCGTTTTCACTCCAACCCGTCCATCGCTGCCATTGCGGTGGCTCGGCACTGCCTATTTCATCCTTCATCATTCAGAATTCATAATTCTCTCTTCCACGCCATTCTCACCCCACTCAGCTTCGCTGGTCTCGGATATGAAGGATCAATATTTGCGCCACCCACCGTGAGAACATGGCTTGACAAGTAGTTCGCAATATGCGAACTTGGTATGGGTAGGCGATAGGAGAATCCGAACCTGTGCATGTTATCAGCCGTAAGAAGCTGAAGGAAGCTGCTGCAAAACACCCTTCGGTGGGAACGGCCCTTGACACGTGGTTTCGCGTGGCGAAGAAGGCAAGGTGGAAGAATCTGGCCGAAGTGCGGAAAACCTATCCGACTGCTGATCCGGTAGATCCCTACACGGTTTTCAACATCAAGGGTAACCGTTTTCGGCTTGTTGCGGAAATCATTTACGAGCGCGGAAGGATATACATTCGCCACGTTCTCACCCATGCTGAGTATGACAAGGGGAAATGGAAGTTATGACCGCCAGCGCTTTTGCAATTCACGGAAAAATGAACCGGAAGGACGTTGACGAGAAGGAATACAGAGGTCTCGTTGGCAGGAGTCTGCCGCACGTCATACGGACCGAGAAGGAGAATGAGTATTACATCGATCTACTCTATTCTCTGGATCAGAAGGACAATCCGACAGCAGCAGAAAGGGAATTGGCAGACCTGCTGACACTGCTGATTGAGGCTTTTGAGGATCAGCACTATTCTCTGAAGCGGGCCACTCCGATTGAAAACCTTACTGAGCTCATGGGAGCCAATGGCTTGAAGCAGAAAGACCTGGTTGACGTGTTTGGGACACCCAGCATCATTTCTGAGGTTCTGAACGGAAAGCGAAGGCTTACCGTCGAGCATATTCAGAAACTCAGCAAGCGGTTCAACGTTTCTCCGGAGCTGTTCATCCGTTAGCCGCTTTAAGGCGGGAGGCACAACGTACGTCATTCTGAGGGCCGGTGTTCCTGACTTGGCCCGAGGAATCTGCTTTGTCTTTCTCCAGGCTGATGATAAGTGGAGTGCCGCAGGCCGTCCCGCCTTGTGCGCTCTGCGACGCTTCTTGAGTGTAGCGCCGCCGTCCCGGCGGCAGACCAGCGAGACGCTGGCGCTACGGGAAGCTTCGGGCCGGAAGATGCTTTCAATTACATCTACGCCGGCTCCCACTTGCCAACTTACCAGGCGCACTGGCGGAATGTTAGAATTGTTGTTAGGTCTTCTGGCTAGAACTTCGAGCCAGTAATCGGAAGCCATGATATAGGTAGCGCTGTCCTTCAGGGCGGTACGTGCCGCGCTGAAGCCCGGCGCTACTATCACTGAGGGCCAAAGGAGAGAAGTGCCGGATTACGAATACGACATGCTGGTGATTGGCTCGGGGCCGGCGGGGCACCACGCGGCCATTCAGGCGGCGAAGCTGGGCAAGAAGGTTGCCGTTGCGGAACGCAAAGGGGTGGTGGGCGGCGTCTGCATCAACCTGGGCACCATTCCCAGCAAGACGCTGCGCGAGGCGGTGCTTTATCTTTCCGGATACCGGGAGCATGGTCTTTACGGCGACTCCTACACGGTGAAGCAGAACATCACCAAAGAAGACCTGCTCTTCCGCACCCAGCACGTGATTGAGCATGAAATTGACGTCTCCCGGCACCAGCTGTTTCGAAACCACGTCGAGCTGATCAACGCCGAGGCTTCATTTGTCGATCCCCACACGATCCGCCTGAATTTAATCGGCGAGCAGGGGTTTCGCGATGTGACCGCCGCCAACATTGTGATTGCGGTGGGTGCGTCGGCGACCAAAGACCCGCACATTCCTTTTGACGGGCGGCGGATCTTCACCAGCGATGAAGTGATGTCTCTGGACCAGTTGCCCCGAAGCCTGACGGTGGTGGGCGCGGGAGTGATTGGCTGCGAATACGCCAGCATTTTTGCCGCCCTGGGCATCCGGGTCACCCTGATCGATATGCGGCCGCGCCTGCTTCCCTTTGTGGACGGCGAAATTGTGGACACCCTGGCCTACCACCTGCGGGACAACCGCGTGACCCTGTGGCTCAACGAGAAAGTGCAGAACATTGAGCCGAACGAAAACGACCACGGAGGCGGAGTCACCATCCACCTGGCCAGCGGCAAAAAGATTTTTTCTGACAAGGCCCTTTACAGCATCGGCCGCACCGGATCGACTGCGCGCTTGAATCTTGAAGCCGCCGGGCTTTCTGCGGACGATCGCGGACGGGTGAAGGTGAATGAACACTATCAGACTGCCCAGCCCCACATCTATGCCGCGGGCGACGTGGTCGGGTTTCCGAGCCTGGCTTCCATTTCAATGGAGCAGGGAAGGCTGGCGTCATGCCACGCGTTTGGCGTGGAAGCCGTCAGCGTGCCGGAACTGTTTCCCTATGGCATCTACACCATTCCGGAAATTTCCATGGTGGGCCGTACTGAAGAGACGCTGACCGAGCAGGCGGTTCCTTATGAGGTCGGCAAGGCTCAATACAAGGAGACCGCGCGCGGGCAGATTATCGGCGACGTGACGGGACTGCTGAAACTCGTTTTCCACTCGGAGACCCGCGATTTATTGGGCGTGCACATCATTGGAGACGGCGCCAGCGACCTGGTGCACATCGGGCAGGCGGTTCTGGCCTTCGGAGGAAAAGTCGATTACTTTGTGAACACCGTCTTTAACTATCCGACGCTGGCAGAATGCTATAAGAACGCCGCCTTTGACGGCATCAACCGGCTGCGCATCGTAGTCCTGCTTTCTGTGCTTCGGATGAAACCATTGCCGGCCGTTGGTGGGCGGCAATGGCCGGCGCCGGAGTTGCCGGAGCGTATCTTTCTGAGCGGAATCTTGCCTTGATGAATGGCGTGCGAAATTACCTGTGGCGGCTGAAGCAGCGGAACAAGCTGATCTGCTACTGGCTTGTGCGGCTGTCGAGCAGAGCGTCCTCATTCACTTTTCGCGGAAAGCCCTACCGCTACTTCCGGCATCGCTATAACGCCACGTGGAGAAACGAAAGGGCGGTGGAGATTCCCATTGCCCGCGGTTTCCTGGCCGGCATTCCGGCGGAGAAGGTGCTGGAAATCGGCAACGTGCTCTCCCACTACGGTCCGGTTGCGCACGAAGTGGTGGATAAGTATGAGCAGGCCGAAGGCATCACCAACGCAGACGTTTGCGATTTCAAGCCCGGCAGGAAATACGATCTCATCCTGAGTATCTCAACCCTTGAGCACGTGGGTTGGGACGAGGAGCCGAAAGACGAGTCAAAAGTGCTGCGGGCGTTTGAAAACCTCCGCAGCCTGCTGGCGCCGGGGGGGATGCTCGCGGTGACCATTCCGCTAGGCTACAATCCGCCCCTCGACAGAATGATCGATGAGGGCCGCATCAGCTTTTCCCAGCGCAGCTTCTTGAAGCGCCGGCCGCGCCGCAACATCTGGAGAGAAGTTGGCGCCGGGGAAGTCCGGAACCCCTGTTATGACCGGCGGGCTTATGCCGCTCACGAACTGCTCGTTGGCATCATCGAGAATCGCTAAATCAAAATCCCGATCGGGACTGCCTGACCTGCCGCCACGTGCATCATTTGCGGGACGCGGTCCCGGAATCCCGCCACGGAACTTCCGGGACCGCGATCCACACTATTTCGTTGAACCCGCCTTGGCTGCCTTTGAATGCGAAAAATACAGGTCTTCTTTCCAACCACTGGGGCTGATCTCGGTGATGGCGTGATCGTTCGAGGCCACCGTATTGTAGTCTACCAGGGTCTGATGATTCTTTCTGGCTTCGTTGACCAGCTTGACAGGCGCCTGGCCTACCAGCTTTCCATCCTTGTTATAAAACTTCACTGCGGGCGACTTCTTGTTGTTGACAACATCGATCTTGTAATCGCCGGGTTTCAGTTTCAGGTTCTTGCCAACCATTGCAGGATATAGCACGTCGATCTGTTTCGTCCTGGCGAACGCCATTCCCGAAAATAAGAAAACGACACCCAACGCAGATATGAGTATTGTATGTATTTTGCTAGGCATAAGATGAACTTACCTCCTACCGCTGATTTTGTATCACATATCATATGAGACCTTAAACCCTCGGAGAGGTTGCCCAGTTGAGGGAAAGGCGGAAAATGTGTTCAATTTTGAAACATTTTCGCCTGCTGGACCCCAATTCAAAGTGACTTTCGTTCATTTCAGGTGAGTTAGCAAAGAGGCGAAAACTTTGGAGAGATACTTCAGGCGAAATGCTATTCCACTGGGGAGGTTGTTCTTCCCGTAATCAGCCACGCATTTCCAACTTGTTCGACGCTGGTGTTGCGAAGCCGGCAGGCCTGGTCGAGGCGGGCCACGCCGATCCCTGCCACTGCAACCCGACTTCTGGTGGAACCCAGGATGATCGGTGAGAGAAACCAGCAGACCCTGTCTACAAGGTGCAAATCGAAGAAGCTTCCCAGGACCTCGCCGCCGCCTTCGACCATCAGGCTGATGATTTCCTCTTTGGCCAGCCGTTTGAGCAATGCTCGCAGGGGAACCCGTTTGCCGCGGAACGATAACACCCTTACGCCGGCGCGTTCCAGGCGAGCTTTTCTTGCGGCGCTGGCTCTGGTGGTGCAGGCGACAATGCATCGGCCTGACTTAACAACCTGAGAGTCGCGGGGAATGCGCAGGCGAGAATCAAGAACAATCCGCCAGGGCTCGGGTGCGCCGCGCGTTCGCGGCCCCAGGTGCGGATCGTCATCGAGCACTGTCTTGATTCCCACCAGCACGGCCTGATGCTCGGCTCGCAGAAGCCTTGCGCGGCGGCGGGCTACTTCGTCGGTGATCCATTTTGATTGTCCGGTTCGCGTGGCGATTTTGCCGTCCAGGCTGGTGGCCACCTTGGCCGTTACGAAGGGCATGCCGGTGGCGTGGAACTTCACATACATTTCGTTCAAAGCGGCCGCTTCTTCTGAACACACGCCGCCCTGGACCCGCAGCCCGCGCCGGCGCAACAGTCTGAGTGCTCTTGCCGGAAACCCGCGGGTTGGGATCCTTCATGGAGTAATACACCTCGCGGATTCCTGCCTTCAGGATGGCCTCCGTGCAGGGAGGGGTTCTTCCGTGGTGGCAGCAGGGTTCGAGCGTGACATAGAGCGTGGCCCCGCGGGCTAGCGGACCGGCGTCCAGCAGGGCTTCGACCTCGGCATGGTTGGTACCCGCGCCGTGGTGGAAACCTTTGCCCACCACGCGGCCGTCGCGGACAATCACACAGCCCACCCAGGGATTCGGGTAGGGCAGGCCGGGACACTGGCGCGCCAGGCGCAGCGCCCTGCGCATGTAGTATTCAGGCGGCCGGGTTGGGTTCGAGTGGGCAATCACTGCACCTTGCTGAGGAGGTGTCCGAGTTTGTCTTTCTTCACTTTCAGATACGCCCGGTTGGTTTTGGTGGGAGCCATCTCCAGCGGGACGCGACGCAGGATGCTGAGCCCATGCTTCCGGATGCCGGAAACCTTCTCCGGGTTATTGGTCAGCAGATGAATCTTGCGGACGCCCAGGTCCTTCAGAATCTGGGCGCCCACCGAGTAATCCCTCATGTCGGCGGGCAAGCCGAGCCGCAGGTTGGCCTGCACCGTGTCGAGCCCTTTATCCTGCAGCGCGTAGGCGCGAATCTTGTTGGGCAGCCCGATGCCGCGCCCTTCCTGGCTGAGGTAGACGATCACTCCTTCGCCCTTCTCGCCCACTTTCTTCATGGCGGTTTTAAGCTGATCGTGGCAGTCGCAACGAATCGAGTGGAGCGTGTCGCCTGTCAGGCACTGCGAATGCACTCGAACCAGCACGGGGCGGTCCGGGGAGATTTTCCCCATCACCAGCGCCATGTGCTCGCGGTTTTGCGAAGGGCACTCGTAGACGTGGGCGGTGAAATTGCCGAATTCCGTCGGCAACTGCGCGCTGGCCACGCGAACCACCAGTTTTTCCCGGTAGCGCCGGTATTCAATCAGTTGTTCGATGCTCAGCACCTTCAGGCGGTGCCTGCGGGCAATCTTTGTAATGCCGGGCGCGAGCGCCGATTTTCCGTTCTTGTCGAGGATTTCGCACATGACGGCGACGGGCTTCATCCCGGCCAGTCGCACCAGGTCGACCGAAGCTTCCGTGTGTCCGGCCCTTGCCAGGACGCCGCCCGTGCGCGCCCGCACCGGGAAGATGTGTCCGGGCCGCATCAGGTCGTAGGATTGGGCTCGCGGGGACGCCAGCAGGCGAACGGTGGTGGCGCGGTCCTGCGCCGAAATTCCCGTCGTGGTGCCTTTGCGCGCATCCACCGAGACCGTGAAATCGCAGCCAAAGGGCGTGGCGTTGTCATCGGCGCCCACCATGGGCGGCAGGCCGAGCTTCAGCGCGCGTTCGCGTGTGAGGGCGGCGCAGATGAGGCCGCCGCCTTCCTTGATCATGGTGTTGATGTGGGCCGCCGAAACCTTCTCCGCAGCCATCACAAAGTCCGCTTCATTTTCACGGTCCAGGCTGTCGCGGACGATGACGAGCCGGCCGGCGCGGATTTCCCGCACCGCTTCTTCAACTGTGGCCAAATGCGACATAATTTCCCTCTAACCGTTGGCGCTGCCGAGAGTGGCCAGAAGAGACAAGGCCGTCTGGGCAGCTTCAATCCCCTTGTTGAATTTGTTGTTTCCAGCGCGGCGCACGGCGTCGCGCTGGTTGTAAGTGGCAAGAACTTCAAAAATGATGGGCACGTCATGCCGGAGCGAGACGTCCATAACTCCCCTGGCGCATTCATTCACCACCAGCTCAAAGTGGTAGGTGTCGCCTTTGATCACCGCCCCGAGCGCAATGATGGCGTCAACTTTCTTTCGCGAAGCCAGCCGCTGGGCGAGGATGGGAATTTCAAAGCATCCCGGGACGGCGAAAACGCGGACGTTCTTTTCCGGCACTCCCGCCGCCAGCAGCGTTTCCACGCACTTCTTTTCCAGGCTCAGGGTGATCTCGCGATTGTATTCGCCGCGGATGATGGCGATGCGAAAGCGCGAAACGCTCTTTCGGGTCAGGGCCGGACTTGGAGCTTTGGATTCTGCTTTCCGCAATCTCATTTCTTCAGCAGCCTTTCGATGTATTTGCCCAGGACGTCGACCTCGATATTGACCTGTTGCCCGGGGCGCTTGCCTCCCGAGCGTGGTGTGCTCCAGCGTGTAGGCGAGCAGGGAACACTGGAACGTGGACCGGGTGGCCTCCACAACAGTGAGGCTGATGCCGTCGACGGCAATGGAGCCTTTGGGCACAATGTAGCGGGACAAGCGCGCCGGTATCGCGAAGGTAAAAAGTCTGGCCTCGCCCTCATTCCGGATGGATTTGATCCGGGCTGTCGCGTCCACGTGTCCCTGGACCAGGTGGCCGCCAATCAGGCTCTGGAGCGTCAGGCATCTTTCAAGATTGACCGCATCGCCGGTCTGCAATTCGCCCAGCGTGGTTTTGCGCAGCGTTTCGGGCATGTAAACAACCCGGAACGAATTCCTGTCGAAGCTCTGCACGGTTGAGCAGACGCCCTCGATGGAAACGCTTTCTCCGTCCTGAAGTTTCCAGCCGCGGGGCTTGCGAATGGTCAGGATGCGCTGCTGGCGGGCGTTGCCGATGCTGACGACCGGACTGGTGGTTTCAACAATGCCGCTGAACACGGAACCTCAATCGTGTTGCGGCTATCGCCGCAAATGCTTCAACGATGGCGGGTAAAGCTGCCGCTACGACCTTTGTAGCGCCGCCGTCCCGGCGGCAATTTCTCAGGGCCGGCAAGATGCCGGCGCTACGGAAGTCCGTCACGCAATTGCGCAATCCGCCATAAGCGTCTGCCTGAAAAGCAATCATCTGATTTCGGGAGATGGGGTTCTGGTAAGGACCGAATGTCGCGGCCACCAAAAAAGAAACCCCGCATCGGGGCAGGGAAAACTATCAACTGTTCGCACCTGCAGGCACGCAGCAACGCGGGCCCATACGGAGGCCTGCCTGCGCACGAATGCGGGCGCCTGACCCTCTCCCATCCGGACTATACCGTCGGCCCCGGAATTTCACCGGATCCTGAAGTTCCCAGAAGCCTGCTCTCCCCACCGCAAAACGGTGAAAGTGAGCAATCGAAACGCTCTGAGTTCTCCTCGCGGGCTCTACCGCCGATCGGGAATTGGGAAGACGTTCTTTCCGCCATCCCTCACCCTGCCCCGAAGGTCATCTCAACAAGTTGTCACCCTATTTATACCATGAATAACAGGGGCGTCTCAAGTTGGGGGAGTAACGGGGCACAACGGACGGGTGGCGCAGATATTGATTTTTGATATCTGCGATCAGCGTAGCTGAGAGGGTTTGGGATGGCGCTGCTCCAGAACCGCCCGGGTGCGATCCAGGCGAATCTTTGGGAAGAGCCGAAGAATATGAAAGTCAAAATGTACTTCTCGCTTCGCGAGAACGCAGACACGACAAAGCGCGTATTTGCGCCACCCGCCAGAAGATGCAAATCCGCACTTTGCCGATGTCGATCCTTGTTGCTTCCGTTTTGCCGGGCATCTGCTGCGCTCCATCTGCACCTGTTGATAGCCAGCCGGCGGAGTCCGTAATGGAAATTCCGGGTGAATCGCTTGCCCCTCATTACTTGCCGTCTCACCATCGCTCCTGATAGGGCCCCGGGTTCGCCTTGACTTGATCCCCACGCGGGCATAGCATGCCCATGTCACGGCTTCGAAAATTCAAAAGGAGGGTATACTGCTGCCACTATGAAAACCCAAGGCATGCTGCTATCCATGTTGCTCGTCTTTTTTGTCGCGCCGGCAACTCTGCCCGGTCAGGATTTCGCGGCGCGTGGCACCGCCGTCGAGCTCTTCAACGGCAAAGATCTTTCGGGCTTCTACACCTTTCTCAAGAACCACGGGAAGAACAACGATCCCGACCATGTCTTCACTGTCGAAAACGGCGTGATTCACGTTTCGGGCGCCGAGTTCGGCTACATCGCCACGGACAAGGAATACGAAAATTATCGCCTCACCTGCCAATTCAAGTGGGGCGAAGCAGAACATGGAGAGATGGTCGGCAAGGCGCGCGACGCGGGCATCCTCTATAACTTTACAGGTCCCGACAAGGTCTGGCCGAAATCCCTCGAGTTCCAGATCACCGAAGGCGGCGTCGGGGATTTCTATATGACCGACAGGGCCTCGATCGCTCGCGACGGCATCACCGTAACCGGCCCGCCTGGCAGCGCCAAAATCCTTGCCCGCTTCAACAAAGGTCCCTGGAAGGATGTGACGGGCTATCGCGATCCGAACGGGGAAGTGGAAAAACCGCACGGCCAGTGGAATACGCTGGTGCTGGAAGCGTACGGCAATATCGCCAAACACTACGTGAACGGAAAGCTCGTCAACGAAGGCTACAACGCCAACCCGGACCACGGTAAAATCGTGTTCCAGTCCGAGGGCGCGGAAATCTATTACCGCAACATCAAGCTCCAGCCGCTACGGTAGAGGCAGGTTGCAGTTCGCTGGTCGTGGCGACGTGGCAATGCTGCGTAAGTTCACCAGACAAATGGATATTTGTTCGGAATTGCAAAGAGAGGGCACTGAGCGCCGCTTTCGCGGCGAGGAGCGCGACAATTCATTAGAGGTAGCGAGCGGGCAGCCACGACACCGGTTTGGTGCCATGGACTCTTACAGGACACCACCGTGGCTGGCGCCCCGATAGCTCGGGACGATCTCGCGAAGTGAGAGGCTTCTATTGGGGCTCACGCCTGACGACCGATTGCGTTGTCGGAAAAACGCCAGGGGCAGCACTCGTGGCACGGGCGTCGCGCCCGTGAATGTTTGAAACCACATGGGCAAGATGCCCATGCCACGTGAACCGAATGTAGTGCGTCTTGCTTATGCCGCAGGCTTTGGAGTGCGGCAGCGAAGCTGCCGCCTTCTTTATTAATTCCACGGCGGTAGCTGGCGCGACCGCACTCCAAAGCGGGAGCAAGCTCCTGCGACTGGCAAAGATGCTTCTCCTGTAGTATCTACGTTCTCGCGAAGCGAACGGGATGGCCCGGCCACCCGCACCCGGCGCAGTTGCCGAATCGCGCAACCCAATTCCCACTCAGTTTCTCCGATCGCAGACATCAAGAGCGGACGTCCGCGCCAGCCGGTGGAACGATCCAAAACTGGCTCTAGCGGGTGGTTTCGGATTAAACTATCCGCGCCATGAGCCAACATCCTTTTTCAATTTTTCGTGCAGTACTAATTGCATCGGCAGGATTGCTGCTGGTTGCGTGCCAGACGAAGCAGGCATTTCATCCCAACATCAACCCATCCGCGAACCAGCAGGCCATTCATAAGTACCAGATTGCCCCCGCGCGGGAGCCGCACCTTTCGCCGCAGCAGGTGACGCAACTGCTGCGGAAGAAAATCAAATACGTCTTTGTTCTTTACCAGGAAAACAGGTCGTTCGATTCCTATTTCGGGAGCTATCCCGGCGCGGACGGCATCTTCAGCCGCAAGCCGGAAGAGACTCCGGGATTCCAACAGCCCCTGATCAACACCGACGGAACCACCGGGACCATTCAGCCTTTCCGCATTGGCCCCGAGCAGTACGCAGCCGATACCGATGACGTGGACCATTCGCACCCCATGATCGTCTCCAAGATGGACATCCAGGGTGGCGTGCCCAAAATGGACCGGTTCGCATTGGAGGAAGAAAAGAAATATATGAAGTCCGGTGAGCCATCGCTCAAGGCCAAGCAGATGGGCGAGCTGGCCATGGCCTATGAAGACTGCGACACCATCCCGCTGCTGTGGCAGTATGCCAGCCGGTTTGTGCTGTTCGATCACGTTTTCCAGGAGATGACGGGACCCTCGACGCTGGGCAACATTGCCATTATTGCCGCGCAGACAGGCCAGACGCAGTGGGCCCTGCACCCGAGCCAGGGCTACAAGGATAACGGAGCACGCGCGCCCGGCGTCCCCGTGATGAACGATAACGACCCGTTCTGGGGGTCGCCTGTGGACCCGACTCCGAAAGCTCAGAAAATGCCCGTCAACCCGCATGATTTTGGGATTGAAAGCAAACCCCACACGCAGATCAACCTCACCTTTGCCTCGCTTCCACTCACCCTGCAGGGGAAACAGTTGAAGTCCGTCGCCCGGCAGGATCGTGATCCCAAGGGCGACCTGGCGGACGTTCAGCACGATATTCCTTTTATTTCCAAACGCCATCAGTCTGCGGTGGGCTTCGGCTGGTATGAGGAAGGCTACGGCTCGGGCAAGGTGGATATGGACGACGGCCCGGAGGACGCTTCCGGCCTTCACGCGGCTTACATCACGCACCACAACGGGCCGCAGTATTTCGGGTACATTTCAAACAATCCACAGATGAGCCGGCAACTCCACGGGCTGCACGCCTTCTTTGACGCTCTGAAGCAGAAAACCCTTCCGGAGCAGGGCGGCGTCTTTTTTGTGAAAGGCGGTTATCAGAACCCCTTTGGCATTAAGCCCGCCGATCCCGATCCAAGGGTGCAGAAGAACTTCAAGGGTGACGATGACCATCCTGCTTACTCCGATGCGCAGATCAGCGAGGCGCTGGTGGCCAGGGCGGTGAATGCGATCGCCAGGAGCCCTTATTGGGCGGAAAGCGCCATCATCATCACCTGGGACGATTCGGAAGGCGATTACGACCATGTGCCGCCCCCCATCCGGGCAAAAGGTCCGGACGGTTCCGTCATCAGCGACGGCCCGCGTGTTCCTCTGATTCTGATTTCGCCTTACGCGCGCACGCACTACGTTGCCCATGCCCAGGGGAATCATGCTTCGGTGGTCAAGTTTGTGGACGCCGTTTTCAACCTGCCGCCGCTGGCGTTTCTGCCGGATGAAGAACGCGGCCGCAAGCTGGGCGAAAAGGAATTCGGCCAGAAAGGGCTGGGGCCCGAGGATGCGATCACGCCGGGAGTGGGCAATTTGACGGAAGCCTTCAGCCCTGCGCGCCTTCTGGGAAAAGCCGAGCCTTTGCCCGCTAGTTACGTGGAAATTCCAGATTCGCTGGTTCAGCATTTGCCGCAGGAAACGGGCTACGGCTGCGCGGACCTCGGACTCATCACCACGGACCGCCAACGCCACATCGCGAACAAGATTCCCGACGACTTCAATCCACGCCCGAAAACCACTCCAACCCGGTGACGAATGATTGGACGTGAAGTCGCCTGGCCGAAAGGGCGCTCCCGCCAGGCTATCGGGATTCAAGCCCACACAGGAGCCTCGACCCCCCGGCGCCGTTCAGGTCTTCCCGGCGCCAGGAGATGCTCTTGGCCTGGGCTGCCCAACCGCGCTATGATCTTAAATTTGGAGGGGACACTCCCGCTTCGCTCTCCAGGTTTTCTTGCACAAGGGATGGGCCAGCAATCCGATGACGGTCTAAACCGGGGGAAAAGGCCCGGGTGCCGGCGTTCCCATCGAATTCAATTGAATCGAGGACAAATGCGATGATCATTTCGCGTTACCGGACTTATATGGTCTGTTTGTTCGTATTCGCGTTGGGAACCCTGGCCTTGCGGGCCCAGTCCCCAATCACACTGGACGTTGACGCCACCCAGGCGCCGCGGAGAATTATCCACACCCATATGGCGATCCCTGTTTCGCCGGGGGCTTTAACGCTTTACTATCCCAAATGGATTCCGGGGGAACATGCGCCGGACGGCCCGATCCTGAATGTGACCGGATTGAAATTCAGCGGCAACGGCAAACCCATCCCGTGGCGCCGCGATCTGGTGGACATGTTCACCTTTCATCTGGACATCCCGCAGGGGGTCAGCGTTCTCGACGTGAAATTCGATTATGTCGAGCCCACGTCTACGGCCGGATTTACGGCCGGCGCCTCGGCCACGGACAATCTGGTGGTCATCAGTTGGAACCAGAATGTTCTCTATCCTGCGGGCCGCCGGGCGCAGGATATTATTCTCAAAGCGAGTTTGAAGCTTCCCGAAGGCTGGAAGTTTGGGACGGCGCTCCCGGTTGCCCGCCGGGAGGGCAACGAAATCGAATTCAAACCGGCCTCTCTGAATCGCCTGGTCGATTCGCCGGTCAGCGCCAGCCGGTTCTATCGCGTTGTGGATGTGACTCCGCCAGGCGAGCCGGTCCATCACGAGATCGACCTGGCCGCCGACAGCCAGGCCGCGCTCAAAATGAGTCCGGAACTGAAGCAGGAATACACGAACCTGGTGGCCGAGACGGGAAAGTTGTTCGGGGCGCGCCACTATCGCGACTATCACTTTCTGCTGACCTTGAGCAATTACGTCGCTCACTTTGGCCTGGAACACCATGAGTCCGACGACAGCCGCATTGGGGAATTTTCGCTGATCGATCCTCCCCTGCGTCTCAACATGGCCACGCTGCTGCCGCACGAATTTGTCCATTCCTGGAACGGCAAGTTCCGCCGCCCTAAGGATCTGAGCCCTCCTTATTACGAAGAGCCCATGAAGACCGACATGCTCTGGGTTTATGAGGGGCTCACGCAATATCTGGGTGACCTTCTGACGGTACGTAGCGGCCTGTGGACCCCCGATGATTACCGGCAGAGCCTGGCTTCGATTGCCGCAAGATTGGGGCCGGGGCGGCCCGGGCGGACCTGGCGCCCCCTGCTGGATACGGCAGCGGCCGCCCCAATCCTTTACGGCGCACCCGGCCAATGGTCCAATTGGCGGCGGGGCGTCGACTTCTACGACGAGGGACTCCTGGTCTGGCTTGAAGTCAACAGCATTATCTACCGGCAGACGCACGGGAAGAAGTCGCTGGACGATTTCTGCCGGCTGTTTTATGGCGGGCCGAACGACGGGCCGCAATTGATGACGTACACTTTCCAGGACCTGGTGGATGCGCTCAATAAGATTGCGCCTTACGACTGGGCTGGCTTCCTCCACAAGCGCCTGAATTCAACTTCTCCCGAAGGGCCGCTCGGCGGCATCGAGGGCAGTGGGTGGAAAGTGGTTTACACCAGCGTTGAGCCCGCCCTGTTGCAGACTTCCGAGGCCGTCCATGAGAACATTGACGCGACGTATTCGATCGGCCTGCAGTTGAAGGACGACGGCGCCGTCCAGGATTCCATCGTGACCCTGCCGGCTTACAAAGCCGGGATTTCACCCGGGATGAAAGTCATTGCGGTGAACGGGCGCCCGTTTACGCCACAGGCGCTGCGCCTGGCTCTCAGGGCCGGCACGACTTCGAAAGAGCCCCTCCGCCTGCGGGTCTTGAATGACGGCTATTATAAGACCTGCTCGATTGATTATCATGGCGGCGAAAGGTTTCCCCATCTGGTCCGGGAAGCCGGACGCCCGGACCTGCTGGATGAGATGTTGAAGCCACTTGCCGCCCAGTAGTTGCCGGATGGGCTTCACGCAATGGAGTGAAGGCTGCGGGGTGCATTGCGATGCGAATTCTGAAAAGTGGATTGCTGAGTTTTTGCCGGTTTCATCGGCGGTCTGTCGTTGGCTTTGGCTTTCTGGCCGTTTGCCTTTTCGCCCTGGTGGTTGCCGCAGCGGACGGGCGAAGCCCCTCCATGCAATCCCCGCCCGGGGCGAAGGTTGTCACCCTGACGCGCCATCGCGGGTATTTCAACGAGCCTTCCGTCGCCATCAATCCCCGCAACCCGCAGCAGGTGGTGGTGGCCTACCAGACCGGGGCGCGCATCGCGTATTCACAGGATGCCGGCCGGAATTGGGGAACAACTGCAGAGACCGTTCCCGGCAACTATGCCGTGTCCGGCGACGTTTCTGTGGCCTATGACAACAGCGGCCATGCCTTCCTATGCTACATCGCCTTTGACAAGCTGGGGACCGATGAATACTGGGGACACAACGCCACCCGAAACGGCGTGTTCGTGCGGCGGTCGCTTGACGGCGGCAAGACGTGGCAGCAGGACGCCGTTCCCGTGATCGAGCATGCCACCGAGCCGAACATTCCTTTTGAGGACAAGCCGTACATCGTGGCGGACAACACCCATGGGCCGTATGCGGGGAATCTTTACGTCGGCTGGACCGAGTTCACTCTGACGCAATCGGTCATTCGTATTTCGCGCTCGACGGACGACGGCGTCACCTGGTCAAAGCCCCTCCGGATCAGCACTGAAGCCGGACTGCCGAGGGACGATAACGGAGCAGTGGAAGGTTTTACCGGTGCGGTGGGCCCCGACGGCACGCTTTATGTGGTGTGGGCAGACGGTACGCATGTGGTGTTTACATCCTCACGGGATGGAGGCCGTACTTTTGCTCCCTCGCGCGGTGTTATATCCATTGCGCCGCCTTATTTTCACATCACCGATGTTGATCGGACGGTCGGCTTCCCGGTGATTTCGATTGACCCTCATGGAGGCAACGGCGCCGGCCTCCTGTATGTGACCTGGAGCGATTATCGCAACGGGGATGTTGATGTCTTCTGCTCGACCTCGGCCGACCGTGGCCGGACGTGGGCGCCGGCGGTTCGCGTCAATTCGGATCCGATTCACAACGGGGCCGACCAGTTTTTCCAGTGGCTCGCGGTTGACCCGGTGACGGGAGCGGCGAATCTCATTTTCTACGACCGGCGGGACGACCCGGGAAACAGCAAGGCCATCGTGGTTCTGGCCCGTTCCACAGATCATGGCCATACCTTTCACAACTACGCGTGGATCAGCAAGCCGTTTGATCCCAACAACGATTTTATCGGTGATTACACCGGGATCGCAGCCCTGGGCGGGCGGGTTTATGGAGTGTGGACGGAGGAACGTCCGCGCGGCGGCGGGCGTGAGGCCGAGAGTCCCTTGCACCACACCATCGTCCGGGTGGGCCTGGCGGACTTTGCCGGTCCGGGCACTTCCCGCTGATTGAAAGCGGCAGGCTGCTACAAGTGAGGAATGCGGCGCTCCTTCATCTGTTGAAGGTGCTGCTTTAATCGTTCCAGAACTTCGCTGTCATGTTCTTCGTGCAGTCTTTGCTCGACCTCGGTGAGCGCGAAGTGGACGATGTCATGGTGGTGGATCTCTTCCGGTTCCAGGCGCTGGCTGCAATCGAGCCAGATCTTGTGCAGGAGGTCGATTTCATTCGGGGTCAGGTGCGGAGCGTGTGGTCCCAGATAAAAGATCTCTTCACGCCCGCGCGGCGAGTAGACTTCCACGGTCAGTTGCGGCTTGGGATTGCGTAACCCTTCCCACGCCAGACCGGCCCGGCGCGCTTCTTCCGCGGCAGACATCTTGGTGGATGACCCCAGCACGATGCTTGACGACTGAAGATTCTGGCCCGCCCGCAGGACGCCGTCCCAGACGTCCGTTGCCGCAATCACAGCCAGCTTCACACTTTTGCCGTACTTCTCGGACAATGCTAAAGCCCGCGTGAACAATTCCTGCTCGTAGACGGTAAACAACTGCTCCGGTTCCAGGCCGTGTTCGCCGGAACCCGCTCGCAAGAGAACGCGAATGTGGAGGACTACGACGTCCTGTCGTTCAATGTCAACCCGCTCCAGAACGGAAGCCAGGTGGTAAAGCTTGAAATAGTCGGGCACCGGCACCAGGATGTTTCCCGGCCGTGACCCAACCCCTTCGCCTGTGATTTCTTCACTGGGCTCCAGATTGAACAGGTCCAGTTTGCCCAAGGCCGCCCGGCGTTGATTGATCTTTTCTGAAATGACGAACAGAGCGTAGAACACCAGGGTGAAAGTGACGCCTGTGATGGTGGCGATTTCCTTGGTGAAGAGGTTGATGATGGCGGTGGCAAACAGGGTCAGCGTAATCAGCCCCAGGCCGAGCGGAATTTCCAGACGGGCCAGCTTCGGGTTCAGCGGCACGCGGAACTCGCGAGGTCCCGGCCGGGTGAAGCGAAGCACCAGAACGCCCAGCCCTTTCATGGCAAAGCTCCAGATTACCCCGAAGGCGTAGGCTTCGCCGAGCAGGATCACGTTGCCGCGGCTGAGGAAAATGGTCAGCAGTTGCAGGGCCACCACCAGATTAATAATCCGGTGCGAGGTTCCGAAGCGGGGGTGGGGCTGCCGGAACCAGTCCGCCAGAACACCGTCTTCGGAAACACGATTGAGAACGCCGTTGGAGCCGACGATTGCCGTGTTGACGGCGCCCGAGAGGATCATGATGCCGACGACCACCACGAAGCCGTGGAACAGTAGCCGAAGCATGACGGGTCCTGCCACGTTCATGGCCAGGCCGCCGATCAGGTTGTCTTTAAAACCCAGGCGCGTGTGGGCATCCGGAATAATCATGAAGGCGAAGAAAGAAACCAGCGTGGTGAAAAGCATGCTGAAAATGAAGACGATAAAAGCGGTTTTCTTCAGGTTGGGCAGCTTGGGATGCTCGATTTCGCGGTAGACCTGGGCCAGGGTTTCCAGTCCGCTCATGGCCAGCACGGAATGGCCAAAGGCCACCAGAATGCCGACTACGCCGATGATTTCCGGCAGGCGGCTGGACCACAGCCATCCCTCGGCATCGACGGAAAAGTGCAGGTTGGAAGGCAAGGGAGCCGGAGGAAGGTGGCCGCCTCTCACCCAGAGCGTGTACCCGCACCAGCCGATCATCAGGACCACCAGGATGGTGGTGAACTCCATGATGCGGATGGCCTTTTCACTGGACTCCTCAATGCCCTTGATGTTCTCCCACCAGAAGTAAAGCGTTACCGCCGCGGCAAAAATGGCCGAAGTGGAATTGGTGGGCAGTGCAGCGTTGATGTGAGCATGCTGCAGCAGTTCATTGACGAACCCCACGAGATATTGGCCGGCTGAAACTCCGCTGATCGGACCGGTGAGGATGTAGTCAAACATCAGCGCCGAAACCGAAATCTTGGCCAGCGTTCCGCCCATGGCCTCCTTGACCACGCGGTAAACGCCGCCGCGGACGAACATGCTGCAGCTTTCCACGTACATCTGGGCCACAGCGTACGCAAACAGCATGACGGCCAGGATGAACCATGGCGCCGAGGGGCCGATCGCCTGCTCGGCGATGCCGCCGGCATAGAAGGCCGAAGAAGCCAGGTCATTCAGGACAATGGCCGCCGCCCGCCAGAAAGAGATGAAGGTCAGCATGGCCGTGGTGGCGACCACGACGCGTGGCAGTGTCACCACTGGTTTTTGAGGAGACGGATGATCTGACGTGCTATTTCCCATTGATGGGTACGCCGGGAGTGAAGATCATGGCGTTATGGATATTTTGAATGAATTGGAAGTTCGACACTTGTGACTGCCTTGCCTCAAAGTAATCCGATATATTCTCACATATCACTGCCGGATTGACATTAATTTTTCTTATAGACGCCATAGATCAGGCATTTACTGCCTGTTCATCAAGTGTAATGGAAGGAAGGTCCAATCAAGCCAGACGTTGGTTACTGCACAGTGAGCTTGACAGTGGCGGTGTGGCTGAGGCTCCCGGAAGTGCCTGAGACCGTCAGCGTGTAGGTTCCTGCCGGGGTCCCCGTCTGCTGTGAAGAGCCACCACCGCCCCCGCTGACAGCCCCTCCGCCGCCGCATGTCGCCCACAGCAGCACCAGCAGGACAATCACTGAAAATCGAGCCCATGCCCGCTGAGTGCGTCCCAGGGATGGCGCGAACCGCCCGGTGATCATGATCGCCGTCATCAGGGCCGCCAGCAGTACTAGCAACCCCAGCGGCAAGGCGCGGCCATTCACGCCGAACCCCCGCGGCCCATCAACCCTGTGGCCTTTCGGAGCTATTGACCTGGCTGTAGTGCTAACGGTTATCTTGGCTGTAACAGGTGTTGTTCCGTAGATGGTAATCCCGGTCCGGTCGATTGAGCACGTTGCATGGGCAGGTGCACCACTGCAGGCTAATGAAATCGTCTGGTTGAACCCGTTTGTTGAACTGACATCAACACGGTAGGTGGCCGTTTGGCCGGCCGTAACGGTGGCCGATGAAGAAGTTCCGGGCGTGAGCCCTATGGCAAAATCCTGTCCGACGCCTGTCAAGGGAAGAGACTGCGGGCTGTTGATGGCGTTCCCCGCCACGGTGATCGTCCCGGTCACAGTCCCGGTTTCTGTCGGAGCAAAAGTGAGATCGACCGAGCATTGCCCCTGGAACGACACAGGTGAGGTGCAGTTGTTGGTCTGAGAGAATCCAGTCCCGGTCACATTGATGCTGCTGATCGTGAGGGTCTGATTTCCCGTGTTTTCCACCAGAATTTGGGATGTTGCCGTGGTGCCAGGCGGCGTGGCGAGATATTCAGCGTGTGGCTGGTTGCCATAAAGCACGATCGTAGGGGGAGTGTAACCTGTGCCGTAAAGGGGCACAGAATGTGGTGCTGCAAAGGCATTGTCGTTCACGGTCACCCAACTCCAGTCGAGACCGTTGTTGACCGGGGAGAAGGTCACCCCGAAAGTGCAACTCGCTGACGCCTGCAAGGTGGTGTTGCAGGAATTACTTACTACTGCGAAATGCGGATTACCAGAGTGAACGGCCACGCTACTGATTGTGACGGGGTTGTTTGTCGTGTTCGTCAGCGTGACGGAAACCGGGGCACTGGTGGTTCCGACCGGTGTATCCGGAAAAATCAGCGCCGACGGCGTCAGCGTAATACTGGGAATAACGGTCGGAGCAACCTTCGTGACGAAACCATCGCGTGAACCGCGATAGGTTGGATCAGCGCCATTAACAACGGGAAAATCGATGGAATCCGTTTCTCCGGCAATATAGGCATTTCCAGCCGCGTCCAAGGCAATGGAGTTGGCAAAATCACCCCCTCCATAACCCGTGGGAAGGTCAGTCGTGGTGCCGCCCAAATACGACGAATAGATCAGCGACGAGCCTGTTGGGGCCAACTCGGATACAAACCCTTCTGTGTGAAGAGCGCCACCGCTGGGCACCTGGCGGTAGCTGGCCTGGAATGGATTCAGGACCGGGAAGTCAAAATCACCTGTCCACCCCGTGACATACGCATCCCCGCCTGAGTCCACCGCGATGCCGGTACCTGACGTGTAAAAGAATCCCCCAAGGCGCGTCGAATAGACCAGACCACAGCCTGCCGGGTGGAGTTTCGTTACGAATGCTTGTGTGGTGGACCCGTAAACAGGCCGTCCGGTTTGTACTGGGTTGACCGAAGGGAAATCCGTTGAATTGGTGACGCCCGCTACATAGGCGTCGCCCTGGTTGTCAACAGCTATACCGGCCGCAACCTCACCAGTGTTACCACCCGACGTACCGTTTCCGGACCCGCCAAGGTATGTGGAATACGCCAGGCCAGTGCCCAGAGGTTTTATCTTTGTGATGAAGGCGTTGCGCCCGTCCTTCGACAGCCAACCCTGATATGCTCCGGGTGTTGTTGGAAAGTCCAATGAATCTGTGGTGCCGGCAACATACGCACCGCCTGTCGAGTCCACGGCAATGCTGTCAGCATAGTCGTCGCCGGTGCCGCCGAGATAAGTAGAATAAACCAGCCCTGTACCCTGTGGATTCACTTCTGCAACAAAGGCGTCACCGCACGCCCACGTTGGGCCGCTATCCTGGTAACAATTGGCCGTTGCCGCCCTTCCATACGTACTTTGCGCCACGCCCGCGGTGGTCGGCAGGTCGGAAGAAGCAGTTACGCCCGTAATATAAACATTGTCGGCAGAGTCCAGGGCCACTCCAGTGATCATGTCATTGCCGCTGCCGCCGAAATAAGTAGAATAGACGAGGGCCGAGCCGGTCGAGTTGATCTCTGTCAGAAAGCCGTCCGCTCCTTGAGTTCCACCCCCCGTGACAGTTTGGAAAGCTCCCTTGGTTACAGGAAAGTCGGAAGACCTGGTTTCCCCACCAACGTATACGTTTCCCTGGCTATCCACCGCCACGGAACTTCCTGCCTCGCTGCGCGTTCCGCCGAGAAAAGTTGAATAAACCAAAGACGTCCCATCCGGACTCAGCTTGGTGACAAATGCATCCGCATCGCTGGGAAGCGTCCGATTAATCTTGCTCTGCAGAGGATTTGCAAGGGGAAAATCTGCCGAACCCGTGGTGCCAGCGACATAAGCGCTACCGGACCCGTCCACAGCGATTGCGTTTGCCACATCCTTTCCGCTGCCTCCAAGATATGTTGAGTAGCTCAGGACCGGATCGATCACCAGCGGCTTTGAATGATCATACGAGGCCAGTTGGAATGCGGCTTCGTAGCCGCTATGCAGGACTTTCCGCAGAACAAATCGCCCTTTCAGATAACTCCTTCGTGCGATTGCCGCTATACGGCCCGTTCCCCCCGGCTGGTACACCGCGGGCTTGCGAAAACGAAGTTCGCCTCCTGTGGTTGGAATCACGAGATCGCCGTTTGTGGCAATGCGCAGGTGCGAGCCTTGGCCGTCTCCTCCTTGCGCACTTGGGGAGGTTTCAATCCTGAAACGAATGGCGTTGGGGTCCGCGCCGGGTGCAAGGACAAAGTCGTATTCCAGGCGGTGCTGATGGCCGTAGTAGACCAGGTCGGTGCCGGGATAAACATCACGATACTCAACTCTTGCAAACAATGGCACGTTGGTTTTCCACTTCCGCGGTTCATTCCCAATCAGGTAATTCACTTTGCCAGGCAATTCGTCAAGTCCATAAACGCGTGCTCTGGCGTTGGCCCCTGCCAGAGTCATGCGGATAACGCCCGATCTCGATGATGGATGGGAGCCGCTCTTTTCAGCAGGGTTGGCAGTGTGCCGGGAACGGTCTCGTGGGCGGTTGTTCCACAGCTTCAGTACAGCTCCACGGTCCGTCAGGAACATGATGTAGCCACCGCCGCGCGAAAGAAATTTAGCCCGGGAATCTGTCTGGCCGTGGTTGGCCTCAAAGCTCAGCGGAAGTTTGCCGTAGTGGGCTGCCGCCAGCCGGGATGAACGGCGAACTCGGAGAGCCGACGGCCGAACCGTGGAATCCCCCTGGATGCTTTGCGGATTGCCGCTGGATGCCATCTGTAGATTGCGAAGGGGCATGTCAAACTGAGCGGTAGACGTAACTCCCGTACCGGTCAGTTGTGCAGTTTGAGGGCTTCCTGTGGCATTGTCAGTCACTGTAAGGGTCCCGGTCCGGGTTCCTGCTGCCGTGGGAGTAAAAGTGACCGAGATGGTGCAGCTCATTCCGGAGGGCAGGGTCGCCGGCAGCTTCCCGCACGTGTTCGTCTGCGCAAAGTCTCCGCTGGCGGTTATGCCGCTTACCGTCAAATCACTTGTTCCTGAGTTGTTCACGGTAACAGCTTGCGGCTGACTGGTCGTTCCGACTATCTGATTTCCAAACGTAACGTCCATTGGGCAGAGGTTTGCGCCGGGCGCATCAACCCCCGTCCCTTTCAACGGAATTGAAGGGTGCGGAGTCCCGGTTGGAAAGCCAACATATAAGATGTCCAGATACCCAATATAGGACGTCGCTTGCGTGGGCCGGAAGGTAACGTCGATGTCACAGTTCATGCCCGGACCGAGTGAAGACGGGCATTTGTTGGTGAAGGTAAACCCGCTACTGCGTTCGTCGATCTCCAACTGAATCGGGGTTGTTCCGATGTTGGTCACCTGCTCGGTCATTGGGGCGCTTGCAGTCCGGGCGGCAGTTGGCGGGAATTGCATGCTGCTGGGCGAAACTGAAAGACTGCTGGTTGCTTCAGCGCCAACGCCGGTCAGGTAAACCTGGTGCGGCAGTTCAGCAGGATTGGTATTGATTTCGAGCGAGGCCGAGGCCGTTCCCGTACTGACTGGCGTAAAGGTAACGCTGAGAGTACAAGATACGCCGGGCGCCAACGTGACGTTTGAGCATCCGTCCGAACTGATGGCAAACAAGGATGGGTCGCTCCCGGAAATGGTTGCGTTTCCCAGAGTTAGTGACGTGGTATTGCTGTTGGTGATGGTAACCGGCAAAGGCGCCGAAGGTACATTGATCGTCTCAATGCCGAAATCAAGGACTGTGGTAGAGAGGTTGAGAGACGGAGCGCCCGTCGTCTGAGCGATCGCAGTGCCAAAATGCGGGTTCGGGCTGCCCGCATACTCGGCAATCATCCAGAAATTGCTGCCGCCTGGATCGAGTGAAATCCCACTGTAGTCGCCCCATCGCGTGGCAAAATCCACGTAGTCGTCCGTTCCGGCCCGGTAAATTGAGAACGTTCGCATAGTATTGGGAGGGTCGGAGGCCGCCCTGCCGGTGAAAGCGGCAGAGGCAAGCTGTGTGGGGCCCGAGGTTGTGAAAACCATTCCGACGTCGCCTCCGGAATTCACACTGAGGGCCGGGAAATATCCATCCCCGCTTCCGGTAACGTCCCCGGTTTGTGTCAGCGAAACGGTGCCCAGGCTGGTGGCCGCAATCTGGTACCAGCGGGCCGCCACCCCCAGCCCCGCGGGCTGGTACACATTTTGGCCGCACCAGAGCGACCCGTTGGACCATACGGCGTTCAGCAGACGGAAATCGTTCGTGGCAATCTGGAACCCGCTTCCGCTTTGGGTCGCGTCGGGTGGCATGGAGAATTGGGGTACCGTCAGGTTTACGGTGCCGAGGGCGGGGGTTCCAGAAGTGTTGATCTCAAACACATTCAGATTGGTGCCGGGATTTGTGGTGAACCCCGCGGCGACCAGAAATTCTCCCGGGGCGTTACCGTATGTCACCGCCGGCTCAATCGAAAATGCCGGTTCACCCGCAGCGGTCGTCACATTTTCAAAAGTGGTAATATTAAGTGAGGAATTTCCCGCAAGCAGTGCCGGTAGTCCAATCATCTTGATCCACGTATCGGAAAAAGAGCAGGTGTCGTTTGCCATGCACGCCGAATTCATCGCGAACTGGCCGGTAGAGATATAGACGGCTGACGCATTCAGGCCCAGGGTAGGAAAATCAGGAAATGTATTATCCGTATTCGACGGATTGCGCCCCATGAAGTTGATCGCAAATTTGTTCCAGGCCCCTCGCGGGTCTGAAGTCTGTGAGACCGCAATCAGCACATGACCGTTGGTGAGATTGGCCATGTCGACTTCCGCAACGGAAAGGATGAAACGATTGTCCGTCTGGTCGTAAAGGATGCGCGGATCGAAAATCTCACCCTTGACTCCCAGGCTGCTGAAAAACGAGCTGAGTTGCTGGAAGCCGCCCTGCTGGACGCCGGTCTTGTCATAGACGGCCATCAATGAGTTGATGACCGCAACCACGTAGGTTGGGCCGGCGGCAATCTGAGAGTCGGGAGGAATGTAGGGTGTATCGGACTCGCTGGGACCGTCGAAAACCACTGTGGATGCGCTCGGGGCCTGAGGCGCGAGCGACAATGTCCGGGTCGTTGTGCTTTGCGCCTGGCTGCTGGTTCGGCCCGTGGCCCGTTGGTTGGCTGCTTTCTTCGCAGCGCTGAATCCCGGGTAGTGGCCAATAAAGCGAGTCTGGCGTTTCTGCCGTCCGGGGGCGGCAGAGACGGCGAGTGTGGAACTCCAGGCCTCGGAAACCATGGGCACTGCAACTTGCGCCGTATGGCCAGTGGTGCGCCGGACGGCAGGCTGCTGTGCCGGCACAGACCGCGCCGCAATCAGCGCCCCAGCGATATAAAGAATAATTAGAACGGTCCCCTTGCTCTTGACCGCCACCATGGCTCGACCCCGGATTCCCATGAGCTTTCGGGGAAACATTAAAGAAAGTTACGACAATAAACGACCACCTGTTTACATCGTATGCCGGCCAATGTCAAGCCGACATGGTCGGAGGCGCAGTGTCTGAAATTCGGGGGCCCCTAAGGCTCGCGCAGGTGTAGAATACCCCTCCGTACTTTTTGAGGACGGGATGCGGGTTTTTAAAAGGACCCGCTGGCAACAGGGAGAGGGCTCATGGAAGGGGGATATCCGGATGTCGCAAGCGCAAGTTGATTCGTTATTGGCCATACTCAATCCAAACGCATCCAAAGGCGAAAAGCCGAAAAAAGTATATATGATTACGGACTTCGAGGGAGTGTCCGGGGTTTTCAGCACTGAACTCCAGTGCGAGCCCTCGGAGAGCCCGCGGTACGAGGAGGCGCGCAAGCTCCTGACTGGAGAGATCAACGCAGCCGTTGACGGATTGCTGGAGGGGGGCGCGACGGGCGTTGTGGTGTGGGACGGCCACGACAGCAGCCGGGCGCTCTCCGCGCTCGACATCAATCCCAGGGCGCTCCTTCTGACGGGAGAACCGGTGTCGCCTACTTTGGAACTGGATTCTTCCTATGCGGCAATGGTTTTTATCGGCCAGCACGCCATGGCTGGAGCGATGAACGGAATCCTCAACCATTCCTTCAGCTCCCTGGGCGTTGAAAATATGTGGATCAATAACAAGCCGGTGGGCGAGATTGGCGTGCGTGTGATGCTGGCCGGCACCTTTGGGGTTCCCACCATCATGCTTTCCGGTGACGTTGCCGCCTGCGAGGAACTCCACGCCTTGGTGCCGCAAGCCGAATGCGCTGCCGTCAAATCCGGAGCCGGCCGCACGGCGGGCTTTATGCTTCCTCACCCGGCAGCCGCAGCACTGATTAAGGAGAAGGCCCGGCGCGCCATGGAGAGGCTTGGTGAAATCCCTCCGTATCAGATGCAGGCTCCGGTGGAAGCCAAGGTCCAGTTCACCACCCGGGGGGTCCGTTACTTCCAGGCGCGTGAGGGTGTGGAGCAGATTGATGAACGAACCTGGGCCTTCCGCGGCAAAGACCTCAAGGATGCCTGGCTGAAATATTCGTCTTCGTTCTAGTTTCGGATTGAAGGCGCTGGACAAGCCTGCGGGGAGAGCGGCAGAAATTCTGGTCTGAAAACCGCACAGCTATCCTGCGGCCTTCATTCGTCAGTCCATCTGCCATGGGGAGAATGAAAGGGCGGACCGCCCTTTACCTGAGGCGTCAACCACCACCCGAAGGCGCGCAGGCTCCACCACCAGCGCTGACTGATGCTCCGGAGGTGGCGAAGGTCGAGAACTGTTGCTCGGTCTTCTTTGAGCCGCACTTGGGGCACAGCGGGGCCGGCTGGTTTCTGCTCAGCACCAGCTTCTCAAAGGTCTTTTTGCACTTCTGGCAAGTGTATTCAAAGATTGGCATAAAGATTATTCACCCGCAGTTTTTGTTATCAGGATTGTCGTTCCCGTCCGACCGGACCGGGGGACGAGGCGATCAAGTGAAGCGGGATATTCCGGGAATCCTGGGCAGGACCAGAAACCACACCACCATGAAAATGATAAAGACGATAACGCCTTCCATACCTTGTATTATACACCATTGCGGATGGCGGACCATGTGCCGGAGAGGCGCTGAGATCTTTGTTCCTGATGTGTGCAGCGACCATGGCCAGGTGAACAACCCGCCCCAATGCTTGCCCTGACGCTTTGCGGCGTGATAGATTGCAGAACCCTGCGGGAGTGACTGAAACCCGGCTGGAACATTGCCTTCATTAAAACCAAGATTGGGGGGCTTCCATGGATCCTTTAAAGAAAGTTCAAATTGGAAAAACTTCTCTGCAGGTGACGCGCCTGGGCCTGGGCGGAGCGCCGCTCGGCGGCTTGTTTGAGGATGTTCAGGGAGAGACGGCCGTGGCCACCATCCGGCGCGCGCTGGAACTGGGCATTAACTTTTTCGATACAGCGCCCTTATACGGGCACGGGAAAAGTGAAAAGTGGATGGGGCAGGGCCTTGCCGGCATCCCCTCTGATTCGCGCGTGCTGGCTACCAAGGTTGGCCGGGTGCTCGAGCCGGTTGAGCCGGGCACGCTGGAGAAGGATGAGTTTGACAACCCCGCTCCTTTCAAGCCGGTGTTTGATTTCAGTTACGACGGAACGATACGGTCGTTTCATGAAAGCCTGAAGCGGCTGCAGGCAGACCGGATCGACATCCTGCACATCCATGACCCTGATGACCATTACGATGAGGCTATTAAGGGAGCGTATCCTGCGCTCGACCAGTTGCGCAGGGAAGGGAAAATCCAGGCGGTTGGCGCCGGGATGAACCAGGCGGAGATGCCTGCCCGCTTCGCGCGCGAGGGCAACTTTGATTGCTTCCTGCTGGCGGGCCGTTACAGCCTGATCGACCACACCGGATTGAAAGAACTGCTGCCGCTTTGCGTTGAGAAGCAGATCAGCATCATCATCGGCGGGCCTTACAACAGCGGCATCCTGGCCACCGGCGCGAAGCCGGGCGCAAAATTCAACTACGCCGACGCGCCGCCTGAAATCCTGGAAAAGGTGCGAAAAGTGGAAGAGGTCTGCGAGCGCCACCAGGTGCCCATGAAGGCCGCCGCGTTGCAGTTTCCCCTGGCGCATCCGGCGGTGGCCGCGGTGATTCCGGGAGCGCGCACGGTGGCCGAACTGGAAGAGAATTTCCGCCTGATCAGCCATCCCATTCCAGGCGCCTTCTGGGCCGATCTGCGAGGGAAGGGATTGCTGCCTGAGGAAGCGCCGGTTCCGGAGTAAACAGCCGAATTAGCAAAGGCCAGGTTCGCTGTCCGCTGAGGAAGAGGTATTGGGTTGCAGCGGACCTGCTCCGCTTTACCGTTGATTCCGGGGTCCCTGCTTACATCCTGTTTGCAAGCCCCACCAGAGCGGAAGCGACCAGCAGCACCACCATGCCGGCCACCATATACCCCCTGGCCTGGCGGCTGGAACCCTTCCACTCGCCGCTGACGAATCCCCAGATGGTGGAAACGAAAATGATGACGGCCATGAAGAGCGGCCAGCCGATGACGGCTCCGACCTGCCCCATGGACGCGGCCCCGCGTCCGTAAAGGATGACACCGCCGGTCCACAGAATGGCCATGCCCAGTCCAATGGCCCATGCTTTGCCGGTTCCGGGCAGGGTGAAATTGGACCATGTCTTATTGCGGATGAGGAGATAGCCCGTGTATCCCGCGTTGGCGATAAAGCCTCCGCCCAGCGCCACCATCCACACGGCGTTCAGCGCTCCCGAATTGCTGGCGCCTGTTTCCATGCCGGCTTTGACCAGCGGCTGGCTGAAGGCAAACGCCATATTGAGCATGGCAGAAAAGATGCCACTGAAAATGCAGATGGCCAGTCCCACGCCGAATTTCCCTTTTTCAACCGTTGTGGGTCCGTCCGCAAGACTGGCTTCCCGCTTCTTCCCCGCGACAGCGGCCAGCCCCACTCCCAGAAGCAGCGCGGCCACGGCGAGCACGACGAGCAGCCCTTTGGCCGTAAAGATCAGTTGAGGAGTATTCACCACCAGCGGCACGAAGGTTCCGATGGCGGCCGTTACGCCGATCAGAACCGCAACTCCCATCGCCATGCCCATCTTGTCAACACCCAATCCGGCCAGAACCGATCCGATTCCCCACCCGGCGCCGTAAAGAAAGACCATCGCCAGCGCCGAAGCCGGGGCGCGCCCCAGCATTTCTGAGAGATGCGGGACCGTGGCAACCGCCAGTCCGCCCGGAAGCACAATCAGTGAAAAGACCGCGTAAAGCGCCCAGATGTTCTCCCACTTCCACGGGCTGACGTACTTGAGGCCCAGAAAGTAAGTCCCCTGCATGATTCCGCCGATGACGACCAACGAGAAACCCAACCATGCGTCCATGAAGTTCCTTCTTCTTCGCGGATTTACTTCCCAGCCGACTAGGGACCGGCAAGCCCTGGATGGAATGGCGGCAGCCCTCTGAAACGTGCCCTTTTTCGTTTGCCCCGGCAAGCGCGCTGCTATTCGATGGTCAGAATGCCTTTGATGTAATCCTCGCGATTGAAATCCTGCTCGAAGGCTCGCGGGACGTCATCGAGAGCGTTGTAGCGATGGGTGACCAGCGGCTCCACCTGGATGGTGCGTGAGTTCACCAGTTCGCGCGCCCGCCGATAGGTTGTGGGACGCCCGTCGGGGTCGAATCCGCCGGAGGCGCCGACCGCCGCGACGAGGACGGGTTCCAGGAACAGAATGTTTCCCATCAGGCTGATGTCACGCCCCTGGTGTCCGTGGCCGTAGAGCAGAACGGTGGCCTGCTTGCGAATCAGGCTTGGCATCTGCTCAAAGATAATGGAGTTTCCGCAGGCCTCAATGAGGTAATGGATCTTTTCGCCGTGGGTCAGTTCCTGGACGGCCTCGCGCAAATCCTGCCGCGCCACATTGACAGGAGTCCCGCCGAATTTCCGCACCAGATCAAGATTAATTTCACGAATATCGCTGACCAGGATGAGTCCCTCAAAGTGCAGGACGTTCCGCAGGTATTGCAGAAAGTAAATGCCGGCCGGTCCCGCACCGCAAATCAGGACATTCCCGACGTGCTCATGGCTATTCAGGGAATAGCGCGCGTTGGCATGACGAAGCTGATGGCTGGCATGCAGGACGCATCCCACCGGCTCAACCAGAGCCGCCAGGTCCATGGGCATGTCAGGAGGCAGCGTCAGGCAATTGGCTGCAGGCATGGCAATATATTCCGCGAGGGCCCCCTGCAATCCGGTAATGCCGTGTTCCCCGTAGTTTTCGCATTGGTGCGAATTTCCCGTGGCGCAGTAAGGGCAAAGGGGTTCGGTGCCGCGGCTGACGCAATTGACGCCCTGATCGCAGAGGACCCGGTCGCCCACTTTCAGGTCTGTGACCTCCTTGCCGACTTCCACAATTTCGCCGCTGAACTCGTGCCCGAGTATCAGGGGCTGCTCCGTGAGCGGAATGTGCCTTCCCTGGGCATCGAGATTGTAATTTCCGTGGCCTCGGTAAATGTGTAGATCGGTGCCGCAGACACCCACCGCTTTCACCCGCAGCATCACCTCGTTGGGCGCAAGCGCCGGATCAGGAACCTGCTTGACCACCAGTGTTTCAACATCCTGCAAGACGGCTGCCTTCATCTCCACCTCACGCTTCAAGGTCGCTTGTATCGATTTTTCCCTCTTCGCGGAGGTGTTCAAAAATCTCCGCCGTTTCACGGATGCCGTCTTCGAGAGGCGTCCGCGGGATCTCGCCGATATCGCGCCGCAGGGCGCTGTCGTCAAAGTTGTAGGCAATCGGAATGGGTTTCCCCTCGGCGCGGATCAGGTTCCGGGATTCAGGAAGCAGACGGTTCAGAGTGGTGAGAAACTCGTCCATCTGGATCACGGCGCCGCTCAGCGTGTAGGCTTTGGCGCCTTCGATGGGAACTTCCGCGCAACGCAGAAAGATTTCCGCCGTGTCCTGGGCGTATTGCATGTCAAAGCCGCCGGTGAAGCGGATGGTATAAGGCTTTCCAACTACGGTGGCCTTGATGGCCTTGGTGGGTCCCGAGGTGATTCCCTGGTCCCGCCCCACGCCGTAGACCGTACCCGGCCGCAGGCCGGCGCTGGAGATGCTGTCACTCAGGTAATAGACGCGGGCGTTGCCTTCGTTGGCCTGCTTGAACACTCCGTAATGGGTGTTGGGCTGCAGCGGTGCGCCTTCCGGAACCTTGCCATGCCCATAAAATTCTTCAGGGCCGAAAACGGCCACCGAACTCGCATAGACAATGCGCTTGATCTGGTCGCGCCGCTTGCGAACAACTTCGAATGCATTCACGGTTCCCAGAATGTTGACCCGCGCACCAAGCCGCGGGTTGGCGGCGCAGGCGGGCACCTGGAGCGCGGCCAGGTGGATGAGGTGCGTAATTCCGTTTTCCGCAACGGCGCGGTCCAGCGCGTCGAAGTCGGTAATGTCTCCTTCGATGAAGTGGATTTGTTCCTTTTGTTCCTCAGTTAAAAGCTGCTGCAATCGGTGGGCTTTCGTGTCGAGATCATAAATCCACGGCGCATCACCGCGCTCGATCAGCTTGCGGACGATCCATGAGCCAATAAACCCTTTGGCCCCGGTCAGTAGAAAACGAGTTCTGTCAGTTGATGTCTTCGAGTCTTGTGTCATGCGCAGGATTATATGGGGAACAGCCGGGAGTTTCCAGTCCGAAGAACACAGGTCCGCCCGCTTCATGATCCATCGGGAAATGCGAAAACCGGAGTTCAAGGTTGGCGCGAGGGAAAAAATCAGTGTGTTCGAATGCCGGCAGCCGCGGCGCAAGCCTTCCATCCAAGGGATTCTGGCAGGCTGTTAGGCAGAGGAAGCAAGGGTCAACAACGGCCAGGCTTTCCCTTCGTTGCAAGGCGCCACATTCTGTCATCACCAGCGCTGCTCGCGTATTTCGCTACCTCCTTTCTCTTGTTCTTTTGCCTCGATACACGTATAGCCCGCAGGCGGGGAATGGGGGACCCGGGATGAGGCGGCAAATGGAAAATCGTGCTAGACTTTTTAAGTCTTAACGCGAAGCACGAACCCTGAGTTTGGTCAAACCTTCCCCGGGCCTGCTTCCCATAACCATCCATGGAAAACAAGAGAATCCTGCTGACGAACGATGACGGCATTGGCGCCGCCGGGCTCCGTGCACTCGAAGACGCCCTGAGTCCGCTGGGTGACGTGACGGTCGTGGCCCCGGACAGTGAGCGAAGCGGCTCCAGCCAGGCCCTCACCCTGCACCAGCCGTTGCGCGTGAAGACGCTGGATGACCACCATTTCGCCGTGGGCGGCACCCCGGCGGATACGGTGATTCTTGCGCTCTATCAGTTGCTGCCCCAAAAGCCGGACCTGGTGGTTTCCGGCATCAATCCGGGAGGAAACCTCGGAGAGAATCTGATTTATTCGGGAACCGTGGCGGCCGCTCAGGAAGCGGTGCTGCACGGCGTTCCATCGTTCGCCATCTCGCTTGTCGGCCGCAACCCGGAGGATTTCAGCGGGGCGCGCGGAGTGGCGTTTCAGCTGGCGGAGAAGATTCTGAAGGAAGGACTTCCGCCGGGCATCGCCCTGAACGTGAATGTTCCAAAGCACGAGATTCGCGGTGTGCGGGTGACCCGCCAGAGCCAGAAGATCTCACAGAATCTGGTTTGTGAAAAGAAAGACCCGCGCGGAAGGTCCTACTACTGGCTGGATGAGACGCTGCCGCACCGCAGGGTTGAGCCGGATTCCGATTACGCAGCCATCTTTGCGCACGAGGTTTCCATTACGCCGCTTGAAGTGGACCGCACCCACCATCCCAGCCTGAACCACCTTTCCGCCTGGCTGCCGGATTTGCAGCCGGCCATCAAGTCCTGAGGACAGCACCTTACACTTCACTCGCGTGGTTGTTATCGGATGCGCTGATGCTGCTTTTCGGGCGCGCGCAACGATGGCGGGCGGTCAAACCGGACACTCAGCATGGTGTAGGGCGGCAGGACAACGTCGCGACCGTGCCTCTTGATGAAGAACAGGCCTCCAACGGCCATTCCAATCAGCCGGGCTGTGCCGGCGGTTGACGCGTCGGTTGCGGTTGAAATCAGTGCTTCTGCAATCAGCTGGAAACTGTCATCGGCCACCTTGGATATCCCGAAGCCGATTCCAACATCAACCAGAAGACGTTTCTTGCCCGGACTTCCGCCACTCAATCCGCCTTCCGAATCCACCTTCATCCGGTTATTCCGGTTCGTCTCCATCCCCACCACGGATGCTGCGATGGGAATGATTGCTCCCGTGGGCAGGACCAGCCGGTTGAACGTCAGGTAAAGCGACCCCGGGCGGCTCAGCCATCGCGGGGGAGTGCTCTTACCAACACGCCCTTCGAACAGAGATCCTTCCGGAACGATCTCCCCCGAACTCAGACGCAGAGGTTCCGCCAGTATGGCTTTGAAGGGGTCCCCCGGGCGGCTCCTGGAAGCGCTCAACCTGTCCACCAGGGCCAGTTTCGTTTCTGTTCCGGCTGCCAGAGTCTCCATTCCCGGCGGAGGCCCGTTGTCGGAAGCGGAGTCTGCGGCAGCTGTTGTGGAGATTCCGCCGGCCGGAGGATACGCTTCAACCACCAGTTCAAGCTTGGACCCGGGTTGCTGTTTGCCTGCCTTATCCTGATTCTCACCCGTTGACGTGTGTTCCGATGGCTCTCCGGATTTCCCGCCTTTCACCGTTCTCGCTGTGAGATGGATTTCGTCATAGGCGGTGACAAGGGACACGGGGAACCTGGCATTGGTGCCGACGGGCAGGGAAGCAGTCAGCAGATCGAAGGTTGGGAATTTCTCAGACTTTGACCGGAAGTGTTCTGCGGGCCACGGCCACGTGTCGCTTGATTCCTTTCGCCGCAGTTTCATGCCGGAAACCCTTAAGGATACTCGGCTGCCTACGGGAATCATCAGGTGGTATCCCGAAAAAACGTTCCGGGCCACTTCTCCTTGCAGCACGTCACCCGTTTTCAGGCGCGAAAATTTTACGGGGCTGGTGAGATGCACTTCTACAAACAAAAGCGCAGGGGCTTCGGGGCCGCCGTTTTCGGGGCGGGCAACCAGAGCCCCCGGTAGGAACCCGGCCAGCAGCAGGCTGCAGAGTAGAGTGTGAAATCTCAATCCTGCCATTACAGGAAACTCCTTTGCCCGGAACAGACCTTTGCAGAGGGGTCCTTCTTTGGCCTGCGCTTTGTATTGCGGCGGCAAAGAAGATCGGCCTGCATTTCAGATTTGGCTTTTGGAAGGACGCTTGGGAACGGCGCGGAGGCTTCTGAACGTTGCCCTCGGTTCTTTGACCGGATTTACACTTCAGCCCGCCGTGCTGTTCTCTGCCTACCTGCCCAAACGCCACAATCGCCTGTCGAAGGTGACATTCAGGATAAGTTGTAAGGTTATCGCATGGCAGGTGGAAGGGGAAAGGAGAATGTGCAATCAGCGATGCAGCCCAGCCCCGCATGGCGGGTTCGGGAAAGGAAACACGCCAGCAGACTTTCGAAAAGAACGCAGGCTCTTTGCTGAGCTTTCAATGTGAATACACGTATTCCTGCGTTTACAGGAATACGTGCCGCAGAACAACCCCGCCCCCGCAGACTATCGCATCTTTGTCAGGAATGCTGGTCAGGAACAACCGCTATTAAAGCCCTATGCTGCTACCGTTTCCCCAAGGATTTCCCACAGGGATTCCGGAATCTTTTCTTCAAAGACAACGCCGAAATAGACGTTGACATCATCCCTCATCTGGCGCGTCCAGGTCACACGGCCGCGGATTGCGTACCGCAGGTCTGGATGCAGGACGATGCCTACAGCTTCACCCGGAGCTACTCTCTTCCGTGAGCTGAATTTTCCGCCTGTCTCGGAAAGTGCTAATACAACCGCCGGATGGCGAGTCTTTTCTTCTGATGATTCCGTCAACAACGTCGAACAAAGTGGAAGACGTCCGCTTACCTCTTTAACGGTAAGTCGTTCGTTTTCGTCTCGCACGGTTGGTCCCCTCCCCTCGTACGAAATTTAATGACAGGTTAACAATGCCCTAAAGAACCAAACCTGTCAATCCGTACTCTTTGGTCAATGTTTGGCAAGCAGTAAAGTGTGCCTGATGTCAGGAACATAGGGCTCGTTTCACAACGTCGCAAGACCCCGCGCGAGAGCCTTGATCTCCGGCAGGCTGTACAGGTCTGCGTCCGTATGTTAGTTTTCGAAGGAAGGCTTCAATTCAATGGAAACAGAAAAAATACGAGTTCGATTTGCGCCCAGCCCAACGGGTTATGTCCACGTAGGCAACGCCCGCACGGCATTGTTCAACTGGTTGTTTGCTCGCCATCACAAGGGAACTTTTGTTCTTCGCATTGAAGATACGGACATTGAGAGGTCTGAAAAGCGCTACGAAACGCAGTTGCTGGAGGACCTGAAATGGTTCGGCCTGGACTGGGACGAAGGGCCTGACTGCGGGGGCCCGTTCGGTCCCTATCGACAGTCACAGCGTCAGGAAGTTTACAGGAAACATTCGCTGGAACTTATTGAGCGAGGACACGCTTATTTCTGTTTTTGTTCGCCCGAACAGCTTGAAGACGAGCGTCGACAGGCGCTCGGGGCCGGGCGCCAGCCGCAATACTCCGGCCGGTGCCGGAAGATTCCGAAGGAGGATGCGGCGGGCCGAGTTGCGGCCGGCGAGCCTGCTGCCATACGGCTGAAGATTACCGACTGGGCTTTTGCCTGGAGGGATCTTGTGCATGGCGAGACCCGTTTTTCCGCTGAGGTGATTGGAGACCCCATCCTGGTGCGTTCGGGAGGGTCTCCGGCCTATAACTTTGCCGTGGTGGTGGACGATCACCTGATGAACATCACACATGTGATTCGCGGCGACGATCACATTTCCAACACTCCCCGCCAGCTCGCGCTCTACCGAGCCTTTGGATGGCAGCCGCCACAGTTTGCCCATCTTTCCACCATCCTGGGCGGCGACCGCGCGCGGCTGTCCAAGCGCCACGGAGCGACTTCTCTGGAAAGCTTTCGGGGGATGGGCATTCTTCCCGAGGCCTTGCGCAATTACCTGACGCTGCTAGGGTGGTCGCCCGCCGACGGCAAGACAGAAATCCTCAGCTCGGAAGAGCTTGTCGCGCAGTTTTCCCTGGACCACATCATCAAGAGCGCTGCGGTGTTTGACCCGGAGAAGCTGAACTGGCTGAATCGCCACTATCTGAAACAGCTGCCGATGGCGAAGCTGGCGGAAATGGCGGTCCCTTACCTGGCGGATGCCGGACTGATTTCAGAACCTGTGCCCGCGCCGGTCATGGAATGGCTTGAACTCGTTGTCGACGCTGCCATCAACAAAATTGACCACCTCAGCCAGCTTCCGGACGCCGTCCGGCTGATTTTTGAGTATGACGTCCGAAAAGCCGCGGAACTGCTGGGCACCGTTGAATCGCCGGACAACGCGCCCACGCGCCAGGTCCTGAAGCGCGTGGTCTCCAAAATTCTTGAGGAGCAGGAACTGACCTATCCCCGGTTCCGGGAGATCCTCAAGGAAGTTCAGAAGGAGACCGAGAAGAAAGGGAAGGAGTTGTTTCATCCCGTGCGCGTTGCTTTGACGGCGGCCGATTCCGGCCCCGAGCTGGAGAAACTGGTTCCGATTTTTGAGAAGGGGGCCCGGCTCCAGTTGGAGCCGCCCATCAAGAGCGTTGCCGACCGCATGCGGGAATTTTCGAACACCGCCCACCTTTTTTTCTGTGGATGAGTGCTGCCAGGCCCGGCAAGGGAGTTCCCTGGATGCCGCGAGGTTGCGGGTGTTGAGTCATCGGTCTATGAACAGAAAGCAGACTTCAGATTCGTCCGATGTGCTTTACGGCATCAATGCCGTCATGGAGGCGATCGGTTCGCGGACCATTGATCACGTAATGGTTCGGGAGGGCGCGAGCGGCGGGCGCCTGCAGGAGGTTTTGAACCAGTGCAGGGCCCGTAGTATTCCCCTCCGCTTTGCGCCGAGGCGGGCCTTGGATCGGCTGGCTCAGGGGGGCCGTCACCAGGACGTGGTGGCCGTCTGTTCTTCCAGGTCCTACCAGGATCTGAACACCGTGATCGCAAGCCAGAGCCCGGCATTGGTGCTGGTTCTGGACGGCGTGGAGGACCCCGCCAACCTGGGGGCGATTGTGCGAACCTCGGTGGGGGGCGGGGCCAATGGTGTCGTGATAGCTGAACGCCGGGCAGCGGGCCTGTCGCCTGCGGTGGCTCGAACGGCTGCGGGAGCGCTGGAACATGCGCGGATCGCCCGGGTGAAGAACCTTGTCCGGTCGCTGGTGGAAATGAAAGAACGGGGACTGTGGATTTATGGGTTCGAAGCGCGATCGGAAAAGTCTTATCTTGACCTGGATTACAAGCAGCCCTGCGCGCTGGTGATGGGCGGTGAAGGACATGGCCTTCACCGGCTGGTCCGTGAAGGGTGCGACCAGCTTGCCGGGATTCCCTTGCGGGGCCGGGTGGAGTCGCTGAACGTTTCCGTCGCCACGGGGATTGTGCTGTACGAAGCCGTGCGGCAGAGGCTGGCTGGTTGATTTCTCTTGCCCGGGCGGGCGAGACAAGCGGGCGATGGCGAGTAACCCCCATGTGTCTGGATACATCATACTGAGTGAGGAATGAGGAGTCGAATGCGCAAGAGAAAATGTAGCCTGGGAACCTTCTGGATCAGTGTCTTCAGCGCATGTGCGCTTTCATGTGTGTGTTCAGTCCTTGCTCCGGCGCAGAGCGGAGCCGGCCAGTCTGCGCCCGCCGGGTCATCGGCAGACGCGGCTCGCGACAGCGGGGACACGAATAAGATACCCATTGTTCCCCAGATTCGGATCCAATCCAACCTGGTCACCGCACCCGTCACTGTCATTGACAAGCAAACAGGGGAATTCGTTTACAACCTGGAGCAAAAGGATTTTGAGATTTATGACAATGGCAAGCTCCAGCAGATCACAGGCATTACCCGCGAATCACACAGAATTTCTGCTGTCATCCTGATTCAGAACAGTGACTCTGTGACGCCTCTACTGGGCGAGATCAAGAGCCTTGCCCCGATGTTTTCGGAGTTGATGCTGGGACCCAAGGGCGAAGTTGCCGTGATTACGTTTGGGTCGGACGTCAAGGTCGCCCAGGGTTTTTCGGACTCCGGAGATGAGTTGGACAAAACACTGCACGCGCTATTGCCCGACGGCAACAAGGCCCGGATGAACGACGCCTTGATGCAGGGCATTAACCTCCTGCAGCATCGTCCCAAAGGCGAGCGACGGGTGATTGTGGTCTTTTCGAGCGGTTATGATTCCGGAAGTCAAACGTCAAAGATTGAGGTTATACGCCGGGCCACAAGCTCGGAGGTGGAAATCTACGGCCTCGGCCTCAGCCTGAGCAAGTCATACCTCACCCGCGACAAGCAGCCCCTCAATCCGCCGACATCTGCGGAGAACGCCAGCGGCGCCGCGCCGCCCCAGCCGGGAAGGCCTAATACTCCATCCTCTAACATGGGGGCTTTTGGGGTCACCGTTCCGGTCACCGGAGCCATTCGGCCCGCCATCCGTGGCGCTGAGTCGAAAATCTCTTCCAACGACGCGGAAGCCTACGCCGAATACACCGGCGGTATTTTTTATTCCCAGTGGTCTTCACGCGCCCTTCAGAACCATCTGAGCCTGATTGCCGCGGACGTCCACAGCCAGTACCTGCTCACCTTTGTTCCGAACGACCTGGCTGAAACCGGTTTTCACCGGCTGCAGGTCAAAGTCGACCGGAAAGATATGAAGCTGAAGATTCGCACCCGTAGAGGTTATTTCTACCAGGGCTCGGATTAGCCGCTAATTCCCGAAAAAGCCAGGGGCCTTCAGTCCTGCCTGCTCTCGATGGGACGGCCAGTTCTGAGGTCGATTTCCGCCATGTAGGGGCGCATGGTTTCATTCCGGACCCGCAGGATGATGGCGTGCGTTTTGCTGCTGGCCTGGTAGATCACGGTGAAAAAGCCTTCATGCTTGCCGCGGGCGGAGGTGGGCTTGATGGTCCACGCAAGCTTCATCTTCCGAATTCTCTTGCTCACCCGGGGCTGGAATTCCATTTTCGTGATGTCGCTGTAGGGAACGCTCACGGACTTTTCAGCGCATAGGAACACCAGGTGGGATTCAGTGACTTCAAGTTTTCCCACGCAATCTTTGGGCAGGGATTCCGTCCCGGCCACATACTTGAAAACGGCCTGGTCGTGCGAGCGGGCCCAGGCCTGCGGCAACAGCAGAAAGACGGCGGCCAGAAAGGCAGCCCATTTCGCCATCTTGAATTGGTCCATGAGAATGTCCTACCCTTCCTGTCGCTCGCGCGAGTCCAGGGGTTTTTCGGGTGTCTTGTTAATGCTTTGCCGAATTTGCCGTCTGGTCCAGCGCCACGTAGGGAAGCGGAACTGTGACCGTGACGTACCACGGAACCGCAAGCGCCCCCCATCGCGCCGGCCGGAACTTCCAGGACTGAAGGCTCTTCCGCGCCCGGTCAATTTCCGGTTCCCCGACTTTCATGGATGTTGCATCCACCACTTCTCCTTTGGAGCCAACCAGCACTTTCATCTGGATGCCAACGGCAGACTGGTCCTGCTGAGGCTGGCTGATAACTTCCGGTGGACGCACCTGTTTTTCCAGATCATCGTCTGCACCTTTCGGAAACTGTCCTTTGTAGGAGTGCGGATGCAGGCTGAACTTTACAGTCACGTAGGTGCTGAACGGTATGGGCCCTTCCTGTGAGACATAGGGCCGATAGAGCCACTTCCGGACCGATTTGAAAGCTGCGGCCGCAAGGATGGGCTCACCTTCAATGACATGAACATCAGAAACCCGTCCCTTGGATGTGACCTTGACTTTCAGTCTGACGGCTCCCCGGATGAAATTCACCTTGGCGATGGACGGATAATCCGGCTTTTCCACATGAATCAGGAGTCTGGCCGCCGTTTCGTTGTCCAGTTCCCGAATCTGAGGGGGCGGCGGGGCCTTGGCGGCCATCAGCGCACTCGGGGCCGCCAGCGGGAAGGCCATCAGGAGGAATCCACCGGACGCCATCCGCCAGAATGCCGGAATCGGGCTAACCATTCGATTCAAGGATCACCTGCGCAACAACGTAGCGGTTGGCGTGCGATATGGACATGACGGCGTGCGTAACGCCCAGTTGGTCTGCCACTTCTCGCGCGCGTCCAGTCAGCAGCAGCTCGGGCTTGCCGCTCGAGTGATGCGCGACTTCCACATCAAGCCAGCGGACACCTTGTGCCCAGCCGGTCCCCAGCGCCTTAAACGCCGCCTCTTTGGCGGCAAAGCGAGCGGCATAACGTTCTGCCCTGTTCTTGAATCGTTCGCAGTAAGCGATTTCTGCGGGAGTGAAAATCTTCTGTGAGAACCGCTCTCCATGCTTTTCCAGAGCGCGTTCGATCCGCTCTGTTTCAGCGATGTCAATGCCTGTGCCGACCGTCATCCTGTTCCGTACCGGGCAGCGTTTTCAATGCAAGAGCGCGTGGCGCCACTCTGACGATTTGCAGTTCTCGCCGGATCGGCCTTGCCAGCCACTTCTTGTTTCTTCACAGCCCGGATTTTTGCAAGGTCCTTGTTAACCTTAACAGACCGGGGATTGGAATTCAATTCTGCAGAAACCGGTGGTCCAGGCGCCACGGGCCGCAATATTTAAAGGAGCGGCCCGGGCCCTGGAGTGCCCTTGTGCGTGGGGTTTTCGGCAATCAGACGGCCCTTCGGCGGGGCGTGCTATAGTCGAAACGTGGCGGCTGAAGCCTTCAAAATCGTCTCCTCAAACGGCCACGCCTGGCTGGAGTGCGGGGCACTGGCGGAAATCCCCTGGCTGGTCCACGCCTTTGGCACGCGCACGGGCGGAGCCCTGCCGCCGAAATCTGCCGGGCGGAACTCCGCGTTGGGCGGAGCCCCTGGAAGCCTCGGGAACGGGCCAAAGGGACGCCGGTTTCTTCAGGCCCTGGGCGCCGGCCGCTTTCCTCTGGCCGTGCTGCGCCAGACGCATTCCGCGACTGTTTACCGCGCCTCGTGCGGCTCCGGCAGCGCTGCGATCCAATATCAACTGGCCGGAAATCCTGCCCCGGACACAGATCAGCCGACGCGAGTGCGTCCGGGCGATGCCCTTATCGCTGACCGTGCCGGGATGCTTCTGGGGATTCGCGTGGCGGATTGCGTGCCTGTCCTGATGGTTGACCGTGAACGCCGCGCGGTTGCGGCTGTCCATGCCGGGTGGCGCGGAGCGCTGCACCGCATTGTCGAAAAAGCTGTCGGCGAGATGTGCCGCATGTTCGGTTCACGCCCTCGGAATCTGCTGGCGGCTGTCGGCCCGTCCATCCGCAAGTGCTGCTATGAGGTGGGCGAAGAAGTGGTCGATGCTTTCAGCGGGACGTTTCCGGCAGGCGAAACGTTCTTCCAAAAAGTGGCTGCGACACCGGAAGAGTTGCGCATGGCGTTGCGTTACCAGACCCTCTTCATGCTCCAGGCCCCTCCGGGACATCAGATGGAGGACTCATTCTCGAAGGTCCATCTCGACCTGGCGGCCGCGGTGCGCTATCAACTGGAACACGCCGGCGTCCCGGCCGGCGGGATTTACGTGGCGGACTACTGCACGGCCTGCCGCACGGACCTTTTCTATTCTTATCGCAAGGAAGGCGCCCTGGCCGGACGCATGATGGCCGTGATTGGAATGCGACCGCCAGCTTAGGGGGGCGGAGCTTCAGCTCCGCCAAAGGATGGCCGGGTTACAAAGACGCTTCCATCGGCGCCGTCGCCTGGTTCATTGCTCCCAGCCGCAACTGGCCGCAGGCCGCCATCACGTCCTGCCCCCGCGAAATGCGGATGTAGGCAGGCACCTGGCGGCTCCGAAGGACGTCCTGGAACCCCAGCACCCGCTTGAGCGGTGAAGGTTGGTAGGGCAATTCCGACCCGGGATTGAACGGAATCAGGTTCAGCTTGCACTTGATGCCGTGCACCAGCGCCGCCACGCGCCGCGCGTCGTCGTCGGAATCGTTGATCCCATCCAGCAGCACATACTCAAACGTCACATACTCGCGCGGACCCAGTGGGAAATCCCGGCAGACCTGCAACAATTCTTCCAGCGGATACTTGCGGTTCAGCGGCATCAGGGCGGTTCTCTGCTCGTCGTTCGAGGCGTTCAGTGAAACGGCCAGTCTGGGCCGCGCCGGTTCCCCGGCGAATTTGCGGATCTGCGGAATGACCCCCGCTGTGGAAACCGTCATGCGCCGCAGCGCCAGGGCAAGCCCGTTCGAGTCGGAGAAAATTCCGACCGCTTTCATCACCGCGTCCAGGTTCAGCATGGGCTCGCCCATGCCCATGAAAACCAGGTTCACGGGAGTCTCCGCCGGCGGCTGTTGCGCATCCATCACCGCCGCCACCTGGCCCACGATCTCTCCTGCCGTCAGGTTGCGCTTCGCGCCCAGCAGCGCCGTGAAGCAGAAGCTGCACCCTACCGCGCAGCCCACCTGGCTGGAAAGGCACAACGTCACCCGGTTCTCGATGGGCATGTAGACCGTTTCAATGTTCTCGCCGTCGTGCAGGGTAAATAAATAGCGCACTGCGCCGTCGCGCGACGGAATCCGCGCCTTAATTTCGGGCCAATCGACGCGGTGGCGTGCCATGAGTTCTTGCCTGAAATTTGCGGGGATGTCCGTGCACGCTTCCAGATTGCGCACCCGGCGCGAATAGAGATTGCGAAACAGCTGTTTGCCACGATACTTGGGCTGGCCGCACTCCACCGCCAGTTGTTCCAGTTCCGTTTTGCTGAGCCCGAAAAGGTTGCCTTCCATAGATTTCAGTCGCGGCCGCACCATCACCGCCGGCAATAGGATCGTTAATTTTTTCTCTGTGTCCTCGGCGCCTTCGATACCCTATCAGAGGGCAACGTTGACAGTCTCTGTGTTAAGGTTTTGGGCTTGTCAATTGCCGTGACTGCCTGCGGAAGGTCCGCCTTGTTGCCCGTTCCCGCTGGCGGTCTGTACGCTGCAAAACTGACGCTTTGTTTTCCAACAAACATTTGACGCCCAATTCAGTATATCTTACATTCTATAAGCTTCCCCTTAAGTTGAGAAAGGATACGCATGAGTCCGCGCCGAGTTGATTCTGAGCTGACAGCACGACGCCGCGAAGCTCTGATCAAGGCGGGTTACGCCGAAATTCTTGAGAAGGGCCTGCACTCCACCACCATCGATTCCGTGGTGGCTCGCGCCAATTCCAGCAAAGGCGGAGCGCTCCACTATTTCCATACCAAGGAAGACCTCTTTTACGCCGTGCTCGAATGGCTTCTGAATGAAGTCACCCGCAGCCTCGACCAGGTGGTGGCCGGCCAGGATTCACCCCGTGAGCGCCTGGCGGCGGAACTGGAATTGTTGTTCCACAGCGCCGAAGTCAATCGCAAGCTCTACCTCGTGCTGTTTGATTTTGTCACCGTCGGCGCCCGCTCCGAGCGCTTTCGCCAGCTTTTTCACGATTTCTTTCTCCGTTGCCGCAAGCGCGACGTGCAGATCATCTCCGATGGCATCAAGCTGCAGGAGTTTCGCCGCGTCCGCCCGCAAGACGCCGCCGCCACCATTCGCGCCCTGGTTGACGGTTACTGCCTGCAGTGGCTGATGGATTCGAGCCGTGTCCCCGTCGAAGTCTTTCGCGACCGCTGCGGCGCCGTCCTCGGCGCCTACCTCCTGCGCCCGTGAACAGTTTTGGTAGGGGAGCCCTCCGGCCTCCCGCCCTTGTTTCCTGAAAGTCAACTACAGATGTTTGGATGATATAGTGACGGTTTTGCAATTGTAGCGCTGCCGTCCCGGCGGCAATTTTCATGGCCGGCAAGATGCCGGCGCTACGAAGCCCCGTCCCTCTATTATGCAATCCTCAGCAGGAGGGTAGAGGGGCCTCCTACGCAGGCGTGCAGAGCGGTTCCCCGGTCTTGGGGCGGAGGTTTTCTTGGCTCACATCATGGCAGACAGGATTCATAACTTGCGAAAACTGTTCCTCTTTTGCTTGGGTATATTTCTGGCAACTTTGTTTTGCGTTCGCCTGCGCGCGCAGGGTTCTATTCATTCCGGCGCTCCCGCAAAGGTTCCCGGTGTGGTGATTGACCACAGCCCGGCGGCTTCGGGGCGTTACATCGGCTCGCCGAGCATTGTGATTCTTCCCGACGGCGACTATCTTGCCTCGCACGATTTCTTCGGCCCCAAGAGCGGCTCCAAGGTCTGCGCCACCACGGTGATCTTCCGCTCAACCGACCGCGGCGCCACCTGGCAAAAACGCGCGGAGGTGAAATGCGCCTTCTGGTCGAACCTGTTTGTGCACCGCGGCGCGGTTTACCTGATGGGCACCACGGGCGAAAACGGCCACATGGTTATCCGCCGCTCGAAGGACGACGGCAAGACGTGGACCCATCCTGACAGTGCTACCACCGGCCTGCTGGCGCCTGAAGGCCACTGGCACACCGCCCCCGTCCCCGTAGTGGAGCACTCGGGGCGGCTGTGGCGCGCTTTTGAAAATGTCGACATCCACCAGCCGTGGGGCGCGCACTTCCGCGCCGGCGTTTTGTCCGTGCCGCTCGATGCCGATCTGCTGAACAGGGCCAACTGGACCTTCAGCAATTTTCTGCCGCGCAACCCGGAATGGCTCAACGGAGAGTTCGGTGGCTGGCTGGAGGGCAACGCCGTTGTGGCGCCGGGCGGACATGTGGTGGACGTTTTGCGCGTGGACGTTTCAAAGCTGCCGGAAAAGGCGGCCATCATCCGCGTCAGCGCCAGCGGCCGCAAGGTCACGTTCAATCCTTCCAGGGGCTTTATCAATTTCCGTGGCGGCGCAACCAAGTTCAGCATTCGTCACGATCCCCATGGCCGCGGCTACTGGGCGCTGGCTAACATTGTGACGTCCGAAATGGCGGGCGAAGTGGGCGGAAAGGTCAAGCCTGGTGCCATTCGCAACACGCTGGCGCTGGTTTATAGCCGCAACCTGCGCCAGTGGCAGGTGCGCAGCACCATTCTGCATCACCCCGACAGGACCCACCACGCCTTCCAGTACGCCGACTGGCAATTTGACGGCCGCGACATCGTGGCGGCCATCCGCACGGCTTACGATGACGGGCAGGGAGGCGCGCACACCTTCCACGACGCCAATTACCTTACTTTTTACCGCATCAGAAATTTCCGCATTCTGCACAACAAAAAATAGCGGATGGCGCGGTCCCCAGGTTTTGGGGTCCGCGGCTTTTGAGAAGCGGAACAAAAAAAGAGCCGCAGATTGCAAGAACGGTGCCCTTCGCTATCCTCCTTCCTTCTCAGAAGGGTCCTGCTTCAGCGGGACCGTCGCCTCCACCTCGCACAACGGGCGGCTTCAGCCGCCGAAGGACCATGGGGCCGCAAAGTGGCCAGGCGCCGAATTTTCTTGACTTTCGTGGGCTAGTGTGGTAGCCTTTATGGTGCGCTGGTCTTGGGGCATAGAGCCCGGATCCGAATCTACGGCGGGCGCGTAGGCTGCGGCGGAAATAAACAGTCTGGACAGACTTTAAAAATAGCCGTAAGCCATTGAAAAAATAGAAATAGGACTTTGGCGCCAAAATTGTGTGGGACAAAAAAACACGTTTTTTAAAAAACGAACCCGAGAAGTTATTGATAATAAAAGATCGGTCCAAAAAACGAACCCAAACGAACCCAAAAACGAAGCCGGGAAGTTATTGAAAATACGTTCCTGTTGAAAAAACAAACCCAAAAACGAACCCGGCCATGTTGTTGAAAATAAAAGAAGGATAAAAAGCGAACCTGAACACACGGCAGAAAGGGTTTGAGTGAAAGATATCCCGCCTGCGGGCCAATCCTGCCATAGGGAAACCTCCCATGGCGAAAGCCCTCGCCGGAATATGATCATCCTTCGCTTGGCGGTTGACGTGCCGTCCGGCGGATGAGACACTAGCCCCCTCGCACCTGCGTCTGTATTGCTAAAGGAAATGTCAATGATCTCCAGCGCGGTCCGAATTGGATTTTCGGTGCTCCTCATCGTGGGTGTTCCTGTGCTTTCAAGGCGCAGCGCGCGCGCGGAGCTGGTGCAGGGAATTCCCAGAACGGCGCTCTATTTTTCGGCAGTAGTTTCGCAATGGATTCTGGCAGCGGTCGGCGCGCTGGTGGTTTTCCTTGCATGGCCGGATGGGCGGGCGATAGGCCTTGCCCCGGTTTCGGGCTCCGGCTTCCTCAACTGGACCCTCCTGCTGGTTGTGGTTTCGGTAGCCGGGCTGGGCCTGGTTCTGCTGCTGGAAAAGCGCGGTTGGTGGCCGGAAGAGCCTGAGATGGTTCGGGCGCTGATGCCCCAGACGAGGCGCGAAAGATGGTGGGCGCTCCTGGGCCTGGCGCCCACGGCCGGCCTGTGCGAAGAGTTTCTTTACCGCGGATTTCTGCTGGCTGAGGCCTCGGCCTGGTTCCATTCGGCGGCGTGGGGTGTGGCGATTTCGTCAGTTGCTTTCGGCCTGGCCCACTCCTACCAGGGCCTGAACGGCATGGTCAGGGCGGGCCTGCTGGGGGCGTTGCTGGCCTGGCCGGTGGTCCAGATGGGCTCACTCTATCCGTCCATGACGGCGCACTTCCTGATTGACGCGGTGGCCCTGCTCTGGCTGGGGCCGAAATTCCTGCGCCAGGAGGGATAACAAATCCTCTTGCCCGGCAGTGGGGAAGCTTCTATTCTAGGACGACTGTTGTTCCAGGTAGAGGAGGGACCGATGACAAGATTGATTGCGTTCCTGGGGGCATTCCTGTTGACGGCGTCAATGGCTGTAGCGCAGGGGCGGAGGGCAGCGAGTCAGGCGAAACTGATCGCCCATGGCAAGTATCTTGTGAACAATGTCGCGGGCTGTGCAGATTGCCACTCGCCGCGCAATGAACGTGGGGAAGAAATTGCCGGGCGCGAACTGCAGGGAGCGCCACTTTCTTTCCAGCCGACCCATCCCGTCCCGGGCTGGGTGGCTGTGGGGCCTCCGATCGCAGGATTGGAGGGATGGACCGAGAGCGAGGCTGTACATTTTCTGATGACGGGTCTCGACCGCAGCAACAAACGTGCCGGCCCTCCCATGCCTCAGTATCGCCTGTCACGCCGCGATGCGGCGGCGGTGGTCGCTTATTTGAAATCGTTGCCCGCTGCGAAGTAAGAGATTTTTGCCTGGGGTTGGGATGATTTGGAAAGCCACTGAATCCGGCAATGCAGACAAGGTTTTCGGGGGATTGGAAACTTCCTGCAACATTTCCGGATTCACGGTAGAATAGCTGGCCTATGGAAGAGCGAGATTTTTTTGACGAAAAAGAAGTGTCAAAACCGGCCAACCTTTCCTGCCGTTACTGCCGCGAGTCGGCCACCTATCAGGTCCGCTGGATTGAGCGGACCAAGAAGAAAACTCTGCGGGGGCACGCCGACGAGCGTGACCGGGCGAAGTTTGCGAAAGCCAGGTCGTACCTGCTGCGGCGTGATGACTTTGTGCAGTGCCAGAACCCGCGCTGCCGGAAAAGGTTTGAGATCACCGGGCAGTCGCTGGTCTTCTCGTAAGAGGGACGCGGCGGAACAGGTTCTCCTCCCACCCCCGGAAGCGGACGCAAGTGGGAATTCCCTGCACGCGGGAGGCTGATCTCCGTTTCTCTCTGCGGCGGCGCACCGCGAGGAACTTCAGAACTAAAACGGACGCAGGACTCTGAAGATCCCCGGTCCAAACCTGGCGTGCCGGCGTACCCGCCTCGATTTCATTTCCCGCTGGGGCTGTCCGCGCTTGAAAACCGGAGCAGGCGGAGGATCGCCGCTGAAATCGAGCTGGTCCGGAGCAAACTGCAGCGGGGCTCCCAATTGAAGTTCCAGGCTGGTTCCCGGCGGAAGATAAATCTGCTTGCCACGCCCGGCCAGCACCCAGATGGCTCCAGCCGCGGCGCCGGCGGCGCTTCCAATTCCCAGGCCTCGGAGCGTATGGCCGCCCGAGATGCCCGCCAGGGTGCCGACTTGAGCTCCGGTGATGGTGGTCCGGGCCACCCGGCCGGCATCCTTCCCCTTCGTGGACTGGCCTTCGATTTTCCCTTCCTTGCGGTTAAAGCCCTCCTCGCCGCTGGTCCCGAAAGAGGAGAGCGAAGCGCGCAGGGATTCCGTCACTCCGTTGGGAAGCGTCAGGGATTCGAATCGAAGTCCCAGCTTGGCTTTGCCGCGGATCCGGCCGGGCTTGACCACCTGGGTGACTTCTCCCTTCACGTAGCTGCCCACGGGGATCACGATGCGGTTGTCTACCGTGATGGGGAAAATGGTCCGGCAATAGATGGACTGGCCGGGATAGGCGGTTTTGGAGTTGATGGCGTTTTCAAGCGATACGGGGATATGAGTCTCTGCCGGAACGGTGACGGTGGCAAGGGGCTGCGGCGGCTTTTCCGCCCGGGTTGCGTCCTGCGCGGCCAGGGGTTGGCAGAAAACCAGAAAGAGGAAGCCGATCAGAAAAAGCCGGTAGGATTTCATGTTTTGATAACCTCCTGCCTGGGTTGTCTGACACCTGGTGGTTCGACGGCAAATCTCAGCAGGGAGTTGCTTTTAACTTTATAGCTCGGATCAGTGCCTAGTGCCACCTGAAAAAATGCGCCGCAACGGGACGCGCGCCCAGTTGTGCCGGTCGCGGAATTCGACGGCCTCAGTGCTCTCAAGCTGCGCCGATGGCGGATTCGATGGCCTTTGTGATGAGCCCGGCATGGTGTTCCACCGTGGCCGCGTCTTTTGCCTCAACCATCACGCGCGCCAGCCGCTCCGTTCCGGAGTAGCGCACGACGATTCGCCCCGCGTCTCCGAGCTCCCGGGTGCAGGCTTCGATGGTTCGGGCAACTTCAGGGATGGACTCAAGCGGCCGTTTTTCCCGGACCGGAACATTGCGAATGACCTGCGGATATTGCTGCAGCCCGCTGACGACCTCGGTGAACGACGCTCCGCTTTCGCCCAGAATGCGGAGGATCTGGAGAAGGGTGATGATGCCGTCGCCAACCAGAGAAAGGTCGGCAAAGATGATGTGGCCGGAAGGCTCGCCGCCCAGGTTGTAGCCGCAACGGAGCATCTCTTCCAGCACATACCGGTCTCCCACGGCAGTCCGGCTGAGCGCGATACCGCTTCGCGCCAGGGCTTGTTCCAGTCCCAGGTTGGTCATCAGAGTTCCCACGACGGTATGGCCTTTCAGGTTCTGCTGCCGCTCGTAAAAGGGGGCCACAGCGTAGAGAACGTGATCGCCGTCGGCGATGCGGCCGTCAGGGGTGGCGAAAATCGCCCGGTCGGCGTCGCCGTCAAAGGCGATGCCGAGGTGAGCTTGGGCAGCTTGCGCTTCACTCGCCATGTTGGCAGGGAAAAGTGATCCGCAATGGAAATTGATGTTGCGGCCGTCTGGAGCGGCGTTGAAGATGCGGGCTTCGATGCCAAGCTCTTTGAACAGCAGGGGAACCACTCGCGACGCTGACCCATTGGCGCAGTCCACAACCAGAGGCGCAGCGGGCAGCCGCAGACCGCCGGGGACCAGGTCGCAAAGGTAGGAGACATACTCCTGAAGGAACTCTGGTACGGCCGAAAGTTCTTCCTGCGGATAAGCTCCGTCTCCAGAATGATCGCACTCAATGGCCCGTTCGATCTCCAGTTCCTGGACTTCTGAAAGCTTGAGGCCGGAGTTCGAGAAGACTTTGATGCCGTTGTCGTCATAAGGATTATGAGAAGCGGACACCATGATGCCGGCGGTGAATCCATGATGGCGTGTGAGAAAAGCCACGCCGGGAGTTGTGATGACGCCGGCGTAGAAGAGTTTGGTTCCTGTCGATGTGATCCCGGCAGCGAGGGTCCCGGAAATCCAGCGGCTGGATTCCCGCGTGTCTTCTCCGAGGACGACCTGCGGCTGGCCGGCGCCGTTCATTTTTTCGAGCAGCCCGCCAAGCGCTTTCCCGAACTTGAAAACCGTTTCCTGATCCAGCGGGTAGCGGCCTGCTTCTCCCCGCATGCCGTCTGTGCCGAAGAGCTTCCGTGTTTGCATACTGTGACATTGTACCGGCGGAGCCGCTTTGACTCAACTTTGGGGGATCTTGCGGGTATTTCATCAGAGGATTCTCCTGGGGAAGGATGACACACGGGCAGTCCCTGCGCACTCCACAGACGGTTGCTGCTGGCGCGTGTATCCGGGCGCTCTCTTTGTTGACAGGGAATAAAGCTTCTAGTACGCTGACTTATATTTAATGCGTTTAGAATGAATGAAGGTGGGAATGAACTATGTCTTGGACTAAGAAGGTTGTCAGCCTTGGAGCCGTTTGGACCTTAACTCTGGCCGGAAGTGTCCTGATGAATGGGCGTCCGGCTCGTGCTGCGCAACAGGCGGAGAAAGCGCAACCGGCTGCGAATTCCTCTGCTCCGGTGGAGGCCCCGCTTGCTGAAAACGAGCTGATCAAGCTGATTAAGCACAACAGGAAGCACCCGGAGAATGTGGCGAAGGAGGTCCAGGCACGGGGAACCGATTTTGAGTTTACACCTGACATTGAGAAGAAACTAACCAAGGCGGGCGCTACTGAGCAGTTGGTGACCTACATGAAGCAGTTTACTCCCTCGGCACGCGCTTCGCAGAAGGCTAAAGTCGGGAGTGCGGAAGTCAGCGCGGCAGAAGGCGAAGCTTACAACAAGCTCAAGAGCACGACGAATCCCGACGCCATCATCAAGGCTGCTGACGACTTCACGGCAAAATATCCCAAGAGCCCTCTCCTGACCTATGTTTTCGCTCTTGAGGCGAGTGCCTACCAGCAGAAAGACGATGCGGCCAATGTTGTGAAATACGGGGAAAAGAGCCTGGACCTTGACGCCAATAACCTGATCAGTCTGCTCATGGTATCCAGCGTTCTTCCTCAGCCTCAAATGCTCAAGAACGTCAGCGACGCCGAAAGAGCAAAAAGGCTTGGGACGGCGCAAGAATACGCGCAGAAGGCCCTCAAGGAAATCGACCAGCTTCCAAAGCAGTCTGACGAATCGGTTGACGCCTATCAAAAGCGAAAGAACCAGATTGCAGCCGGAGCTTATGCTTCCATGGGCATGATTCATCTGGAGCGTTCCAGGATGGCGCTTGAAGGACTGGACCAGGACGAACTCGCAAAGGCAGAGCAGAACTACAAGTCTGCCATCGCGAACTCGGACAGCCCGAATCCTGCTGATTATTACCGCCTGGGAGAAGTCTACCGAGGGGAAAACAAATTTGACGATGCGATTACAGCCTTTTCCAAGGCTGGACAACTGGCTCCGGGAACCGTTATCGAGCAGCTTGCGAATCAGCAGGTTCAGGAATTAAAGAAAGCTCAGAGCTCCCAGCCCAAGGCCGCCGCAAAACCATAAGTCGAGTGGGTGAGCCGTCTGGCCAGAAAACACAATCTGGTGTGCGTTCCCGGTTCCAGCCGGGCGGCAGGATCTGCTGAAGTACATCACCCAGCTATGGCGCAATACTCCTTCAACAGGCTGGAAAAGCGCATCGGTTACAAGTTCCGAAGCCAGGACCTGCTGATCGAAGCGCTGACCCACTCCTCTTACGCCCAGGAAGTTTCCCGTCCCACGCGCGACAATGAACTAATGGAGTTTCTGGGCGATTCCGTGCTGAACTTTGCGGTCACATTGAGTTTGCTTGACGCATTTCCAGATTACGATGAAGGGAAGCTTTCACTTGCGCGTTCCAGTCTGGTGGCTGCCAGTCACCTGAGCGGGGTTGCGGCCGAACTTGGCCTGGGTGAGTATTTGCGCCTGGGTCAGGCTGAGGAAAAGAGTGGGGGCAGAAAGAAGCCCGGGATTCTTGCCGATGCCCTTGAAGCTCTGCTGGCCGCCGTTTACCGCGACGGAGGGTTCGAAGCGGCGAGGAAGCTGGTTGAAAAGGTGATTCTGCCGCCCGCTCTTTCGGACGGGGTTGACGACCTGTTTGCGACAAACTACAAAGGGGCGCTGCAGGAGCACCTCCAGGCAGAGCGTCAGACGGCCCACTACCGTGTGGTTGGAGAAGAAGGGCGGGAACACCAGAAGACCTTCACGGTGGAAGTGATGGCAGGCGGCGGCGTGGTGGCCCGGGGCAGCGGAAGCAGCAAGAAGTCTGCACAACAGCAGGCCGCGAAACAGGCGCTGGAAATCCTTGCAACCAAGGTGGAGGCAGATGGCTGAACGCTACCAGAAATCGTCGTTCCGCGACACTTTCGAATCGCTCGTTGTTACGGTGATCCTTGCGATTTTTGGGACGACTTTTGTGGTTCAGGCGTTCAAGATACCGACCGGCTCGATGGAGAACACCCTTTTGATCGGCGACCATCTTCTGGTGAACAAGTTTACTTTTGCATACCCGCACGGCCCGCTGGCCCGGCTTCTTCCTTACAGGCAAATCCACCGTGACGACATTGTGGTTTTCAAGGCGCCCAGCAGTGTGGACGATGGCCAGCCACCTGGCGAGCACTACGTCAAGAGAGTGATCGGTGTTCCCGGCGACCGCATCCGTGTTTTCCACCGGCAGGTGTTCGTCAATGGGAAAGCTGTGAAGGAGCCGTTCGTACGCCACAGCCATCTTAACGAGTTGCGTCCCATGGATGATTTTCCCCCTGTCACCTGGGATGAGATGCAAGGGGCAACGGCGACCTGGCGGGCGGAATTTCAAAACGATGTGAAGGACGGCCAGTTGGTGGTGCCCCCGAATGATTATTTTGTGATGGGGGACAACCGCGAGGAGAGCTACGACAGCCGCTTCTGGGGTTTTGTTCCTCGCAAGCTGATTTCCGGTCGGCCGCTGATCATCTATTGGTCGTATGAGACCCCGCCGGGGCAGTACGAGGAAAACTCATTGGGTGACCGGCTCAGGCAGATGGGCAATCTTTTTATCCATTTCTTCACCCGGACGCGCTGGAACAGAACGTTCAATCTTGTGCACTGATGAGTCAAACCAGTCGCAGATATCTTAGAAATGCGGCAGTCGTGCTGGCGCTGCTCATAGCGGCAGCCTGGGTGGTGCCGCGCTTCCTGAACGCAGGCCGTTACCGTCCTCTTTTGAAAGCCGGCCTCGAACGTTCGCTGCGCCGGAAAGTGTCCCTCGGCCATATAGCCCTTCACTTCTTTCCTCACCTGGGATTTACCGTAGACAACGTAGTGGTCGACGAAGATCCTGCCTTTGGGCTGGAGCCGTTCGTCCGTGTCGGCCACATCGATTGCGACCTTCAATGGCGAAGCCTCTGGAGTTCGCGCCTGTATTTTGGAACGCTCAGGCTTTCCGACCCCAGCATCAACCTCGTCCGGAACTCCGCGGGCAGGTGGAACATTGAAAACCTGCTGTTGCAGAGCGGGATTAAAACTCGATCGTCCGGCCTCGACTCATCGTCGCCGGCGCCTGCCAATGTGTCCGTAGAGATTGAGGGTGCGCGGCTTAACTTTAAAATCGGCGAGAACAAGAAACCCTTTGCAATTGTTGACACGCATGCCCATATGGATTTCGAGTACGAATCAAACCGGATTGATTTCCGACTGGCGGGCGAACCGGTCCGTACGGACCTTGAATTTCCCACACCGGGTCTGGTTGAGTTGGATGGAAGCTGGTCCCCTGCAAGAGCTGCCGGGCACACGCTGGATGCGACCCTTCGAATGCAGGGGGCGTTACTTTATGACTGGATTCCGCTTCTGACAGGACAGAATCCGGAAGTTTACGGCCTGATGAACAGTACCATCCATCTGGGTGGGACTCTTCGGCAGATGGAGTATTCAGGAGACGCACAGTTGAGGCAGTTGCATCGATGGGAGCAGTTGCCCTCGTCGAACGACCTTCCTTGCGAATTGCGCTTCCGCGGCCGGCTCGATCGTGACAACGAGAATTTAACGATCAAAGGCATGGACCTGGCTTTTGCGAATTCGCAGGTCCACCTTGAAGGTTCGATTGCGCAGGTGACCTCCCGTCCGGACCTTGACCTGGTCGTGGCTTTTGAGCGTTCTCGATTGCGGGACCTGCAGAGCCTCGCCGCGCGAGTCCTGGGAAGTCGGGTTGCCTGGGATATCAACGGGCGCCTCAACGGGATGATTTCAGTCCGGGGTCTTTGGCGAGGGAAGCGGTATGGTGGTTTCCTGAATGCACATGGAGTCCGGCTGGAAACTCCTTCAGGGACATTCCCGGTTTCTGACGTGGCGATTCGCATCACGGGGTCAGGGGTCCGGTTGGCGCCTGCGAAGGTGGCGCTGGCTCCAGGTGTCGAGGTCGTGGCGCAAGGGACTCTCCTGCAAATTTCGCCCCGAAAGAGCAAGGGGCACACAACGGTCCACCCCACCTACGAATTGATGTTTTCCTCCCAGGCCGTGAATCTGGGAAGGCTCGTGCATTTCGGGCGCGCGTTGGGAATCCTGGGAAAGAGTCCGTTGGAGGCTGCCGGCATCGGTTCCTTCACGCTCCACCTGGCTGGCGGGGCCTGGCCATGGAGCAGGCCAAGCGTCACTGCCCAGGCGAGTATCCGCAGCGCACGGCTGGTGATACCTGGATTGAGTGAGCCCCTGAACATCCCTCGGGCGCGCATTCAGGTTTATGGAAAGCAAGTCATCGTCAACCCGGTCCTGGCGGTGATGGGCACCAGTGTTTTCTCCGGATGGGTGATGCACCAGCGTGACTCTCATGCTCCCTGGGATTTCAGCCTGAAGGCGGACAAGCTGAGCATTGAACAGGCCGGGCAGTGGTTTGAAGGTGTCGGAGACCGAAATACCAGATCATTGTTTGACAGGATCGCGGGGATAGGATCATTGATCAGCGGTCGCAGGCCCTCGTTTCATCTTGCCGCCCGTCTGGATGCGCGCGGGCAATTTTCCACCCCGCTTCTGACTTACCGGAAACTTTCTCTGCATGACTTTCGGGCCAGTGTTAATGTCCGAGACCGGAAGGTCCACCTTGCGAAGGTTCAATTCGAGGCAGGAGGAGGTCGCGGAGAAGCAAATGTTCTGGTGGACCTGACGAAGACCCCGGCACGGCTTTCCGGACAGACTGATATCAGCGGCGCTGGCATTCGGGCGCTGGGGCCTTATCTTCCGGCGGCACTGGCGGGAGTGCACGGATATTACTCCGCGGAGGGAGCGTTCGAGGCCAATGGCTTGACCCACTCGGACCTCGTTCGGACGTTGCGCGGCGAGGCGATGGTGCGGCTGGAGGGTATCAGTCTGGGTGGATTCAATCCTGTGCGGACGATCGCCCGCCGTTTTGGGATGGGCCTGTTTGAGGCGGAGTCCCGGCCGTTGTTTATACCCGGGGCAATCGCGCATCTCCGGATTCAGGACCGCCATGTGGAGCTTGAAGATTTTCCTGTGGACGTTGCGGGCGCTAAATTCCAATTGAAAGGGCGTTATTCTTTTGACGGGTCGGCCCGGTTGCAGGTGCGGGCCGACTTGAGCGGCATTCACCAGTCCTGGACGCCTGTCCATCGGGGCGCAATCGGCCCGGTGTCTCGAATGGCGGACCTTGACTTTGCCGGCACGCTTCGAAATCTTGAAGTGGTGCCCTCGCCCCAGATTTCACAGACGCAACCCTGAGGAGAGGTTCTGTTGCCGAAGCCGATTTCCAGAATTCGTCCCGCAGCCCCGAGCGGCCTTTTGCCAGCGGTGCTTCTGGCACTTGCGGCCGGCGGAGTTTTGCTGGGCGTTTGGGGCACCTTAACGGAAGTTTCTGCATCCCAACTGCATTCGCGGTCGGGACTTTCTCCGGTGGCAGCCCGCAAATTTCAGTCGAAGTTGATGCAGCTTTCCGCAACCGGCCCGGGGAAGGGCGGGTCTCTCCGCCCAATCGTCTTCACGGATGATGAAGTCAATTCGTTTATCAAGTACGATCGTCCCCCGGTGCTGCCGCCCAGCGTCAGGGATTTGGAAATCCACTTCAAACCCGACGGCATCCATGGGGCAGCCAACGTCAATTTTGATGAACTCAAGCCCTCGCAGCAATCCGCTAATCCGCTGACCGCCAGGCTGCTCGCGTCCATCTTTCAGGGGACACAGCATCTGACGGCATTGGGCGTGCTTGAGAGCAAAGACGGCACAGGAACGCTTGCCATCAAAGACGTGCATATTGGAAGTACCGCGTTGTCCGATTGGCTGGTGAACTTTCTGATCCAGACCTATGTTGAGTCTGAATACAAGATTGACCTGAGCAAGCCTTTCCTGCTGCCCAACCACGTGACACATATTGAGTTTGCCCCGGGCAAAGCAATCCTGATTCGAGGCGCTGGGCAAAAGAAATAGAAGACTGCCTTTCGGCGCTGTCGACGACAGTCGGCTGCAAAGTTGAATTGTCCTTTACGAACCGATGCTCTTCTGGTTTCATGTCATTTGATATCTGTGTCATATTTCGTTTAGAAATGGATTTGTGATTTCGGAGCACCCCAAGTCCTGATTCGGAACCATGCAACCTTCAGTCCACCGGAACGTTTGAGCATATGGAGCATTCAAGCCAGGTCCTGCTGGAACTCTTCCTGATGTTTGCGGGAGGAAAACTTCTGGCAGAAATTTTCGAGAGACTCCGGCAGCCTGGAGTTTTGGGCGAGTTGCTGGCAGGCGTGTTGCTGGGACCGTCGTTGCTGAATCTGGTGCACACCAACGATCTGACATTGGGAATCGCGGAAGTTGGGGCCGTTTTTCTTCTTTTCACGGTGGGCCTGGAAACGAAGCCGCGGGATCTTCTGGAAGTGGGCTGGACGGCTGTCGCAGTTGGGGTGCTGGGTGTGGTCCTGCCTTTCATTCTGGGCCTCTGGTACATGAAGTTTGCCAACCATTCGACCGTGGAGTCGATTTTCGTGGGCGCGGCAATGGTGGCGACCAGCGTGGGCATCACGGCCAGAGTTCTGGCGGACCTGGGCGCACTTTCAACGCGGGCGGCCCGCGTGATCCTGGCCGCAGCCGTTCTTGATGACATCCTTGGATTGCTGGTGCTGGCGGTAGTCAGCAGCCTTTCCACCGGCCAGGTTCATTACCTTCAACTCCTCACCGTGGGCGCTGAGGCCGTGGTGTTTGCGCTGCTCATGATTTTCTTTGCTTCGCGTGTGATTGGCCGGTTTCAGCCCCACGTAGAAAAGTTGCGTGCCCAGAACTCCGCCTTCATCCTGTCGATCATTCTGTGCCTGGGCCTTTCGCTTGCGTCTGTCTACATCGGGATGGCGGCCATTGTGGGAGCCTTCCTTTCCGGGCTGGCCCTGGCTGACCACAGCGAGCGGTGGAAATTGCATGAGAACGCCCATCCGCTCAGTGAGTTTCTTGCCCCGTTCTTCTTTGTCATTCTTGGTGTGCAGGTGAATGTCCGGAGTTTTGCGAATCCCGGGCTGATTGGCATGGCCTCCATTGTCTGCGTTCTGGCCATTGTGGGAAAACTGGTGGGCTGTGGCCTGGGGAGTTTGGGCCTGGGTTTCAAGGATGCGCTTCGGGTCGGCATCGGAATGATCCCGCGCGGGGAAGTTGGCCTGATTGTTGCCGGCGTCGGGCTTACCCTCCACACCATTTCCGATGCGGTCTACTCCATTGTTCTGGTGATGAGCATTGTCACCACCCTGGTCGCACCGCCATTCCTTCGTATGGTGATGCCCCTATCGAGGGTGGCGGAGCAGTCGTCCTCAGAAGCCATGTCCCCGGATGAAGGCCACACGGCTGAGATCTCTTCGGAAAAATAAGGTCGGGTTGCATGGAGGAACAGGTTATTCTCAGTGGCCGGTTCTGGCCGTGACATCGTTACGCATGTCGCACCTGCCTCAGTCCTCGTCCCTTTGGTATTTTCAGTTGCTAGCCGTAATGTGCTTGTCCTATACTCACCCTTCAAATTATTCGGGGGCTAAATCATGAAAAAAACAAGAGTTGGACGACGTGACTTTATAAGGGCGGCGGGCGTGTCAGCCGCAGCGCTGGGAACTGCCGGGAGCCTGGGAGCGCAGACGGAGGACAAAAAGCACCCTGATGTTCCTCTCGCTCCCGCAACCAAATTTCCGAAACTCGCAATCATTACCAATTATTCTCCCCAGAAGCTGGCATTCGCGACCCAGACCGGATACGAAGGCGTTGTGGTAAAAGGCGGCAAGGATTTTAACCCTTACCTCAGTGACACACAGATCGACCGGATCCTGGCAACTTCACGCGATACAGGTTGCCGGATTATCAGCGTTGAAGGCTTTTTCGATCTCAAGGGCAAAGGCATCAACCACATTGCGCCTGATCCGGCAGAGCGCCGCTCGATGAATGAGAAGTTTATCCATTACCTGGAGTTTGCTCATCGCCTGGGCTGCAAGTTCGTGGGCGCTTTCAGCGGAGGAATTCCCGGCGCCGATTTTGACAGGCAGGCGAAGGAACTGGCAGAGGTGTTCCACGAAAAATTTCTCCCGGTCTGCCAGAAATATGACGTTTCAATGGGCTGGGAAAACTACCCCACTGCGATTAACTTCGCCACCGTTCCGGCGGCGTGGGAGAAAGCATTTGAGCTGATTCCGAGCCACCACTTTGGAATAGAGTTTGATCCCTCGCATCTGGTCAGACAGTACATTGATCCTTACCAGGCCGTGTGGAATATCCGAGACCGTCTTCTGGCGATCCATCTGAAGGACACGGAAATCACGCAGCCGGTGCTTCAGCAGGTTGGCATTCATGGAGATGGCTGGTGGCGTTATCGAATTCCCGGCCAGGGATTAATTGACTGGCCTCGCTTTTTTACCGTGCTTCTCCAGGTCGGATTCAACGGCGGCGCGGCGGTTGAACACGAGGACCAGTTCTGGGATGCGCCCCCGAGCGACGGGGCTGCGGATTTTCCGCAGGCGCGAAAGGACGGCTTCATTCTGGCTTATCGCTTCCTCCGGCAATTTCTTCCGGGCCGCCTCAGCTGATGAGGCCTTTAAGGCGCGACCATTCCATCGGTACCAGACGGTCTTACCCAGGTTGTGTTTGCATGCGCGGAAGCCACTGCCGAATGACTTTACGTCAGGGTCCGGAAATTCCATGATGATTCCCAGACTGTCTCGCAATCGTATTGGGGTGAGTCTCTGCCTCCTCCTTGTCTTTGCCGCCTGTGCGGCAGCCAAACCGCATCCTTTCACGCTGGAGCAAGTGATGAGCGCTCCGTTTCCTACGGAACTGACCGCCGCGCCGTCCGGAGCAAAGGTAGCATGGATTTTTAATGCCCGTGGATCCCGCAACGTCTGGGTGGCGGAAGCGCCGTCAGAGGAAGGCCGGCTGGTTGCCCGCCAGCTGACCAGCTACTCGGGGGACGATGGCCAGGATGTTGGAGACCTGGCCTGGCTTCCGGATGCTTCCGCCATTGTTTACGTTCGCGGAGGCGATCTTGAATATCCCGGGGAGGCTTATCCGAATCCCGGAAGCGTTCCACAGGGTGTCCAGCAGAACGTCTGGCTCATGCCCCTTAGTGGAGGCGCTCCGCAGCTCCTGGGCGAAGGTTACGCGCCAGCCGTTTCTCCCCAGGGCTCTGGTGTTGCCTTTCTGTACAAAGGACAGGTATGGCTGGCAAAGCTCAATCCGGTGGGCAAGGCGGCGCAGCTTATTCATGGCGAAGACCGGGCGGGGTCGCTGCGCTGGTCTCCGGACGGAACAAAACTGGCCTTTGTGAGCAACCGCGGCAACCATCGGCTGATCGGCGTTTACGATTTTGCTCAGAAGAGCCTCCATTACCTGGACCCCAGTGTCGATCTCGATTCCAATCCTGTCTGGTCTCCCGACAGCAAACAGATTGCTTTTATCCGCATTCCCGCCTCGGAGCACGAAAGAATCTTCGGACCGGAGCGGACCGGCCAACCCTGGTCGATCCGTGTCGCTGATGTCGATACCGGTGTGGGCAGGGAAGTTTGGAGGGCCAAGGACGGGCCGGGGAGCGTTTTTCGCGGCGTCGTTGCTTCCAATGAGTTGCTGTGGGCGGATGGAAATCTTCTGGTGTTTCCGTGGGAGCGTGACGGATGGGTGCACCTCTACACCGTTCCCGTGGCAGGAGGTACGGCGCGCCTGCTGACTCCCGGAGATTACATCGTTGAAGACGTTACGCTCAGTCCTGACCGCAGCGAACTGATTTTCAACTCCAATGAAAACGATATTGACCGCCGCCACCTCTGGAAGGAATCCGTTGACGGGTGACCGCCCAACTCCTCTGACCCGGGGTGACGGCATCGAGTGGTCGCCCGTTGTCACAAGACCGGGCAACCGGATCATCCTGCTGCACTCGGACGCGAAACTTCCGGCGCGGCCCGCTGTCCTGGAATCTTCCGGCAAGATTCGCGACCTTGCGCCGGATGCCATTCCGGCAGACTTTCCTGCGCGCGAGATGGTGACGCCCCGGTCTGTGATGGTCTCCGGGGCTGACGGCCTTCGCATCCACGGCCAGCTGTTTCTTCCGGCGAACGATCACAACGGCCAGCAGCATCCAGCCGTTGTATTTATCCATGGCGGGTCGCAGCGGCAGATGCTGCTGGGCTGGCACTACATGGGTTACTACAGCAATGCTTATGCTCTCGACCAGTATCTGGTTAGCCGTGGTTACATCGTGCTCTCCATCAACTATCGCAGCGGCATCGGCTATGGATTGAACTTCCGCGAGGCGCTCAATTACGGTGCAACGGGCGGAAGCGAGTTTAACGACGTTGAGGGAGCCGGACTCTATCTCCGCAACCGGAAGGACGTTGATCCCAAGCGCATCGGCATCTGGGGCGGGTCCTGGGGCGGCTACCTGACGGCGCTTGCGCTGGCGCGCGCCTCCGACTTGTTCGCCGCGGGCGTTGACATTTCCGGCGTGCACAACTGGAATTTTGAAATCCCAGACTGGGTTCCGTCATACTACGCGCAGAGGCAGCCCGAAACCGAGCGGGTGGCCTTTGAATCTTCTCCTCTGGCTCATGTCAAAACCTGGCGGTCTCCGGTGCTGTTGATCCAGGGGGACAACGATCGAACAGTACCCTTCAAGGAAATGGTCCACCTGGTGGAAGCGCTTCGAAAACAGGGTGTCACGTTTCAGCAGATTGTGTTTCCGGACGAAATTCATGATTTCCTTCTTCATTCCACCTGGCTGCGCTCCTATCATGCAGCGTCCGATTTTTTTGACCGTTACCTCGGGAACGCGGCGGCCGAACATTAGCGTGGGCGGCAGCTCATGTGCGATTCTGCCGCCATCGTAGCCGGCGGGCAACATGTCGCACGGTTGTGGCCGCGAAGGGAGGCAGGATGAGGCGTAACATCCAGGCTGGCATCGCCATTCTGTTCATCGGATTTTCCATGGCGTGCACCGGACCCCATCAATCCGGCACGGGCAAGACATCCCGTTACGGGGTTGTCGCTCCTGATCTGTCGTCGCGCCTGGCCAAATGGCGCCGGGTGAAAATGCCTTATGACGCTTCAGGGTTGACGGACAATCAGCGCCAGGTGGTGGAGAAGTTGGTGGACGCCTGCCGCTATCTGGACGATATCTTTTGGCGCCAGAGCGATCCCGAAGGTCTCGATCTCTACAAGTCTCTGGAAGGCAGGAATAACCCTGCTGATGTCGCCCTGCGGCGCTTCCTGATGATCAACGGAAGCCGATTTGATCTTCTGGACAATAACAAACCTTTTGTTGGAACGCGTCCCATGCCGCCGGGACACTCGCTTTATCCGCAGGATTTGACACGGGAGGATATCGATGCGTTCCTCAGGTCACACCCCAGCGCCAAAACAGAAATATACAGCCCCTATAGCATTGTCCGGCACGAAGACCGGGACCTGGCTGCTATCCCTTATAACGTGGCGTACAAGCCCTTTCTTGAAAAAGCGGCCGCGGACCTGCGTGAAGCCGCAGCGCTCTCTAACGACAAGATGTTTGGAAATTTCTTAACCGCGCGCGCTGTGGCCCTGCTGGATGACAACTATTACCCCAGCGACCTCCAGTGGTTGGATTTGAAGAGTCCGAAAATCGACGTGATTTTCGCGCCCTATGAAACCTACCTCGACGGTCTGCTGGGAGTGAAGACGTCATACGGCGCCGCGGTGCTGATTCGAAATGACGCCGAAAGCAGGAAGCTTGCCTTGTATGAAAAATACATCCCGATGATCCAGCGCGACTTGCCACTTCCGTCCGCTGAATTGCCTTCTCTCGAAGGCCATCGGACTCCTATGGAAGTGGTGGACTCGCCATTCCGCGGCGGGGACCTGAGGCACGGTTACCAGGCCGTGGCCGACAACCTGCCGAACGATCCCAGAATCCACCAGACCAAGGGTACCAAGAAGATCTTTTTCAAGAACTTTATGGATGCGCGCGTCAACTACGTGATTCTTCCCTTGGTCAAACACCTGATGGAACCCAGTCAGGCGGCGCAGGTTACCGGCGAAGGCTACGTGGCCATGGTGGTGATGCACGAAATATCGCACGGTCTGGGGCCTGCGTTTGCGAGAGCCGGAAACAGGCAGGTCAGTATTCCTGAAGCAATGGGCCCGATATACTCGGCGCTGGAAGAAGCCAAGGCGGACGTTGTTGGAATGTATGGACTGAAGTGGCTGGTTGACCGCCGTGCGATTGCGAAATCAGCACTCAACGAGAGTTACGCATCGTACGTGGGAGGCATTTTCCGGACGGTGCGCTATGGAGTGGGTGAAGCGCACGGGAAAGCAGAAATCATGGAGTTCAATTACCTGAGCGAGCAGGGGGCCATCAGCTGGAACGCTGAAGACAGCCGGTATCATATTGATTACCAACTCATGCCCGGCGCCCTTGCAAAGCTGGCCCGGGAACTCCTGCAGATGGAGGCGACCGGCGACCGTGCTCGAGCCGAGGCCTGGTTCAATCGCTACGATAAAATGCCGCCAACCCTTCAGGGTGCGCTCGCCAAAGCACAGGACGTTCCTGTTGATATCGACCCGGTCTTTTCTTTTCCTGAAAAGGTCCAGTAGCAAAACTTCCGGGGGCAGGGAACGATTCCCGCCTATTGGGAAAACTCGATGACGATACCGTTAATCCGTTTATCAAAGCCGTTAAAGTTTCCGAACATGGGCGAAGTGATGTTGTTGTAGACGGCCGTTGGGTTTGGACGTCCAGTCGTGTTGATGGAATAGAGGCCAAACCGGAACGTATGCCCTCGATGGATGTGAAATGGCAGAGGGAAGTCTTTGTAGACCCGCCAGTTGAGGGAAAAGAAAATGGGATATCTCTGGCCGTTGGGCTCTCCAGCGTAGTTGTGGAGTTCGTCAAGATTGGAGTAGGGAAAGCCGGAGTGCAAATCGACGGAGGGGCTCAAAGTGATGTCCCACGGCAACTTGAATAGTCCGAAGCCCGTCAGCCGGTTGGGAACGTCGGAAGGCAGGTTGGCGTAAACGTCGGGGCGGATCACCGGTACCTCGAGCGGGACAAAGATGTTATCCGTCGTATTCAAATTGCCCCGGCTGTTGCTGCGAACGTAGGACATGCTCAGGCGGGCATTTTCACCCGCCCTGTAATCCACCGTGAATTCGTATTCGTGATAGCGTGAACTTCCCCGGTTCGACAGCTGCATCAATCCGCTGCCGTCCGGCTGGGAAACGGGATTGATGACAAAAAGCCTGGTGGTGTGGCTGTAGAGCGTGCTGAATTTTGCCGTCAGCTTCTGAGAGAAGTGGCGGGTCAGCTGGACCCGCCAGGTCAGGTTGCGCGGCGTGCTGCCCAGGTTCGAGCAGTCCGGGAGAACCTGGGGGGACGCGGGGGATATCCGGGCGCATCCATTGCGATAGGCCATGGAGGGCCCCAGGGCAGAACCGCTGAGATCGAACGGTGTCACAATGCGCATGGGGTTGTCCGAAAAATCGGCAGCAAGCATCGGCGTGCGGTCATAGAACATCCCGACACCGCCCTGGAGGAGCGTCTTTGCGCCCTGGTCGAGAGCGTAGACCAGGCCGAGGCGCGGTGCGAAGTTTACCGAGTTGCCGTTCGTCTCGCCAAAGTAGCGCAACCCGAGAGTTGTTGCCAGGCGGTTGTTGAATATCCAGTGGTCCTGTGCGAAACCGGAGCCGGAAGTGTCATTGGCGCTCAGATTTCCAGGCCCGCTGAAATCGATCTGTTCAGCCGTAGATCCATCGGTTCGGAGGATCCGCACCGGGTGTGACTGGCTGAGGCCTGTAAAATCCCGATGAATGATGTCGGTCCCAGCCATCATTTCATGGCTTCCTGCCCACTGTTTCGCCGGCAGGCTGAAGGTGGTCTGCCCTTCCTCCTGATGGCCGTTTCTGGCCCACGAGTTGAAGTAATTTCCGCCAATGCCAGTGGGTGTCAGGAGCATATCTTCCGGGCCATGCCCGTGCGCGTAACTGTCCATCCTTGTGAACTTGAAAAGCGTATGCAGAATGCTGCCCGACTTGAATTGGTAGGTATCGCTCCCGTCAATGGAATAGCCCTTCTGGCCGGTGTCCGCTGTTGCGGGGCGGGGTATCAATGCGTTCAGGTCCGCCCATTGGTAACGTCTGGGGAACAGGTTGACCGTCAGGGATGCATAGTGTTGCTGTGACAACAGAAACTGAAAATGCGTGATCGAGTTGTAGCCCTGAATCTTTGTTGAGTCGTTAGGCCAGGCGAGGCCGCGCACATCCGGCTTTCTCATTTCGTAGAGAAAAGACTCAGCAAAGTTGATTTTGTTATTCCACAAAGGACCGCCAAAACGGATGCGAGGCGTTGACTTGGCAAACCCAATGAGGTGGCCTTGCTTGCCGCGCAGGCTCGGATTCAGGTCATGCATGGTCAGATGCCACTGGTTGGGCGGGGCCTTCATCTCGATGCTGGTCATGCCTCCGACAAAGCCTCCATACTGCGCTCCGAAGGGCGCCTTGAAGACGTCCAGGTTCTGGATGGCGTCGATCGGAACATCAATGGAATACGTCCCCGTAACCGGGTCGACGGCTTGCGCGGAGTCCAGCAGAAGCATGCTTTGGCTTTCCGGAACCCCCTTGATGAAGATTTTTCCGGTCTGGATTTGAAGAACTCCAGGCGTAATGGGCAGTTCCTGTTTAAACTCTTGTCGGACTACGGGTATGGAGAGAAGCTGTTTTGACTGCAGAGTCTGGGTTGCCGGGCTCGTTCCCTGGGTTGAAACAATGGGCGCTGTTTCCCGGACCTCGACTTTCTGCCGGATTTCCAGCAGTAGCAATCGGATGTCCTCGGTGAGGGTCTGGCCGGCCGTGATTGTGATTTTCCGGGTAACGGGCTTAAAGCCCTCAATGGTGGCGTCCAGGGTATAAGGACCCGCTGGAAGGTCCTGGAGTTCATATTCCCCGTTCTCGTTGGAGTACGCAACTACAGGTTGCAAACCAGGAGCGTTTGCTGTCAGCTTGATGGTCACTCCGCCGATGGGAAAGGGTTGTCCCTTGGGACTCAGTGCTGTGGTTTTGCCCTGAAGAGTGCCGGCTTCTGTCTGTGCCGTCGCAATACCCGGGGCGCAGATGAAGCCCAATATAAGCGCCGCTGCCAGCGTCGCGTAGCGGAGGGAAGACCTCTCTTCATGGTCGGCGCGCAGGTGAGTCCTGAAGCGAGAGAAAATGCCCTTTGGCCTTTCGAATAGGAGTAGCATCTGGATCAACATGTGTTGGGAGAGTTTTCTGAACAGCGGCCCTTGACCCCTGCACTTTTCCTTTCCATATTCATGTCTTGTGGCCTCGGACATCTGCGGGCCATATTGGCTTTTGAGGGACCGGATAATCTTTAAAGCTGTTTCACTATGGGGCGGCACGTTTGTCAGGATGCAAATGTTCCGGACCCTCTCTCAACAACGATCCCTGCTTTCATGCTCGATTGTTACTCCGTACCCCTTTCCCTCGAACCCGCGATTCATTCTCACGATGTTGCAGGGGCCCGGCAGGCATGACCGGTTTGCCTTCGAATTCCCGTCCTGACTTGCCGTTAGCCTGGCACCTTATAAGATGAAGTAGATGATGAAACGGATGCGTCGACTTTCAATACTGGCGCTGAATGAGATTTGACAATCTGGTTCTAAAACCTTAAAAAGTAGCTCTTGTCGAAATAGCAGATTCTCATACGCCTTCTGATATGCCCGGGCATTGAATCATGAGGGTGCTGCCCCAAGTGTCCAAACAATTATGCTATCAGCTATCTGCCGAAAGAGGCAATTGCGTGTTTTACCCATGCCCACGATATAGCTGTTGCTGGGAGAGTGGGGAATGGAATTCATGCTGACGAGTATCCGTCTGCCACGGCCGGGCAATGAGCGGAGGATATCTACAGCAAAGATTGATTTGACTTTACCTGCTGAGCGATTGGAAAATACTGACACCGTCAGGTCGGTTCGGATGTCCAATTTGTATCTCGTGGAATTCATGCCATACCTGGGGGCGGAGGAATCTGAATGAGCGAAAAGCTGTATATTTTTGATACAACCTTGCGCGACGGCGAACAATCGCCAGGTTGCAGCATGAACCTCGAAGAGAAGCTGGAAATGGCTCGCCAACTCGACCGCCTTGGGGTTGATATTCTTGAAGCTGGTTTTCCCATCGCATCTCAGGGTGACTTTGATGCCGTGTCCGCCATTTCCGCGGAGTTGCGCCGGCCCACCATCGCTGCGCTTGCCCGCGCGAACCAACTTGATATTGACCGTGCCTGGGCCGCTCTGAAGGATGCGGCAAAACCGCGGATCCACACATTTCTTGCCACCTCCGATATTCACCTGAAATACAAGTTGCGGAAGACCCGGGAAGAAATTCTCAAAATGATATCGTGGGCGGTTGGCCATGCCAGCTCACTCTGTCCCGATGTGGAGTTTTCTCCGGAGGACGCCGGGCGGACCGACCGGAGCTATCTGATCGAATGTTGCCACGCAGCGGTGGAGGCTGGCGCGACGGTGCTGAATTTGCCGGACACCGTGGGGTATTGCCTCGAGCCCGAATACGAAAAGATGTTTGCCGATGTGAAGGCCAGGGTTCCCGGGACTGAAAAAGTCATTTTGAGCACGCATACGCATAACGATCTGGGCCTCGCGGTCGCCAATACTCTTGCAGGAATCCGCGGAGGGGCCCGGCAGGTGGAATGCACGATCAACGGCATTGGTGAACGGGCGGGGAACGCTGCCCTCGAAGAAATTGCAATGGCGCTTTATGTGCGCCGCGACGTTGAACCTGTCCATACCGATATTCATACCGAAGAACTTTATTCCGCGAGTCAGCTGCTGATTCGCCTGACCGGAATGCAGGTGCAGCGGAACAAGGCCATTGTCGGGCGGAACGCCTTTGCCCACGAAGCAGGGATTCACCAGGATGGCTATCTGAAGAACGCCACCACTTACGAAATCATGTCGCCGGAAACGGTAGGCATGCCCTCGAACCATATTGTGCTGGGAAAGCATTCCGGCCGTCACGCCCTGGTGAACCGCTACCGGGAACTCGGCTACGATTTGACCAAGCCGGAGGTTGAGCGTGCCTACGAATCGTTTACCAAGCTGGCGGATCGCAAGAAGAACGTATACGACGAGGACCTGATCGGCATTGTGAACGAGGGCTTCGAGCATATTCCGGAACTTTACACGCTGAAGCTCCTTGAGAGTGTATCGAACAGCGAAGGGCGCTCGACGGCGACCGTTGAGCTGGAAAAGGATGAACAATGCTCTCGCGAATCGGCCACGGCTGAAGGCCCCTGTGATGCCGCTTTTCGGGCGATCGACCGCATCACGGGTATTCCGGGGACAGTGATTGAGTTCTCTGTGCATTCGGTGAGCTCAGGAGCGGACGGTACGGCAGAAGTGGTCATCCGTGCCTGCTTTCAGAGTAAGGAATTTTCTGGTAAGTCCACCAGTTATAACGTGATTGAAGCCGCGGCCCGTGCGTACCTTCAGGCTGCCAACAAGGGAGTGTATGAAATCAGACGGAGTGTAAAGGATACTGGAGCAACTGGTGGATCCGTCCACGAAAACGAACTGGTTGATCGTCTTTTGCCCGGCGGATACTGACTTTGGGCTACTGCGATTCTTCAACGATCCCGGCAATCGGAAAAACTTTAGTCCTCCAGTAACCCATCTCACCGCAAGACTTAATGATTCTTGCGTGGCAAAGTGTGCGCTCACGGTGTGGTGTGCGGTGCCACTGGCAAACTGTTCCCCATGTTCGGCAAGAATCGATCTATCTTTCTAATACATTGATAAAAAATGGCTTGCCATTTCGGCAGAGGCCCGACTCGCCGCGTCGGGACCGTTTTATTACTTTAAGTTCAATTATATCTTGTCCTTTCAAGTGCGATTCGTGTAAGATGCCTGTTATCAAATGCATGCCATATTCAAAGTAGCTGTCTTGCCGGGCGACGGAATTGGTCCGGAAGTAACCGAAGAAGCCCTCAAGGTTTTGCGAGCGATTGAGGGCATTGTTGGGCCAAAATTTCGTTTTCAGACTGGATTAATTGGCGGATGTGCGATTGATGCCACCGCCGTGCCACTTCCTCCCGAAACCATTTCAATCTGCAACCACGCACAAGCGGTCCTTCTGGGGGCTGTGGGCGGGCCTAAGTGGGACTCACGACGGCCGGACAGTCGGCCTGAGGCGGGCCTGTTGCAGCTGCGCCAGAGGCTTCGTGTTTATGCGAATCTGCGGCCGGCGCGCGTGATTGATTCGCTGGTGAGTGTTTCGGCGCTGAAACCCGCTGTCGTGCGGGGCACAAACCTGGTGATTGTTCGTGAGCTGATGGGCGGAATTTATTTTGGCAATCCCCGCGGCATCTTTTCGAAGAACGGCGAGCGAATGGGTGTGAACACCGAGATCTATCGGGAGCATGAGGTTGAGAGGGTTGCCCATCGGGCCTTTCAGCTCGCACGGCTGCGCAGGCGGAAGGTGACCTCGGTTGACAAAGCGAATGTCCTTGAAAGTTCCCGTTTATGGCGCGACGTGGTCACGCGGGTAGGCCAGGCTTATTCGGATGTCCAACTGGACCACCTTTACGTTGACAACTGTGCCATGCAGCTGATTGCAAAGCCCACCAGCTTTGACGTGATCCTCACCAACAACATCTTCGGCGACATCCTCAGCGATGAAGCCGCGATGCTGACGGGCTCGATAGGCTTATTGCCGTCGGCCAGCCTGGGTGAGCGGGCAGGCCTGTATGAACCCGTCCACGGGTCTGCGCCTGATATTGCCGGAAGAAAACGCGCCAACCCCATTGCAGCCATTGCTTCTGCCGCGCTCATGTTGCGCTATTCGTTCCGTATGGAACGCCCCGCAGCCGCCATTGAAGCGGCGATCGAGAAGGTTCTGAAGAGAGGCGCACGGACCCCGGATCTGCCGGGTCGCAAGCGACCGGTGTCAACTTCGCGCATGGGGAACCTGATTGTTGCTGAAACAACAAAGCTCCTCTCATCCTCGCGTTTTCGACCCAAAGAGAAACCATAAGGGGCTTGGATTTTCTGCCGCCAGTGGCACCATGGTTCCCGCAACGATATGAAAATCATGCAATTCGGCACGCCGGGTGAAAGACCGTTGCAATCTTGTTGGCTTCCGAGTTAATATGCAGGCGACGGGGGGCGGCAGGCGGTCTTTTCCGCCACGATTAAATTGACAGGAGCATATCATGTGGTGGGAAAAGGAAAAAAAGTCGCAGCCCGATGTCCCGTCTGCAAAGCCGACTGTTCCCGCATCGTCTAATCCTTCTAAGGTGGAAACCTCTATGCCTGAAAGCATTCGAAGAGATACAAGTGGTAGTTCCCAGGGCCAGGTGCAGGCCACTATTGGCCGTTCAATTGTCCTGAAGGGAGAACTGTCCGCAAACGAAGACCTCGTGATCGATGGGCAGTTCGATGGGAATGTTAACCTGCAGGACCATTGCCTGACGGTGGGACCGAACGGCAAGGTCAAGGCCGAAGTCCAGGCGCGGCAGGTGGTTGTTTATGGGACTGTAAGTGGGAACGTGAACGCGCGTGAAAAGATTGAAGTTCGCCGGACTGGTCATGTGACCGGTGACCTCAAGTCGGGAAGCGTCTCCATTGAAGAAGGGGCTTATTTCAAAGGCAGCATCGATATCCTCCGTGAGGCAAAGCCGGAAGAACGCAAGCCTGTTACTGCGGCAGCCACATCCAAACCTGGGAATTAGAGGAACGAACGCTGTTCTCGATTTGCAACCGCGGTGTGCGGGCCGCGGGTCAAGTGTGCCCGCCTGCTAAACTGTGAGCTTTCCGCTTGCCTGGCGAAGTGATGCCAGCTTGGCCGTGTGTTGTATCAGGGTTTGTCGATGTTTTCAGTAAAGACGCAGGAGGCTTCCCGCAAGAAGTCTTCTTCAGACCAGATTTCCGCAGTACGCAGCCAGGCTCTTGATTGGATCTGGAACTATCTCCAGGACGTCGCAACCCCTCACGTTCTGGACTGCGGCGCCGTATCGCCCGCTACGGTCAGCATTCTGCTAAAGCGGCACGCCAAAGTTTACGTTGCGGACCTGATTGCTCCTTTGCAGCGCCACGATCCTGCTTACTGGCGGCAGGAAGGGAAGCAAACATTGTTCTGCCTGGACGAACTGCTCAAGCAGGTCCCCCGTGTTCGTCCGGGTTCTCTCAATTTAATCTGCTGTTGGCACCTTCTTGACCTTGTTCCCCGAGACCATGTTCCGGATTTGGTCCGATTTGCTCTTTCGCTTCTTGGACCAGGAGGAATCTTCTTTTGCTTCCTCCGCGAACGCAACCTTGCTCTGGGCAAAGACGGCCGATGGTGGCTGGAGACTCTCACGACAATGGGGGCGGAGGGTGAAGGAGCCGGCGAATTTCCTTACGCCCCGTTGTCCAACCGGGAGATCGAAATGCTGACCGCAGGCTGCAGCATCAAGACATTTCTTACCCGATCGCATAGGCGGGAAGTGGTGGTGTTGAAAGCCGAAGAAGGGGGCTGAATGAAGTCATTAAGATCTATCATCTGGGTGACGGTGGTGTTGCTGGGCTGCGGTGTTGTGCCTTTATTAGGACAGGACCTGGTAACGAAGGCCTTAAGCAGCTTTCCGGCGGATACCATCCGCTTTGAATTCTCAAGCCCCGCAACGCTACGGAAGCTTCCGAATTATGCGAGTTTGCGTGAACATTATACGGGGCCGCGTCTCAAGAAACTTATGGAGTCGATGGCTGAACTGGGGGTGGCGGAAACTGACGTTGACCAGCTCGTTTTGGGCTGGAACCCTTCCGGTGCAAATCTGAACCTTTATGGGTTCGCGGGAGGACACTTTCATTCCAATACGCTTGAGTCCCGTGCGACTGCCCAAAATCTTCCCCCGCAACAAATCGGCGGGAAGACCGGTTATTGTCTTGGGGCGGGTCTGGAAAGTCAATGTGTCGTGGTCCTCAGTCCGACTGAAGGCGTCTTTGGTACCCTTGTTACGCTCAGCCAGATTATGCAGACGCTGAACGGCGGTGGGGCTTCTATCGGATCAAATGCCATTTTTGCCAAGGTCGTGAAACAGGAACAGGGTGGAGCGCCGATCTGGGGAGTTGCTGCCGCTTCAGCAGTCGCGTCCTGGTTTAAGGGCTGGATGCCCAGGCAAAGCGCGGTCGAACTGGATTGGGCAAAGGTGTTCCAGGGTGTGAATGCGCTCGGATATAAGGTCCAGACGGGCAGTAACGTGCAGCTGAATCTGGAAATGTACTGTAAATCAGGCGAGGATGCGGCAAGCCTGAGGCAGGTGCTGGAGGGACTGAAGCTGGCTCAACAGATTGCCTGGCAGAATCAATATCCCAACCGGACCAATCCCTTCCAAAGCATGGACGTTTCACAGACGGGAACCCAGATCGGAATTAATCTGGTGGCCAACTACGGTGAGATCGGCGGAAAATAATGACCCGCGGCCTCATGATGAACCGGGTTTGCCCCTGTCCATTCGGGGCTTTTCAGGCCAGGCCAGAGACGGTCATTGAACTGAGGATCCGAATGTGGCAACCCGTCATGGGCGGAACATTCACATTGCTCCCGCGCCTGAGAAAAAGTTCGTAGCCCACAAAAGCCGCGGCGCTTGCGGGAGCGGCCACGGTCAACGCAGTGGAGCTCGCAACGGCCAGCTTGGCGATGGTCAGTCCTCCGACCCCTACCGCACCGGTCAGAAAGCTTCTCCATGACCCCCGCCTGTGCCCTCGCACGTGTCCTTCTGCGTCAAGAGCGCCCATCAGGTTCTTGCTGTTGTCCAGTTGGGTGATGATTGCCGAAACCGGAACCTGGTGCCCGTCAGGCAGCGTTACATGGTCAAACCGGAAGGCGATTTGTCCATTGTGCCGCATCCAGCTTGGGCGACGGATTGAGGTGATATGCCCGTCAAAAAGCGTTCCTTGGGGCAAAGCCATCCGGCCGTTGATGTAGACCGGCTCTGTCATCTCAGCCGAAACCGGGTCATTGACATGGCTGACCAGGGTGTGCATTCCAGAAATGAGCCGTGCTTTGACCAAGGTCTCCGCCGGAATGGTTAAAGCAACTGAAGCTCCTGTGTCCGCATTCGGACGGTGAAAGACTCCGTCCCGATGGGCCATGACGCCTCTGCCTGCTGCGGAGCAGAGAGTTGCTGCCATGAAGAGTATCCCTATAACGGCAATCAGTCGTCTCATTGGTTTCCTCCCTATGGCTATCGAGATATTCGTGCCTCGGGCGTGCTGATCTTCGGCTGATGAATTTCTACCCTGCAAGATGAGTGGTTCGTCCTTTGAACTGAGCCAATCCGCAAGGAGCCACTATTTTAAAGCAATTCAACGCCAGTGCATGTAAAAAAGCTGTCAAGAAATAAATGAGCGCCCTGGTGCGACGCAGAAAGTGGACTGACCTGGAACGCTGATTCGGGCCCCGATTATGAACTCGTCTATTTTACACCAGTTTTGTCACCTTATCGGCTTGAGGTCCTTTTTGGCCCTGGACGATCTCAAACTCGACGGAATCCCCTTCTTGAAGTGACTTGAATCCGTCACCTTCGATTGCTGAATAATGTACAAATACATCGGAGCCCTCATCCTGCCCGATGAAGCCGTACCCCTTACTGTTATTAAACCATTTTACTTTACCTTGAAGTCGTGACACTTCCATCCCTCCTTAGTCGCTGAGCATTGGTGCTCGATCGCCCCTGCGAAGAGTCCAAAAGGGAAAAGGCCGGGAATCACCCTCGATTCCCGGCCTTACCATTAAAAACGATTGCCCGATCCGAACACCACACAAACTCCTTGGCGACTAAGTATATATTTAGGAATCCGCTTGTCAAGAGAATATTGACTCTTAAGTAGAGATGTTCAAATTATAGAAGTGCCTATGGTTAGCCCTGCTGGTGCTTCAACGCCAACGGTCCCAAAGCAACCCCACCAGCGTTTTCCCATCGATGATCTTCTTCTCGCGCAGGAGATTGCTAAGCTGCGCTTTCGAAAATTCTCCCACCTCGATCCGCTCATCGTCCTCGGGGTTTGCTTCGGATAGCTTCAAATCCCGGGCTTCCACCAAATGCATCTTTTCGGTCAAAAAGCCGGGACTGGGATAAAAGGAGAAGAGACGCTTCAGTGTACCTGCACTGTAACCCGTTTCTTCCTGCAATTCCCGGCGGGCCGCACGAATGACGCTCTCGCCGGGCTCCATGGACCCGGCAACGAGTTCCCACAGGCGTTTCCGGGCAGGGTATCGGAACTGCCGAACCAGAATGATGTGCCCATTGGGAAGCCGCGGGATGACAACGACCGAACCGTGATGTTCCACGACTTCACGTGTTGCCTCAACGCCGCCTGGCTCAATTACGCGGTCAAGCTTGACGTGAAGCACCCGTCCGTTATAAAGACTCTTGCTGCTGAGAACTCGAACCTGAGATTTCATGTGGAAAGCAGTACCTCCCGTTGGTCAGCCGCGGGAAGTTCCGCGCGTCAACCATTGAAACACGGCGCAGGATTGCATCCCAAGGGCCTGTGCCGGTCAGGCTGTGAGAACAAACTTTTCTATAATCGATTTGGCGGTTTTCGTGTCCTTGGCAGCCTTCAAAGCGTCTCGGTCCTGTTCCAGCGCAGTTTTGAGTTTGGTATAGCTTGCAAGCTCGGTTTTGATCGCGGCGAGTTGTGCCGGGGTGGCTGCAGGGTCTTTGGCCGCCTTGTTCAGGCAATCGATCAGGTTGCTGACAATTCCCAGCGAAAGCGTGAGCCGGCTAAGACAACTTTGTTCGTGGTAATCCTTTTGAAAATCAGAGAGGCTTTCTTTCTTGACAGTGCCAACCAGGTCAGTCAGGCTTTGCACGTAGCTCTTGACCATTCCTTCGTCGTCGTTGCAGGTTTGACCGTGGAGTGATTGAAGAATGGGCAGCCCGAACAACAAAGGTCCTGCAAGAATGACCGTTAGGATTCGGCGTTTCATAGCCGCTCCTTTCTAAAACGGGCTTACATGAGGTTGAGAACCGGCCTCTTTCCAGAGTTTCAGAGGCCCTCGTTCCGGCACATCGTATCACAAATCAAACCCCTGGACGGGAATTCCTGGCCGGAACTGCGTAGCGTGCCGGGGCCGTCCTGTGAAGGCTCGGGCGTATCAAGGCTTCCTGCAGGCTGGTATACTGATTCTCTTATTAGACTCATCGGTTTCGGGGTCAACGAAAAACTGGAAGGTACACAATGAAGATATCCGCACTCATTGTGGATGATGAGCAGCCTGCAAGGGATGAACTGGCATACCTGTTAAAGCAGGTTCCGGATGTCGAGATCATCGGGCAGGGAAAGAATGGCGTGGAGGCGGTGAGCCTGGTTCGCGAGTTGGGCCCCGACCTTGTGTTTCTGGACGTTCAAATGCCCGGCCTGGATGGTTTTGGCGTCATTAAAAAACTGCTCGATCGAAATGCCCGCCTGCCTTATTTTATTTTTGTCACTGCTTATGACCACTATGCCGTCCGCGCGTTTGAGGTGAATGCCGTCGACTATCTGCTGAAGCCCATCGAGCGGAACCGGCTGGATAAGGCCTTGCAACGGGTGAGTGGGATGCTGGAAGCGTCTGAAGCAGCTTTCCAGAAGCTGGATCGCCTGGTGCACATGATTGAAGAACGCCCTGCCGTGCAGTCCAGCAAACTTGTGGTCAAGAGTGGAAACCGCATGGTCCTGGTGGACTCTTCAGACATTATTTATGCGACCATTGAGGACGGCGTGATCAGGATTGTGACGAAGGATCTTGACGGGCAGTCGAATTTCCGAACCGTAGAAGAGCTGCAAAACAACCTGGATCCCAACATTTTCTGGCGTGCCCATCGATCCTACCTTGTCAACATCAACCGAATCAAAGAAGTGGTTCCCTGGTTTAAGAGCTCCTATCAGTTGAAGATGCAGGACCGCCAGGAAACAGAAATCCCGGTGAGCCGGGCCCAGACCCGGAAGCTTCGGGAACTGCTGAACCTCTGAGAACTTCCGCCGGCGGGTTATCTCTTCAGGAACTCAACCGGCCGTGGCCTGTTCCATCAGGAGAGACGGCCTGAACTGGTTCGTTCTGAAATGCGGAAGTAGTCTTGCAATGCCTGGACAAGGCCTGCAACCGTTGAATCCATGGCTTCAACAGAAACCTTCAGGCCCTGCTTCCGGACCGTTTCGGAGGTGATGGGACCAATCGTTGCGATGGCAACTTCTTTCAGGATCTCGTGAAGTTTTTCGCTCTCCATCAGCTTCACAAAGTTTGTTACGGTGGACGAGCTGGTGAAAGTAATCGCGTCCGGCGTGGGCGTGAGCAGCCGCTCGAGTTCCCCCGGGGCAATCCGGGGTTGCACCGTTTCATAGGCTTCGACAACTTCGACATGCGCGCCCCGTTCCTCGAGCGTGCGGGGAAGAATATCCCGGGCAACCTTCGCCCGCGGGATCAGGAAGCCCTTCCCTCGAACATCGACGTCCTTAAAATGCTCAATCAGTCCTTCCGCCCTGTATTCTCTGGGCAGGAAATCAACCCGGATGCCGGTGGCTGCAAGTTCAGCCGCTGTACCCGGTCCGATGGCTCCGATCTGTAGTCCCTTCAGGTCACGCACGTCGCGGCCGCACTCCGGAAGGCGGGCCAGAAATTTCCTGACGCCGTTGGCTGATGTGAACACGAGATAATCAAATTCTTCCAGCCGGCCGATGGCCTGGTCCATGGACTGCCACGATTGGGGATCGCGAATCTCGATGGCCGGAACCTCGACGGCCTCAGCGCCCAATCCCACGAGGATTTCACTGAGGGCTCCGGACTGCTCTCGTGTCCGTGTTGTCACAATGCGTTTCCCGAAAAGCGGAAGGCGCTCAAACCAATTCAATTCATCATGCAGGCCGACAACGTCTCCCACCACGACGACAGCGGGCGCTTCAATGCCCGCGGCCCTGGTCGCGATATCAGCCAAAGTTCCCGTCACGGTTTGCTGCCCCGCGCGGGTGCCCCAGCGAATGACGGCAACAGGGGTGTTTGCGCCCCGCCCCTCCCTGATGAGTGCCTCGCTGATTTCCGCCAGATTGCGGATCCCCATGAAAAGGACCAGCGTGTCCGCTCCCGTGGCAAGTTTCGTCCAGTCAACCCCTGTTGGCGATTTTGATGGGTCCTGGTGGCCGGTCAGAAAGGTGACGCTCGATGACAATTCCCGATGGGTTAAAGGAATTCCCGCGTAGGCCGGCGCAGCATATCCCGACGAGACTCCCGGGACAACTTCGAACGCAATGCCCGCCTTTGCCAACGCCTGCGCCTCTTCACCTCCGCGCGCGAAAATGAAAGGGTCTCCCCCTTTCAGCCGGACCACAACCTTTCCCTCTGCGGCCTTGCTGACAAGCAGCTCATTGATCTCTTCCTGGAGAAGCGTCTTTTCCCCCGGCCGCTTGCCCACACAAACCCTCTCACAACCTGAAGGTGTGTAGCGCAGGAGATCTTCGTTGGCAAGAAAGTCGTAGATGACGGAGTCAGCGCGTTCAAGGGCAGCTTTGCCCTTGAGCGTCAGGAGGCCGGTATCGCCCGGCCCAGCGCCGACAAGATAAACTTTTCCGCTCATATCAACCAGTCAAGCGCCGGAGGGAGGATGTCAATGACGGGAGCATCACAAAACCTGCCTGGGATCAATGGTCTGAATGGTTGAGCAGTTCGCTCGCGCCCTGTCGTAATAGTTTCTCCGCCACCTGTTTTCCCAAATGTTCCGGATCCTCAGGCTTCCCGTTGGCGGATACCCTAAGCAGCCGCGTGCCATCAGGTTCGGCAACCACACCCGTCAGATGCAAATCCCCCGAGTCGTGTTTTGCGTACGCCGCGATGGGAAGCTGGCATCCGCCACCCAGCGCCTCGAGCATGGCCCTTTCCGCGCGGACAGCCTGATGAGTGGATGAATGGTCGAGCTGCGCAACCGCCTCGCCCACGGCTGTATTCTGGATGCTGATTTCGATGGCAAGGGCCCCTTGCCCGACTGCCGGGCATATTTCAGAATCGCTGAACCAGCTTGTGATGTGCGACGCAAATCCCAGGCGCTTCAATCCCGCGCCGGCGAGCACCAGGGCTTCACAGTCGCCCCGTTCGAGCTTTCGCAGACGAGTATCTACATTTCCCCGCATCGGAACAACCTTGAGATCGGGACGCAAGGCCAGAAGTTGGGACTGCCGTCGCAGGCTGCTGGTTCCAATTCTTGCTCCGGTCGGCAGTTGCTGCAAGGGCAGCCCGCCTTTTGAGACAAGTGCATCGTGGGGGTTTTCCCGCTCCGGCACAGCCGCCACTCCGAGGCCTTCGGGCAGGTCGGTGGGAAGATCTTTCATGCTGTGCACGGCAAGGTCCACCTGCCCGGCCAGGAGCGCTTCTTCAATTTCCTTGATGAACAGCCCCTTGGTGCCAGACGCGGCCAGTGCCGCATTCTGGAGCTTGTCGCCACTGGTCTTGATGATCTTGATTGTGATTTCGTGGCCGGTGGACGTCAGGCGGTCCTTGACCCAGTTTGCCTGCCACAAAGCCAGTGCGCTGCCGCGTGAACCGATCGTAATCTTCATGAGGTTGGCAATAAGTTCAGAAGGTTCGCCGAAAACGCAGAACCATTCCTGAAAGTTGAAAAGCTATGAACGAATTCAAAATGCCCCATGGATGCAGCGCGTCACTCCGCGACACCAAACATCTTGCGGACCATGGATACCAGCGAACTCTGCTCCGGGCGGCCGACACCGCTCTTGAGTTCCGTAATCGGGCCGTGAAGGATTTTATTCAGGATGCCGTGCGTCAGAGCATCAACGGCCTCACGCTGCTGCGGTGTCAGGGCACTCAATCGGCCGCGATAGCGCTCAAGCTCATTCTCTCGAATGGTTTCGAGTCGCTGCTCAAGCGCCACAATCGTCGGCACAATTTCCCGCGAAGCGAGGCGGCGCATGGCCTTCTGCACTTCCTGCTGAATGATTTCTTCCGCCCAGACGGCTTCGCGTTCGCGCTGTTTCTTGTTGGCTTCCACCACCTGGCCGAGATCGTCAATATCATAAACGAAGGCGTTATCAAGTTCATTCACGGCTGGATCGATGTTGCGCGGCACCGAAATATCCACAAAAAACATCGGCCGGTTTTTCCGTGCCGCGAGCCACTGTTCTGCATGGTGGCGGTGGATCACGTAGTGCGGCGCAGCCGTCGAGCAAATCACGATGTCGGCTTTCTCCACATGGTCCAGCATCTGCTCAAAGCGGATGGCCTTACCGTGAAAGGCGTTGGCCAGCTCGACCGCGCGGTCATAGGTGCGATTCGCCACCAGAATGGAGCCCGCGCCGCTCCGGATCAGGTTCCTGGCAGCAATCTCGCTCATTTTGCCCGCACCGACAACCAGGATGGTTTTTCCCGTCAGGTCGCCGAAAATCTTACGGGCCAGTTCCACGGCCGCATATGAAACGGAGACCGCGGAGGCCCCAATCTCGGTTTTTCGCCGGACCTTTCGGGCCACGGCCAGGGCCTGCAGGCTGATTTCGTTCAGCGTCCCATTCAGGGCTCCGACTTCCCGGGCTGCGCTGTAAGCCTGCTTTAACTGGCCGAGAATCTGGGGCTCGCCGACGATCATCGAGTCCAGGCTTGAGGCCACCCGGAACAGGTGCTCGATGGCTTCCTGCTGGCGGTGATAGTAGAAGTGATTTTCATATTCCGCCAGATTGCATTGATGGTGATCTGCCAGAAACTTGCGAATGATGGGCTCCGGCGCAACATGCTCCCGGACGCTGGCGACGACTTCCACGCGGTTACAGGTGGAAAGGATCAGACCCTCGTCAATGCCATCACGCTGCAACAGATCGGAAATGGCCTCTCGCAGACGTGATTCCGGAATGCTCATCCGTTCCCGGACTTCCACTGGGGCCGTCCGATGGTTGATTCCCATTAAAGCGAGGTTCATCTTCTTTTCACTTCGCCAGTACTCAATATTTTCCGTCATTCCGCCATAATCGTATGTGAGCTACATCACATCAGGGGGCTCTGCCCAGACGGGGTATGTACCCGTGCCAGCCGCTCACAAAGCTGATGCCTACAAAGGTCACCATAATCGCGGCAAATCCCACAATGGCCACGTAGGCTGAAAGCCGGCCTGTCCAGGTCCCGCTCAAACGCGCAGAAAACAGGAAGAGGTAAATGAGCCAGGTGATCAGCGCCGCAAGGATCTTTGGATCCAACTCCCACGAGCCGTGCCAGGCGCGGGCCGCCCACACGAAACCTGTGAGGATCCCCACCGTCAGGAATGGCAGTCCAAACATGAGCGACCGGAAGTAAAGCTGGTCACACACTTCCAGCGAAGGCAGCCGATAATAAGTTTCCTGGGGGTTCTTGGATTTCAGCTGGCGCTCCTGGATCAGGTACATGACAGCCGCGACAAAGGTCAGAAAAAAACCCACATAGCCCAGCATGATGCAACTGATGTGGACCATCAGCCAGCCGCTGCGGAAGGCCGTCGACTGGAAAGATGGCCCAGGCCGAAGCGCCGAAAACAGCGTCAGGACAAAAACCAGCGGCAGCATGAAAATGCCCAGAACGTTGATCCGGTAGCGCAAATACGCCAGGAAAAAGGCCAGCGTCACCAGAAACGCAAAAAACGAAAGCGCACTCTGCACGTCAATCACCGGAAGGCGGTGCAACTGAACTGCCCTCGCAGCCAGCGACGAGGCGTGGAGGACAAGCCCCACGCCAAGAGCCGTGAGTGACGCTGACGACAGAGAGGGACGATGCCGCATCACGGACGGTACTGTCAGCACGATGCCCACAAAGTAGAGGATTAAAGCCAGCCATAACAAGACGGAGTACATAGGCTCCCCTGCAACTCTCTAAATCTTCATATTATAGCACCGCCAGGCCCTTTTCGTGACAGAGGCCCCCTCCGGGAAAGCCTCTCCTGATGGTGTTACAATGTTACTTCCAGAAGTGCAGTCTTGAAGCTGATACACACTGAAAAATTTCCTTGCCTGCTTGCAATTTGACAATCTGACGGAGGACGAAGACTTATGGCACATCCCCGGGCCGGGCAGTTGGCCGATCCTTCGATGCTGGTGAATGTTCCGCGGTTGATCACAGCTTATTATGCCGGGCGGCCCGACCCTGCCGTACCCGCGCAGAGGGTGGCCTTTGGAACCTCCGGGCATCGCGGCTCGTCATTCTCGAACTCTTTCAATGAGGGGCACATCCTTGCCATCAGCCAGGCCATTTGTGACTATCGCCGCGAGCAGAAGATCGCCGGTCCACTCTTCCTGGCCAGAGACACCCACGCTCTGTCGGAGCCTGCCTATGCCACGGCGCTGGAAGTCCTGGCAGCCAATGAAGTTGACGTGATGGTTGACCGGGACGATGGCTACACGCCCACGCCGGTGTTGTCGCATGCCATCCTGACCCACAACAGCCAGCCGAAAGCAGCGCGGGCTGACGGAATTGTGATTACGCCTTCCCACAATCCTCCGGAAGACGGCGGCTTCAAGTACAACCCTCCGGACGGCGGACCCGCCGATACCACCATCACCAGCTGGATTGCAGAAAGCGCGCGAATGCCCTGCTGGAAGGCGGGCTTGCCGGAGTGCGCAGGGTGACGCTGGCAAAAGCGCTTAAGGCGCTGACCACCCACAGGCATGACTACGCAACAACTTACATCGATGATCTTAATGCTGTGGTTGATATTGAAGCCATTCGCGGCGCGGGCCTGAAAATTGGCGTCGATCCGCTGGGCGGAGCGGGTGTGGCCTATTGGGACCGCATCAGTGAACGCTACAGTCTGGCTTTGACCGTGGTCAACAAGCTGGTTGATCCAACCTTCCGCTTTATGAGCTTGGATTGGGACGGGCAGATTCGCATGGACTGCTCCTCGCCCTACGCCATGGCGGCGCTGATCTCGCTGAAAGACCGCTTTGACGTGGCCTTTGCCTGTGACACGGACCATGACCGCCACGGCATCGTCACCCGCAGCGCCGGGCTGATGAATCCCAACCACTATCTGGCGGTGGCAATTTCCTACCTGTTCCGGAACCGCCCGGAATGGCAGGCCCGGGCGAGCGTCGGCAAGACACTGGTGAGCAGCGGCATGATCGATCGCGTGGCGGCCAAACTGGGCCGCAAGCTGGTGGAGGTTCCGGTCGGGTTCAAATGGTTTGTCGAAGGTTTGCTCGACGGCTCGCTGGGGTTTGGGGGCGAGGAGAGCGCCGGAGCGTCCTTCCTGCGGCGCGATGGTGTGGTCTGGACCACCGACAAAGACGGCATGATCATGGGCCTGCTGGCGGCCGAGATGACGGCGGTGACGGGACATGATCCCGGCGAGCTTTATTCGGAACTGACAAACGAATTCGGCGCACCAGCCTACGAGCGCATCGACGTTCCCGCCACGCCGGAGCAGAAGGCAATTCTTAAAGGGCTCACGCCCGAGCAGGTGAAAACCTCCGAACTGGCAGGCGAAAAGATCGAAGCCATGCTCACCACCGCTCCCGCCAACGGCCAGCCCATCGGCGGGCTTAAAGTGGTGACGGCCAACGGCTGGTTCGCCGCCCGGCCCTCCGGAACCGAAGACGTCTACAAAGTCTACGCCGAAAGTTTTGTTGGAGAAGACCATCTGCACAAAATCCAGGACGAAGCCAAACAGATCATCGCCGGTGTCTTTGCCGAGGCAGGGACAAAGAGCCAGTAGCCGCAGCTGCTGTCTGTGGCGCTAGTAGCCACGTCAGCGGGTCTTTGCCGTAGTCCTTTCGCCAGCAAACATGTCCACGGTCAACCGGGAGGCCGGTTGACCGTGGCTCCCACATTCCACCTGCGACCTACCACCTGCCACATGCCACCTGCCAACCTACCGCACCGTAAACTTTTCCTTGAGCGGCAGGTTTTCGGAGCTGTCGCCGACGGAAACCACGAACGTGCCGGGATCGACTTTCCAGCCGTTCGATTTTACGTCCCAGTAGGCCAGCGAGCGTTTGTCGAGCTTGAGACTCACGTGCTTCGTCTCGCCGGGATTGAGCGTGACGCGCTCAAAACCTTTCAGCTCGATATCCGGACGCGGCACGGTGGCCGACGGGTCGCTGACGTAGACTTCGGCGACCTCGCTGCCCGCGCGCTGGCCGGTATTCTTGACGTCAAAGCTGACGTTGATGGGCCCGTTCGGGCTGGCGGTTGTTGGACTGACGCTCAGGTTGCTGAAGGCGAACGTGGTGTAGGAAAGCCCGAAGCCGAACGGGAACAGCGGCGCCGGCTGGCCGTTGTGCCCATAAGCGCGATAGCCGAGGAAGATGCCTTCGCGATAGTGGACGTCACGTGAACCGGCCGGCTCATAGTAGTTGTTCCAGGTGGGGTTGTCCTCAACGCGTTTCCACCAGGTGATGGGCAGTTTGCCGGATGGATTGGTACGGCCAGACAGAACGTCCGCCAGCGCCTTGCCGGCTTCCGAGCCGCCGTACCACGATTCCAGAAACGCCGGCACGCGGCTGAGCCAGCCGGCAGTGGCCACGCTGCCGCCGGAGGTGAGGACAACGACGGTGTGCGGGTTCGCGGCCGTAACCGCCTTGATGAGATCTACCTGTCCCGGAGGCAGCGCGTAGGTGCGGTCGTGACCTTCGCCTTCGGTTTCCGAGTCGAAGCCTACGGAGAGCACCACAACGTCAGCCTTTGCGGCCACCTTTGTGGCCTCGGGATCGAGCATGTCGGCGGCAGGCAGGGCGTTGAATCCAATCCGGATTCTGGTTGTGTCCGGCTGGTAGTCCAGCCGCACCGGAACAGCCTTGCCCGCTGAGAGATTGATTTCCAGGCTTTGGGGCTCGCCGCGGCCCGGCAGCCCCTCCAGCACCTTTTTGCCGTTGACGTAGAGCTGGTAGGTGTCGCGGGCGATGGAGCCGACGATGAATTCCTGCGGCCCGGAAGTTTTCGGCGTGTAGTAGCCCGTCCAGCGGATAGCCAGCTTCTTGCTGGAAGGCGGAGCGTACTGGATGCCACCCCAGAACTGCACGCCGGGCACCACACGGGTTCGGTCAGGCTTGCCGCTGATGGTTCCGTTGTCGAATTCTTCCTGGGTCAGACCCGGATGTGCGCCCTGATCGTCGGTTGAGAAGTTGTTCCCGGCCCGCCGCGAACTGAGCAGGCTGGAGAGTTCCTTCACGCCGCTGTTCCACAGGACCTTTGTGTGGGGCAGGGAATGCGTCAATCCTTCAAGAAAGCTGACCGGAGCGATAGCCGTGACGTGGCCGCTGCCGCCCGCGGAATTGGGAGTCGGGAAGGCGTTCGGCCCGATCAGGGCGATGGTGTGGACCTTGCTGAGATCGAGCGGCAGCAGGTGCCCTTCATTCTTCAGCAGCACCATGCTTTCTTTGGCCGATTGCAGCGCCGTCGCCAGCGATTCCCGGCTGTACTTGGAAATGTTCAGGTCCGTCTGGTCGTGATCGAGCCAGCCAAAGCGTATGGCGACGCGCAGAATCCGGCGGACCTTTTCGTTGATGGTGGCCTCAGACACCTTGCCCGCCTTGATGGCCGGCAGCAGGTTCTTCGCGTTCATGAATTTTCCCGAGGGCATTTCAAGATCGAGCCCGCCGTTAGCCGCCGCAACGGCGTCGTAGGTGGCGCCCCAGTCGGACATCATGATGCCGCGGTAGCCCCAGTCTTTTCTCAGGACCTCCGTATTGAGAAATGCGTTCTGGGTGGCGTGCTCGCCGTTGATGAGATTGTAGGAATCCATGAAGGCGCCCACGTGCGCCTGCCTGGCCGCGGCTTCAAAGATGGGCAGATAGATTTCCCGCAGCGTGCGCGGATCGATGATGGAATTGATGCCGTGGCGGTCGTATTCGGAGTTGTTGGCGTCATAGTGCTTGACGGTGGCCACCACGCGCTCACTCTGTACGCCTTCGATGTAACCCACGACGATTTGGGCGCCCAGGTAAGGGTCTTCTCCAAAGTATTCAAAGTTGCGGCCATTCATCGGCGCGCGGTAGATGTTGACGCCCGGGCCCAGCAGAAAGTGGACGCCCCGCGCCCGCGCGTCCCGGCCCAGCGCCACGCCCACCTTGCGGGCCAGCGCCGGGTCCCATGAAGCCGCGAGTCCAATGCCGCCCGCGTAGGCGATGCTGGGGCCCCAGACGCGGACGCCCACCGGCCCGTCTGACATCTTCAGGCGCGGCAGTCCGATCTGCGGCATGGCGTAGGTGAACATGCTGTCCACGCCGCCGATCAGTTTGATTTTCTGCTGCAGAGTCAGTTTGGCAAGCAGCGCGTCCGCCGGCGGTCAATCTCAGCCTGCGAAAGTTGCTGCGCGCGCGCCGGGCCTGCGAGTGCGACGGCCGCAACCACCGCCGCCAATGACAACAAAACAAGACGAGAAATGCTTGAGAGTTTATTGGGAACATTTGGCATGTTGGGTCTCCTGACGGCTTGGAAGTATATAACTCTGCCGTCAGGTTGCAAGTGATCTGCGGCACAAGCGGGGCAGAGCGGCCCCCTCTCCCAGCCCGATGAACTCTGCGCCCTCTGGGTGAAGGCATTGAGGATTAAGGTTTACCTGGCCTTGGTGACCGTGACTTCGATAACGTAATGCTTTATTGAGGCGACATCGTCGATAGACCCCACGAATGTTGGTTTCCCGATTGTGGCAGATGTTACATCCTCGATTTGAAATCTGCCAAATACAGGGTTGGACGCCCCCGAAGGCATCGTTTCTTTGCCCGCAACAGTATTCATATTGAGTCTTGTATTCACGAGCAGATTCCCTCCCTGTCTCCTGAGGGTGCAATCGATATTCATCCCCACGTCCCGATACTGAATATCCTTCCCCGTGCTATACGGTACCTGGCTTCCAATGCGAGTGCTGGCCCTATTCCCGACCTGCGTCATCAGAGTATATGAACGGGAATTGATGGTTTTGCCGTTCTCCACTTCGTTCACCTTGTAGCTCACGCGGTAAATGTTGAAGTCCGGCGGGGCTTCCTTTTTTGCTGTCGGTGCGCTTTGTTCCTGCCCCACAGGCTGCGGTGCAGCGGTGGCATGCGTTCCCACGAGCGCCAACATCACGGCCGAGGTCAGGATTAAGACAGTCCGACTTTGTTTTTCTCATGGCATTCTCCAATGTGCAGGACAATTTTGTTCGCTGCACGAGCTACTGAATTTCTTCTCCGGTTGACCCCAAAGCTAGGGGTTTTATCTCCAGCGGCGCGATTTTCAAAGGCTTGATTTCCACCGGCTGAACCGCGGATTGGTCTTTGAAAAGGGAAGCAGACAACACCTCCGGTGGCGTCTCGCTGGACATACCGAACCAGGGCTTTCTCTTCCGGCGTCAGCGGCGCCGGGGTAGGGAACTGCGACGGCCAGTGATGCACTTGAGCCCGGCGCGATGGTTTCCTTTCGCGGCGTGCGACCCGCTTTGGTTCAGGAACTTTCGGCGCAGGGTCGGCGGCTGGAATTGGTTCTGAATTCGCTTTCAACTTTTCCGTGGGCGTCGGCGCAGAGACGGCATTCCCGGCCTGCGATATTTGAGGCGCAGGGCTAGGCGAACGATTTGCCACATAAATCGCGACGAACGTCACAACGACTGCTGCAGTTGCTGCAGCAGCCACCCACAATTTCCAAACATTCGTTCCTGTGTCTCGCTCGCTTGCCGCCGCATGGACGCGCTCCATGATTCTGCCTTCAAAGCCGGGATGTGGCTCCGCTCTGCGCTGGTGAGCGAGAGCGGAATCCAGGAGTTCGTCAACAAACCGGTCGTTATCTTCCATGTTTTCCCTCAAGCAAAACTGAAAGCTTCTCTTTCAGAATCTGCCGTGCCTGCCACATTCGCTGGCGGACGGTGCCTTGCGGAATGCCCAGGATGGCGGCAATTTCCGGCGATGTGAGCTCCTTTGCAAGTGAAAGCGTACATGGGTGGCGAAGCTCCTCCGGCAGTGATTCGACAGGCGGTCGAGCAGCGCTGTCATCTCACCACGGGCTGCAATTTCATCCGCAGGCGTGCCCGCAGCCCGAAGCTGCGAGATTACCTCCGCGGACTCGCTGAGCGAAATGGATGAGTCGTCCCGAGCGCCCTTCTTCCGCGCGTCCAGGGCCACGCGCCAGGCCGTGCGCGCCAGCCATGCCCGGCGGTTGCGAATCAGTCTCCACCTTCGCCGATGCCTCCAGAAGCGGACGAAGGTTTCCTGGGCGGCGTCTTCCGCGTCGTGATGATTGCGGAGCACGGAGTAAGCGACGGCGTAGACAAAGCGCGAGTGCTGCCGCACCGCCGTTTCCATCTCATCCGTGGAAGCGGCAGTGATTGGGAACGTTTCGCTCAACACGCCTTCGCTCGATTCGGGCATTCGCAAGCCTCACCGGTAAAGACGGCAACACGCTGTCCGTGGCGTTCAGATATTTTTCCGCGCGGAGCGGGAGCTGCTCCGTTGGTGGCTCCAATTGTAGCTAACTTCCCCGAACGCAGGGGGAATTCTCAAGTTCCTGCCTGCCGCAGACATCGCAAAAGCCGCGACACATGCGCCACCCCCGGAAAAGCCCGCTGTAAAATCCTCGTAAAGTCGCTTCTGGCGGGGTTCGGCAGGGTCTCGGCAGCCCTTGCGCGTTATATAATTCAATTGAATGCGTTGGAATCTATCCAAGTCGAATTTGCCGCTGCTGACCATGGCGGTTTTTGCAGCGGGGCTGGTGCTGGCCGGCAGCCTGCTCTACGGCTGGATCAACCGGGCCAGCCTTGCGGACCGTGAACAGCAGGAAGAATTCCTCAGCGCGGCGATGCGCAGTTTTCGGGGAGAGTTCGTGCGCCGCTTCTGGAAATCCGCGCCACGTTCCGTCCCATACCCGGGCGAACACGGTGTCTGCCCTGGATGAATACCTCGCAGGTTTTTACTTGCAATGGCGGAGCAATGATTCCAACGGCCCGCTGGTTTCATCCCTCAGCGTGGCCACCATGGATTCCGAGGGAAGGCTGCAGTACCGGAGGCTTGATATCCGCGAGTGGAAAGTTCAAGCGGAACCCTGGCCCCCATCCCTCGAAATGTTCCGCCCTCGGATGGAACGGAACGGGACCCGCCGGACGGGACGGTTTTTCTTATTTCGGCCGAGTGGTTTTCCCTTCGCTGTCGATGGAGATCGTCCGGTGATCGTGGTTCCTCTGGTGGAAGCGGATGGGCACGGTCGTCGATTGGGGCAGGGACCCAGCGCACGCGGGGCGGCAGGAGCTGCTCGCACCCGGAAGTTTTCACCGAGCACGAGGAGCACGGTCCGGGGGCTAAGCTCCTGGCGGCAGGCGTCTTCCCGGTCAGGCCTTCGTCCTCCATTTCCGGGCCGGCTGCACGGCTGGTGCTTCTTGAAATCAATCTCAACTACCTCAAGCAGCACGTGCTGCCCCAGTTGGTTGAACGAAGCTTTGGCGGGGCGGGACTGGCCGGTTACCGGGTTGCCGATTCTGGCAGGCGATCCGCGTGGAATCGTTTTTGCTCTGAGCCGGGCCTGACGCTGTCGTCGTTTTCTTCGCCGGACGGGGATGCCCGGCTTTTGCTCCTACTGGGAAATGGGAGGCCTGTTCCGTGGCCGCGCACGGCGGCTTTCGCAGCGTGCCAGGACGCCGGATCGCATGGGTGTTTCCATGGCCGGCGCCCCTCCAGGCGCACCCGGAGCAGCCTTGCCGGGCGGTTGTTGAGCGGAGAAATTCCGGAGAGGCAAGCGCCTGGGTCCTGGTGGTGAAGAACAAGTCGGGTTCGATTGATGCGCTGGTGGCCCGGACGCGGCGGCGTAACCTGGCCCTGGGGTTCGGCGTGCTTTTATTGCTGGCGATCAGCATGGGCTCGTTGGTGATCACCACTCACCGTGCTCGCGAGCTCGCGCGCCGCGAGATGGAATTTGTCGCCGGAATTTCGCACGAGTTCAGGACTCCGCTCGCCTCGATTCAATCCGCCGGGTTTAACCTTTCGAGTGGTGTGGTGAGAAAAACGAGCCGGGTGCGGGAGTATGGCGCCCTGGTCCAGAATGAGGCCCGCCGCCTGACCGACCTGATCGAGCAGGTGATGGGTTATGCGGGCATTCAGTCGGGTGTGAAGCGTTACGAACCTGTTCCGACCGACGCGGCGGCCATGGTGGAGCGTGCGCTCGCTGAATATGGGCCCTCACTGCACGACGGCGGATGGCAGGTGGAAAGAAATGTGGAGGAGAATCTGCCGCTGGTTCTGGCGGAAGCCTCTTCGGTGGAAAGCGCCGTGAAGAACCTTTTTGCGAACGCCATCAAATACGGTGGCGCCGGCCGGTGGCTTCGAGTTACCGCCGCGAGTGGTCCCAATGGCGGACCCAAAGGAAGTTCAGATCACGGTGGAAGACCATGGACCCGGTATTGACCCGGCGGACCTGGCGCACATCTTTGAGCCGTTCTATCGCGGCCAGGGCGTGCTGGCCTCAACAGTGCCCGGGGCCGGGCTCGGACTGAGCATCGTTAAGCACCATATTGAGGCGCAGGGTGGCAGGGTGAGTGTGGAAAGCACGAAAGGGAAGGGAACGCGCTTTACGATCCACCTGCCCGCTGTTTCAGAACCTGAACGCAAGGCTGTGTAATCAGAAATCCGTTGCACGACAGTCTGGATGAACCCCGAGCGAGGGCGCAGGCATGAAACGAAAAACTTTTCTTCAACCCAGGCTCCTGCTGGTGGAAGATGACGCCGCCCTGGTGCTGACCCTCACCGATCTTCTGGCCAGCAAGGGTTTCCAGGTGGAGAACGTGCAGGATGGCCAGGAAGCGCTCGATCGCGCGTCCGAGGGCGGTTTTGACCTCATCGTCCTGGACGTGATGCTGCCGCACAAGGACGGGTTTGAGGTCTGCCGCACTCTGCGGCGGCGCGCCGTTCGCACTCCGATTATCATGCTGACCGCTCGCGGCCAGGTTGAGGACAGGGTCTCCGGCCTCAAGCTCGGGGCCGACGATTACCTTGCCAAGCCCTTCGATTCTTCCGAACTGCTGGCGCGTATTGAAGCGCTGCTGCGCAGAGCGTCGTCATCGCAAAGCAGCCACCGTGATTCCACTTTCCAGTTCGGGCCCGTGACCGTGGACTTCCCCAGCACGACGGTGCGGCGCGACGGCAAGCCGGTTGAGATGTCGGCGCGGGAATTCGAATTGCTGGGGTACTTTATCCGGCAGCAGGGCACAACCGTTTCCCGTGAAGAACTCCTTCGGGAGGTCTGGGGTTATGACGAAGCCACGCTGACACGCACCGTCGACGCCCACATCTGGATGCTGCGGCAGAAGCTGGAACAGGATCCGCAGAATCCCCGCCACTTCCTTACCGTTCGTGGCCTGGGTTATAAGTTTATTGGACAGCCTTCCTGATGAATGTCCAGCCTGAACAACACTGCAAGAACGGTCCTCCCATTTGACCTCCGTCATCAGCAGCGCCTCCCGCAGAGAGCGAAACCAGAATTTACGCAGGCTTTAACTTCACTCCACGCAATTTGATGGACAATGAAGGTGCGAGGTCAGAGAAGCCGTGGAAACCATGCTTGCGACATTGACGGGATTTGACACGACCACGGTTGTGACACTGCTCTCTGGCATGAAGTTCAAGGATGGGAAACCTGACAAAAGGGAGGTATGAAATGGTAAAAAAACTTGTGAGCATTGCGGCGGTTTTGGCTCTCTTCGGCGCTGTCGCCCTGGCGCAGGACCCGCCGGCCGGGGGACCCATGAATGGGCCTGATACGGCAGCGGTGCAGGGCGGCCCCGGCGGGCCGATGCGGGGACGGACTTTTGAAATGCGGGCGAGAGGTCCGATGGGGTCCGGTCCGATGATGCGGTCCCACCGCGGTCGAATGGGATCCTGGTGGAGAAATCCTGAGGTCGCCGAGAAAATCGGGCTGAGCGACCAGCAGAAACAGCAGCTCGAAAAGATTTCGCAGGCGAGCCGCTTGAAGATGATCGACCTGCGCGCCGACCTGGAAAAGCAGCAGGTGATGCTGGGCCCGATGTTGAAGACCTATCATCCGGACGAGGCCCAGGTGCTCTCCCAGGTTGACCAGGTATCGCAGGCGCGCGCTGCGCTTGAGAAGGCGCGAGTCCAGGCCATGCTGGCCGGCCGTAACGTCCTGACGGAAGAGCAGTGGAACAAGCTGAAGGAATCTCGAATGGGATTCCATCGGGGTTTTCGACGCGGGGGTTTTCAGCGTCACATGGGGCCGCGAATGCCGGCCACGCCTCCAAGCAAATAAGGGCGGAGCCGATCCTCACTCCAATGCGGCGGGGTCTTGTGGTAACGGGACTCCGCCGTTCCTTTTTGCCCTGCCACATGTCCGGCTTTCCTCATCATCTTCCGTACCCGATCATCAACTTCAAAACCTTGTGTCTTTTCTTTGGGCTTCCCTTCCAGACCACACAAAGGCATTACCCTGCTGCAGTGCCGGGTCCGGTTTCTACTGAGGATTGCATCATAGAGTGACAGGCACTTCCGTAGCGCCGGCATCTTGCCGGCCCTGAAAAGTGCCGCCGGGACGGCGGCGCTACAGACGAGCCTTGTCACCATATTTTGCAATCCTCAGCAGGCAGGGAGCTTGTTCGATGGTGAGAGTTTTGCGGAGCCTGGGATCGTTTGCCGGAGAGGGGCACCGGTCAACGCTGCGATTGGAGGAAGTCGGAACGCTCGAGAGTTCGAGGCCCGGCGGAATCGGGGATTGCACGTGGAGGCGGAAGAATACGCCCCGTGAGGAGGCCCAGGGTTGGCAGATTCGCCGGACCTTCCCCTGCGGGATGCTTGCCGCTATTCGCGTAGCGGTGAGATCAGACCCAGGACACAAAACTTCAATCGATCAATGCTGCTTTCCAGGCCCGTCGTTAATAGCCGTAATAGGGGCCCACAACGTTGCCCGGCCCGGTCATATTTTCAATCCCGACAAAAACATCACGGCCGTAGAAGAAGGGGAGGCCGAAATCAAAGTAGTCTGACGAGATGTCGGTCCCGCTGTCGCCCGCCAGGTTGTTGAAGGCTGCGTTCTGCCCGCCATTGGCCAGGAACAGAGCCTCGGCGTTGGCCACGTTGAGGGTCACCGGACCGGACGTCCCATTCAGGCCGCTGTTCGTCACCGTATAACTCGTCGGCGTGGCAGGGCAGTACCAGCCTGGATAATTGTGACAGTCAGGAATGCCGAGCGTCGTCGAATCCAGGAAATAGAGCGCATTGGATCCGCTGTCGATGAAACTCTGGTTGTAGGCGATATTGTTGTAGGTGGTTTGGAAATTGCCGGAGGCGTCTGTGGTATAAATCTGCGCGCTTCCCAGGGCGTTGTCAGACTGCGTCCCAATGCCGAAGATCAGCGAGCCGGAGACCGTCGGCGCCCCCGTGTCGGGGACGGACGGCAGGGAGATCAGCACCCCGTTGTTGTCCTGGGGGAACGTCCAGACCGGGTTCTGAAGCTGATAGGTCAACGGCACTGTCGTAACCTGGCAGACCGAGTTGGGGCAAAGATAATACAATGATGGAGCGGTGGAGGATGAAGTACACGCCGAACCACAATCCTGCTGGAAGATTCCGATTCCCAGAATGCCGTTGGCCCCAAGCGCCGCCACGGTGTTTTCGTTGGAGCCACCGCCGCTGGCGCATGAGTTCGGCACGGGATACTGGGTGGGGTTTGAGCTGTCGATCAGCTGGATGGGGACCGACGAACCCTTTTCTCCGGCCATTTTAATGTCCGCTGAGGCAACCGCACCCCACACGTATGAACCGTCACTGAACCCCACGCACTCCTGAAGCTGGTTGCTGCTGTTGTCGGTAACTGCCGGCAGGTTGAGTGTGACTTGCGAGGAAAGCAGCCGCAAGCCTTCTGAGCCGGTGTCCACCAGAACGTCCGGAATGTCCTGGCAAGTCGAAGTGCCCGGCACGCAGATGGTGACCGTGGTGAAAACCCCGTTGGGGTAGTCGTTGGCCGGGCCCAGGTTGACTTGAATGGGTTGGGTGTTGTCGACCTTGGTGGGAGTTGGGTTAGGGTTCGGACTCGAACTGCTTCCACCGCAACCGGCCAGTGCCAGTGTCGCCAGCGCTATCAGGGATATCAGGGTAAACCGAAAGGACCATCCTTCTGGAAATCTCATCGAACCACCTCCGCAGACACGCCGTCTGGCAGGAGGTTCGGCGCGTAAGCGGTCCCATGGAAGGAACGCATATGGCCCCCGCTGACCAGTATCAGGTTTTTCGTTCGTATCACCAGCGGACCGCCCCTCTGCCGCCGGGATCGGGACGCCTGTTTCATTTGCACAAAGTAAGAGCCCAGCAGTTGTTGCAGATCAGGCATCGTGGGCCCCTGCCACGCAACGCCAAACACCATGCCCTTCGGCGACACGTATTCCCTGACCGTTCTGCCGTCGGGGGAGCTGAGCTGCTTGATGGAATAACCCTGGCGGGCTACCTGATGCAGCTGAGCGTGCATGCGCTGCTGGTCCGTGGCGACCGAACTTTCATACTCCCCAAGAACCGCCCACCCGGGGACGCTTCCCAGAAGCAAGAAAACAAGTACCCCTGCAAATATCTTCATAGGCCTCCGTCCTTTTCACTAGCTGAAGGAATCTCCTTGCATTCAATCGAAATGAATCGGCTCAGGAAACGCTGCTGAGTGCTAGCCCTGGTTTGGCCTGGGACCCCTGCGTCTTTCCCGCCGTTTTTGCTGAATCTCTTCCCACTTCTTCTGCTGTTCGGGAGTCAGGATGGGTTTGATCTTTTCCAGCGACTCCTGCCGGACCTCGCGGAACTTCGCAAAACGGTCTTCACGGGACATCGAGGTGTCCTGCCGCAGGTCCATCATCTTCTGATGTTGTTCTTCAAGGATGGGTTTGATTTTCTCCTGCTGCTCGTCGGTCAACTTCAATTGTTTGGTCATCCGGGCCAGCTGGTCCGCGGGTGTCATGGGCCCGCGCATCCGACGTCCGCCGTTCTGGGGCAGGGGCGCAGCCGCCAGCATCCTGATCCCAAGCAGAACCATGACGGCAACACCTGCAACCAGCAGGAACGTCTTTGCTTTCTGGGACCGTCCTCCCATTCTCCACTTCAATAGCTGGGTGTCATCCAGGCCAAAGGCCCTTCTTGTTTCTTCCGTCATCATTGCACCTCTCTTTCGGGCATCCGCAGCGCCCCCGTGGACATTCGGGTTCTACGTTGGGATAGACGCCGTTAAAGTCCCGGCAGTTGCGTACCCTGCGTTAAATTTGTGTAAAACCGCCGATTGTAAATCCGGGATGACTGGCGGGCCGGGGCCCCGCCGGGTGTGGAATTGCTGAGCAAGATTGACGAGTTGAAGGGGTTGCGGGCTACCCCGCCTGTCTTGATGGGCTCCAGGAGGGAAGCTTCTGTTCGGCGGCGAGGATTTCTTCCGGTGAGGCGGTGCCGGTCCCTTTTTTCATGATGGTGACGGATGCCGCAAGATTGCCCAGGCGCGCCGCGGTGACGGGATCGCCGGTGACAGCCAGGGCCATTGCGCAGGCTGCGGCAAAGCTGTCGCCGGCGCCACAGATGTCGACGGGGTTTTCAACCGGGAGGGTTTCCGCCCACGCCTCTCCTTCATCCTGGATAACCAGAGCCCCCCTGGGGCCGTGAGTCACTATCAGGACCTTGGCCTCAAGATGCCGCCGCAGGGCGGGGAAATCCACTTTCCCGAAGAGGCTCTGGCTGGCGGCTTCCGCTTCATCGCGGTTAGGTTTCAGGATCACCTTGCGAAACAGGTGGACCCGCTTGCGGGAATCGGCGAGAAAAATCTTTTGCGGATACTTTTCCGCCAGGCGAATTATCGAATCGCGCAGGGCCGGCGTGACCACTCCGCCGGCGCCGGTTTCGGCCTGGTCGGCGACAATAATGACGTCGAAGGAAGGGACTGCTGAGAGAACGTTTTCGATCAGGTCCTGTTCCGCTTCCGTGGGCAAAGGGCGGATGGAAATGAAATCGACGCGCGGCTGGTCTTCCTCGCCGGTGCGGCTGTTCAGCAGTTTGGTGTAAGTGAACGTCTGCCAGTTCCGGGCCTTCACCATGCGGTCCGCTGCGATGCCGCGAGCGGCAAGCGCCTGTTCCAGCTCAAACCCGAATCCGTCATCACCCCGGACGCCCATCACCTCAACCTGCCCCGCTCCCAGGGCCGCCAGGTTGTTGGCCACCGTTCCGCCGCCGCCCGGAGTCACCTGGGTTGAAACAATGCCCAGGCGCGGAATGCCCGTTTCGTAGGAAGGTTCGGTCACCGCCGGGTCATAAGTGCACCAGCGGTCAAGACAGATGTCGCCGATCACCAGGGCTTTGAGCCCGGAAAACGCCGCGATGATTTCAGGCGTATTCACTCGGCCTCCAGCAGGGCGCGCCGCAAGGCCGGGACCGTGGCGCGATGATCTCCACAAAAATAAAAGCTCTCGCCGCCGTCGGCAACGGTTCGAACCAGGATCGTCTTGTGCGGACGGAAGTAGTAGCCCGGATCGGTTTTTGGCAGCTCGTGGTGGATGTCTCCCTGGATGGGCACCAGGTCGAATACCGCCGTGGTGAAATGCTGGATGGAACGGCCCTGCTGCCGCGCCACGTTGCGCACCATCGAGAGCGCCTTCAGGTAAACTTCCGGGCCCATGATCGCGGTTCCGAAATCCAGCATGACGCCGCCTTCCAGATTCTCCACGGTATGCGTGAATATCAGAAAGTCGCGGTAGCTGGCCGCGCCCAGCGCCGCGCCGTCGCAGTTGGGATGCTCGTGAATAATGTCATAACCGACGCCCACGTGGACCGTCACCGGAATCGACCGCCGATAAGCCGCGGCGAAGATGCTGATGTCCTTGTGCGGAAAGTTGCCGGCATCAATGTGGCGTCCGAGATTTTCGCCGAGGCCCAGCGAAAGCTCCTCGGCCTCCTGGATGACGTCGTTCAAGTCTCCCGTTTCTTTCCACAAGCCGAACTCGCCCGTCTGGATGTAGCGCGCCACGCTCTCCGTGGTGGCGCCGATGCGCGCCAGTTCGTAATCGTGAATGGCCCCGGCGCCGTTCATGGCGATGTGGTTGATGAAGCCGCGATCGATGAGGTCGATGACGTGGCGGCTCGTGCCCTGCTTGATGACGTGCGCTCCCATCATCAGGATTCGGGCCGCGCCTTTGTCCTTGGCGGCGATCATCCGCCGGGCAACTTCAGGAAGTTGAGGATGGGAGAATTCCGGCGCCGGATCATCGAGGCCCAGAACGTAGTCGAGTTGCATGTCGTGCTGGCGCTCGCTGAGCGGCTTGATCAGCAGTTTCGAGCGGTCAAATAATTTGTATTTTGATTCCATGTGTCGGCCATCATCCGGGGAATAAGGTTTCGAGAAGCTCGTCACGGCAGAGGAAGTTGGGAATGATGTAATCCGCTCCCACGCCGGCCAGGCGCTCGCGCTTCCATTCATCCACCTTCCGGCATTCGGGTTCGTCAGTGGCCACGCCCACCGCCGATGCCGCCGGCGTCTTTGACGTTCTTGATCTCCACGTAGCCGTCGCCGAAGCCCATCAGCTCATCACCGCGGCATTCCATGGAGCCGATCATTTTCTGGATCAGCATGGCTTTTGAAAAACTCCTGTAGTCGTCCTGGGCGCCGTAAATGCCGCCGTCGAAGTAAGGCGTGATCTGGAGCAGGTCCGCCTCTTCAACCGTGTAGGCGTGGTCCGTGCCGCTGGCAACATAGATCTTGAAGCCACGCTCCTTGAGAGCATCGAGCAGGCCGCGCGCGCCCGGTACGAGATATTTCTCGGGCGACTCTTTGCCCTGCCGCAGCGCCTCGCGCCGGTGGCGGATCTTTTCCATCAGGCGGTCATGATACATCTTCTTATAGGCTAGCGGCTCGAGCGGTTGCCCTCCGCGCGACTTGACGTGACCGGCCAGTTCGATCATCTGGTAGATCGTCTGCTTGCCGGTCAGCCGCGCCACGTAATCTTTGACGAGCGCCTCAAGGTCCGCTTCGCTTTCGCCGGTCTTCAATTCCGCCAGAATCTCCACCATCATGGGAACCATCACGTCCATCCATCCCGCACGCAGCAGCGACAGTGTGCCGTCGAAATCAAACAACACCACCCGCGTTTTCTGCGTTGGCGATCCGGATTGGAGACACTCAATCATGTGATGGGACCTCGGCCTTGGGTTTTCACTTCCCGATGAGCCTCGGGAATTTTCAAAGCCGCAGACTCAAGCGACTATATTAGGCTCCGGCCTGCGCGCGTGTAAACACCGGCGGAGTCAGCGGTGCTGCGGGTCGTTGACGAACCGGATTTGCGGCGGGGCCGGCGGCTCGGAGAGGGAAGACGCATGGAGGTGTTCCTGCCATGAATGAAGCTGCCGCCTGAGCGATGCGAGATCGACGCCTTCGAATTCCGCCTCGAATGGCTGGAGTTTTGCGCAGCCCTTTTCGAGCAGCGAGCGGAACCCGGCGGCGTTGCCGCGGGCGTGATGATGGAACGCCGCAGCCACCTGGATGAGGCCATGAAGAAAGGTCTGCGATCGCCGGTTGCTTTCAACCACACGGCCTCAAGCGCTTCATGGGCTTCAAAGTAGTATTGGGTGTTGAAGAGGCGAATTCCCTCGAGAATTCTTGCTCCATAGCGTATTCAAGTTTCGGAGAAAAGGTGGAATTGTAAATTTTACACGCTGTTCTAAAATGAGACAGTTTTTTGAAAACCTCGAATTTTAAAGCCGTAAAAATTTTATAACTATATCTATATCAATAAGATAGAAATATCGCGATTTCCTGGTCCAAAATCCCATACGTCCCATTTTGGGGCTAGCCGGCTTGTATGGTAGCCTAGATAAGAAGGCCTATTGTGCCGTTCCCGGGGCGCCCTCGCCAGGCCCTCACTGCTCATCCTTCTCGTCTTCGCCGGCAGTTTGGGCAAAGGGAACAAACGCGCCCTGCCTGACTTCGGGGTAGGGAACCTGCCAGCCGCGCGCCTCATGCCACAGGATCCGGTTCAGCGTCTGGCTGGGAACATCGTCCGGCAGGTTGAAATCCATCTTCATTGACGCCACAGCCGCCTTGCGCGGGGGTCCCTTCAGCGCATCGAGCGACGGGTTCATCTGGTAGATCGACTGTTTCGGTTCGACGGCCGTATAGGGAGTGTCATCCGGCGTCTGCTGGAAGCTGTTTCGCATGTCGTCTGAAATCATGTCAAAGATCGACATCGTGGGCAGGCCCAGCATCCGCTCAATCGTTTTCACCATGCTCAGCTGGGAATAATAGGTGGAATCGATGGTGCCGCGCCGCGTATACGGGCTGATGGCCAGGGCCACCGTACGATGTCCGTCCACGTGGTCGATGCCGTCCTGGGCGTCGTCTTCCACCACAAAGATGGCCATGCTTTTCCAGAAGCGCGATCGCGACAGGCGCTCCACAATCTGTCCCAGCGCCCAATCATTGTCGGCCACCATGGCCTGGGGAGTGGAGACGCCCGGCATGCGTGCCGGCCGTATGGTCGCTGGGCAGTTGCATCAGCACCAGACCGGGCATGGCGCCTTTTTTTTCCCAGCCCTCAGGTGCTTCAGAAAGATTTGCGCCCGCACCTCGTCGGGCACCGCCAGCGTCCAGTAAGGGAAATCGTGGACCACAATCCTGTTGAACGATGCCGTCGGGAGCCTGCTCATGGAAGCGGCCGGTAAGGTCTTCGCCCGCTTTCCACGCGGCCAGGTTGCTTTTCCCGCTCGCGGATGCTCATCTCGCCGTACGGAACGGGCACGTACTCGCCAAAGTCGGCCACCGTCACCTTATGTGCCATCGCCTCGTTCCAGATAAAGCCGCTGCTGGCGGGCGCGATGGGGTCGGAGCCGTCGTAGGGATAGCTGCGTCCCTGGTAGCCGGGCCAGTAGGTGTAATCGGTTTCGGCGGCCTGGGTCAGCCACTGGTGTCCGTCGGCGCTGTTGCCGCCCGAAGCGTAAAAATTGTCGAGCAGCACAAACTGTTCGGCCAGCCGGTGCTGGTTGGGCGTGACGTTCCGGCCGTATTGCACCAGCGTAGGGATCGCTGTTGCCCTGGCTCATGTCGCCGAAAACCTGGTCGTACGATCGGTTCTCCTTGATGATGAACACCACGTGATGGATCAGCGAGGGATCGCCGGCACGCAGCGGAACGGGCAGCGGCCAAGTTGGACGCTTGCGTGCTCCGGCTGCAGGGGCGGTTGCGCCCGGGGTGTTGGCCAGCATCAGGTGGTTATTGTGCGCCACGGCTTTTGAGTAGCCCTGCAGTTGCGCGGCGTCGGGAACGCGAACCACTTCCACCGACGAACGGTCGGAATGCACGTAGCGGCGGGTCGGTCCCGGCAGAATATTCAGACCTTCGCCGCGGGCCATTCGCGCGATGTCGCCCGGAGTTCCGCCCGGCCCCACGCCCATCAGGTTGGCCACCAGCAGGTACTGGCCGCCGGCGCTGAGGCGCAGGTCGTTGGGATACCAGGCGGTGGGAATCAATCCTTCAACGCGCCCGTCGCTCGCGCGCATCACGGCCACGGCGTTGATGCCGCCGCAGGCCACGTAAAGCGTTTTGCCGTCCGCGCTCACGGCCAGGGCGTTGGGAGCAACGCCTTCCGCATTCTTCTGGAAGGGCTGGATGGCGAAGGTCTGCGCCACGCGGTTGGTTTGGGTGTCAATCACCGTTACCGAATCGGAATTGCTGTTGGCCACGTAGAGCCGCGCGCGCGGCTCGTCCCAGGCCAGGGCGGTCGGATGCAGGCCGGTCTCGATGGTGTTGGTCACCTTCATGGTGGCGAGATCAACGCGGCTCACCGTCCCTGTGGAAGCGATTCCGCGCGCATCCACCACCGCGTGGTCGGCGCCGGGGCGCATGCCGGTGGTGCGGGTCATATCCTGCGCTTCGGGGAAACGCCCGCCCCAGTTGGAAACATAAGCCACCGTGCCCGCGCGGTTGACGCGCACGCCAAAGGGCGCAATGCCCGTCCGCACCGTGCCTTTCACCTTGCCGGAATCGAGATCGACCACGGCCAGCGAATCGTTGAAGGTGAGGGCGACGCCCGCCAGGCGTTCGCCTGCAGCGTTTTTCTCACTGGCGGCGGAAACCTGCCCGGCGGCAAAAGTGCCCAGGCGGTTGGCGATCAGCCTTTCCGCTCCACCCTTGATGCGCAGAAGCTGGATGCCAATTTCGCGCTTGCCATTGACGCTTCCGGAAATCGTGCCGCTCATCAGCGGTTCGCCGCTTGCCGGATCGAGCGCCAGGCCCTGCATGCCGGGGTTGCGGCCGCCGTGGATGATTTCCAGCACCTTGTTGGCCCGCCAGTCGAGCTTGTAAACCTCGCCGGAATTGAGCGCCACGTAGATCACGTTGTTACTGCCGCCAAACATCGCGGCATGCACCCGCCCGCTGAAAACGCTTTGCGCGCCCGCCGGAGTGATGGATTGCCCCGTGGTGACCACGCCGGGCTTTGTAACCTCGCGCACCGGCCAGTGCGGCTCCTGGCCCAGGGCGGAAGTCGTCATCATTGCCGCCGCCACAAGAATGATTACGGTTTTGAGCAGCGGCGCCGCCAAAAGATGTTTGAATTTCACGATCAGTGCCTCCTCAGTGTTTCGTCGTGCAGTGGTAGCGCAGAGTTGTTCTGTAACTCTGCGGCCTTTGATTTTAAAGAGAGAACCGCAGAGTAATCCCGCGCGGCGGGACAACTCTTCGCTACCAAACGCGATTGCCGCGCACGGCGCGGCCCGCGAAACGCGGGCCTTGGAGTGCGGCGGCTTGCCGCCGCCTTGCTTTGCGGGTCACGTTCACTCGTGCCCCACGTTTGGCGGGCTTGCCGCCGCCTTGCCTGCCGCCGGGACGGCGGCGCCTCAATGTTCTGCCTCTTCCCGCGGGCCAATGGCGGCCGAAGGCGGGAGCTTGCTCCCGCACTCCAAGGTCGCTTCGCGACACGTAACGCGAACTACGATGCTTTCGCGCCCGTCATCAATACGGCAGACGATGATATCACCGCCCCGCCAATCAATTCCGAACTAAAACCGCCAGAATGCCGCAAAGATGTTACGCCGTGATGACAAGGGCGTGAAAAGGGGAGGTTCAAGAGGAAAATTATGAATGATGAAGGATGAAGGCTGAAAGCCAGGCCGCTTTGGTCGACCACACCTCTCCGCTCTCTGGAATGTAAGCGGCGCACCTGAAAATCAGGTCTTTCGCCCCTCCGGGGCTGGGTGGACGTTTTGTTTTCCGTTGTCCCATGGCTCACGCCATGGGCTATTATCTGGGGGTTGCGCCCCCGTTGGGGGCTGTGTGGGCCCGTGGATTTTGTCACGAAAAGAACCGCCTGAATCGCGCGCATCGCAAAGATCATGATGTCTTGTGCCCCATTCGGGGGCTGGCATGCGTGGGGGTCAATGGCCAAAGCCCGGTCGGCGAACGTATCTGTTGCGGTTCATGGTTCCCATATTCCGAATCGTATGGCAGCATGGTGTCCCAGGCCCGGAGGGCCGGAAGAAAATAGCCCACGGCGTAAGCCGTGGGATTTGAGTCGAGGTAGAATCCTCTGAGCCCCGGAGGGGCGAAAGACAAACGGCTTTTGACTAGGGAACTGTCTTCGCCAGGCCCGGAGGGCCGGAAGAAAATAGCCCACGGCGTGAGCCGTGGGATTCAAATCGAAGTAGAATCCTCTGAGCCCCGGAGGGGCGAAAGACATGGCCCATACCTTTGCGAACCTTCTAACCCACGTCATCTTCAGCACGAAAGATCGTGAACCTCTGATCGACCTGGCTCTCAAACACGACCTGCTTGCGTACATGGGTGGAGTTGTGCGGGAATTTCAAGGCAAGGCTAGCGCCGCAAATTCCATGCCCGACCACGTTCACATGCTGCTGTCGTTGCCGCCTGGAGTTGCTGTGGCCCGAGCCGTGCGCATTGTGAAAACAAATTCATCACGATGGGTGCATCAGACACATTCCCGGTTTCGCGGTTTTGCCTGGCAAACCGGCTACGGGGCGTTCAGCGTGAGCCAGTCAAATGCCGCCGCGGTGGTGAAATATATTCGCGAGCAGGAAAGACACCACCGCCGCGTTTCGTTCCAGGAAGAATTCATAAGCTTTCTCAAGAAGAACGGCGTACCTTACGACGAACGGTACATTTGGGAGTGAGGTCTTTCGCCCCTCCGGGGCTGGAGGGACTTTTTGCTTTCCGTTGTCCCATGGCTCACGCCATGGGCTATTGTCTTGCGCCCCCGTTGGGGGCTGTGCGGGCCCCGTGGATTTTGTCACGAAAAGAACCGCCTGAATGGCACACATCGCAAAGACCATGATGTGTGCGCCCCCGTTGGGGGCTGTGTGGGCCCGTGGATTTGGTCACGAAAAGAACCGCCTGAATCGCACACATCGCAAAGACCATGATGTGTGCGCCCCCGTTGGGGGCTGTGTGGGCCCGTGGATTTGGTCACGAAAAGAACCGCCTGAATCGCACACATCGCAAAGACCATGATGTGTGCGCCCCCGTTGGGGGCTGTGTAGGCCCGTGAATTTTGTCACGAAAAGAACCGCCTGAATCCCACACATCGCAAAGACCATGATGTGTGCGCCCCCGCTGGGGGCTGTGTGGGCCCGTGGATTTTGTCACGAAAAGAACCGCCTGAATCGCACACATCGCAAAGATCATGATGTCTTTCGCCCCCGTTGGGGGCTGCCCGGTGCTACGACCGTGGCGCCGTGTGAAACGATGGCTTCCGCCGGAACAGGTAGATGATCGCTCCGAGGGCGAGGGCAGCCAGACCCGCGACGAGTTTTTCCATACTGGTGCTGGCGATGAGGCCGAGGCAGACCAACAACGCAAGGATGGGGATGGTCGCGCCGCCGGGGAGGACGAAGGTGTGCTCTGCTGCCTTAAGCTTCCTTCGCAGCACCGGAACGGCGGCCGCCGTACCCATGTAGGTGACGAGCCGCGCGACAACTGAGAGTAGCGCAAGCTGCTCGAACGAGCCGGAGAGCGCGAGCGTCAGCACGATCGATTCCTGTGTCACGATCGCCCAGGCGGGCGTCTGGTAACGCGCGTGCGTCCGGCACAGGACCCGCGGGCCGAACCCGTCCTTTGCCAGCGCGTAAAGGTAACGCGGGGCGACGATTGTGTTGCTGGCTCCATTTCCCGCGGTCGAGATCGCTGCGCCCAGGGTCAAAATGATTCCGCCCCACATCCCCACAACAAGGTCGGCCGATTCGGCGAGCGGCGACCCATGCGTCAGCGAGGCGAGGTTCGGCAGCGTCCCGACGGCGACAAGTTGGATCAGCGTGTAGAGGACCGTTACCGTTGCGATCACCGTGATCAGCGCGAACGGCACGTCCCTTTTGGGATTCTTAAATTCGCCTGCCGCCGCCGCCGTGTTCTCGAATCCCGCGTAGGCAAAAAGCAAGTAGCTCGCCGCCGCGCCCAGCCCGACCGCGCTGGGCGCCTTCATCGGAAAGATCAGTGATCCATTGAGAGCGGGGATGCCCACCACGATCAGGAAAAGCAACGGGAGAATTTTCGCGATCGTGAGTCCGACCCCGAGCCTCGCTCCGTGCTTGACACCCACGATGTTGATCCAGAGGTTGAGCGCGAGCGGCAATGTGATGATAGCCACGCGCTCGAGGCCCGCCGTAGCTCCCGGCCAGAAAAACGTAAGGGCCTGGGCGAATCCGCTCCAAAGGGCAGCCGCTGACGCGACGCGCGCCAGCCACGTCATCCAGCCCACCTGGAAGCCCACCAACGGACCGAAAGCCTTGCGCGCGTAGATGTAGCCGCCGCCCGGCTCGTCGAAGCGGCTTCCGGCCTCCGCAAAGCACAGCACCAGCAGCAGCACGACGAAGCCGGCGAGCGCAACGGCCCAGAGGCTCGCGGGTCCTAAAAATGCCGCGGCCGTGGCCGGAAGCAGATAGACGCCGCTTCCGATCACGTTGTTCAGCGACATGCCGATGATCTCCCAACGTGTGACCGCGCGCTTCAGGCTTGTCGGCGTCGTCAAGTTTAAGCTCCAATCAGGATTTGAAAGGCCCCTTACGCCGATGCCGTTCCGGCATTTCCTTCGTCAGCGGCGATCAGCTCACTCTTCCGTGGCAATTCGATGGCCACAAAAGCCGTACCGCAGTTGGCGATTGAGTTCCACAATCCGGAATGCACGCCGTCCTTCAGTTTTCTCAGAGGTGCGGCAGACGATAATATCACCGCGCTGTCCATGAATTCTGAACTAAAGCCTGAGGAATTGCAGCAAAGATGTTACGCCGCGATGACAAGGGCGTGAAAAGATAATTATGAATTATGAATTCTGAAGGCTGAAAGCCAGGCAGCGTTGGTCGACCACACCTTCCGCATTCTGGAATATATGCCGCACACCTGAAAATCAGGTCTTTCGCCCCTCCGGGGCTGGAGGGACTTTTTTGCTTTCCGTTGTCCCATGGCTCGCGCCATGGGCTATTGTCTTGCGCCCCCGTTGGGGGCTCGGTTGACGCGGCGGCATATCGCCGCCTTGCTTTGCGAAAGGGTACGAGTTTGGTCGTGCGGTAAGAGGGCGTTCTTCCCGTAGCGCCGGCATCTTGCCGGCCTGGAAAAAGCCGCCGGGACGGCGGCGCTACGGTTGTGAAAAATGCCGGCGGGACGGCGGCGCTACGGCATCATTTGCCGGCAGTCTCAGGCCTCCCCAATACCACCAGTTGGGATAAAGGTTTCGTTTCGGCATGGTGGCGGTGGTGTGGACGTGGACGAAGGCCTCAGCAGAATGGCAACCGTGTTCCCTGCCACGGAATGTCGCCCAAAGGTCATTGGTAGGCCATGCGCCTTTCATGAAGGGATCTGCAAGGAACGCCTGGCGTTTCAGATCCCTGACGGACTCAACGTCGACGTAATGGTTGGGAATGAACTGTTGCATATCTGTCTCGGTGCCGCCGGGTGTCTCGCAAAAGTAGAGGCTGAAGTTCATTCCGCTCTGCAGCCACGCGTTGTAAGCAAGGTTGCCGGCGGCCCGGTGGTCGGGATGAGCGTCGACCAGCCACAGTCCGATGACCACGTCAGGCTTCACAGGAATTAAAAGTTTGTTGAATTTCTGGTAGCCGGCGGGATCGACGCGCATCATCATTTCGTCTTCCTTCAAAATCATGGTCCGCGCTCCGATCATCTTCGCTCCCCGGGCGGCCTGGTCGCGCCTTTCGGCGGCAAGCTCATCCAGGGGCTTGTGGGTGACGTCCGATATGGAGACGGCGTTGCCGGCCGTGCAGGAGATAATCAGCACGTCATGCCCCAGGGCAGCGTAGCGGGCGAGGGTTCCCATGCAGCTTGTCCAGTCATCCGTATGCGCACCCACAAAGACCACTTTAAGTTTCTTCTTGCGGTGTGCTTCCGGCAGATCGCTGGGAGCAACAGGTGATGCAGGCAAATCCTTGTTGCCGGCGCCTGCCACGGGCAGCGCAGAAGCCGCCGCGGTTGCGATGAGAGCAGGCGAGGCGCCTAAGAGTTTCCTTCGAGAGATTTTCGGCATGGGTCGAGACCTCCTCGTGCAAAATTGGATTCGTTTCAACGCCTCGACAAACTGTGGAAGTGAGGCAGCGACTGGCGCAGAGGTGTTCTGTAACTCCAGCCGCCGAGGGCGGCGCCATCGGAGGCATCATGGGCTCGCTGCTGAACACTTGAAGCGTCGGATGGGACCGCCACCCAGTGGAGCTAGCGGTTTGGCGCCATAGTGCAAACAAAATTGGCGGCGTCAAGGGTATCGCCGCTGCCCTTATATTTTGCCGTCTCCGGGTAGGGACACAGCGGGCGCGTCATTTCTGCGCCACTCGCCGGCTTTGATGGGTTCCTTATATTTAGCTTGCGATGATTGCTTTGGGCGCCTTGCCGTGCTCCACCCACTTTTCCAGGGCGCTGAACATGCTGTGCTCCGGGTCGGCGTCCACTGACGGGTAGGCGCCAAACGAGTCCGGCCCCGGGCCGCCGCCGCAGTGCTGCACTCCCGGAACCATGTAGAGGCGTACAAACTGTCTGGCGGCTCGTAGCCCATTCGGGCCACCACATTCCTGTAGTAGTCCACTGTATTCAGGGCGGGGATGGCGGGGTCGTTCCAGCCGTGAAAGAGGATCAGCTTGCCGCCGATGCTTCTTGAATTTCGTCAGGTCCGGATGGGTGGCGTTGAGGATGGGACCCATTTTCTGGTCGGTCGAGCGAATGTCAGCGTCAAAATTCAGGGTGCGAAAATCCCACGACGGATTGCTGAACATCATGTTGGAAAAAAACTGGGTGCCAAAGTCAAAATCCAGGCTCTTGCGGGGAGCGGAGCCGGTGATCCATGGAGCCCAGCCACCTGGTCCTATCTCGGCGCCCGGCAGGAAGCCGGGAAAAACCTTGCGGCCCTCGGCGTCGGTGGCTCCGGCATAAATCTTTTTGAGGGCGGCCACCTGCGGGCGCGGTGAGGCAGGCGGCGGAATCTGTGCCCTTGCATAGGAGCGTTTCAGGGTTGAAGTGGCACTGCCGCGGGTCGTTGAGGATGCCGTCCTTCACGCCGTCGCGGGCGTCACAGGCGGCGAGCACCGCGTGGCTGATGGCGGGCAGCTTGGTGGGCGGGATGTAACTGCCCGGTTTCGCCAGCACGGCCTGGGTGTTCCAGATGGCCTCCGCCAGCAGGTGGGTCCAGTAGTTGGCCGGCGCGCCTGCGATGATGCCGTTGTAATCGTCGGGAAAACGCTGCGCTTCCATCAACGCCTGGCGGCCGCCGTTCGAGCAGCTTGCAAAATAGGACCAGCGCGGAGCAGCGCCGTAATAGCTTTGCACAATCGCTTTGCCGGTAGCCGCCGTCAGATGAATGGCGCGGTAGGCGAAATCAACGATTTTTTCAGGATGGTTCAACGCCCAGCGGGCGTCAGTTCCTCCCGCTTCATGCCCCGTGTCGGTGGCTGCGGCGGCGAATCCGGCGCGCAGCGCCTCCGCCAGCCCGCCGTAGCCAATGGAACCCGCAAAACCGCCGTTGCCCACGCCGTCGAATTTGCCGTTCCAGTTCGCAGTGGGCATCCAGACTTCAAATCGGATGTCGGAGTCGGGTGTGGGCCGGAGGACGCCCGCCACCCGGCAGAAAGCCGGGACTTTCAGGGACGGGCGATTGCCCGCGGAAGCATCCGGATTTTTGAACTCCCCCGCCGGCACCGAAACGGCCGTGCTGATGGTGGTGTGCGGCAGCTTCAGTTGTGACAGGCTCTCGCAGGATTGCGCGGCCATGACCGGCGATGGAAAAAGCGCCGCCGCAGCACACAGTGTGGCAAAAAACGTTGCCGCCTTCGGTAGGCTCATCAGATTTCCTCTCGAATGAGAATTCGGGTCGCTGAACCGGATTTGCATTCCTGGCCCGCGGGCTGCGGTTGATTCTACATCCGATCCGCGCGGCGGCCAATGCCGGGTTCAACGGAGACGCGTAGTGGCAAGGCTCGGCGCGCCTGATGAAGCAAAATTCCGATTGAATCCGCGTGTGCTGGATGTAACATTCGTGCCGTCACTAGTTGAATGCGGGCCATCAACGCAATTTAACTTAGGAAATTCAAAGTGAAGGGGGGCTCTGCGATGGGCCAGGTTTCTGGCATTCGTCTACGGGTCGGTTGCCTACGTCCTTTTCGGGGAGCGTTCCTCTACGCGATTGGTTTTGTGGGGAACCTGGCGGTGCCCAAGTCGATTGACTCCGGCTCTGCAACAGGGCTCATCACGGCGCTGGTGAGCGACCTCATCCTGCTGGGGCTGTTTGCATTCCAGCACAGCGGCATGGCGCGCCCGGCGTTCAAAAGATGGTGGAAAAGGATCGTTCCGGAACCGGTCGAGCGAAGCACTTACGTGTAGCTGACAGTCTGCTTTTGTTCCTGCTGTTCTGGCAATGGCAGCCCCTCGCGGGAATCGTCGGCAGGTCGGGAACCCTGCCGGCCGGCTGGTACTGCAAGGCCTCTTCTGGTTTGGCTGGCTGTTCGTGCTGGTTTCCACTTTCCTGATCAACCACTTTGACCTATTTTGCGATTGCGGCAGGTTTACCTGCACCTGCGCAGGAAAGCCCTATACCCCGGTGGGATTCAGAGCGCCCGCGTTTTACAAATACATGCGCCAACGCCAGGATGGGGAGGTTTAACAGATAGCCTTCTGGGCCACGCCAGGATCATGACCTTCGGCCACCTGCTGTTAGCCCTCGCCACCAGCGGCTACATTCTCATTGCTCTTCAACTGGAAGAGCGTGATCGTCGTGAGGCTGCACGGCGAATCCTACCAGCGATGACCAGCAGCGGTGTGCACCATGGCTGTTTCCGTTCAAGAAATACGAAGGCCCGGAGACTTCGCCGGCAGGCGAGACTGCTCCGCCTTCTTCGACGGTGTGAAGCCCACCGCATCCGGCCCGCCAGCGATCTACTTGCCATAGACCGCATCGCGCCAGTAGGCCGTGTGGCCGATGTAATCGTCATCCGCCAGGTTGGCAATAATCAGGCGGCGGAGCTTGAGCGCGTCGACGGGGCCCTCGTTTTCGTAAAGCACCTCACCCTTGGGGCTGATGAGGACGGTGTAGGGTACGGCGCCTTTCCACTTGGGATTGAACGCCGCCATCAGATCGTAAAGCTGGGGCGCGCCGAAAATCAGGTTTTCACTGGTGGCGTGGTCGTTCTGCAGCACGCGCAGGACGCCCGCCTTTTCGTCAGGGTAGTTGATGCTCACCGTCACCAGCTGGAACGGCCGGTGGCCGTACATGCGGTACATGGTTTCAAAAAGCGGAAGCTCTCTCACGCAGGGGCCGCACCAGGTGGCCCAGAAATCAACCAGCAGCAGCTTGCCCGTGTTGTTCTTGCGCAGCGCGCTGAGGTCGGCGGCCAGGGCCGGCTTCACCGTCACGGGCTGTTTTGCAATGCGCGACATTTCTTCCTCGCTCGCCGCCTCCTTGTACATCCACTTGGTGGAACAGCCGACGGCGGGTGTGACGGCCAGCTCGACGGGCTTGCCGGCCAGCACCTCGTCGATGGCGATGCGCGCGTCCTGCCGGGTGACGTATTGCGGCCTGGGATTGTTGTCAACCCGGCCGTCGTAGAGCAGCTTGCGCTCCGGACCAAAGACGAAAACGTGCGGAGTGGCCACCGGGCCGTACTCGCGGGAAACCTTCTGCGTCTCGCCGTCATAAAGGTAGGGGAAATTGAAATGCCGGTAGGCGGCGCGAATCTTCATCTCGGCAAACGAATCGCTCACGTCCGTATAGCCGAGCTCGTCCAGCTGGATGGCTTTGGGATTGTTGGGCTGGATGGCCACAAAGGCCACGCTCTTTCCCTTGAAGTCGTCCACAAGCTGCTGGATGCGCGTTTCATAAAGCTGCGCCGTCGGGCAATGATTGCAGGTGAAAATCACCACCAGAACTTTGGAGGAGGCGTAGTCCTTGAGGCAATGGGTCTTGCCGTCAATGCCCGGCAGGCAGAAGTCGGGCGCCGGGGAGCCAATGGCCAGCGTCGGGGGCGATTTCCTCCCCGCCAGCGGCCCGCAAAAAACCGTGATGGCAAAGCCCAGAGCCAGGATGCTCAATGTGCGGCGAAACATGTTTGCGACCTCCCGTTCAGGATGGCGTATGCTGACGTGCGCCGGTAAGGATCGGGTCCTATGTTATACCAGGCGGCGCGGATTCGAAACGGGTTCCCGGCAGAACCGCGGACCTCAAAACCGGAGGACCGCGCTACTGCTTGTGTTGATCGAACAAGCGTGGATAGAATACGGCAGAACTACACGCCTTTCGAGGGAGGTGGTCATGGTGAATCGAAGAGAGTTTCTGGCATCCGTGGCGGCTGCGGCATCAGCGGCGCCGCTGGCAGGCGCGCGGCCCGCTGTTTCTTCTTCTGGCATATCAAGCCCGCCTGTGGCCGGCGCGGCGGCTCTGGCCATCAACGGAGGAAAGCCGGTGCGCGAAAAGCCGCTGCAGGTGGCCGAGTGCGGCATGGGCACCGAGTACTACGACGGCGAGGAACGCGGCCGCCTGGACGACGTGATCGCCTCCCGCAGTCCCTTCCGCTGGTACGGCCCCGGACATAGTTCGCCCATGCAGTGCGCCAACTTTGAGAAAGCGTTCGGCCGGCGGATGCGGCGCCGCTTCGTGCTGGGCGTGACTTCCGGTACGGCGGCGCTGCAGTGCGCCATGGCGGCGCTGGGGCTGGGCCCGGGCGACGAAATGATTCTCCCGGCGTGGACGTGGTATTCCTGCTACAACGCCATCGTGCTGGCGGGAGCGTTGCCGGTGTTTGCGGAAATTGACGAGTCTCTGAACATCGATCCGGACGACATCGAACACCGCATCACGCCGCAGACGAAGGCGATCATGGCCGTGCACCTGGAGGGTTGCGCGGCTGACCTCGACCGGATCCTGCCCATCGCCCGCAAGCACGGCCTCAAAGTGCTGGAGGACTGCGCGCAGAGCCTGGGGGCGGATTACAAGGGCAGGCCCGTAGGCTCCATCGGCGACATCGCCATTTACAGCTTCCAGTTCTGCAAGACCATCACCTCGGGCGAGGGCGGCGCCGTGGTCACGGACGATCCCGTCCTGTTTGAACGCGCCTGCCGCTTCCACGACCTGGGACCGTTGCGCCCTGCGTTGAAAAAGCAGCTGGGCGGCGAGCGGGTCCCGGCATTTGCGGGCACCAACTTCCGCATGAGCGAGTTTACCGGCGGAGTGATGGATGCGCAGCTGGCCAAGCTCGACACGATTGTGGCGGCTCTCAGGGAAAATGGCGGCCGCGTCTACGAAGGCCTCCGCGATTTGCCGGAGCCTCACTACCGGCATGCGCCCGATCCCGCGGGGGATCTGAAGGAAAGGATCTACCTGGGGTTTCCCACCCGGCAATATCGCGACCGCTACATGAAAGCCATGCGGGCGGAGAATATTCCCGCCGGGCCGCCCAGCGGTTCGGCGATCCTTCCCATCACCCCGCAGGTGAAAAACAAAGTCACCGCCCACCCGGGGTGGCCTTCGTTCTACCACGGCGCGCGGGCGCGAGATCCAGTACGGCGCTGAAGCCTGCCCTCGAACCATCGACATTCTGCATCGCTTCGCGGCGGTTCCCATCGACCCTAAGTTCACGGAGCAGGATACGCGGGACATTGCCGCCGCCATCAACAAGGTCTATCCGGCTGTCATGAATGGATGAGCCGCCCGTGGGTGTCGCACACATCGCGCTCTTTGGGATGTGCGCAAACCGCGAAGACGGCGTTTCAGTGGGTGGAGTCTGTCGCGTGATTGGTGCTGGAGGGGGGAGTCGAACCCCCACGCTCTTTTGGAGCGCCAGATTTTGAGTCTGGTGCGTCTGCCAGTTCCGCCACTCCAGCAGGGCGAAGCAAGTGATTATCCCACGGCCACTTGAAGGGAGTCAATCGGGCGGCGGCGCGGCGCTGACTCAGTTTGGATCCTATTTTGCGGCACGGCCATCCTGGCCGCGTCGTCTGACCGCAGCACGGGCGAGGACGCCCGTGTCACAAATCAAACTGAGCCACTACCGCCGGCGCCGGCGTTGCCGTACGTCGCGCGGGCAAATAGCTTGAATTTGCAGCACTCATGAACAATACTGTGCAGTCGATCCCAGGCTTTTTCTTTCAGGAGCAGGATAGATGGGTCGAATTCTGGTCTGTGAGTGCAAACAGGAAATCTCATCGTTCAATCCGGTCCGCGGCCGGTACGAAGACTTCGTGGTCACTCGTGGAACGGAACTTCTTGCCTACCATCGGCCGATCCGGTCGGAGATGGGCGGGGCGCTGAGCGTGTTCGATTCCGCGCCGGGCGTGGAGCTTGTCGCGGGCTATAGCGCCCGGGCGGTTACTTCCGGCGGCACTCTGGCCGCAGAAGATTTTACGCGGCTGGCCTCTGAGTTTTTGCAGGCGGTGCGGGAGGCCCCCGAAATCGACGGCGTCTATTTCTCACTGCACGGGGCGCTGGCTGCTGAAAATGAGCCCGACGTCGAGGGCTACCTGCTGGCCGAGACACGAAAGATTGTGGGGCCGGGCGTTCCCGTTGTGGCATCGTTCGATCTTCACGGAGTTTTGACCGACCGCATTCTCGAGCATTCTGACGCGATAACGCTGTTCCACACCTATCCCCACGTCGATTTTTTCGAGACGGGCCAGAGAGCGGCCCGGCTGCTTCTGGAGCTGCTGGCCGGCAGAATCAACCCTGTGGCCGCGCGCGTGCCGATTCCCGCCCTGGTACGCGGCGACGAACTAATTACCGATTCGGGACTTTTTGGCGCGGTGGTTCGCAAGGCCCAGGCCGTGGAAAACAGCGCGGGCGGGCTTTCCGCCGGGATGTTTATCGGCAACCCCTTCACCGATGTCCCGGACCTTTGCTCGAATGCCCTGGTCATCACCGACGGTGACCGCGAGCAGGCGGTTCGCGAAGCCACACGATTGGCCCTTGACTTCTGGGCGGTGCGCGAGAAATTGCAGTCGAGGTTGACCAGCCTCGGAGAAAGTGTTCGTCTTGCGGCGAAGGCGCGGGGCCGAGTGGTTCTGACGGACGCGGCGGACGCCACCAGTTCCGGAGCATCGGGCGACAGCAACGCCATCCTGCAGGCGCTGGTGGAGGCCGGATACCGCCGCACTACCCTGCTGCCGATGGTTGACCCGCCGGCCGTGAAGGCCGCGTTGCAGGCCGGCGTTGGCGGCAGCATCAGCGTCACCGTGGGGGGCGCTCTGGACGCCCGCCGTTTCACTCCGCTGCTGCTGGAGCGGGCCCGGGTGAAAATGCTTTCCGACGGACGCTTCAGAAGTGAATCCCACGGCGATGAGTGGTTCGCGGGCGACACGGCCGTGCTCGACTGGGAGAATTACACGCTGGTGGTGACCAGCCGCCCCGTCAGCCTCTACGACCGGTCGCTCTTTCTTGCCCACGGGCAGGACCCTGCTCAATTTGAGACGGTGATTGTGAAGTCGCCCCACACCCAGCCGCATTTTTTTAACGAGGGCGCCGAACTTGTCATTAACGTGGATGCGCCCGGCGCTTCCAGCGCCAACCTGAAGAGCCTGGGACACACCCAATGCCGGCGGCCCGTTTTCCCGCTGGACGACCCTGTGGAATGGACTCCCGCGCCGCACATTTTCGAACGGAGGAACCGCCGATAAGATGAAGATCCGTGAAATTCGAGCCGCCGGTCTGCGAGGCCGAACGCCCAAAGGCGGATGGACCAACGAGCCGGACCCGCAGGACTGTATCCACACCCTGATTGCCGTGCTTACCGACGAAGGTGTGACCGGCTGGGGCAGCGCATTCACCAATGACGATCTGGTTCGCGGCGCCTTGGCAGTGCTGCGCCCTCTCTACCTGGGCCAGAACGCTCTGGAGCCCGAGCGAACGAGCGAGATTCTGCACCAGAATACCTTCTGGCTGGGACGCGGCGGCTCCATCACCCATACCATCAGCGGCATCGACATCGCATTGTGGGACATTCTGGGCCAGGCCACGGGACAGCCGGTCGGCCGCCTGCTGGGAGGGCGTTATCGCGATCGCGTGCGGCCTTACGCTTCACTGCTGATGCAGGAGCCTGAGCGCATGGCCGGAGAGTTGCTCCCTCTCAAGGAGCAGGGGTTTCGCGCCTTCAAGATCGGCTGGGGACCTTTTGGGCGCCACGATGAGGCAATGGACGAGGCCATCGTCCACGCGGCGCGTGAAGCGATTGGCGAGGACTGCCTTCTGATGGTGGATGCCGGGGCCAGCGACGCCTTCTGGCCGCGCGATTACAAGTGGGCGTTGCGGACCGCCGGGATGCTGGCCGAATATGAGGTTGCGTGGTTTGAGGAGCCTTTGCCGCCCGACGCCCTGGATGATTATGTGGCGCTGCGCCGCCAGTCCCGCGTGCCGATTGCCGGTGGCGAGGTGCTGACGCGGCGGCAGTCATTCCAGCCCTGGCTGCGGGCGGGCGCCTTCGATATTGTCCAGCCGGACGCGACCAAAGTGGGTGGGCTGAGCGAGTCGCGCCGCATTGCCTGGATGGCGGAGGAAAACGGCGCGCGGATGATCCCGCACGGGTGGAACACCGCCGTTGGCCTGGCCGCTGACCTGCAACTGGTTTCGGCATTCCCCAATATGGACCTGGTGGAGTACCTCACCGGATCTCCTTTTATTGATGAAGTTGGTCCAGGAACCCTGGAAGCTCGACGCGGAAGGTATGCTGGCGATTCCAGAGGGGCCGGGCCTGGGAATCGGCATGGATCTGAAAATGGTGGAAGAGCTTACCGGCGTAAAATCCTTTCTTGATTGAATGAACCGCGGCACTGCTCAAAACCGGCGCTGGCAGGCGGTGGCATTTCTGTTTGCCGCCTTTGCGCTCTGCTACGTGGACCGGCAGGCGGCCTTTTCCATCTTTCCCGTTTTAAAAAAGGAACTTGGATTTTCCAGTGTTCAACTCGGCCTGGTGGGCAGCCTTTTCGTATGGTCGTACGCGCTCACCATGCCCCTGGCCGGCCGCCTCGCGGACATCTTCCGCCGTGACCGCCTGCTGATCGCGAGCCTGGTGCTCTGGAGCGTCAGCACGCTGGGTACCGCCCTGAGCGGATCGGTTGCGGCGTTTCTCGGCTGGCGTGTGATGATGGGCCTGACCGAGTCACTCTATTTCCCCGCCGCCATGGCGATTCTTGCCACCCTTCACCCCGGGCCCACACGTTCACGCGCACTGAGCATTCATCAGTCCGCCCAACTGCTGGGCATTGTTGCCGGCGGCTGGTACGGGGGCTGGGCGGCCGACCAGATCGGATGGCGAAACGGGTTTGCTGCACTCTGTTTTGTCGGTATCGCCTATTCGTTCGTGCTGCTGTTCTTTTTCCGCAAAATCCCTCCCGCCCGCACAAAGGCGCGGCCCGTTTCTGACGGCTTGCGAAAGTTGCTCCACTCGCCCTTATTCCTGCTGCTGGCGGCCACCTTTTTTTGTTTTTGCGGTGTTTTGTGGATTGTCTACGCGTGGCTGCCCGATTTGTTATACGAGCGCTTCGGGCTCTCTCTCAGCACCAGCGGCTTTAACGCGACCCTGTACGTCCAGGTGGGTTGCGGCGTGGGCACACTGCTGGGCGGATGGCTGGCAGACCGCCTTGCAGCGCGGGTTCGCGCGGCGCGATTCTACACGGTCGGCTGCGGAGTGATTCTGAGCATGCCGTGCGTCTATCTGGCTTTCAGGGCTTCTTCGCTGGACGAGTTCAGGGTGTTCGCGACAGCTTTCGGCCTGCTTTCCGGACTCGCCATCGGTAACTGGTTTGCCGCTGCTTATGACGTGGTGCGGGAGCAGGATTACGGTTTTGCCACAGGACTCCTGAATATGACCGGAGGGGTCTCCGCCGGCATCGCCATGCTCATGGCCGGCGTGTATAAGAGCACCCTGGGTCTGGCGGGGATCATGGCATGGGCCAGCGTCCTCGCCGCATTGTCGGGCGTCGCCTTGCTCGTGGGGGCGCGATCATTCTTCAGTCTTCGGAAGAACCCGGCACCAGGCGCGGCTCAATAAAACCTGCGGTGATGCGGAGGGCGGTGGAAGGGAAGCGCCCGTCGATATTGAAAGCGTTGCAGTGAATGTGGAAGCCAGGTGCCGGTGTTCAGATTGCGGCGAACTCACAAGCCGGTCCGGCAGGTCTGTCTGCAATCCCTCATGTGCTGCGGGATTTCCGGAGCTTCGGGACTTTTCCAGGAGACTTGCGCGGTGACGGGCCTGGGGGCTCGGGGGGCGGCGCGCAGGAGTCGCGGACCATCAGCCGGGTGGGCAGGCATTGCACGGAGGGCTGATTCGGCCGGCCTTCGATGTATTCGATGAGCATTCGAGCGGCGGTCATGCCGATTTCGCGTGCCGGCTGGCGCACCATGGTGAGGCGGGGCCGCAGAAGGGTCGCCCAGTAGAAATCATCGAATCCCAGCAGGCTGATGTTTTTGGGGCAGCGCACCTTCAGTTTTTGCATGGCCTGAAGCACCCCCAGCGCCATCATGTTATTGGTGCAGAAAATGGCAGTGGGCGGGTGGCTCCCCGCAAGCAGCTCCATGGCCGCCCGGTGGCCGCTGACGATGCCATTGTCTCCCATGCGAATCAGGCTGCGGGGAACCGGCACTCGCGCGCTCCGCATGGCGCGGCGATAGCCTTTCAGCCGGTCGGCGGAATTCTTGCTTTGCTGGGGGCCCGTGATGATGGCGATGCGGCGATGGCCCAGGCTCAACAGGTACTGAGTGGCATCGGTGGCCGAAAGAACGTTGTCAACCCCAACGCAGCCGATGCTGCGGTCATTGGCGTGGGGAAAGCGGTCTGCGTAAATCACCGGCACATCACCCATCACCTGGTGCGCCTGGCCGCCTGAATCGTCCACGGCGGGAATGCGAATCACCCCATCCACCCGCCGGCGTTGAAATTCATCCAGGTAGGTCTTTTCCTCCTCCCAATGTTCGCGGGAATCTCCCACCAGCACGGTATATTTCGCCATGCCGGCGCAATCCTTAGCGCCGCGCACAACCTCCGTGTAGAAGCTGTTGAGCAGGTCGGGGACCACGATCGCCAGGGTGTGCGTGCGGTGAAGACGGAGGCCCTGGGCCAGGAGGTTGGGCCGGTAGCGGAGGCGGCGGATGGCTTTTTCAATTCGTTCGCGCATCCCGGCGCTGACGTAATCTGTATCATTCAGAAAAGCGGAAACTGTGGAAACAGAGGCGCGGGCTGCCCGGGCCACATCACGAATCGTGACAGGGTGCGTGGAACGGCGCCGGCGGTTCATGCGCGAGCCTCCTCGCTGGGCTTTGCTGCCGGCCACTGCTTGACCACCCAGGCACGGGCCAGAAAGGCCAACACTCCCGCGGCCAGCCAGAGCAGGGCCACTCCCACATTCTGTCGCTGTTCCGGCGAGGCTGCCACAAAAATCCATCCCGCCAGCGCCACCAGGGCCGACCACGGATAGAACCACATGGAGAAGGGCCGTTGGATGTTCTTGCGGTAGCGCCGGACCGCAAAGACCGCGATCACCTGAGGGATGAACTGGAAGACAATCTGGATGACCATCAGAGCGGCAACCAGTTTTTCAATCGAAAACCAGCACAAGGGAAGCGACAAGGCGCTCACCACCACCAGAGAGACGGTGGGAAATTTCCCCCGGGGATGGACGCGGCCGAAGACCCTGAAAAAATTGCCCTCCGCGCCTGCCGCATAAAGGATCCGCGAATAGCCGAGGCACATGGTGAAAATTCCGCCCAGCGTGGCAGCGAGGATCAGCACGGTCATCAGCGCGCCGGCGTGCGGGCCATAGAGCTTTCCAATGAATTCGGAAACGACAGCGTGCGAGACAGCCGCCTGACGCCAGGGAATGGTGCCGATGATGGTGACGCTCATCAGCAGGTAGAGAACCGTCACGGCGACAATCGACAGAACGATAGCCCGGGGAATGTTGCGGCTGGGGTCCTTGACCTCGCCGCCCAGGTAAGTGATGTTGCCGTAGCCGCCAAAATTGTACAGAGCGATCAGGGTGGCGCTGCCGAGCCCATAGAAGAAGCCTTTCGAAAGATGAAAGGCTCCGGGCGGAAAATCGAAAGCCATGCGGGGATTCAGATGAATGATGCCCGCCGTGATGACCCAGAACATCGCCGCAAGCACAATGGCCAGCAGAACCACGCCCAGCCGGCCCACGGTGGTGATGGGCCTGTAAAGCAGGAAGGTCACCAGCGCGCAGGCGGCAATCGCCACCATCACCACGCCGCCGTGGGTGAGGGAGGGAAGGGCGTACTGGGCGTAATCGGCGAAACCGACGCAGGCGGCGGAAATGGCCAGCGGGGCGGTGAACAGTGTCTGCCACAGAAAAAGGAACGAAAGCAGCCGTCCCCAGGTGTTGCGGTTGTAAGCCTCGCGGAAATAGATGTAGGCGCCGCCGGCCCCCGGCATCGCGGCGCCGAGTTCGGCATAAACCAGCCCGTCGCAAATGGAAAACACCGCCCCGAGGAACCATCCCAGAACGGCTTGCGGCCCTCCCATCGCCGCCAGGATGACGCCGATGGTGATGAAGGGGCCGATGCCGACCATTTCCAGCATGTTGGCAGCGGTGGCCTGAATCAAACCCATGCCGCGGATCAGCTGGCCGGAGGTTTGCTCAACCTCGGGAATCGCGCTCGGCGACCCGGAATTTTGTTCGGGAGACATAGTCATGGGTTGATGAATTGAGCTGCTGCCCCGTCAAAAGCCGGTTGAGTATACCAAGCCGGGAAGCCTGCATCAATAGCCAATCGCAAAAATTGCTGAAACGTTTCGGCAGGGCGATGGAGGCGGCGATTCACGGTTTCCGGCCGCCGCGCAAGTCCGGCCCGCCCGGGACCGTCTGGGTTGCGTTGCCGCGGTTTGGCATGGACAGAAGGCCCTTTTTTGCGCTAATTTGGCCTGCGTGAAAGGAGCACGCTGATGAAAGATATGGCCCGAAGAAACTTTTTGCTGGCATCGCTGGCCGCTCCCGCCCTGTGGGAAGGGGCGCAGACCGTGGGGAAGGGCGAGGCGGAGAAAACTCCGCCGAAACGATTCGACACCGTGGTGGGCTATGAACTGGCTGAGACGCTCGAGCGCTTCCCCCTGGCCATTGTGCCCACGGGCAGCGTTGAATTCCATGGCCCGCACAACCCCCTGGGCACGGATTCCATCATCATTTCCGGAATTTCCGAGAGAGTGTCGGCGCGGACCAGCGCAGTGCTTTTCCCCACCGTCCACTTTACCCACTGCCCGGCGCACACGGCGCACTTTAAAGGCACGCTCTCGATCCGGCCGGAGGTGATGACGCTCTATTTTGAGGACATCCTGCGGTCGGTTGTGGGGCTGGGCTTCAAGAAGATTTTTATGCTGAATGGCCATGACGGCAACATCGGGCCGGGCCGGGGCGCGGTTTCAAAAGTGGCGGCGGAAAATCCGGAGGCAGCTTTCATGTTTGCCAACTGGTGGGAGGCGCTGCCGCGGGATGAGATGGTCAGGCTCAAACTGTTTAATCAGTCGAACGGCGGCCACGGGCACGGCGGGCCGGTGGAAAGTTCAGCGGTGGCGGCGTTCCGTCCGGACCTGGTGCACGTCGACAAGTCCCACGACCTTCCCGAACCCCCCGATCTTTCACCGGTGATGCCATACTATCTGGAGAAGGCAACCGCCGAGAACTGGCCGGGCTATTCCGGAAAAGTGAGCGAGGTGACGCCCGAAAAAGGCAGGCGCCTGGTGCAGCTTGCCGAAGACCGGCTGGTGCAGCTGGTGAAGAACTGGTTCGGCCATTCCGACGAGCCGGGAAGCTGGTAGGGGCAACGGCCTGATGACGGGTTTTTCTCTGATGCGAAAAGGCGTGGTAACTCTGGCATGCCTGGTGATGTTTTGCGGCGCGCCGGGCCGTGCTGCCCGCGGGCCGGCGCAGGCGTCGGCCCTGGAACAAGCCAGGACCGCCATGCGCGAGGGAAACGCCAGCCGCGCCATCGCACTGCTCCGGCCGTGGATTGCCTCGCACCCCCGGGATGTCACGGCCCGGCTCATGCTGGGCGACGCCTACGGCGCCGCGAGGCAGCCAGGGCAGGCAGAAGCTGAATTCAAGGCAGTGCTGAAGCTTTCTCCCGGCAATTTCGCGGCGCTCATGGAACTGGGCTCCCTTTACGCGGAGACGGGCCGTTTTGACCAGGCCGAACCCCTCCTGGCCCGGGCCTCCCGTGAACATCCCTCATCACCTGTTGCGAGGATGGAATGGGCGATGGTCCTCGCCAGGCTCCACGAGTATCCGAAAGCCGCGGCGGCCCTGCGCGGGGTTGCTGCACCCTCTGCTCCCGGGCAGCGAATCGCCTGGGAACGGCTGAAGGCGTCCATTGACAATGGACTGGGCAACACCACGGCCGCCGCCGCCGATATGGAGCGGGCGCTGAAGATTGCTCCCCATGACCCGGCCTTGCAACTGGCTACAGGGATTGTGCAGGCCAGGGCCGGCCACGCGAGCCGTGCCATCGATCTTCTGGGGCCGATTTTTCGCGAGACCCGCAGCCTTCAGGCCGGACTTCCTCTGCTCGATGCCACCCTCGCCGCGCACCGCGATGACAGCCAGACACTGAATGCCATTCGAACCCTGGCACAGAATTCGAAAGACGAATTGGCTGTGCGGTTGAGCCTGGCGCGAATCCTCGCCCGCCACGGATTTTACGGAGAGGCTGCAAAGGATTTTGAACGTGCCGCGGCGCTAGAGCCGGGACAGGCGGACCTGCTCTACAATCTTGCGCTGGCGCGCTATCGGGCAGGGAATCTGGAGGGCGCGCTGCAGAGCGCGCAACAGGCAAAATCCATCGAGGATTCCGCGTCCATCGAAAGTCTCCTGGGAGAGATTGAAGAAGCGAAGGGGGAGAGCCTGGCCGCCGTCCACAGCATGCAGGCTGCGGTGGCCCTGGCGCCCGGGAACGAAGAGTATCGGCTGTCTTTGGGGCTCGAACTCCTCAAGCACGAAACGTTCAAGCCCGCCCTGGCAGTCTTTGAGGAAGGCGCGCAGCTTTTCCCTGAATCATTGCGCATGCGCGTGGCGCTGGGTCTTACCTACTACTTCCTGGAGCAATACCCCCGCTCGATTCAAACCCTGTCGGCGGCGGCCCGGCTGGGAAAAGATGCGTCACTGCCACTCGAATATCTGGGCAGGATTCAACTCCAGCAGATCGTCACGCCGGATGCCGGGGCTGTGAAGCAGTTGTGCGGTTACGCGGATGCCCATCCTCAAAACGGGACGCTTCAGGCCTATTGCGGCGCGCTACGGGTGCGGATGGCGCGCGACCAGGGACACCCTCCTCCTCCCGATGCTCTCAAGCGGCTGCGCCAGGCCGCGAAGCTCGCGCCGAAAGATTCAACCGCCCGGTGCGAACTGGGGAAAGCGCTGGACCGGGCACGCCAGTGGCCGGATGCCCGCCGGGAGCTTGAAGCCTGTGTGCGCCTTGACCCGAACTCTGTGGACGCCCATTACATCCTGGCCGGAATCTATCGGCGGCTGGGCCTGAAAGACCTTGCGGCAAAGGAGATTCAGCTCCACGATCAGGCTGTCCGGAACATGGTCAAAGACAACGCCCGCCGCGACCGTACCCTGGAGAAATTTCTGTTTACGATGCACTCCGCCCCGTCACACCAGGCGCCGCCCGCCGATTGATCTCCTGCCTGCGCCTCAGTGTGCGAGGTTCGGGTTTTTGGGCAGGCTTACCATATTCGCGAAGATGCGATAGGCTCCGGGCACGCCCGCCGGCAGTTCCCGATAGAATGCGTAAGCGTTATAGACATAGATGCCCTTGCCATAGCGAGCGTAGAGCAGGCCGCCTTTCTGTGGGGCCTGGCCGGCGTCGTGAGTTTCCAGCAGGGCCTCATAGTGCGGGTCCCAGGTCTTCATGAATTTTGATCCCCGTTCTTCAATCCAGCCGTTGAAGTCGCTGCTGGTGATCTTATTCGGCCACGCGAAGACCGGGTTGGAGGGTTTCAGGATATCCACCTTGGAGGCCTCGTCGGTTACTTCCTCCGGACTGCGCGTCATGCTGTAGGGATAGGGCCCGTAGTTGTGGTCGAATTCCGGGGTATTGTACTGGACGACCACCACACCGCCGTTTTTGACGTAGTCAAGGATGCGGCTGTTGTAAGTCCGCAGGTCGTCACGGACAGCGTAGGTCCGCACACCCAGCAGAATCACGTCGTAGCGCGACAAGTCTCCTGAGGCCAGGTCCTGGGCGGTGAGGAAATGCACCTTGATGCCCAGATTCTGGAGCGATTCAGGGACATCGTCTCCCGCGCCCATGATGTAACCAACGTTCAGGCCGGGAGCCACTTTCACATTCACTCCGGTGGTGTGAAAGGTCGCAGGGCGATAGAGGAAGTAGGGCCGCAATCCCGGATAGCCCACGGTCCGGTAACCTTGCTTGTATTCGTGGCCGCTATATTCGGCATCCGCCGTAATGCTGTACGACTTTTCCTCCAGGTTATTCGGGATAACTTTGAAGCTCAGCGTCTGATCCTCGCCGTCTTTGACCAGTGAGAACGGTTGCGGCGCGGCCTGCCAGCCGGAGGGCACTTCAAGGCGAACGGTCCCTTTCGCCGGCCCTTTGACGTTGCTGTGGATGGTGGCGTGGACGGTGAAGGATTTTGTGCCGAATGGGACGATGCCCGCCCGGGGGGAAATCCAAACCGAGACCGCCGGCCCCACGACCAGAGGATCGAGCACCAGGCCCGGACCCGTCATCCGCTGAGCCGTCAGGACAACCTGCCGCGTGGCAAAGGAAACTCCGTCGTAGCTGAATTCCGCTTCAGCCGAGAGCGGATAGGGCGGCAAAGGCCGATTCAGGTAATTCGGATTACTAATGTCGTAGTAGGGCTGCTCAATGTCGGGCCGCGTGAAATAGGGGCGCGTCAAGGGTGCGGATTCGGGGACCTGGACGGAGAAACGTACGTCCTGCACCGCTCCACCCGCGAGCGCGCCGCCGGATTGACCTTCTGCCGTTGCAGACCACGACCCGCCCGATGCGGCCTTCACTTGAACCCCCTGCAGTGTCACAGGCATGGAGCCTTCATTCGCCACATGGACTTTCACTGCAAACTTCTGGCCGGGGATGGCCACGCGGAATGGGCTGGAGATGCCAAAAAACCGGGCGAACATTCCGGTGGGTTCCTGGTCGGGCGCGACGGTGGCCAGTTCCGATAATCCCAGGGCCTCGGTGAGGGCGGTGCCGAATTGTTGCCGCTTGACTTTGAGTTCGAAAGTGACGTTGTACTTTGCCTCTTGAGAGAGCGAGCTGGATTCAACGCTCTTGATCAGATCGTTCGTGGCTTTCAATCCCTGTGCCAGCTCAGGAGCGATCTTCTCAGGGTTTTCGGCAGAAAAGTTGTCCATCGCCTGTTCGACCAGCCCGTTGATCTTTGTCAGTCCGGCCTTCAGGAAGGTGGTGTCCTGCCCTTTGGCCAGGCTGGCCATGCCCATGAGGGACGTGTCGATGCCGTCAAAAAATGATTGCTCGTGTTCCTGCGCCGGAACCCTGGAAGCGAACCGGTGATAGGGGCTGTTGCGGGGGCCGGGCGGGAACAGTCCCGTCCCTCCGTTCTGCGATTTCTGGAATCCCAGACCCTCGCGCGCAATCTGCGCATACGAAAGGCCCAGCAGGGGACTGACTTTCCCTTCCGGAATTTCAATGTTGGCGTTGAGTTCGCCCTGGGTCCACTGGTCGCTGACATAATTGTGGAAGCGGGCCGGATAATACTTGCCGTCCGAATAATCGTAGATGCCTTTGCTGGTGATGCGGCCGAAGGGTACCCTGGCGTAATCCTTGACCGGCGACCACGGGTGCAAACCTTCCCGGATCTGTTCAGGAAACTTGTTGGGATCTCCGGCATCCTTGTAGGCAAGCTGGGCAATCATGCCGGCCATCTGGTGGTTGCCGTGGCCATCGGAGGGGCCCCCGACGAACACGGAAGTTACGACTAAAGGGCGGGTCATGCGGATCACCCGGACGGCGTCGTAGAGCACCCGGTTGACGCTCCATTTGTCGATCGCCTCCTGCAGGGTCTTTGAAAAACCGTAGTCGCACACGCGGGTCCAGTACTGTTGGGTGCCGTAATAACGGTCCGCTGCCAGCAGTTCCTCAGTCCGCACCAGGCCGAGTGCGTCGAAATAATCCGGGGACATGACGTTTGCGCCACCTTCACCGCGATTCAGCGTCAGGAGAGCCGCCCGCGCACCCTGGCCGCGCGTTTCATAGGCCAGCATGCCGCCGTCTTCATCGTCCGGGTGGGCCGTGAACATCACCAGGCTGGCCCGGGTGTGAAGTTTCTTCAAGGTTTGCCAAAGGCCTGCCGCGCCGCGATCAACGGGCAGCGGCTCTGCGTGGGACGAGGGCGCGTTTGACACCGTGCGGGGAGACTGTGCTCCCACGCCTATCGCCATCAATAGCAGAGATGCTCCACATGCAATCGCAAGAATGGCCCCAATCCGCTTGCTCAATCGCATCATTCCTCCTTGCCGGTATTTCAAGAATTTGTCTGGCGCAGTCGTGAATTCCGACTCCAGGGTTTACCAGGATTGAGCGCCGTTGCCTGAGGTCTCAAAACGTCAGGCCGTGTGACAAGATCTGCCCCGATCTTTGCTGAAAGCACGAACCCTTCACCTTGCCGCCGGTGGTGAAATTTCGGGGCAGAAATCCTTCCGTGCCGTTGGCGTGAGCGCCAGTCCTGTGATGACGGATAAGACGTGCCCCTCTGGAGAGAACGTCGTGATTTTCATCGAACCGGTCGTCGCCGCTCTGCCCCGAGGCATTGACGTCCGGCGTCTCTTCCCTGGTAACGTTCTTCAGCGGCGTGATTATACCCGCGTGTCTGCCACTGTCAAGTCCAAATACCAAAACGTTACGATACCACCCGCGCCGCTGGAGATGGCAGAAGCCGGAACCACGCTTACTGGAAGCCTTCCGGAAGGGTGTGCCAGCGGGGGATTTTGCGCTTGACAAGACCTTTCGCCATGGTTTAGCATCGGCCCCACTCGCCGAATCGTTTCGGTAGCACGCCGGAGTTTTCGGCATTGGGGCATCGAAAAGATTGAGGGGCGTTTTCCCAATTCACTGTCTCGTGATGTGCCGGTGGCCCGGGTTGTGCTCGGACCTCTTTTGCCCGTGTGAAGGAGGACTTGCTCAGGGGCAATGAGGTGCCTGCTGCCGGGTTAAGGTTGTGTGAATATCGTTCGGTTGCACATCATGAAGCGGGCAGAGGCTGAACCGCAAACGGGGTGCTGATTGATACGCAAGCAGAGGTTGTACAGCATTCGTCGCGGATCCTCCTGGACCCCTTCCGGCCGGGCCGGCATTGAACCTCGGGCCTGTTGAGACGCCACAGCTTCGAGGGCCGCGCCGCTGCTGGATAGAGTGCTTTGATTTGATATGGAGTCATGGAAATTCTGGTTCTTATTATTCCATCCTGCCCGTCAGGAATTTGAGACGTAAGCGGCATGAAAGGAATACTGAAGCCTTCCAGATTTCACCTGGTACGACGGCCACGCAGCAGGAGATTTCGAATCCGGGAATCTGACTGGGTGGCGGTATTCCTGAATCCGGGCAATCACGCAAAGGAGAAGACCAAATGAAAAGCAATCTTGGGCCCAAATTTCTGGTATCGATTTTTGGGCTGCTCATCGTTCTTTTGATGATGACCCCGGGCAACGGCTTCGCACAGATCGATCGGGGCTCGATCGTGGGGGCCGTGACCGACCAGAGCGGGGCTGCCATCCCTAATGCCACCGTCACCGTTGCGAACCAGTCAACGGGCATCAACTTGACGGCCAAGACGAACACTTCAGGCCGGTACCAGGTTCTGTCGTTGCTTCCCGGGAGCTACTCCGTCAAAGTGACGGCGACGGGCTTCCAGACTGCCGTTCGCGACGGGGTCGTCATCCACGTTCAGTCGCGCGAAGCGGTCAATTTTTCGATGACGGTGGGTACGGTGAAGCAGGAAGTCGTGGTCACAGGGCGGGAACCTTTGCTGCAGACCCAGACAGCCGATATGGGCTCTGTGGTCGGCACCCAGCGCATCAATGACCTGCCGCTGAACGGCCGGCGATATTCAGACCTGGCGCTGCTGGAGCCGGGCGTCCAGAAGTATTACAGCGCCAATAATCCGTCTCCGGACCGGTTCAGCGTGAACGGGAACATGGAGCTGCAAAACGATTTTCTCCTGAACGGAATTGACAACAATTCGTGGTCGGAAAATCTGCAGGAATTCTCGGTGCAGGTTGTGCAGCCGCCCCCGGATGCTCTCCAGGAATTTCGCGTGCAGACGAGGACCTATTCAGCGGAGTTTGGGAACTCCGCCGGCGCCGTGATCAATGCCATGCTCAAGTCGGGGTCCAACAGGTTCCACGGCGACTTGTTCGAATTTGTGCGGAACGACAAGCTGGACGCCAACGACTGGATCAACAACCATACCAACGTCGACAAAGGCCACTTTGTCCAGAATCAGTATGGCGGCACACTCGGCGGTCCAATCGTCCGGAACAAGCTTTTCTTCTTCGGCGATTTTCAGAGGTTCAGCCAGAGGCGCGCGACCACGATACAATCCACGGTCCCGACGCCGCTGATGAAGCAGGGGGACTTTACCGAGCTTCAGTCCACCTTGACGGACCCGTCGCTGCCGGACCAGCAGGGCTGCATTGTGAACAACGTGATTCAGGCGACCAGCACCAACGGACATACCTGTATCGATCCTGTGGGACAAAACCTGGCCAACCTTTTCCCCAACCCGAACATTCCCTCGGCGGTAGCCTTACAGGGAATTCCGGGAAGCTGGACCGGCGCATCGAATTATGTCTATTCGTCTGCCGTGCCCGACGATGTGTATTCGTTTGACACCCGGATCGACTATGCTCTGAATGTTAAGAACCACATTTTTGGAAGCTACAGCTACAACCACCAGACCCGCGAGGATCCACCCTGGACAAGCGATGCTGCGGTCGGTAACGGGAATTTTGCCACTGCCTATCGAATCCACACGCAACAGGTCACCCTCGGCTGGACCTATACCCTCAGCAATTCGGTCTTTAACGATGCCCGCGCCGGCTTCAGCCGCGACTATGCTCACAGCGACCCTGTGGGAGTGGAACTGGGCAAGTCGCTGGCGCCCCAGTACGGGCTGCAGGGAATTCCCGAGACGCCCAACACCGCAGGTCTGCCGCCGATCGAAATCAGCGGCCTGACCCGCATGGGGACGTCACCCTGGCGGCCCCAGTATCAGATTTCACAGAGCTGGAACTTTCTGGACAACCTGAGCTGGCTGAAAGGGAATCACAGCTTCAAGTTTGGATATCAATATCTGCGCCGCACTGACAATTTCCTCGACATCCGGGCGCCGCAGGGCGAGATCCAGCCCAGCGGGGCGTTTACCTCGAACAGCCAGATGGGTTTGTCCGACTTTCTGCTGGGCGACATCAGTGGGGCGCATTTTACCACCCCGCTGGTGGTTCACTACTTCCAGCCGGGACACTCGTTTTATGGACAGGACAGCTGGCAGATCACTCCGAAGCTGACGCTTACCTATGGCCTTCGCTACGAATTGTTTGGGCCCATCATGGACCGCCAGAACCGGACCGCCAACTTCTCGGCTGCCAATGGCGGCGGGCTCGTTACGGCGATGCCGGACGCCACGGGTTGGTATCAGCGTGCCCTGATCCATCCTGACAAGAACGACTTCGCCCCACGGTTAGGTTTTGCTTACCATATGATGGACCGGCTGGTGTGGCGCGGCGGTTATGGCGTTTTCTACCAGCATTACAGCCGCATTGGGTCGGAGAGCCTGATCCAGCTGAATCAGCCTTTCCTCAACGATGTGCAGGTGAATGACAGCACAATCCCAATCTTCCAATTACAGAATGGTTTTCCGGCCAGTATTACGCAGATTACGCCGGCGTTGCCGGGAGTCCAGATCCGGGCGCAGGACCCGAATCAGCGGTCCGGCTATGTTGAGCAGGCCAGTTTCGGGCCGGAATTCGAGATTTCCGATCATAGCGTGCTGTCATTGACCTACATTGGGAACTGGGCCCGCAAAATGAACCGCCTGCGCAACTACAACCAGGGGGTGGTAACGGGTTTTGATGCCTCCGGATGTCCGACCATGTCGTTCCCTTACCCCAATCTCAACACCGTTTCCTCCGTTGATACCCTGGTCACGGCAAGCCCGCTGAAGTGTGCGCTGGGAGGACAGCACGCGTTCCTGGAATATGCCACCAATGACGGCATCTCCAATTACAACGCGCTGGATGTCTCTTATCGCCGTTCCTTCTCGAACGGCATTTCCTACACCGTCAACTATACCTGGAGCCATGGCCTCGGCGATTATGGAACCAACCTGACCGGCGGAGCCTTCCCTCAGAATGCTTACAATTATGCCAATCAGTACAGCAACTCGATCCTCGATGTCGCGCACCGGTTTGTCAGCAACTTCATCTGGCAATTGCCGTTTGGCACTGGCCACCGGTTTCTCTCAGGCGGCGGCGCTGCCAACCAGGTGCTGGGAGGGTGGCAATTCAATGGAATTGTGACGTTGCAGACCGGCAGCCCCTTCAGCATAACGACATCATCGAGTAACAATCCCAACGGCCAGCAGTCCGGCGTCAGCCTGCTGGCCAATTGCATCGGCGATCCTTTCGTGGGCACTACGGACAAGGCCAGTTCCTACACAACCACGGGCCGCTTCATTTCAGCCAGCGGATTTTCAACGCCAGGTCCCGGGAGGTTTGGAAGCTGCCCGCCACTGGCTTTCCATGGGCCGGGAATCGAAGATGTGGATCTCAGCCTCTTTAAGGAGTTTCACATCAAGGAAAGGTACCTCGTGCAATTTCGGGGCGAATTTTTCAACGCCTTCAACCATCCGAACTTTGCCAACCCCAATGCCAATATCGCCAACCCGGGTTCGTTTGGCCTGGTGACCAGCACTCTGGCTCCCATCCTGGGGGCAGGGTCTGGCGGTCCGGGCGACCCTCGGGAGATCCAGTTGGCGTTAAAGTTGTATTTCTGAGCGTGCAGGGAGCGGTCTCGATTCCCGGGACCGCTCCCAACCTTCCTGGGGGCTCCGGACAGCCGCGTAACTTCGTTAAGCGCCGGCGGGAATCCTGAGCCCCAGCATTTCGCCAAACGCTTCGCCAAATTCCTTGAGGATTTCGCGCGCCAGATTGCGATCGGCGACGAGTGGGTTCTTTTCCAGGGCTGCGAGAGCGGTGCTGTACTCGCCGTCTATGGAAGCCTGAACCGTCAGCCGCTCATATTCCTTGAGGGTCAGGAGCAGCGAGCGTACAGACTCCGGCGCCGGAGCGCAAGGGAACGGCCTGACTCCTGCGGAAGACACTTCACACGGCAATTCGGCCGAGTCATTATCTTCGAGATCCGGCAAGGCGCCGCCGTTACGGACGGTGAGGGGAATGGTTCGGGGCGTGTCGGATAATAGCGCTTCAATCAAAAGCACCGCGATGCGCTCGTAGCCGGAAAATTGCGAGTAGAGTTCACGCGCATCATCTCTCTGGGTGCCTGCGGTGGTTTCAATGCTGAAGTAAGAGGCGTTCCGTTCGCGCAGGTAATCTTCATACACATCCACCAGCCCGCCGTCGCCGGTGCCCGCGAGTTTTGTGAAAAGCCGGGTGTTCAGCTCTTCAATGGCCTGGGCGCGTGATTTCCCGCTTTGCTTGGTGTTGGACACGGCACGCTGCGGGAAATAATAAAAGTACAGATACTCCGTGGGGAGCAGTCCGAGTTTCTCGATGAATTCCGGCGGGAACAGCCCGTGGCGATAGCAGCGCTGGACCCGTTCCGGCGAACCCAGCAGGTCCGGCAACAGGTCCCTGCCTTCACGGTCTTTCACGGCGCGAATCCATCCCAGGTGATTCAGGCCGAAGTAGTCGTACGTCAAATCGAACGGGTTGCGGCCAAGGGCTTTGGCAATTCCTTCGAATGTTTCAAGCGGGGTGTCGCACACGCCCAGCACCCGGGCGCTGGTGTGATTCAGCAGGCCCTGTGAAAGAATTCCCACCGGGTTGGTGAAATTGACGAGATAGGCGTTGGGAGCGCGTTTCGCCACCAGGTTTCCGTATTCCATCATGGGGCGCAGGTTTCTCATCGCGCAGGCAAAACCTCCCGCGCCGACCGTTTCCTGGCCCACCAGGCCATGGGAAAGCGGAATCGCTTCGTCCCGGACGCGCGCAGAGATTCCTCCCGCGCGGATGCTGGTGATGACGATGTCGGCTCCCTCGACGGCCTCTTCCACGCGCGTTGTGGATTCGACTCTGGCGCTCATTCCGCCCCGCAAAGCCATTGCTCTGGCCACACGGGCGATGGTCCCCAGGCGGTCTGCGTCCACGTCGTAAAGCGTCACGGTATCCAGTTGGGTGCGCCCGGCGATTTCCGCAAGGCCGTAGGTCAACAGCGGTGACCGTCACACCTGCGCCGCCAATCACTCCAATTTTCATCTTGAACCACTCCTCCTATTCCGCATTTTATCGGTTCAACAGCCTGTGCCAGGGGTATTCCCCATCAGGCCGGCTCCCTCGTCTTTTTATAGGGGCTGTGAAGGTTCCGAAGCTCCTTTGGCTTCGGAAGAACGCCGGTGCCGCCGGGGGCCCTGATGGCAATGGCCCCACAAATGTTTCCGGCCCGCAGGCAATCCAGCCACGTCAACCCGCGCAGGTAGGCGTGCAGAAATCCTCCATCGAATGCGTCGCCGGCCCCGGTGGCGTCCACCACACGAACCGGACGGGAAGGCGCTCGCACCACTTTGCCGTCAATCACAGCCATACTGCCCCGCGAGCCCAGCTTGACGACAGGTGTTCGCACCCAGCGTGCCAGTTGTCGAGCGGCCTTTTGCGGGGAGGATTCGCCGGTGAGGGTGCGGGCCTCATCCTCGTTGGGGAAAAACAGGTCCAGCCGGCGCAGTACGCGCACGATCTTTTTAGAGCGCAGAATCGCAGGGTTCCAGCCGATATCTGCTGATAGCGTTACTCCCCGGGAGCGCAGCTCATCCAGGAGCGCAAGATACCTTTCGGGGTTCCGGAAAGCGAAGGCGAAATGGACATGCCGCGCTGATAGCAGAGCGCGACGAACCTTCGGTTGCATCAAAAGATCGTCCAGCCGGGCGTTGATGGAGTCATGGGTGATCATCATTCGGTCGCCCTGGAGGGCGACGCAAACCGTCAGGGCGGTGGAAAAGTCTTTGCGGAACTCACAGGCATCCGTGCGGATTCCGAGCTTCAGCAGTTTCTGCCAGGAGGCGTGGAGCGGAGCGTCTGTTCCCAGGCGCGTCACCACGGCGGTTGGCGTTCCCAGGGATGCTGCCACCATCGCCGTCGTTGAAAGTCCCCCACCAGCCACCTCGACAAAATGGTCGGTCTTGACCTCCGCGCCTGCCCGGGGCATTTCCGGCAACTTGTAAAACACCAGATCGAAGAAGAATTCCCCGAAAACAACCAGATGTGGAGCGGATGCCTTACGAATCATAGAGCCAACATCCTAGCAGAGAACCGGCCGGCGACCAACTGCGTGCTTCAATTTGCCGAAACGTTTCGCTACCACGCCAGAATTCTTTATCGTTCCACAGACCCGTCGCCAGCATCGTCCTTTGCGCGCCGTCTTGGCTTGCTTTCTGGCCGCACAAGCGAGGAAGGTTCGAGGCGAAAAATGAAATCCCTGAGAGCGGGGAAAACTGGGGACCCTCGCGTCGGCAAGGTCGTTGTTATTTGGCTCCGGGCAGGGGTGCTACAATGAGCGATACCTGTCATCGGGGTGGTCGTGCGCCAAGGGGCGTTTGCCCACGCCCTATCTTGAGCAAGCTTGGGAGAAATCCATGAAATTAGCCGGTCGTCTTTGCACACTGATCCTGCTTTTGCCGGTGCTGGGTGTGTTGTTCCCGGCCGGACCGTCAGCGGCCCGGAATTCCGGGTCGCCATCACAATCTTCAGCGTTGCCCAGCGAAACGCCGGCCAATTTCAAGCCCGTCACCAGCAGCTTCAATTACACCCGGCGCGACGTCATGATCCCCATGCGCGACGGGGTAAAGTTGCATACGGTTATTCTGATACCGAAGGGGGCGAAGGATGCTCCCATCCTCCTGACGCGCACGCCCTACGACGCCACCAAACTTACCAGCCATGAGGCCAGCGCCCACCTGGGACCCACTCTGCAGGGTTACGACAACGCCACCGACGTGATTGTCGAAGACGGATACATCCGCGTGGTGCAGGACATCCGGGGCAAGTACGGCTCCCAGGGCGACTTCGTGATGAATCGCCCGCTGCACGGTCCGCTGAACCCGACGCCCGTCGACGAATCGACGGACACCTACGACACCATCGACTGGCTGGTGAAGCACGTTCCGGAAAGCAACGGCAAGGTTGGCATCCTGGGCATTTCCTACAATGGCTTTCTCACCCTGATGGCGTTGGTCCACCCCCACCCGGCGCTGAAAGTGGCGGTGCCCATGAATCCCATGGTGGACGGCTGGATGGGTGACGACTGGTTCCACAACGGGGCTTTTCGCGAACAGATGATGCCCTACATTTACGATCAGGAGTCCTCCCGGGGCAATGACTTCAACTGGTGGACAAGCGACTACGACGACTACGACATGTACCTGAAGGCGGTCTCGGCGGGCCCGCTGGGGCGCAGCCGTGGCATGGAACAGCTGGGATTCTGGCAGAAGATCCTTGCGCACCCCAGCTACGATTCCTTCTGGAGAGAGCAGGCCGTGGACAAAATTCTGGCTGCCCAGCCGCTGAAAGTTCCAACCATGCTGGTGGACAGCCTCTGGGACCAGGAGGACATCTACGGCGCCATCGCCGTCTACAAGGCCATCAAGCCCAAGGATACGCATAACGACAAGGTCTTTCTGGTGATGGGACCCTGGCATCACGGGCAGGAGATCGAGGACGGAAGCAGCCTCGGCGCCCTGAAATTCAACAGCGACACCGGCCTCTATTTCCGCCAGAAGATTCTGCGTCCATTCCTGGCGCAATATTTGAAGGACGGCGCGCCCAAGTCCGGCATCGCACCGGTCACGGCGTTTGAAACCGGGACGAATACCTGGCGGCGCCTGCCGTCATGGCCGGCGGGCTGTGCCAGCGGGTGTACCGTCCAGCCGACTCCGCTTTACCTGGAGAATGGCCTGAAGGCGGGATTCACTCCGCCGGAGCCCGGTGGCAGCGCTTTTGACGAATACGTTTCCGATCCCGCCAGGCCCGTGCCTTTCCGTGTGCGGCCCGTTCTACCGGTCGGGTACGATTTCCCTCAGACCTGGCCTCAATGGCTGGTGGACGACCAGCGCCAGGAGGCCAGCCGGCCGGATGTCCTGGCCTTTGTCTCGGAGGTTTTGAAAAAGCCGATGAAGATCAGCGGGCAACCGGTGGTGCATTTGGTGGCTTCCACCAGCGGAACGGACTCCGACTGGGTGGTGAAACTGATTGATGTTTATCCCGGCGAGGTGGCGGGCGATTCCGCGATGGGCGGTTACCAATTGATGATTTCGGCGGACATTTTCCGTGGACGCTACCGCGAGAGCTTCGCCAAGCCCGAGGCCATCACGCCCGACAAGCCTTTGCTCTATCGCTTTGAGCTGCCCACGGCGAACCACGTCTTTCTGCCCGGGCACAGGATCATGGTGCAGATCCAGTCAAGCTGGTTCCCGCTTTACGACCGCAATCCCCAGACGTTTGTCCCCAGCATCTTCTGGGCTAAGCCGGGGGATTACCGGAAGGCGACGCAGCGCGTCTACCATGCGCCCGGCGAGGAAAGCTTTGTCGAGTTGCCATTGGTCGAAACGCACTGAGGCGGCCTCAGTGTGGCCGGTGGCACCCTGTAAGCTGCAGGAATCGCAGGCCTGCCTGCCGGTAATGATCAGAACCGGTTCCGGTGTGCGCGCCAGCCATACGCAGGCAGGGGGGGCATTGAAACGCGCGGACAGCCGGATTTTGGGGTAGAATTTGACATCGGCGGGCGGATGGTTCATCCTCATTTCATCCGCAGTTTACGGGCTTTTATAAGACGATGAAAAGAATCCAGATTTACGATACGACCTTGCGGGACGGCTCGCAGGGCGAAAACATCTCCTTCTCGCTGGAGGACAAGCTGCGCATCGTCCGCAAGCTGGACGAACTGGGCGTGGACTACATCGAGGGCGGCTGGCCGGGTTCCAACCACAAGGACCTGGAACTCTTTCGCCACACCCAGGGATTGAAGCTGCAGCACGCCAAAATGGCGGCCTTTGGCAGCACGCGGCACCCGCGCTACCCGGCCGGCGAGGACCCCAACCTGAAGGCGCTGGTGGAAGCCAACACTCCAGTGGTGACCATTTTTGGCAAAAGCTGGGACCTGCACGTGAAGATCGCGCTGGGAATTTCGCTGGAGGAAAACATCGGGCTGGTGCGCGAGTCGGTGGCCTTCCTGAAATCGCGCGGGAAGGAAGTGATCTACGACGCCGAGCACTTCTTTGACGGATTCAAGGCCGATTCCGAATATGCGCTGGCCACGCTGAAGGCCGCGGAAGAAGCGGGCGCCGATATGATTGTGCTGTGCGACACCAACGGCGGCACGCTGCCCTCAGACATTCGCGAGCGCTACCTGCGCGCTGCAGAGCACGTGAAGACGCCCCTGGGCATCCATACGCACAACGACAGCGAGATGGCAGTGGCCAATTCGGTTGTGGCCGTGCAGGCCGGGGCCATTCAGGTGCAGGGAACCATCAACGGTTACGGCGAGCGCTGCGGCAACGCCAACCTCTGCTCGGTGATCGCCAACATCGAGCTGAAGCTCGGAATGACGTCGATCGGCAAGGAAAACCTGAAGCACCTGACGGAAGTTTCACACTACGTCAGCGAACTGGCCAACCTGCTGCCGCGTAACGATCAGGCCTACGTCGGCAAGAGCGCTTTTGCCCACAAGGGCGGCATCCACGTGAGCGCGGTGATGAAGGAAGCCACCGCCTACGAACACATCAACCCGGAAGTGGTGGGCAACGCGCGGCGCGTGCTGGTGTCGGAACTGTCCGGGAAGAGCAATATTCTTTATAAAGCCGCCGAGCGCGGGCTGAAGATTGACAAGGCCAGCGCCGCCGCCAAGGTGGTGGTGAACAAGCTGAAGGAGATGGAACACTACGGCTACCAGTTTGAGGGCGCCGAGGCGTCGTTTGAAGTGCTGTTTGACAAGCTGGTGCACGAAACCAAAGCCCTTTTTGAGCTGGACGGCTTCCGGGTGATTACGGAAAAGAAGGGCGGCGGCGGGTCCTCTTCCGAGGCGGTGATCAAGCTGCGCGTGGACGGAACGGAAGAGCACACGGCCGCGGAAGGTTCGGGGCCGGTGAGCGCCCTGGACCAGGCCCTGCGGAAATCACTGACCACCTTTTTCCCCTGCATCCGGGATGTTCGCTTGACCGATTACAAGGTGCGTGTGCTGAATTCCGAAGGCGGAACCGACGCCAAGGTGCGCGTGTTGATTGAATCGAGCGACGGCCAGGAAAGCTGGGGAACGGTGGGCGTTTCTGAAAACCTGATTGAGGCCAGCTGGCAGGCCCTGGTGGACAGCATCACCTACAAGCTGAAGAAGGAATACGGCTCGCAAAAGAAGGACACTCCCGCTGAAAAGACCAGGGCCAATGAGCCGGGCCCTGACCGCAAAGAGGCCGTTGGCTCCAAACATTCCTGACGCGCCGGCAATCGCATAAACATCCTGCCTTTTTCACCACCGGCGAACCTTTCACTTCCTCACCGCCCAGGCCATGCCGTCCGGGCCGCGCTCCGTCTGGATGCGACCAACCTCTTTGAGCGTCTTCAGGTCGATCACGGCCACGTAATTGTCGGGGCTGCAGGCGACATAGGCGCGCGAACCGTCCGGCTGCATCAGGATGCCTCCTGCGCCGTGGCCGAGATGCAGGCGCTTGACTTCGCGGTGCGTTGCGGCGTCGAAGACGGCCACATCGCCGTCGCTGCCGGCGAGCCGCGAGACGAAGACGTACTTTCCATCAGGCGTGAACTTCAAACGGTTGGCGCGCGTGAGGTGGGCGTCGATTGTGTGCACCACTTTCTTTGTGGCGATGTCGATGATGGAGACGGCGCCACTCTGCGAGGCCGCGGACCACAGTTCCTTGCCGTCGGGCGAAACGTCAAAACCCTCGGTTCCCATGCCGGTGTGGATGACGGTTTCCTCCCATCCCTGGGGACCGCGCGGCGGGCCAGAGCCCCCAGACCTCGGCAACTTTTTCAATGATGCTGATGGTGCCCGAGTTGACGTTCGATGTGTAGATGCGGTCAAGAGTTTTTGGAGACCACGATCATGTGGGTGCGATCCTGCCCGGTGCCCAGGATCCAGTCGATCTTTTTCGTGGCGGGATTGTAGCGGCCGAAGACCTTGTTGACCTCCGCCGTGAAGTACAACTCGCCGCCGGCGAAGTCCAGGCCGTGCGGTCCTTGCAACGGGGTGAGATCGATCAGCGGCAATGCCTTCTGCGCGACGAGGTCCGCGACGGAGATCGTGTGGTAGGCGCCAAAGCCGTAGTTGGAAATGTAAGCCAGTTTTCCATCCTGCGACGCGACCACTTCATGAGGATCTTCACCGGCGGGGATTGTGGCTACCACTTTCAGGGTTGCCGGATCGATGATCTCGAGGGTGTGGTCCTGCTTGGCAAGCACCAGCAAGGCAGGTGAAGGCGTGCTAGCGGCCCAAAGGGTCGCGGTGCCGAGATACGCCAGCATCATCGCAAATAACAATCGCGCTTTCATCAGACTCTTTCCCCTCCATCAATGATTTTGTGGTCCCCACAATCGCCTTGGAAGCATGGCCGTCAGGGACGACTAAGCCAGTTGGCGGCTGCGGTTGATTCTACATCCAACAACTTCATGTGGCGACCCTTTCATTCCGGGGCCCTGTCAATAAGGCTAGGGATCAGGTCAGGCGAAAAATACAAAGAGCGGATGGCGGAAGCCAAAATCAGGACACGTGGGCGGGGCTTTTAGCCGGCGCTTTTTTCGGTGTGCGGACGGTGAGCATCAGGACAAACCCTACAACAGAGGCCACCATCAGCGTTACCATCATGCCGGTGTCATTGGTGACGTGCGCAAAGGCCCCGGCGATGGAGCCGCCGACGAAGCTGCCCAGAAACTGCATGCTGTTATAAACGCCCAGCGCACTGCCCTGTGCCGTTTCCGGGCCGGAACGGCTGACCAGGCTGGGAAGCATGGGCTCGAGGCCGGTAAATCCGATGTAGAAGAGGGTCCCGCCGGCCAGAATTGCCGCCAGGTGAGTGGGATTGAGCCCCAGAATGCGGGGATGGAACAGGAGAACGGCGCTGGGCAAAAAGACGAGAAACGCGATGGCTGAAAGTGGAGCGGCCATGCCGTGATCGGCTCCGCGACTGAAGGCAAACATGGTGACGGCGCTGATGAAGATCATGGGCAGCAGAAGTTCGTAATACTGCGTCATCTTCATGTGGTAGCGGTTGGTGACGATGAGCGGGAAGTAGAAGAAGAATGTGCTCATGAAGAAATTCATCAGGAAGCCGCCTGCGTCAAGAGCCAGCAGGGTTTTGATCCGCAGGATATCGCCGAGCGGCGTGGGAGCGGCGCCGGAGGGAGCAACTTCCGGCAAGTATTTGGTGAGCAGCACCACGGTCCCGATGCCCAGCACTCCGGTGATCCAGAACAGCGACGCGGTGCCAGATATTCCGGCGATGATGGGCCCGGCAATCACGCCGATGATGAAAGCCGCTCCGATGGGAATGCCCAGCACGGCCATGGCGGTGGAACGTCGCTCGGCCGGGATGTGGTCGGCAACGGTTGCAAAGGCCACGGAGATGATGGCGCCGCCGCCCTGCACCAGCCGGCCCGCGATCAGCACGCCAATCTGCATGGCGGAAGGAAACAGGTGCGGCACCGCGCAGATGAATGACCCCAGGCTGAAAAGGGCCATGCCCAGGATCAGGACTTTGCGCCTGCCGATGCGGTCTGAAAGGCGGCCGAGCGGAATCTGAAGGATGGCCATGGTCAGGCCGTAGCTGCCAAAGGCAAATCCCACCAGGAAGCGCGAATGGGTGAACTTCAGTCCGTAAAGAGTAAAGACCGGGAGAACCAGGAAGAGGCCCAGCATCCGCATGCCGACCACGCTGGCAAGCGTCAGCAGGATTTTCTTTTGGAGACGGGTGAAAGGAACGCGATCGGTTTTTGGTTTTCTCGCCATCTCAGAGCAGGGAAATCAACTGGATCAGGAACCCCTCAAACTCCCGGGGTCCCGACTTTTGGAACCCTGGCTTATCAGGTGGATGGAATGCCGGTTACCGCCCCACAAACTCCGCTTTGACAGCCTGAGGAATGATGCCGGCCTCGAAGCCGCGATCGAGCAGTGCTTGCACGGCCCGGCGGCCCTTTTCGCCGTAATCGAGTGTCCATTGGTTGACGTACATCGAAACAAAGTGTTCAGCCGTTGCCGGTTCAAGTCCCCGGGCAAAATGCAATGCGTATTCCAGAGCCTCCTCGCGATGTTCAAGGCCATAGGCGATGCTCTCACGAAGCAGTTCATCCGCCTGGCGGATGATTTCCGAATCAAGCTTGCGCCGGATCACGTTGCCTCCCAGAGGCAGGGGCAATCCTGTTTCATTCTTCCACCAGACGCCCAGGTCCACCATCCTGGCGAGTCCGTAACTTCCATAAGTCAACTGGCCCTCGTGGATGACGACGCCGGCGTCTACTTCGCCCTTGATCACCTTGTCCAGAATCTCGTCAAAGCGCGTTTCCACGGGTTCAAAATCGGGCTCGTACAGGCAAAGCGCCAGGTAGGCCGTCGTTTTCTTTCCCGGGATGGCGATTCGTTTCCCCTTCAGACTTTCTTCCTGCAGAGGAGACCGGGTAACCACGATGGGCCCGTAGCCGTCCCCGAAGCTTGCGCCGGAAGACATCAGGATGTAACGGTCGGCAAGCTCCGCATAGGCATGAAACGAAACCGCCGTGATGTCGTACACCTCCTCCCGTGCTTTCCGGTTCAGGGTTTCAATGTCTTCGAGTACGTGCGCGAAGGAGAGATTCCCGGTGGGGATCTTCCTGGTTGCCAGCGCATAAAACATGAAGGCGTCATCGGAGTCCGGGCTGTGGGCCAGGCGGAGGTCGATGGCCGGTGATGTTGTCATGGGGTCCTGTTCGGTGGAATTCTGGGGCATCGTGTCTCTTGTTCAAGTCGAGTAAGAAATTGAAATAGGGATTCTACCACAACCTTTGACCACCCCTCAAACGGGCGTTCCAAAGCCTTCTGGCAAGTGCCCAATCTCAGCATCCTCTTTGTTCCTCATGAGCAGTGGTCCGGATTGCCGTGGTTCAGGTCGCGATCAACTGTGGCGGTTCGCTTTTGGACTCAGGTTCATCCGGGGCGGTTTTTGCGGGAAGGCGCGAGGCCCGAATGCTGCCGATGATCACCATCAGGTTGGTGGCCAGGATGGTGGCAAAGGCGAGGGCCGGCAGGAATTCAAAGGTCTTGCCGCGCGCCTGGACCACCTGCAGGGCCAGAACAACCGTGATCAGGCCCCGGGGCATGATCCACAAAATCAGTTCCCGTTCCAGTGCGTGGAGGCCTTTCCACGACCAGCTGCTGGCCCGGACCGCCAGCGCCCGCGCCAGGATTACCGCGCCCAGCACGCCCACCGCCTGGGGCAGGTAGTGGAGCAGTTCCTGGAACTCCACCACGGCACCGAGGAGAACAAAGAAAAAGGTCCGGACGAGGAACGACAGCTCGGCGTGAAATGTCAGGACCTGGGCATGGTGTTCTTCCCCGGCAAATTCCAGGCCCAGGGAGTCTTTCACCACATCGAATTCCGCGCGCCGGATGTTTGCCAGAAAGATGCCGAAAAAGAAGACGGTGATGAGCCCACTGACCCCGATGTGCTCTGCCGCGGCGTACAGCAGCAGCACCACCGCCAGAGTCAGAGGGTTCCAGAACCGCGGGTCGGGAACTTTCGGCAGAAGGAATGCCCAGGCGACAGCCACTACAACGGCCAGCAGGAAAGAGATGAATCCCACAAAAAGCAACTGGCCGACAACGCGGGCGGCAATGGGCCCGTTGCCTGGGCCGAGGTCCAGAAGAATGCCCACGGTAAGAATGGCGAAGGTGTCGCTGAGCGAGGCGTCCAGGATCATGGTCACGCGGGCCGGCGTGCTGGCTTGAATCTGCTGCAAAACCGGCAGGGTGATGGAACTGCTGGTGCAGCCCAGCACGGCGCCGACGGTCAGGGCCACCGTCATGGGGATGTGCATGCTCCAGCGCAAGACCAGGGCGATCGCGACCAGGCTGAAGGCGTAGGCCAGAAATGAAAGCAGCAGGCTGCCGGTAAAGTGGCGCAGCATGGCCTGCAGTTCGAGCTCCAGGCCGCCTTCAAAAAGGATCAGGAGCACTGCCAGGGTGCCAAGGGCGTGGGTGACGGACTGGAACTCGCTGCCCCTCACCATGCCCAGCAGCGGCCCCAGGACCAGTCCGGTCACCATCAGCACGATGACGTCAGGGACACGAGTGCGTTTGAAAAGCTGGTTGGCGACAAACGCCAGCGCGATCAGTCCACCGAGTAATGCGAACAGAAGAGAGAGGCTCATAGAATACCGAAATTGCTTTTCAGAAGAGCATGCGCACCGTTGGCAAGGTACGCGAAGGCCGGATGAGCGTGCTCAGACAACTCCTTTTACTATCCTCCATTTTCCCCTGAATCCGGTATTGTAGGTGCCCTGATGCAGAATGTCACTGAAAACATGACAGGAAGCGCAGGGGGTGGACGATCCGGTCGTCAGGGTCTCTGCTGGTCATGTTCCCGCGGCGGACCTTGAGGGCCTTTTGTCGGACTGCCCGGCCTCTTGCCTTTCTTGACAATAGTGCGACGTTTCCACAACAATGACGGTTTGTCATTGCAAACACTGGTTCAGAGAGCCCGCGGTTCTCAGAGCTGGATGGAGAAAGGTTGAAATATGCGTTGGAGTCAGGTGTTCATCCCGACGCTTCGGGAAGTTCCTGCGGAGGCGGAAGCGGCCAGCCATCGGCTGCTGCTGCGCTCGGGGTACGTCCGGCAGGTCGCGGCGGGGGTGTACGCGTATCTGTTTCTTGCCCAAAGATCGTTTCTGAAGATTACGCAGATTATCCGTGAGGAAATGAACAGGATCGGGGCGCAGGAATTCTATCTGCCTGCGCTGAACCCGGCGGAACTGTGGCGGGAATCAGGCCGGTATGATCTGTTTGGCGAGACGATGTTCAAATTCAAGGACCGCAACCAGCATGACATGTGCCTGGGTGTGACCCATGAAGAAGAGATGACGAACATCGCTCGCGGGGAAATTCGTTCCTACAAACAGCTCCCGCAGCTCTGGTATCAGATCCAGGAAAAGTTCAGGGACGAGCCCCGTCCCAAGTCCGGGCTGCTGCGTTTGCGGCAGTTCATGATGAAGGATTCGTATTCTTTTGATCTCGATGACGAGGGCCTGGACACGAGCTACCAGAAACATTATGACGCCTACTGTCGCATCTTCGACCGTTGCGGACTGAAGTACGTGATCGCGGAGGCGTATTCGGGGGCGATGGGCGGGACGGTTTCGCACGAATTCATGGTGCCGACCGATTCCGGTGAGGATTCGGTGGCCATTTGCGATTGCGGCTATGCCGCAAATCTGGAAAAAGCGAGGTCGTCGGTCGCGCCGGTTCAGGATCCGGCCGGTGACGCCGCCCCGGAGCCCTTTCCGACTCCAGGGCAGAAAACCATTGACGACCTTGTCAAGTTCACGGGCGAACCGGGCGGGCGGATGATTAAGACGCTGGTCTACATGGTTGAAAGCAAGCCTGTGGTGATTCTGCTGCGGGGCGACCATGCGCTGAGCGAAACAAAGCTGGCGGCGGTGCTGCAATCCACGACGTATCGTCCTGCCACCGCTGACGAAGCGTTTGATCTCCACGGTGCCCACCTGGGCTCGCTGGGGCCGGTTGGAATCCAGGGCGTGCGTATTCTTGCGGACCAGGCCCTCGAAGGGCGCAGCAACATGATCACCGGGGCCAACCAGGACGATACTCACCTTCGCAACGTGACGCCCGGCCGTGACTTTTCTGCGGAATATGCGGATCTTCGCGTGGTCGAGTCAGGCGATTTGTGCATCCGGTGCGGGAAGCCCCTTCGGGTTTCCGTGGCCGTTGAGTTGGGCCACGTCTTCAAGCTGGGACGCCGCTATTCAGAAGCCATGCATGCCACGGTGCTCGACCCGAACGGCAAGGAGGTTCCGCTGACCATGGGTTCTTACGGGATCGGCGTGGAGCGCATCCTGACCTCGGCCGTGGAGCAGAACCATGATGCGGACGGCATGTTCCTGCCGCGGGCCATCGCTCCCTTTGACGTTGTGCTGACGGCGGCCAATATGGACGACGCCAGCGTGAGGAGCAACGCCGAAAGTCTGTATAAACAGTTGCAGGATATGGGTTTCGATGTGCTTTTTGACGACCGGCAAGAGCGGCCCGGGGTCAAATTTAAGGACGCCGACCTGATTGGCGTGCCCTACCGCGTCACCCTGGGCAAAAAGAAGCTTGCGCAAGGGCTGGGCGAGATCTACGAGCGCTCGACAAAGCAGGTCCACGATGCTAACCTTGACGGGTTGGCAGCGGCATTGCGGGATCGCTTAAAGACTAAGGATTAAGCGTGGCGGTCGACGATATAGGAGATGATGTCACTCAGCGACTCGGGGAGGGCGATTGAAAGCGATCCTCGCCCTGGCCTTTCTTGGGATTGTGGCCTTTTGCGCACTCAAGATTGTGCCGGTATATGTTGAAAATTATCAGTTTCAGGATTACCTGAACCATGCGGCCGTGGATGCGACGGTACGTCAGCCGCAGCCCAGGCCTGAAGATCTTCAGGCTGAAATTTATGCGAAAGCCGAGTCACTGGGGATACCCGTGGAACATCAAGACATCGAGGTTTCAGTTGGCCGGACCGTTACCATCAATGTTGATTACGAGGTTGACGTCGACCTGAAACTCTACACGCTCCCTCTTCATTTCACCCCCTCGGCGCAGAATAGCAATATCTAAGCCGTGCGTTCCCGATCGAAGTCATCAAAGCGGAAGCCGTCAAGGCCCAGAGCGAGGGGCTGGCGTCTTCGTGTTCAGAAACTGACCCTGTGGCAAAAGCTGGCGCTGGGAGGCGGAGTCTTGTGCGCGCTGGTTGGCGTGCTGGGCTTCACCTACGCTCTACGTGCATTTTTCCCGAATGATCGATGCCCGGCTGAGCGGGGACGTTTTTAACCACGCCTCCCTGGTGTACGCAGCTCCCACGCAGGTGGAGGTCGGCGAGCGGGTCGCTCCGGAAGAACTGGCGGCAAAGCTTCAAAAAGCGGGCTATACAGCGGGCAATGGGGAATCGAGTTTCGGAACCTATGAATTGGAGCAAGGCCGCCTGGTCGTCAGGCCGGGCCCGGACTCTTTTTTCCACGGGCCGGTGATGCAGGAAGGGCCGGCAACTTTGGTTTTCAGGGGCGGACGGCTGGCCTCGATAACGCCCCTTCAGCACGGAGCGCCGCTTCGGAATTACTGGCTTGAGCCCCAGGTGATCACCACGCTTTTCGGCAGCAGCCGCTCCAAGCGGCGCGTGGTGAAATACCAGCAGCTTCCCAAAGACCTGATCCATGCGGTGGTGGCGGCTGAAGATCACACCTTCTTCACGCATCACGGGATCAATCTGTTCCGTATCTTTGCGGCTGCGCTTGCTGACCTGCGCGCAGGCAAGGCCGTGGAAGGCGGCAGCACCCTGACGATGCAACTGGCCAGGAATTTCTTTCTGACGCCGCGGCGCATCATCCGCCGGAAGCTGGAAGAAATTTTTATCGCCATGCTGCTGGAGCACCGGCTGAGCAAGGAACAGATTTTTAATTTTTACGCCAATGAAATCTACCTGGGACAAAGCGGCAGCTTTTCGATCTACGGTTTCGGGGAAGCGGCGAACGCTTACTTCAACAAGAGCGTTTCGTCCCTGACTCTGCCGGAAGCTGCCCTGCTGGCCGGGATTATTCGCGGTCCCAATTTTTATTCACCCTACCGGCACGCGAAGCGCGCGACGGACCGGCGCAACCACATTCTGGACGAAATGACTGAGGCCGGCTACATCAGCAAGGCGCAGGACAGGGAAGCCTCGGCAGCGCCGCTGGGACTGGCTCCGGAGAACGTGGGCGGCAGCCAGGCGCCCTACTTTGTGGACATGATCCAGGATGAGCTGCTCTCGCATTTTTCCGAGCAGCAATTGCTTTCGCAAAGCTACCGCATCTACACCACGATTGACCCTGATCTGCAGCGGGCGGCGTCTGAAGCCGTTGCTACAGGCATGGAGGAGGTTGACAAGAGGATTGCCAGGATGCGCCACCACCCTCCCCAGCCGCCAATGGGCCCAGGGAACCCCAGGTGGCGATGGTGGTTCTGGATCCCCACACCGGCGCGATACGGGCGCTGGTGGGCGGGCGCAACTACGCACGAAGCCAGTTGAACCACGCCCTGGCGCAGCGCCAGCCGGGCTCCAGCTTTCAAGCCTTTTGTGTATGCGGCCGCCTTGAACTCGGCGATCGATGGCTCGCAGCCTCTCATTACTCCCGCAACCACCCTGATGGATGAACCCACTACCTTCCAGTTTGGCGATCAGGTTTATGAACCCAGGAATTACGAGGGTGAATATCTTGGCATGGTAACGCTCCGCGAAGCGCTGGCGCATTCGCTGAATGTGGCCACGGTGCGCCTGGCCCAGATGGTGGGTTATGAAAAGATTCGCGACCTGGCGATTTCTGCCGGGATTAACCAGGATCTCAAGGCGACTCCGGCCATTGCCCTGGGAGCATATGAGGCGACACCGGTGGAGATTGCCGGGTCCTATACCATTTTTTCCAATTCCGGCAACTATGAGAAGCCGCGGTCCATTCTGATGGTCAACAACGCCGACGGCCAGACCATCTATCGAGTCCCGGAGGTTTCCCGCCAGGTACTGGATCCCCGTATCAGCTTTTTGATGGTAAGCTTAATGGAGAGCGTCATTAATAAAGGTACCGGGGCGGGTGTTCGAGCACGAGGATTCACGCTGCCCGCGGCCGGTAAGACCGGAACGTCCCATGACGGCTGGTTTGCGGGATTCACGTCGAACCTGCTGGCGGTCGTCTGGGTGGGTTATGACAACGATCGGGAATTAGGCCTGCCGGGCGCGGCCTCGGCGCTTCCCGTGTGGACGGCGTTTATGAAACACGCCACCAAGCTTCCTTCCTACAATGACGTTCAGCCCTTTATCGAGCCTCCAGGCATCGTGAGCGTTCCTCTGAACGATCAGGGCCAGCTTGTGTCCTTGAATTCCCCAGAGAATGCGCACAACGAATTTTTCATCCAGGGAACCGAGCCCCATTCTGAAAATCCGCTTCAAAGGGTGGGTGGAATTCTGGGACGCATTTTCCATCCGGACGGCCAACCGCCAGCTCCAAACGCGCAGGGGGTGATATCGGGCCCTGCCATGCCGCCGGCGCAGCCTCCAGCAGCAGCAAAATCAGACACCCTCTCAGGCGGACAACTCACTTCAATCACCTGGCCAGACGCAGAAGAAGGGCGGCCTGTTACACAAGTTCATATCCATTTTCAAAGGTAGCGACTCGAAAGCTCAATCCAACAGCCTTCACCCAGCCAACCACAGCCCTGAGCTGTCATTGCCTGGTACCGGGAGGGTGAGCCATGAGACGGGAACCATCGATCCAGGCCGTAGCTCTGCTGGGAGCTTTGCTGGCACTGAGCGTTTCTTGAGCCTCGGAGCGCAGGACCCGCACGCGAAACCGCCACAGCAACGGGCGAGCCTTCAGCAGAAGGCCAGGCCGGCCGCCAACCTTTCAGATGAACAATGGGGTGATCTCTACATGGTGCGGAAGGAGTATGACAAGGCCATTGAATCTTACGCCCATGTCATCAAGGTCCGGCAGTCTGCCCACGAGAGCGAAGCGAAAATTGCCATTCTCTGGGACAAGATGGGCATCTGCTATCAGCAGAAGATGGATTATGACCACGCGAGGGAAGCCTACAGGAAAGCCATCCGGCTCGATCGGACCTTTGCGCAACCCTGGAACAACCTGGGTACAACCTACTACCTGGACGGGAAGCCAAAGAAGTCCATCAAGTTTTACCGGCATGCCATCAAGATTAATCCAGAATCAGCTTCTTATCACCTCAACCTCGGAACAGCCTATTTCGCGCGCAAGAAATACGAGCGGGCCACCCGGGAGTACCGGACGGCGATTCAGCTTGACCCTGAAGTTCTGACAAGGAATGCCGCAGGCCGTGGGACAACCGTTGAGACCCGGTACGCAAGCGCCAAATTCTATTTCTATCTGGCCAAGATTTTTGCCTCGGCGGGCAATCCGGACAAAGCGGTCCGATATCTTGAGCGCGCGATGGAAGAAGGTTTCAACAACCGGAAACGAATTCTCCAGGATCCGGACATCCAGAAGATCAGTAAAGATCCTGCCTTTGTCGCATTGATGAAAAATCCTCCTGTGGCCATCACGAATTGATGCCCGGCGGGGACCTCCTTCCAGGGGGAGGCCTGGGTGCGGAAATGTATCAGCAGCATTCGGGTGTTTGCCGCCCGGTGTTATAATGGCCGCCGTTGGTCTGACTGAGAGTTATGAAGCAGAAGTGCATAGGGTTATTCATTTTTTTGCTGTTCGGGTGCGTGGGACTGCAAGCCGTCCCGCCCAGGGTCATCATGGTATTTCCGCTGGAGAATATGAGTGGAAATTCGAAGCTGGGTTGGATGTCCGAAGGCATAGCGGAACTGATTGCGACGCGGCTGGCGTCGCCCTCCCGGTACGTTCTTCAGCGGAGCGAACGCGATGATGCTTATGAGCAGCTCGGACTGTCGCCCGAGACGCCGCTGACTCTGGCCAGCGAGTACAAGGTGGCCCGGACTCTGGGCGCTACGGTTGCCGTGGTGGGACGCTTTACAGTTTCCGGAGACCAACTGACGACCCGCGTGCAATGGCTTAATCTTCCAGGTCTGAGTCTTTCGCGTCCGATTGTGGTGACCGGCAAGTTGACCGAACTGGATGGACTTGAAACCCGCCTGGCCTGGGAGCTTTTGAGATCGCAGGCGAGCGCCGCGGTGATCGGGACCGAGGAAGAATTCAGGAACCGGTTTCCTGCGGTTCGGCTGGATGCGTTTGAAAGTTACATCCGGGGAATTTTGTCCAGGGATTTGAAGAGGGGGTCCATCTTACTGCGGGAGGCTGACCGCCTGAATCCCGGCGACCACCGGGCCGCGTTTGCGCTGGGAAAATTCTATTTTGAGCAGGAGGCTTACGCGGATTCCGCCCGGTGGCTTCAATTTTTGAAATCCGGTGACCGCGACTATGCGGAGTCTTTGTTCCTCCTGGGTATTGACGAATATGAGCTCGGACACAACATCTCAGCTGAGGCCGTTTTTAAGAAGCTTCCCGTGATTTTCCCTCTGGGTGAGGTCTTTAACAATCTCGGGGTCGTGGAGTTGAACGCGGGCCGCTACGATGAGGCGGCGGCCGATTTTCAACGGGCTCTTCAAAAGGACCCGAGGGACTCTGATTACGCTTTCAATATGAGTCTGGCCCTCTGGCATCTGAAGAAATATAAGCAGGCCGGGAATTATCTCCACAAGGTTCTGGCGCAGGATGCGGACGACCTGGAGGCCCATGTTCTTCTTGCCCAGGTGTCGGGCGAACGGGGTGACGCGAAGACCCGCCGGAGTCAGCTGGCCTGGGTTTCGGCCCACAAAACTGATCCTGCCGGCGATCCTCCGGGAGATAATAATAACGCGCAGTCTGATCCCGCTCCCGGACCGCGAATCAGCAAGGAATACGACAGCAAGGCGTTTCATCTGCCTTGCTTCCACTTCGCACGCGCCGCACACAATGGGCTCGACGGAGCAACCGGACGATGGGGTGAAGAAGGACGGGCAGACTCGCTTGAAGCAGGGTCTGGGGTTGCTTGCTGCAGGGAAGCTTCCAGAGGCGGAACGCGAATTGACTGAGGCGGTATTTTCCCTTCCCGAGAGCAGTGAAGCTCATCAGGCTCTGGGACAGGTATATCAACGCGAGGACAAACATACGCTTGCCGCAACCGAATTTCAAATGGTGCTGAGGCAGAAGGATTCTTTTGAGGCGCATCTGGGGTTGGCGAAAGCCTACGTTTCCCTCGATCATCTGGAACCGGCCTTGAAACAGGTGCAAGCGGCTCAACAGCTTGAGCCGGCCAACTCGGAAGCTAAGGACCTGGCGGAACAGATTCACGCACAATTGTCCGCTCACAGAGACAAACCTTGAGCGCAAAGTTTATCAAGCAAGCTCTAACGCAAGCTGTCCTGTTGATGGGCGTCTTCGCTCTGACCCCGCTGTATTCCGCCCCGCCGCCTCCTGTTGTCGTGCAGATTAATCTGGACGATGTTGTTCAGGCTGTCAGCGCGGACTACGTGGTTCGCGGCATCGAGTACGCCAACCAGACGGGCGCCAGCGCCATTCTGCTTGAATTGAGCACTCCGGGCGGTCTGGGTGATTCCATGCGCGACATCATCCGCGCCGTGATGAACTCTCGCGTGCCGGTCATCACCTATGTTTATCCCAGCGGCAGTCGTGCCGCCTCGGCGGGCTTTTTTATTTTGCTTTCCGGAGACGTTGCCGTGATGGCCCCGGGGACTAATACGGGCGCAGCGCATCCGGTGATGATCGGCGGCATGGGCGCAGGGAAGACGGAAGAAACCAAAATCCTGAATGATTCCACCGCTTTCATCCGCTCCATTGCGGACACCAGGGGACGGAACGCGAAGATGGCCGAGGAAGGGGTCCGAAAGAGCATATCGCTGACGGCCCAGGAGGCCCTCAAGAACAACCTCATCAATGCCATTGCCAACAATCCCCAGGATATCTTCAAGGAGTTTGACGGCAAGACCATCAAGCGTTCCGACGGATCGGAAACGGTTCTGAAGCTGGCGGGGGCCCGCGTGGTTCCCTATCAGATGCCGTGGTTCAAGCAGATTCTTTCCTGGGTGGCAAATCCCAACATCGCATTCATTCTGGGTGCTATCGGCGTCCTGGGGTTGTATATTGAGTTTACGCATCCGGGCGGAATTTTGCCGGGCGTGGTGGGCGCCATCTCGCTGGTCCTGTCCCTGTTCGGGTTCCACCTGATGCCGATCAATTACGCCGGCGTGGCCCTGCTTCTGATCGGGCTGGCCTTGTTCGGGCTTGAAGCGGCATACACTTCGCACGGCATTCTTGCCGCGGGAGGGATTGCCGCCATGGTTTTCGGGTCGATGATTCTGATTAACTCTCCATGGCCGGGCTCCAGAATCTACCTGACGACGGTACTGGCCGTGGTTGTGCCGCTGGCCGTGATTACCGTGGTTCTGATGCGTTTTGCCTGGAAGGCGACAAAAAGCAAGGCCGTCACGGGCGAAGAGGGGCTTTTGAATTCGATTGGGGTCGCGCGCACGGATCTGAACCCGGAAGGCAAGGTGCTGGTTCACGGGGAATTGTGGGATGCGCGGGCCGGGCAACATCTTCCGCCGGGCAGCCGCGTTCGAATTCGGAAGGTGGAAGGACTGACATTGCTGGTTGAGCCTGTGGAAGAATCCCGATAGACTGTCCACAACTGGAGTCAATGGCAAGTCCTGAACGTTTGGATAAGTGGGCCGGACTATTGCGGCGGTTGATTCGGGGACAGCGTCTTTTGTTCTACCGGAAAAAACGGGAAGGAGGCGAGATGGGCTATCTGGTTGCTGGCGTGATCCTTTTTTTCTATGCCGCGTCGTGCTTGAACGTCCTCAGGGAGTACGAGCGGGCGGTTGTGTTTCGACTGGGCCGGGTGCAACGGCCGGACAAGGGTCCGGGGTTGATCTGGATCTGGTGGCCTATCGATAAACTCGTCAAGGTCTCACTGCGGATCGATACGTGGGATGTTCCGGATCAGGACATCATCACGCGAGACAATATCTCCGTAAAGGTCAACGCCGTGCTTTTCTACAGGATCATCAACCCCCAGAAGGCGGTGATCGAGCTGACGAACTTTCGCTATTCTATTGAGCAACTTTCGGCGACCACTTTGCGGGCGGTGCTGGGCGAGGTTGAGTTGGATGATTTGCTCTCCCAACGCGAAAAGCTGAACCTGCGCCTGCAAAACATTATTGACGAGCAGACGGAGGCGTGGGGCATCAAAGTGACGCAGGTGCAGGTGAAGCAGGTCGACATTCCGCAGGACATGCAGCGGGCGATCGCCAGGCAGGCGGAAGCCGAGAGGGAACGCCGCGCGAAGATTATCAACGCCGATGGGGAATTCCAGGCGTCGCAGAAACTGTCGGATGCGGCAAAAATTCTGGCCGTGGAACCTGTCACTATCACTTTGCGATATCTTCAGACTCTGGCAGAATTGGGGACGGAGAAGAACACGACCATCGTGTTCCCGATACCGGTGGAACTTCTGTCATTTCTGATGCAGAAAGTGAAAGCGCCGCCGGGTGGTGGGAATTCCGGCAAAGATTAAACCCTATCGAGTCGTGAATCTTATGCACGCGGAGAAAAATGGCTAAGCGAATGGATTATTTTCGGGATGAAAAGGGAGCTTCAGCCCGCCAGTTGGTTCTGATGTTTCTGGCTGCCGTGGCTGTATGCGCTGTATTCTTTTCCCTCGGGTTTGTTGTGGGATATAACCACGCTCCCTCAAAGGCTGTTCCCGTTACAGAAAACGTCAGTCAATCGGGAGATATCCCCCCCACCGTGAACCCGCCTGCGGGCGGTTCCAGCCAGTCCTCACCACAGGGCATGGAGACTGAGAAGATCAGTCCGGAGTCGGCCTCTATCCCGCAGCCGGAACGGCCTGCCCCATTGCAGCCGAAACTCGTTGCAAAGGCACAGTCTATGGCGCCTAAAACGCAGAAAAAGGCCGCTCAGAAGAAGGTGGCCCAAAGCAAGCCCGCCCCCGCTCCACAGAACCGCCCGCCCTCGAAGGCTTCAAGCAGTTCAGGCTTACAGTTTGCCGTCCAGGTGATGGCCTCAAGGACGGAAGCAGACGCCGGGAACCTGGTCAAGCTGCTGAAATCACACGGCTACCCGGCTTACCTTCTCACTCCGCAGCAGTCGCATGTTAGAGATCATCTTTTCCGCGTCCAGGTGGGACCTTTCGCGTCACGTGTTACGGCTGACGTCACTCGGGACAAACTTGTAGGGGAGGGCTTCCGGCCATTCGTTGTGCATTTTTGACCATTGTGATGCCCTGGATTTCCTTGTGCCGGCATATTCAGGCTTTCGCAGTTTTTCCTTTATCGCAAGCTCCCCATCCGGGTAGGGAATGACCATCGCCGACTTTTCCTTTTCAACCTGGTTCAAGAAGACTCAGGTCCGATATGCCGCGAGCGTATTATCGGGCCTGCTTCTGTTTGCCTGTTTCCCGAATGTCAACTGGACCCCGCTGGTCTGGGTGGCCGGCCTGCCGCTGCTGATGGCCGTCGTTTTTGAAAAGCGCTGGCTTCACGGCTTCTGGCTTGGCTACGCTGCCGGGGCGGTGTTTCTTTCTGGAAGCTGCTACTGGTTTGTCACTGTAATGCAAGGGTATGGAAACCTGAATCCAGTGGTCGCATTCGGCGTGCTGGTTCTCTTTGTGCTTGTGTTTTCCACGTTCTATGGTGTTTTTGGCCTGTTTGAAACGGCTGTGGCCCGGCGCTCCATTAGCGCGGCCCTCTTCTTAAGTCCGTTTCTATGGGTGGCAATGGAGCTGGCCAGGACCTACCTCGTTACGGGTTTTCCCTGGAACCTGCTGGGATATGCGGTTCGGCCTGTGGGGTTGCAGCAAGTGGCCTCGGTGACGGCTGTCTATGGCCTTTCGTTTGTGGCGGCAAGCACCAGCGCGCTGGCAGCATGGGTGCTGTTGCAACCCGGCAGGAGGGCTTGGGCAGCCCTGGCTGTCTGGGTCGTGCTTCTGGTTGCAGGCGACTGGCTGCTGCAGCCGCCCCCTCCCCAGCCCGAGCCGAACGTGGCTCTGCTGGTCCAGCCCGACATTCCGCTGGGAGAATCCGCCATGGACACCTGGGTTCCGTGGACGAATCCCGCGCCTCTCGAAAGCCTGGTGGAAGACAGCGTTGAAGCCGCCCGCGAATCCGGGGCAACGCCTGCTGTCCCGCCCCTGCTGGTCTGGCCGGAAACGTCCGCGCCCTTTCTTTATGGCCGGGACCCCATTTTTCGGGGGGCGATCGAGAGCATGGCGAAACAGGCGCACGCCTACGTCATCAGCGGCACGGTAACCTTTGCCGGGCAGGGGAATTCGCGGCCCCAGAATGCGGCTGTTCTGCTGGCGCCAGACGGCCAATTGCTGCTCCATTATGTTAAAATTCATCTGGTACCCTTCGGCGAATACGTGCCGTGGTGGGCGTTCCCAGGCAAGGTAGGGAAGGTTACGGCCGAAGTGGGCGATTTTGTGCCGGGAAAGTCCGTCCAGGTTGCCAGGACCCCGGAAGGCGTCATCGGAATTTTCATCTGCTACGAGGCCATTTTCCCCCAGTTGGTGCGGAAGTTTGCCGCCCGTGGGGCAGGCGTTCTGGTTAATATTTCCGATGACGGCTGGTACGGCGACTCATCGGCCCCTTTTCAGCATTTTGAGATAGCGCGATTTCGGGCCATCGAGAACGGGCGGTTCGTGCTGCGCGGCACGAATAACGGCATTACGGCGATTATCGACCCCTACGGCAGGGTGCGGAAAGAGATTCCCAGGAACCAGCAGGGAATCCTGACCGGCCATTTTCGGTACCTGTCGAGGAAGACGTTCTACACGGAATACGGCGACGTCTTTGCGTGGTCCTGTGTTGCCGTTGCGGCGGGGTTGGTTGTTGCGTTGATGTTGTTGCCGGGATTTCGCCGCGCACAGCCGGTTGAAATCCAGAGAAACCTTGAGGAGCCATCGTGATTGAAGATCTGACAAGAGAATTTGACGAGTTGAAGCGTCGAGTCCAGGAACTTCGGAGTTTTCTTTGACGCCGCAGGACAACGTCGCGAACTGGAAACGATTGAGAAGCAGATAGCCCGCCCCGACTTCTGGGAAGATCAGCAGAACTCTCAAAAAATCCTTGGGCAACGCAAACGCCTGGAATTGGCCATACAGGCTGACGAGCGCCTGGCTGCAAAAGTTTCTGATCTCGAAGCCTACTTTGAGCTGGCGGGAGAGGGCGAAAGCGTTTCGCAAGAGATCCAGACTGAGATCGATACCTTGCGGGCTGAGGTTGAACAGCTGGAGACCACCAGCCTTCTCCCAAGCGAAAACGACCAGTTAAACGCCATCGTGACCGTCCATCCGGGCGCGGGTGGAACGGAATCGCAGGACTGGGCGGAAATGCTGCTGCGCATGTACCGCCGATGGGCTGAGCGCCACAACTTCAAGTTCACACTGAACGATTACCAGGCCGGTGAAGAAGCCGGGCTGAAGTCCGCAACCTTCACCGTCACGGGCGACTATGCCTACGGCCTGCTGAGCGCGGAGAGCGGCGTGCATCGGCTGGTCCGCATCTCGCCGTTTGACCAGGCGGCGCGGCGGCACACCTCGTTCGCGTCGGTATATGTCAGCCCGGAAATCGACGACAACATCAGCGTTGAAATCAAGCCTGATGAATTAAGGATTGATACTTACCGCTCCTCGGGGAAGGGCGGCCAGCACGTCAACACCACCGATTCCGCCGTGCGCATTACGCATATTCCCACTGGAATCGTGGCGCAGTGCCAGAACGAACGGTCGCAGCACCGCAACCGGGAAATGGCCATGAAGTTCCTGCGCTCCCGGATCTATGCCCTGGAACTCCAGCGGCGGCGCGAGGCGGCACAGAAGGTGGAGGATTCCAAGGGCGAGAATGCGTTCGGCAGCCAGATTCGCTCCTACGTGCTGCACCCCTACCGCATGGTGAAGGACCACCGGACCAAATTTGAGGTGGGAGACACGGACCGCGTCCTCGATGGTGACATCGATCCGTTTATCCAGGAATATCTGAAGTCGCGGCGCGCCGTGGCGAAAACGGGTTAACCGTTCCGGGTCGCCGTATGGACCACCGAACCTGGGTTTTGTCGAGGAAGGCCTGGTCGAAGGGCGTTCCGTGAGGTTACTGAACGCCGCGGGAGATTTATTGGAGCCGCGGAGACCGGGGAAGTCATCCATTGAGCAACCTGACGGCTTTTGGGCTTTTTGCGGTGACGGCCATGCTGGTCTGCTACGGGCTGGAGAAGCGCAGCCACTGGTTCATTCTGGCGTTCGCCGCTTCGTGCCTGATGGGTTCGATCTATGGATTCCTGCAGGGCGCCTGGCCATTTGGCCTGGTGGAATCCGTATGGGCGCTGGTTGCCCTGCGGCGCTGGTGGGCTGAGAAGAATTTAGGGCGGCTCGATAGCAGCTCGTAACTTAAGTTCCCCCGTCTCGGCTGATGGAAGCAATGAAATGCCAAGGGGCTGCTTGACAGTTTTGGCGGAACTCACCGGCGGATGGCATCAGAATCTCCGGGAGAACGGTTGGACCCCGCAACGGCGCTGTTCGCTGTATGGGAGTGAAACCCGGATACCAAATGGTTGACGGTTTTAGAGACGCTGTGCTAGCGTTGGATGTTTGCACAGCGGGGGATATTTTCGCATAGAGGAAGGAGACCCACGTGGCTGGGCTTAATCATCATTACTTTTTCACTTCCGAGTCGGTGACGGAAGGACATCCCGACAAAGTGTGTGACCAGATTTCGGATGCGGTGCTTGACGCCGTGCTGGCGGCGGACCCGAAGGGCCGCGTTGCCTGCGAGTCGATGGTTAAGGATGGCGATGTTTATGTGATTGGCGAAGTCACGACCAGCGCCAAACTGGACATCGAGCGCCTGGTGCGCGACACCGTCCGCTCGATTGGTTACACGGATCCCGAAGGCGGCTTCACGGCAGATGGTTGCAAGGTTCATGTCAACCTGACCCGGCAAAGCGGCGACATCGACATGGGAGTTTCAACCGGCGGCGCCGGTGACCAGGGCATGATGTTCGGCTACGCGTGCAACGACACGGACGAACTGATGCCTTTGCCCATCACCCTGGCCCAGAAGCTCTGCCTGCGGCTGGCGGAGGTCCGGAAGAAAGGCATCCTGGATTTTGTCCGGCCGGACGGGAAGTCGCAGGTCACGGTCGAGTATCAGGATAACAAACCCTTGCGGGTGGAAGCCGTGGTGGTTTCCACGCAGCACTCCGCCAGCGTTTCCAATGAGACGCTTCGCGAAGGCATCATTGAATGCGTCATCAAGCCGATCATCCCGGCCGCGATGATGGACGCAAACACCAAGTACCACATCAATCCGACAGGACGGTTTGTAACCGGCGGACCGGTGGGTGACTCCGGCCTGACGGGCAGGAAGATCATTGTGGACACCTACGGCGGGTGGGCCCGCCACGGAGGCGGAGCGTTTTCCGGAAAAGATCCCACCAAGGTGGACCGTTCTGCCGCCTACATGACGCGCTACATCGCCAAGAACATCGTCGCTGCCGGCCTGGCGACTCATGTGGAAGTTCAACTTGCCTACGCCATCGGTGTTGCCGAGCCGGTGTCCGTGCTGGTGGACACTTTCGGCACGGGAAAAGTGGAGAACGGGCGGCTGGTTGAGCTGGTCCGGAAGCACTTCCAATTGTCGCCGCGGGGCATCATCGAGTCGCTCGATCTGCTCCGTCCGATCTACACGAAAACTGCAGCTTATGGTCACTTTGGACGGCCCGATCGGGAGTTTGCATGGGAACGGACCGACAAAGCTGCGATTTTGAAAAAGGAGAGTGGTTTGTAATGCCTGTAATCAACAAAAGTGCTTACGATGTTAAGGACCTGGGCCTGGCTGCCGAGGGCAAGAAGCGGATTGAGTGGGCCGGCCAGTGGATGCGGGTCCTGAATAAGATCCAGGAACGTTTTCTGAAGGAAAAACCCCTCAAGGGCATCAGGGTTTCCGCCTGCCTGCACGTCACCACTGAAACGGCCAACCTGGCCATCACCCTTCGCGATGGCGGCGCAGACGTTGTCCTTTGCGCTTCCAATCCTCTGAGCACCCAGGATGACGTGGCGGCTTCCCTGGTGAAGGATTATGAGATTCCCGTTTTCGCCATCCGTGGTGAGGACAACGACACTTATTATTCTCACATCCAGTCGGCCCTGGAGCACAAGCCGCAAATCACCATGGACGACGGTGCGGACCTGGTGACCACTATTCTGACCAAGGGCAAGGACCTGATTCCGGGCATCATCGGCGGAACCGAGGAGACCACCACCGGGGTCATTCGTTTGCGAGCCATGGCCAAGCAGGGCGTGTTGAAGTACCCCATCATTGCCGTCAACGATGCGGACACCAAGCACCTGTTTGACAATCGCTATGGAACGGGGCAATCGACGGTGGACGGCATTATCCGTGCGACGAATATCCTGCTGGCCGGCTCGAAGGTTGTGGTGGCCGGTTACGGATGGTGCGGACGCGGCTTTGCCATGCGGGCGCGCGGGCTGGGCGCGGACGTGATTGTGACGGAAGTGAATCCGACGCGCGCCCTGGAAGCCCGGATGGACAGCTTCCGCGTGATGCCGATGGCCGAGGCCGCAAAGATCGGCGAAATCTTCGTGACCCTGACCGGCGACAAGTCGGTTCTGAGGAAAGAACACTTTGAAGCGATGAATGACGGGGCCGTTATCGCCAACTCAGGCCACTTCAACGTGGAAATCGACATCCCGGCCCTTGAAAATCTCTCCACTTCCAAGCGGCGGGTTCGCGAGTTTGTTGACGAATACAAAATGGCAGATGGCCGAAAGCTCTATCTGCTGGGCGAAGGCCGGCTGATCAACCTGGCGGCGGCGGAAGGACATCCGGCCTCTGTGATGGACATGAGCTTTGCCAACCAGTCGCTTTCTGCCGAATATCTCGCAAAGAACAGCAAGAATCTGACGCCTCAGGTCTATGCTGTACCCACCGACCTTGACGAGATGGTCGCCCAACTGAAGCTGGAGACGATGGGTATCGAGATTGATACGCTGACTCCTGAACAGGTGGAGTACCTGGCATCCTGGTCTGAAGGGACGTAGGTTCGTTGGCAGGGGGGCATGGTCCTGCCCTGCGGCATTGGAAATGACGGTAAGGTTGCTATGCCGGACGGCCTTACCGTCAACCTTCCTCGTTATGTTGCAATCCATGACTGTATTCAGGCTACCCGGTTCAGAATTCGAGAAAACCCGGACGAAGAAACGGTAGAAAGCCAACGATCCCGTTAGCGGGCAGGTTTGTGCAATGAAAGAGTTCGGAGCACTGGCAATCGATGCGGCAACCTCGCAGGGGGCGAGTTACGCCGACGTGCGGGTGATGGACGTCCGCCAGCGGTATCTCTCCACCAAGAATGGTGAAACGGCGCAGGTTCGGGAATCGGAGTCCTTCGGGCTCGGCGTGCGCGTGATTGTGGACGGCGCCTGGGGATTTGCCTCCACCGACGACCTCTCGCGCCAGGGCGTCCTCGCCGCCACCTTAAAGGCGATTGAGATTGCCAAAGCCAGCGGCCTGGCCAAGAAGCACGACGTTCAACTGGCGACGGAAACAAAAACCGTGGACCAATGGGAAGGTCCCTGCCGGATCGACCCTTTTTCAATTCCTGTGTCGAGCTGCCTGGACCTGATGTTGAAGGTGGATGCCGAATTGCGCAAGGTGAAAAACATCACGCTTTCGGAAGTTGCCATGGACTTCCACCGCATTGACCAGCTCTTCCTTTCCAGCATCGGCTCGGAAATCCGTCAGATCAAGAACCAGACCGGCACGGGATTTGTCGCCACGTCGTTTGCCGGGAATGAAATCCAGCGGCGCTCCTATCCCAACTCTTTCGGCGGGCAATACCAGACCAAAGGCTACGAACTGGTGGAGGAACTGGACCTGCTGGCCAACGCGCCGCGCATCGCCGAGGAAGCAGCCGCCTTGCATGCCTGCGACCAGTGCCCGGCCGGCGAAAAGGACATCATCCTGGGCGGCTCGCAGGTGGGTTTGCAGATTCATGAATCGATCGGGCACCCCATTGAACTCGACCGCGTTCTGGGCACGGAAGCCAACTTTGCCGGCATGAGCTTTCTGACGCTCGATCAGCTGGGCAAGCTGAAGTACGCCTCGGACATCGTGAATGTCGTTGCCGATGCCACGCCCGCTCATGGGCCCGGCCTGGGCACGTTTGCCTATGACGACGAGGGGGTCCCGGCGCACAACACGCCGATTATCACAGAAGGTTTGTTCACCGGCTATCTGACTTCGCGGGAAACCGCCGCGGCCATCGGCCAGGAGCGATCAAACGGCAGCATGCGGGCCGAAGGCTGGAACCGCATTCCGCTCATCCGCATGACCAACGTCAGCCTGCTTCCCGGCCAGGGCGCGCTCGAAGACCTCATCGCCGATACCGATGACGCCATCTACATGGAGACCAACCGGAGCTGGTCGATTGACGACCGCCGTTACAATTTCCAGTTTGGAACTGAAATCGGCTGGGAAATCAAGAATGGCAAGCGGACCCGCATGCTGAAGAATCCCAGCTACGGAGGCATCACCACGGAGTTCTGGAATTCCTGCGACGCCATCTGCGGACCGGAAGAGTGGACGCTCTGGGGCACTCCCAACTGCGGCAAGGGACAGCCGATGCAGACCATGGGGACGGGGCACGGAGCTTCACCCACGCGCTTCCGAAAAGTCCAGGTGGGCGTGGCGTATTCAAAGTAACCGGGGACGTCCGGCCGGCTGTTCAACACCTCCTTGCCGGGTCGTGACGTAACCCGACAATGACTGGTATAACGATGCTCAAACGCGAACGCGCAAAAGAAATCTTCAAGAAAGTCCTGAAGTATTCCACCGCCGACGAAACGGAAGCCTTTATCACTTCCACCTCCTATTCGCTGACGCGATTCGCCAACAACTGCATTCATCAGAACGTTGCGGAAGACGGGTTGAACCTGTCGGTGCGCGCGGTGGTCAACCAGCGAACGGCGCGGGCCAGCACCAACAAGCTGGATGAAAACTCCATTCGGCAGGTTTGTGAAGCGGCGCTGGCGCTGGCGCGCCTCCGGCCACCCAACCCTGAATTGCTGCGCATGCCCGGCCCTCAAATGTACCGGTCGGTCGACCGGTTTGATACCGAGTCTGCGGAATTGAGCCCCCAGGCGCGCGCGGAAACCGTTCGGGCAGCAATCGAACGTGCTGAGAAGGATGGCCTGACGGCGGCAGGCGTCTATTCAAACGGCGTTCAGGTGACAGGCCTGTTCAACTCCCGCGGCCTGGAAGCTTTCCACGAGGAAACCAGTTCCGAGTTCTCCATCACCATGCTGAAGGAGGGAAGCTCCGGCTGGGCCAAGAAAACATCGCCTTCCTGCCTGGAGCTTGAGCCGGAAGTGCTGGCGGACCGCGCGGCGGGCAAGGCCCTTGAAAACCGGGATCAGCAGGATATTACGCCGGGCAAGTACACCGTGATTCTCGAGCCGGCTGCTGTTCTGGACCTTCTGGGTTTTCTCTTCTTTGATTTTGGAGGTTTGTCGGTCGACGAGCGCCGCAGCTGCCTGACGGACCGCGTGGGCCAAAAGCTTTTTGGCGAGAACATCAACGTTCGCGACGATGTCTTCCATCCCCTGCAGGCCGGGGCGCCGTTTGACGGAGAAGGGATTCCGCGGCAGCGCGTGAATCTGGTGGAGAAGGGAACGGTCAGTAATCTTGTCTATGCGCGGGCGACGGCCCGCAAGATGGGAAAGACCGCCACCGGCCATGGCTTTTCGCTTCCCAATGAATACGGCGAAGCTCCCATGAACATCGTGATGGAGGGCGGCAGGACGAGTGTGGACGATATGGTGAAGTCCACTTCGCGCGGGCTGCTGGTGACGCGGCTGTGGTACATCCGGGAGGTTGACCCTTATCAGAAGATCCTCACCGGAATGACGCGCGACGGAACGTTCTGGATTGAAGACGGCGAGGTCAAACATGCCGTCAGGAACCTTCGCTTCAACCAGAACCTGTTTGAGATGTTGAACCGTGTGGAGGCCATGGGCGGGGCGCAGCGCACAGCCGGGGAAGAGTCATTTGAAATGGTGGTCCCTGCCATGAAGGTGAACGAGTTCAATTTCTCTTCTTCCACCCGGTACTGACCGGCTTCCGGAATTCGTTGCCGGAGACAGTGCCGGAATCGGCAATGTCCGGCCTGCGACTTGACAGCCTTCGAAACCGGGTGTTAGAAAAGCTATACGTATCCAATGGCGCTATCGTCTAGGGGTTAGGACGCCAGATTCTCAATCTGGAAACCCGGGTTCGATTCCCGGTAGCGCTACCAAACCTCATTTTCGCGGAATTTCCTGACTTTACTTCTCTGTTCAATGGCCGTTTTGAGTGAATACTATACCCTGCTACTTTCCGGGTTACGGGATGCCTTCAGATGGGGTCTTAATTTTTGCCTGCCCCGGCTAAGTTATGGAAACTACAATGGCTGGCTCCGGCGAGCGTTTGTCTCCGTCTGGTTGTTCAGTCGGGGAAATATTGAACTAGTGGCGGAAGGCGGTTTCAGGGACCGCCGGACCTGATCCAGGTGAATGCCGACGCTCGCAGAGTGTGCTACAAGCGGCGGCTGTCTTTGCTGCCGATCTTGCATGCCCTGGCAAGCCATCCCTCTCTCTTTTTCTCCGACGACAGCACGACGGAGCCGAAATAGTGCTTCCCGACCAGCTTGACCCCTGTAAAGCGCGTCACGTCTTTCATCATCTCCAGATCCTCGGACGCGGGCAGCGAATCATGGTTGCGGCTCCAGTCGTACTTGAGCCAGGGCTCCAGTTCCAGGTCTCTCAGGTCCAGCGTCCGGATCTCAGCATCGTTGGCTTTTGCGCCCGAAGTGTACCTTTCGATAAGCGCGTTGCAAAAGCTGGATGCTCGCGGGTGGGCTTTGACGATCAATATTTTCTTCATGTGTTCCGCCATTGAGCCGCTCTGTTGTTTCAGATTAAAAGCCGAAGAGTTACAGAACAACTCAGCGTTGCCCCCTTCATATCCGCCAGCCCGTTTTGGCCGTTAAGGCCGGCTATAACGGAGCGGTTGCGGTCCCCGGCCATCCTAACGCCAATCAGTTCGGCTGATCGTCCCGATCCCTCGGGGCGCCACCCGCCAAAACAATAAAGCCCTCGCCCACGGGGAGAGGTGGCCGCGCAAGGCGGCCGGGTGAGGGGGTGTTTTCCTGTACGGATGCCTGGCATGCCGGCAGCAGGAATTGGGTTTGAAACGAGCCGGCAGAGCGTATACTCTCGGGAGCAGGTCGACCCAGGGAAAATTCCAGCGAAGGAGAAAGCCCATGCATCCACTGAAGGTTTTGCTGCTTCTGCTCCTGGCCGCTCCAGGCCCGCTGCTCCATGCGCAGGCCAGAGTCAACAAGTCCGTTGCGCAGGCCAGAGTCACCCAGTCGGGTGCGCAGGCCGAGGCCTTGCGTGCACTTGGCGAATCCGCTTCCAACCTGGAGCAGCTCAACAAGATTCATGCCAACACGGTGGAGCTCTATCAGAAGCTCTCGGACCTCTATTCGGGTTTCCAGAAGAAGGCGGACAACCTGGCGAAGCTTGCGGCCCGCAGCAGCACCACGCGCCAGCAGCTTGCCGAGGCCGCCAGGCAACTCCGGGAAATGCAGAGGAGCTACAGCATGCAGTACCTGCAGCTCCAGCAAAAGATGCAGAGCGAAAACCGCCGGTACACGTTGCTCAGCAACATCATGAAGACCAAGCACGACACCGCAAAGAACGCAATCAATAATGTGCGTTAATCGCGGCCGGCGCTGACGCAAACCGTCGCCGCCAAAAATCTAAAGCCCTCGCCCATGGGTAGAGGGTGGCCGCGCAGCCGGCAGGTGGCATGTAGCATGTGGCAGATAGCGCTCCGGGCAAGGTTTGTTTTCAGGAGGGCCGTGCTTCAGCCCGGCCATTCCGCGCCACCCAACAAAAACTCCATAGCCTCGCCCATGGGTAGAGGGTGGCCGCGCATCGCGACCGGGTGAGGGGTGGTTTTGCTTTCTGCCTTCCGCTTTTTCCCTACTTCCTACTTCCTATTTCCTACTCCCTTCCGTCGTCCCCGCCACTCAGCTTCGCTGATTGTCCCGATCCATCGGGGCGCCACCCGCCCATCCTCTGAGACATGATGGCTTTGCCGAAATCCCCGAGAGCAACTCATTTGTTTTTCAGCCAGGCCCTGATGGCTGCCCAGGTGGCATCGTCCACAGAGCTGAAGTGCCAGAAACCGATGGCGGGCAGATCCAATTCATCGACCGTTTCCAGTTGCGCCTTCGTACTCTCGGCATCGCTGGCATAAAAAATATGAGGCACCGCATCCTGCGTGTAGAGATACATGGGGAGCCGCTCGTACCACAGCCAGAACTCCTTAGCGGGTCCCTCGATCTGGGGCCTGGAGGCGTAGACCTGTTTTCCACTCCCCTGAGGGCCAAGGGCATAGTCGTTGGAATAAGCAGGAAGGCCCATCACCAGTTTCTCGCGGGGAACCTGCCCCAGCCAGAAGCGCATCCCGGCCTGCGCCCATTGATAAGCGGAAGTTGGCCCCACGCCTGTTGGGTGAGGTTGATTCCCGGACTTCCGGCCTGCCCATGTCCATCCCGGCGCCCAGTACATGTCGTAGCACATCACCCGGATCAAATCACAGGTCTCGCCGACCACCTTGGGATCGTAGAACTTCCCCTCCGGTGTTGTCCATCCCGGCGTCGGGTAACAGCCCACGCAAATGCTGAGCTTCTTGCCGATCCCGTGCAGCGCTGCGGACATCTGCCGCAGGAAGTCCGAATAGGCGCTTTGGAGAGAGACATCCAGGTGCTCATAATCCAGGTCGATCCCATCGAAGTCCTTCACCTGGCACTCATGCACGTACCGGTCCACTGTAGCGCGGCGATGGGCAGGCGTATCGATGTCAGAACCCTTTCCTGAGACCAGATGATAGACCTCAATATGAAGCCGATGGCAACGGCGTATGAAATCTTCAGATGGATTTCCATCGACACTCAGGGAGTTCAGGATGTCCGCGTATTTCTTGATCCTATGAAATCCCTTTTCCTTGTTCAGCTCCAGCCAGGTGTCGATCCGTTTACGCCCCTTCTGCACGCCCAATCCTTGCCCGCCGGCAGGAAGGGCTGAAAACAGCAGGAGAGCCAGTAGCGTCCCCGGCAGGAACCGCCAGGCAAATCGCAGTCTCATACTCATTTTTCACCTCGCATTCAGGTTCAACATCCATTTCCCATGGTGGCGCGGCCCGATGACGGCTGGCGCATCCGTTCATGTTCCGAAGGAAGGACCGCATACATCGCGAAGGGCGCGACGTATGCGCGACCCGCCTGTACTATACGCCTCGCGGCCGCTTCAATCCATGTCCCTTCGGGATCGCAGAGCCGGTAGCGCGGTCCTCCTGTGTTGAGGTCCGCGGTTCTTTCTGTAGCGGCGGGTTTAGCCCGCCACGGTGGCGACGTAAAGTCGCCGCTACCCGGGGACACCAACCGTTATCGAAAAAGCCGCAGACCGCAAATGCGGCGGTTTGCGCTACAGACTTCCACTCATGAACTAAGAGCCGCAGAGTTCAAGGACAACTCTGCGCTACAAAAGTTCAGTCCTGGCTGTACTTCAACACCGGCGGGCCGGCGATATCCTCGGGAGCGTTGGGATCGCCGGCCGCGGGCCCGTGCCAGACGCTTCCGCCGAAGGTGGTGATGTAGATCATTTTCGGGTCGTAGGGGTCGGGGATGACCCGGTGGCCCCACTTGAAGTTGTACCCGCGGATGCGCTTCCAGGTCTCGCCGCGGTCGCTGGAGCGCCACGCCGAGGACTCGAACCCGCACGCGTAGAGCACGTTGGGATGCCGGGGATCGACCGTAACATCGTAGACGTGCTGATCTTTCGCCAGCACGTTGCGCCAGGTCTTGCCTGCGTCGGTGGAGAGGAAAATGCCGCCGTCTTTGGCGCCCTCCGGGACGGTACGGCACCATGCCGCCAGGTAGAGGCGCCGCGGGTCCTTCACGTCGATGGCCAGGCCGTTGGGGCCGTTCACACCCTTCGGCAGCGGGATGCGGGTCCAGTGTTCGGCGCCGTCCATCGGAGCGGTAAAGCGCCCCGTCGCCCGGGTTATCAAAGCTTCCGTCCCGGTTGCGGCGCGCCACCAGCAGATAGAGCACGCCCCGGGCATCCATCACCAACCGCCAGGCGTACGGTTCCTCCCCTGCGATGCCGTTGTTCTTCAACACCCAGTGGTTGCCGCCATCCGTGGATTTGTAAACACCCTTGCCGAACGCCGCCACGTAAAGCACACGGGCGGAGACGGGACTTTTGGGGTCCAGCAGGATGTGGGTGGGCGCGGTATCGGGAATCCAGTCCGGGTTGCAGGTCCAGTTGCGCCCGCCGTCCTCGCTGCGGCCAATGCCGCCGATATAAGTGGAGACCGAGCGGTGGTTCCACATTTTGGTGCGCGGCAGGTCGTGCACGTAGCTCATCACGCCCCACATGCGGCCTTTCACCTGGGGATCGAAAACGACCCAGTAGGTGGTGTTCCGCCACATGCGCGGCACCCCGGTGGTGGATGTCACCCAGCCCTTGCCGCCGTCCTCGCTGCGCATGAGGCCGATATCGGTGTAGGTGATGAACATCCGCTTTTTGTCAAAAGGATCGAAGTGCACACCGTAGCAGGTGGTCACGTCCATGCCCGTGCTGGTCCACTCGCCATCCGGCAGTTGGCGTGAATAGACCTGCTCCCAGTTGGCGCCGCCGTCGGTGGAGCGCACGATGCGCATGGAATCGGAACCGAACACGCGCTTGGGGTCCGTCGGCGCCGCGCCCACGTCCGGGGTGTTCGGGCCCCGGCCCCAGCGCTTCTCGATCCACCCCATCTTCAGGTGGTCCTGCTGCGACTGGTTCCACGGAATCGTCCAGGTGCGGCCGGAATCGGTGGTCCTGGCGAACCCGAAAAGCGTGTTGGGCTGGTGGCGCCTGCCGGTGTCATACGAAACGTAGCACGCCTCGGGATGAAAGTAGCTGGCGGCGATGCCCTGGAAGTGCACCGGGCCCTCAATGCCGGGCAGACTGACGCCGCTCCAACTCTCGCCGCCGTCGTGGGAAACAAAAGCGCCTTGCCGTGAAGTCACGTAGAAGATGGGTTTGCCGCCGCCGCCGGGGAAGCCGCCGGTATATCCCGTAAATTCGTTGAAGGAAATTACGCCGGGTGGCGGATCGAGCCGGCGCCACGTTCCGTTTTGCCGGACGGAAATGGAGTTGGTCCCGATAAAGTAAACGGTGCGGTCGGAGGGCGGGGAAGCGGGGTCCACGAAAATCCGCAGCGGGGTCCCGCCGTAAGGGTGGGCGCTCGCCGCCTGGTAACCCGGCAGTTCGGCGCCCCGCTGCCAGGTGGCGCCCCAGTCTTTCGAGGTGGCGAAGGTGTGCGTCCCGTTCTCCAGGAAGGCGGCGTACAAAATCTTCGAATTCGCCGGGTCCACAGCCAGGGTGCTGATGGAACCCTGGGAAGTGCCCCGGGTAAGGATCCTCTCGCCGGCCTCATCGCCCAGGATGTCCACGCCCGTTACCGAGGAGGGGGCGGGATAGACCAGCCGCCACGTTTCCCCCCGGTCGGCGCTGCGCCAGAGGCCGATGGTGGATACATAGATTACCTTCGGGTCGACGGGGTCAAACAGGTCAAACCGCACGCGGCCCCGCAAATTGAACATCCGCCAGGAAGAGCCGCCGTCGTGCGAAATGTAGGCGCCCAGCATGTCGCAGTGCGCGAGCATGTCACTGGCGTTGTGGGGGCTGACGGTGGGCAGGTAGATCGATCCTCCGCCTCCCGGGCCCATGACCGTCCAGCGGTCGTTTCGCGGCGCCCCATCGAAAGCCGGAGGCGCGGCGGCCGGACTGCCGAGAAGCGGAAGCCGCGGCAGGGCGGCATCGGCAAGCACCGCGAGCGAGAGCCCCAGAACCTTCACTCTGGGCCGGTAAAGTTCGACACGCCGCTGAGACCCGTCGTGATCACGAACATCGTTAGACATTTTTTCACTCCTTATCAAACCACCCCGCGCGAGGCAGGAACCGCAGATCCCGCAGAGCAGGACGGTCTTGGTTACGCCTTTCAGAACTCACCCATGGACGGCGCATGGGATTCGAATCCTGGAAGCGGCATGGCAGGCCGAGGCCGCAAAATGATGAAGTCAACTCTATACCATCTGGACAGTTCAGACGCAAGAACCGAGTTGAGCAATGACCGGACACGAATTGCAATACAAGGCCAAAAGCAGAAGGAAATAGGAAGCAGGAAGCAGAGGAAGGGGGACTCTTCCTTGCTTGTCCCGGCGCTTCAGCCGCTCTGCTCTGCGGTTGGTTTCTTGGTTCGAGATAAAAGGGTGTATACTCCTTACCGCCAGGGGCTAAAAAACTAATTTCGGACACGATGCAGCACCCGGAGACCCGAATCCGACTTCCGCGTTGCGACCCGCGAGAAGTGGTTTCATGATGTGCCACACTCGCTGAACGTTTCGGCGGGCGGGTTGGCGACGGCCCACCAGGACACAAAAATTGGAGGAACAGGATGAGCGAGTACAAAGGGAACCCAGGTGAACTGATCTACGAGTACACGCCGAAGATCACGCAGATGGTGGAATACGGCATCCCGGCGGCCGCAGTTCTTTCAGGCCAGACGCCGCCACCCGCCGAGGGCGCACGGTTCGATGTCCATTTCGAAGGACCTGTCACCGGGCCGAAGCTGCAGGGGACGGTGAAGGGCGTGGATCACCTGCACCTGCGCGCCGATGGCCGCAGCCAACTCCACATTCACGCAGAGATCACCACCGCAGACGGAAAGAAGATCGCGCTGGCTGCGGACGGCGTGGCCATTCCGGAGCCGGGGTCGCCGGTCTTCCAGCTCCGGGAAAACGCGACGCTGACCACCAACCACCCGGAATATTCGTGGGTGAATGTCATTCAGGTCTGGGCCGCCGGCACGGTTGACGTGTCGACGGGGCAAATCCGTGTCAAGGGATACGCCGCCTGACACTTGGTAGCATGTAGCGCAGAATTGTCCCGCCGTGGGGAATTACTCTGCGGTTCGTTTCTTTGCCGTCAAACCCCGCAGAGTTACAGAACAACTCTGTGCTACCGGCTACCAGCTTTATTGCAGAGTATCAATCAATGAACAGAATGAATCCCAAGGTTGATGCATTTTTAAGCAGGACCGAAAAGTGGCGGAAAGAATTTGAAACACTGAGAACGATCCTTCTTGGCTGCGGGCTCAACGAAGATTTTAAGTGGATGCATCCTTGTTACACGTTCGAGAAGCGAAACATTGTTTTAATCCACGGATTCAAGGAATACTGTGCGCTGCTGTTTTTCAAAGGCGCCTTGTTGAATGATGCCAAAGGTATTCTCATCCAGCAAACACAGAACGTGCAGGCGGCGCGCCAGGTTCGCTTCACCCGCGTGCGGGAAATTGTCAAGCTGCAACGCACCTTGAAGGCCTATGTTTTTGAAGCCGTTGAAGTGGAAAAAGCCGGTTTGAAAGTGAAGTACAAAAGGACTTCAGACTTCATCATTCCAGGAGAATTTCAAAATAAATTAGATAAGATCCCCGCCTTGAAAGCCGCCTTTGATCGATTGACGCCGGGACGGCAAAGAGCCTACCTCTTTTATTTTTCTCAACCCAAACAATCCAAAACACGAGCATCAAGGGTTGAAAAACATGTGCAGCAGATCCTCAAGGGAAAGGGACTGAACGATTAGCCCCCTCGGCGGCCGGCGTTCCTCCCGTGAGTGCTCCCCGTGGAGCTACAAGAACGCCGGCCGCACGATTTGTGGTTGAGAAGGCGTATCGCCCCGAGTGACTTCCTCCAACCGGGCCCTGTCCATGGCCCGCGCTGCAACCGTAACTCGAACCAGAACCCATGCCTGAACTGGAACCGCTGAGTAGGCGGTCGAACAGGTGTGGCGGAGTGTTACGCCAGGACTCTGGCTATTGAAGCCGCAACCAGGCCGATCAGTACCAGAATCAGAATTAAATCCGATACGCTGCGAGCATTCTCTTCACCCCATAATTTGTTCCATAATTGATCCATCAGGACCTCTTTTCTCTTCCCCGGTCGGCGGACCTGCGCTACCGGCAAGTCAGCGGTTGCGGTGTGCTGAAGAAGGGCCGTAGCCCCGTCCTCAATACAATCGTAACGCGGGATTGGCAATGCGCCAATAGCACCGAAGTACTGAAAAGGAAGGAAGTCGGAAATAGGAAGCAGGGATAGGGAATAGGAATTTGGTAGCGCAGACTTGTTCTTTAACTCTGCGGCTTTTAACAGTGGAGGAAAGATCGCCGCCCTCAGAGCCGGCTGCGCGAGAAACGACCTTCGCGTGAAACCAGCTTTGGAATTCTTCTGCTGGGCGGACGAAGATGCGGCCTTGCCATCTTGCCTGGATTCAGCCATTTACCTGGCCATCCTGGAAGTTCTTCCTTAACATGGGTTCGCAATAAGACCCCAACGTTATACCGCAAAAATGAGGTAATACAAATTGCGAATGGCGACTGAAAAGGCAGGTTCTTGACCGGCATTCTCTTTTAAAACGGAAAAGTTGCGGTGGCGCGTCTTGCGGCGATGTTCCTATCAGCGTTGGAGGCGCGGCGGCAGAGTTTAGCCCATGGCGTTGGCCATGGGAAGGCCAGGCTCCAGCAAGACACAGCCCCGGTTCGGGATGGGTGCCCAGCTCTGCGTCGCGGGCTCTCACAACCGGCCTTTGCCGATTGCTCGAGCGTCAACGGGCAGAGCTGGGCGGCTTGGACACCTTTTATTTCTTTTTCTTGTCAATCAAATCGGCCACGCTGCGAAGAACGCTCGGGAAATCGCCGAACAGGTTGTTGTGCTGGAGAGGATAGAAGATCGTCTTGACGTATCTCTCCAGGTGTTTCTGATCAATCGAGCGCTTCTTTGTCTTGTGGTCGAAATGTACCGTGGGAAGCGGCAGGAAGCCCGAGTAGGCCTGAATACGCTGGGCGGTTGCCATGGCGGCGGTCAGGCCCGAAGGTCCCGGACTGAGTTTGGGGTAGGGACTGGGCGCCGTGAGCAGGCAGAAGACGGCCCCGTTGGAGCTGATGTCGTCGTGCTTGCTGTACTGCCTCTGGACGTCCCAGGTGTTGGCTCCCACCGTGATGAAACCCGCCTCGCCGTTGCAGATGTCGCCGTTCTCGTCGCTCGACGGGCCGTACCATCCTTTGGTGAATTTGGGGTCCGTCACCATTTCCGCAAACTCATGGCTGGTCACCTGCGTCCGCCGTTGCTCCGGAGTCTGTGACAGGTGCAGCGAGCAGGAAGAATCGCTGCCGCAACTGTGCTTCAGGCAATTGTCGTCCAGCCACGGGATGACCGCGTAATAGAACGGATTCCCGGCAGCCGTCTTGAAGTCATAGTGATAGCCGAAGGCGGTGTCGCCGCTGGCTTCGCACATCACGATGCCCAGGCCGGTATCATCCACGGCCACGCTTTCATCCAGGAAAATAATCTGTACGTGGGTCGTATTGTTATGGGGAGGCTCGGGGATGACCCCGTTGTTGATGCAGGTCTGGAGGGTGCTGTGAATGTTGGAGTCGGTCAGGTTGGAGGAAACGTTGTGGACAAAAGACGCCTGGATGAACAGCCCGCTCCCGGCGCCGCTTCCCACGCCGTATTGGCTGAGGACGTTCATGTATTGGCTGGCCACCAGATCGGTCAGGAACTGGGTCAGGCGTCCGGCCTCCAGCAGATGCGCGGAGTCTGACAGCCAGCGATTGCCCCAGAAGGAGGCGTAAATCAAAGGACAGGTGATGACCGGCCCTCCGTTGTAAATAAAGTCCGAGTGGGCCAGGCTGACCGGCCCCGCCGGAGCGCGGACATCGACCATCGGAACTTCCTCGACACCGCCGCGCCGGGCGCTGACGCCGCCCACCCTTCTTCCCCCGGTTCCTCCCACGCCCTCGGCTCGCATTTGTGCCGCCACTCCCCCGACCTTTCTGTTTTTCTTTTCTGCTGCCATGGAATTCCTCCTTGTAAAGATTGGATGGTTCTTCATTCAACTTGCAGCCGCTTGCGGTTAGAGAAAGGGCCGGCGATTTAAATCGCCGGCCCTTTCCGGATCAGGAGCCTTTTTTTCTCAGGCAGAAGCCAACCGAGGTGTGGTTGTGATTCCCCTGCGAACTGCTGTTGAGAATCGATCGGTCCCAGGCCTCGAGGTATACCACGTATCCACAAGGCTTCATTTCAACGGGCGTTTTGGTATTCAGAGTCCACGCGTCTCCCGGAGGGAGTCCGGTCTCGCTCGTTGAAGGAGTTGGAGAGGTTGGATGGTTGGAGGGTGTTGTGACCGTGTTCGGCAGCGTGCTCAGGGTGAAGTGGGCAAAGTGGATGTCGCGCGCCACGAAGGTGCCGGTGATGGTGGAATCCACTTTGTAATCCTTGCAGTCACCGAGACCGCTGATGTGGATGTCGACGTCCGGCGCCGTATTGTCCAGCAGGATGACGTGCGTCAGCACGCCCGCCACGCCCTTGATTTCCAGCATCACTTCCCACAGGTCGTCATCAAGGCCGTAGGTGTCCCACAGTGCCAGCAAGCTGTTCACATTCTGGTTGAAAGGCACGTAGTCGAAAAATCCGTCCGGCGTGTCTTTGTACTTCCAGTAGGTTGTCGTATCGGACCGTTCGAAGGCCATGGGCGTGGTCACCGGCGTCCAGTTGGCCGGCGGGTCGGAGACCTTCTTCACTTGCACGCGGTACTGGTAGCCCGGGAAGGTGGGCCCCTTCAGGTTGACCCTGCGGCCGAACGGGCACGGGCGCCCCAGACTATCCGGAGGCAAACTGGTATCCGCATAGACCGCGGTGGAGGTCGTCATTCCGGTGAACGGGTTGATCATGCTGAGTGGGATACCGCCGAGGACCCACAGCCACGGTTGCACTCCGCCCGGCATGTCGCCCGGCTTGATCTGTACGTGCGTGTCGATCCGGTTGCCCCAGTAATTGAGCGCGTCAGGATCGGTGGTGGAAGGAGGCACGGCCCAGGAGAGGACGGCGCGCAGCCGCGCGACCTTCGGCTTTTCGCAGCTTTGCAGGTGGGGACCGAGATTCACGGGCAGAACGGCGGTATAGCAGAGTCCTTGCTTGGGAATGCTGGCAATGTCATGGACGTTCACCTGAACGGTGCCCAGGTAGCTCCACTTGCAGGTGTCATCCCAGTCGGCCCAGAAGGCGATGAATTCCTGGCTTCCCGCGTGGCACAGGTCACCCGAATAGCCTGTCGGCCGTTTGATCCGGAAGGTTGTGGCCACCCGGCTCAGGTTGTTATCCAGCCCCAGACATTCGAGCTGCTCGTAGCTCACGTTGGCATTGGTTTCGGCAAGAGCGCCCAGAATGGAGTTCCAGTCGATTCCAAGCGCACCCAGTTCCGTGCTTTTGGCTGAAACCGCCTCAAGGTTAAATGCCCCCTCGCCGAGGGTGGTTTGAATTTCGCTCAGGGCAAAACGGTGCGGCTCTACACTGAAGGACTGCTTCGCCTTGCCGGCCGCGGGCTTGGCGGAGTAAAGCTTGGCCAGTTCTGAGAGTTTGTAAGGGGCTGGATCCGGCAGCGGGATCGGCTTGAACTGGACTTCTTCAAAAAGGGGCGGCACCTTCAGCTTCTGCGGGAGCCCTTCACTCAGAGCGTCAATGAGGCAGAAGATATTCCACGGGTTGGGCTTGATCTGGATGGAGCAGTCGAGCGTGTTGCCCCAGACCGGCAGCCATCCCTCGTTGGCCGGCCCGGCCGGCGGAATCCACTGCCAGGAGAGGATGGCGTGGACTTTGGGCAGCACCGCGTGATTGCAGCACTGCCGTTTCGGGTCCAGTTGAATTCCCCCACAGTAGGCGATGGGTTTGTTCAGCTGGCCCGCGCAGTCCTTCCCGGTCAGAAGGTCGTGCACGTTGATTCCCACCAGTCCGGCGTCTTCCCATCCGCTGCCATAATCGATAAAGAATCGGATGTACTCCGTGGTGCCGGCCTGGCAGGGGTCTCCGCCGTATCCGGTCGGAAGTTTGATGACCACCGTGGCTTCCAGGAGGTTGGTTGCCGGGTTGAACCCGACACACGTCAACTCCTCATACGTGGTGTTGCCCACAATTTTGGCAACAGGGTTGTATTCGCTCTCGGAAAGGTTCCCGAAATAGTTAGGGTTTGCGACAAGAAGTTGCTTGAAATTGCTGCGGTGTTCCTCCGGCTTTGGCATGGGATCTTCCTCCTTTATTGAAGTAGAAGACCGTGGCCCCGGTCGGTCCCGCCTGGCTGGCTCACGCGAACGCCCAGTGACGCGATCCGGGCGCAGCCTGGCCTGCCTTGGCAATTCAAGACCGTGGCCGTATAAAGCGCGATAAATGATGAAGGAACCCAGAAAAAAGAGAGGGGTGCCCCATGATTAAATATGCCCCAAAAGACAATAACGTTCTACTCAGTAACTATGCGATAAAAGGTAAATCGCTTCGGTACCGTTGTCAAGGGGAATCTTGAGGGGGCTTGGAAGAATTCCCTTTAACCGGAATAGGCTTTTTGGCACCCCCGGGTGAATGTGTACATGCATCGGCCCCCTGCGGCTCCTTTCCGGATCCTGAGAGACCGTCGGCCGGCTTCCAGAATCATATTTTCGCGACAATTCTCCATTTTTTGCGCTTCCTCGCTGCTGGCTCCAGGCTCCCGAGGTCTGACCGCTGTTCCCCCGGGCGCTTCTTCCGGCCGCCGCCAGGGGCTTAATACAGAAGAGCGGCAGTTTCTAAGAACAGTGCTGCGTGACCTGGTATTCGGCGTCTGGCCAGTCTGGAAATAGCTGAAACGGGAGGCTTTTTATAAAAAATTTCTTAACCTATTGATTTTACTAAGTGTATTTGATAACATACTAGATTCGTCTGCAGGGATATGCTCATTCATCCGGTTTGGAGGGCGATGAGGGCAGTTTGCAAATTTTCGTGAGTAGAACGAATCCATTTGCCCTGTCTTTGCATCTCATAGAGTGAAGGGCAAGCCCGGCGTGGTCCGGGCGAAATTTTTGACAGGGTACTGACCTTCTGCGGCATCTAATTTCCACAACTTCTTTAGAGGTTTATGGGCCGGCCTTGGGGAAAGCCTGAATCCCCGACGGCCAGCTGAGTTTGCGACCCTGAGAGGAAAAACATTATGTTGGACGTTAAGCTGAATTTCCAGGACTCCCCCCGCTCGGATGCAGTGGACGAAGAGGAACGCGATCTGCTTTCGGAGGAAGATCCGGAGCTGGAAGCGCACGGCGGGGAAGAGTGGGAAGAGTCTGAGGAAGAGGAAGCAGAAATTGACCTGACCCCGGGGCCGATGGAAGGTTCCATCGATCCGGTGCGAACCTATCTGCGGGACATGGGCAGGGTGCCGCTTTTGAACCGCGCGGGCGAAGTCCGGCTGGCGCAGCGGATCGAGCGGGGCCAGCTTGCGGCCCGGCGCGCCATGTCGCGTTCGCCGCTGGTGTTGAAAGATCTGTTGGCCAGCGCCAAAGCGCTGCGCGCCGGCAAGAGCTCCATCCGGGAATTTGCCCATTTTGACGCTGAGGAACTGGCAGAGCCCAAACAGATTGCGGCGAGGACGCGCGCCTTTCTGAAGCAGCTGGACCAGCTTGCCAATCTTTATCGGACGGCCGTGAGACAGGCTTCGGCGCTGGAGCGCGCTCCGAAAAACCGGAAGAAAACCTTTTTGCGGGCGCGATATCGCCTGGCGCGGACGCGCGTACGCATGTCCAGGGTGGTGATGGGGCTTGACCTGAACGCGACGGAAATCGCGCGCCTGACGGGCATGGTTGCCCTTGCCGGCCAGCGCATGCAGGAACTTCGCCACCAGATTGACGCGCTCAAGGCGCGGGCCTCGGCCAAGGGGCGGACGCCCGCCGGTGTGCGGAGCGAGTTGCGATTGCACCAGCAGCGGCTGAAGGCGCTGGAGGTGGAGTGTGGCTCAGGCGTGCTGGAGATGAAGCGCACCTGGGACAAAATCCAGCTGGCGGAGATGCACGCCGAGCAGGCCCGGAAGGAATTGACCGAGGCCAACCTGCGGCTGGTGGTTTCCATTGCCAAAAAGTACATCAAGCGCGGGCTGCACCTTCTGGATCTGATCCAGGAAGGGAACCTGGGATTGATGAAGGCCGTGGAGAAGTTTGACTGGCGCCGCGGTTACAAGTTTTCGACCTATGCGACGTGGTGGATCCGGCAGGCGATTACCCGCGGCATCGCCGACAAGGCCCGCACCATCCGTGTGCCGGTACACGCCAACGACACCATCAACAAGCTGGCCCGCGCGCGCGGCGAACTCACCCGCGAGCTGGGCCGCGATCCCACCATCGCCGAAGTTGCGCGAAGGGCACAGATTTCCGTGGCCAAGGCGCGCCAGGTGATGAAGATCGCGCAGCAGCCGCTTTCGTTGCATACGCCCATCGGCGACGACGGGGAGTCGCAGTTGAGCGATTTTCTGGAAGACAAGCACACGCCTTCACCCTCTGATTCGGCCATCACCGTCAACCTGAGGGAGCAGACGGCTTCCATGCTGAAAACCCTGACGCCGCGTGAAGAGCAGGTGCTGAAGCTGCGATTCGGGCTGGAGGACGACAATGCGAGAACGCTGGAGGAAGTGGGCAACTGCCTCTCTCTCACGCGTGAACGCATCCGCCAGATTGAAGGGAAAGCCCTGCGCAGCCTGCGTTCGCCGTGGCGAGGCGGAAGGCTTCGCTCCTTCCTTTCCGAGAACTAAGCACACCCTCTCCTGTCCTGTCAGCAGGCGGGAATCAAGTTTCTCCGGGGGCGCGTAAACTCCGCGCCCCTGCGTATCCGGGCATTCACCGAAGACAAGAGAAGGCTCCAAACCCTGGTTGGATGGGATGGCAAAATTTCGTCCAGGTGGCGAAACACTGTCATTTTTACATAGTCACTCATCCCTGGTTCACTCCACAGACACATATATAAGGGAATTAACAGGGGTTGCCTTTTTGGTCCCGGAATTGCTTTGTCCTGAACTATCCAGGCCTTGAGGAGCGATTGTCCATGCAAGAGAGATGTAGTGTTCTATGGGTGTCTGGTGAACAAAGCACCGATCTCGCGCTGAGGAAGGTCCTCCTCGATGCGGGCATGGGCGTTCGCGTGGCTCAAAGCTGCGCCGAGGTGTGGCAGATGTTGAGGGATTTCGGCGCTCCGGATGTCGTGTTCTGCGACGCCTCGCTGCCGGACGGGACGTGGTCCGATATTCTGGCTCTGGCGAGTCGAGGAACCCGGCCAATTCCGGTCATCGTGTTATCGCGGGTGGGTGACATCAACCTTTGCATCAAGGCGCTCGAAGAGGGCGCCGCTGATTTCATCGTTCCACCTTTCTATGGCTCGGATATTTCGCACCTGTTCAATGGCACGAGGCGGAAGTGCGTGGCCATTCAGCGGCTTGGCGAAGTGTGAAAGGGTCCTTGCATGCGCGGAATGGCGCACCAGGGACACGGCCGGGAAAAAAATGGAAAGGGTGGGTTGCCTTCTGACGGTTCGGGGCATCTAAGTTTTTGTTAATTGTGTGTGTGGCGTCAGCGATTCGTTCGAGTGGCTCATATCAGGCAGGTCGGATGCTTCGGTTGAACAGAGGGCCGATGAGCCTGTTGTGAACTGCTTGAGACGCCGCGCTCTGGCAGGCCGCTGTGAGTGTGTTAAGCCGCCATCCTGCGCGAGAAGAATGTGGCGGCGCATGTGTGATCCTCCAACAGCCTGCCTGTGGGGGAAAAGTTCTTTTATCGGCAGGATGCGGGATACTCCCAGAAGGAGATGGTTTTGACGACGCGGCCTGGCCTGCCCGGGCCGTCAGGGAATATTTGCAGAGCAGGAGGTAATGATGGCAAAAAGAAAATTTCAGAGCAACATCAGGGAAGCCGGTGTGGACGGACGGGAGCTGAGGCTGCTGCTGGTGGACGAAAATGCCAGTGACCTTGACTACTACACGGAGGTCCTGCGTTACCTGGGGTATGAGGTTCAGCCGGTGAATTCGTATCCCAAAGCTGCAGCGACTCTCGATCGCGAAAAGTTTGACCTGGTGATTGTGGACCAGGGGAGCACGGATTTCGAAGGACGGTCGGTGCTGAGCCGGGCGGTGGAGGTTGACCACCACGTGCCCATCCTGGTTCTGACCCGGACGGTGGATGTTGATTGCTGCATCGAGGCGCTGGATGCCGGCGCCCAAGAGTATGTCCAGAAGCCTCTCACCACCGCCGAGGTTCGCGAGCTGGTGCGCGATTATGTGAAACCTTCCACCCTGGCGTTTGCAACCGGCCACCCCCAGCCGCCGGGCATGGATGGCGGGAACGCTGAAGCATCCGGCGACGAAGCCTGGCGCAGGGCGTCCTGACAGAAAACAACGGCGAGACATGCCGCCCGGCGCCCGGCGGGGATGCGGCGGCGTTCGGGTTGACCCCACTCCATCTCTCAGATCCGTTGCGTGATGAGGGTCATGTCTCCAAACGATGGCCGGCGCGGCCGGCCCTTGCTGCGGAGGTTTCCTGTCCGGTTGCGACCCGGCAGCGAACCCAACCCAACCCCGCAAGACCGTCCGAATGAAAACCCTCTCAAGCTGAAGCAAACCACAAATTCCCAGGCCGTGCGCAGCGCGCGGTACGGGCGTCGTGTTTCCAACTCGAGAAAAGGGTTGCAGCTCGTCCCCCGCTCATCCGTCTGCCGAAATGTCCTCATGCCCGGCACCGCTGCGGCCGATATCTAGTGGGGAAGCCTGCAATGTATGAAAACGTGCTATTGCCGGCGAGGGGAGGATGGGAATGAGGGAACTCTGCGGGAAGTTGTGGCGAAGCGAGGATGGGCAGGACCTGACGGAATATGCCTTGATTCTGGTGTTGATCTCGCTGGTTGCGGTGGCGATCCTTCGGACGATCGGGACGGTCGTTTTCAATACCTATTCGATCGCTTCCTCAAATCTGACGGCGGCGAGCTGATTGCACATCGTGCCGCGCCCGGCCTGAGTTCCATCAGGGAAGGGAATCCTGGCTACAGGCAGGCCCATACACCCCTGGCCGGGCGCCCCGGCCGGTCCGGAGATTCTGCCTGAAAAAGGTCGTCAGTTCTCAAGCCCTGCTGAAGGGGGATTCAGAAACTCCAGTCCTATCTGATCGTGTCCGTCGGAGCTCACGTCTCCGGTCCAAACCACCATGCAACGCAGAGCGTGCGCAGGATCTTCCGGCTGGAAAAGGGTGAGGGTCTGGCCGGTAGCCAAGGGTGTTTCAGTCTCGATTCTGGCCCCATACTGGGAAAGGTCAACCGTCACGCCTTCGTGAAGTGTTTCTTGATCGTCAGATTCAACCATCAGGACAATAGCTCTTCTGGCCGGTTTCCGCTCCGAGCGGCGCGGAACGGCAAAAGCATCAGGTGCCATGCCGATGAGGGTATACAAGAAAGACGCCGGCTGGCAAGTGATATTTTCTTGAGATGTTAAGAGCTTCTAATGCCGGTTGTTCTTCAGACAGGTTTCGAGATCAGTGCCGGCGGCGGCCGCGGCCGCTGGGACGGTGATGGGAAGGTGCATGAGCGCGGCGCGGTTGCTCGGCGGGCGGCTGCCGGTAGAGCAGGACCCGCTCCATGTTCATGCCGAGTTTGCTCATCTCCTCAAATCCTTTGGGAGTGATGAAGTATTGTCGCTGACGGTCGGTTTTGTCTTCCACGATCCACTCCAGCTTCTTCGCGGCTTCAATGAAGATGCTTCCGACGGTAAACGGATTCACGGGTCCGAGACGTTCCTCTTGCTGGGCCTTGGGTTTCATGGAGTCCTGCTCATTGAAAATGGGAAGATATCTGCCTTGTTAAGTTTTGCTTTCAGAACCCGTTGATGGATCTGTATGTGCCGAGCCAACGGCAGGCGGTTGCACATTCCCGAAAAGTTACCCTCTATCATGCTACAGAAGTCAGACTTGCGTGGCAAGCTTTCATTATAGCCTGCGAGGGCGTGGCCGCGTGTGGAATTTCAACAGCCCGCTGATGAAATCCGTAAAATGTGTTGGTCCCCCTGAAGCGTCAACCCAGAGGCCGCAGAGCGCCCCGGCAACGTCCCTGTCGAACTTCCGCAGGGCAGAGAGGACCATAAAGAAAAGTAGTGGCCGGGTCCCGGGCGATTCAGGCCGGGATGACTTTTGAGACGCTTCTCCGCGGCAAATGCTAACGGACTTTTCCGCGGGCGGCCACTTTCCAGGTGCCCTCGACCTCGCCCTTGCGGACGAGGAAAACCTCGTCGTGCATGTTGACACAGGCGCACACGTGGTTGGGAATCACGGTGACCACCTCGCCCACATGAAACTTGTGCGTGGAATTTGTGATGTCCAGATGGCCGTGTTCCTCGTTCAGCTTGATGAGGGCCGCATCGGGAGCTTCCACCACGTAACCGTGCCCCGTGGCGGGCCCTGAACCCAGGCCGTCGGCCGAAAGGGTTTTCGATCCCGCATCGATCATGGCGCGTCCCGGCACGGCCGTTGAAACCACGGTGACCACCACGCGGGCCGCGCAATCTTCCAGTTTGCAGACGCCCTGGAAGAAAGTGTTCAGGTCGTTATAGACGTAGGTGCCCGGACGGATTTCCGTGATGCCGGGAATCTTGTGGGTCAGGAAAGCCGAGGGCGTGGAGCCGCCGGAAACGATCTGCACTTCCATGCCGGCTTTGCGGAACGGTTCGAGGGTCTGTTCGACGAGTTCGGCCACCTGCTTCACTGACTTTTCGCGTTCATCTTCCGCGCCCCAGACGTTGCCGGGAAAGGTCATCAGGCCCCTGAAGTTGAGGCCGGGCATCTTTTCGATTTTCCGGGCCAGTTCCAGGGCTGCCGGGCCGGGTTGGACCCCGCAGCGGCGCATTCCCACGTCAAACTCCACCAGCACGCCGACGGTGGCTCCGGCGGCGCTGGCGGCCCGCGCGAGTCCTGCGGCAGTGGCTTCGTTGTCGAGCGAAAGCAGGATGGTGCGCTCGATCGCCATGTTGGCGATGCGGCGGAGTTTCTCTTCGCCCCAGATGGGGTAGGCGATCAGGATATCATCCAGTCCCGCCGCCGCCATCACCTCCGCTTCTCCCACCTTGGCGACGGTGAGCCCTACGGCGCCGTGTTCAATCTGCATCCGCCCCACTTCCGGGGCCTTGTGGGTCTTGGTGTGGGGCCGCAGGCCCAGGCCGTGCTGGCGGCAGTAGTCGGCCATCCGCTGGAGGTTGCGCTCCAGGATGTCCAGGTCAATGGTGAGGGCGGGCGTCGGCAGTTCCTGATATTTCATGGATCACCCTCTTATCGCTTTTTTTTGCCCGACTTGCTGACCCTGGCAATGCAGTCGATTTCCACTTTGATCTTCGGCATGCTGACGCCGACGGTGGTGCGGGCCGGCGGGTTCTTGGGGAAGTACTCCGCATAAACTTCGTTCATGGCGGCGAAATTCTTCATGTCGGAAAGAAAGACTCCGCAGCGGACCACGTCTTTCATGGAGCTGCCGGCAGCCTCAAGAATCGCCTTGATGTTCTCGAGGGTGCGGCGCGTTTCAGCGCGGACATCACCCAGTTCGAACTCGTCGGTTTTGGGATTGATGGCCGCCTGGCCGGCGACGAATACAAAGCCGCCCGACACGATGGCCGGAGAATAGGGGCCGCGAGGCGTGGGTGCCTTCTTGCTTTTGACTACTTTGCGCATTTTGTTCGACTCCTGTTGATAGAGATTACGGCTTTCGCCGAATTTTCAAGAGACCGTAGCGGCGGCTTTATGCCGCCAAGTGGCGAGATAAACTCGCCGCTACACGCCTCTGCCAAAGTCTGCAAATCCACGGGGCGGCGGGTCAGGCGAGCTGGCCGCCGTCGACAAACAATAGAACTCCGTTCACGTAATCCGCATCAGAGGATGCGAGAAATGTGGCCGGCCCGGCAATGTCGTCGGGCTCGCCGAGACGCCCGGCGGGAATCAAATTCTTATACTTGCTCATGAAGGTCTTGTCTTTCATGATGGGCTCCGTTAGGCGAGTGTGGATGAGGCCCGGGCCGATGGCGTTGGAGTTGATGCCGTAATGTCCCAGCTCGCGCGCCAGGGTTTTGGCCAGCAGAAAAAGGCCGGCCTTGGAGGCGTTGTAGGGAGCCAGTTCCGCCTCCGCATCCCAGCTGTTGGTGGAGGCCATAAAGACCATCTTGCCCCTGCGGCGGCGGACCATGTGTGGCGCCACTTCACGCGCCACCAGGTAGCCGCCCTTCAGATTGATATCCATGGTCCAGTCCCAGTGCTTTTCGTCGCTTTTGGTAAAGGGAACCATTTTGGCGACTCCCGCCACGTACATCAGCACGTCAATGCGTTTCTGCCAGCGGATGGTTTGCGCCACCATGCGCTGCACGTCGCGCTTGCGGCGGACGTCACAAGCGCAGGTGCGGACCGAGCCGCCTGCCCGGGTGATCTCACGCTCGGTGCGCGCCATCATGTCGCGGTCGATATCGCCGATCATCACGTGGGCGCCTTCGCGCGCCAGGCGCGCCACAATGCCTTTGCCGATTCCTTGCGCGCCTCCCACCACCAGGGCGCATTGGCCGCGAAAGCGGTCGGGGATCATTTTCATCGTCGTCCGTTACTCCCGTGTCCGGTCTGGGACAATCCGGAAAAAAGTTTACTAGGTTCCTGAGGCAGTCTCCCAGTATAATGGCCCGCCACGCAGCCGTAAAGGTTTTGCGTGGGTGGCAGAGGTGAAACGGGGCAGGATCGTTTAAAAAAACGAACGCTGCGTTTGAGGTGGGACCTGCAGGAATTGAAGGCTCTTTGCCTGAACGAACGCGACAGCCGCGGCATGGAAGTTCGAACGCTGCGCAACAAGGGGCGGACAGCATGGATTCAAGAGTCGACAACGTTTCTGAGCAGGCCGAGGTTCAGACGCTGCCGCGGGAAATCGGCATCCTGGGCTCCACGGCAATTGTGGTGGGCACCATCATCGGCTCGGGAATTTTCCTGGTGCCGCACAACGTGGCGATGCAGGTGGGCAGCGTCTTCAGCCTCTACCTGGTATGGATTGTGGGCGGAGCGCTGGCGCTGGCGGGAGCGCTGTCACTGGCGGAACTGGGCGCCGCTATGCCCGAAGCCGGAGGCATCTACGTTTACCTGCGCGAAGCCTACGGCAAGCTGATCGCCTTTCTGTATGGCTGGGGATCGCTGCTGGTGATTGACGCCGGCTCGGCCGCCACCCTGGGCGTGGCTTTCGGCATTTACGCCGCCGGGTTCGTTCCCCTCACTCCGATAGAACAGAAAGTGCTGGCCGGGGTGGTGATTGCGGTGCTGACGTTCATCAACATTCTGGGTGTGAAAAAAGGGACGGCGGTGCAGACCATCTTTACCATCGCCAAACTTGCCGGCCTGGTGATCATCATCGGCTGCGCGATCTTCCTGCCGCCGCTCGCGCCCGCTGTTGCGGCGCATCCGCTGCCCACGCCCCACACCACGCTCAGCACCTTTGGCGTGGCGCTGGTGGGAGTGTTGTGGGCCTACCAGGGCTGGCACCAGCTTTCCTATACCGCAGGCGAGGTGAAAAATCCCTCCAAGGTGCTCCCCATCGGCTTCTTTTTCGGCACGGCCATTATCATTGCAGTCTATCTGGCCGCCAACGCCGCCTATCTGCACGTGCTGCCGCTGCCGGTGATGGCCGAACACCAGCGCGTGGCGGCAACGGCCATGCAGTTCCTGATCGGACCGCGCGGCGCGCGATTTGTTTCGGCCCTGATCCTCTGCTCGATTTTCGGCGCGCTGAACGGGACCATCCTGACCTCGTCGCGCGTCTATTACGCCATGGCGCGGGACGGAGTGCTTTTCAAAATCGTGTCGCGCATCCATCCGAAATTCCAGACGCCTGCCGTGGCGCTTCTGGTGCTGGGGGCGTGGTCAACCGTTCTGGCCGTCAGCGGATCGTTTGAAGAGCTTTACACCTACGTGATTTTCGCCATGTGGATTTTTTCCGCGGCGGCGATTGCCGGTGTGATCATTTTGCGCCGGCGCCTGCCGGACCTGCCCCGGCCTTACAAAGTGTGGGGATATCCCATCCTGCCCATCGCCTTCATCATTGCGGCGCTGGCCATCGTGGCCAACACGCTGGTGAGCAAGCCGGTCGAATCCGTCCTGGGACTGACCATCATCCTGGCGGGCGTGCCGCTCTATTACGCCTGGAAGCGCTGGGGCGGCGCGGCGGCGCGCTAGCGTTGCTGCGGCCTGCCGCCATTGCCGGAGTGGGCGTCACCGCGATGTGAACCCGTGCGGCGCCTTGAATCAAAAACCTTCACACAGAGTCCACAGAGGACCCCGGTGCTCTGCAGTTTGAATTTCTTTTGCCACTGAGGACACAGAGAAGAGCAAGTGGTGGAAACCCGCTCAGCTCGAATTCGGGAGACTTGCGTTTTCAAATTTGGCAGCGCAGCCAAAAACAGAGGGGCAATACATATTTACTTGCACACGTCGTCGGCGGTCACCAGTTCGGCTCCGGCGGCGGTCATTTCATCGATGGCCTTGCGGCCGTCTTCCTCGTCGATGGCCTTGATGGCGTCCACCACCAGCTCGACGGGCAAGTTGCGCCTTCGCAGCGCGAGGACATCGGCCCGCACACAATACTCAGTGGCAACGCCAAAGACAACGTAACGATGGGGGCCCAGCGCCTTCAGGATAGCGTCGAAATTAGGATTTACTGACGTCTCATAAACGTCTTTTTCGATGATGATCTGCGCCGGCCACTTTTCGGGCGGAATGAAGGGCGCGGAACGCATGGGAATGGTCAGCGCTCCGGGGAGGGAGGTTTCTTTGATGTGCTGCTGGCCGCGCGTGCCGGTGACACAGTGCGGGGGCCAGATTTTGAATTCGGGATCGTCGGGCGCGTGAGCATCCGCCGAAGAGAGGACGGGAATCTTCCGTTGGCGCGCGTAGGTCATCAGTTGCACGAGCCGGGGGATGATGTCTTCTGCGTGAGGAACGTAGAGTTTCCCCGCCGGGTCCATAAAGTCAATCTGGGTATCAACGTCAAAGAAGGCCAAAGGCGCTGCCATTGTTTTCTCCAGGCTTCAGCGGGCGCCCGGCGCGCCGGCGGGTTTCCGCGCAGAGACGTACTGGGTGCGGATTTCCTCGAGCAACTGCAGCAGGGCGTCACTCTTCTTCACGGGATATTCGGGAGCGCCGCGAAGTGCGTGATAGTGCTCTGGAAGCCGGTCGGATGTTGGCCAGCGCCGCTTCGCGGATTGAAGATGAAGTTCTCCGGGCGCCCACCCGCCGGCCGTTGCGCATCAGCGGCTTAAGGAGAGGGTCGCCGTCAGGATAGCTTTCTTCGGAACGCGCCAGCACGTCGTGGTGGTACTTGCCATCCTGCGTGAATCGGAACACCTGCTTGCGTCCCGGACAGTAGACTTTCTCTTCGCTGAACTTGGCTTTGTATTCCACCTGTCCGCCGCGTTCCGTCTCCACCAGCTTGTAAACCACGCTGAGCGCCGGAACGTCGCGCGAAGTGGCGAGATCGGTGCCCACGCCGAACGAGTCAATGGGCGCTCCCGCCTCGACCAGCTCTTCAATCCGGTATTCATTCAGGTCTCCGCTGCCGATGATCTTCACCTCCTGGAGTCCGCGCGCGTCCAGGATGGAACGGACCTCACGGCTCTTCTCGAGCAGGTCTCCACTATCGAGCCGGACACCGCTGAATTTTCTGCCCAACGAGGCCGCAGTTTCTGCACCTGCCAGATCATCGTAGGTGTCAATCAGCAGGACCGCGGTGTCCGGAAAGACGTCCAGCAGCGCCTCAAAACTCTGGCGCTCAGTGGGGAAGGCCTGCGTCCAGGAATGGGCGGCGGTGCCGGCAACAGGAATGCCGTAGAGACGGCCTGCCTCCGTGTTGGAAGTGGCGTCGCATCCGCCCAGATAGGCGGCGCGGGCGGCCCTCAGGCCGGCTTCCGGCCCCTGCGCCCGGCGAGTGCCAAATTCCAGTACGGTCCGTCCCTGTGCGGCGCGAACCACTCGCGCAGCTTTGGAAGCGACCAGGGTCTCAAAGTTGATCACCGAAAGCAGATAGGTTTCGACAATCTGTGCTTCCGCAATGGGGGCCGTCACCTGGAGGATGGGTTCCTCGGCGAAGACAATATCGCCTTCCTGAACGCCTGCCACCTCCCCGGTAAAGTGGAACCTTTTCAGGTAGTTGAAAAAGTCCGACGGCACGGTGCGGAAGGCCGGAAGTCCGCGGAGGTAGCGGATGTCATCGTCTGAGAATTGGAGGTTTTCGAGATAGTCGAGTGCGTCGTCCACGCCCGCGGCGACCAGATAGGAACGCTCAGGCGGGCAGGGAACGGACAAACAGTTCAAAAGTGGCGTGGAAGTCCATGCCGCGCTCGAAATAGCCGGCCGCCATGGTGAGTTCGTAGAGGTCAACCAGCAGACCGCGGCTTGGGAGGGTTGGGCAGATGGGAGTTTTTCCTGATTTGTCAGATGGTTGCAATGATTCACCCGAGTCCACGGCCCCTCTTTGTAAAGATAGTTCACGCGGTTTGAAAACACAAGCCTGGCCGCAGTGGCGAAAACAGCGGAATGTCCTTTGTCTGCAAAAGCTTCCGTCTGCCGGAGGGGGCTTGATGAGGCACTCATCCTATGGGTAGCAGATGTCGATGACTTCTATTAGCCAGAGTCAGGCACGAATCGCCGCCAGTCGCCCCCGGTGTCACCGGAGCGTGGCTTGGGCAGCCTCCGCGCGCAGAAATGTGTACGCTGAGCAGTTGCGTTGAGAGAGGCGGAAGAGGATTTGCAGTGAGATGGAACCTGAATAAGAAAGTCACCGCAGGATTTGCGGTGGCGCTGGCCGTCATGGGCATTGCGGAATTCATATCCTACCGGAGCACGGACCGGCTTGTTGAAACAAGCCGCCAGCTCAACCACACCCAACAAGTGCTCGATGCCCTGGGGACTGTACTGATCACCATGGATGACGCGGAAACCGGCCAGCGCGGTTTTCTGCTCACGGGACACGATTCATACCTCGCGCCCTATGATGTGGCCGGCACCCAGGTCTCCGAAATTGTTGAAAGCCTTGACAAGCTAACTGCGAGCGACCCCGTTCAGCAGCGCGACCTTGCGTCGCTCAAGAGCCTCATCAAGCAGAAGCAGGATGAACTCGCCACCACCATCGCGTTGCGGAAGGCGAACAAGGCGATCGAGGCCGACCAACTCGTCCTGTCAGGGCAGGGCAAGAAGGCAATGGGCAGCATCAGGGCGGTGATTGCGAAGATGCAAAAAAGGGAGAAGACCTTGATGGACGCTCGCAACTCGCAATGGGAAGCGAGTGCCCGCCGCAGGACCCTGCTTGTCGCGGCTGGAGTTGTTTTGGCATTTGCCATTCTGCTGTTCGCGATCTTCGTCCTCGACCGCGAGGTTGAAGGGAGAATTCTTGCCGAACAGACTCTGCGTCAAAGCGAAGCGCGTATCCGGCTTCTAGTCGAGAGCGCGCGAGATTATGCGATTCTGATGCTTGATCCCCAGGGCCGGGTTGCGAGCTGGAGTCCGGGCGCCGAGCGGATTAAAGGTTACAGAGCCGAGGAGATCATCGGCCAGGACTGGTCCTGCTTCTTTCCCGCCGAGGACATCCAGGCGGGAAAACCACAAAAAGAGCTTGAAAAGGCCCTGGCCGACGGACGGGCTGAAGACGAAGGGTGGCGGGTGCGCAAGGATGGCTCGCGCTTCTGGGCCAACGTCGTGATTGCAGCGGTTCGGGATGAACAGGGACAATTGCAAGGTTTTTCCAAGGTGACGCGCGACGTCACCGAGCGCAGGCAGGCGGTGGAAGAGATCCGCCAGCTCAACCAGAACCTCGAAAGGCGCGTGCGCGGACGGACGGCGGAACTCGAAATGGCCAACAAGGAGATGGAGGCCTTTACCTATTCCGTTTCCCACGACCTGCGCGCCCCTTTACGCCACATTGACGGCTTCGCTCAACTCCTCGTTGAAGAATACGGCCCGCAACTGTCCGAGGAAGTCCAGAGTTACCTGGCCCGCATTCAGGGCGGGGTGAAACAAATGGGCCAGCTGGTCGACGACTTGTTGAACCTGGCGCACCTCGGCCGCAAGGAAATCAATCTTCAGGCAACCGGGCTGGGCCCTCTGGTCGAGCAGGTGGTCAGCGAAATGGAGACTGAAATCGGCGAGCGGGCCATCGACTGGAAGATCGCGCCGCTGCCCTTTGTGGAGTGCGATCCGGGGCTGTTAAAGCAAGTGTTTGCCAACCTGCTCTCCAACGCCGTCAAATACACCCGGCCCCGGGAGCGCGCCGTTATTGAAGTCGGCCTGGCGCAGGAAAATGGACAGCCCACCGTTTTCGTTCGCGACAACGGGGTCGGCTTCAACATGAAATACGCGGACAAACTCTTTGGAGTGTTTCAGCGGCTGCACCGCGCCGAGGATTTTGAGGGGACGGGCGTCGGCCTGGCCACCGTGCAGCGGATTATCCACAAGCATGGCGGGCGCGTTTGGGCGGAAGCGGAGATTGATAAGGGAGCCACTTTTTATTTCACCTTGCAGCCCCCTGCGGATCCATCCCAGAAAGCGGCCTGAGCGGGAGGAGAGATAAAACATGAAACCAAATTGCGAAATGGAAATCCTGCTGGTTGAAGACAACGCCGACGACGTGGAATTGACCCTGCACGCGCTCCGCTCGGACAAGCTGGCAAATAAGATTGTGGTGGCGCGTGACGGGGAGGAGGCGCTCGACTATTTCTTTCGCCGGGGCCAGTTCTCCGGACGCTCCCCGGGCTCCCAGCCGAGCGTGGTTTTGCTGGACCTGAAGCTTCCCAAAGTCGACGGGCTGGAAGTTTTGCGGGTTATTAAGAATGATCCGCAGACGAGCGCCATCCCGGTCGTGGTTCTGACTTCCTCCAAAGAGGAAAAGGACATGGTCGCGAGCTATCAGCTGGGTGTCAACAGTTACATCCAGAAGCCCGTCGATTTCACGCAGTTTCGAGAAACGGTGAAACAACTGGGCTTCTACTGGCTGGTCATCAATCAGCCTCCTCCAGCGATTGCGCACGGGGAAAAGTGAATTCCCGGCAGGGAGGTTTTATGGAAGGCATGATTCAGGATCCGCAACAGACTGCCGGGGCCATCCGGGCTCTGGTGCTTGAGGACAGTCCGGCAGACGCCGAACTGTGCCTCTGTGCGCTCAGGAAAGAGGGGCTTGAGGTTTCGGCCGATATCGCCCAGACCCCGGAAGAGTTCAGGGACCTTGTGCGCTCCAAACCGTACGACGTGGTCCTGTCGGATTACAATTTGCTCAACTGGAACGCTTTGGATGCCTTCAAGCTCCTCCACGAGGAGGGAATGGATATTCCGTTTGTTCTGGTGACGGGTACGATAGGGGATGAGGCGGCCGTGGAGTGCGTGAAACACGGTATCTCGGATTACGTTCTGAAGGACAATCTAGCCCGGTTGCCCTTTGCGGTTCAGCGGGCAATGCAGGAGAAATCGGAGCGTCAAGAGCGGGGACGTTTGCAGGAACAGTTGCAGCAGTCCCAGAAGATGGAGGCTATCGGACGGCTGGCGGGCGGTTTGGCGCACGACTTTAACAATCTGTTGACGGTGATTAGCGGCTACAGCCAGCTGATCCTCGACCGGCTGTCCTCCGCTGACCCCTTGCGGCCCCCTCTGATCCAGATCAAGGAAGCCGGAGACCGCGCGGCTACCCTGACGCGGCAACTGCTGGCCTTTAGCCGCAAGCAGGTTCTGGCCCCGCAGGTGCTGGATTTGAATTGCATTGTTGCGAATATGAACAAAATGTTGCCGCGGCTCATCGGGGAGGATATCGAACTGGTTGCGGTCCATTTCCCGGGCCTGGGTTGTGTGAAAGCTGATCCGGGGCAAATTGACCAGGTGATCATGAATCTTGCTGTCAACGCGCGCGACGCCATGCCGCAGGGGGGCAAGCTGATCATCGAAACTGCCAACGTTGAGTTGGATGAAAACTACGGCCACAACCGTCCAATCGTCGTTCCGGGCGCCTACGTTATGCTGGCGGTCAGCGATACGGGAACCGGTATGAGCCCGGAGGTCCAGTCCCGCATCTTTGAGCCCTTTTTTACCACCAAAGAGCAGGGCAAAGGCACAGGGCTCGGACTGGCAACCGTCTATGGCATCGTCAAGCAGAGCGAAGGTTATATCTGGGTATACAGCGAACCCGGTAAGGGAACGACGTTTAAGGTCTATCTGCCCCGCGTCGAGGAGGCCGCGCAAAGAGTGAAAAAGAAGGCGAGGGCGGTTCACGCTGCGGGAGGCTCGGAAACCATTCTGCTGGTTGAAGACGACGAATCGGTCAGGAGCTTTGTTCGAAGTGTGCTGAAATCCAGGGGCTATAAGCTGCTGGAAGCGGGAGGCAGCGACGAAGCCGTCCGGTTGATCGAGAAGCACTTCGGACCCATTCACCTGTTGCTGACCGACGTGATCATGCCGCGGATGAGCGGGCCGGAACTGGCCGCGCGCCTGGCGCCGCTTCACCCGGAGGCCAGAGTCCTCTACATGTCAGGCTACACGGAGAACGCCATCGTTCATCAAGGTGTGCTGGAACCCGGAACCCATTCTTTGCAGAAACCTTTTGTTCCTGAAACCCTCATACAGAAGATCCGGGTAGTTCTGGATGAGTAACGCAGACTGACGCCGGGGTGAAACTTCCGGAACCGGCGGGTCCGGTCAGGCGATGTCAAGGCCGAAAGTAGCCCTGGGAATCGGCGCACGATACTCCCAGTCAGAGACAGGAGCGACCTTGTAACGGTAGAGCCTGCAGAGCTTGCACAACTGCGCCACAAGAAAGGGGCTTTCCTGGTCGAGCCACTGGTGTTCACACTTGCCGGCAAGTGGTTTTTCGATCTGGGACGAATCTTTCAAATCCATAAATCAGCCTTTTCCTTCAATGGGCCGGGGGCGCCCTCCGACACCGGAATTCTTACACACGGTTTTATTCTAACTTCCTGATTGTAGTTTGAGCATGACGACTCCGTGGCGGGGAACCTGGGCCGTGAAGCTTCCTGAGAAAACGCCCGCGTCCTTCCGTTGCCACAGATCGCGGACCGATACCTCGCCGCTGAGTCCGAGGTCCTTAAAGCGGACGCTGACCGGCATGGTGGATTCTCCCTCGTTAAAGAGCCCCACGGCTCTGCCGCCGTTAGCCAGCGGCTTCACCCACACCTGCAACGGGCCTTCCTGCGAGAGGCGATAACCCTCTTTCCCGGCGGGATCCTGGTCAACGGCAACCACTTCCGGGTTGGTCAGCACAGAGAGAGTTTCCTGCGACATATTGGCGAGGTCGTTGCCGGAAATCAGCGGCGCTGCCAGGATGCACCACAGGCTCATATGGGTGCGGTACTCGTCGGGGTTCATGTGTCCGTTGCCCACTTCGAGCATGTCCGGATCGTTCCAGTGCCCGGGGCCCGCAAACCTCGCGAGACCCTGCTGCCCGAAGCCGATGAAGGCCATGCGGGTGTAATTGTCCTCGATGTCGTCCGTGGTCCGCCACAGGTTGCCGCCCACCGATGGTCCCCATCGCCACACGCTGTTCATCCCGTACTCGCACAGGCTGTAGACAATCGGGCGTCCGGTTGCGACCAATGCCTCGTGCATCTTCTTGTAGACGGCGGGCATTTCGGATGGCTTGTACACCTGGCGGGCGCTGCACCAGTCGTATTTCAGATAATCCACGCCCCAGGATGCGTAGGTTTCCGCGTCCTGCTTTTCATGCCGGTAGCTGCCCGCGTACCTGGCGCAGGTCAAGGGTCCGGGCGAGGAATAGATGCCGAATTTCAGGCCCAGGCTGTGAATGTAATCGCCCAGCGCCTTCATGTCGGGGAAGCGGTCGTTCGGGTGAATGAATCCTTTGGCGTCACGCTTGCCCTGCCAGCAGTCATCGATGTTGATGTATTCGTAGCCGGCGGCCTTCATGCCGTTGGTGGCCATGGCACGCGCCTGCTGGCGCACAATCGCGTCGCTCACTTTGCAGCCGTAATGGTTCCAGCTGTTCCAGCCCATGGGGGGCGTGGCCGCCAGTTCCTGGGCCCGGGCCGCAGAGGCTCCACACGCCAGGAATGAGACCCATACTGCAAACCATATGGTTCCGCGCCACAGAGTTGGTGTCGCTTTCATCCGCAGGTTCCCTTCTTGTAAGCGGTCAGCGCATATAAAGAGAGCAAGTGTACTATCCGGTCTGCCAAAAGTCTATAAGCGTGGGGTGCGGGTCTGGCGCGGATTGGGTTTCCTGGGTCTGCGATTCTGCCAAATGGGTCGATTTGCGGCAAACTAATGAGTATCTTGCTTCGTGGGGGCATGGACGCTGCAATGCGGGCGTCCACCCCACCCGCAGCTCGCGGGACAGTCAACGCAAGCCGCGGCTATTCTTACCGCTTTGCTACTTCCACGGTGATCTGGTTGTGGGCGCCTTTGGACTCATTCACCACGGCCTGTTTGAACGGCCCGGTGAAGGTGTTCTTGCTTAAGGTGATAAAGTCAGTCTGGGGAGCGATGTAGATTCCGACAAGCTGCGGCGTTTTGCCTTTTGCTTCACCGGAGCCGATGGTGTTGTCAACGAACTTCAGGTTTTGGACCATGCCGTTAATGTGGATATTGGCAGGCTTTTCGCCATTGCGACCGTTATCGGCGATGGTGTTGCGCTCAAAAGTATAGCGGTCGGGAGCGTTCGATCTCGACTGTTCGCGGAAGTAGATGCCCGCGCGGCCATTGCCGGTCGAGGTGTTGTTCACAAACAGGTTGTCGGAATCCTTATGGCCAATTGAAATTCCGTCACGGCCATTATTCCAACTGCGGTTGTTCGCATAGCGGGCGTGCTGGACGCGCCAGCAGAGATAGAGGCCGTCCTGGCCGTTTTCGTGGGCCTGATTGTTCTCCACGATGCCGCGCAGGGCGCCCGTTCCCAGGTGAATGCCCAGATAGGCGTTGTTGTAGGAATCGCAGTGTTCCACCACGGGGTCTTCCACAAACTGCAGGCTGATGCCGTCGCCGGGATAGTTGCGCGCCACCACGTTGCGGACGGTCATGTGCTGGGAATGGAAAAAGTAGACGGCGCCCGTCTGGCAGCCGTCCAGGATGCCGCTGCCTTCGCGGCTGCCGTCGGCCGTCAGGTCTTCCACTTTCACGTCCTTCACTTCGTGTCCGGCGATCAGCGGGAAGGTGTTGAAGACTTCGCCGTCCAATGCCACGTGATAGTCCATCTGCAGGAAGTTATTGAAGTAAAGGGTGTTGCCATCGATGCGTGTGATGGTGCGCACGCTGGGCGTCCATCCGCTGCGCTGAGCCTTGTCAACAACGGTCACGCCCATGCCGGGCCGGAAGCCGCTGGCGTCCTCCACCGTGGCCTTGTATTCGCCATAGTCGGCGTCAAGCGCCAGCTTGCTCTGGACGCCCGCCGCCTTCTTCAGAATCGTCTTGTCGGGGCCTTCCCCGCGCAGGGTGACGTGGCTGGGTAGCTGCACGGAATTGGAAAGAGTGTAGGTGCCGGCCTTGAGGAGGACCGTGCCGCCCCCGGCTGCCGCCACGCGATCAACAGCCTTCTGGATGGCGACGTTGTCCGTGCCCATCACGTCCGCGCTGGCGGCGCCGACGGTGACGGTCATGCCGCCCCCTTGGTTGGCGCTGCAGCCTGGGTAGAGCACGATTCCCAAAAGAAACACACCGGCAACAAACAGCACCGACAGGCGGGCGATTCCAGTGGATCGCGTATGCATAAACCACTCCCTGTTAAGAAAGAACTCAAAGACATTCGCAACCGAAGTTTACCACAGCGGGAAACCCGCAGAATGGATTTCTTCCCCGTCCGGTGCGGGGCTTCCCTGCGGGCGAGGGGGAAGGTTTAGCGCGCGGCAGAGTATTACGAGAGTCTGCTGCTGTCCTGACGTGGGGGAATCGATGGCTGAGCGAGGAGGAGAGGGACGGGAGGCACCCGGACGTACTGCGGGTCATCTTTGGCGAAATGTAAATTGGGGAGGGACCTGGCGGCGCGCGGTTCTATGACCTGTCGCCAGCGCCCCACTTTTTGACGGGTTTCGGATAGGTTCGTTCCACGTACTCCCGAATATCGCCTGAGGTGATGTGCAAGTGAGTATCCGCCGGGGAGTCGTCTGTTTCGTGGTCCAGCTCCTGCTTCAACCGCGCGTAGCACATTCCGGGGCCATCCTGAATTTTTACAGGAGGCGAGTGGAGTTCGTTGGTTTGAATATCGACAGTGAATTCACGGCTCCCCTGGGGCGGGTCGATCACATGATAAGCATAGACCCGGGAGGCTGCTTCAATAGAGAATCCGCGATACTGGATGTACATGTCAGGGTCCTTTCGCCGCCCATGCGGATGGCGTATGGGCAGCTCTTTGCAGCGACGGTGGCCTGCCCTCATCCGGCAAACTATGCCTTTTTCGGAGTTGTCTGCGCAGCAGCCGTCTGCCGCTCCGTCTCCAGCGCCTTTCGCAATTCGCGAGAGCGCGTTCGCTGCGCCAGTTTCTCCTTTCGCCGCCGGCCATACCTTGATTTGTCACCACTTCTTTCCGACATCATTGACTCCTTTGCGAACCGAGCGCCAGCCTGTCCGCAGCGCCATGAAGATTTCGGCGCCGATGCGCAAGACGTTCAGCCCGGAACGGGAAATTCCGTGCTTGTGGTTTTACACGAGCTCGCTCCCCGGCGTTCGATTGCTGGTGGAAGGGATCGGGATCCTCCGCTGATTCTTCAGTGCCTCTAACGAAATCAAAAACGCCAGCAGGCAGATCAAATCCAGAACGAAAAATATATTCCTGGAGAGCACAACGGGCACTACAGGATTGAACAGCACGGCAATCAGAACAAACCCTGTCGTCCAGACATAATTAGGCCTGGAGACCGCCTGCGTGGCAACCGTCATGGCGCCCACACAGATCAGGATGTCCAACACGAACTCTGCGCCTGCCGATGCCTGCCAGAATGCCATCAACATTAACGCAGCAACACAAACAACTTTCATGGTTTTCGTAAACATCACATACCTCATAATCTTCCGGCAATCGACGGATTGTTCTTTGCCGGAGAAGGGAAAGGGCCTAATGACTTCCCGTTAACGGACACCCATGACACTGGAAGAAGCTGCTGCCGGAGCAGCTATCGGGCGGAATGCCGAGTTGATGACTTCGTAGGTCTGGATTGCAGGAGGGCCCTCGATGAACTTCTCCAGGGTCTTCTGCAATTGTGGAGGGGTCTCGCGGTTATAGGCTTTCGCGTACTCCTTCTTCGCCCACAAGCTGATTGCCACCGCTTCCGCCCCGCCCGGAACGGCAAGGGTGATTCGGCCGAGAAAGCCTGTCCGTTTTCGAAGCAATGGAACAATCTCGTCCTCGATGGTTCTGGTAAGCTCCGCCAGGAGGTTCGTCTTCAGGCGCAGGGAAACACTTCGCGCGAACAAACCAACCTCTTCGGTCATTGTCTAAGAGGTGCGATTGCAGGTAACCCGACTTAGTTCAGGTTGTCTGGAGACTGAAAGGGAGGAAATGTCTCATTAACTAGTCTGGGCGTACGTACTCGGCCTGTCAAGGTAATTCGTTGATGGCAGCGAAATTGCCTGTTGCGATGCGGCCTATCGCACGATTGAACACCGTCCAGACGGACTCCACTCTATTTACTCCTTTATGATCTTGACTTGGCCCGCGGCTGTGTTACGATGCAATTGAACGAACAACCGAGAGTGTATCGCAAAGAGGAGGTCAGAGCGGGTTTCACTCTGGTTCTTTTTCGAGCTCTCCGAAGATTATTGCCTCATCGCTGTTCCTCCGACTGACGACCTGTTCCTGCCGGGAGTTCCTAAATTTCGTTCGATCTCCTCAAGACGCTTACTGTTTTCTACGGCATCTGAACCTGATTTTCGAACTGATCCCTGATTCGGCATTTAAGCAACTGCACTGCTGCCGCTCACATTAGGTTTTGGGATAGTGCCCGTGTCCCTGCCCGCACCATCAGTGCGGTGGCGAAGGGCAGGCAAGAACTAACCCCCGGGTCATAAGACCGCTGGAACCGGGGAGATTTCGGAGGGTCATATGCCATATCGTCTCAGGGCGCCAAAACACATCGAGCAAAAACGCCTTGCCCCAAAGGGCAACGTTCTCGTCGTTGACGAGGATCCTGCTGATCTGGTCTATTACCGGACCGTGCTCCAGCGCGGCGGGTGCGCGGTGGTGACGTGCAACTCATACGACGCGGGCCTGGACTGCCTGGGAGCCGAGCATTTTGACTTGGTGGTTTTAAGCCAGGGAAGCTCCGCATTCGAGGGACGCAGGGTTCTGGAAAAGGCGATGGCAATGGACCGTGCCGGGAAGGTCCTTGTGGTGGCCCGTGTCCTGAACATGAGTTGCTACCTGGAAGCCATGCACCTTGGGGCAAGAGACTACCTGGAAGAACCGGTTCCGGAACAGGACATGATTCGGTCCGCGGAGACGTGCCTGACTTCCCGCGCTTGGGCAGCGTGAGAATCCTTCAGCAGATAGAAACCGCGTCCCACCTTTCGTGTCAGCCGACCAGCACTCTATTTGCCCTTCCGATTCCACCACACGATGGGCTGGCTGAAGGAAAACGCCACCGGAAGCGAGGCCGTAACGGGTTTGCCGTCAAGCCTTGCCGGTGCAAATTTCCATTTCTTTACGGTTTCAACCGCCTGTTGCGTGAAGCCGCTGGCCCCCTGCAACACCCGTACGCCCTTCACTTCGCCGCCGGGACCAACCGTCACTTTCAGCACCACTGTTCCGCCCGCCACTGTATTAGCCGGATAAGAAGGTTCCACAGTCGATATGACCTGGGGAGGTTGGAAGTCCGCGGGTGCTTTTTGCCCTCTTGCGGAAAGCGTGGCAGTGAACAGCGCAAGGCACATGATAAGGCCGATGCTTGTCTTCATGAACTCACCTCCAGCCTGTAAGTCCTTATATCTCTATTTTATACTTTTCGACTGCTGGCATGTTAATGGCAGTGGTGGCTCAAGCTGAAGGGAGCAGGGCAGGCCTTTCCGGTTATCCTGGCGATGGCGCGGTCCCGTTTCAGCAGGACCGCCGCTCGATGACGGGAAGAGGGATTTCAGGAGCCGGGCATCGTCGAAGGAGATGCATTCGGCACCTGCTGAGACGAGATTTCCGCTATGGGAGCAATTTCATGGTTTGTGAACGAGCGCAGGGAGAAGACCTCGCGCACGGAACGCCGGTTCTGCCAGATCAGTTTCAGCCAGGCGCCGACAGTCATCTGGCGGAAATAGATTCCGCGGAACGCCAGAGTGGCGAACACATAAATCAGTTTAGAGACGAAGCGCACGTCCCTCATGCGGCTGACGCGCCGGAAGATTCCTGAAGGGCTGTAAGCCATTCCCCAGGCGGTGCGAACTTCGTTTTCAAGTTCAGCGGGCGTCATGTGTTTGGGGGTAAAAGCAGCGCCGTAGGGCCGGTAGTTCAGCCAGTGGCGCTCCTCAAGGCGCCCCTGATCGTGCAGGGCCTTCAAGAGTGGTGTTCCAGGCAGAGGAGTGAGCTGGCTGAAGACGGGGAAGAACCCCGGAGGCCAGTTCTGGACCACGTCCCAGGTCTTGCGGGCCACGCCGGTGCGGTCCGCGTCAATGCCCATGATGAAGGCGGTGACGCAGTAAACGCCGCGGCGCTGAAGCTGGCCGATGATTTGGCCGTACTCCTCCGGCTTGTTGAAGGTCTTGCTCACTGCCTTCAGGCTTTCCGGCAGCACGGATTCCAGCCCGATAAACACACAGACGCAGCCGGAGTCCTTCAGCAGATCCAGCAATTCCTGATCGCGCAGAAGGTTCATTGAGATTTGCGCGACCCAAAAAATTCGAACCTTCGCTTCAATCATGGCGCGCATCAGAGACTTGGCGCGGCGCGGATTGATGGCGAAATTGTCGTCAACAAAGAAGACCAGGTTCCGCCCCAGGCTTTTCAGGAGCTTGAGTTCTTCGACGACGCTTTCGTTTGTACGGAAGCGGATCTTCTCACCAAAAAAAGGACTGACGGTGCAGAAATCGCAGCGGTACGGACAACCCCGGCCGGTCTCAACCGGCGAGATGCTGACGTCAAATCGTTCCCAGCCGAACGTCCGCATCACTTTGGAGGCCCATTTCGGCAGCACTTTGAACTGATTGAAATCGGTCTGCTCCCAGGGGATGCGCGGGTAATCCTCAAGACTGGGCTTTTCGCAGGAGCGGTAGATGGGCTGCAGCTTGCCGGCTTCAAAATCCTTCAGCATCTGCGGCCAAAGGCTGTCGGCCTCGCCGCAGGCAACGGCGTTGGCGTGTTCGAGGGCTTCTTCCGGCTCCTCGGTTACGTGCGGGCCGCCCATCACCACCGGCACGCCGAGGGCGCGGATGCTGTCTGCAACGGCATAGGAGCGGTGAATGGTGCGGGTCATCCCGCCAATGCCGACGAGGTCAAACTTTTCACGCCGGACGTAATCTGCGAGTTCATCGGGATCCATTCGAACGACGTTGCCGTCGAGGGTTGTGACGTTGTGGCCGGGAGGAGTCAGCGATTTGAGGACGAAGGGCCACAAGGTTGGCATGTAACTGTGTGTGATTCGATTGTCAGGAACGTAGAAGAGAACACGCAACGGTTACCTCCCTCTGGTGTTAATTGCTGAGTCGTGAGCCGTTTAAAGGATGCCCCGAGGTTCAATCGTACGCCCGTGGCCAGGCAATGTCAAAGATATGTGCCGTTTCCTGTGAGTCCGCTTCCTGTGGCTCAGCGGGATATACGCAATCAGGAGCTGGCCAAATCCGGACGAGGGCAGTCCCGATCCATGCAAAAGGAAGGATGCCCCCGCGTTTGCACCGGAGCCCCGGGCGCAGGCCTATTCCGGACTGAGGTTTGTCGCCTTCGAGGGAACGTCGGACACGCCAGGCTCAGGCTGTTTGCCACCCTGCAGCCTCGAAGAACGTTGGAGCCAGGATTTTGCGATACTCAAGCCGTCCAGGTGTGCCGCGCGTTCAAGAAAGTCTCGCGCATAGAGGGCGACCGCCTCGACCCCGGCGGCGTACTGGTAGTTGGGTTTTTGAAGGCTGCCGTTATAAGCTCCCACTGCTTTGGGAATGTCGCCCTCGGTTTTGTCCAGCAGGTGGCTGAGCAGCAGGCCGGCATAGGTGGTGAGGACCTCGGAATTATCCAGATCAAAGCTGAGCTTCTTTGAGGGCCGGAGGCGGGGCGGCAAGGCTGAGTAGTCCCGCTTGTCCTTGAGATAGAGAGCGTGCGCGCGGCGCAGCGTCTCGCGGGTGATTTGCCATACGCCCATGGCGTAATCGCTGACCAGGACCCGGGTGCGTGAACGCCTCAGGACAATGTCACCCCGCTGAGGACTTCTCTTCCAGACGGCGTGGTCGAGATCGCCGCGAACATTCATGTAATTGTTTTCCATGGCGCCGATCCCGAGGAAAACGTCCAGCGGCAGGTGGTAGAAGCGCACGACTTCAAGAATGTCTCCCGCCAGCTCTCTTGCCTGGTCCATGGAAAGCGTCGTGGGCACAGGCTCGATGTTCTCCCGGACACGCCGGTCCGTCCTGGACTTGAACAACAGAAAACTGGCCAGGGGTTCAATCAGGCGCGAGGGGGATAATTCAGCCAGCCGGGGAGTCGTCGTGGGATTGTAGCTGCCCAGAAAAACGGATGTCTCCAGGCGTTTGCGAGCCAGGCCTTCGAAGGTGACCGGGTCAAGCTGGTAGTCAGGAATGTAGCCTTTCGCCTTTAATCGTCCCAGGAAGGGAACGTCTGACAGGAGGTTGTTATCGAGCACCAGAAAAATCTCATACTGGGGACCTGCGTCAGCATTCTTCACGGTCAGCAGAACGCGCGAACTGCCGAGGCCGGAGTGTGCTTTGAGATATTCAAAATGAAGATAGGCCCCAAGCTCCGAGTCGTATTCGCCTGCCTGTGCGAGCAGAGCGTCGGTGCGGAGTTGGACGGCCAGGGCGTTGCCTTCCACTTTGACAACAGGCAGCACCGGTGGAAGGGTGAGATTGAACTTCAGTGGCCGGGTTCGATACGCGACCCACGCGTAAAGCGAGACCATTCCTGCTATCCCCGCAAGCAGCAACAAAAGCGCGTGAGAAGATTTCCGCCGCATCTCATCCACCTAAGCGACATTATAAGCCCTGGCGGGTGTTAGCGGCTTCTTCGGGAACCCGGACGAGAGGTGCGTCGCAGAGAGATCCGACGAGCGTGCTAGGGCTTAACACCCAGCTTGCGCAAGAACGCCATCATCGGGCACCAGTTCGTAAAGGCTGATTGGAATAGATTTAATCCGACGAAGGCTGTGAACACATACCACCATTCGTTGACGAAATGACCGAGCAGGACTGTGGCGAAGATAAATGTTCCGGCGATCAGCCTGAGCCATCGATTCAAATCCATGTACTCCTCCTCAAAACATTAACTCTCAATTTCGGCTTTTCCCGCCGGAAGCACAAGCACTGAAGTGAGACTATGTCGCATGACTCGTTCGGTTGTGGTCCCCAATGTTGTGAATTCCAGAAACGGCCGATGCTGTGCTCCCATGACGATGAGGTCAGCAGAATGCTCCCTTGCCATGAGAAGAATCTGCTCGGCGGGGTTTCCCCGGCCAACCACCTCGGATATCTGGCAACGGTCACGTACTTCCTTCGGCACCCAGTCGCAGAGGCGTTGCCGAACTTCTTCCACTTTTATCCCTTCGTGGTCCGTTGCATGCGCCACCCAGAGATTGGCTCCAAAGGCGGCTGCAAGCTCGGAAGCAAGCTCCAGGCTCTGCCGGGAGAGACTGGTGAAATTGATGGGGCACAAGATGTTCCTGATGGCGGGTACGCGTTCCACATCTGCCGCCGATTTTACAATCAGAACCGGACAGGCGGAAGCCCGGACAACGTCTTCGGCGACAGAACCCAGGCGCAGGCGCGCCATCCCGGTCCGGCCATGGCTTCCCATCACGATCAGCCCTGCCATCGATTCTTTTAACCGCTCCAGGATTCGTTCGGTCGGGTGGCCTTCAACGACAGTGATGTCGTAGGATGCCGGATCTCCTAGCGCCGCTTTGGCCAGGGTCTCAAGTTCGGTCCGGAGCGCCTCTTCGCTTTCCTGCTCCTGGCGGGCGAGTTGCTGAATTTGAGCCTCGGTGAAGTAACGTGGCGGCTCCCACCAGTCGGCATAGAAAACTTCCAGCGGCGCGGCGAATGTGCGCGCGAAGAGCCCCGCCCACCTGAGAATGCCATCCGAAAGCGGGCTGAGATCAACCGGGCAAAGGATTTTCTTTGGTTCAAAAGGTGTCATTCCGCACCTCCGGCCGGCTCTTCCTTTTTGGATTGCTCGTGCTTCTTGCGGGCGCTCATGTAGTACAAGACCGGGACCGCAATTTGTGAAAGCAGCGTGGAAGCAATAGCACCGGCTATCAAGGCGATGGCAAGCCCTCGAAAGATGGGATCAGAAAGAATCACGAGCGCGCCCACCACTACAGCGGCAGCCGTAAGGAGGATGGGGCGGAAACGCACTGCCCCGGCATCCACCACAGACTCCGCGAGCGATATCCCCTGTGCCAGGCGCAGTTCAATAAAGTCCACCACCAGAATGGAATTTCGGACAATGATGCCGGCCAGCGCGATGACCCCGATGATGGACGTTGCCGTAAAGAATGCGCCCATGATGGCATGGGCCGGCAGGATGCCGATCAAGGTGAGAGGGATGGGCGCCATGATCACCAGCGGAACAATGAAGGACTGGAACCATCCCACGACGATGCCATAGATCAGGATCAGGGCCACCAGAAAGGCGAAGCCCAGGTCGCGGAAAACTTCATAGGTGATCTGCCACTCGCCATCCCACTTCATTGAATAGTTATTGGTCAGGAAAGGCTGCTGGGTCAGGTAGCGCTCTACGCTCGAGCCGTTGGGGGTCTTGACGTTGTTCATTTCCTTTGCCAGCCGGATCATGGCGTAGGCGGGGCTTTCTTCATTTCCTGCCACGTCGCCCGTGACGTAGACCACCGGCTTGAGGTTCTTGTGATAGATGGTCTGCTCGATCGTCTCTTCTTTGACCTCGGTCAGTTCACTGATGGGCACCAGGTTCCCGTTACGGGATATGACTCGAATTTCCCCCAGGCTGTTGGCGCTTGACCGTTCGGAGCGCGGAACCCGCAGCAGGATGTTGACGTCTTCCTGTTCATTGGGAAGGTGTGCGATACCTACAACACTTCCGTGCAAGGCCAGGCCCAGAGTCTGGGCGATCTGTTCAACAGAAACCTCATTGAGTGCCGCCTTCTGCTTGTCCACCACAAAGCGGAGTTTGCGCTGTGGAGCCTCCACACTCCAGTCCACGTCCACCACCCCCGGCGTCTTCTTGAAGTCGTCCAGAATCTGGCGGGCGACGGAAGTCTGTCCGCTGTAGCTTGGGCCGTAGACCTCGGCCACCAGTGTTGCCATTACCGGGGGGCCCGGCGGAATTTCTGAAACCTTCAATTTGGCGCCGTACTTTGCTCCGATAGGATCGATGGCAAGGCGCACGCGCTTGGCGATGTCGTGGCTCTGCGCTGAGCGTTCGGATTTCGGCAGCAGGTCGACGTAGATTTCCGCCTTGTTCGCTCCCTGGCGGAGGAAGTAATGGCGAACCAGGCCGTTGAAATCGTAGGGAGCCGCAACGCCGATGTAATCCACGTAATTGACCACTTCGGGTTCTTCGGCAAGCCGGCGCGCAACTTTCTGTGTAACCAGCGCCGTCTGCTCAAGCGTGGTTCCTTCCGGCATATCGACGATCACCTGGAATTCGCTCTTGTTGTCAAAGGGCAGCATCTTGACAAGCACCAGCTTGGCCAGAGGCATGACCATAACAACTATCAGCAGGAAAACGACCCCGCCCAGGAAGTACCATCGCCTCCTGCGACTCTCGATCAGCGGCATCACAACTTTTCGATAGATGCGCTGCAAGCGGTCAGGCCCTGCGGTTTCGCCGTCATGCCCGTGAGGCTTTGAGTGGGCCAGTATCCGGAGCGCGGCCCAGGGCGACACCACAAACGCCACCAGCAGCGAGAAGATCATCGCCATCGACGCGCCGATGGGAATCGGCCGCATGTACGGTCCCATCAATCCCTGCACGAAGGCCATGGGAAAGACGGCGGCGATCACCGTGAAGGTGGCCAGGATGGTCGGGTTGCCGACTTCATCCACGGCTTCCACGGCCACGTCGGCCAGCGGGCGCCCCTTGTTCTGCGGAAGATGGAAATGGCGCGCGATGTTTTCCACCACAACAATTGCGTCATCCACCAGAATGCCGATTGAAAAGATCAGGGCAAAAAGGGTGACGCGGTTCAGCGTGTAGCCGTAGATGTAGAAGACAAACAGCGCCAGGGCAAGCGTTACCGGTACGGCCGCCAGAACTACGATCGAAGGCCGCCACCCGAGAGCGAGCGCGATGAGCAGGGTGACGGAAAGAGTCGCAATCAGCAGGTGTTCCAGCAGGTCATTGGACTTCTCTTCGGCCGAATGGCCGTAATTCCGTGTGACCGTCAGGTGGACGTCTCTGGGAATGACGTCGCCCTTCAGGTCATTCACCATCCTCAGGACGTCGTCCGCGGTGGTGACCGCGTTGGTACCTTTAAGTTTGGATACGGACAGCGTGACGGCAGGGAACTCGCCTGCCACGCTGCGGTCTTGCTTTTCGCCTGCTTTCCCGTACCCGAACAGCACGTAGTTGGAAGGTTCGGCCGGTCCGTCCTCGACCGTGGCGACATCACGAAGATAAACCGCGTGGCCGTGCGACACGCCAATGACTACCTTGCCCACGTCGTCAGCCGTACGGAGGAAGCCGCCGGTTTCTACTCTGTACTCGCGATTGCCGGAAGCGAATTCGCCCGCGGGAAGTTCCTGGTTGGTCATGCCCAGGATGGGCACAATCGCCGCCGGGGCTACGCCATGAGCTGCCATTTTGGCAGGACTGAGCATCACGCGGACTTCGCGCTTCTGGCCGCCAAGGATATGGGTGACGGAGACATCCTGAACGGCCTGCACCTTTCGCTGGACTTCCGCGACCACCCGGCGGATCTGATAGTCATCGTAACGATCGCTCCAGAAAGTCAGCGCCAGGATGGGGACGTCGTAAATGGTTCGGGGCTTGATCAGCGGCTTGGTGGCGCCGGGAGGAATCAGGTCAAAGTTCGAATAGAGCTTGTTGTAGAGCTTGACGATCGAGTCTTCCTCGTTCTCGCCCACCTTGAAACGGACAATCACCATGCTCTGGCCGGGGTACGACATGGAATAGACATACTTGACGCCGGGGGTCTCCCAGATCAGCCGTTCCATCGGCGTGGTCACGCGCTTTTCCACTTCTTTGGCGCTGGCGCCCGGCATCTGCACAAAGACGTCCATCATGGGGACAACGATCTGCGGGTCTTCTTCGCGGGGCGTTTCATAGATGGCGAAGGCGCCCAGCAGAACGGCGAAAACCATCAGCAGAGGGGTCAGCTTGGAATTGATAAAGTAGCGGGCGACGCGGCCGGCGACGCCGATTTCACTTTTGTTCATGAGGTTTGAACCCGTACTCCGTCGCTCAGTTGGTCGATCTTTGAAACGGCAACATGTTCACCATCGTCAAGCCCGGAAAGGATTTCAACCTCGCTGCCAAAGGTCTTTCCGGTCTTGACCAACCGATAGGAAGCAACGCCTTTCGAGTCGATGACAAACAGGCCTTCCAGTTCGCCTCGCCGGAGCAGGGCATCGGCCGGAACCAGAGCGCGATTCCCGCTCCCGATCGCAAAGTCTGCAGAGCCGTACTGTCCCGACTGGCATTTGCAGTTCCGGGGAAGCTCGACCTTGGCAACAAAGGTCCTGCGTGGAAGGGTCAGAGGCGGGAACGATTTCGATGACCCGTCCCTCCACCTGCTGAGAACCCAGCGTGACCGGCACCTGTTCTCCCACGTGGAGCATGCCGAGAAAACGTCCGGGAACACTGGCATCCAGCCGGAAGTGGCCGGTATCTTCAACCGTGATCAGGGGAGTGCCGGGCATCACCAGCGTGCCTTCATCAACGGACTTTGCGGTAACGACGCCGTCTAATGGGCGAAACGATCCGTGAATAGCTCAACACGGTTGCCGCGGAGCTGTGCTGGGCCTGCGCCTGACGCTGGCGGGCTTCCATTTGCTTCAGTTTTGCCCGGGTAGCCATTTCGTTGGCGACCGCGCCCTTGTAGCGCGTTTCCGCGTTATCGTATTCCTGCCGGCTCACCGACTTTTTGGCCAGCAGGGCCTTGTAACGCTGGAACGTGGCTTCGGCGAATTTGCGGTCGGCTTGAGCAGCCTGAAGCGCCTGCTTGAACTTGCGCCAACCCCTGGTCGCTTTCCTCGATGCCGGCGGCCGCCGCTTCAAGCTGCGCCTGCTGAACGCGCGAGTCAATCACGGCGAGCAACTGGCCGCGCCTGACGCGGTCGCCTTCTTTCACCGAGATTTTCCTCACCGTCCCGCTGATTTCGGCGCCCAGCACGCTGGTGGTCTCGGGCTTTACGGTTCCCACTGCCTCGTAATATTCAGGGGTCGATTGCGAATGGACTGTTAAAACCGCGACGCCTGAGACCACGCGGCGCAACGGTTCTCTGCGCCTGCTCTTTTGAGCCGCAGGCGGCAAGAAAGGCGGCACCAAGAGGGCTAGAGTCAATTGGAGTTTAGTTTTGTGTTTTCATCGTCAGCAACACTCCTCGAGCTGTCAAAGAATGGCTATTGTGTAACCGCTGGTGAATCGGGCCCCAGGTTGCCTGTGGCCAGTTCCAGAGCGGCAAATGCCAGTCGATAGTCGTAGACTGCGTTCAAATGGTTATTCTGGGCTGTGGTTCGCATGGTTTCAGCCCGCAGCACGTCCATGATGGTTGCGAGACCTGCGTCATACCGGTTTTGAAGGATTCGCAGACTTTCTTCCGCCTGCGCTGCGGAGTCGCGGGAAACTTCCACGCGCTGAAGCGCGGCGTTCAAATTCAGGTAGGCCTCACGAACCTGCAGGCGCACCGCCGACTCCATCTGGCGACGCATGGCTTCCGCCCTGCGTTCATAGGCTCTGGATTCGGCGATTTGTGCCCGCCGGGCGCCGCCGTTAAAAATGTTGAAGGTCAGCGTTGCGCCGGCTATCCAGTTATTGCCGCCGCGCGCAAGCAAAAGTCTGGTTGTCCTGTTCCCAGGAACCCATCATGTCAATCCGGGGAAGAAATTCTTTCCTGGCCAGCGAAACGGAGTTTCCGGCCCTTTCCGCTTGCAGTTGAGCTTCATGGTAATCAGGCCGCTGCTTGAGCGCCTGCTGTTGCAGGCTGGCAAGTCTGCCAACGGAGACTTGTCACGGCTGCAAGCTTGCCCTGGGTCTGGGTCGGAGCGTCCTCGGGCACGCCCATGGCCACGTTGAGCGCTGCCTGCGAGATGGCCACCGCGTTTTGAGCCCGAATGAGGTTCTCTTTGGTCTGCGCCACTTGTGCCTGCGCACTCAGGACGTCGGAGGCAACCGCAAGGCCTTGCTGCTCTCTTGCGCGCGCTCGATCGAGGTCCGCCTGTGCCATGGCCGCGGCCGCCCGCGCCACTCGAACCTGTTCCCGGGCAAGCAGGCCGTTCAAATAGGAATTGATGACGTCAAACACCACGCTTTGTTCGGTCCGGTGAGGCATTTTCGTCGGACGCTCTCGGGCCTGAATGCGGGCATTCCTCACCCGGCCGGAGGTTCGTCCGAAATCGTAAAGCGGCATCGAAGCGGAAAACTGCGTCCGGAAATTATCAACCGGCGGGGGGGTGTTCAGAAACCCAAGATCAAAATTGGCTGCCGTAAATTGCCGTCTGTGTCAGCAGAGTGCCGAAAACGTAGACCGGGTTGTTCCCACGCGTAACGCCTTCTGAGAAATCGAGTTGAGGCAGGTAGCCGGCCTTGGCCGCGTCAATGGCGTGTTGTGCTGCGTCCGAGTACGCGCTGGCGGCCTGGATCGTAGGGTTGTTTTTCAGTGCAATGTTGACCGCCTGCGCCAGACTCACCGGACCTGTGGGGGCAGGGGCTTTTGTCTGCGCCCGGAGGGAGGGTCCCGAAAGCACGGCCAGCAGCATGGGCAACATCGCGAGGGCGCCTGCGGCCACAACGGACCGCCGGAAACTGGGAAGTTGGCTCAGGAAGTTAGTGAATTGCATGCTCATATTCTCTAACGGTGTTCGGTTGACGGCGGTGATCATGGTCACCTGGCTTTGTTCGCAGCGTTGCCGCATTACGACCTTTCCTCAAAAGCATGTGAGCGGTCCATCTGCTTGAGCAGGCTTGTATCCTGTTGCATTTGCTCAAATAGGATTTCGCGGATCAGACAGCATGCTTTGATCATTTTGGGATTGGCCAGCCGGTAAATGACGCTGTTGCCTTGCTTGCGTGAATCCAGCACTCGCCGTTGCTTCATCAGGTTGAGATGTTGGGAGAGATTGCCCACCGTAACCTGAAGACGCGTGGCGAGATCGGTAACTGACATTTCGCCGTCGTGCAGGATGTCAATAATCTGCAGACGGGTAGGATGAGAAATGATCTTGCAGAAATCCGCATGGCGCCGGTAGAGGTCTTTCTCAAGTGAAGCCGAACGCCGTGACCGCCCTGCCATAAAATTCTCCTCTAGAATTATAGAATTATCTATAATACTTACGTTGTCAAGGTTTTTTATGAGCGTCCATTCCGGCGAAAGTGGCGTTCCCTGGAAACTGTGCGCTCAGGACCCCGAAAAGAAACTCAACGGAATGCCGGACCTGAGGGCAACATGCCAGCTTTGCCGGGAGCCGTAGGTGGGTAACTTCTTTTACATCAATTCAATGGCAAAGATGGACTGTGTTGGAGCTTGCCGGAAAATTGGGGGCCCGCGGCACCCGGGGATTGGAAGGGGGTTACAAAGGAACTCGGCGCCTAAGAGTTTCGAAGACTCGCGAAATTCCGTGATATTATTGGGGGGCGTTGTAGGTAGTGCGATGGGGACGCCTGTTCCAGGTGTTCCTGTTCAAGGGTTCAGGTCCTTACCCGGGGTTGCGCCGGGGAAAACAGGGCGGTTGCCGGGCAAAGGTAACAGAAGACGCCCGGCAGGCGAGATCGCTGATCTGGCGAGAGGGCATATGGCTTTCCCCCATCGTAGGGGAGGCCTGCCAGACGTGGCTGTTTCTTCCTGTACGCCGTTGTTTCTTGTGGAGGGGAGAAATACGATTCCTTAAGGAATGGAGAATGAAGATGTCACATCGACTTTGGCTTATGTGTGTTGTGGCTGTTTCTTTCCTCACCTTGACGACACTTGTTCGGGGTCAGAGCTCAAGCGTTGCGAATAGTCCTGTTCCCGGCTCCCAGCAGCGTTTCCTTGACCGCTCTTCAGACGCGTATCAGGATGGAGGTTCTGCCACTCGTTATGTCTATGCCTCCGCTCCCAAGCCCCAGGAGAGCAGCCAGCAACAAGGCAATGAAAGCCAGGGGCAGAATCAAAACGGGAATCAGAACCAGGGTATGACCGGAAGCAGCAGAATCAGAACCAGAACCAGAAGCAGAACGGCCAGGAACAGAAGAAGGAAGAAGCGCCTCCAGAGAAGCCCAGCTACCTGACCTACACCGTCAAGAAGAAGTCGCTCGAAGAGCAGGCGAAAACAGGCAAGACGCTGTCCGTTGATTTCAAATCGGTTCCGGCCGGCGCCACCATTATGGTTGACGGTTACCAGGTGGGCCACACTCCCACCACAGTCCAGATTCCTCTCGGAAAGCATCTGGTCACTATCACCAAGTGGGGGTATGAGTCATGGTCGCAGGACCTGGACGTGGCCAGCGGCAAGAAGCTTAGCGTGAATCCCTCACTGCATAAAGACTGGTAGCTGAGAGCGCTTTCCCCTGCGCCTGGCTGGTATCAGCGGGCACGAAACATCGTCGAATAGGGCGAGGTTTGGGCGTGCTCCATCCGGAGCCAGGCGGCGCGTAGGTCAGCAGGCAACCGTCGCTTCATGATGCATGTTCACTGCCGGCGAACGGCAAGGGGACTTTTAGAGCTTTTCTCCAGGAAGCATGTTGCGACTTTTGGGTAAAGCCTGCTGGCAAGCTGCCAAACGAATTCCAAGCCTCGATCACTGCAAAGAAGTAGCTCCTGCAGATATACCACCAGGTTCAATCAGGAAGGAAATCCGAACTGTTGCCAGGCTGCCAGGGCCGTAAAATCCTGGTGCGGAGGGAGGGAATCGAACCCTCACTTCCCGGAAGGGAAAAGGGATTTTAAGTCCCTTGCGTCTACCAGTTCCGCCACCCCCGCGTATTGAAAATTGAAGACTTTCCTGGCTCTATCGACGCTCGTTTCCTCAAGATGACCGAAACCATGCGAAAACATAGTTATGAGCCCCAAGGCGGCCAGCATGTGATGCGCACAACCCTCAAAGTCTATCACAAAGTTTTTATGCTGCCTCAGCGAGACACCCGTGGGACGGTCTGGCCAGACACTCAAGCATGAACCAATATGCGCAGACATTCATGAGCCTTCGCAGCCGTCAGCGGATTACCTGATTAAGGAGTTGTCCCACGGCCCGGTGAGCTTCCAGAACTGCGGTTCTGTGATCCGGCGTTGCTGAAAGATCGGTGTTGGCGAAAGCGATCCTGCCAAAGGGCGCGGCTCGCAGGATTTCACGCGGCGCTGGTTTCCCATCCTTGCCAAAAAAGAAACCTGGTTGCGGATTGACGTAGGCATGGCCCCAGCGATTGAGCACGATCCCGGCGATATCGCGACGCGCGTCAAAACCTGACTGGGAGAACATAAAGGTCAACTGCTCGCGAATCTTGCGCTCATACTCGCGATACGAAGTTGACAGAAGCTCCATCCGTCCGAGGTTGCCTTGTTCTTCGATCGGTTTTCCCGGGGAAGAGAAAAGGACTTTCAGGGTGATGACGGTTGGTGAATCGGGACCGATGGTGGGAGGCGCTCCGCTAAAGAGTGGAACCTTGTGGACGGAAGTGAAGGAGCCGAGCCCTTCAAACCACTGGGCGCTGGAAAACCCCAGTTTGTAGAGAAACCGCCAGTTGCGCACGGCTACATTAGCCATCATGCACGGGGAGCGATAGAACTGCGCATAGGCTTCGCGGTGAGTTGCGGGCAGGTCGCGAACGACCAGCTTGGTGGTCCAGCAGCCGCCGGCCATCACCACCGACCGCGCCTTCAGGCGATAGGCCTTTGCTCCTTGTGTGTAGGTGATCCAGACGAATTCCGAACTCTGAGGTTGCTTTTCGTGCTCAACGCGAACGACCGTGGCTCCCAGGCGAACCCGCGCCGGTTTTCCGGGGCGGTCAAGTGCGGCAAAGTTCACTTTGTTGGAACAGACCGCTTTGAGCGTGCGGGGACCGGCAATCGAATCCGGAATCAGGGTTTTGACAATGTGGCGGGCTATTCCGGCATTGCCGCCCGGGAAGGCAAACCAGCCTGTTTCCGGGGTGTCATCCACAGAATGCAGCTCGTCAAAAGCGTATGCCGTGTAGGCAGAAAGAACATCCGGCCCCAGTCCAAAACCACCCCCTTCGTCGGGCAGCATGGTGCGAATCGTTTCCCGGCTCAAGCCCTGTTCCATGAGGTGTTCTTCAATCGTCATACTGTCCAGGCGCCTGGAGGCTGCGTCGCCCGGATACTGGAACACAGGCGTGTTCGCCGGGTTCGAACTTCTTTTTCTCCACTGGAGCAATTCGTTCTTCATGGCAGCGGGAATCGGTGCGCCCTGGAATCCGTTCTTCCAAGGATCGACAAGCCACTTTCCGGGATTCTGGCCAAACTTCTGACCAAAATAGTAGCCAACGGGCGACGGCATCGCTTCAAATGTCCGGCCCAGAGGAATCTCCGGAGAAGAGCTTTCCCATGTCTGGTATTTAAATTGAAGCCTGTCGATTCCAATCAGATCGTAGAAGCGGGCTGTGAAGCTGTACGGGTAGGGAACCTGAAAATGGTCTGAGCCTTGCGGCGCCATCAGGCGCTGGCCGTCCACGACGAACTCATTTCGCTTGGCCTCGCCGCCGAACATGGGATGGTTTTCCAGAACCAGGCAGGACCGCTTGCCGCCCGTTTGATTGTGAAAGAAAAGCGCACCCGCCAGTCCGCTGATTCCACCGCCCACCACCACGCAGTCGAAAATTTCGCCCGTATTGGTGGCGTTGGCAGGGACTCCGTCAAAGACGTGGTCGCGGATCTGATGCCCGGCGTTCATCACTTCAGCGGTATTTCCATTGGAGTTCTGGTAATCTCCCACGCCGCCATAACCGGTCCAGTCGCTCCCCAGGGCGAGCAAGTCATTCGGCGCCAGCGGGCTTAACAACAGGCTCCCGGAAGCCAGCAAAGTTGAATTCAAAAAGTCTCGACGGCAAATTCGGCGATCCATGCCAAGGGATTTGTCATCGCGTTCGTTGTGCTTCGAATCCGTCATCCGTAACCTTCCCAGACTGTTAGATTGCAGGGCAGTTTATCACGGGTTGATTGGGATGCCACCTGCCATCTGTTGGCCCACGCGATTGCTATCGCCGAAAGGGTCTTGCACGCGAGAATCGTACGATGGCACCGTTGTTTTCTGCTTAGCAAAGGCTAATCCTTGCGTGCTGGTGAGATTTCGGACAAAATCTCTCTTCGGCCTTTAAGGCTCCAGTTGATCCATTTAAGTCAGGATAAGAGAGAGCTGACCCCCATGAAGTCAAATCGTCGCTTTATCAGAAACCTTCTTGCGATTCTTATCTTCCCTTTGGTTGTTTCCGCCGCCCCACCTCCGAAGCCTTCTCCGTTCTGTGCGGACTCGGGATGTGTGCAAACCCGCGAGTCGCTCAAGAACTTGTGCGATTTCATTGTCAAGGAAAAGAGCACTTTCTCCACCATTTACGTGGGCGGGTATTACATGCGGGATCTGGTGGCCGGGTACGAGATTTTCGGCAACCGCCGCTATCTTGATACGGCCGTTGCGTACGGTGATTACCTGCTGAAGAAGCAGATGCCCAGCGGGTTCTGGGCATCGGGTTACGGGACGGTTTATCTGGCCGATACCGGCAGTGCGCTCGGCCTCTTTATTGCTCTTTACAGGCATGTGGGTCCCCGGCGGCAGAAGGAATATTTCGATGCCGTCCGGCGCTACACGGACTCGCTTGAGAAAGATGGAATGATTCACAAGAACGGCGCGATCGGCACGGGCTGGCGGCACGTGAAAGACGGTGTGATGAGCGGCCCGATCTATGACCAGTACACACTCTCATCAGCGCTGACCGGTGGCGAGATCTTTACCTGGATGTATCACGTTACGAAGAAGGACGAGTATCGTGAAGTCGCTCAAAACGCCCTGAAATGGATCCTGAGCACGATGCGGAGCGACGGCAACATTCCTTACATCCTGAAAATGGAAGGGGCCGACTGGAGCAAGCAGGGCGACGCCAAGAACGATTACAATCTGTGGAAAGATTCGACCTACGGGACCTCAGCTTACGTTGGGGAGGGCATTGTGGCGTTCGACCTCCACTGTGGGAACCCTGCCTGGCGAGCCTGGATTCACAGGGCGGTCAAGCCGAACATCGAGTTCCTGCTGCGAACGCAACTGCCCGACGGCACGTGGTCAAAGCACGCGCAGAAAAGCTGGGACCGGACGCGCAGCCCGGGAATCGTAAACTACCTGATCTGGTATTACGAGCACGTCGACCATGACCCTCGTGTGGCGCGGGCGGTGCAACGGTTTGACGCATTTATCCTGAAGCCGGAAAACGGCAAGGCCTATGGTCTGCTGAACATGGGCGCCAATCCGGGACCCAAAGACAAGGCCAATGCATTTAATACGGCTACAAGCCTGACAGGGCGCGCATTGGCCGGGATGGTTTCTCCTGGCGTAAATTCCCGTTGGTAAGGAACTGGATCAAATATGGATTTCGCACAACTCTACGAACAATATCGCAGCCTCCTGCTGGACGGAGTGGTTCCTTTCTGGCTAAAGCGTGGAATCGACTGGGAGCAGGGTGGCGTGCTTTCCTGCATGAAGGAAGACGGCTCGCCCATCAGCGGCGACAAGTTCATGTGGTCCCAGGCGAGGTCCGTATGGACCTTCGCGGCGCTTTACAACCGGGTGGAGAAGCGGCCGGAGTTTCTAAGGGTTGCCGAAAACTCCGTGCGGTTTCTGCTGGAGCACGGGCGGGACGACCAGGGCCGATGGGTCTACCACACAGACCGGGCAGGGCAGGTGATTGAAGGCGCCACCAGCATTTATACCGACTGCCTGGCCGTTTACGGCCTCAGCGAATACTACCGCGCCGTGCGAGACCCCGATATCCTTTCGCTCGCGCTTGCAACGTTCGCCCGTGTCCGTCAAAGAATCGAAGAGCCGGACTTTACCGAGACGGCGCCGTATCCGTTGCCCCCCGGCTGGAAGAACCATGGTGTGCCGATGATCATGACGGAAACCACGGGTGAATTGGCGCAAACCACGGGAGACGGCGCCCTGGCGGCCTTGGCCGACAGCTATGCCGCGCGGGTCATGGATCATTTTGTGCGGCCGGCGCGCAAGGTTCTGCTGGAGTTTCTAACCGATACCTATGAAGAACTTCCGCCCAACGCAGGAACGTTCGTGATGCCCGGGCATACCATCGAATCGATGTGGTTCGTGTTGCACCGGGCGATGAGCCGAGGCGACCAGGAACTTGTTCACAGGGCCACAGAAGTCATCCGGTGGCATCTCGAAAAGGGATGGGACCAGGAATACGGCGGCATCTTCCTGGGAATTGACGCCGAAGGCCATGAACCCTTTCTGCCGCACGCGGATAAGAAGCTCTGGTGGCCGCACACGGAAGCGCTCTATGCCCTGCTGCTTGCGCACCACCTGACCGGCGAGGAATGGTGTGCCGAATGGTATGAAAGGGTTCACGAGTGGTCGTTCTCGCACTTCCCTATGCCGGAAGTCGGAGAGTGGCGGCAGCGTCTGACGAGGGAAGGGAAGCCGACCACTGAGGTGATTGCGCTGCCGGTAAAAGATCCCTTCCATCTTCCTCGTACCGCAATCCTGATCATGCAGTTGTTGAAGAAATGAATTGAAGCAGCGCGCTGCTTGCACTTGAAGTCCTGCCGGGGCAACGGAATCTCTGGCCATGAAAATCAAAATTCCCAAACTGCGCTGGTTTATTGCCGGCCTGTTGTTGATGGCGACAGTGATCAACTATATGGATCGGCTGACGCTTTCGGTGGTTATTCCGGATGTGCGCCATCATCTTTCCCTTACCGATGAGGACTACGCGCAGATTGTCAGTATTTTCCTTTTTGCGTACGCCATCATGTACGCCGTTTCGGGCTATGTCGTAGACCGGCTGGGGACGCGGAAAGGGTTCGCGCTCTTCATTTCCACATGGTCCGTGGCTGAGATCCTTCACGGGTTTGCGAAGGGCAAATGGTCACTGGCTTTCTATCGTTTTCTGCTGGGGCTGGCCGAGCCCGGCAACTTCCCCGCAGCCACCAAGGCGATTGCAGAGTGGTTTCCGGCGGACCAGCGCGGCCTTGGGGTCGGCATCTTTAATGCCGGTTCTTCGCTGGGCGCAGCGATTGCTCCTCCGGTCGCCGCGTTTCTGACGCTGCGGTACGGTTGGCGCTCGGCGTTTATCTTCACGGGTGGCCTGGGGCTGGTCTGGCTGGTGGTGTGGCTAGTCATTTACGAGCCTCCACATAAGAACCGGTGGCTACGAGAGAAAGAATACCTGGAGATCAAGGACCTCGTTCGCCCCGCAGAAGAGACGCAGCCCGCCCGAGGTGACCGCCTGAACTGGCGGAGGATTCTGAAGTCACGCCAGTGCTATTCGCTGATGGTCGCCCGGTTTTTTACCGATCCGGTTATTTACTTCATTATTTTCTGGCTTCCGTCGTATCTTCACGAGGCCCGTGGATTCAGTCTTGCGGAGATCGGAAAGTTTGCCTGGGTTCCTTTTCTTTTTGGCGACGTTGGATACATCTTCGGCGGCTGGCTTTCAGGCCGGCTGATGCGCTTGGGATGGACGCTTCCCAAGGCGCGCAAGTTCGCCATGACGCTAGGAGCATGCCTGCTGCCTTCAGCGATCCTGGCGCCGCTGGCTCCCTCGGCAGCGTTGGCTATTGCGGCAACTTCTTTCATCATTTTTGGCCATGGGATATGGATCGCCAACTTGCTCACGCTGCCAACGGACTTATTCCACAGTTCGGAAGTGGGCACCGCGACGGGATTTTCCGGAATGGCGGGCGCGGTGGGAGGGATTATTGCCAGCCTGGGCACCGGCTATGTCGTGACGAAGTTCTCCTATACGCCAATCTTCATCATGGCCGGATTGATGCATCCGTTCGCTCTCTTCCTGGTTTATCGTCTCCTTCCCAGCCGTTTTTTTGAGGTTTAAGAAGCTGTTGGAGAGGTGATAATCATAACAGGGCAACCGGAATGCCGGAGCTGCTCAACCTGCCCCGGCGTCAGCGCGCTGAGCCAGGTAGCTATCATTTCAAACATAAATTCCCGGCACGTATTCCAGTTGACCCAAAACTACTTCCAGTTGACGAAGACCTATCAGAGTTTCTAAGGGACCAGACTGGCAGGAGTTGTCCGGGGAACGTGGCCAGCCAGAGCCGGGTGCCGAAGGTGCGATTGAAGGATTGCCCAAGCGGCGCCGCCGGAGAAGAGGCAGGCATTGATTAGCTGGTACCGTGCACGATTGGAGTTCTTGAAGACTGTCGATGCTGCGGCTAGACTGTTATTGAGGGCGGTCTGTCGGGAACTTTGAGGCCGGCCCGTCAGCGCAGGTGTCGCTGAGCGGGGCGTCTGTGCCAGGGTTGAACGCTTGAAGATTGCAGATAGCGCCCACCGACGGTGGAGTTCATGGTCATGATGTTGCCGATACGAATAAAACCGTATCGATGCTGAGGCTCCACAACAATATGCCATCGCGCATCACGGAAAGCAAAGTTGCCGGTTACCTTGTTGCCCTGCTGGGCAGTGCAGCGGTGACGACTGCCTGCGTGGCCTTTCGTGGTCAGATTAATGACACCACTGTGGCGCTGGCGATGCTTCTCACGGTCCTGGTGGTCGCGATCTTCTGGGGAAGCAAGCCGGCCCTGCTGGCTTCGTTTTTTGGACTGGGCTGTCTCAATTTCTTCTTCCTGGCTGCCTCGGGCTTTTCAACCGCCGAAGACACTGAAAACCTCATAGCTCTGACAACCTTCCTGGTGACCTCGCTGACCGTGGGGCAGCTTTCTGCCCGGTCGAAGCAACGTGCCGCCGAGGCTGAGGCTGAACGGAAGCAAGCGAAACATGCGAATGCCTATAATCGGAGTCTACTGGAAGCTTCAATCGACCCGCTTCTTACGATTGGCAAAGACGGAAAGATCAGGGACGTCAACCCCGCGACTGAAGCGGCCACAGGCCTCTCCTGGTCGGAACTGATCGGGACGGATTTTTCCGGATATTTTACCGATCCTGAGGCGGCCAGGGCTGGTTATCGCAAGGCCTTCCAAGATGGGGTTGTGCGCAACTATTCCCTGGAAATTCGCCATCAAGACGGACATGGAACGCCGGTCCTGTACAACGCATCTGTCTACCATGACGAAGCCGGCGAAGTGGCGGGTGTTTTTGCCGCAGCACGCGACGTTACAGAACGAAAAAAGGCCGAGGCAGCCCTTCGTGAAAGCGAGGCCAATCTGCGGAAAGCGCAGGGGATAGCTCACGTTGGGAGCTGGATCCTGGACATCTCCGCCAATCAGTTTATCAGTTCAGACGAAGTCTACCGCATCTTTGGGCTGCGAAAAAGCCATGCCCCGAGCTACGAGGATTTCCTGAATGCCATCCACCCAGAGGACAGGGAAATGGTCAAGCAGGCCTGGGGAGCTGCTTTACGGGGGAGTCCCTACAATGTTGAGCATCGGATTCTGGTCGGTGAAAGGGTGAAGTGGGTTCGAGAGAGGGCAACAGTAGAGTTTGACGAGGGTAATAAGGCCATTCGGGGAATTGGAACCGTTCAGGATGTGACGGAGCGCAGGCTGGCCGAGGATCGCCTGAGGAAGTCATCAGATGAGATCCACGACCTTTATAACAATGCCCCGTGTGGCTACCATTCCATTGGCTCTGACGGAACCGTTGTTCGAATCAATCACACTGAGCTCGCCTGGTTGGGCTATTCCAGTGTGGAGGTTATAGGGCGCAAGAAATTTACTGATTTCCTCGCCCCGGAGAGCTGCGAGGTGTTTGAGCATCGCTTTACGACCTTCAAAGCAGAAGGAACGATTCAGGACCTTGAGTTGGACATGGTACGGAAGGACGGGTCGATTCTTCCAGTGATCCTCAGTGCTACTGCTGTTCGTGACCGTGATGGAAATTATGTGATGAGCCGATCGACCGTGTATGACATCACTGCTCGACGGCGCGCGGAGGTCGCAGTTCGCCGCCTCGCCCAGCTCCAGACCGTTGTAGCGGGGCTGGGCGAATATGCTTTGCGGGGCGCCACTCTCGACAAGGTCATGGACGAAGCTGTGGTGCAGGTTTCGCGGGCTCTTGGCACTGAATTTTGCAAGGTGCTGGAATTGCTGCCGGGCGGCGAATCGTGCCTTTTGAAATGGGGTGTTGGCTGGAAGTCGGGGTATATCGGCAGTTCAACCGTCCGTGTTGGCGAAAGGTCACAGGCCGGTTTTACGCTGCTTTCGGCGGAGCCCGTAGTGGTTGAAGACTTCAGAACAGAGAAGCGATTCCATCCACCGGAACTCCTTGTGAAACATGGTGTTATCGGTGGCGTCAGCGTCGTCATCGTGACAAAGGAAGGGCCGTACGGAGTTCTTGGCGCTCATACGAGCAGCCCCAGAACTTTCACAAGGGACGAAGTCAGCTTTCTTCAGGCAGTTTCCAACATTCTGGGTTCGACCATTGAACGTTATCGGTCAGAAACACAGCTGTTGAGGATTAATCGGGCGAACCGGGCCCTCAGTCTTTGCAATGAAGCTATGGTCCGGGCAACGAACGAGTTAACGTTTCTCCAGCGGATATGCGATGTGATTGTGGATGAAGGAGGCTATCGACTCTGCTGGGTGGGGCGGGCTGAAAGGGATGAGGCCAAATCCGTTTTGCCGTTGGCGCAGGCGGGGTACGACGAAGGCTATCTGGGCTCGCTGAACATCACCTGGGCAGATGATGAGAGGGGCCGGGGACCGGTGGGCGCAGGTATTCGTAAACGGCAGACCGTACTTGTAGAAAGCATTGCGACTGACCCCCGGATGACACCCTGGCGTGATGAGGCTCTAAAGCGGGGTTACGGTTCGATTATTTCGATTCCATTGCTGGTGGATTCCGGCGTATTTGGGACCCTCAACATTTATGCCTCTGAGGCGAATGACTTTGGCGATGAAGAAGTGCATCTTCTGACTGAGCTGGCCAGTGACCTTGCGTTCGGGATTACGGCCCTGCGGACAAGAGTTGAGCGCGAAAAGGCCGAGGAAGGGATTCGCAAACTGAATGCTGAATTGGAACAGCGTGTTATCGAAAGAACCGCTGAACTCCAGGCTGCGAATCTGCAGAAGGATGAACACCTGGCAAGGGAGCAGTCTGCTACGGCCGAACTGGCGCTTGCACATGAACGCGAGGCGGAGGTCGGCTACAAAATTCAGAGAACGTTGCTGCTTGACCCCCCGCCAGTTGATGTTCCAGGGCTTCGGGTGGCCGCGTTGACGATCCCGTCGCAGCGGATTGACGGGGATTTCTATATTTTTTTCAGGCACCGTGGCCAGTGTCTGGACGTTATTGTCGGGGATGTGATGGGCAAGGGAATTCCCGCCGCACTGGTAGGCGCCGCTACCAAGAGCTACTTCCTGAAGGCCCTGAGTCATCTGAACGCTTTTTCCAAGAACCGCAAGGTTCCTGAACCAAAAGAAATTGTGATGTTGGCCCACGCCGAGGTGGTCCGGCAACTGATTGACCTGGAAAGCTTTGTCACGTTGAGCTATGCGCGCCTGGACGTGAATAAACGGCGTCTTGAGCTGGTTGATTGCGGACATACCGGCATTGTTCAGGTACACGGTAGTTCGGGTGTTTGTGACGTGCTGCACGGAGACAATCTGCCACTGGGGGTACGCGAAGGAGAAATCTATGATCAGGTTTCGGTATCCTTTGAACCGGGTGATCTTTTTTTCTTTTTCTCCGATGGAATCACTGAGGCTCGAAACGAGGCGGGAGAGTTGTATGGCATTGAACGCCTGCTGGAAAACATCCAAGCCAACAGGCATCTGAACCCGGATGTGTTTATCGAGGCTATTCGGAAGAGTGTCGTTGCCTTTTCGGGCAGTGACCGTCTGATTGATGATCTAACCAGCGTCGCCGTCAGAGTGGAAAGCCAGGAAGCTACAATAGCGCGGGAGGAGATAGAGATCCGCAGTGACCTCAGGCATCTTGGCCAGGCGCGGGAATTTGTGAATTCCTTCTGCCGGAACCTCCCGGGGACCCCACTCAGCCGGGAGAGCATCAATTCATTTGAGCTGGCCGTGAACGAGGCCGCTTCCAACATCATGAAACACGCATATCATGGACGGGGCGATCGCTGGATCTATATGGAAGGAGAGGCTTTTCCCAGTCGTGTCATGATGCGTCTGTACCATCTGGGCGACCCCTTCGATCCCTCGGACCTGGCGCCGCCGGTGCTCGATGGCTCGCGGGAGTCTGGTTTTGGCACATACATTATTTCCAAGAGTACCGATGACGTGCGATACTATCGCGACGAGCGCGGCATGAACTGTATCAGTCTCGTTAAAATGCGGAACTCATAGCAGGAAGGGAAAACGAACCAATGGAAGTCGCCGTTGATCAAATTGGAGAGGTGGGAGTTGCGGAAGTCCCGGTTGACGAGTTGGATGCCAGCAATGCGCCGGAATTCAAACGTGACATCACGCCTGTTGTGGAATCCAATATCAAGCTCGTGCTTGACATGAGCCGGCTGCATTTTGTGGATAGTTCCGGACTGGGTGCCATCCTCTCCTGCCTGAGGCAGTTGAGCGCCAAAGGTGGAGACCTGAAGCTCTGTTGCCTGTCGAAGCAAGTGAGGGCGGCTTTTGAGCTTGTCCGCATGCACCGGATCTTTGACATTTACCCCACCCGGGAGGAAGCGGTCCGGGCATTTGAGCCCTAGCGAGCAAGCTGCAATGAACTCGAACCCTGCCGGGGAAATCGTTTTCCACTCGCCTGGGATATCCTTTGCCGGCAAGTGGACAACACCGCGAACCTTTGGAGCAGCATGCCGGGCTCCCCTGCATTAGAGACCTCGGGTTTTCTGCGCTAAAGTAGGAGCATGGAAGGAAAACAGTTTCTGCAGAAATTTGAATGTCATCGTGAGCCTCTCTCCGTTTCTTCGATCGAGGAATCCATCCGGCGTCATGTGAAATATTCGCTGGCAAAGCCGTGGCGTGATCTTTCAGCCAATGACCAGCTCTTCGCCGTGGAGCTTTCTGTTCGCGATCTGCTGACGGAGAGGATGCTGGAAACTGAAGAGTACTACCGCGGTGGAGATTTCAAAAGCCTCAGTTACATTTCCATCGAATTTCTAATCGGCCAGTCACTCACAAACCATCTGTATAACCTCCGCGTCTTCGAGCTTTACCGGGAGGCCTGTGTAAACCTCGGCATCGACCTGGAAGCTGTGGAGCAGGCTGAAGGAGACGCCGCGCTGGGCAATGGTGGATTGGGCCGGCTGGCGGCCTGCTTTCTGGATTCTCTTGCCACTCTGGGCATGCCTGCTTATGGCTATGGTATCAATTATGAATACGGCCTGTTCAAGCAGGAAATCGACAATGGTTACCAGCGGGAAAAACCTGAAAACTGGCTGGCCCAAAGCAGCCCCTGGGAAATCGGGCGTTCCGAGGAAGCCTGTCTTGTTCCCATCTATGGTCACATTGAACACGCCCTTGACCGTGATGGCGGATATAACCCCATGTGGATGGGCTGGAAAGTTCTGATCGGCGTTCCCTATGATGTGCTGGTTTCAGGGTATGGCGGCAGGGTTGTCAATATTCTGCGACTCTATTCAGCGCGCTCGTCCCTTGACTTTGACATGCGAATTTTCAACGACGGTGATTATTTCAAAGCCGTCGAGCAAAAGATCTCTTCAGAAACGATTTCCAAGGTGCTTTATCCATCCGATGCCGTGATTGCGGGCAAGGAGTTGCGGCTTGTGCAGGAGTATTTTCTGGCGGCGTGCGCCGTTCGGGACACGGTTCGAAGGTTCGAACGAAGTCACCCTGGTTTCAGTGAGTTTCCCGACAAGGTGGCCATTCAACTGAACGATACTCACCCTGCTCTGGCGGTTGTGGAGTTGATGCGGATCCTGGTGGACGAGAAGGCGCTGCAGTGGCGGGACGCCTGGGAAATCACGCAGGCAACCTTTGGTTTCACTAATCATACGTTGGTGCCGGAAGCTTTGGAGAAGTGGCCCGTACCGTTGCTTCAATATGTCATTCCGCGTCACCTGCAACTGATCTACGAAATCAACGGGCGTTTTCTGGAACGAGTCTCGGTCATGTGCCCGGGAGACCCGGGCTTGCTAAAACGGATATCTCTGATTGAAGAATCAAAGCCCCAACAAGTTCGGATGACGAACCTTGCCATGGTTGGATCCCACTCGATCAATGGAGTCTCTGAAATTCATTCGGGGTTGGTCAAAACCATGCTGGCCCCCGATATTTACAAGCTCTGGCCGGAAAAATTCAACAACAAGACCAACGGCATAACGCCGCGCAGGTGGCTGCTGAAATCCAACCCGCATCTTGCTAGTCTGGTGACCTCCACCATTGGCGACGGATGGATTAGTGATCTTTCCCAGCTTCGAAAGCTCGAGGGTCATCTTGAAAATCCCGATTTCCGTGCCGAATTCCGAAAAGCAAAGGCCGCCAACAAGGTGGAACTGGCACGAACCATTCATGACACCTTGCGCGTCAAGGTGGATACTGCGTCCCTGTTTGACGTCCAGGTCAAACGCATTCACTCCTACAAGCGGCAACTTCTGAACGTTTTGCACATCGTCGATGAATATTTCTCGCTGATCGAGGACGGACGCCAGCCGGCTGTGCCAAAAACCCATATCTTTGCCGGCAAAGCCGCCCCCGGCTATTGGAAAGCCAAGCAGATCATAAAGCTGATACACGACGTCGGACGGGTGATCAACAGTGATCCGAATGCTCAGGAATGGATCAAGGTGGTATTCCTGCCGGACTATCGTGTCTCACTGGCGGAGAAGATTTTTCCTGCTGTGGATCTCGGCGAGCAGATTTCCACTGCCGGCATGGAGGCTTCCGGAACCAGCAACATGAAGATGACGCTGAATGGCGCCATCACCATTGGCACGCTTGACGGCGCAAATATCGAAATTCGGCAAGAGGTTGGCGAAGAGAACCTATTCATCTTCGGGCACGAAGCGGCTGATCTGCAGGAGATGCGCAAGCTGCATACCTATCAGCCCCGGGCCTGTTACGACCAGTATCCGCGGATCAAGCGCATTGTTGACGCTTTTGCTTCCAGCCTTTTCTGCCCCAGGGAATCGGGGCTGTTTAACTGGATTGTTGACGATCTCCTTGATGAGAACGACCCATACTTTCATCTGGCGGACCTGCCCTCCTATCTGGAGGCCCAGGAAAAGGCTAGCGCCGCCTACTGTGACACCGAGCGCTGGACGTCCATGTCAATCCTGAACGTGGCGAGGGTCGGAAAATTTTCCAGCGATCGCGTGGTTGCGGAGTATGCCCGGGAGATCTGGAACTTGAAGGCCGTATAATCAGCCTGCTTCGAGAATCACAGCCGAGCCGCCCGCAACCAGATAACCTGCGGGATTCCTGAGAAGGACGGCGGCCCCCGGAGTGTAAAAGTTTCGGGGGGTTGGCCGTGTGGTGTCGGCAGCCAGGTGCCACCTCCCCGATGGGGGCGCCGGCAGCACGAACCTGATTGCCTTGCTGTCCGCGTTGAGCATGAGGTAGAGGTCGGGACTATCCTGTCCGTGGACCAGGCAGGCCAGCGCTTTCCCCCGGGGATCGAACCAATCCGGGCCCTTCCCCTTTGGATCAAACCAGTGGAGTTCCTTGTGGGTATAGTAAGCTTCCCGGCGCAGCACTGGATGCGCCCGGCGGAGCGCAAGCACTCCGCGCGCAAATTGAAAGATGTCGCGGTTCCGCTTGAGCAATGACCAGTCGACCCAGCTGATTTCATTATCCTGACAGTAAGCGTTGTTGTTTCCCAGTTGGGTACGGCGGAATTCGTCTCCCGCAAGAATCATCGGCACGCCGCGGGAAATGGCCAGGGTGAGCAGCATGTTCTTGATCTGCCGGCGGCGTATGGCATCAATTGCCGGGTCGTCCGTTTCTCCCTCGACACCGTAGTTTGTGCTGTAGTCTGCGTTGGTCCCGTCGCGATTTCCCTCGCCATTCGCTTCGTTGTGTTTCTGTGAATAGCTGACGAGGTCATTCAGGGTAAAGCCGTCGTGGCAGGTAACGAAGTTGATGCTGCACTCCGGGCCCTTGCCGGATTCGTGGTACAAATCGTGGCTTCCGGTGATCCGGCTGGCGAAGTAGGGGGCCATCCCCTCGTCGCCCCTCCAGAACTTTCGGATGTCATCCCGGTAGCGGCCGTTCCACTCGGCCCAGCGGTGGAAGGAAAACCCTCCCACCTGATAGGCTCCGGCGGCGTCCCAGGCTTCGGCAATCAGCTTGGCGTCGCGAAGGATGGGGTCTTCCGCAATACGTTCCAGCAGGGGCGCGTCCGAGAGAACATTGCCGTTCCGGTCGCGGCCCAGCACCGATGCCAGATCGAAGCGGAATCCGTCCACGTGCATTTCGATCACCCAATAACGCAGAGCGTCGAGGATCAGGTCGCGCACAACCGGATGCGTGGCATTCAGTGTCTGTCCCGTCCCGGAAAAGTCACGGTAGTAGCGTTTGTCTTCTGCAAGCCAGTAATAAATTGCGTTGTCGATGCCGCGAAAACAAACCGTGGGTCCCATTTCGTTGCCTTCAACCGTATGGTTGAACACCACGTCCACAATCACTTCGAGACCCGCCCGGTGAAAGGCCCGCACCATCTCCTTGAATTCGAGCACCTGCGCGCCCTGCTCGTGGATTCTGGCGTAAGACGCTTTGGGGGCAAAAAAGTTGACCGGATCATACCCCCAGTAGTTCCGCAGACGCTTGCCTGTGTGGGGATTGATGCGCGGCATATGATATTCGTTGAACTCCTGCACAGGCATCAATTCCACTGCCGTCACGCCAAGATCCTTCAGGTAAGGGATTTTTTCGGTCAGCCCGTGGTAAGTGCCGGGAAACTCTACTCCGGCACTGGGATGCGTGGTGAAGCCTCGCACGTGCAGTTCGTAGATGACGGTTGATTCCCATGGCAGCCGCAGCGGCTGGTCGTCCTGCCAGTCGAAATCGGGATGCGTCACCACGCATTTGGGCGCGGTGGCCGCATTATCTGCAGTCGAGTACGAAAGGTCCCGCAAAGGGGATTGCGGATCGTAGCCCAGAGCCTTGCGATAACTTCGGCCGGGAACGGGCGCAATGGCTGTGGCACAGGTGTCAAGCACAAGCTTGTCCGGATTAAATCGGTGTCCCTCATGGGGAGCAAAGGGTCCGGCAAACCGATAGCCATAGAGCTGCCCGGGACGAACACCTTCCAGCCACACGTGCCACACATCGCCGGTCTTGTTCCTGGCGGGGTTCAGCAGAATGGTCCGGGTGGGCAAGGAGTCCTCAGGCCGATTGAAAAGGTCCAGGCGCACGCCCGTTGCGTGGCGGCTAAAGACCGCAAAGTTGATCCCATTGGCCCGGATGGTGGCCCCCAGAGGGAAGGGAACTCCTGAACGTACGGACTGTACTTCACACAAACTCAGCAGACGATCGAGTTCCGCAAGTTCTTCTAAACTGCGAGCGTTCCGGCGTGCGGAACGCTGTTTTGGCGGCTTATCAACTTTTTCCGGAAAGTCGGATTCGTCTGAGTGGGAATCTTTTGGCATGGAAAACGCTTATCTTGGGTCAGGACTGTGCTGCAGAGCCATAGCAGAAATCATCCATTTTCAAAATTGAACTCACACTGATTTTCAACTGGCCAGTCAGCAGTATAACAGCGGGGTTGCCTGAGGGCATTGCCAATTATCACCAGCGCAATAGCCCCGGCAATTTTCTCTGCCAGTCATGAAGTGACTTCGATCTCATCATGACTCTCCTGTGATGACCACCTTTCAGGCTGGTAGAAACCGTCTGGTGCAATGCTCAAGCAAGTTACGCTTTGGTGGATCCCGTTCCAGATTCCTGGAAAGCCATTCCGCCCACCGGAACCAGAAGCCCGCCTTCCACCATCACAGCCGAGCCTGTCATAAACGAAGCCTGATCGCTGGCCAGAAACACAATCACGTGGGCCACTTCCTCCGGCTGCCCCATTTTTCCCCTGACGTGGAGGCTGTCGCAGGCTTCCAGAACTTTATCGGGGTTGCTGTCGAGATTCGCGGCCCAGCGCAGCATGGGCGTATCGATGGCCCCGGGAAGGACGCAGTTCGCCCGTATGTTTTGCTTTCCATAGTCGAGCGCAATGCATCGAGTGAGTCCCAGCAGGCCATGTTTGCTCACCACGTAATGGACCGAGTTGCGCTGGGCCGCCACCGATTGCACCGATCCGGTGATGACGATGGACCCGCCGCCGCGTTTGAGCATCTGCGGGATGACGTGTTTTGACATGAGAAAGGCGCCCTTCAGGTTGATGTTCAGCACTTCGTCCCATTCCTCTTCTGAAATCGTGGTGACCGTGCCGTAGCGTTGAATGCCGGCGTTGTTCACCAGGATGTCGATGCCGCCGAAAGCGGAGACCACCTGCGGAATCAACTTTTCAACCTCGGAGGCGGCAGATACGTCCACCTGGAAGAACTCTGCCCTGGCGCCCTTCCCTTTCAGATCGGCCACGGTTTCAGCACCGCTTTCGGCATCGCGGTCGACGACAGCCACGGAAGCGTTCTTTTCTGCGAATTCCTGGGCGCAGGCCTTTCCGATTCCTGAGCCACCACCCGTTACAATCGCAACTTTTCCTTTGAATTCCATGGTCACATTTCTCCTTTGGGGCTTCACGACTTTGATGAAGGCAGGATAATATCACTTCTTACACTGAATCTGAGGAAAACGATCCGGCGCAAGAGCCCGCCGAAAACGCGCGCGCCTGAGTGATGCAGAAAAATGGGCTGACTCTGCTACCATGGAGGATTCTGGCCGGGCCGGGCTGAGGGAGAGTGAGACGCCGGC
>CAVSWQ010000012.1:0-96611 GCA_963731705.1 uncultured Acidobacteriota bacterium
TGGTAGGCCTGGAGGGATTCGAACCCCCGACCCACGGTTTAGGAAACCGTTGCTCTATCCGTCTGAGCTACAGGCCCGTTCATTCGGCATGCTGAAATAGCTTAGCACAGACCGGGCGGATTGGCTCCCCGCCCCTGCGATGCCCCCATGCTGCAAACCCAAAGCGGAGGGGCCGTGAGAATTGGCAGCACACTCAACGGCCGTCCTGTTTGCCGGTTGAGGATGCAGCGTCCGTCCACGCATTCGGAAAGACGCTTTCCGGGTGAGCACGCCGAGGCAAGTTGGGCGTGCGCTCGATCGGCTTCGAGGCCTGCCGGAAGTTCGAATGATTTCATTCAGCGACAATTGTCTTTATACTGTTGCCGTGTGTCCCGGGCTTAGCAGCAGGCACAATGTACCGGCGTCAAGTCTCTTCCTGCAAACCGCCCGAGGGGAGCTTTTGTGCCGGACTATACCCAATAGACGGAATCCGCGATCAGCGAATTGGGATAAACAAAAATGGTTATTCTTGACCGATTCAAACTGGACGAGAAAACGGCTCTTGTGACCGGGTGCCGGCGAGGCATTGGCAAAGCCATCGCTCTTGGACTTGCCGAAGCCGGAGCCGACATCATCGGTGTCAGCCGCTCCATGGAATCTTCCGGCAGCGACATTGAGAAGGAAGTCCTCGCCCGCGGGCGAAAATTCAAAGCCTACGCCTGCGACTTTGCGGACCGCAAGGCGCTGTACCTGCTGATCGAGCAACTGGCAAAAGATTTTCCCGTCATCGACATTCTCGTCAACAATGCAGGAACCATTCTTCGCAAACCCGCCGCCGAATATCCCGATGAATACTGGGACACGCTGATGGAAGTGAACCTGAACTCGCAGTTCATTCTCACGCGTGAGATCGGCAAGGGCATGGTCGAGAGAGGCAATGGTAAAGTCATCTTCACCGCCTCCCTGCTCACCTTCCAGGGAGGAATCACGGTCCCGGGCTATGCGGCCAGCAAAGGCGGCATCGGCCAACTGACCAAGGCCCTGGCCAACGAATGGGCCGGCAAGGGCGTTCAGGTCAACGCGATTGCGCCGGGTTATATCAGCACAGACAACACGGCGGCGCTGAGGAACGATCCCGCTCGCAACAAGGCCATCCTGGAACGCATTCCCGCCGGAAGGTGGGGAGAACCCGGAGACCTTCAGGGCATGGCGGTCTTTCTCGCTTCCCCGGCTTCCGACTACGTGAACGGCTCCGTGTTTACCGTGGACGGAGGATGGATGGCAAGATAGCCTCGCCAGCCCTCGAACCCTGATCCCCATCGCCCCAGCAACAGGAAAGGCCGGCCCCTGATGGCACCGGCCTTTTTGAGGTTCATCAGCGGTTCGTCCTCTACCGCGAGGCGCGCGCGCTGCTGTCTGCGGCCACCCGGAAGTCCATGCGGGTCCCGGATGAAAGCTGCAGATTGCCTTTCCGCGTGCTCAGCATTGAGTTTGTCCCGGCCGAAGATGAGGCTGAAGCAGATGATCCAATGTGGATCTGGCGCACGGGGGTTGACAACCCGAGATTCGAATTGGCTCCCAGCGTATTCTGCGTGGTGGCGCCCACTGCGCCTCCTGCCTGTCCCAGAGTGGATCCCGCGGCGCCACCAACTGAACCCACGACGCCACCGGCACCACCCAGCAATCCGCCACCGCCACCACCTACGGATGGCGCAACGGGTGCCGGCATGGATGGCATCTCCATGGAGCCGGATCCTTCCTCCTGGCCGCGCGCGGCGAGCACCGAGGTCAGCACGGTGTTCAATTGCGTCGTGGAGTTACCTTGGACGAGCTGATCAAACCGCACGCCCAGGCTCGACCCCCCTTTGCCTTTCAGGCTGTTCTGGACGCTGGTGACGTGCCCGACAAGCCGGTCGCCTTTGTGGACAACCACCTTGCCGTGCTGCTTGACGTTCTTCGTAACCCGCGCCACCACTTTGTCACCTTCCTTGGCTTTGCGGGCGTCAATGTTGGACATCAGCTCAGCGGAAATCTTTGTTCCGTTCTTGATTTCCGCCGATTGTCCCTTGGTCGAAACCGACGTTGCGGTTGAACTGACAGCGCTGGCGGCTGAATTTGCTGTGGCCCTGGCTTGTCCGGGCGCTGGTGTTGCGCTCCAGCCAAACTGAACAAAGCTTGCCATCATGACGGCGCATGAAAATGCTGTGAACAACTTGAAATTCTTCATCGTTAACCTCCCATCAGGTCGTGTACTGAGCTCGCTTAGTTTTCGGGGGTCACGAATCCATTTGCCCCATGCTTGTGGAATTGCAGTCTGCGTTCCATTCCGAGCATTCTTGTAATCACCTGAAATTGCGCTCTTTGGAAGGCCATTATCATTTCAGCCAACAGGCAACGATGACAAACTCCTGTGTAGATTCTTCCATGTTTTCAATTCAGTTATGTTTGAACTGACAAAGTTTAAGCCTCTTTGATTTCACTGCCGCACCAGCCTGAGTGCGATGTCTTCCGAGTACGATGGAGAAGCGAGCGTCAGCGCGCCGCCGGCATGGGTGACGTCCTCTGTTTTGTCGACCGCACCGGTGAGGGTGTTCGATCCACTCGGCGTGATAACGCCCGGCCGGAACATTGCACAGCAGAGTTGTACCCGGGCCCCCGCCGTCAACGTACACTGCATAGGCCTTGCCAGGTTGGGCAAGAGCATAGATCTTCGCTGCATTGCCGGCGGCTTTGATGTCGGAGCTATCGGGGTGCATGTGGACAAAGTCAAAACCTTCGATAAACTTCTTCAGAATCGAAAGCTGGGCGTGCAGCGTGTGGCCACCCCCGCCCGGTTGTGTTGGCGGAAACTGGAAGGTTCCATCTTCGTGTCCCGCCGTGAATGAGTAGTCGAGGTTGTCGTAAACAGCTCCGCCGGCGAGGATAAAGTCCCAACCTTCCCGGCGGTAGGGGCTGTTGCCGGTGCCACGAAAGCCCGTCTCGTCATCGGAGATCACGCGATTCAGGCCGAAGTTCTGGGCCACGCTCTTCGGCGGTCGCGAGTAGTGGAAATTGAAAATCGAGACGGAAGGATTGGGATCCTCAATCTTCTTGGAACCGTTTGAAATGTTCTGGGCGATCAGGTGCCGGGCAGGAAACGCCGCTTCCGTGCTCTTGATGGTTTCAGCAATATGGTTCTGCCAGGGGATGGTAACGCCACCGAAATAAGGTTCGTTGCAGATCTCGTAATACACGTTGTCAAAGTCGCGAAGCTCCGTGACGATCTTGCGGACCATGGCGTCCTGGATTGCCAGCAGCGGGCCGTTGTCGAGCGTCAACGCTTTGGTTCTGGGAAGGTCGCCGACGCCCTGGATATTGTTGCTCGCCTTGATGGGGCTGAGGTCCCACTGCGAATCTCCGTAGTAGGGGCAAAACAGCACCATCTCCACCACAACGCCGTGCTTGCCGGCCTGCGCCACAAAATCCTTCAGCCGGTGAAAATACGCCGCGTCCCATGTGTGAAGATCGAACTTATTGCCGCCTCCCGCGTATCCCGGCTGGGTGCTCCTTGCCCAGGGGCAGATGAACCGCAGCGGGTTCGGGGCCATCGTGTTCCTGGCAATCTTGAACGCGGCGGAGTCTTCAACATAGACGCCTGAGAAAAGACGCGTGAGATTGAATCCATACGACTGCAATTCGCTCAGGTAGAGCGGGTAGTAAAAGTCCGCGTTCATCACCGCGCCGTAATGTTCCGTGGAAGTGATCAGCACCGTGGGCTGGCCGCGAAAGAGAAAGTAGTGGGGATTTTGAGGGTCGAGCGAGATCGGTTTTGCCGCTTCGGCCGGGGCTGCAAGCACTGATTGAATTCGAACAAATCCCGCGACAGGCGATAACAATGCGGCGAGGAATATCAGTGCGGCGGCGCCGGACCATCTGTTTCCGGAAGACGCGGATTTCGCGGTTCTGGTTTTCATGGCTGCTTTCTCCCATCCGAAATAGCGGTCGATGCTGAAGAACGTCCGAATACTACTGCAATCATGACGCCGCGTCTACCGGCGGCTTTGTGCGCGCAAGGCCCTGACCCTGAAGCCACAGATTTTTGCATTTCCGGCGATATCCTCCGGTATAGTTTTAGGTCATGCTTCCGGAATTTCCAGCAGCACTGGTGACGGGCGGCTCGCGCGGCATTGGCCGGGGCATCTGCCTCAGCCTGGCCCGCGCCGGGTTCGGCGTGGCGATCAATTACACATCCAACGCCGGGGCGGCGGAAGAGTGCAAACGGCTGTGCATTGAAGCGGCGCCTGACGCCAACAAGGCAAAGTTTGAAATCCTCCAGGCCGACATTTCGGACCCGCAAGGCCGCGTCCGCCTGCTGGAGTTCGTCGAGCGCGAGTGGGGCTGGCTTGACCTGCTGGTCAACAACGCGGGCGTGGCCCCCAAAGTTCGTGCCGACCTGCTGCAGGCCACCGAGGAAAGCTTTGACCGCCTGATCGCTATCAACCTGAAGGGTCCGTATTTCCTTACCCAGGCCGTGGCGAATTACTGGGTCGCCGGACTTCAGCACCTTCCGGCCGCGCGCGCAAAACCCAGGGTGGTCAACATTTCTTCGCTCTCGGCTTACGCGGCCAGCGTCAATCGCGGCGATTACTGTGTGAGCAAAGCAGGCCTTTCGATGGCCACGCAACTGTTTGCCGTGCGGCTGGCGGAATACGGCATCAATGTTTATGAGGTGCGCCCCGGCATCATCGCGACGGACATGACGGCCGGCGTGCGGGAGAAATACGACCGCATGATTGCCGAAGGCCTGACGCCCATTGCGCGCTGGGGAACCCCGGAAGACGTGGGGCGTGCGGTCACGGCCATCGCCCAGGGAGCATTTCCATTTTCCACCGGAGAAGTGATCAACGTGGACGGAGGCTTCCATCTCCGCCGCCTGTAAAGGTCGTAAGACGAAATGATCCAGATTGATTTTGAAGTTTCTCCCGAAAAATTGCGGCCCAAACTCGAGCGGCTGTTCGAGCTGTCGGCGGCGAAGATTCGGGCCATCGAAAAGTCGTGGGACCCGGCCGGCGGCCCGCCCGTGGTAACCGTCAAGGGAAGCTACCAGCCGCGCGACTGGACCGACTGGACGCGCGGGTTCCAGTACGGCTCGGCGCTGCTGCAGTTTGACGCCACCGGCGAGGCCTGGTTCCTCGAGCGCGGACGCGAGGGAACGCGGAAGTGGATGGAAGGCTACACCACGCACACCGGCGTCCACGATCACGGTTTCAACGTGGTCAGCACCTTCGGCAACTCTGGCCCGGCTGGCCTGCGAGGGCAAAATCCAGGCAACACAGCCGGAGCGGGATTACTACCGGCTGGCGCTCAAAGCCAGCGGCGCCATCCAGGCGGCCCGCTGGTCGCACATTTCCGACGGCGGCGGATACATCTACTCTTTCAACGGCGCGCATTCGCTTTTTGTGGATACCATCCGCTCGCTGCGTTCGCTGGCCGTTGCTCACCGGCTTGGCTTCGCTCTGCACGGGGAATCGGACCTCAAAGTGTCGCTCGTCGAACGCCTGGTCCGGCACGCCGAAGCCACCGCGCGGTTTTCGGTCTACTACGGCGAAGGCCGCGACCGCTATGACGTGCGCGGGCGCGTGGCGCACGAATCGCTGTTCAACGCCAAGGACGGCCGCTACCGCTGCCCCGGCACCCAGCAGGGTTATTCGCCCTTCACCACCTGGACGCGCGGCCTGGCTTGGGCCATTCTGGGTTTTGCTGAGCAACTGGAATTCCTCACATACGCTGCCCGCGGAAGAATTGGATGGCCTCGGCGGGCTCGACAAGATTGAGGCCATGATGCTCCGCGCCGCCGAAGCCACCGCGGACTTTTATCTGGAGCAGACGCCCGCCGACGGCGTTCCTTACTGGGACACGGGCGCGCCCGGCCTTGCGCAGCTGGGCGATTATCTTTCGCGGCCGAGCGATCCCTTCAACGACTTGGAGCCGGTGGACAGTTCCGCAGCCTCGATTGCCGCGCAGGGATTGTGGCGGCTGGGCCGTTACCTCGAGCGGGTCCGGCAGCGCGCTGAAGACGGCAAGCGCTACCGGCAGGCGGCGCTGACCGTGGCTCAGACGCTGCTGGCCGAACCCTATTTGTCGGCCGATCCGTCGCATCAGGGACTGATTCTCCATTCCGTCTATCACCGGCCGCGGGGCTGGGACTACGTGCCGGAAGGGCGCAAGGCGCCGTGCGGGGAATCCTGCATGTGGGGCGACTACCACGCGCGCGAGCTGGCGCTGGTGCTGCTGCGCGAAGCCCGCCAGGAACCGGAACTCTGTTTTTTCAACGTCTAAGCAGGCGCTGTGGATTCCTCCACGCAAGGGTCGGGCGATCGCCGTTATTTCGGCCGCGTGATGGAGTCGTACATTTCGGGGCGGCGGGCGGCCATGCGGTCGAATTCCCATTCGCCGGCGATCCGGACCACACGATTTTCGTCGGCGTGCGCGGGTTCCACATCAGCATAGAGGATGGTCTCTTCGGTATCACCGGCTTCCACCAGCACGGCGCCCGTGACGTCGATGATCTGCGAGTGGCCGGCAAAACGAAAGCCGCGCTCTTCGCCCACGCGGTCAGCGGCAACAACGTACATGTGGTTTTCAATGGCCCGCACTTTGGGAATGTGCGGCCAGGTGTCGGAACCCATGGGCCAATTGGTGGGGATGGCCAGGATCTGCGCCCCGTTCAGCTTGAGCACGCGGCCGGATTCGGGAAAGCTGCAGTCGTAGCAGATGTTGACGCCGATCTTCGCCTGCCCCGCCTGGAACACCGTAAATGGAACGTCGCCCAGCCCGTCGAAGCGGTCGATGCCCAGATACGGCAGGTGGATCTTGCGATGAACTCCCGCAATGCCCTCCGGAGTGACCACAACCGCAACGTTAAAAAGATTGTCGCCCGCAAGCTCCATCATGCCGACCACCGCTGATACTCTCAGGCGCCTGGCCGCAGCGGCCAGCTTTTCCGTGGAAGGGCCGGGAATCGGTTCGGCGGCGGGCAGCGCTTCCTCGCGGCTGGTGAAGCAGTAGCCGGAAAGAGCACACTCCGGGAAGACCACCAGGTCTGCGCCATCTCCCGCGGCGCGCTCCAGATGATCAAGAACTTTGGCAAGGTTGCGTTCGTTCTCAAGAATCTTAACGTCCATCTGAACTGCGGCGACTTTCATGTTTTCTCCTGCGGCGGTAAGGATTCAGAACGGGGGCTATTGTAACAGGGTTTCAAGCGCGGGCGGCGCGGTTTGTCGATGAAGACGGGCGCTGGAACGAATCAGATTTGAGAGGCGTGCGCGGATACTGGAACGCTCGCAGGATGATTTTCAGCCATCTTTTATTTTCAACAACATGGCCGGGTTTATTTTTGGGTTTGTTTTTTCCACAGGCACCTTTTTTCAACAACTTCTCGGCTTCGTTTTTGGGTTCGTTCGGGTTCGTTTTTTGGCCGGATCGTTTGTTATCAATAGCTTCTCGGCTTCGTTTTTTAAAAAACGTGTTTTTTGTCCCACACATTTTTAGTGCCAAAGTCATCGCCACATTGTTTTCAATAGATTAAGGCAAAATTAAAAGTCCGGGCAGACTGTCAATATCTGCCGCTGCAACCCCTCCGATGCCAGCAATAAGGCTACCATACTAGCCCACCCAAGTCAAGCAAAATCGGCGCCCAAGGCGTCATTCTGAGGCTGGTTTCCGGCCGAAGAATCTGCTTTCGGTTTCAAGCCTCGTTGTTGAAAAGAACCCAAAGCAGATTCCTCGTGGCCTTTCGGCTCCTCGGAATGACGGGCACGGCTCTGATTTCAGGCTTCGAAAAACCGCCGGATGCGCGGCCAGTATTTCTGCACCGTTCGGCTGGTGCTGAGGTGGCCGCCGCGCGCCAGCAGGTTCAGCTTGATTCCTGTGTGGCGCGCAAAATCGTCCACCTGCTTCCAGGGAATGTAAGGATCGTCTTTGGCGTGGAACATCATGATCTTTGAAGCGGTGAGTTCCTGGATGTGATGCGCGGGGTTATAAAAGTCGCCGCGCAGCAGCTTGTTCCAGTTTTTGTCTGTCAACCGGTAGCCGTTGCCGAAGGCTTCGCGGATGTAGGCTGGATAGCTCTTGTTGGAAGTTTCCTTCTCCTGCTCTTCCCCCAGGACGCTCCAGTCGACCACGGGGCAGTTGGCGATGACTTTCGTCACCCGGCGGTCGAGCGAGGAGAGAATCGCCGCCGCGCCGCCAAAACTTCCGCCGATCACAAAAATCGAATCGGGCATCACGCGGAATTCCTGGCCGAAGGCGCTTTCCCTGATACGGCCTTTCCTGATTCCGGTGATGACGTCGGCGATGTCTTCCACCGGCGACTTCTCCAGGAACTTGCCGCCGCTTTCCCACGCCCCGCGGTACCGCGGGTAAAACACCCAATAGCCGCGGCGAGCCAGGAATACCGCGAGTGACTGCTTGCCGGGGACAGAAGGCATGCCGTCGCAAAGAATAATCACCTTGCGTTTTTTGCCCTGACGCATCGGCGGCAGAAATTCGGCCACGATTTCCTTTTTGAACCTTGTGCGAAACATGCGGTTAGTTTAGCAGGAACGCGTGGTCATCCCAGCCGAAGCGGGCGAGATTTGACAAGGTCCTTGACTTTGGTCTTTGAAAGACTATCTTGGTATTTCCGTTTGCGCTCTGTGACAAAAGTCACAGTGCGCGCCATTTGAATCCGTTAGCGTAGATTCCTCACAATCTTCCGGGTCAACTCTAAAATTCGGCGCAAGGAGGCAGGGGATGGACACAAATTCCAAACGGGGGCTCATCGTTTCCAGCAAGTGGGGCCAGGCGATTGTGATCGTCTTCCTATTTGGATTTTTCGTGATGGGGCTTCTGGCCTACTGGACGTACACCAACCAGCCTCCGATTCCGGCCCAGGTGGTTACTCCTTCGGGGAAGGTCCTTTTTACCAAGTCGGATATTACCCGCGGACAGGAAACATTCCTCCGCAACGGCCTGATGGAGTACGGATCGATTTTTGGCCACGGCGCCTACCTGGGGCCGGACTTCACGGCTGATTATCTGCACCGGGCCGCGCTGATTGTCCGCCAGGAGTACGGAGGGGAGACCTCAGACCGCGCACAGGCGCAAACCATCCAGGACTTCAAGACGAACCGTTACAGTTCCACGACCGGCACGCTGGAATATACAGCAGCACAAGCCGTCGCCTTCAAAAAGCTGGAAGCCCACTACCAGGATTTCTTCTCCCAGCCCACCACCAAGTTCGGCCTCCGGCCGCAGGGCCATCACCGACCCCCAGCAGATTCATGATCTGACGGCGTTCTTTTCCTGGTCAGCATGGGCGGCCTCCACCTTGCGGCCTGGACTCGAATACTCTTACACCAACAACTGGCCGCCGGAGATGCTGGTGAACAACCACCTCACGGCCGATGCGATTGTCTGGAGCGTGCTTTCGTTGATCACTCTGCTGGGGGGCATCGGACTGCTGCTGGCCGCCTTCGGACGATGGAACTTCCTGGGCTGGCATGGGCGGGAGCGGACGACGGTATCTTTCCGCCCCCCGGACTCCATCCGGCTGACTCCGGCGCAACGCGCCACGGCGTACTTTTTCCTGGTGATGGCTGTGCTCTTTCTGTTGCAAGCGCTACTGGGCGGCGCCTCGCAGCATTACCGTGCCGATCTTTCCAACTTCTTCGGCCTCGACCTCGCACAGTGGCTGCCCTTCAACGTGGCCCGCACCTGGCACGTGCAGCTGGCCATTTTCTGGGTGGCCACCTCCTATCTGGCCGCCGGAATTTTTCTGGTTCCCATGATCACGCGGCACGAGCCCAAAGGGCAGCACTATCTGGCTTACGGCCTGCTGGGTGCGCTGGCCATCGTGGTGTTTGGAAGTCTGATCGGCGAATACGCCGGAATTGAAGGCTGGATCGGCCATCTCTGGAGCTGGTTTGGCGACCAGGGTTTCGAATACCTTGACCTGGGACGCTTCTGGCAGATCCTGCTGATCATCGGCTTGTTCTTCTGGGTGATCATTCTCTTCCGCGGGCTGCGCGGGAGCCTGCGCTAACGAACACATCGGGCAACCTGCCCTGGCTGTTCTTCTTTTCGGCCCTCTCGATTCCCGCTTTCTACGCGGTCGGACTGCTGGCCCGGCCCGGCGAGGCTTTTACCACCACGGACTTCTGGCGGTTCTGGGTGGTCCATCTTTGGGTGGAAGATTTCCTGGAGCTGTTCACCACCATTATGGTGGCTTATATCTTTGTGCTGCTGGGAGTGGTCCACGAACGCGTGGCGTTGACGATGGTTTACCTCGACATCCTGCTCTATTCCGCCGGTGGCGTGATCGGAACCATGCACCATCTCTACTTCTCCGGCGAACCCGCGGTCCACATGGCGCTGGGAGCCTTCTTCTCGGCGGCGGAAGTCATCCCGCTCACCTTCCTCACGCTGGAGGCGTGGAGTTTTCTGCAACTGGGCGCGGAGCAGAGCGCCAGGTCCAAAACGGCCTTTCCCCATTTCTGGGCCGTCATGTTTCTGGCTGCCGTCGGATTCTGGAACTTCCTGGGAGCCGGCATCTTCGGCTTCCTGATCAACCTGCCCGTCGTCTCCTACTATGAAATCGGCACGGCGCTGACCGCCAACCACGGACATGCCGCCATGATGGGCGTTTACGGGATGCTGGCCGTGGGGTTGGCGATATTCTGCCTGCGCTACATGATTCCGCAGGAGCGATGGTCAGACCGCGCGGCGAAAATCAGCTTCTGGTCGCTGAATCTTGGCCTGGCCTGGATGGTGTTCGCCTCGCTGTTTCCCGCTGGGCATCATCCAGTTGTACCACTCCGTGCGCTACGGCTATTACGATGCGCGAAGCCTGCAATACCTGACCGGCCATTTGAACGCCCTGATCGAGTGGATGCGGTTGCCGGGCGACGCTCTGTTCATTGTCGGGCGGCGTGCTGCCGGTTCTTTACCTCGCATGGCTGGGGGTCCGCCATGTGGCGCCCAAGACAACGGCGGAACAGCCCGAAGAGAGTCTCTTTACCGAGATCGTGGAATCTTCCGGGGTGAATGGATGATCGAAGGTTTCCATGCCGAAGTGCTGATGGCCTCCGGGTACGCGCTGTTTCTGGTGCTGGTGGCCTTGATGCTGGAATGGCTGGCGAAGCATTCCCACCGCCGGTCAGAGCAGATGCGCGTGGCCGGCTTCAAGTTCCACAGGGAGTTCGACCACTGGGAATGCCCGACGGGACAGTTGCTCCATCGGCGCTCCATTGACCATCAACGGAACATCGTGCGCTATCGCGCGATAGGGCACATTTGTAACTGCTGCCACAAGAAACCCGACTGCACGGATTCCGATGAAGGCCGCGAGATCGAACATCGCGTGGATTCCTGGGTGCAGTCAGAAATCCGCCACTACCATCGTGGCATTTCACTGGCCATCCTGCTGTTGGCGGCTTTGATCCTGCTGGCGCAGGTGTGGTGGTTCAAGCGGACACGGGACCGGCTGCTGACGGGAGGCATGCTCCTGGTGATCGGTGCTGCTGGGGGCCCGGTTGCTGGCAGGATTCCGAAGCAGCCCGACGGCCGCCCAGAACCTCGATAACCAAACCTACTCGATGTGACAAGGCCCTGCCCGGCTGGCGAATGGGAATCGACCGCGGGCGGGGCGACTTGAAGGTGGTTGCTCACTCCATACGGGAGCAGGGAGCGGAGGCATGGGATGTTGCTCTCGACTCTCTTGACATTCCGGTGATATATCAGCTAAAGTGCTGCACGCCACAGGCTCGACAAGCAACATGGGGCAGCAACAACCTTTTGAATGATGATGAAAGTGATTCCAAACCGTAAGCGGAATTATCTCGCGCTGTTGGTGATGGCGTGCTGCTGCACGCCCATCCTGATGGCGGGCCAGGAAAAGCGGGCCCCCCGCCGGGGGCAGGGGCTCTGGAACGAATATCCGGCCGCCCAGGTGGAACGCGGGCGCATCCAGTTCCAGAAGACCTGCGGCTTCTGCCACGGTCCCAACGCCAACGGCGGCTCCACGGGCCCCAATCTCATGCGGAGCGCCGTTGTCCGCCACGACGAAAAGGGCGACAAGATTGGCCCGGTGATTCGCAACGGATTTCCGGATAAAGGGATGCCGGCCTTCCAGCTTACCAACGACCAGATCATGGACATCGTGGCTTTTCTGAGCTTCCGGCTGGATGAGTCTGACCGCCGGTCGGCCGCGCATACCAGCGCGAACTATTCGCTCTCCAAGCTGCTGGTGGGGAATGCGAAAGCCGGGAAAGAGTTTTTCAACGGCGCAGGCAAGTGCTCGAGTTGCCACTCGCCCACAGGCGATCTGAAGGGCATTGCCGGCAAATATCCGCCGGCGGATCTGCAGGCCCGGATGCTTTACCCGCGCCGCGGCCAGCGTCCCACCGCTACGGTGACGAACGCCTCGGGAAAGCAATACACCGGAGTGATCCGGCTGCTCACCGACTACGACATTGCGATTGTTGACGGCGATGGCTGGTACCGCTCCTGGCCGCTCCCTTCCGTCAAGGTCAAGCTCAACGATCGGCTGGCGGCGCACCGGAAATTGCTTTCGGTGATAACGGACGCCGACATGCACAACCTTTTTGCTTATCTGGAGACCCTGAAGTGAGGAAGCTGATCGCCATTCTGTTGCTGCTGTGGGCCCCATCGATTTTCGCCCAGGGCCTCGACCCGAGCGCGCTGCTGAAGCCGCCCACAAACAACTGGCCCACCTATAACGGTGATTACACCGGCCGGCGATACAGCCCTCTTTCGCAGATTAATCAGTCGAACGTCAGCACCCTCACGCTGGCCTGGGCGTTCCAGACCCACCAGCAGGCGATGAAATCGACGCCGCTCGAAGTGAACGGGATTCTCTACTTCACGGTTCCGAACCACGTGTGGGCGGTGGACGCCCGCACGGGCAGGCAAATCTGGCAGTTCCAGCGGCAGTCGGAAGGAAACTTCATCGCCAATCGCGGCGTGGCGATGTACAAAGACCGGCTGTTTCTGGGCACGCCCGACGCCCACCTGATCTGCCTTGACGCCAAAACCGGCAAGAAAATCTGGGACGTGGTGGTGGCCGACACCAAGTTCGGATACTACATCAGCATGGCTCCCCTGGTGGTGCACGATCACCTGATTGTGGGCATTTCCGGCGACCAGACGGACATCAAGGCTTTCCTCGATTGCAGGAGTCCGGTGGACGGCCATCGGATCTGGCGTTGGTATTCCACGCCCAAGCCGGGAGAGCCCGGCGCCAACACGTGGCCCAACGCCGACGCCATGGCCCACGGCGGCGGAACCACCTGGATGACCGGAACCTACGATCCCGAGCTGAACCTGATCTACTGGGGAACCGGGAATCCGCACCCCGTCATGGCCGGCCAGGTGCGCCCCGGCGCGAACCTTTATACCTGCTCGATTGTGGCCATCAATCCGGACACCGGCAAAATGGTCTGGTACTTCCAGGCTTCGCCGCACGACACGGAAGACCGCGACGCCAACGAGACGCCCATCATCTTTGACGCCGATTTCCAGGGCAAGCCGCGCAAACTGCTGGCCCAGGCAAGCCGCAACGGATACTTTTTCCTGCTGGACCGCGCCACCGGAGAAAACCTGCTGAGCGTGCCTTACGGTCCCCAGAACTGGTCGTTGGGTCTGAACAAGCGCGGAGAGCCGATTCCCAACCTGAAGAAGCAGCCGCAACTCCCGGGGGCGTTCCTGGACGGCATGGGAACCAACTGGTGGGCTCCCAGCTTTGACCCGGTCACGGGCCTGTTTTTTGTGAATGCCTACCGCAGCATCTTTATCAGCTACCTGACGCGGACGGGCTCCAAGGCCACCGAATCCGACCACCAGGGCGCCATGGTCAGTGCGCTCTGGTCGCAGGCGCAACTGCTGGCGATTGATTACAAGACCGGAAAGATTCGATGGCAGCACGACAGCCCCGCAATAACAGGCTATGGTGAGGACGGTTCGGGAATCCTGACCACGGCCGGGCGACTGCTGATCACCGGCGACCTTTCGGGTGACCTGGAAGCTCTGGACCCTGCCACCGGAAAATCTCTCTGGCACGTCTACGCGGGCTCCAGGCTGACCGGCTGCCCCATGACCTACGAACTGAACGGCCGCCAATACCTTCTGACCGCCGTAGGCAGCGTTCTCTACGCCTGGGCGCTGCCCGCATCGAGTCAAGCCGCGCAATAAGAGCCCCCCGGAATGACAGACCTGGCCTTTCGGAGTCCTGTCCTCACTGGCCGTCGGCGCAGGCCGGCAACCACCTCAGAAAAGGGTGTCGTCATAGCCCGTATTTCCTGATAATATAAAGAGTTTTCGCGGATCCCTTATGACTGAGAATACAGCTAACAACCCGTTCAATTCCCGTGCGTCACTGGAAACTGCGAGTGGTCGCGCCACTATTTTCCGCCTTGATGCTCTTGAAAAGGCCGGCCTGGGAAGCGTATCGAAGCTCCCCTTTTCCATCAAAGTGCTGCTGGAAGCGGTGCTGCGCAACTGCGACGGCAAACTGATCAAGGAAAGCGAAGTGGCGGCGCTGGCCGGCTGGAGCGCCAAATCCACCTCCCGCCAGGAGGTGCCTTTCAAGCCTGCGCGGGTGATTCTGCAGGATTTCACCGGCGTTCCGGCGGTGGTGGACCTGGCGGCGCTGCGCTCGGCCATGCAGCGACTGGGCGGCGATCCTTCAAAGATCAATCCGCTGGTGCCCGTTGATCTGGTGATCGACCACTCGGTGCAGGTGGACGTTTTTGGAATCACCACGGCTCTGCAGAAAAACGCTGAAATCGAATTCAAGCGCAATCGCGAGCGCTATGAGTTTCTGCGATGGGGCCAGCAGGCTTTTGATAATTTCCGCGTGGTCCCTCCGGCCACGGGCATTGTGCACCAGGTGAACCTGGAGTATCTGGCCAAGGTGGTCCAGGCAAGCCGGCAGGGCGGCGAAACCGTGCTTTATCCCGACACGCTGGTGGGCACCGACTCGCACACCACCATGATCAACGGCCTGGGCGTGCTGGGCTGGGGCGTGGGCGGCATCGAGGCCGAAGCGGCCATGCTGGGCCAGCCTGTTTACTTCCTGACGCCGCAGGTGATCGGCTTCAAGCTGAAGGGCCGGCTGAAGGAAGGCGTGACCGCCACCGACCTGGTTCTGACCGTGACCCAGATGTTGCGGGCCAGGGGCGTGGTGGACAAGTTCGTCGAGTTCTTCGGCGATGGCCTCGTCGCAGATGACGCTGCCCGACCGCGCCACCATCGGCAACATGTCGCCCGAATATGGCGCGACCATGGGATTCTTCCCGGTGGATGAGGAAACGCTGCGCTTCCTGCGCCAGACCGGGCGCACCGACGAGGAAGTGGACCGCGTGGAGCGTTACACCAAAGAGCAGGGACTTTTCCGCACCGAGCAGGGGGCTCGATCCCGAATACAGCGACACCATGGAACTGGAGATGGAGACGGTTGAGCCCAGCCTGGCCGGACCCAAGCGCCCGCAGGACCGCATTGCGCTTTCCGACATGAAAAGCGCCTTCCACAAGGCTCTGACCGCTCCCACCAAGGAGCGTGGCATTGGCCTCTCGCCTGATGCCGTGGGTCGCACCGCAACCATCGGGTTTAACGGCACCAGCGCCAAAGTGGGCCACGGCGCGGTGGTGATTGCCGCCATCACGTCGTGCACCAACACCTCAAATCCTTCGGTGATGCTGGCAGCGGGGCTGGTGGCGAAGAAAGCGGTTGAGCGCGGGCTGAGCGTTCCGCCTTATGTGAAAACCAGCCTGGCGCCCGGATCGAAGGTGGTCACGGAATACCTGACAGCCGCCGGCCTGCTGGAACCGCTTGAGAAGATCCACTTTGATCTTGTCGGCTACGGCTGCACCACCTGCATTGGCAACAGCGGCCCGCTGCCGCCGGAAGTTTCAAAGGCCGTCAGCGAGAACGACCTGGTGGCCGCCGCGGTGCTTTCCGGAAACCGCAACTTTGAAGGCCGCGTGCATCCGCAGGTTCGCGCCAACTATCTGGCCTCTCCGCCGCTGGTGGTGGCTTACGCGCTGGCGGGAACGGTGGATATCGACCTGCCGAATGAGCCGCTCGGAAAGGACAAGGCGGGCAAGCCCGTCTACCTGCGGGAAATCTGGCCGACGCGCGAAGAAGATTGTTGACGCCATGAACAAGGCCATCCGGCCGGAAATGTTCCGCGAGGTCTATGGAAACGTCTGGAACGGCAACCCCACCTGGAACGCTATCCCGGTGGCCGGCGGAGCGCTTTATCCCTGGAGCGAAGATTCGACTTACATCCAGGAGCCGCCGTTCTTTACGGAAATGACGACGGACGTCCCGCCCGTTCGCGGACATTCACGGGGCGCGCGTGCTGGCGCTGCTGGGCGATTCCATCACCACCGACCACATTTCACCCGCCGGCGACATTCCAGAAGACGGCCCGGCCGGCCGCTACCTGATCGAACACGGCCTCAAGAAGATTGACTTCAACTCCTTCGGCTCGCGGCGCGGCAACGACCGCGTGATGGTGCGGGGGACGTTTGCCAACATCCGGCTGCGGAACCAGCTGGTTCCCGGCAAGGAAGGCGGCTACACGGTCCACTTCCCGGATCGGGAACAGATGGCCATTTTCGACGCGGCCACGAAGTATCAGGAAGAGGGCGTGCCGCTGGTGGTGCTGGCCGGGCAAGGAATACGGCTCCGGCTCGTCGCGTGACTGGGCCGCCAAAGGCACCCTGCTGCTGGGCGTGAAGGCGGTTCTTGCGGAAAGCTATGAGCGCATCCATCGCGGAAACCTGGTGGGCATGGGCGTTCTGCCCCTCGAGTTCCAGCAGGGCCAGAGCGTGGCCTCACTGGGGTTGACCGGAGAAGAGGTGTTTGAAATCACCGGGCTTGGCGAACACATCCAGCCCCGCTCGGAAATCAGCGTCACCGCTGCGGGTTCGGACGGCACAAACGAAGAGCTTCAAGGCGACCGTCCGTCTGGATTCCGAGGTCGAAGTCACCTACTACCGCAACGGTGGCATCCTGCCTGCCGTGCTTCGGAATTTTCTGCGGGAGGCCTGATCGCGGCCGTCAGACCCGCGGCCAGGGCGAGTCCACCCGCAGGACGCGGTTAAATCTTGATTTAAGCCATCAACGCTCCAGGCGAATGTTTCTTCCGCCCTGCTGCGCCTGGCAGGCGTTGGATGTTTACGAAAATCTAACTGAGAGGATTCTTCAGGTATGAAATCGTATAACGGAGTCCCCGTTCCCGAAAACGGCACGGCCATCACTTCTACGGATGGCCAACTGACAATCCCTGACAACCCCATTATTCCCTATATTGAAGGCGACGGCACCGGCCGCGACATCTGGAAAGCCACCGCGCGCGTGTGCGATGCGGCGGTGGAAAAGAGTTACGGCGGCAAGCGGCGCGTGGCCTGGTTTGAAGTCTTTGCGGGTGAAAAAGCTTTCCGGCAGTTCGGCGAGTGGCTGCCCCAGGGAACGCTGGACGCCATCACGGAGTTTCACATTGCCATCAAGGGCCCGCTGACCACTCCCGTGGGCGGCGGCATCCGCAGCTTGAACGTGGCGCTGCGCCAGTTGCTGAACCTCTACGCCTGCTGGCGGCCGGTCAAGTTCATTCCCGGCGTGCCCTCGCCCGTGCGGAACCCGACCAAAATGAACGTGATCATCTTCCGTGAAAACACCGAGGACGTCTACGCGGGCATCGAATGGCGTGAAGGCACGGACCAGGCGCGGCGCGCCATCGAATTTGTCAACTCGCTGCTGCGCGAAGAAAAGGCCAACAAGCAGGTGCGGGCGGATTCCGGCATCGGCATCAAACCCATTTCCATTCTGGGAACCAAGCGGCTGGTCCGCCGGGGCATCCAGTACGCGCTCGACCACGGCCTGAACCGCGTGACGCTGGTGCACAAGGGCAACATTATGAAGTTCACTGAAGGCGCCTTCCGCGACTGGGGCTACCAGCTGGCGCGCGAAGAATTCCGCGACAAGATTATCACGGAGCGCGAGAGCTGGATTATCGGCAACAAAGACCACGATCCCAATCTCTCGGTTGAAGCGAATGCAGCCATGATCGAGCCCGGCCTTGAAATGGCGACTGACGCCTTCAAACAGCAGATCTACCAAGAGGTCAAGGACTGCCTGGACTCCATCTACGCGACGCACGGCAAGGGCAAGTGGAAGCAGATGATTCTGGTGAACGACCGCATTGCGGACTCCATCTTCCAGCAGATCCTGACCCGCGCCGACGAATACCAGGTGCTCTGCACGCCCAACCTGAACGGCGATTACCTGTCCGACGCCTGCGCGGCGCAGATCGGCGGACTGGGCCTGGCGCCCGGAGCCAACATCGGCGACGGCTACGGGGTGTTCGAAGCCACCCACGGCACCGCTCCAAAATACGCCGACAAGGACGTCATCAATCCCGCAGCGCTCATCCGCTCAGCCGTGCTGATGTTTGAATTTATGGGATGGCCGGAAGCCGGCGAGATGATCGAGCGGTCGCTGGCCGCCACCATCGAACAGCACCGGGTGACTTACGACCTGGAGCGGCTGATGAAGATGGAAGGCATCGAAGGCGTCACAAAACTCGGCACCGCCGCCTTTGCCGACGCCATCATCGAAAACATGACGCAGGTGAAGGCCGGCGCCGCATAGGAACTCTGGTAGCCACGGTCAGCGCATGGCTGGCCGTGGTCTTTCTGAAACCCACAGCGAGAAAACCGCGAAGAGCGGCTACCCACTGGACATTTACGAACAGGGAGGTTGGAGATGCGCAAGAAAGTGACAGTCATAGGCGCAGGTAATGTTGGCGCCACGTGTGCCCATCGCCTGGCTGACAAGCAGCTTGGCGATGTGGTGTTGATCGATATTCTGGAAGGAGTGCCGCAAGGCAAGGCCCTGGACCTGCTGGAGGCGGGGCCGATTGAGGGTTACGACGTTCGCGTGAAAGGCACCAACGATTACGCCGATACCGCGAATTCGGACGTGGTGGTGATGACGGCCGGTTTTCCGCGTAAGCCCGGCATGAGCCGCGACGATCTGTTGAAAAAGAACTACGACGTGGTGAAAGGTACCATCGAAAAGGTGGTCAAGGTTTCGCCTGAAGCCATCCTGATTATGGTGACCAATCCGCTGGACGCCATGGCGCAAACCGCGCTGAAGGTGAGCGGCTTTTCAAAGAACCGCGTGATCGGCATGGCGGGCATTCTGGACACGGCGCGCTACCGCACCTTTATCGCCGAAGCCTTGAACGTTTCCGTGCAGAACGTCCAGGGATTTGTGCTGGGCGGCCACGGCGACACCATGGTGCCCGTGCCGCGCTACACCACCGTGGCGGGCATTCCGGTCGGCGAACTGATGCCGCAAGGACAAGCTCGACGCCATCATCGAGCGCACGCGCAAGGGCGGCGGGGAGATCGTGAGTTATCTGAAAACCGGAAGCGCCTTCTACGCGCCGTCGGCCGCGGCGGTGGAAATGGTGGAAGCCATCTTCTACGACCGCAAGAAGATTCTGCCCTGCGCCGCTTACCTGGAAGGCGAGTACGGAATCAACGGCCTGTACGTCGGGGTTCCGGTGAAGCTTGGAAAGAACGGGATCGAGGAGATCATCCAGATCAAGCTGAGCGCGGAAGAACAGGCAGCGCTGCAAAAATCCGCCGACTCCGTCAAAGAACTCGTGGACGTCATAGGCGTTTGATGAAGGATGAAGCGTGAAGGATGAAGGATGAAAGAAAGCCTCAAGATCGACCGGTTGATATTAGAAGTCGATCTTTCCAATATGCACTCCGGGCGCTGAAACTCTATCGCTATCTGGCCGAACGGAAAGATGGAGCGGCCTGGCTATTGGCAAAGCAGTATGTTCGGGCGGCAACTTCAATCGGCGCGAACTTGCAGGAAGCGTTATCCGGCGAGAGTCGCGCCGATTTCATTCACAAATACGCAGTTGCACAGAAGGAAGCAAGAGAAAGCATTTACTGGCTCGAATTGATGGCTGAATCCGGCCTTGTTCCACGAAGCAGACTCGATCCACTCATTCAGGAGACAAACGAGCTTATTGCGATTCTGACAACAATTATCGTGAAATCAAAGCGTACCAAGAACCCCAAGACCAAAGATCGCTAATTGCCCATGCCGGGTTTGCTTTCATCCTTCATCCTTCACACTTCTTCCTTCATTTCACTTCTTCGATTCGAATCTGCTTGATGACCACGGGCTCGACGGGTTTGTCGCGGCCGTCGCGCGAGACCATGGAGATCTTGGTGGTGACGTGCTGGCCCTGGACCACCTCGCCGAAGATGGTGTGATGATCGTTCAGCCAGGGCGTGGGGGCCACAGTGATGAAGAACTGGCTGCCGTTGGTACCGGGTCCTGCGTTGGCCATGGCCAGTTTGCCCACCTGGTCAAAGCGCAATTCCTTTGTAAATTCATCTTCAAACTGGTAGCCGGGGCCGCCGGTACCGGTGCTGAGCGGGCAGCCACCCTGGATCATGAAATTGGGCATCACGCGATGGAAGATCAATCCATCGTAAAAGGGACGCTTGACCGCCTTGCCTGTCTTGGGGTCTGAGAATTCCTTGGTTCCCTGAGCCAGGCCGACAAAGTTCTCGACCGTTTTCGGCGCATGCTCCGGATAGAGCCGGCAGGTCATGGTTCCGGCAGATGTTTCGATAATGGCATGAAGCCCGGGTTGCAATTTTTCCATTCGTTCTCCTGTTCCTGTTGCTAAAGGATATTTTTCAGATATCGGCGTCCGCAGAGGCGAGCCGACCCGCGCCCTCGCGGGGCGGGAACCCACGGGGTTAAGGCGCCGACTGCGAAACGGTGGCCGACTTGATTTTGTCGAGCTTGGGGAAGTTCGCAGCCATGTAGGATTCACCCTGGCTCTGGATGAGTTGCTGGTCGGGGCCGTTGCCCTGGGGAGCGCCTTCGCCATAACCGCTGTAAAAACTCTTGGCGACGTCCATTCCCTCAGTGACTTCTCCAAAGGGGGCAAAACCCTGGGAGTCCAGCATCTTGTTGTCCGCCAGGTTGATGAACACCTGCGTGGTGCGGGTATTCGGCCCGGCCGTGGCAAAAGTGACCGTCCCGGCCACGTTGCTCTGCTTGGCCGGATCGTCCTGGATGTCAGCATCGTGCCACACCGCGGAAACGTTCGGGTCCGCGCTGATGCCGAACTGGACGATAAAGCCGGGGATCATCCGAAAAAAACGCGCGTCGTTGTAAAAGCCGTTCTTCACCAGGTTGTAGAAGCGGTCGGCTCCAATGGGCGCCCAGTCACGGTTGACTTTGATGACAAAGCTGCCCTTGGTGGTGTCAAATTTCGCCCAGTAGACGTCGGGCGCCTTTGCATTGAGCGCCGACGGATTGTTGAGGGAGGGTTGGCTCGGGGGAGCGGCGGGTTGTTCCTTCTTGGCAGACTCACACGCTCCCAGCACCAGCAGCGCCGGGATCAACCCGGCCCAAAGTATCCGATTGAGGAGATTTCTGTTTCTCATTGTGCACTTCCTCCCGTCTGCATTTCCTGCGACACCTGGGCCACCTGCCGCATCACCCGCAGGACGTTGCCGCCCAGGATCTTTTCCAGGTCCTCCTGGCTGTAGCCCCGCCGCGCAAGTTCCTCCACCAGATTGGGGAGATGGGAAACGTCTTCCATGCCGCGGGGAATGGCATCGATGCCGTCAAAATCTGAACCCAGGCCGACGTGGTCAATGCCGCCCACTTTCACCGCGTGGTCAATGTGGTCGGCAATCACCTTGTAGCTGGGCTGCGGAATATCTGCCTGCATTTTTACGCGGATCGCATTCTCCTCCGCATAGCTCAGAGTCTTGCCTTCACGCTCACGCTGCTTCCGGGCGGCCGCTATGGCGGCGTTCACCGGTTTGGAAATTTTGTCCGACGCCGCGCGAAACCCGGGATCGAGGAAAGCAGAGTAGAAATTAATGTCCATCACGCCGCCATTTTTGGCCAGCGCACGAATCATATCGTCGGTCATGTTCCGGGGCGCGTCGCACAGGGCGCGGCAGGAGGAATGAGAAGCGATGACCGGCGCCTTGCTTGCTGCCAGGGCATCGTAAAAGGTCTTGTCCGAGACGTGCGAAATATCCACCATCATGCCCAGGCGGTTCATGCGTTCAACCACCTGGCGGCCGAAAGGCGTCAGCCCGTTATGGCGGGGCGTATCTCCGGAAGAGTCCGCCCACTCCGTGTCGCGGGTGTGGGTGAGCGTCATGTAGCGGACACCCAGGCGGTAGAAATTGTCCAGCACCCGAAGGTCATCGATGATGATGTGCCCGCCCTCGAGCCCCATCAGAATGGCAATCTTGTGTTCCCGGTGGAGGCGAACCACATCCCCAGCGCTGCCCGCCAGGCCGAGCGCGTCCGCGTGCCGCGCCACCTGCTCGTTGACCACGTCAATCAGGTCCAGGGCACGGTGAACCAGGTCCTGGCGGGGCCAGTCCGTGGGCACCCAGATGGAGAAAAATTCCGCGCCCAGGTGGCCCTTGCGCATCTTGGGGATGCTGATCATGTAGGGGCTTGCCGGGTCCGCCAGATCGTAGCCCTCATCCAGCATCATTTGCGGCGTGTCGGCATGGGTATCGATGACAATAGCGCGCTGGAGCACTTGATCAGCGACTTGCCGGGCCTCCGCAGCGGAACGCTGCGCCGCCGGCAGGCAGGCGGCTGCCATCAGGATCGCAATCTGGGCCAGGAAGAATTTTCTCATAGAGCAGCGCCAGGCAGCGTTGCCAGCCGCTCATTGATTATCCGAACCCTGGCGCGTTTTTGTCAAACGCAGTTCAACAAGTTCTGAGAAGCCTGCCAGATTCTCAGTCGTAGTACTCGAGGCCCAGGTGAGTGATCAGTTCCTCGCCCCGCAGGTAGCGCAAGGTGTTCTTGAGCTTGATGAGCTGGATGAACAGGTCGTGCTCAGGGTAAAGGTTGGGAGCGCACATGGGGCTCTTGAAATAGAAGGAGAGCCACTCCTGGATCCCCTTTCGGGCCATTTCCGGGCAGCGCTGGGCAAGGTCCATAAACAGGATGAGATCCAGCACGATGGGCGCAGCCAGGATGGAGTCACGGCAAAGGAAGTTGATCTTGATCTGCATGGGATAGTCCATCCAGCCGAAAATGTCGAGGTTGTCCCATCCTTCCTTGTTGTCGCCGCTCGGCGGATAGTAGTTGATCCGCACCTTGTGGTAGAAATCCTTGTAAAGTTCCGGGTAAACGTCCGGCTGAAGAATATATTCCAGGACCGACAGCTTGCTCTCCTCCTTGGTGCGGAACGACATGGGATCGTCGAGCACTTCCCCGTCGCGGTTGCCGAGAATGTTGGTTGAAAACCAGCCGGTCAGCCCGAGCATTCGCGCCTTGAGCCCGGGGGCGAGGATGGTCTTCATCAGCGTTTGTCCGGTCTTGAAATCCTTTCCGCAGATGGGCGCCTTGTTCTCCAGGGCCAACTGATGGAGCGCAGGAATGTCGGTGGTCAGGTTGGGGGCGCCGTTGGCAAAGGGGATGCCCAGTTTCAGCGCCGCATAGGCGTATATCATGCTGGGAGCGATGCCGGGGTCCGATGAGCGGAGTCCTTTTTCAAACGAAGCAATGGACCGGTGCACGGGTCCCGGCTTCAAAAAGATTTCAGTGGACCCGCACCAGATGATCACCATGCGGCTGGCCCCACTTTTTTCGCGAAAGGCCTGAATGTCGTCCATCAACTGCTTGGCGAGGTCCATTTTGGTCTTGCCCCGCTTCACGTTGGGCCCGTTCAGCTTCTTTACGTACTTGCGGTTGAACACGGCAGGAAGAGGCCGGATAGCCTCCAGAAAATCCTTAACTTCATTGAGGTGGGTCTGTTGCAACACGCCGGCCTTCAGGGCCGCCTGGTAGCAGTTGTCGGGGAAAATGTCCCATCCAGAAAAGACGAGGTCCGGCAGTTCCGCAAGAGGAACAAAGTCCTTGATCAGCGGAATCCGCCGCTCCGTTCGTTTTCCCAGGCGGATGGTACCCATCTGGGTCAGCGAGCCGATCGGGCGCGCGAGGTTCCTGCGAACGGCCTCCACGCCGGCTATAAATGTGGTAGCCACGGCGCCCATTCCGCAGATCATGACCCCCAACTTCCCTTCTGGCTTTGCGATTTCAACAGTTTTCTTTGGCACGTTGCGTTCCTTTCAGTTGGTCCCTGAAAATCTATATAGGAAAGTTGCCATATTGTGCTAAACGTGCGAAAATTGCAATCCCATTTGGAAACTGGGAGATGTTTTTAAGTCTGCTTGTTCCCCGGGCTCAAACAATACACCGTGCACAGGAAGGATCCAGGGCAACCTCAAGCATCATGGAAGCGGATCAGTGGGAGCCCCTCCCGGAGTAACCCTGCAGGTGTTGGCTGGCAGTACGTGGAATTCAACTTTCGGTTGTCGGGGTAAATGGTTGAATTTGATAATGATGTGCCAGTGTGCGATAAATGGTAAGCTGTTTAAAGGGACGGATGGCTGATTTCTTGCATCTAAATTAAGCGTGCGACATATTCGTTCCAGGGCGGAAGGGGAAGCAGCTTATAAGTTTTTTCTTGCAATGTTAGTAAAGTCTTGGTATTTGGAACAGTGCTCCAGAACGACGGGGTCCGGCCGGCCGAGTGACTGGGCGGAACACAGCGAGTCTTCCACGGCGGACCCGGGCCAGGCAAAGACTCCTTGGGGCCCGGAAGTCAAAACCCTAGAACAAAGAGGTAGTTTTACAATGAAGAAAACGACTGTGCTTTTCAGCATGATGCTGCTGGCTGGCTTCTTCTGCTTGCCAAACTCCTTGCACGCCGCACGCCAACTCACAGGAACGCTGATGGTGCATCCCTCAGCCGCGTCGCCAGCGCCGGTTCCCGCCGCGCCTCAGGCGAAGAAGCCGCAGTGGAAGAGCCGCGCTGAATACGATGCGTTTCAGGAATTTGTTAAGGAGACAGATGCAGGCAAAAGAGTTAAGCTGATCCAGGCCTTTATCGAAAAGAATCCGAAGTCTGATTTTCTGGGAAATGCGTATGTAGCCGAGATGCAGACATACGCTCAACTCAACCAGACGAAGGAGGCTGTCGCGTCCGCCAAGAAAGCGCTCGGCGCCGATCCCGACAACCTGGATGCGCTTTCCTACCTCAGCTTCACATTTCCTTACACATTCAATGGTTCGGACGCGAATGCTTCAGCTGAACTGCCAGAGGCCAAGCAGCACGCCCAGCACGGCCTCGAGGTCTTGCAGAACCTGCAGAAACCTGACGGCGTCACCGAACAACAGTTTGAAGAATACGTCAAACCCAAAACCAAGCGGGCGGTCTTCAACATAGCGCTTGGTTTTGTTGCGGTCCAGCAAAAGGACTATAACCAGGCCATCAAGTCATTGGAGGCGGCTGCCCAGGATGAGCCCACCAATGTCCTGATCTATTCACTGCTTGGCCAGTCGTACTACAACCAGTCGCCTCGGGATATCAACAAGGCCATCTGGTACCTGGCCCGTGCCACGACATTGGCTGAAAGCAGCAACAGCCCCAACGCAGACCGGTTAAAGAAATTCTACGACCAGGTTTATGAAGCGCAGCACGGCTCCAACGCAGGCTCGGACAAGCTCCTGGCCGAGGCGAAGACCACGACAAGCATACCGGCCGACTTCAGCGTGGCGCCGCCGCCGGAACACGCCAAGACCGGGAATGTCAATCTTGATGCGTTTTACAAGATTGGGGACGCCATTGCTGTGGGTGGCGACACGGCGCAGCAAAACTGGGCACAGTTGAAGGGTCAGCCCCTCGGACTGGTCGGCCACGTTGACAGCGTCCAACCCGGCGCCGACCCGAAAACTTATCTGGTGCGCGTGGACGTTACTCCCGATTCGCAATCCAAGGAAGGGACCTATGACATCGTCCTCCAGGATTCCCAGCCGGGCGTCAAGTTACTGCAGCCGGGCGATCCGCTCCGATTCCAGGGGAACCTCGCGTCTTATTCAACCGATCCGAATTTCACGCTGACCTTGAGCGACGCGAAGATTGACGAGAGTGTTCTGAAGATGGCGACGGAGAGGGAAGCGGCGGCGGCTCAAAAGAAGAAGGCCGCAGCCACAAAGGGGAAATAGGTCAGTCAGTGCTTTTTTCCGGGGGGGCCCGGTCATCGGCCCTCACGGTTTGGCCGCTGAAGTCCACGCGGCAGGGAATGAATGGCCCGGGCGTTCCGGGAGCCCAGTTTAGAGGGGCTGCCGGCGGCGCCCGGGCTTTTTGTTTCTAGGTGCGGGGGCGCCTCCGGCTCTTCGGCTGGTGGTCAAGCTTCAGTGCTGCGATCTTCCGGCTCAAGGTGTTGCGATGAATGCGCAGGGCCTTGGCCGCCTTGGAGAGGTTGCCATTATTCTTTTCCAGGACCTTCCTGATAAACCGCTTTTCAAACTCGCCGACAGCGTCCTCAAAAAGGATGTCATGGTCGACTAACTGATTGATGAGAGCATCGAGCTGGTTCTTCACCCCACCACTCCAATTCTAAAGGTTCTGTTTTTCCGCTGAATGGGCTTCCATGGCTTTCCTGTCGTGTTGAATCAGTTCCCTTCTAAACTTCTCAAAGCCAGCGCGAAATTCCTTTCGCAAATGGCCGGGCACAGCAAGCGCCACAACCCTGGAGCCCGCGATAAAGTATGGGGCCAGCGCTGACTTTTGCACCGCTCCCTGCTGGATGGCAAACGACATCATCACCAGAAGCACGATGCAATCGACCAGCACACCCCGGGCCAGGCCGAAAAGCCCTCCAAGAAAGCGGTCGAACCACTGGAGCTGCACTTTCCTGATGAGTTTCTTGGACAGAACTGAAATCAGCGCCCCGATCAGCATGACAGCGGCGAACAGCACCAGAAAGCTGACGCCCAACGCAACTCCGCGGCTTCGCATGAACCCTTGCAGCAGTGGAGCCAGCCGCTCGTAGTTGAACGCTGCGATCACCAGCCCGGCTATGACTGACGCCAGGGCAATCAGTTCGGTGACAAAGCCTTTCCAGATGGCCGTCACCACCGATACAAGAACGATGGTTGCCAGGACCCAGTCGACCCAGTTCCAGTGTGCCATGCTGCTCTCGGCCCGTTCAGAATCAGGAATTCAGCGTTTTCCCAGTCAGAAGACGATAGGCGTCCCGGTACTTCTGACTGGTTTTCTCGACAACCTCGGGGGGAAGAGGCGGCGGGGGAGGAGTCTTGTCCCAGTGGGTTGATTCCAGGTAGTCCCGCACAAACTGCTTGTCAAAGGAAGGCTGCGATCTTCCGGGCGTATAGCTGTCTTTGGGCCAGAAGCGTGAAGAATCCGGCGTGAGCACTTCGTCGATCAGGATGATTTCTTCTCCAAGCCGGCCCCATTCGAACTTCGTGTCCGCAATAATGATTCCACGTTCCTCGGCGTACTTCCTTGCCTCCGCGTAAAGCCGAATGCTCAGGTCGCGGAGTTTTTCTGCAGCGCTTCTTCCAATCGTCTTGACCATCTCCTCAAAAGAGATGTTTTCGTCGTGGCCCGTCTCGGCCTTGGTGGCCGGCGTAAAAATCGGCTCGTCCAGGCGGCTTGATTCCATCAGCCCCTCGGGCAGCTTGATCCCGCAAACAGTGCCGTTCGAGCGATATTCCTTCCAGCCCGACCCGGCCAGATATCCCCTCACCACGCACTCGATGGGGAACGGCTGGGCCTTTTTCACCAGCATCGAGCGGCCTTCAATCTGGTCCGCGAACGCCTGCAGTTCCTTCGGATACTCCGACAAATCGGCCGTCAGAAAGTGGGTGGGCACCAGGCCCAGAAATCGGTCGAACCAGAAGCACGAAAGCTGCGTCAGCACCCGTCCCTTGTCCGGAATCGGCTGGTCCAGAATCACGTCAAAGGCCGAAATGCGGTCCGACGCAACAACCAGGAGCTGGTCGTCACCCACCGCATAAATGTCGCGCACTTTGCCGCGAGATAAAAGTGTGGTCCCCGGGAGATTCGTTTCATGAATGATCAAGTGTGTGTCCCTTGCATAGTGGAAGTTTGCAGCTCTCAATTCTAAAGCATCAAAAAATCATGTCAATGGGAAAGAAAAGGCGTACATGGTTCTACACGGTGCTTGGGCGGCTAATGCGCGGTTGCATTTGATTTGCGCGGGGTGTATACAGGCGGCAGCTTTGTTTGGTAAGTCTCGGTGAGCGCACCCATCGCAAGAATCATGATCTACGCGCATCCCATCGGCTATTTGTAACCCGCCAGTAGAGCCAGTTCACGCCACTTCCAGAAACAGTCCACATTTCGAAACCCGATTCGGCGCATCCATCGTAGCTGCGTCTCGACTGGAAGGCACTGGTTTGAAGGGTCCTCTTGCTTTCGAGATTCGTTAATGGCCGCATAAAATGCCTCGTGCAGCTCCTGGGTGGGCGAGGCAACATGCTCTAGATTGCAAAATGCTCCACCTGGGTCAAGTGCTTTAAAAATCTCTCGAAAGAGTATCTTCTTCCTTGCATCATCCAGATGGTGGATAGCGAAACAAGAGACTATTGCATCGAACTTCCCTAAAGGGGGTAGCGGCGAAGCCAGGTCGTGCTTTACAACCTTGAGAGAAGGATCATCGGCAAATCGGCGTTGAGCAGCTTCCAGCATGACCGGAGAGAAATCCAATGCCACTCCTGCAGCCTGAGGTCTAGCCAGCTTGACCAGCGCCAACAAGCGCCCATCTCCGCAGCCAACATCGAGGACCCTCTTTATCGTTGATGGCAGAATCTCAAGCAAAACCGCTTCGCCCTCGGCCCGGTGGGGAAGCTTCTCTGACTTGGCCAGGTAAGCCAACGCGTGTTCGGGGGTCAAATATTCATTCGACGAAGTCATATTTGAGCGGAGTAGCGACAGCCGGTGATTTCCTGACTGCTGGTTCTTTGATCGAAAAGGCCCACGGGAGGTAAGGCACTGTCCGCGGCTACTGCGACCAACCTTCTTTCACCCCCTTCACGCCGGCACGGCTTCCAGCTCTTCCTCGAACTCTTCCAGTTGCACGGAGATCAGTTTGGAGACGCCGGGTTCTTCCATGGTGACGCCGTAGATGGCGCGGGCGATTTCCATGGTCGTTTTGTTGTGGGTAATCAGGATGAACTGCGTGGCAGAGCTCATCTTGCGGATCAGCCGGGTAAAGCGGCCGACGTTGGTATCGTCGAGCGGCGCGTCCACTTCGTCCAGCACACAGAAGGGGCTGGGCGTGTAGCGGAAGATGGCGATCAGCAGCGCCAGCGCGGCCAGGGCTTTTTCACCACCGGAAAGCAGCAGGATGTTCTGCAGGCGCTTGCCGGGCGGCTGGGCCACAATATCAAGCCCGCTGTCAGGATCCTCCGGATCGTTCAGCCGCAACTGGCCGATGCCGCCGCCGAACAGCGTGCGGAACGATTCCGCGAAGTTGCTGTTGATGGCCTTGAAGGCTTCCATGAACTGCAGGCGGGAGAGCCGGTCGATTTCCTTGATGGCCTGAGCGGTGTCTTCAATGGAAGAAAGCAGGTCCTGCCGCTGGCCTTCCAGAAATTCGTAGCGCTCTTCGGCTTCTTTCAGTTCCTCAAGCGCCATCATGTTGAGCGGACCGAGATTTTCGATTTTCTTCTTGAGCTGCCGAACTTCCTCTTCCGCAGTTTCCAGAGCTTCGCCCGCCAGCAAAGCCTCTTCGGCCAGCTCAGCCAGCAAGGCTTCGGGTTCCTGCTGGAGCAATTCGCGGCACTGCGCGGCATGGTGGTCGCGGTCAGATTCAGCACGGGCCAGCGCGACTTCAACCTCAGAGCGCTTTTCACGCGCGGATTCGTAGCGGGCGCGGGCCTGCTCAACCTGCGGCCGGAGTTCATCCCGCCGCGCACGCACTATCTGCAATTCGCTTCCGATGCCCTGCAACTCTTCCTTCAGCCGGGCGTGGGTGGTTTCAAGCTCGGCGTCGCGCTCCCGCGTGGAATCCGCTTCCGTGGCAAGCTGCCGCTGGCTCTCTTCCCAGCCGCTCACCTGCCGGGCAAGATGATCCATCCGGTCGCCCATTTCGCGCGCCTGGGCATCCAGCCGCGCCCGGTCAGCAGCAAGCGCCCGGGTCCGTTCCTGCAAGGTGCTGAAGCGGGCCTGCGCCTGGGCCAGGGTCAGGGCACCCTGGTCAAATCTCTGCCGCTCCACGCCCACCTGTTCGGAGCTGGCAGCGATCTCCGCCTCCAGCCGCACCCTTTCAGCTTCCTCGGCTTCAAGCTGGGCTCGGAGGGCCACCTGTTTGGATTCGAGCGACTGGCGCTCAGCCTCCAGCCGCTGGCTCTCCTCTGCAAAAACCCGCAACCGTTCCAGCGTGCGGGCCAGCGCCTGCTGAACCTGCCGCAGCCGCTCAGATCCGACGACGGAGTTCTTTTCTGACTCCTGCCGCGCCGCGTTCAGGCCGCTCAAACTCTCTTTCAGGGTCGCCACCTGTTCTTCAATGGCAGCGAGTTTGGCTTCCCTCGCCTGAATGTCCGATTCCACTTCCACGGCGCGCCGTTCCAGGTCGCGGAAGTCGCGCCGCAGGGCCAGCGGTCCCGCGCTCGATCCATGCCCGCCGGAAACAAAGCGGTGATGATAGTGCTCACCGGAGCGCGTCATAAAGTGGCATTCGGGATAACTCACGGCCAGCCTCTCGGCGGCCGCGGTGTCTTCCACCAGATAGGCCTTGCTCAGCGAGGGCAGCGGCGAATCGCCGCTCAGCCCCAGCCGGGGCTCGAGGCGCACCATCTCACGAAGCGAAGCCACCACGCCCGGCTCCTGGCTGATCTGGTGATGGCCGTTGCTGCCAGGGTGGCCGGCGGCGTCCGAGTGGGTCACAAAAAACGTCGACCGCCCGGTGCCTTCCGCCTGCAGGATCTCAATGCCCGAGCGCGCTTCCGCGTGCTGTTCAACCACCACGCAGTCCAGCTCTGACTTCAGGAATTCTTCAACAACCTCCTCGTATCCGGGAGAAACTTCCAAAAAATCCGCCAGCACGCCCAGCGGCCGGAAGTGATGGCCGTTCGATGGGAATTCTCCGTTCAGAAGCCGGCGAACGCTTTCCGTGGAATAAGCGTGGCGCGCCAGCGACTCTTCCAGAGTCTGCTTGCGGGCCTGCATTCCGGAAAACTCACGGTGAAGGTTTTCGAGGTCCCGTCTCCCGGCCGCTTCCGCCTGCTGCGCCTGGTCCAGCGCCGCGGCCGTCTGCGAAACCGATTCGGCCAGCTGCGACAGCTCGTTCTGGAAGCGTTCGTTTTCCTGCACCAGCGCATCGAGTTCGGCGGCGTGCTGCCCGCGCTCGGCTTCAACGCCCGCGCGTTCTTCGCTGATTCTGGCTTCCTGGCGGTCCAGGGCCAGGCCCATTTCCTCCGCCTGCACAAGCTGGTTGCGCAGGTTGGAGGCCCGGCTGATGGATGCCATGAGCGCCTGGCGAGCCTGCTCAACGGCCCGCTCGGCTTCGCGAATGCGCTGCCCGAGTTCTTCCTGCTTCTCCTGCAGCCGCGCGCCCTCTTCTTCGGCCGCCGCCTGTTCCTGCAGCAGCGCTTCATGTTCCCGGGCCCGCTGGGCGGCTTCCTGCTCAAGCGACTCCATTCGCAAACGGATCTGCCCGCTCTCCTGCTTTGCGTCGGCGCTTCTGGAATCCAGCGCGGCAATCTGCTGCCGGATCTGCTCAAGACGCGACTGCAGCCGTTGGCGTTCCAGCTCGGTTTCCGCCACCGTCTCACGGACGGAAATCAGCCGGCCTTCCAGTTCTTCGCAGCGCGCCGTGGTGGTCCGCTGCTCGTTCGTCAGCAGCTCAAGCCCCCGGCTCTCTTCAGCGCAGAGCTGCTGGAGCGTTTCGGAATCTTTGCCAAGCTGCTGGCACTGAGATTCAAGCATCCGCAGCCGCGAGCCCAGGGTGACTTTCTGCCGCCCCATCATCTCCGCATGAAGCTCCCGGTAGCGGCGCGCCTTGGACGCCTGGCGCTTCAGCGAGTTCACCTGCTTGATGACTTCTTCCAGGATGTCCGTGATGCGCGACAGGTTCCCCCGCGAGGATTCAAGTTTCAGCTCCGCCGCCCGCTTGCGAGCCTTGAATTTGGAGATGCCGGCCGCTTCTTCCAGAATCAGGCGGCGGTCGGACGGCTTGGAACTCAGAATCTGGCCGATGCGCCCCTGCTCAATGATGGCGTAGGATTCCGGGCCCAGGCCCGTGCCCATAAAGACGTCCTGAATGTCGCGCAACCGGCTGGCGCGGCCGTTGATCAGGTATTCGCTTTCGCCGGACCGGAACAACCGGCGGGTGACGGTGATCTGGCCCGAACCGTCTTTCAGGTAGCCTTTGTAGACGGCGCGTTTGGTGGCGGCAGCCCGCGTGATTTCAGACGTTTCGCCTGCCGCCGGGTTGGAGGAATCCTCTGTGGAATCTGGGTCATCCTCGGATGGCGCCTGGGCCTCAACCGGTTCCGATGGCTCAGATACTTCTTCACTCGAGTCGTAGTCGAGATCTTCAAGCGTCAGGCTCACTTCGGCCATGCCCGTTGGAGGGCGGCTGCCGGTGCCGTTGAAGATGACGTCTGTCATGCGCTCGCCGCGCAGCATGCGCACCTTCTGCTCGCCCAGAACCCAGTTCATGGCATCAGACAGATTGGACTTGCCGCACCCATTCGGCCCCACGATGCCGACCGTTCCGTCCTGGAATTCCAGACGCGTTCGGTCTGCAAACGACTTGAAGCCGAGCAGATCTAATCTCTTTAATTTCAGCAAGATCATTGCCTCCGTTCAAAAACTGGGTGGTCCCCGCAAACCGCGCTGCAGATACACCTCGGGCGCACGTCCAGATCCAGGATTTCGAGGGAAATGCGCCACGCACACAGGTAAGTTCCCGGCGTAATCTCCCGGCATCGTCGCCGTTCAGCTCCGAGCGTACTCGCCTTACCCGCCATGCCTTTGGCGCGCAACAAAAGGCAGTCGCGAGCTACCCCAAACACTTCGCTCAAACTACCACGAATCGAGGGGGCTGTAAAGTGAAAAAAACCCAATATCGTGGGCGACAAATCTTGCGGGAGCCTAGATATTGTGGTTTGGAAAGATTTTATATCGACTGCCAAAACTAGGGTTTCCAGCGCAGGATGGGCTTGCGGGCGGCGGTGGCCTCGTCCAGGCGGCTGACGCGCGTGGAGTAGGGCGCTTTCAGAACGAATTCCGGGTCTTCCTCAACCTCTTCCGCCACGGCCCGCATGGCTTCAATAAACTCGTCCAGCTCTTCCTTGCTGGCGCTTTCCGTGGGCTCAATCATCATGGCGCCCTGCACAATCAGCGGAAACGCGGTGGTGTAGGGATGAAAGCCGTAATCGATCAGCCGCTTGGCGATGTCCATGGTATGCACGCCGCGCGCGGCCTGGCGGCGGTCAGAAAGAACGCACTCGTGCATGCAGGGCTCGTTGTAGGGCAGATCGTAAAGGTCCTGCAGCTTGCGCATCACGTAGTTGGCATTGAGCACGGCGTCCTGCGTGGTTTGCAGGAGTCCCTCGCCTCCGTTGGCGGCGATATAGGCCAGCGCCCGCACCACCATCCCGAAATTTCCGTAAAACGCGCGGACGCGCCCGATGCTTTTCGGGCGATTGTAATCCAGGCTGTAAGTTCCGTCCGGCGTCTGGACCACCGTGGGCGAAGGAAGATACGGTTCGAGGACCTTCCTCACCGCCACGGGGCCTGAGCCGGGTCCGCCGCCGCCGTGGGGTGTTGTGAAAGTCTTGTGCAGGTTCAGGTGCATGACGTCGGCGCCAAAGTCGGCCGGGCGCGCCACACCCACCAGCGCATTCATGTTGGCGCCGTCCATGTAAACGAGGCCCCCCTTACGGTGGACCAGCTCACAGATCTCGCGAATCCGGACTTCAAAAATCCCCAGCGTGTTGGGATTGGTCAGCATCAACCCGGCCACTTCGTCCGTCATAGCCCGGTCAAGCTCCGCCAGGTCAAGGCAGCCGTGAGCGTCGGATTTCAGGTTCCGTACCTGATAGCCGGAAGTTGTGACGCTGGCCGGATTAGTGCCGTGCGCCGAGTCGGGAATCAGGATGTATTTTCGAGGATCGCCGCGGTCGGCCAGGCAGGCATGAATCATCAGGATGCCGGAAAGTTCGCCCTGCGCGCCCGCCGCCGGCTGCAGCGAAACCGCGTCCATGCCCGTAATTTCAGCCAGGCAGCGCGCCGTATCGTGCAGGACTTTCAGGCAGCCCTGGGTGAGTTCCGCCGGCGCGTAAGGGTGGTCGGTCGCCAGGCCCTCCAGGCGGGCCACCACCTCATTGATGCGCGGATTGTACTTCATGGTGCAGGAGCCCAGCGGATAGAGCCCCGTGTCCACGCCGTAGTTCCAGGTGGAGAGGCGCGTAAAGTGGCGGATAACCTCCAGCTCCGAAACCTCCGGGAAACCCGGAATTTCCTCCCGATAAAGGTCGGCACCCAGAAGCTCAGCCGCCGATCCCGCTTGAACTTCCGGAGCGGGAAGATCGACGCCGCACTTGCCGGGCGAGCTCCTCTCAAAGATCAGGTTCTCGTCCCGCGTGATGTGCGTCCTGGCGTGGCGGGGATGTTCCTTCATGCTTTCTCCTGGCCCACGGGATGCGATGCGCCGGAGGGCGCCGCGGCCCTGGCCTGTTTCCGCGTGGGAAATTCCTGGTACACCCTGACCATCCGGTCGAGCGCCGCCTTGTTCACCGTCTCGGTGACACAGACCAGCAGATGGTCGGCCAGCTCAGGGTAGAAACGCCCCAGATTCACGCCGCCCAGAATCTTTTCCCGCTGCAACTCACGCAGAAGCTCCCCGGCGTTCCCGGGGGCCTTCACCACGAATTCATTGAAGAACGGTGATTCAAACGGGACGGACGTTCCCGTCACGGCGGCCAGCTGCCCGGCAGCGTAATGGGCCGTGGCCAGATTGTGTTCCGCCAGCGCCTTCAGCCCCTGCTTGCCCAGCAGGCACAGATAGATGGTTGCGGCCAGGGCGCACAGCGACTGGTTGGTGCAGATGTTTGAAGTGGCCTTCTCGCGCCGGATGTGCTGTTCGCGAGTGGCAAGAGTCAGCACGAATCCGCGCCGCCCTTTGGTATCCACGGTCTGGCCCACCAGCCGCCCGGGCATCTGGCGCACAAACTTTTCACGGGTTGCGAGGAAGCCAACGTAGGGTCCGCCATAAGCCACCGGGACACCGAACGATTGCGCTTCGCCGCAAATGATGTCCGCGCCCGCCGGCGGGTTGACCACGCCCAGGGAAAGTGGCTCGGTCACTGCCACGATCAGCAAGGCGCCGCTCCGGTGGACAAGCTCTGCAATCTCGCCGAATTGCTCGATCACGCCCAGAAAGTTTGGCGATTGCACCACCACGGCGGCCGTTTCCGGGCTGAGCGCCGCTTCCAGCGCGGCAAGATCCAGTTGGCCGGAGGGCGAATAAGGCACTTCGGCGATTTCCGTTCCCAGGTGGCGCACGTAAGTCGCCATCACTTCGCGATACTCGGGGTGGAGGGTTTTTGCCGCCACCACGCGATTGCGGCGCGTCAGCCGGAGGGCCATCAGAACGGCTTCGGTGGTGGCCGTGGAGCCGTCGTAGAGCGAGGCGTTTGAAACTTCCATGGCGGTCAGCTGGGCGATCAGCGTCTGGAATTCAAACATCGCCTGCAGGGTACCCTGCGCGAGTTCGGCCTGGTAGGGCGTGTAAGCCGTGAAGAATTCGCCGCGGGAAAGCAGCGCGTCAACCGCCGCAGGCCGAAAGTGCGAGTAGGCGCCGGCACCCAGCAATGAGGCATACTCGCGCGTGCTCTGGCTCGAGGCCTGCTGGAAAAACTCCAGAACTTCCTGTTCCGAAAGCGGGCCGGGCAGGTCGAGCCGGCCTTGAAACCGAATGGGTTCGGGAATTTGCGAAAAGAGTTCTTCAATCGAACTGTGGCCGAGCGTCCGCAGCATTTCCTCGCGGTCGCGCGGGGAGTTCGGGAGATAGCGCATCAGTGGGACTCCGCCTCCAGGATGTACGCCTCATATTCTTCCGACGACATCAGATTCTCGACTTCCTTGGGGTCCGACAGATGAACGCGGATGAGCCACGCCCCCTGGTGGGGGTCGGAATTCAAAAGCTCCGGATGGTCCTGCAGCTTGCTGTTGACGGCGGTCACTTTTCCGGTGACGGGAGAAAAAATCTCTGAAACGGCTTTCACGGACTCCACCGTTCCAAAGGTCTCCGCAGCCGTCAACTCATCGCCCGAGGTTGGAAGTTCAACATAGACGATGTCACCCAGTTCTTTCTGGGCGTGGTCCGTGATGCCGATCGTCCCGATATCGCCGTCCAATCGAATCCACTCATGGTCTTTGGTGTATTGAAATTCTTCAGGGTACATGGGACCCTCGCTCCCTTATGCTTGGCTTTCGGGGCCGGACATGATTTTGCCCCGTCTTTTCATCCTACTTTGGCCGCCTGTAAAAAGGTAGTATCACTTGCCTGGCACGAACTTTTCTCTGCCGGATTTCGATCATGAACTCGTAGCCGGGCTGGGCTGCCGCAGGCGGAACGTAGGCGAGCCCGATGTTTTTCTTCAGGAACGGCGCGGGCGAACCGCTGGTCACCTGTCCCGCCTTTTCTCCTTCGATCCACACCGCGTAGCCGTCCCGGGCAATGCCGGGCTCGGCCATCTCAAAGCCCACCAGCTTCTTGCGGACGCCCTGCTGGCGCTGCTTCAGCAGCACATCCCGGCCGAGGAATTCCCCTTTGTCCAGCTTACAGATCCAGCCGAGGTTGGCTTCCAGCAAGGTGGTCTTTTCGTCCAGTTCGTGGCCGTAAAGCGCGTAGGCAGACTCCAGGCGCAGGGTGTTCCGGGCGCCCAGTCCAACCGGCTGCAATTCTTCGTCCCGGCCTGCTTCCAGCAGGGCGTTCCACACAGTCTCGGAATGTTCGGGTGAAAAATAAAATTCAAATCCGTCCTCACCCGTGTAGCCGGTCCTGGCCAGAATGCCCTCCACGCCGCAGCATTGGGCCGGCGTAAACCAGTAGGTGCGAATGGAAGCGAGGTCAGCGTCGGTCACTTTGCCCAGAATCGCGGCGGCCTTCGGACCCTGAAGGGCAAGCTGTGAATACTGCGAGGAGACGTTTTCCAGCCCGGCGCCCACGGTGTTGTGCTCCACCAGCCACTCAAAATCCTTATCCGTGTTTGCGGCGTTCACGCAGATGAAGTAATCGTCTTCTCCCATCCGATGGATGACGCAATCATCCACCGCGCTTCCCTCGGGGTACATCAGGGCGTTGTACTGGGCCTGGTGGTCGCTCAGTCGCGAAACGTCATTGCAGGTGATCGATTGAAGAAAAGCCAGCGCTCTGGGGCCGCGCACGGCGATTTCGCCCATGTGGCTCACGTCAAAGAGGCCGGCCCGCTGGCGCACGGCCAGATGCTCCTGGGTAATGCCCGCATACTCGATGGGCATGTCCCAGCCGCCGAACTCCGTCATCCGCGCGCCCGCCGCCTTGTGGACGGAGTAAAGCGCTGTCCGCTTTGGCCGGAATTCTGCCGGTTTGGCCAAATCCATTCCTCCCTGGTCAAGTCTTCTGCTGATGCCGAAAGATGGAAGTTAACACGCCCGCAGGAAATGGGTCAAGGATGTGCATCACACCTGCCGATGATAGGCCTTGTGGCACCGCGCGTGGCCGGCGAATCGTGCAACCCGCCGCGCCCCGCCGGAGAGAGGATCCGATCATGCCAAGGAAGATCTTTCACTGCTGTGTTTGCGGCCAGCCGGAAGACCGCTGCAAATGCGACAAGTACTGCGCCCTTTGCCACGCGGATTACGGCATCCGGCTCACCGAAGACGGCCAATACTACTGCCTCGACTGCCGCGAAGCCTGCGACTACAAGACCCAGGACAACGTCTGAGCGCTCGCTCCCGTGTGCTCCCGCCGTCACCGCACTTCATTACGAAGCGAGCGAAGTGTGAAGTATGAAGTCTGAAGGATGAAAAAGATCGCTCAGCAGATTTCATTTCATCCTTCAGCCTTCACACTTCATCCTTCATTTTTCATCCTTTCCCGCCGCTTTGGCGGCTGTTGCCGCTGGTTTAAGCCGTATGGTATCGTTACTGCTTGGAAACGTGGGGGTTTTGCGCGGCCTTTTGACCCGACCCTCAACGGCATTGTGATCCAGCCTATGGCCAGGAAAACCACGACACAGGAAGAGAACCCGGCGAAGGAATCTGCCAGTCCCGCCCAGCCCCGGCCTACGTCCGGAAGCCTGTTCGGCCTGTGCCTGGCGGCGTGGCTGGTTCCCGGGCTGGGACACTTCCTGCTGGGGCGCAAAGGGCGGGCCGTGGTGCTATTCCTGGCCATCGTGGGTATGTTCGTGTTTGGGCTGGCGATGCAAGGGCAGTTTTTTGCCGCCGGTTCCGGTTCATACCTGCACACGCTGGGCTACTTTGCCGAGCTTTCCATCGGAGTGCCCATGACGACGGCCACATTCTTCGGCTATGGGGGCGGCAACGTCTATTTTATCTGCTCGGACTATGGCACCGCGTTTTTGATCTCGGCAGGCATGCTGAACGTCCTGACCATCCTGGACGCGTACGACATTGCGCTGGGAAGAAAGTCCTGAAGCTGGAAGCTGCCGGTGATTTATCCGGCAAGGTAAGAAAAATGATTCTCTCTCATTTTGAAGCCCTGGTTCTGTTTTCCTTCTTCGTCTCCGTGGTGTTTGCCGTGCTCAGCAAACGCACGCTGCGGGAGCAGGTGATCTATGGCGCCAAAGTCTTCATTGCCTTCGTCGGCATTGCCGTCCTCCTCGGATGGATCATGCTTCCCTTTGCCTGAATCCGCTGATTCTCTTTTCGATATCCGCTCCTGAATCTCTTTTCGCGCCCTCTCATCTTTTGGAAACAAGATCGCCGAAGGCAGGAAGCAGCTTGTATTTGTTCTGCCAGCTGGTGTACATGATTCCAATGGCGCCGGGCGTACGGTCCAGCGACTTCAACCAGCCTTTCGGGTTGTCCAGGTTGTCGGCATCGTAATAAGCGCCGGCCAGCGTGTGGTAGCCGAGTTTGGAAAAGAACGGCAGGCTCAGATCGCGCTTTTCGTAATACCAGCATGCGATCACCAGGTTCTTCGGCAAATATTTCCAGGTGCCGTCAAAACTTCCATCGATCAGGTAATACTGCTTGCGGGCATTGTGGTTGGGATCGAACATGTCTGACCAGACAAAGACCTCGGCTCCGGGATTCACGGCGCGAATCATTTCCGCCTGCCGTTTGACGCAATCTCCCAGGATTTCCGCCATCGGCAGGTGGCGATCCTTGCAGGCCTTGCAGAAGCCGCCGATGCGGATTTCATCCACGCTGAGGAAGTATTTTTTAGGCGACAGATATTTCTCGATCAGCGGAATCTGCCTTTTCCAGATTTCGTAAACCTCCGGCTCCGACATATCGGTGGGAACCTGGTTCTTGTAAATCGCCAAGCTATGGAAGTAATCCACGCGCAGGCGTTCGCCGGGACGGATTCGGCTCCCCGCCGGCAGGTGGATGGAGGGACCTTCGTGGTCCCATCGGAAGTTGAGTTGAGGGTCGGCGATGGCGGCGTAATCCCGTCCCTCCTGGTAAAGCTTCACCCGTCTTCTCATTTCGAACCGCCACCGGCGTTCCCGGCCGGCGCAGGACATTCGTGAGCCCGACTTCCTGCAGTTCCAAATCATCCACCCAGACCCGGCGGGCTTTGCCGTCGGCAATTCCAACCCGAAAACTCACCTGGTCAGCGTCCCAGCTGTTGAAAGCCCAGTCCACCCTGTTCCAGCCGCTGGTGGCCTTCATGGGAAGTTCCACGTAGGCCAGGTTGCGGCCGTCCGGCGCGATGGCCCAGAAATGGAAGCGCGTTTCGGGCGATACATCCTCCGTCCTGACCTGGCAGCGCAAGCGATAGCAACGGTGGGGAGTGGTGCGGATGTTCTGCGCCAGGTAGGTTTCTCCGGAGGCGCCGTTAAAATCCGAGATGCGGACAGAAGCCTTTCCGGAATGGAACACTGCTGTGTCTATCGAAACGTTTCCTCCGTGAATGGAAAAGGCCGCCGGCAGATTTCCCTGCCGGTTTTCGAATCCGCCATTCAAGAGCTTCGCGGGTGAATCAGGGACGAAATGCGCCTCGTGTTCCGCGGCAACAAACAACGCGCCATGGACGGGAAGTCCGGCGGCAAGATTCCTGTTGTGGGCCGTGACCCCGCTGCCGTATCCCACGCTGAATCCCAGCGGGATGATTTCCACTTTCAGGCTGTCGCAGGTTTTCTTCAGGCTGGCGAGCCGGTTGAGAAATGTCTGAGGCTTCAAGTCCAGTTCATCGAAGCCCGCCGCAAGCAGCATGCCGTTCAAACCGTGGCTGGCGGCAGTGTGCACGATGCCCTCGACGCGATTCAGTTCTTCGTCACTCTTGAGGGCGGTTGAAACGTAAACCCATCGATCGGGATAAATCCTGGGGTGGCCCGGGGCCAGAACTTTCAAGGAAGCTGTGGCGGCTACGCCTGCCTGAAGGAACGTTCTTCGGCTGATGGGATGCATCGGAAGTCGCCTCCGCATGGAATATTTTTCGAGGCACCACAATATCACAGGGAAAATATCCTGACGGGGCAATTTTCTATCGGCTTCAGTCCCTGGCGCGCAACAGGATTTTGCGGCACGGATGGATTTCAATAACGCCGGCAGCCGGAACCGGGAGGTATAATTTTGCATCTTTCCCTTGAACTCTTTGGGAAATGCGATATTCTGCCCAAGCCCTTCCTGAAGGCTGAGAGATCGAATGAAACCTGAGAATGGAACAACCTCCGGCGCTCCTTTCACCGTGGTTCCATCCATGGGCGTCAGCAACACGCGGCGCTGGGTGGTGATGTGGCTGCTTTTCATTGCCTCGATCATCAACTATCTCGATCGCACCACCATCTCATTTGCCTTGCCGCTGATCTCCCACGACCTCCACCTGGGTCCGGAGTCGAAAGGAGTCCTGCTCTCCGCCTTCTTCTGGTCCTACGCCTTGATGCAGATTCCCATCGGGCTGATGGTAGACCGCATGAACCTCTTGTGGGTCTATGCCGGGGCCTTTGCGCTTTGGTCCGTGGCGCAGGGCCTGACGGGCCTGGCCGGCAGCCTGGCGGTCCTCATCCTGCTTCGCGTCCTGCTGGGCTTTGGCGAATCCATTTATCTGCCGGGTGGCATCAAGATTGTGAGCGTGCTGTTTGGCCGCGCTGAACGCGGCCTGCCGTCGGGCTTCTTCGATTCCGGAACCCGCTTCGGCCTGGTGCTGGGGGGGCTCGCCATTCCCTGGCTCCTGGTGCGCTACGGCTGGCGCGACGCTTTCGTATTTATCGGAATCCTGGGCCTTCTGTGGCTGGTTCCGTGGTTTATTGCTTTCCCCGCCAAACTGGCAAAGAAAGCGGAAAAGCAGGCTGAACCGCCCGTGCCGCAGGCGCGCCCGCGCTTCCGGCTGGTACATTTTGACCGCAACCTGCTGGGCGTCTGCCTGGGCTTTTTCTGCTTCGATTATTTCTGGTATCTGATGTTGACCTGGCTCCCGGATTACCTCTACGAAGCCCGGCATCTGGACATCATCAAGGCGGGTCTATTCTCTGCCATGCCTTACGCCGTGTTTGGCGTTTGCCAGCCTCTGGGGGGCTGGATTTCCGACCGCCTGATCAAACGTGGCTGGGACGCCACCCTGACGCGAAAGGGTATCATTACTTTCGGGTTCCTGTTCGGCCTGCTGATGATCCCCGCAGCGTTTGTCCAAAGCTCTAATCTCGCCGTGGCTTTGATCGTCGGCGCGGGCTTTGTTGGACTTGCAACCGCCAACCTGCTGGTGATGGTGCAGCTCTGCGCCCCGCCCGACGAGGTGGGAGTCTGGACCGGGTTCCTGAACTTTGCAGGAAACATCGGAGGCATTACCGCGCCGCTGGTCACCGGGTTCCTCATTGCCTGGACGGGTTCCTTTGTTTCGGCTTTCGTGCTGGGGCCGGCGCTGCTGGTGAGCGGGCTGCTGGCGTATTGGTTCGTCGTTGGCAAGCTCGAATCCCCGGAAGACTCAGCGCCCGCTGTCATCGCCGAACCGGGATAAAAAGCCCGTCGGGCAGGAATTCCGCGGCCGGCGTTGCAAGGCATTCTGATCAAGGAAAAAACAATGGGAAAACTGGCGATTACGGGAGGCAAACCCGTCCGGACAAAACCTTTTGCCGACTGGCCCATTTACAACCGAACCGAAGAGCGGGCCCTGCAGAAGGTGCTGGCCAGCCGCAACTGGGGCGGCTATCCGTTTCCAAACACCATTGCCGACCGCTTTGCGCAGAAGTTTGCCAAGTTCCACGGCGCCAAATACGGCCTTGCGGTCTCCAACGGCACGGTGGCCATCCAGGTGGCGCTGAAGGCGGCGGGCATCGAGCCGGGCGACGAAGTGATTGTCCCGGCCTACACCTGGGAAGGCACGGTCGGGCCGGTGTTGCTGTTGAACGCCGTGCCGGTCTTCGTCGACGTCGACCCCGGCACCTACTGTCTGGATGCCCGGCTGATTGAGGCGGCGTTGACGGAGAGAACGCGCGCCATCCTGCCCGTCCACCTGGCCAAGAGCTTCGCCGATATGGACGCCATCATGAAGATCGCGCGCCGGCACAACCTGGCGGTGATTGAAGACTGCGCCCACGCCCACGGCGGCCAATGGCGAAGCAAAGGGGCGGGGGCCACGGGCGACTTCGGCTGTTTCAGTTTCCAGTCGAGCAAGCTGATGACCTCCGGCGAAGGCGGCACGGTCATCACCAGCGACCTCGCGCTTTACGAACGGGCGCAATCTTACGTCAACTGCGGGCGCGCCAGCTCGACGGACCGCTACGGCCATCGACTAATCGGCTTTAACCACCGAATCACGGAATTCCAGGCGGCCATCCTGGAAGCGCAGCTCGAACGCCTTCCCAGGCAGGCCAAAAAGCGCCAGGCCAACATGGCTCATCTGGAAAAACGCCTGCGCAAGATTCCCGGCCTCGATTTTCTTGAGCATGACAAGCGCAACACGCGCGTGGCGGCCTACCAGTACGTTTTCAAATACCGCGCGGAAGCTTTTGGCAACACTCCGCGGGCGGCTTTCCTGGGTGCGCTGGAACTGGAAGGCATTCCCTGCGACGGACTGTTCTACGAGCCGGTCTACAAAAGCGCGCTGTTTCCACTGGACCCCACCGAATTTCCGGCGCTTTCCTGGGGCCGCGCGGAACCACTGAATCCCAGAACGAAATATCATTGCCCGGTTTCAGAACGCGCCGCCTACGAAGAGTCGGTGTGGCTGCCGCACCATCTGTTCCTGGGCAGCCGCCAGGACGTTGACGACATTGCCGACGCGGTGGAAAAAGTCTGCGCGAACGTGGACGAATTGCGCGGCCTCAAACATCCGGCGATTGAAAAAGGGGCCATGAGCCGCGTGGAGCGGCCGCGCATCGAAAAGCGCCAGTATTAGCGTCTGAAGCAGTCGATTCGACGGGTTGTGCCTGAGAGGGGTTGCCGTGCATCGCCGCGCAGGCGCCGCCTCTTTTGGGCTTCACCCGGAATAACCGAAGGAAAACAAGCAACCATGATTCTTCCTCTCACTCCAGTCCTCCTCAAGCGCCATGCCGCGCGCGTCTTCGGGAAAAAAGAAGGCGTGGTCTGCGAAAACCTGCGGTTCACCTACCGCGAATTCGACGAGCGCTGCGACCGGCTGTCGGCCGCGCTGCTCCGTCTGGGGCTGAAAAAGGGTGAAAGGGTGGCCTTCCTGAGCTTCAACTGCCACCGCCTGCTGGAGGCTTATTTTGGGGTCCCTCAACTGGGCGCCGTTCTTCTCCCTCTCAACATCCGCCTGGGGCTGGAAGAATTGACCTACATCCTGAACGATGCCGCGCCCGCCGTGCTTTTTTTCGATCCCGAATTCGTGCCGCTGCTGGAAAAGTTGCGGCCGGGCGCCCCGTCGGTCAGGCACTTTGTGGCGCTGCGGGGTTCCCCACCCGGGTGGGCCCATCCAAAAACTTACGACGAGATGCTGGCGGAGGCCGGGCCGGCGGAAATCGATTACCGCACCATTGATGAAAACTCGGTGGCCGAGCTTTTCTACACCAGCGGCACCACGGCGCATCCCAAGGGCGTGATGCTCACCCACCGCAACCTGTATCTCCACGCGTTTTACAGGCTGCAGGTGGAGCACCAGGGAGACAAGGAAGTCGGGCTTTACACGGTCCCGCTGTTTCACGTGAACAGTTGGGGATCGCCGCACTTCCTGACGCTGCTGGGAGGGCGGCACGTGATGATCCGGAAGTTCGATCCGCTGACGGTGCTCCAGTTGGTCCAGGCGGAGCGGGTGACGCAGCTCCAGATGGTTCCGACGATGGCCAGCGCCATGGTCAATCACCCGGACTTTGCCCGTTACGACGTCTCCAGCGTGAAGCAGATGTATGTCGGCGGAGCGCCCTGCAGCACGGCCCTGATTCGAGAAATTGAAGAAAAGATGCCCGCCTGCGCGGCCAAGGGCGGTTACGGCCTGACGGAAACTTCTCCGGTCATCTGCATCGCCAGCATCAAAGACCACCTGGCGGGCGATTCCCCCGATGTCCAGTTACGCCGCAAGGCGACCGCCGGATGCGCCTTTGCCGGAGCGGAAATCCGCGTGGTGGATATCCACGGCAACGACGTCAAGCCCGACGGCGAGGAAGTGGGCGAAGTGATTGTGCGCAGTGACGTGGTGATGGCGGGTTACTGGAATCAGCCCGAAGCCACCGAACGCGCCATCCGGGACGACTGGTTCCACACCAGCGACCTGGCCACCCTGGACGAGGACGGTTACATCCTGATCGTCGATCGCTCCAAGGACATGATCCTGAGCGGCGGCGAAAACATTGCCTCGGCGGAGGTTGAACGCGTCCTCAGCTCGCACCCGGCCGTACTGGAATGCGCGGTGATTGCTGTTCCGGACGAGAAGTGGGGCGAAGTTCCCAAGGCGCTGGTGGTGCTTCGGACGGAGCAGACCGCCGCCGAGGCCGACATCCTCGACCACTGCCGCGGCCACCTGGCCGGGTTCAAGGTTCCCAAGTCGGTGGAATTCCTGCCGGGCCTGCCCAAAGGCGGCACGGGCAAAATCCTGAAGAAGGTACTGCGCGAACCCTACTGGGCCGGCCGCGAGCGACGCGTGCAGTGACTCGCGGGCAACCGGGCGCTACACTGAGTCATGACCCATATCGAAATCAAACGGGATGAACCGCTCAAGCCCTTCACCACTTTCAAGGTGGGAGGGCCGGCGCGTTTTTTTGCCACCGCGGCCACGCGTAAAGAGTTTATCGATGCGCTTCGGTTTGCGCGGCGGGAAGGGCAGGACGTCTTCCTGCTGGGCGGAGGAAGCAACATCCTGGTCAGCGACAGCGGCTTCCCCGGACTGGTCATCCATCCCGTCACGCGCGGCATTGCCATAGAAACCGCGGAGTCCGAAAAAGTCGTGCTGCGGGCTGAAGCAGGCGAAACCTGGGATGAGGTGGTCGCCCGCTCGGTTGAGGAGGGCTTCTGGGGCATCGAAAGCCTTTCGCACATTCCCGGCCAGGCCGGCGCGGCCATCGTCCAGAACATCGGAGCGTACGGCCAACAGATCAGCGACGTGTTCAGGAGCGCCACGGTGATGCAGGTCGCGACGGGCAACGTGCTGAAAGCCAGTGCCGCCGACTGCGGCTTCGGCTACCGCAGAAGCATTTTCAACTCCGGCATAGGAGACAACCTCATCATTCTTGAGATTGAACTGGTGCTCAGCCGTCTGGCCAGACTGGATCTTCGTTACCCGGACGTGGGCGACTACTTCAAAGAGCGCGGTATCGGCAGACCCTCCGCCCAGCAGGTTCGCGACGCCATCATCGAGATCCGCGACCGCAAGTTCCCCTTCCCGCGCGAAGAGAAGGGCGGAAACGCCGGCTCCTTTTTCAAGAACCTCGTCTTGAGCGCAGATGAGTTTGAAGTCCTGCACGCCAATATCCATCGCAATTTTTCAATCGCGGAATGGAAGCGCCTCGAAGAAATCAACAAGCGCTCGCGGGCCGGCGGGCCGGTGAAAATCCCCACCGCGTTCCTGATTGAAATCTGCGGCCTCAAAGGACATCGCGAGGGCGGCGCGCGCGTGAATGAAACCCAGCCGCTCGTCCTGCTGAACGACGGTGGCGCCACCTCCCACGACGTACTCACGCTGGCGGGCTGCGTCCGGCGGACCGTCCACGCCCGCACGGGCATGACGATTTCCCTGGAACCGGAACTGGTCGGCTTCAGGCCGGAGCAGGTGGAAGAATACCTCGCACTTGACTGACGCCGCCTGGCCGGGGCGTTTTCATTTCAGAAGCCACTCCTGGCAGCAAACCCCTGCCGCCCACCGTCGCGCCCGTTTCGCTCCCCGCCCCTCCCATACAAATACGGTTGTAGAGTTGTAGAAGCCAGGCAGGTGTGTCAGGCTAAACTGAAGCCCTTGATGCGGCGGAATACGGTGGAACAGGACGGCATGGACCTGAAGGATCATTTTGGAACAACCCCGGTTGGCCACAGCGCAAGCCGCAGAGAGATGATTTCGCGGTTTGTGGTGTTCAGTGCGTTTGCCGGCCTGCTGCTCGGGATCTTTGAAGCCGCGCTGCTCCGCAGTTCTCCCATCGTTCCGGCCCTGCTGGTTCCAGACATCGGCTCCCTGGAATGGTTTCTGGCTCCGCTGGTGGACATCGCCTCTTTTGCCCTGTTGGGCCTGGCACTTGGATTCCTCGCCGGGCGAAAACCCGGAACACACAGAATCAAATGGCTCGTTGCGGCTGATGTCGCCATGGTGATGGCTTTTGTGGCCTTGCGGATCCGCTGGCTCCACGCCCGAATTGTTATCAAGGAATTCGGCTTGCGGGACTTTCTGGTTCCGCTGGCGGCGTTTGCAGCAGCCCTGGCCGTGGCGGTGGTGGCCGTCTATCTGTTGTGGAAACCCGTTTCGCGCCTGGCCGCCCGCCGGCGCTTCCGCTGGGTGCGTTTCCTGTCATGGAGCCTGGTGGCGGCCAGCCTCGCCACCCTTTGCGGCGTGGGATATTTCCTGCTCGAACCTTTTCCGGGCGGGGCAGGTGTGAAGGCGGCTTCCGAGGCAGAAGCCCGGGCCCCGAACATCATCTTCATCGTTCTCGATACCGTCCGGGCCGATCATCTTTCGGCCTATGGCTACCAGCGCCCCACCACGCCCAACCTTGACCGCCTGGCCCGCCGCGGAGTGCTGTTTGAAAACGCCATCGCCCCCACTTCCTGGACGCTGGCCTCGCACGCCTCCATGTTCACCGGCCTGCTGCCCCATCAGAACGGGGCCGACTGGTGGCTGCCTCTGCCGCCGGGTCCGCGCACGCTGGCTGAGGCCCTGCACTCAGACGGCTATGAAACGGCCGGCTTTGTTGCCAATTTCAATTACTGCCAGAAAGGCTGGGGCATCGGCCGCGGCTTTGGCGTTTACCGCGATGACAGCGAATCGCTGCGGCGCAATCTGGCCGGCACGCTGGTGGGCACGGCGCTCATCCAGCCCGCGTACGAGACCTTCTGCCGGTTTGACTATCTCAAGCGACAGGACGCGCGCGAAACCAACCAGCAGGTTTTCCGCTGGCTTCGCCGCCCGCCCGCAGACCCCTATTTCCTCTTTATCAACTACTTTGACACCCACGTGCCCTACCTCACCCAGCCGCCCTACGACCACCGCTTCGGGACCCTCTCGAACAGGCTGGTCCACAAGCTGTTCAACGACCTGCAGGGCCCGGCCCCGGCCCGGGACATCACGCCCGCCGAGCGCGCCACGCTGATGGCCGCCTATGACAACTGCCTGGCCTTCCTTGACGCGCAGGTCGGCCGCCTGCTCGATGATCTCGAAAAATCTCCCGAGGGCCGGAACACCATCGTCATCATCACCTCCGACCACGGCGAAGCTTTCGGCGAGCAGGGCTTTTACAGCCACGGTTACAACCTTTATCGAGAACTTCTGCACGTTCCGCTCATCGTCGCCGGGCCGGGCATTCCAAAGGACGTTCGCATCGGGCACATCGTTCGCATCCGCGACCTTTTCTCCACCGTGCTCGACCTCGCCGGCGGCGGCCACACCTCCTTCAGCCGTGAGAGCCTGGCCCGTTTCTGGAATCCCAGCTTTACGCCCCAGCCTTTTGACAATTTTGTTGTTTCGGAACTGGTGCCCATCTTCAATGAGGACGGGACGAAGGCCATGATCAGCCTCACCACGCCCGAGTGGCAATACATCTACAATTCCAGCGGGCGCGGCGAGCTCTACCACTGGCAGGACGACCCCCTCGACCAGAAGGACCTGGCCGGCTCCGCGGGCGCACAGGCAACGATGGAGAGCCTTCACAAAAGGCTCGTTCAGCTGGTGGCAGGTTCGTCTGAACCCTGGCGCGACCAGAACTACCTTTTTTCACGCGGCCCCAGCCGAAGCTCCTTCCTGCTCCACGTGCTCTCGGCGCGAAAAAAAGATTCGGACCTGCCTTCACGCAACCAGCAGGCCTTTATCGGCGCCTCCCAGGCCCAGTTTGAACCCGATGTGTCCGAGCCATCCGCCAGACCCACCCAGCCCGACCGCCAAACCCTGCAAAGCTTGCCCTACCACTAGCATGTGGCACGGTTGTTTCGTGGTTTCAGCCGGGTAGCGCAGGCCCTTGTGGCCTGCGGCTTTTGGTCTTATCAGGAGTCAGGAGCCAGAGGTCAGAAGGCAGTAAGCAGTAGGCAGAGAGCAGCCCGCATCGCGGGCGAAAGACGGGTAGCGCAGACCGCCGAACCTGCGGTCTGCGGCTTTGGCTTTTTGGAACGGAGAACCGCGGACCTCAGGACCGGAGGTCCACGCTACTTGCTCCCGTTTTCTCGTTGGTTGGCCCAGACGGCGCGGGAGCCCGGAGGGCTCCCCTACAAAACCATTCCCGCCGGCCATTGCCCTCGTAGCGACGGCATTCAGCCCGCAACGCGAGGTAGCGAAGAGTTGTTCTGTAACTCTGCGGATTTTCTGCATTCAGCCCGCAACGCGGGCGAAAGACGATAGCCCATAGCGTGAGCTATGGGACAACAGAACGCCACAAATCCCGCCAGCCCCGGCAGGGGCGAAAGAATGCGGGCCGGTGCCCCGATGGATCGATACGATCTCGCGGCTGGCGCAGATGCTCGCCTTGTAGTATCTGCGTTCTCGCGGAGCGAGAGGCATTTCCACCCGGCCATCGCTGTCACTGCGGCGGCTTGGGACTGTTTTCTTCATCCATCATTCAGAACTTATGATTCTCTTTTCTCCGCCATTCTAACCCCACTCAGCTTCGCTGATCGCAGAGACAAAAACCGCCTCTGTGCCAGCCTCTTCATCACACGCGCGGCCGAGCACGGCTTGATCCACACTTCGCACCATACGCGAAGTATGCGCGCAAGGCTATCGGCTGGCTGCGGCCGTGTCTGTGTCTTTTCCATGTCCGCCCGCTGGAGGCGGGAAGAGGCCCTTCAACCTTTCGATCGCCGTTTGCTTGAATGAGGGCTTAAGCGGATAGATATACCAGAGGTCCTTCCCGAGTGAAGCCATACCATCTGGAGGCGCCAGAACAGTCCAGACGGCTGCTCCGTTTTGGCCCACAATGGCATCCAAGATTTCATGCACCTTGGCGTTGTGCATGTGCAAGGTAACATTCAGCGGTCCCCACTGTCCGGGGACAAGCGAAAGAAAACAGGCGATACGAGGATTGATTTGCCTCGCTAATGAGCATGCAAGATCTGCGCTCGCTTCATGTGTATCCACAGCGTGGACCTCAAAATCAGGGATTCGCGTGTTGAGCAAGTTCGACGCCTCCGCACGCCCTTTGGGTGAGAAAATCTGAATCAGGCCATTTCCAACGGTCATTTTATACTCAGGTAGCCGACTGATTACCGTCGACAGCACGTTGCGCAGATCGTGGTTTTGAAGCTTGACGTTTATCTTCCGATGGACTGCGGCCTCGTCGGCATACTGCAGGCCCAAGGGCAGTTGGTACTGATAGGCTAAATCAAGCACAATGTCCACCATCGGCCTCCCGCCACTATCAAACGCGGGGACGGGGAGTTGCAGTTTCTCTGTGAGCGTCGTTCGATGGGTACTCCCGCCCCTGTCGGAGCTGGTCGCTGCCCGGGGGGCCCTGAAGGCAGCAAGAATGGCGATCAGCAAAAAGCATGTTTTCACGCGCATGAACATCACCTCATTTCAAGGGACTGGTGCCCAAACCGGGCAAGCTCCCTGGCCGTTCGTGCATACAATACTTATTAAGTAATGTGATCCTACCTGAGACTTGTCATGGCTTAGCACCTGCACCGGGCTTCCATTCACTGTAAAACTTTGGTCGACTTTGCCCGTGCATGATGCTCCCTGCGGGCAGCACGCAGTCATCCGGTCGACCTGGGTGAAAGTGCCTGTCGAGTCCGTGGTCCATGTTCCGCCGTCTGTAATTTGGACTGTGCAGGAACCGGAGGGGTCGGACGCTACGCTTTCGGCCGCACCCATCCCGCTTCTGTTAATCGGCTGCCGGTTTGCATCAAGGACCTGATAATACTTCACGTCTAGCTCACACGAGTTCGCGCACGGGCTGGTTGCGGAGACATACGCTTGGGGCCACACGAAGGTAGGCTTCTGCACATTGCCCGCGCCGCTGCCGTTTCCCGTCCAGGTATTGATGCAGGGGCAGTTGAAGTCGGGGTTGGTGTCGTACATGGAGCAGGCCGTATAGCTTCCAGTGACGTTCGCCGTGCCGCCAGCAATCCCGTCCGCCCGGTAGTGCACTGAGCTGTCCATCGCGATAACGGGCGTGTTGTTACTGGTCCAGCTCGAGGCGTTGGTCAGGTCATAATAGTACGTGCTTCCGCCATTACAGCTATAGTAAGTTCCCGTGCTGCTCATGTCCTCATAGACGGCAGGCACAAGGCCGAACGTCGCCGGAGCGACTGAGAGGGCGCTGTAATGCGCGGGGCACGAACACGACGAGCAATCGTAACTCGAGGCCATGCCCTGCTGCTGCTTGATCACCACCAGCCGCCCTTCCACTGCAACACTGTCGAGGCGAATCCACGCTACACTGCCATCGGTCGCTCCGGCGGGAATTTTATTGCCTTTGAAGTCCGGCGCCTGGTCGTCGCGCAACTGGCGAAGGTCAATCGCCCGCGTTTCGTGAGGATTCAGCTTCAGATGTGTCAGCCAGTAGGTGACGCCGCCAGCCGTCACGCGGAAGCCGATGCGGGCCGGCTTGTCGCTTTCATCAGTGAGGAAGAGGATCGAGCGAGTCTGACTGTCCACGTGCCAGGGATTTACGCCCGAACCTGCCCAGCCGTCGCCCTCGTTTGCAGTGCGCGCGTCGACCACCAGGTCCTGCCGCTCATCCACGCTTGAAACCTGGGCGATCAGCGACCCCGGAGCCCCGCTGTATTGGATACGGATGGAAGTGTACGGGAGCGGAAGTGGCAACTGGTTCATCACAGCGGCCAACGAAAAGTCCACCGTGCTGTCGGCCCCAATCGTGAGAGGCGCAAGCGTATACTGGCTGATCAGGGCGGAAGGGTCCGGGTTCGGCAGATGGTCGAGGGCTTCATTGGGGTCCTTTTCGCCCTTCTTGAGAACGCCTACAAAGCGTACCTGGGGAGCGGCGGGGCCGCCCGGTCCGTTGGTGGAATTCCAGCTTGCCGCCTTGGGGTATGCAAGCGTGATTGTGACGGTCTGCGGCTTATTGGAGAGGTTGCTTGCAATCACATGTGGCGTGAACGTTCCGTCGCCTGCATAAGGCGAATCCTGGGTGGGCGTGCCGACGGGAATGCCGCTGGCGCGCAATGCGCTCGCGTGTTGGCGTGCCGGGTCAGGAAATTCCAGAGTGGTAGAGAAACCTGTGACCGGATCTTCCACACTCCCCTGTGCAACCAGAGACGGATTCGGCCCCTGCTGAATAATTGTAATTCTGCCCTCAGGAGCTTGCGAAACGTCCGTGCTCAAACTTGTCAGCATGTCTGTCACAGAGAGCAGCTTGGTCTCGTTCGGTTTAAAGGCCAGCGGGTCGAGCTTGTGCTCCTTGCCGCCAAAGGCCAGGAAAACATCTGCAACGACCGAATTGCCGGAAGAGTTGGTCACCATGATGGTAGCATCCCTGCCGCCTGCCAGGTCCCACCACTGCCCGCTGAGCGCGGAGGGAATGTCGGTGCGTCCAGGGTCGTTCTCCACCATCTCGGCCTGCTGCACCCAGTGGCGCGTGGGGTTCTCGATGGTCATCTGGCCGAGCAGCGGCATGATGGTCCCCTCGAAATATACTGACACACTCCCCTGCGAAAATGTTCCCGTAACATCGGCGCCCAGGCTGGTGAGCAGGCTGCGCATGTCAATGGGCAGCTTGGCGCCGGGCTGGATGGTCATCGAATTTGAAAGCTGCGTCTGGCCGGAAAGGCTGTGGACCGCGATGACAAAGCTGAGCGGGTCGCCCGAGTCGCTGACCAGCAGCAGCGTGGAATTGAAGCCGCCGGCCAGCGAGTAATAAGGGAAAACAATCTCGCGCGGCGCGGTTGGTGGATTGGTCCCGCAGCAGTTGGCGGCGCTTTGCGCATCTGTCTTCGGGCGCGGGTTGATCAGAAAAAGAGAGGATAAGGCAAGAACAACGATAATCAGGGTCCCTGGATAGACAACTCTGCGACGCATTTCCATTCCCCCTTCAGAAATAATATCGCTTGCTTATGTGGCAGTTATTTACCACAAGGATACCCCCCCCCTGTCAAGAGAAATTTTCGAAAAATTCTAAATTGCACTTCGCTGAAAGCGGGGAGAGTTGGCCACCGGAAGAGCCAAATGGCACAAAACGCCCGCCCGCCGAACCAAACCCATAAACCCTCAGTCCGATTCCGACGATTCCCTCTATTGGGGCGCGGCAGGGTCGTGGCGCCTCGTCGGTTTCAGCCTCTATGCGAATTCTCTCCCGCACAAATCCCGGACGGCGCACGAATGGCGATGGCAACCACGAACTGAACATTACTGCCCGTGGTCCTCTGGAAACATCACAATCCCACGCCGAACCCAAAACCCTAATAACCGCTCCCGCCCCTTTCCCCGATCGCCGGGATTATTACGCCCTGGCCATCCTGGCCGCGGCCGTGGTGCTGATGTTCTGGAAAGTTCTCTTCACTTCCCAGATGCTTTTTTACCGCGACATTCTGAACCAGAGTTACCCGCTGGCGCGCCTGATCCATGAAATTTGCCGCAGCGGCTCGCTGCCTTACTGGAACCCTTACCTCAACTTCGGCCAGCCCATCCTGGAAAATCCCAACGCCCTGTTCTTCTATCCCACCACGCTGCTGATTGTTCTGCTGCCGGTCCGCCTGGCTTTCCAGTTGCACTTTGTTCTGCACTTTCTGCTGGCCGCGGTTGGAACCTACTGGCTGGCGCGGCGCTGGCGGCAGTCGCACCTGGCGGCGTTTTTTGCGGCGCTGTTTTTCGTTTTCAGCGGGCCGGTGCTCTCGCTCGGAAGTTTTTATAACCAAGCCGCCTGCGCCGCCTGGATTCCCTGGGCGCTGCTGGCCACCGATCGCGCCCTCGCGGGCCGCTCCATCCGTCGCTGGCTGCTGCTGGCGCTGGTTTTCCTGATGCAGTTTCTGGCCGGCGAGCCTTTCACGTTGCTGGCCACCTTCGGGCTGTGCTTCGCCTACGCGCTCTTTCGGGCCGGGTTCTTCCGTCGGCCGCTGGCGAAAGCGAACCTGCGGGTGCTCGTGGCCTTCATCGCGACGGGCGGGGTGATGACGGCGCTGGCGGCGGTGCAACTGTTTCCGGCCACCGTCCTGCTGCGGCGCTCGCTGCGCGGGGCCATCGGATTCCCTTTCAGCCAGAACACCTACTGGTCGCTCCACCCGTTGCAGTTGATCGGGACCTTCGTGGCGGGATTTCCCGATCCCATGTTCATGGCCACGTCGCTGTGGACGCCGGTTTTGAATTTCGACAACAAGCCCTACTTTCCGTCGCTCTTCCTGGGGTTTCGTGCCGCTTTTTCTCGCCTTCATCGGCTGCGCCCTGGGCCGCGACCGCCGCCGGCGCTTTGTGGGCTGGGCCGCGCTGGCCGTGCTGCTGCTCGCCTTTGGGCGCTTTACGCCGCTTTACCATCTGGCGCTTTTTGCGCTGCCGCTTCTCAAGCTGGTGCGCTTTCCCGTCAAGCTGCTGGTGCCGGTGGTGCTGCTGGTGGCGCTGCTGGCCGGCTGGGGAATTGACGCCGTGCGCCGGCCGGAGGAATGGGGATCGAAAAAAGCCGCAGGGCGTGCTCGCCGCGCTGGCGGTTGCGGCGGCCGCAGCGTGGTTTGTATGGGGAGCTGCCTGGCTGGTTCCGCAAGGGGTGGAACTGGCGGCCGCGTGGGCGCTGGGCCACACCATCGCGGCCATGGGAATCCATTCCGTGGGAGCGTTTGGGCCCAAGGCCATCGAGGGCGCCGCACGGTATTTCCTCAGCATGCTGCGCTGGCAGGCGCCCGGAGTGGCCGGACTGGCGCTGGGCGCCGCGCTCTGGGTTGCGGGGCTCAGGCGAGGCGACCGCCGCGCGCGCCTGGGACTGCCGCTGGCGCTGGCTGTCGGGGCCGGGCAGCTGCTGCTGGTAAACTATTCCGCCAACCCCACCGTCCCCGGCGCGTTTTACGCCCATCGCCCGCCGGTGCTCGGCCACTTCGAGCCCTCGCAAATGCCCTACCGCTACTGCGACATCTTCGGCGGCCCCCCGCTGGCAGCGGTCTCAACCGAGGCTCTGGAGCAGCCGCTCGATTTTGCGTCCGTCCCGGCCGCTCGCAACCTCAATGCGCCGGCGCCCGCGGCTTTCCAGGAACGCCTGCTGCTGGAGCACGGCGGCATGCTGGAAAACGCCGAGGGCATCTCCAACGTCGATCCGGAATGGAGCTTTCCCGTGCCGCTCTACCAGTTCTGGGTCTTTGCCCTGCACAGGGTTCCCGGGCCCGACCAGACGCTCTGCCTGATGGGCCGCAGCAACGTGCGCTACGAAATTCTCGGCCTGCGCGGGAATTATGGAACGGCCCGCCATGTTGCGCCCGTCGCGAACGGCACTCCCTTCCCGAGCTATCTCTACGAGAACGGGTGCTTCCTGCCCCGGGCCTACGTGGCGGCGAGGGCCGTCTATTCTCCCCACCCGGACGAGACGCTGGCGCGGCTGGCTGATCCCGGCTTCGATGCCCGCAACACCGTGCTGCTGGAGTCAAAAGATGGGATGGAGCCCTTTGCTTCTGCTGTCGCTTCGGCACCGGCCGGAAAAGTTGAATCATTCCGCCGCAGTCCCAACAGCGTCACGCTGCAGGTAAATCTTTCGCGGCCCGGTTACGTGGCGCTGCTCGACCGCTTCGATCCCAACTGGCATGCAACCATCGACGGGCATGAAGTTCCCCTCCTGCGGGCAAACCTCCTGTTTCGCGCCGTTCGGGCGGGCGCGGGCCGGCATACCGTCCGCTTCTTTTACCGTCAGCGCTGGCTTGCAGCGGGTTTGGCGGTTTCGCTTGGGGCGCTCGGGTCTGTGCGGCCTTCTCTTCCTGCTGGATTGGCAGGTTCGGGTGATCGACCCCCGCCCGGAAAAAGAAGCTGGCGCCGTGCGGCCGCAGGCTATTCAGGAAGGCGGGCCGGTGGAGGTGGCCGTTACCGCCCCCGGCGCCCGGCAGTAGATTTCAAACGTCACGTCGTCCTGGCAGGGCTGGTAGAAATGTCGGAGATAATCTGCCAGCGCAGGAAAACCCCGCAGCGCCTGGGCGGAATCCTGCCAGGTTCCGGAAAGTCCGTGGACCTCGTCGCGCCGCGCCACAATGATGTAACGCGGGCGAACTTCGGTGAGCCGCCGGACCAGTTCCTGCCGCCAGCCGGGCAGCCGCCAGGGGGCGATCAGAGGCAGGTTCCAGACAAAGCGCACGGGCGGGCGGTGGCCGCTGAGATAATAAATCAGCGGCTCGTTTCCCCACACGTAGACGCCGTCGGCAGGGGCGGGATGGCGCTTGAGAAAATCGACCACGCGCAGAACGTCGCGGAAATCTTCGGCTGCGCCCGGCCAGGAATAGCTGGAATAGAACTGCGCCGGGCCCTGCCGCCACTGGTTGAAAGCCCGGTAATTCGTTACCGTTCGCATCACCGGCCCCGGCAGGCAGAGGGCAGCCAGGTTCGCAAACACCACCCAGGTGAGAACCCGCGCCACACGCCAGTTGCGGCGGGCAAAGTAACGCGCCAGCGCCCGCGCGCCTTCGAAGGCCTGAACGCTCAGATATCCCCAGAGAATGGCAAAAAACGGGTAGCAGGTTTCAAAGTAGTAGGGTTGATAGCGAATCTGCACAGCCAGCGCCGCGAACCCGGCAACGGCTCCCACCAGCGCCGGCGTTAGTCGGGACAGTTGGCGCCGCCGCCAGGCAATGATGACGGCCGCAGGCGCCGCGCACAGCGTCCAGAACCCCAGCCAGAATTCCACGCGCCCAGCCGCCCACGCCCAGTAGTTCGGGATGCCGGCGGACGCCGTGGCGGCATACCGCGGAAGCACCTGGAACTGCTGTTCAACAAAGGCGCTCCATGCGCCACTGAACAAGCAGACGGAGACGACCAAAATACTGCCCAAAAAGAACCCGGCAGCAAACCTGAGCACCGTGGAAGTCCAATCGATAGAGTTGGTTCCAGGCCTTGCCCTCAGCGAGGCGTCCCCGGACTCCCTCGCCTTCTGGTACAGCGCCAGCAACAATAAAGGCAGGAAAGTGATCACGTTGTATTTAACCCAAAATGCGCCGGCAAACAGAATTCCGGCCAGCACTTCCCTGCGCTTTCGTCGGCCGGCCGCGGAGCAGAAAGTAACTGCCGAAGACGAAAAGCATGAGGAAGGTTTCCGGCTGGCCCGCGTCCCAGTAGCCGGCGCGGATGTGCAGCGCGGCGTTCACCAGGACGGCGAGGAACGCCGCGGCCTTGCCGAGGGTCCGTTCCGTAAAACGGAAGATGCAGACGGAAATGGCCAGCAGCCAGAGAATATCCAGCAGGCCGATGCTCCACATGGCCGGGCCGAATATCTTCACAATGCCCGCGTAAAGGTAGAAGATGCCGGGCGGCTTGTTGTCCCAGAGATCGCGATAAAGCCGCGCTCCGTCCAGCAGTCCGCGGCCGATCACGCAGTAGGTGGCCTGGTCGCGCCCGATCGGGTAGCTGAGATTCGGCAGGGCCATCAGCAGAACCAGCCCAAGCGACAGCGCCAGCCAGCGGCCGGAGCCTGTTTTTGAACCCAGGCTGCGCGGGATGGGTTGATCTACACTCACGATATGCCGCCAGTGGCAACACGCTGCAGCCGCGAATAGACGGTGAAGTTTCTGTAAGTCTTGACGCGCCGGTAGCGTTGTCGAAGAAGGCAAGCGAGGGCTGAATACCGGACGAGGTATTCCTGGGAATCGAGTGTGGTCCCGGAAACGGCGGGGATGGCGTCGCGGCGCTCGACGATGATGAAGCGAGGTCTTCGGGCCTTCAGGGTTTGGACAAGCTCATCGCGCCACGCTGCCGGCGCCCAGTCCGAAACCAAACCGAGGTTGGAGACAAAGCGTGAAGGGCACTCGCGTCCGGAAAGAAAGTAGATGAGCGGCGCGGTTCCCCACACGTAGACTTCGTCGCCCGGCGAGGAGTGCTTCTTGAGATAGCGAACGGTCTGGAACTCGCCGCCCAAGTGCTCAATGCCCAGCGCCCACCAGTAACTTCCGTATGACTTTTCAGGATTGCGCCACCACTTCTGGAGGCCCTGGTAGCGTTCCACCTGGCGCATGGCGGGCGCGGGCAGCGGGAAATAAACGCAGTTGATAAAGACCAGCCAGACACCGACACGTGCGGCAGCCCAGCCGCGCCGGCTGAATTGCCGGGACAAGGTTCGAAAGCCTTCAAATATCTCGACAGCCGCGTACGCCCAGAGCATGGCGAGGAACGGGAAGAAGGTCTCAAAGCTGTAGGCGTTGAAGCGTGCCTGCGAGGCCGTCACAAGAAATCCCGACGCGGCGGCGATGAAGATTGGGGCCGAGCGACGGAAGTCACGGCATCTCCAGGCGATCAGCAGGGCCAGCGCGACGCCCGCTTCCGGCCAGGTTCCCAGGTTGAAGTTGACCTGTCGCAGCGCCCAGAGAAAGTAGTGAGGCGTTCGCTCGACAATCGTGGCTCCGTAGCGCGGCAGAACCTGGAACTGGACTTCTTTCATGGCCGGCCACGCCCCGGAAAAACGGAACCCTGCAAGAACTCCGGCGATCGAGGCGGCAAGCCCGGCGAGCAGCACGGCGGTCCGGGCAAACCACCCACGCCAGGGCAGGGTTAAGCTCAAACGGGGCGAAGGCAAATCCAGGCGGCGGGTGTCGAGGTAAGGAAGAAAAACGACCAGGGGCAGGAACGCGAGCGCGTTGTACTTGATCCAGAAGGCAGCACCCAGCGCCAGCCCCGCCGTGAAACTTCGCCACTTCGGGCGGGGCCCGTCGCGAGCCAGCAGAAAGAAGGCGGCGAAAACAAACAGCACCATAAAAACTTCAGGCTGCGCCGCGTTGATATAGCCTTTGCGGTTGTGCCAGTAGGCATAAAGCACCGCGGCGACGGCGCCCGCCTGCGGCCCCAGGTACCGCCTGCAGAAGCAGAACGTGGCGAACGCGGCCGCCATAACGCAAACCAGGTCCACCGCGCCCACCAGCCACGCTGCGCGGCCAAGCAGTTGGACGATGGGAACGTAGAGATAAAAAATTCCCGGCGGCTTGTTGTCCCAAAGATCGCGATAGAGATGCTTGCCCTTCAGCAGACTTTCGGCAATCACGCAATAGGTGGCCTGGTCGCGGCCGATGGGGTATTGAAGATTGGGCAGGGAGAGAATGAAGACCACGGCCAGCGCCCCAATCATCCACATTCGGGAGTTGCGCGAAGAGACAAAACCGCCCGAAGTTGCGCCGAGCCTGTGCATACCGCGATCAGGATTCTTATCGGCATTTTCAGGAGGGTGGGTGAGGGATGGACCGCGAAGGGGCTTACAGACGCGAGGCCAGCCGAATCTGACCGAAAGCGGAACTCAGGCTTGTCTTTGTCCGTCTGCAACAGGGTTGCTGGAGGTAGAAGTCCTCGGGCCCCAGATTTTCCAGATGGAAGGAATATTGAAGGCGAGATTGACGGCGCCGTCGAGAAGCACTCCCGCCGCTGCCGCGAGCACCAGCCGCACGCCTTGCGAGGCAAGGACAAGCGTCAGGGCGATGTTCAGAATGGCGCCGGGCAGGCAGACTTTCTGGTAGAGCCACAGGCGGGAGGCGCTTCCTGCCTTTGCGGGGACACTCCGGAGGCGGCGCGCGAAGGTGGCGTTCTGGTTCCAGAGGAAGTTCCACAGCAAGGCGGCTTCAACGGCCAGCGGAACAATCCACAGACCACTTCCTCCGGCACGCCCGGCCACCCAATAAATCAGGCCGATATCCAGCACGGCTCCCGTGAGCCCGATCAAGCTGTAAAGGACCCAGGCGCGGAACTGGCCCGTGGCAAAGGCCAGCCGCACCAGGTGGGCCAGGTACTCTGCGTACTGGCGCGCGCCCAGCTTGGAAGCGCCGCGCGTCCTTTCTTCAAACTGGTAGGGCACTTCCACAACGTGTTCAATGCGCCCTCTGGCCAGAACTTCCAGCAGGATTTTGTAACCCAGCGGCGAAAGCTCAGCGCCCGAAATCGCCGCAGCCCGCACGGCAAACATGCCCGACATGGGATCACTGACCGCGGAAAGCTTCAGCGGCAGAACGGTGGCGGCCATGTGGGTGGCGCCGCTCGAGATCACGCGGCGGATGAATTCCCAGTCCGAGGTCCCGCCGCCTGCGATGTAGCGGCTGGCCACGGCCAGGTCGGCGTTGGACTGGCGCAGGGCGGCTGCCAGCGCCACAAGGATTTCCGGGGGATGCTGAAGGTCCGCGTCAATCACGCCCAGCAGGTCGCCCTGGGCAAGCTTCCAGCCATCCACCACGGCCGTGGCGAGCCCCAGGCGCCCGGCGCGGCGAAGAACGCGCACATGGAACTCGCTGCCCAGCTCCTCGGCAAGTTCGGCCGTTCCGTCACCGCTGTTGTCGTCAACAACGATCAATTCGTATTCTTCGCCGGACTCGGCCAGCGCCGAACCGGAGCGGCGGATCACTTCCTGGATCGAGTCGGCCTCTTTGTAAGTTGGGATCACAACGGAAATCATATCGGGGCCAAAGTCCTTTCGCGCGGGGACCTGAAAGCGAACCTGAAAATAGCACGCGCTCCAGCTCCAGTCAATCACCGCCGCGACTTGCGCCTCTCCGGGATGCGAATACCGCAGGCCCCGGGGTTGGCGTCAGAAGCCGGACCCCGGCGGAGTTGCCTTTTAGGGAGCGAAGTGCTATCTGTATCTGCTTGGACTTTATTCAGGTTCGCACAAGCATTTTTTTGTGATCCTGTTGCATCAGGCTGCTGGATGTGGGTGCGGCATTGTCCTCTGAAAGCGACGGATTCCAATCGCCATAGTCTTGCCAGGCCGCAAAAATCTTTTGAGAGGTGATGATGAGTTCAACCAGGAACGAAGCCGGAAAGAACACGACGGAGGCAGGACTTTCGCGCCGGGACGTGCTGAAGATGGGCGCAGGGACGCTGGGCGGCGCACTTGCAGCCGCGGCTTCTCCGGCTGCCGCCAGGGCGCAGGAATCCGCCGGCAAAGGAACCCGCAGGCCTAATTTCCTGATCATTATGGGCGACGGCATTCAACCCAGTGAGCTGAGCATCGGCGGCAATAACATTTGCAAAACGCCGAACATTGACCGCATCGGGCGCGAGGGTCTGCGCTTCCAGAATACCTTTGTGATCAACGCCCTTTGCGCTCCCAGCCGGGCGACGGTGCTGACAGGCCTCTACTCGCGGGGCAACGGCGTGATCGACAATAAGCAGCGGCATATCGGCACGGGCATTCCCCTTGTTACAGACCATTTGCGGAAGGCCGGGTACGAGGTTGCCTTCTGCGGCAAATCACACGTGGCCGGAGGGCTGAGGGAATTTTACTGGGATTACTACTACGGCTATCTCGGCCAGAAGGAATACGTCAATGCTCCCATCGCTGAAGGCATCGACGGGCATATCGGAGGTGACGAGGTTGTTGAGGGATATTCGGACGACGTGATTACGGAGGCGGCTGCCGGCTGGCTGGAAGGTAAGAGAGAAAAGCCCTTCTGCATGTACCTGTTCCTCAAAGCTCCGCATCAGCCGTTTATCCCGCCGCGAAACCTGGCGACCTTGTACGACGATGGAACCAAGATCCCCGTCCCCGAAACTTTTGATGATGACCTGAAAGGCTACCCGGGCAAACCGCGCGCCTTTGCGAATTGCGACAACCACATTGGGACGGATTCAACCGGCGTCAGCACTTTGGAAGCGATGGTCAAGAATCATTATGCCTCCACCGTGGGCCTGGACCAGAACGTCGGCCGCATCCTGAAGGCCCTGGAACAGACCGGCAAGCTGGACGATACCGTCATCATGTTCACGGCCGATCACGGTTACTTCCTGGGCGAATGGCACTTTATGGACAAACGGCTGATGCACGAGCCCTCCATCCGCGTTCCCCTGCTGGTTCGCTACCCGAAGATGATCAAGCCAGGGACGCTGAATGACAAGATGGTGCTGAACCTGGATATTCCTTCGACCATGATGGAATTGGCGGGGTTGAAGGTTCCCGAATCCATGCAGGGGAAAAGCTTTGTGCCCTTCCTGAAAGGCGAAGACCCGGCTTCCTGGCGGAAGGACTGGTACTATGCCTTCTATGAGTACCCGGGACCCAACATGGTTCCCAAAAACCGCGGCATCCGCACCGAGCGCTACAAGCTGATCGAGTACTGGGAGTACGAACCCAAACAATATGAGCTCTACGATTTGCAGGAAGATCCCAAAGAGCTTCGCAACTTGTACGGTGACCCGAAATACAAAGACCTGACCGCACAACTTCATCAGCGGATGATGGAACTGGGCAAAGAGGCGGGCGAGATATAGATCACGGCTGGACCGGCGGAGCCGCCCATGGCAACTCATCGGCCGGCGCTCCGGCCTTTGAGCCGCCAGTTTGGGGCCGTGGCGGGCTCATGTCCGGCGCGCAAAGAAAAGCAAAGCACAAGAACAGGCAGGCACGTTGCGCAAGTGTGCCGCGTGGAATAGACTGACCCTGTATGTCTCATTCACCCCACAGCAGTGTCGCTGAGCGGCCGGAAGAGGGGCAGCAATCCCTGACGGCTTTTCACATCATGACCAAGCCGGTGGGGCCCATCTGCAACCTCGACTGCCGCTACTGTTTCTACCTCGAAAAAGAGAATCTGTATCCGGGAAAGTCCAGCTGGGCCATGCCCGAGGACGTGCTGGAAACCTACATCCGGGAGTACATTCAGTCCCAGAATGTTCCGCAGGTTTCCTTTGCCTGGCAGGGAGGTGAACCCACTCTGCTGGGCGTGGAGTATTTCGAGAAGGTCGTCGAACTGCAGAAGAAATACGCCGACGGGAAGCGGATTGAAAACGCTTTTCAAACCAACGGCGTTCTGCTGGATGACCCATGGGGCGAATTTCTTTCAAAAAATCAATTCCTGGTGGGTCTTTCCGTCGACGGGCCGGAAAAACTGCATGACCACTTTCGCGTGGATAAGGGCGGCCAGCCCACCTTTAAGCGCGTGATGCGCGGCCTGGGATATCTGAAAAAACACGGCGTGGAGTTCAACACGCTGACGGTGGTCCAGCGCCACAATTCGCATCATCCGCTTGAGGTCTACCGCTTTCTCAGGGAGAGCGGCAGCGGATTTATGCAGTTTATTCCCATCGTGGAAAGAATGGCCAAGGCGCCGAACCCGGAAGGACTGGTGCTGATCAGCCCCGAATCCGAGGAGGCCGCCAGGGTTTCTGAGTGGTCGGTTGAGCCGCTGCAATACGGGAAATTTCTGTGCGCGATTTTTGATGAGTGGGTCCGGAACGATGTGGGGCGCTGCTTTGTTCAGATGTTTGACGTAGCGCTTGAAACCTGGATGGGCTACCCGGCCAGCCTCTGCGTTTTTCGCGAGACCTGCGGATCAGCCCTGGCCCTGGAGCATAACGGCGACCTTTATTCCTGCGACCATTTTGTGTATCCGGAAAACAAGCTGGGCAACATCATGGAGAGCCCGGTCAGCTCGCTGGTCAATTCCGCCCAGCAGCGCAAGTTCGGACTGGACAAGCGCGATACACTGCCACGTTATTGCCGGGAATGCGAAGTGCGATTTGCCTGCAACGGAGAGTGTCCCAAGCACCGCTTTATCCGGACGCCTGACGGCGAACAGGGCCTTAATTACCTCTGTGCCGGATACAAAAAGTTTTTCAACCACATCGATCCCTACATGAGGTTTATGGCCGAGCAACTCCAGCAACGCAGGGCGCCCGCCAACGTGATGGAATGGATCCGAACACAGGAAGCGGAAGCCGCAAACAAAGGACAGACAGGCAGAAACGATCCCTGCCCTTGCGGCAGCGGCAAGAAATACAAGAAGTGTTGCGGAGCGGCAGCTTAAAGCCGGAACCCTCAGCACAGCACCCTGCCATCTCACGCGACGTAAAACCGTATCACAATCCACAACCAGTCAGCTCTTAACAAGCAGGCGCTTCAAGGCGTCCGGCAGGCGGTGCTTTTTGTGGAGCCGCGCCGCTGCAAGCCAGGGACTGGCGGGAGTGCATTCCCATTGTTTCGCCAGCTCCAGGCCGCTGTGGCCGGGAACCGTGTATTTGTCAAAAAACTGGTCTAATTCTTCCGTAAGTTCGCGAATGACTTTCCCGAACGAGGGGTCCTGGAAGCGGTTGACGGTTTCGCGCGGGTCCTCCTTCAGATCATAAAGCTCGTCCGCGAAGCGCACGCCGCCGTAAGGGTAACGCCGGATCAGCTTATAGCGCTCCGTGCGCGCCATGCGCGCGTTGCCGTATTCGCTGATGACGGTCTTCCGCCAGTCCTGCGCTTCGCCGCCGCGCAACTGCGCCAGGTAGGAACGCCCGGGCGAATTGATGCGCGCCGCTGTCTTTTCATCCGGCGACGCTCCCGCAACCTCCAGCAGCGTGGCCCACAGGTCGCAGTGGTTCACGTAATCGTTGCAAACGGCGTTCTGGCGAATGCCTCCGGCCGGCCAGCTCACGGTGCAGGAGATCTTAATGGACTCGTCAAAAAAATTCTGGGGCAGCGTGCCGTTGCCCTTTTCCCACATGCCGTGCTGGCCCGTATTGAGTCCGTGGTCGCCGGTGTAAACAACCAGCGTGTTTTCGAGTTGCCCGTTGGCCTCCAGCGCTGCCAGCACTTTTCCCACCTCGCGGTCCAGGCTGGAAACGGCGCCGTAATATTCCATGTGCTTCATGCGCTCGATCTGGGGATTGCTGCTGACCGGAATCAGCGCCTCGCCGTGACAGGGCTGGAACTTTTCGTTGGGAATGTCACGGAAGGTTGCCGAATCGTATTCCGCCACCAGGCCAGACGGCGCGGCGTTGTGCGGCGAGTGCGTGTCGACATAACCGACAAAAAGGAAGAACGGTTTGCCCTCGGCGCCCTCGTTTGTTTTATGGTCGCGCAGAAAATCAATGGCCCGGCGCGTCAGCAGCGGCGACTGCTGGCCCTGGTCGAGCACCAGACTTCCCTGGTCTGAAAAGTGTTGGACGCCGTAATGCGGATACTGCGCCAGCCAGTAGCTGAACCATCGGTCAAAGCCGGGATGCGGTTCGCGCGTACGGCCGCAATGCCACTTGCCCACCAGGCCGGTGTGGTAACCGGCGTCCTTCATCAATTCTGAAATCAGCGTCTGGCCCTGCAGCCACGGATGCTCCGCGGCATCGGTCTGTTCCTTGAGCCAGTCGTGGATGCCGTGTTGCGACGGCATGCATCCGGTGAAGAAAGACGCCCGCGCGGGCGAGCAGACCGGGCAGGGCGTAAACGCCTGCGTCATGCGCGTCCCTTTAGCCGCCAGGCGATTCATGTTGGGCGTCAGCAGCTCTGAGTTGCCATAGGCGTGCTGGGCCCACTGGCCGTGGTCGTCGGTTAGAAACACCAGAATGTTGGGACGCTTCGTTCCGGCCGCAGGCTGCGCCGCAGTGTTTCCGCCTGGCCAGGCAACCAGTCCGGCCCCCAGGGCGCCCGCCTTTTTGATGAATTCACGCCGTTTAATTCCGCTCATGGAATACTCCTCAAACACTTTGCCGACCTTGGTGGGTTCAGCGGGGATCGTGCCCGGATGGGCGTCACCCCTGCTAACTGCTGCGTGCGATCGAACCGCAATGAAACCTGAGGCCGCTTCGGGGATGATTATATCTGATCGTGGGAAAGCAGTCCGCTCAGTGATGTAGACTCTCTCACTTGGATTGGTGCAAAATCTCAGGCAGTTCATGACCGCCTGGAGAAAAAAATGTGCGTGTCTCCACCCAAGTGGGTGTATATTTTCAGTTTCCGGGATGCCAGCTTGTTAATTCCGGTGATAGTGTGGTCTGCGACGCGCGCTGTCGGGAGATCCATGCACTTTCCTGCCGAATACGAGATTCATCTTGTTGAAGCCATCGAACGCAGCGGCTTGGAAAGAGTCAGTCAGACCATCGAGTAGTTTGGCAAGGCACGCGATGCCAGACACCACACGTCGTCCCTTCCGCGGGGGTTCCCGCGTCCTGCTTCATCCTTCGCGAGCCGAAGTGTTTTCTAGTGACGCTGCCAAATCCTGGGTCGGCCGTGTGGCCGCCTGTTTGCGCTCATGCTCCTGTCTGTTCTTCCTAGGGCTCGGACTTGGCATTTTCACGGTCTCGTCGAGGCCCGTGGCTGCCAAGGTGTCCGCGCAGCGCTTTGAGTATTCTCTCCCGCGCATGGGAACCATCTTCAGGATTGAGATGTACGCGGCCTCGGATGTGGACGCCTCCAAGGCGGCGGAGGCGGCGTTCTCTCGGGCTGAGGAACTCGAGCAGATCATGAGTGATTATCGGGCTGACAGCGAACTGATGCTCCTCATGCGCGACGGTGCCACAGCGCCGTTCCCGGTGAGCAGCGACCTCTACAGCGTGCTGGCAAAATCCCTGTGGGTCTCGAGGCTTTCCCGGGGCGCTTTTGACGTCAGCATCGGCCCCCTGGTTGATTTATGGCGCAACGCCCGCAAAAGCGGACGCTTGCCTGATCCGGAGGAAATTGCGAAGGCAAAAGCTCTGGTCGATTATCGCAACATTGAACTGGACCCTGTGCATCACACCGCGTTCCTGAAGTGCGCCGGCATGAAGCTGGATTTGGGCGCCATCGGCAAGGGTTATGCCGCGGACCAGATGCTGGCGGTGTTGCAATCTCAAGGCATCCACCAAGCCATGGTCGTGGCGGGGGGAGAGGTCGTCACGGGCGAACCCCCGCCAGGAAGTTCGGGCTGGAGGGTCCGCATCGATTCAGCCGACTCGGATGCCGGGGTTGCGCCCTGCACACTGTTGCTGAGCGCCCACGCCGTTTCCACCTCGGGCGATGAGCATCAGTTTCTGGAAGTCAACGGCCATCGATATTCACACATTATCAATCCTCGAACCGGCTGGGCACTGGAAGGGAAGAGCAGCACCACCGTCATAGCTGGAGATTCGGCCACTGCCGACGCGCTTGCCACGGCGTTTTCCACAATGTCTGTGTCTGATGGGATTCGGGTTGCTCAATCTCTTCCCGGCGTGTCGGCCTTATGGGTCCGACGCGTGGGCGGAGAGTGGAAGTACGACACTTCACGTGGGTTTCCTGCTTCATGCCACGGATTGCCAGAAAGGAGCAAATAGGACACGTGCGTGTTTTTTTCTTCCGCAAGCGGAATAAACAGCAAATAGGCACTCATTCCCGCCTATCCCTGAGGGCCAAAATGCTGGTTTTGGCCGGAATAGGATTTTGCCTCGGCATTGCGTTCATTTTGTCTATGAAGGCCGGCGTGAACGCCACCTCCTCGGACAAGTTCTGCGAGTCCTGCCACGTCCACCCGGACGCCACGCAAACCTGGATTCACTCGCCGCATTTCACCACGAAGAGTGGCGTCGTAACCCATTGTGTGGACTGCCACCTCCCCGCCGGCGGAATGGAGTACTATACCGAGAAAGCCCGCTTGGGGATCCAGGATATTTACGGCAAACTTTTCATGGACCCCGCCAAAATCAACTGGCGATCCAAACAGACCTTGGCCCAGGCGCGCACGTTCACTTATGACAGTGCGTGCATTCGCTGCCACGCCAACCTTTTCTCCGTGGGGCTCTCCAAAAAAGGCACGGATGCCCACCTGCACTACCAGCGTTCCCGGGACAAGATGCGGTGCATCAACTGCCACCTGCACACGGGACACTATCGTGGCAAGGGAACTGAGAAAGCTGTGGATGAGGCCACGGCTCAGCAAGCGGCTCAAGAAAAGGAACTCGAGAAGGCGTTTCCGTTAAACCCGCAGGGGTTCAAGAGTTACACCGAAGTGATTCCCGGCTCGACTGTGAAAATCCGCATGGTAGCTGTTCCCGGCGGCACGTTCCAGATGGGGAGCCCCAGGTCGGAACCCTACCGGCGCCCTGATGAAGGCCCGGTCCACGAGGTGAAAATCAGTCCGTTCTGGATGGAAAGGGTGGAAGTAACATGGCAAGCGTACGAGGTTTACCTCCTGCAGCGCGGAAACAAAGGACGCAATCGGGACGCTCCGGCGTCTGCCGGCAAAGCTGACGCCGTCAGTGGGCCCACTCCGCCTTATGGTTCTCCAGACCAGGGCTGGGGCAGAGGGTCGCGGCCAGCTATCACGATGACCTATCATGCCGCCACCCAGTTTTGTAAGTGGCTTTCTGAAATTACCGGAAAGAAGTACCGGCTCCCCACCGAGGCGGAGTGGGAGTATGCCGCCCGCGCGGGCACCACTTCCCCGTATTTCTTCCCGGGCAATCCTGCTTTATTCACCACGCATCGATGGCTGAATCGCCTGCTGGGAGTAAAGACCACGCCGATCAGCTATTACGCCTGGTATCAGGGTGACAGTTTGGATGAAACGCATCCCACCGGAATGACCAGGCCCAATCCCTGGGGGCTGGTGGATATGTTAGGCAACGTGAGGGAATTCTGCCAGGATTGGTACGCGCCGGATGCGTACAGCGCCTATGCGAACACTGTGGCTGTTGATCCGCGCGGCCCGGCCTCCGGCAAGGAGCACGTGGTGCGCGGAGGTTCGTACGGTTCGGACGCTGCCGACTTGCGCTGCGCGGCACGCGACCACACGCGCACAGACGCCTGGCTGGTGACCGACCCCCAATCGCCCAAGAGCATTTGGTGGTATTCGGACTGTACTGATGTGGGCTTCCGGGTGGTTCGCGAATACGGCGAAGGCGGCCAGTCCGCCGGAAATCGGCAGGAGGGAGACAGCGAAAGACGCTAATCGATGTCCCGCCGGCATGGCGAACGCCCCGATGCAAGGGGCCGTAAGGGAAGAGGCGCGGCCCGGGATGACACGAGTTTCTGATTTAAGCTTAATTCTTGTTTCAAAGGAGACCCGATATGACTGACGAAAAAAGGGAAGAGGGAAAACGCGATTTTGACCGTCGAACTTTTATCGGTGCGGTCGCGGCAGTCGGCGCCGGAGCCGTGCTGGCAAGTTGCAATAAGTCTTACCCTCCCGTGAAGTTCGTTGACCTGGCTGCGGATGGCCCGGTCCTGAAGGTTGGCCTGGTCGGCTGCGGCAACCGGGGGACAGGTGCAACCCTGAACATTCTGAATGCGGGACCCAACATCAAAATCGTGGCGCTGGCGGACGTCCTGAAGGACCATATGGATACCTGCCGTGCCAATCTTGCCAAGAAGGCAAAGGTCCAGGTTGACGACGACCATTGTTTTATTGGCTTTGATGCCTATAAGAAGGTACTGGATTCCGACGTGGACGTGGTGCTGCTGGCCACGCCGCCCCATTTCCGGCCCCAGCAATTCGAAGCTACTGTCGACGCCAAGAAACACTGTTTTATGGAAAAGCCGGGTGCCGTCGATGCTCCTGGGGTGCGCTCCATCCTGGCGAGCGGCCAGAAAGCCGCAGCTTACAAGCTCTGCGTGGTGGCTGGAACTCTGTGGCGGCATGACCGTCCCCATCGGGAAACTTACAATCGCGTTTCCAACGGCGCTATCGGCAAGATCCTCGCGGCCCGCTCCCGCTATAACGTCGGTCAACTGTGGTATACGCCGAGGCAGAAGGGGTGGTCGGATATGGAAGCTATGATTCGCGATTGGCTCAACTGGTGCTGGCTCTCCGGCGACCATATCGTGGAACAGTGCGTCCATAACATCGATACCGTGCTCTGGTTTACGGGAATGCATCCGACTTACGCCGTCGGTGACGGCGGGCGCGCCCGGCGCGTGACGGGCGACCAGTATGACCACTTCAACGTGCAGTATGCCTACCCCAACGGGGGAGTCAACGACACCATGTGCCGGCAGATTGACGGTTGCGCCAATGAGGTCTCCGATCTGGTGCTGGGTACGGAGGGGTCCACGAATTGCAAGGATACGATTTATGACCTGGACGGCAAGGTCGTGTGGAAATACCAGGAAGAAGGCCAGGCCCCGGGAAAGACCAAATTCAATCCCTACGTTCAGGAGCACATCGATTTTGTCAACGCTATTCGGACCAATCAGCCCGTGAACGAAACGGAACACGTGGCCGACTCCACGCTGACCGCCATCTTGGGCAGAGAATCGGCCTATACCGGCAAGAAGATTACGTGGGACGAAATGATGGACTCGAACGAGCGCCTCGGCCCCACCGAATACGCCATGGGCCCCGTAGACATCAAAGCGGTAGTGCCGGTGCCCGGAAATGGGGCGAACATCGCCAAGCACGCACGGACTGCTTGATTCGCCGCTCCGCCACGCGGAGGGTTCGGGAAGGTGATTCGCCATCAGCCTTTCGATTGGCCCTTGCCTCGTGGGGCTTCGCCCTTTCTTTCTCCAAAAAGGGCAGCAAGCTCCTGCTCTCTGGCCCTGATCTCCTCCGCGTTGGCGACGGCGATCTTTTCGACGAGGGCTGTCCGTGCCTGAAACGGTCCACGCAGTAACTGCAGGGCCTTTAGGCCGACCCGGATTGCAACGCCCATGAGGCGCACAAGACACCATCAACCAGTGCGGATAATCCCAGACTGTTGGTGGTTTGACAACGTTAGGCGCACTCGACCCGACGGGATTCGGCGAAATTGATCGTTGGGCGGCAATGCTGATTCAGCCCAGTGCACCGAGTTGAGCCGCCGACACCAGCCTTTTCAGGACTGCCGAACACGGTTAATTCATTGATTTCAAAGAATCCCAGGGAGTACGGAGGAACACTAAGGAACCGGCAGGAACCGCTATTGTTCCTTTATTGTTCCTTCGCAATCGAGCGTCGGATTTTCTAAATTCACTTCGCGGATGGATTGGCTACCACGCACTTGCTGACATTGTGAACATGGCATTGAGGAACGAATTGAAAAGCATGCATGATATTCATGTGATTTTGACTGCTGGTTCCCGGGCTCGGGAGTAAGAGGATTTCGAATACTTTCCTTATGAAATGAAACACAGAGATCAAATCGAGTTTCCGACCCAGGGATTATGAGGGCGAGTAAATCTGTTGATTCTAATGAAGATCAACGAATTAGCTCTGCAAAACAGGAACAAGTTCGGCAAAATCCGCAACCCAGCCGCAACCAAAAATCAGATTGAACAAGTCTACCTTCTACCCAGCCGGAAGCCCATACCTGCAGTTCCTGCAGGCTCGCGGCTTGTCCGCTGAAACAATACTCATCAGGCACCCCAAACGCTGGAATTAACTGTAAAGACAACTTCGGAGTGGCCACCGATCCGAGAGTTAGCGGATGTCGGTCAATGGATTGGCGTATGTCGCGCGTGGTTGCCGGGGACAGACCCTTTATGGTCACGCATCAGTCCAAGGCATTTCTACGGTTAGACCGTTACCCGTCAACGTGACCATTCTTGTCAAACTTCCGAGTGTCTCGTCATCCAGCCTGAATTGCTAAACCGTGGGTCGGGGGTTCGAATCCCTCCAGGCTCTACCAGCATTCTTCCTTTACATTCAGATGGCCAGGCGGAACTCCGCTTTAGCTGGAAAATCCTGAAACAGGCCGATTGCAGTAAAACTATGGTACGGCGCAGCACACTTACGCCCCCTTTGGGGATAGGCAAAACACTCCCGAAGGTTCGAAGGGCCAGGTATTACAGCATCACAAATAGTCAGTCCACGCGGCCTTCGTGGTCACTCGAAGAATCCCAATTCCCACACACGGCGTCGAGGGCCAAAAGGATTATCTCCGAGTAGCCCGTCACCCGGCCGGAACCTCCGAACCCGAGCGCCATCATATGATGGTAAGTAAACCCTTTGCGACAAGAGAGAACTTATTCTCTCACCAACGCGTTTAGCATGCGCGCCAAGCAAAGTCCCACGATCACTTCAGGGGCTCGGGCAGGTTGCGTGTCAGCGCGTCGCTCGTCTGGATGAGCGGGCCCAACTCGCTGGTTCGTCGGGCCGGGACCGTGGCCAGGTTTTCTCCCATATGCCGCTGGCCGGTGAAAAACCGGGCGATCTGTCGCCCCGCCTGCATCGTCTCAATGCCGGAAGTGAACAGCCCTTTCCGTTTGGACGGGTCCCGCGCCTCCCGTTCTCTCTCCCGCCTCAGAGCAGGCACCGGCAGGTGTGGCCACCATCATTTGCCAAAATGGTGAAGCCTTCGCCCACCCTGCATTGGAAATCGCGGGTTCAGAGCATTTCGCGGTATTACCAGCATGGAGTTACGACGCGGGTAAAGGTGTCGAAGCGCACGCCCATCGAGTGATGCTCGTCACAGAACGCTGGCAGGATTTGGTATCTAATTCGAAAAGGATGAGGAGGGTCCGGCACCCATCGGCTCTTCGCGTTGTTCGCTCCAACCTCCTGCCGTGGATCTCGAGACGCAAAGAGAATGCCTTGAGTTGGCTGTTCTTTGAAAGCAAGCAGGTAGCGTCTCATGTTTGGCAACCTCATCATTTGGCCCCGCTTTTCTTCTATCAAGCCCTCTGCGCCTAACCAAGCCCAAAGGGACTCCATAATCGTTGAAGCCATTATTTCCCGAGCATTCGTCACTTTCTTGAGTTCTGGACGTTACGCTGGCGGCTGGAACTTTGAAAAGCTACGGCAACCAGCCTGGAATCAGGCCTTTTGCCGGACATTCTGGTTAAGAAGCTTTCGTTAGCCAGACAGGAAGCTGCAACCGTGTGTGTTGGCGTCAAATCGACGACAAGCGGCGGGTGGGACACCCATGGGCGTGGGTTTTCTTCGCGGCTGGCTTCTATCACCCGACAGCCCGGGCAGGAAATGTGGCACGAGACCGTCGTGAAGCGGCAAAGTTGGCAAACACTTTTCGGGCGGGTTTCGACTTATCCCAGACGGAGGCTCCTTGAATATGGGCGGTCCTAGACAGATCTACGAGTTCCTGAAGGCTGCAGCCATTGCGGAAGCGGAATGGGACTATGAAGTCTCAATGTCCATCATCAAGAGCCGCAAGAAGATGTTCTTCCTCCTGCTGCTTTGTTTGCCGATTTTGTTTGTGGCGACAGCTTATGCAGCTCCTTTGATGCTGGGCGGCAAGGAAACGTATGGCCCTTCGTACTATTCGGGGACCATATTCCTGGCTGCCATCGGCATCGGGCTTGTTGCCGGGTTGATCACCGGCTGTATCGGGGCCGGCGGCGGATTCGTTATTACCCCGGCCCTGATGTCGATTGGGATAAAGGGAATCATGGCCGTGGGCACAAGCCTTTTTAATGTTTTTGCGAAGGCCATCATGGGTACCACCATCCACAAAAAGCTTGGCAACGTGTCCCTCAGGCTGGCGATCCCGTTCATGTGCGGTTCAGGCGGGGGTGTGTACATCGGTGGAGCGATCAACCGGGAGATCTACACCAGGAGCCCGATCCTGAGCGATGTATTTATCAGCCTGCTATACGTCCTTTTGCTGGGATTGCTGGGTTTCTACTCTTTACACGATTTTCTGAAGCATCGAAAAGGCCCGGTGGCTGGCGAGGGCGTTAACGAATATACGGGAACCACAAGGCTCGCGTTGAAATGTCAGTCAATAAAAATTCCTCCGATGTTGAAGTTTGACGAGGATTTCGTCCCGGGAGGCAAGAGCATTTCCTGGGTGATGCTTGCGACCGGCGGTTTCCTTGTCGGGGGACTTGCCGCCATGATGGGTGCCGGAGGCGGGTTTGCCACCTTTCCAATGTTCGTGTACGCCTTCGGCGTTTCTTCCATGACAACGGTGGGCACCGACATCCTGCAGATTATCTTCACGGCAGGCCTGGCATCCATCAGCCAGTACGCGATTTATGGATATATCTTCTACTCCGTGGCGCTGGGAATGCTGCTCGGTTCCCTGATCGGCATTCAGGTTGGCGCGCTCACCACGAAGGTGGTAAAGGGCATCCATCTGCGAGGTTTTTACGCGGTTGCCATCCTCGCCGGGTTTGTCGACCGGCTCTTTGTTCTGCCCTTGAGACTGCAGGACTTGGGAGTGATTAACCTTCCCAGGTCAATCCTCGTCGGCGTTCAAACCGTGGGCAATCTCACTTTCTGGATCGTGTGCTCTGTATTCGCTTCCTGGCTCTTCATCAAATTCATGACCAATATCAGGACCTTGAGGGAAGAACCACCGGCTCCGAAAGTTCTGGTCGGGATGAGCGCAGCAGGTAGAAAGGTCGAGGAGAAACTGCAATGCTGATCAGAAACAAAGGGAAAGCGGTCATCGGCCTGCTGCTCGGAATAAGCTTCTTTGCCGTTCTGGCTTTGATTTTCGCTCCCATCATCAAGGGGGAAAGCGGCCTTGAACTCTCGGATCAACTGTTCAATCGGCTGGCCAAGGGCTCGTCTTATTTCATTCCTTCACTTTCCTCCAGGCTTACGAACTTTGAAAAAGAGGAAGTGGCAGTCAGCGTCGAGATGGAAAGCGCCGGCCAGGCCAGGAGAGCTTTGGAGATTCTTTTGAAGGCAGGTTCAGAGACGTCCGCTCAGGGTGCAGTTCTGAACGTCAAGGGGAGCCTGGGGAACCTGCTCGGAGCCGCGCTGCAGGACTCCAAGACCATGTATTTGAACCATGGGGATGAGCTCAGGGAAAAGTACGGGATGGACGAAAAAGAAGCAATGCTGATCTGGTATCGGGCCCTGAATGGAACGGCGAAGGAGCTTCAAAAAGGCAGCGACAGGAACATCGAACAGTCCAAAATGGTCCGGGCCGTTGTCACAGAGGGCATCGAACCGGCCTACAACTTTTATGGCATCCAACCGGAGAGCGTCAGTCGTAAAGCCGGCATTACCGCATTTCTATTGGTCTTTTACCTGGTCTATACAATTTGGTGGGGATTTGGAATCTTCTTTCTTTTTGAAGGTATCGGCTTTGCAATGACAAAAGCCAGGGTAAAACGGGAGGTATAGAACGTGCGCTGGTCCGGGTTGAAAAGGCTGAATATGAGAAAACCGGCTCTTCAAACCTGCGTGGGTTTGCAAGCCTCCGCCGCGGGCGTTTCAACTGCAAAGGCCATGTCGCGCGTTCATGGGAGGTCCCGCCATGGAACCTATAAGTGTTCTGATTGTCGATGACGAGGTTGAATTCCTGGAGACTCTGGTCAAGAGACTCAGGAAAAGAAAATTGGAGGTCAATGGCGTCACGAGCGGGGAAGCGGCTCTTGAGCTGTTGAATACAAGCCCCGCGGATGTGGTGGTTCTGGACGTAAAAATGCCGGGCATGAGCGGCCTGGAAACTCTGCGGGAAATAAAGAAAAAGCACAAACTCGTGGAAGTGATCATGTTGACGGGCCATGCGAGCGTAGAAGCAGCCATCGAAGGTATGGGTTTCGGCGCCTTCGACTATCTTATGAAGCCGACCCAGATTGATGAACTTGTGTATAAGGTCCAGGACGCGTATAAGAAGGTAAAGTTGGCTGAAAAGAAAACCCATCTGGATTCCCAGGATGCGTCCAATGGATGACCCCATCGCCGGTCTCGCTCCTCTTCCGGAGTCTGTCGAAAGAACTGGCTCGCAAGCGAAGCCGCGCAGGTGGAAAGGGCTGCTGGCGAACACGGTGGTGGCGGGACAGGCTGGCGCGTAACGGTGTCGTATGAGTCTGATCAGGAAGTGCCTTCAAAGTCTCGGATTCAAGAAGACTGAAGAGCCGCTAACTCCGCTGGCGGTGGAAGCACTTCGCACAACATTCCAGACCCGGTATCACAATTTCAAGCTGCTCCTCACTGCCAACAACAAAGCTCTGCAGATCATGTCTGAAATCGAGGAAGCGCGAAACGGGAAGACCCCGTTCGGCATGTCTTTTATCCGGGCCCATTGCACCGCCATCTGCGCGAACGTCTTCCGCATGATCGAAAGCATGAATGAATTGGGGTCCGGCAAGTACGCGGATCTCTACGACCGCTTCAAGACTATTGAGGGGAGGATTACTGAAATCGTTGGCTCGGCAAAGCAGGACACCGGTGCCGGCCAAAGGATCATCCCTCTGCGGAGTCTGGACATCACCAGATCGGACGAAGCCGGCAGCAAGCTTGCCAATCTCGGGGAAATTCACAAGCGCATCGGAATCAGGGTGCCCAACGGCTTTGTTATTTCCTCCGGTGCGTTTCGCGAATTCGTCGGTGGTGACCTCCAGGATGAGATCGATCGCCTCATACAATCAACTCCCACCGAAGAAATGGACCAGCTCTTCCTGCTGAGTACTCAAATCCAGCAGAGGGTCCTTCGGGCGCCGGTGCCCTCCGATCTTCAGGACGAGATTCTGCGTGCCTACCAGGAGCTCGAAAAAGAGGAGGGGCAAGGGGTCAAGGTCTCTCTCCGGAGCAGCGCGCTTGGCGAAGATTCCAGCCAGGGCTCCTTTGCCGGGCTGTACCGCTCTGAATTGAATGTCAGCGCCGACAACCTGACACGTGCCTACAAGGAGGTTGTGGCAAGCAAGTACACTCCCCAGGCAATGATCTACCGGCTGAGCCGGGGAATCCGCGATGATGACGTTGACATGTGTGTGGGATGCATGTCCATGGTAAACGCCGTGGCGGGTGGCGTGATCTATTCCAGGAACCCACTGGACAGAAGCGATGAGCGGATGTTTATTCATTCCGCCTTTGGCTTGCCGAAGGCAGTCGTGGATGGAAGTGTAGAAGCGGATCTTCTGGTCGTCACTAGAAATCCAGCCCAGATCGAACAGGAACACATTGCGGTAAAACGGGAGAAGTTCGTCTGCTACCCGGAAGAAGGCATCCGCCGGCTCGAAATCGATGGCGAAGAGGGTTCGCGGGCTTCCATCTCCGGGCCCAAGGCGCTGGAACTGGCAAATATTGCCGCCCGCATAGAAACCCATTTCGGAGCGGCTCAGGATATTGAATGGGCTTTGGATGAGAAAGGAGAAATTGTCATCCTTCAGTGCCGTCCTCTCCGGCAGCGGAACGTGATAGCACAAGGTGGAAGGGACGCATATCGTGTCGAGACTTGCGAAGTCATCGCTTCCGGCGGCATTACGGCAAGTCCTGGCGCCGGGTACGGGCCGGTTTTCACGGTCATGAAGGAAAGTGAGGTCCTTTCGTTTCCGCAGGGGGCAGTCTTGGTGGTAAAGCAGCCGCTCCCAAGGTGGGCCACTTTGCTTACCCGGGCCGCAGCCGTCATCGCCGAACAGGGGTCGGTGGCCGGGCATCTCGCCAGTGTTGCCAGGGAAATTGGCGTGCCTGCCATCATGGGACTCGAAGGCGCACTGAAGCTGCTCGAAAACGGCCGGCCGGTGACGGTGGATGCCGATGGCCTGAGGGTCTGCAGCGGGAAGATTGAGCCGCTGCTCGCAAACCGGGAAGAACCCAGGAGACTGATGGATGGCTCTCCTGTCCTGGATGTCCTGCACAGGGCTTCCGAGTGTATCAATCCCTTGAATCTGATTGACCCGGAAGCGCCGGATTTCAAGCCTTCTTCCTGCCGGACCCTTCACGATATAACCCGATTCTGCCACGAGAAAGCCGTCGAGGAAGTGTTCAGCTTTGGAAGAGAACACCATTTCACCGAGAAAGCGAGCAAACAGTTGGTGTGCGGAATCCCCATGAAGTGGTGGGTGCTCAACCTCGATGACGGATTCAGAAAGGACGTGCCGGGCAAACTGGTAAACCTGGAGGATATCGCATCGATCCCGATGCTGGCTCTCTGGGAGGGCATTGTTGCTGTGCCATGGGCAGGGCCTCCGGCAATTGACGCCGGCGGCTTCATGGCCATTCTGATGGAAGCCGCTTCCAATCCGGCGCTGGACCCCTCTCTGCCTTCACCCTACACGAACCGTAACTATTTCATGATTTCGAAGAACTTCTGCAGCCTTACTTCCCGGTTCGGTTTTCATTTCTCAAACATCGAGGCGCTCGTCAGCGAAAGGGCGAACGAGAATTACGTGAGTTTTTCATTCAAGGGTGGCGCTGCCGACTATGACAGGCGCGCGCGTCGCGTGCGCATGTTGGCGGCCGTTGTGGATGAGTTCGGATTCCGCAGCAAGGTGCAGGACGATTGGATAACGGCGCGAGTGGAAGGCGACGATGAGAACGAAATGAGACAGAAGCTCAGGATATTGGGTTATCTGCTCTTCCATACTCGCCAACTCGATATGGTCATGTCGAATGAGGCGGCCTATGAGCAATGGAAACAGAAACTGCTGGCGGACATTTCAGGCGTCGTGCTCGCCAGACGAACCGAGAACACAACTCTCAATTGAGCAGTCCTTCTCACAGCTGCCTGTGCCCCGCTTCTTGACCTTTATTCATGCGCATGGTGGAAATTTCGCCGGGTGCGTAGTCCGGAGCGGGACGGAATGCCTGCTGCAGACGACAGGCCAGGCACCCTTTCCAAACTGTCCTCATGGGTTCGCTCATGAATGAGAGGCGTTATTTCAAGTCTCTGACGAAGAAGATGGCCCTGATCGTTATCCTGGTCTCCTTGACGCCGCTGACTCTGATAACAGGCCTGATGGGCTACTATTTTGAGACTTATTACCGGGAGAAGATTCTGGAGAACCTCCAGGAATCGCTGAAGAGACATCAGCAGCACATCAACTGGTATCTGGATAAAACCCTCTCTGACGCTCAGTTCCTCGCCGATTCCAGCTCATACGACCAACTGGCGAGGAATACCTATCTCCAAAACGAATTGCGCATGCTTCAAAATGCCTACCCCCACGTTTTTGTCGATCTGGGGATGGTCAACGCGGCGGGGGTACAGATTTCGTACGCCGGAGATTTGAATCTCCTCGATGCCAACTACTCCCAGGCGGATTGGTTCCGGGACGCGATCAAGAAAGATTATTACTTGAGCGACGTTTTCCTCGGTCTTCGCCACAAGCCGCACTTTGTCATTTGTGTCAGAAAGAAACGAGCGCGCGCAGATTGGCTGTTGCGCGCAACGGTGAGCTTCGTCGACTTTAACTTGCTGGTTGACGAGATTCGAGTGGGTGAAACAGGGTCAGCGTTTATCGTAAACAACAAAGGAGCGTTTCAGTCGCAGCCTCGGACTGAACTGATATCGAACATAGGTGGATTGCTGAGGATAACACCGTGGGGCGGTGGTAAAGAAAAGCCAGGGGCCGAAGCTGCCGCCTTGCGTGTTCCCGAGACCAAAGTGATTTCGTCCCGGAGTAATGCAGTAACGGGGACGGTTAAGAGTCGCAGCGAAAATATCCTGTTTATTCTCATGCCGCTCAAGTCCGGAGAGTGGACTCTGGTCTATCAGCAGGAGTGGAATGACGCGTTCTTTGAGATCAACCGCGCGAGGGCGATGGCGCTGACAATCTTCTTCACCGGGTGTCTCGCGGTGCTGCTGGCTGCCTTTTTAATTTCCCGCAAGGCGGTTGGGCAGATCGAAATAGCTGAATTCGAAAAGGAAAGAATGAACGTGCGGGTGAATGAGGCGCAAAAACTTGCTTCCATCGGTGAACTTGCGGCAGGAGTAGCTCATGAGATCAATAATCCTGTTGCCATTATGCTCGAGCATGCGGGGTGGATGGAAGATCTGCTTGAGGAAGAAGACCTCCAGAAAAGCCAAATCCTGGATGAGTTCAAGCATTCCCTCGAGCAGATTAGTCTTCAGGGCGTCCGGTGCAAAGAGATAACTCATAAACTGCTCAGTTTTGCCCGCAGTACAGACCGCCTTCACACCAAGCTCCAGCTCAACGACACCATAGGAGAAACATTGAATGTTGTCTGCACTGCCAGTTCAAAACTCGACGGCATACGAATTCATACGGACCTGGATCGAAACCTGCCGCCTGTCCTGGCCTCACAGACCGAGATGGAAGAGGTCTTCATGAACCTCATTAATAACGCAATCGATGCCATGAGTTCCGCAGGCGGGACACTGAACATACGGAGCAGGGTGGAAGGGAACGAAGTGGTGGTGGACGTAGCTGACACCGGGCAGGGTATGTCCGAGACCGTCCTGGCACGTGTCTTCGATCCGTTTTTTACCACCAAGCCAGCCGGCCAGGGCACAGGATTGGGATTGTCCATCTGCTACGGGATCATCAAGAAACTTGGAGGAAGCCTCACAGCAGATAGCACGGTTGGGGTCGGGACCACTTTCCACATCCGCATTCCTATCGGCGCAGGGACAGCCTGAGGGCAATGAACCCTTCGCCGGGCCTCTGTCTGGCGCCTCCTGAATCACAATATCCCGGCCAACCTCACTGATCTGATTTTCTCCTTCCACCCCGCTCTGAGTGTTGAGGTGAGAGTTTCGAGGGGAGGTCCCCTACCCCCAGGTTCCCTTTGCTGGGCAAATTGCAGGCGAGAATCACAACGCTGCTCAAACAGAAGGGATGGCAGGCGGGCAAGATGCAATACCCGGAACTTTCACTCTCTAGGTGGACCCAAAATGGGGAGCTGTGACCCGTGGTCGAATGCTCAATAGCCCAACCAATGAGCAGACTGCAGTATGACTTTGTAATATTTCCATTCCCATCCAGCAGGCCGGATACCGAGCAGGTAATGCCCGGCTGGCGTTTGGGTAAGATCTAATTTCACCCGAAGTACCCGTTCGCCATTTTCAAGCCTCATTGTGCCCGAAGCAGTCCCGTATGCGGTGCCTTCCCGCATCAGCAGAACATCATAGGGTCCGAGCTGACTCCCCAAACCAGGATAGACAGCAAGGTCGAGCCGACCGCGAGGGATGACCGCGGGCGGGACTGTCAAGGGTCGAGACTCAGGTTGCAGGGCGGGCTGCTTGCTGAAATCAACTGTATATATTTCGTATCTCAGGGTTGGAGGCGCGCCCTGAGTCCATATTCTGACGAACCAAATGATTGCTATAAGAATCACAATTCTCACGGCAACCGCAGCAATTTCTCGCGGGGGCGTCAGCATGAATCTTGATCTGCGCCCCCGTTTCTCTCGGAATGCCGTCGAACGTTCCGCTTTCCCTTTCGCGGAAAACGAAGAGGGTTCCGGGATCTTCCCCAATGTCGTGCTCAGTTGCTGGGAGTGCCCGGAGTAAATATGCCGGTCGTTGCAGGTTGCCGGATGCGCCTGGACTTCCCGGGCTCCGAATGACGCAAGCAGGCCCTCATGATGGTCCGTGATCCGTCCAGCCTCTTTGTGCGTCATGGGTTTGCTCCTCGAGTCTCTGGATCCACGGCAGTGGGAGGGCATCCCACGTATTCGCGGGACAAGCCTACATCAGAAAGAACTCGCGCGTCAGTTCGGCCCAGCCTTGACTTGAAGCACGGAGCGAAAGATTGCTGGTCTCGTTTCCATCATCACGCGCCGCTACCGCAGATGGCGCTGGCATCTTCGCGCTCAATCGGCTCTCCTCCTCCTCCATCCATTGCCGCGCAAGATCGCCGCCCAGCAGATTCCGGAAGTTCGTTTCTGCGTCCGGTGAGATCACCGTCAACAACCAGCCATCTCCATAGGGGTCACTGTTGAGCAGGATGGGGGCCTTTACCACTGCCTCGTTGACGCTGGTCACCTCGCCTTCGATTGGCGATACAAGTTCGGTCTTGGTGCCGTCTTTGAAGATGCTGAAAATCTTTTGCCCTTGCCGAATCCACTGGCCGCGCCTCGGGAGCAAGATGCTTTCGGCTCTTCCAATCATACGCGCTGCGAGGTTGTCTATTCCCACGCGCACGAGTGTTGGACTCTCGCGCAGCGCCCAGGTGTGCCCTGGGTGATATCGGATATTGGCAGGCAACAGAATGCCGGACACGCATTCCGGTTGAGCCTTGGGCATTGGGCTCCTGTTGCCTAGGGTCTTCGGCTCGGTCACCATCACCCTTTTCCGGCTCCACGCATAATCAATCAGGATGAAAATCGCCAAAGTCAATACAACCAGCACAACAGTCATGACATGCCTCCCTCCAGGTGAATGTGCTCACGCGGAGAGGCCGCGGGAGGCGCCTGCAAAATGCCAGGGCCCTTACCGCTGTCGGTTACAGGTGCCGGTGGCGCGAGCATTCTCCCGATCTTCTTTACGAGCACAGAAATCAACATGGCAAAACCGATGAACGGGAGAAAGAGAAAAAACCCGAGGCCCATGATCAACGCCACGGGCCCGAACAGTATCCCCGGAATACGAACGTACTCAACGCCCTCTGTTCCTGGTAGCGTACCGTTCTCGCCTTCAACTGTTACTATCTCCCATTCGCCTTTCTTCCAGTACAGCCCGTCTCTGGTCTTGCTTCCACCTTTGCATACCATGGCCATGTACCTCCTCTCACTTGCCCACAACCAATAGGGCACGTCTCTTGCCAACAGCCATCGGTCTTCCCGATAAGGCGCAAGTTGATTGGTTTGTGTATGTTTCGGACTCGAATGGATTCTAATGGAATGTCTGGAATCCTTATGACCGATGAAAATTCCATCTACTCCGCAACGGAGCGGAATCCATTAAGCCTTTAAGCTGTTCTAAATAAATTACTTATGATGATATCCCTGTACTGATGCGTCTCGCATCACGGGCGCTTAATTATTCATCAGGCGCGAGAACGAAGGCTGGACGCCCGAGGAAGTTTATGACGTCCAGCGGTGCTGCGAGGCGAAGATTCAGAACTGGCTCGCAAGTTGAATCTACTTGGCGAACAGATGGGCGACATGGAAGAAATGGTGGGTTATATGCTGCAGCAATGCGGCGGGAAACAGGTCGTCACGCTTTTTCGGTGTAAGGGTGGGGGTGAACCGGGTCACAGAGGCCGGTGATGCGGCTCATTGCCCGTTTTCGGGCAAAAGCGCAACGTAGGGTCAGGTTGATGAATTTTGCATCAGGACCTGATACAAAGGTGGCAGCTGAACATGGGCTTCATAAAATTCATCATATTTCTTGCAGAAACCCTCACTCTGAAATGTTGTAATTTTCCTCAACAGCCAAGGCGCATCCCAGCAGGCACTTCAGGCGTCTGGCGATGTGAAACTCCTGCCCCCATACACTGCGGAGAGGCCCGCTTTGCGGGTCCGCTTCGGGAGTCCTCCCATGTCCAAAGCGATCCTGTATGACGCGACGATAGGTATCGATTGCAAGCTATGTGAGAAGGCTTGTGCTGAACGGAATCATCTTCCTGACAACGACAAAATTGCCGCCGGATTCACAATTTTTGCGCTGGCCGTCAAGTATCTGCCCATTTTCCCGGAGGGTGCCAAGCGACGTGACGCTCCGCCAGCAGCGCCCTCTGCAGTGGGCGAAGAACAATTGGGTGTGGCCGGACTGTGAAGCGCGCTGATCGCAAACAAGGCGATCGATGCGCACCCCGGGATTAAAGTTAATCGATGCGCTTTTCTGACGCAACCACGACGATTTCAAAAGGCTGGGTGCGAGTAGCCCACAGCATCAGCGCCAAGCTGGTGTTCCTGCTTGTGGCCCTGATGGGGGTGGTTTTTGGATTTCTCGGCTATCTCAACATCCGGCTACAGCGGCAGCAGTTGGAGCAGAGCACGCTGGCCAGCGCGGAAAGGGTGAGTGACGTTATCAAGCGCAGTGCGTCCTATTACATGCTCCGCAATCAGCGCGACGGCCTTTACCACACGATTCTGGACATTGCCCATGAGCCCGGCATCGTTCGGATTCGCATTTTCAACAAGGAAGGACGCATCAGCTTTTCCTCAGACACGGCGGAGATTGATACCCTCGTTGACAAGCGCGCCGAGGCTTGCTACGGGTGCCACAGCCAGACAGCGCCCCTCGCGCGCCTGGATCGCCCGGACCGCTTTCGCACCTACCGCCTGGCCAGCGGCCAGCGCGTGCTGGGCATCATCAATCCCATTGAAAATTCCCCGGAATGCTCGAACGCATCCTGCCACGTTCATCCGGCCAGTATGAAGGTGCTGGGCGTGCTGGATACCGATCTTTCCCTTGCCGCCGCCGATGCCAGCATTGCCGCAGGCACGCACCGCATGCTGTTCTACACGCTGCTGGCCATCGCGATCATTTCCTCGCTGAGCGCGGTATTTGTGTGGCGGGTGGTCAACCGGCCGCTGAAGATTCTGGGAGCCGGAACTGAACGACTGGCGGCCGGAAGGCTGGGCTACCAGCTTGACGTCCGCTCGCACGACGAAATCGCCGGCCTGGCGCGCTCCTTCAACGCGATGAGCAGCCAGCTGAAAGATGCCCGCGAAGAAATCACCGAGTGGGGACGAACCCTGGAAGAGAGAGTGGACCAGAAGACCCTGGAGCTGAATAGCGCCCACGAACAGATGCTGCGCGTGGAGAAGATGGCCTCCATCGGAAAGCTGGCGGCGATTGTCGCGCATGAAATCAACAACCCGCTGGCGGGGATCCTGACCTACGCGAAACTCCTGAAGAAACAGTTTGCGAGAGAGAATGATAAGAAATACGATGAGGTGGTTGCCTCACTCGACCTGATCGAATCGGAAAGCTGGCGGTGCGGTGAGATTATCAGGAACCTGCTGACCTTTGCCCGCGCCACACCCAGGAACTATGCCCCGGCGGACCTGAACGTGGTGGTGGACCGGTGTGTGCGCCTGGTCCAACACCAGCTGGACCTCCAGAATATCCAGTTGCACCTTGACCTGGCGCTCGATCTCCCGCCCGTACGGTGTGACCCGGCGCAGATCGAGCAGGTGATCCTGGCCCTGGTGATGAACGCCATCGCGGCCATGCCGAAAGGCGGCAATCTCAGTTTGCGAAGCCGAAAAACCGATGGCAAGCCTCAGGTCCAGATGGAAGTTCAGGACGACGGAATGGGGATCCCGCCCGAACTGGTGTCGCAGATGTTCGAGCCGTTTTTCACTACCAAGGAGCGCGGACACGGCCTGGGGCTCGCCATCAGCCGCACGATCGTGGAGCGCCACCGGGGGCATATCGACGTCAAATCCGAGCCCGGGCGTGGAACACTGTTCACCGTTACGCTGCCGCTCGAAGGTAACGAGGTCACGATGGCCGAGCGATAGGCGGCAAGCGCCCTGTAACGGCGGCCGGAGTTTACCCCGGCGCGGACGGGGAGCGCCGCTGCGCCAAAGGGTATAGGGAGGCCGGCGGTACCAAAGCGGGTAGCGCGGACCTCCGGTTGTGAGGTCCGCGGTTCTTCATAAGAAAACCGCAGACCGCAAATTCGGCGGTCTACGCTACCCATTACGAAACGAGAATGCCGGGGTGAAGCCCGGCGCTACAAAAACAAGGGCAACACAGGCGCGAACAACCAAAGGCAACAGATGGACAAAAAGGGAAGCATTCTGATCGTTGATGACGAGCTGATCGTACGGGATTCGCTCTCCAAGTGGTTTTGCGCGGAAGGCTACGAGGTGGGCACGGCGGATGGCGCACGGCAGGCGCTGGTACTGCTGGCCCAGCAAGACTGGGACATCGCGCTGGTGGACATCAAGATGCCGGACGTGGACGGCATCGAACTCCAGGGCCGTTTTCGCGAAGCCAAGCCAGGCATGACGGTTATTATCATGACGGGCTATGCCTCGGTGGAAACCGCGGTGGCCGCGCTAAAGAATGGAGCATACGATTATGTTGCCAAGCCCTTCGATCCGGAAGAGATGGCGCACACGGTCCACAACGCCATTGCCCACAAGCGCGCCGAGCAGGAAAACGCCGTGCTGAAGCAGCGAGTGGTGGAATCCGCCCTGCCGCAGGAACTGGTGGGGAAGAGCGCGGCCATGCGGCGGGTTTTCGAGGCCATTGAAACCGTTGGACCCACGGAAGCCACCGTCCTGATTACCGGGGAGAGCGGGACCGGCAAGGAGCTGGTGGCCCGGGCGGTCCATGCCGCCAGCCCGCGCCGTTACAACCGCCTGGTGGTGATCCATTGCGGGGCGCTGGCGGAGACGCTGCTGGAAAGCGAACTGTTCGGGCACGAGAAGGGCGCGTTCACCGGCGCGCAGTACCGCAAGAAGGGCAGCTTTGAGGCGGCTGACGGAGGGACGGTGCTGCTGGATGAAATCGGCGACATCAGCCTGAAGACCCAGACCGATCTGCTGCGCGTTTTGCAGGAGCGGGAGATTACCCGGGTGGGCAGCACGCAGCCCATTCACGTCGATTACCGCTGCATCGCCGCGACCAACAAGAATATCGAACAGCTCGTGGAAGAGGGAACGTTTCGCCCCGACCTTTATTACCGCCTCAACGTTTTTCGGATTGACCTGCCGCCGCTGCGCGAGCGCCTGGATGATATCCCGCTTCTGGTGGACCATTTTATCGGCAAGTTTGCCGCTTCAATGAACAAGCCGGTGCGGGGCATTTCCTTTGACGTCATGATGTTGCTGCAGCATCACGGCTGGCCCGGCAACATCCGGGAGCTCGAAAACGCCGTGGAGCGCGCCATGGTGGTGGCTCGGGGACCGGAGCTGCAGCAGGAAGACTTCACGTTGCAACTGCCGCTCGCGGAACGCAATGTCATGACACTTGAAGAGGTGCAGCGCGACCACATCCTGCGGGTCATCGAAATCTGTGAAAGCAACCAGACCCTGGCCGCGGAAGTGCTGGGCATCGACCGCGTCACGCTCCACAACAAGCTGAAAAAATATGGCTGGCAAAGGCCCACGCCTGGAGACTCATGAACGGGATTCAAGGGCCGGCAATTGGGGAAGCAGAACCCGCCATCATGGAAGAACTGGGAACGGTATTTGACGCGGAGTTTGGGGCGTGCTGCGAGGACCTGAAAGCAAGGCTTGATCCTGAACCTTCGTTCCAACATATTTGACTTCAGGTCGTCGACAAGGCACCGTTTTTCGCCAAGGCGCGGTCTGGAAACTGCGAGAGATTCTCATGGAGAAGCAGCCGCAACCAACCCGGGGATTCTTGCTCCACATTGAGGATTAGTTTCAGGCAGAATTGTGCAGACAACACGCATCAAAAGCATCGAAGTTGCAAAACGACCTCTTACAGAATTGATTTTGCGCTAAGGTCGAAAGGCTTCTGTTATCGCGTCACAGGTATGTGGAATGCTCCGGAGTGACTGTAGTAAAACTGTAGTGGGTCCATGTTCAAATCGGTTCAAAACCAGTCAACACCGGCCCTGGTTTTGCTAAACCTTTGTTCACAAGGACGAACATATCCATTCCTTGAGTCGCATTCAAACCGGATCTCGCCCTCAGATAAGACAACTACACATCAAGTGAGCTCCGAGCAAAAGTTCCGGGGTGTTACAAATGGTTTATGTGCAGCCGCGGCCGAGTTTGAGCCTTGTGGCGGGGATTTTCTCTTTCTGAGTCGCAGGTGGCTGCGGCGGTGCGGCGGTGGGTGTGCCAGAGGGTGCAACTTCAGCGGCACCCTTTGCGGGTGCGGCGCGCCCCATAAAGTAATCGCGCAGTTGTTTGGCCTGCTGGTAGCCGGTGGGCGATGCGCCCGAGGTTTGCAGGCTGGTGGGCGTCATCAGGTCATACCACCAGCCGTTGATGCCTTCGCGCACGGAGAGGGTGTTATAGCCCTTCATGCTCAGAAGCAATTGCGCCTGGGCTGCGTGGCCCTGGCCGGAGCCGTAAAGCACGATCTTCTTTCCACGCGAAAGCTGTTTGAGGCCGGCGGGCTCGAACAACTGCGCAAGCGGAATGTTGACGGCCGTGGGGATGTGGTAGTCGTCAAACCTCCAGGGCGGGCGGACGTCGATGAGCTGAAAGTCCGTGCGCTTTTCGATGAGCCAGCGCGCCAGTTCCTGAGGCGTGACGCGATCCGTTTCCTGGACGATGCCCTGGACCATAGCGGGAGCGTTCAGCGGTTCAGAGCCTGTACCGCGGGCAATCGTGGCGGCCACGGCCAGCACAACGCCGAGGAAGATGGCGGCGGCGGCCGCCAGGCCCTTGCCGGTCACTTTGATTTCAGTTTTCATCGCCGTTCGTCTCCTTTTGATTGCGTTCCGTAGAGCCGGCCAAAAACATTCCACGGACCTTCGCTTTTCTCCGCCGCCCAGAAAGCCACAACGGCCATCACGACGACACCCAGGACGACAATCCCGGTGTTCACATTGAGCCATGCTGGAATGGTCAGGTTGCCCAGATGTCCGGAAACGTTGAAAGCGGCGATATCCGGGAAGCTCACACCGAAGAGGAAAATTCCAACCACGATTCCAATGGCAAAGAGCAGGGCATCAATTTTTCCGATGGCGACCGCCACCGCAGAGGTGCCTGGTCAATATCCGCCGACAATGAATCCTGCCCCCAGCAGGAGGCCGCCCACCAGTTGCGGCCAGATGTACGTGGGTGGAACGAAGACCTGGCTCATATCCAGCCAGCCGACAAGACTGAAATAGGCGATTCCGAGCATGGCCACGACGATGGCCGAAAACATCACCTTCAGAACGGCGAAATCCTTGAAGTAGAACTCCGCCACCAGCTTGTGCGCGCTCGAAAATCCCGCCCGCTCCAGAAAGAAGCCAAAGAAGAAGCCGAGCAGGACGGCCACCGCCAGATAGGTCGTAAGCGAGAAAGTTGGGAAGTAAGGAGCGTTCATAACCAATACCTCCTCATAAACCAGGCTCCGCCGAATGCCGCGGCGAAGACGGAGAGCATGAAAATCCAGGCGCCGACGGAAAGTACCGCTCCGCCGGAAAGCGCCAGGCCGCTGGTGCAGCCACGGGCCAGCCGCGCGCCGTAGCCGGTCAGGATTCCTCCGCCCAGGGCCAGGGCGTAGCGCGTGCGCCGCGAAATTCGCGGACCTTTATCCACTGCGATCCGGATGCGGCCGGCCAGCCATCCGGAGACGAACCCTCCAATCACCACGCCGATCAGTTCAAAGACCAGGAAGGCGATCAGAGGCGACTGACCGGGCTGAACGTAATTGCTCCAGTAGGCGTTGTGGGCTGCGTAGTTCGGCGCCACCCAGGCAATCACGGCCACAAGGTAGCGCGTGAACCCGCCCGAGGCTCCCAGGCCCTGGCCCATCAGGACAAAAGTTGCTAGCAGCGTGAGGCCCAGGCCAGCCCCGGCCACGTAGGGCGGCCAGTATTCCGGCGCGCGGAAGATTCTTTTGAACGTCCACGGCGAGGCGTGCTTCTCTTCTGCTTTCTCAGGAGCAGCCGTAGATACAGCATTTCCGGGGCGGGAGATGGGCGGGGCAACTTCCATTGACCCGGAACCGCCCTGAATCTCATGAATCCAGGCCTGTTCCTGCATTTTGACCTCTTTCCACCACTTGAAATGGTGCCGGTAGGCGTAAAGCTCGCTCACCATGCCGGTCAGCATGGAAAAGAAAGCGGCTTTCTCTTCCGGAAACACCGCGCCCATGTAGACGTGAATGATCAGCCCGGAGACGACCAGACCGACGGCCGTGAAGTGCAACACCACGGCCCAGGCGACCGCCGCCGTGCTGAAAAGATGAAAGGCCATGATGAGCCCGGTGATCATGATGATGGGGATCATCGCATAGACGAGTAGGGCGAAGAGCTTCTGGCCGGCGTTGTAACTGTCCTGCGGCGGTAACGGCTCATTGGACTTCTTCAGGATGCGCAGCGTGCGGATGATCAACCAGTTGATATCATCGCGATCGAGAGCGATCTCCTTTTCGAAGATCTGTTTGGCCAGATAGGTGCGGAAACCGAAAATGCCGTAAACCAGAAACACGATGACCCATGTGATCCCGACGACGATGTGGAACTGGAGCATGTTGGCGCGCGAGCCGAAAAGGCTTTCCATCATGTCGATGTACCAGTAGGGCATCAGGCGAAAATAGGGTGAGGCGATCAGGGCGGCTCCAGTGACCAGTTCAAACAGCCAGACGCTGGCGTTGAACCAGTGCAGCAGCATGATGGCCACATGGTGCTTTTTGATGTGCCGCTGGGACATCACCGTCGCCTGCTCCACGGTGAGCGGCACGGACGACATGGGCAGAGGTTCGGTTCCCATTTTTGCTACTCCCAATCCTCGAACTGGTCCTCTCCGGAATGCAGCTGGTGGAAGAAAGCGATGGCCTGACCCAGGAACGTCGCGCCAATGGCGGCGAGAACCAGCGGTTTCAGATAGCCTCGCCAGACCTCTCCGGCGCGAAGCAGCCGCGGGCGATGGGGCGGGAAGCTGGCGAGAACCAGATCGATATCCTCCTTTTTGCCCAGGTAATAGACGTTGGGCCCGATGGAGACCTCGGGGGTTTCAAGGCGTCGAGCCCCCTGTTGGTAAACCATCTTGAAGACGTCGCTGTCGCGGTCTTCCAAGTCTCCAAAAAACTTCGCATGGGCGGTACAGGTCAGGACGCAGGCCGGCTCCAACCCGCGCTCCAGGCGCGGCGCGCAGAAATTGCACTTGTCGGCTTTCTTGATGGTCGGGCTGATGTAGCGGGCGCCGTACGGGCAGGCTTCGACGCAGTAACCACATCCGATGCAGAGGTCGCGGTCGATATGGACAATGCCGTTTTCGGCCTGGTAGGTTGCGCCCGTGGGGCAGGCCGGAACGCAGGCCGGGTGGTCGCAGTGGTTGCACTGCGCGACGTAAAAGCTGGAAACGAGATCCGGAAACTTGCCGGCCACGCCCGTCGAGTGCACATGCGTTCGCGCAAAGCCGGTGGGAACTTCCCACTCCGAGTTGCAGGCCACCGTGCAGGCCTGGCAGCCCACGCATTTCTTCAGATCCGTTACCATGGCGTAACGCGCCATTCGTTTTTCCTCTTACCCATGCCGGGCTGAACCCGACTCTACAAAAACCCTAGCTCTTCAGGACTCGAACGAAGTTCACCCGCATCCCTGTTCCGCCCATGATGGGATCGACTTTGACGCGGGTCATCAACTCGGTGTCCGACGCGCCGCGGTGATAGGCCAGTTTCAGCCGCCGCGACTTGTGCCCGAATCCGTGGACCATGTAGAGGCAGTCGCGCCGAATGCCCTTGGTGATGCTCACCCGAATGGGCAGGCTCTTTGCCCCATCCAGGTTTTCGAGCACGACCTCCTGCCCATCGCTCAACCGCAGATCCCGTGCAGCGTCTTCATTGAGCCAGGCCACGTTTTCGTCCATCAGGGCGTCAAGCCAGGCGTTGTTCTGGCTGCGCGCAAAGGAATGGACCGGAGCGCGGCCGTAGATCAGCCGGAAATAGCCGACGGGTGGCTCATCGACCGGCGTGTAGCGCGGCAGGGGATCGAAGCCCAGTTGCTTGAGCAGCGGCGAGTAAAGCTCGATCTTGCCGCTCTGGGTCGGAAATAGCGGGCCATCTTCGGGTAGCCGTTCTGAAATGTAAGGCCGGCCCGGAAAAGCTACTGCACCTTGTGTGAGAAGCTGGTCAACATTAACGCCCAGCGGTTTGACCAGCGTCTCGAGATGCTCCCGGGGCGTCTTCCAGGGGAAATAGGCCTCCAGGCCCAACCGCTGTGCCATCTGCTGAGCGATCCACCAGCCCGGCTTCGATTCGTAAAGCGGCTTGACCGAAGGCTGCCGGATGGCGATGTAGGGCTGCTTGGCGCTCAGAGCGATCTGCGGCATGTCGTAACGTTCGAGGTAGGTGGCCTCGGGCAGCACCAGGTCGGCGTAGTAAGTCTGCTCCATGGGCAGGAGGTCGACCACGACCATCAGGTCGAGTTTGGCGATGGCCTTCAGCGTCTGCTGCCGCTGCGGAATGCTTTGCAGAACGTTCTGACCGTATACGATCCACCCCTTGATGGGATAGGGCTCGCCGCTGACCGTGGCGTCGACCAGGCCGTTGGTGACGCCCTGCTCTTCGGAAGCCAGCGGGAAACGCGTACCGGCGCCGTCGGCCCTTTCGCGCTTTGGCTGCGGGAAGGCCGGCAGGGAAAACTTCCCAGTCTTGATGTCCGTGGGAAGAAAAATTCCGCCCTTTCGGCCCCAGCTTCCCAGCAGGGCCGTAACAATAGCCATGGCCCGCTCGCGTTGAGTGTCGTCGCCGTACCAGGTGGTGTGGCGTCCGGGGTGCAGGGCGACAGCCGGTTTGGCCGCTGCCATGGCACGCGCCGTGGCACGAATTTTGGCCGCCGGCAGTTCCGTGATGGCCTCTGCCCACTCCGGGGTGAACTCTTTCACATAAGCTGCAAGCTGGGGAAAGCCCTGGGCGTATTTGGAAATATATTCCTTGTCGTAGAGGTCTTCGCCGATCAGGACGTTCATCCATGCCAGCAACAGCGCGATGTCGGTGCCGGGACGGATGGGCAGCCACCAGTCGGCCTTCGATGCGGCGGTCGAAAAGCGCGGATCGACGACAATCAGCCTGGCTCCGCGCGAGAGGCCTTCGGCAAATTCCGTGACCTGCGAGGTGAAGACGTTCTCGCCGATGTGCGTTCCGATCAGCACGATCAACCTGGATTCTTCCAGGTCGACCGGCTCCGGCGATCCCAGGCCCTGGCCGAACGTCAACGCATAGCCCACTTCACGCGGGCCGCGACACTGCGCAAAGGCAGGCTCGGCAATGTTGTGCGTCCCGTAGGCGCGCATCAAGGTGAGGAAAAAAGTCGAGGCCACGCCGTGCGGGAAAAACGCCACGCTCTCAGGCCCGTATTTCTGCTTGATATCCTTGAGCCGGCCGGCCAGGAAATCGAAAGCTTGATCCCAGGAGATCCGCTTGAACTTTCCTTCGCCGCGCGCGCCCACCCGAAGCATGGGATACTTCAGCCGATCAGGATCGTAAAGAAGTTTGGGTCCGGCATTGCCCTTGGCACAGAGCCGGCCCTTGGTGAGCGGGTGGTCGGGATTGCCTTCTAACTTCAGCACCTTGCCGCCAGCTACTTCCGCCCGAACGCCGCAGCGCCAGAAACACATTTCGCAATTCGTGGCGATGGTCTCGACGCGGCTCGCGCCACGCCAGCCGGGCGGGTGCTGGGCTCCTTTGCTGGTGGCCGTCCCAAGTGTCGTCATTGCACCCAGAACGGAAGAACTCCTGATGAAATCCCGCCTTGTGAGCTTGGGACTCATTCCAGACCTCACATCCGAAACATACGCATATAACACTAATAACCTTCCTGGCCCGAAAGCGGGTATGAGGGCTGTCACGTCCGATTGTGACTTACATCACCCCTGTGAAAACTTGTCGGGTCTATCGTAAAAACCTGGAGAACGCATCGGAGTCAGCTGCCGTGGCGGACATTGCTGCGAAGTCCTGGATATTGGTGTGACGCCAAGGCAGAACGTACTGAGCAGGGAGCGATCTTCTGTAGGAATTCGCGGTATGACAAACGGCAGGGAGTGGGTATCGCCAATCCGCCAGGCTTTTGTCAGTGAAAAGAGCATCCTGGGGTTTGCCTGGGTGGGCGGGGTGTTGCTTTTTGTGGCGCTGACGGGCCTCGTGGTCTGGTTGCTGCCCTTCAGCGTGGGCAGCCAGATGGCCGTGCTCTTTCATACTGCGCTGGGTCTCCTGGTTCTGTTTCCGTTTGTGCTGTGGCAGTTGAGCCACTGGCTGGCCACCCGCAAATCGCCGCGGAAAGCTCAGAAAATCAGTGCCTACGTGGGATTCTGGCTGCTGGCTGCGAGCTTGGTGAGCGGGCTTGTCATCACCTGGGAAGCGATTTTCGCGATCGTCATAACCCACTGGTGGGCAACGGTCCACCTGTGGACGGGCTTAGGTGCGTTACCCTTTCTCTTCTACCACTCCCTGCCGCACAAGCAGGAAAGCGCGTCCGCGAATGGCCCCCTGGCGGTTGTGACCTCGCAAAATTACGGGCCAGTACGGCGGCAGACCTGGAAACTTGCTTTCGGCGTGGCTGCGGTTCTCTGCGTATTGTTGGCGGCCGGCATATTGGGATATCGCGCGCCAGGTTTCAAGAATTACCAGCCGCCGGCTGGCTTCAAGGCGGCGCCGGGACCCAATCCCTTTGCTCCCAGCCATGCGGAAACCACAACCGGCGGCCCTGTTCCGCCGCAGGCGATTGCAGATTCGCGTTCGTGTGGAGCATCGGGATGCCACACCGTGATTTATGACGAATGGCGGGCCAGCGCCCATCGCTGGTCGCAGGAGGACCATTTTTTCCAAGAGGTGCGTAGCGCTACGACGGACGTGCAGGGAATCAAATCCACGGAAAAGTGCGGCGGCTGCCATGCGCCCGTTTCCATGCTTTCCGGGTACAAAGATCCAACGCTGGGGAAGGACATTCCCGGATTCAAGGAAGGCGACTCGTGCATCACTTGCCACTCTGTGCGCCATGTTGACGAACGCGGAATCGGGAGTTATGTGCTGGGCATTCCGAAGCCCTATCTCTACCAGTTCAGGGAAAGTCGCTTTGCCACCGTGGTCAATCACTTCCTGATTCGAGTCTACCCGGCGCAGCATGACCACGACTACAATTTGAAGATCGCGCGCCAGGCCGAATCGTGCGCTCCGTGCCACAAGGAATTCGACAAGGTGGGCAAGTATCCGGGCCTTTTGCAGGTGGAAACTCAGTACGACGACTGGAAGAACAATAAATGGAATACAGACCCCGATCCCGCTAATCGTCTCCGTTGCCAGCAGTGTCACATGTACTACGAGAGTGTCGCGCACCGCGCACAGGCTGACCCCTATGACGTGAAAGTTGGGCTGGGGCTGAAATACCGCAGCCACCGCTTTGCTGCCGCCAATCAGTACATGCCGCTGGCCATCTCGTCACCCGGCGCAACAGAGCAGATACGGGATGTGGAGAAGTGGCTCAAGGGTGAGCGGCTGATACCGGAGATTCAGAAGGTCTGGCCGCACGGACCCATTGTGCCCATTGATATCAAGGCCCCGGCAAGGGCGAAGCCGGGCCAGATGCTCGATTTGCAACTTGTACTGACCAACAAGAAAGTGGGACACAGTTTTCCGACCGGGCCCCTCAACGTGGTGCGTGTCTGGGTCGAACTGGATGTGCGCGACCGGGCAGGAAGGGAAGTTTTCCATTCGGGAAGGCTCGATACTGAGAACCACGTTGAGGCCGGGTCGTACGTCCTTCGGCCCATTGCCATCACCAGGAACGGCGAGTCGATCATGACGCCGGACATCTGGCATCCGAAGGGGCCGGTTTACCGGCCGGCAATTGCTCCCGGAAAATCAGAAGCCTTCGACTACCAGTTCCCGGTGCCGCGAGAGGCAGCCGGACCGCTCTTGGTGAAGGCCCGCCTGCGCTATCGCAAGGCCAACCAGTTCTTCATGGATGCCGTTTATCCCCGACAGCATCGCGAAGCTCCGATCACAGACATTTCTTCGGTGACGGTGAAGATTGTAGTCCTTGGAAACACTGCCTCCCGGCATGGCACAACCACCCAGTAGCCGCTTGACGGAATGAATCTTTGCAGGTCCACCCGACTTCTCATCCTTTGACGACACATAATGGGCCACATGCGTATGTGGCGGCAGGTGGTTACGAACGTATCGTCGGCCGTTCGGGAACTATCCGCGTGCTCACTTTGACGTATAGTCGGCGACTCGGACATGCGCTGATCGAAGGTCCAGCAAGGTTTACGATGTTCAACAAACACTTGTTTCCTGAACGCCCGAAAGAGACAAAGCGTGTGCTGAAATTGCGGGACTTACGGGAGGGTTTTCAGAGAAGTTTTTTGAACCCTTGATTCGGTTGCTGCGCGGCGCGCAGGATGGTTCCCACCCCAACTCCGAGTTCAGCGGCAATAGCTTTCCAGCCACGCCCTTGAGTTCGGAGTTCAGCGATCCTCAATCCGTCAACAGCAACCCGCGGCCGGCCCAACTGCCTGCCCCTTGCCTTTGCTGCAGCGAGCCCCGACCGCACACTGATCCCGGATCAGTTCCCTCTCGAACTCTGCGATCGACAGCAAAGATCCCGAAGACAAGTCGCCCGTTTGGGGTTGATGTATCCACGCCCTCGTGTAAGCTCACAAAGTCGATCCTCAGGGAGCGAAACTCTTCCAGCGCATTGACTAACTGCCGTACACTGCGCCCAAATGGGTTGAAAACCAGGAGCCCTAGGATTTCCAGGAGGCGGGTTTTTCCACTTTGCTTCTCTGCCGAGTTTATGGCGAGATAGGGAGTACATTCGGCAGCATCAAAGGCGTAGGTGTGAACGACCCATAGCGCTACAACCCGTGCCTGGGCATCCGTCAAGGAAACGAAGCGACGGGTGAAGGCCTTCACTGAATCAAGAATTTCGGCCCCGGATTCGGGTCTGTATTCTTGGGCAGATTCGTAGAGCTTGAGTAGTTGCTCACGCGTCCCACCTGCGTCCGCCCAAAGCCGGAAGTCTGGATGCGGCGCGATTGAAAGAATCCGCAGCGAGTTCACTTTGCCATGAAGGGAGGCACACACAGTGGCTGCGTATTTCGCTCCAGGTCTATCATTGTCAGGAATGACCGCAACGTTCTTACCGGCGAAGTGTGGTATACGACAAGGCTACTCTCCGCGAGTGGGCCAAACTCGGCGGACGCCCCCCGAAGAAACGAGAGGGGGAATAACATGCTGTATCGCAGAGGCAAAAAGGGAACCTGGTACTACTCGTTTGAATTCGCCGGAAAGCGCATCCATGAGTCCAGCAAAAGCACTTCGAAGACCGTGGCGCGTGAGGCTGAGAAGGCACGCCGTCGCCAGCTTGAAGAGCAATGGAACCGGATTGAGAAAAAGAAGCTCCCGCCCACGTTTGAACGGGCCAGCGCCGAATGGATCCGCAAGCGGGCCGCGCTGGATATGTGGGCGTCGCGCTTCCCGAACCGCAAGCGCGACGACTTCATTTTCCCAGCTTGCGAAACTGGCCATATTGATCCGACTCGGCCAATTGCCAACTGGCGGACGGCTTGGCACAACGCGACATGCAACGTTGAATGCCCAAAGTGTGGAAGGATTCAGGCCGTAACCGATTCCTGCCGGAATACAGACTGCAAGGCGGAGATGCGTGGTATCATAAGTCCTTTGGAAGGGCTCCGGTTTCACGATTTGAGGCATTCGGCGGCTACCAAAATGCTCGAAAACGGAGTCCCTATTGCCACGGTTGCTCAAGTACTCGGCGGGTCGGCTTCCACGGCAATTCGGATGGCGAAGCGGTACGGTCACATCCGGCCCGAAGCCCAGCGGCAAGCGTTGGAGTCCATCGCTACCGTGTGGCCGGGAGCTGGAACGGGAAACGAAAAGGGGCGGATTTTCGGAGAGGGTCACACCAAATTCCACACCAAGCGCCGAATGCGAATTAGCTAAATCCTTTCAGGCCCGTAGCTCAGTCTGGTTAGAGCGCTACCTTGACACGGTAGAGGTCAACGGTTCGAGTCCGTTCGGGC
>CAVSWQ010000013.1:0-159880 GCA_963731705.1 uncultured Acidobacteriota bacterium
AAATCATCATGGCGTCGGCCGACTTCAGCATGGAATCGAATCTCTGGTCGATTTCGCCCTGGCCGCCGGTGGCCACCTCATGGTGATGGCACTCGATGTTCAGCCCCGCCTTTTCCATGGCGAGCATCATTTCGGTGCGCAAGTCCTGGTAGTGGTCCGTGGGCGGAACCGGGAAGTAGCCTTCCTTGTATCGCGGGCGGTAACCGAGATTGTCTTTCTCACGGCCGGAATTCCAGCGGCCTTCCTCGGCGTCGATAAAGTAGTAGCCGTGCTGCTGCGCCTGATCAAAGCGTATGTTGTCAAAAATGAAGAATTCGGCTTCTGCTCCGAAAAAGGCGGTATCCGCGATTCCGGTGAAGGCGAGATACGCTTCGGCCTTCTTCGCGATGTGGCGCGGGTCCTTCAGGTAATGCTGCTTTGTAACCGGATCAGTCGCGTCGCCAATTAAGACCAGCGTGGGCACATCCGTGAAGGGATCAAGCATGGCCGTGGCCGGATCTGGAATCAGCAGCATGTCACTCTCGTGAATGGCGGCCCAGCCACGAATGCTGGAACCGTCCATGCCGAATCCTTCTTCAAAGGAGGATTCCTCAAGTTGGTGTAGCGGAAACGAAATGTGGTGCCACAGCCCGGGCAGGTCGGTAAATCGGACATCGACGACCTTTACGTTATTGGACTTGGCAAATTCAAGAACTTCCTTCGGTTTCATCGAACCTCCATATGCAAATATTCTGCTTCTCTCCAAACCCCAGCAGGCAATCTTAAATTGGAATGAGAGCGAGTCAACATATCGTGCCTCAAGCCTTTAGTCAAGTCCTTGATTCAAAATGATTTTTTACCATCATGATAAACAAAACTTCTAGATTGGGCCGGGTTTGTGGTAAAACTCTATCATGCCGACAAGATGAGCATATTCAGAAAGTTAGAGAGGGGGCATGGATGGGTCGCAGGATGTTTTTGTGGATCATTTGGCTGACAATTGTAGTCGTGCCGGCCGCGGGGCAGACTAGCACTGTAGTAGTCCGGCCAGCGGAGATACATTCGGTTCTGGTGAATCCGGGAAAAGGCATCCAGACCTTTCAGCGTTTCAGCGGCCAGCCTCTCAATCAGGGTTTCAAATGGTCAGAGGCTGGCCCCACCTCGCAACTGCAAGGGGCCTCAGCGCCTCCCGACTTTCCCGGAAGCTCGATTTCTTATTGCCGCTGGTTCTGGTCTGCGATCGAACCCGAACACGGCCAGTTTCGCTGGAGCATCATTGACCTGGCGCTGAAGGAAGCGAAACAGCACCACCAGCGCCTGGCAATTCGAATCATGCCCTATGACCCGAAGCACCCGCTGCCTGAGTGGTATCAGCATTCCGGTGCGCGCCGCGCGAACAGGCCCACGGACAAGGATGGCAACACCTGGCAGCCCGACTTCAGCGATCCGCTCTACCTCAAGTACTGGGGTGAGCTGGTTGCGGCCGCCGGAAAACGCTATGACGGCAATCCCTATTTGGACACCGTCGACATTTCCTCGATTGGATACTGGGGTGAAGGCTGGAGCCCCTACATGGCGGCGTTCCGTTACCAGAAGCCGCTGATCGACATCTGGCTGGATGCTTTCAAGCGGACTCCGTTACTGATGAATTTTGATCAGCAGCGGGCGCTTACCTACGGTACGGAACATGGAACGGGATGGCGGCTGGACTGCTGGGGCGATATGCGGACGCATTCCGATGACCCATACTTCCCTGCGGAAATGCTTGACGTTTATCCCATGCAGATTGTTCGCGCCGGGATCCAGAATGTGTGGGAGAGAAGTCCGGTTTCGCTTGAAAGCTGCTGGGTGCCCGGCTACTGGAAAAAGCAAGGGTGGGACCTGAATTACATCCTGGCACAGGCGCTCCGCTGGCACGTTACTTCGGTCAACATCAAGTCGTCGGCCATACCGCCGGAATGGAAACAGCAGTTCGATGAATTCCAGAAGAAGATGGGCTACCGGTTTATCCTTCGCCGGCTGGAATATCCGCGCGCGGTGGCGCCTGGCTCGATGGCCATGGTCCACATGTGGTGGCTCAATGCCGGGGTTGCTCCCATTTACCGCAAATACTCGCTGGCGCTGCAGGTGAAAAATGACTCTGACCACGCCACCCTTCGCCTGCCGGTCGATATCCGCAAATGGCTTCCGGGAGATGCCGTATACGACGGATCGGTCTATATCCCGGAAAGCCTGAAGCCGGGAAGTTATCATCTGCGGGTGGGCATGCTCGATCCACGAACCGGGCAGCCGGCTATTCGCCTCGCCATTGAGGGCCGTCAGCCTGACGGCTGGTATGACGTGGGAACCATTCAGGTTCGCTGACCGCTTTGACGGGAAACGGGTTTAATCACGCTCCGTCCCAGCAACGGAAAGTTCAACTCAGGAGATGATCATGCGTTCAATTTGCGCCGCTCTTTTCAGCATGCTTTTCTTCGCATCGGCGGCCTTTCCACAACAGGTGACTCAACAGGTCAGTGCCATCGCCGGCGAACCGATCCAGTCCCATGAGGATGTTATCAGCCAGTTGCGCGAGTACCTGATGGCGCGGGCGCCGCAACTGCCCAAGCCCACGAGTGCGGCGGCGTGGACTGCGAAGGCCGAGCAAATTCGGAAGCACTTGCTGAACGACGTGATCTTCCACGGCTGGCCCGGAGAGTGGGTGGATGCGCCTCCCCGGTTTGAACAGATGGGCACGATTGAAACGGGCAAGGGCTACCGGATCATCAAGTTGCGATATGAAGTCGTGCCCGGTTTCTGGTCGGCCGCTCTGCTCTATGAGCCGGAGAACCTTCACGGCAAGGTTCCGGCTATTCTGAACGTGAACGGGCACGTCGGGCCGCAAGGCAAGGCGGTGGACTGGAAGCAGAAGCGCTGCATCAATTACGCCCTGAGAGGCATGCTGGCCCTCAACATTGAATACGTCAACATGGGAGAGCTCTTTCGCCCCGAGAATGACCACGGCTATCTTGGCCACCTGGACCTGGTGGGTACGAGCGGCGTGGGGCTGTTCTATCTGGTCATGCGAAAGGCGCTCGACTACCTTTACCAGAACCCGCACGTTGACCGCAGTCGCATTGGAATGACGGGTTTGTCAGGCGGGGGGTGGCAGAGCATCGTCCTGGGTGCGCTCGATCAGCGCGTCAAGGTGGACATTCCCGTTGCGGGCTACTGCGCCTTCGCCAACCAGTTGGCTCGCATCGGTGACATGGGCGACAACGAGCAGGATGCCACCGACTTTTTTGACGGGCAGGATTATGTTTTCCTGACGGCCATGCGGGCTCCCAGGCCCACCCTGTTGATCAACAACGCGGAAGACAGTTGCTGTTTTCGAGCGCCGCTGGTCAAGCCTTACATCTACGACCAGGTGAAACCTTACTTTGCCCTATACGGCGCCCAAGGGGATTTTCAATTTCATCAGAACACCGATCCCGGCTATCACAACTACAAGCTTGATAACCGGCAACAGTCGTATCGTTTCTTTGACAAGTATTTTCATCTTTCGGCAAGCGACAAGGAAATTCCCGTCGACTCGCAGATCAGGACGTACCAGCAGCTTGTGGTGGGATTGCCACCTGATAATCAGACCCTCCTCAGCCTGGCCAGGCAACTTGCGGGCAGGATCAAGCGGGACCCGATCCCACCCGCCGCCAGCCGGACGGAGTGGACTGCGGCCGAGCGCGCCAAGCTGAAAAACGTTGTCCGTTACAAGCCCGTGACGATGAAGCATGTCTGGGCCGTGGCCAACACGTTCAATAGCGGACTGGCTTCCATATCCTACCGGTTCGAACTGAGCAACGGCCTCAGTGCCACGGGCGTGTGGTTCAAGGAAACGGACACGCCGGAGGGAGCCCCGGTTGACATCGTTCTGGATGACAAGGGCCGCAAGGGCGCGGCAGGCGAGGTGTGGAACCGCATGGAGGAAGTGGCTGATCTGCTGAACAGGGGCGACCAGGTCATCCTGGTCAATCTGCTGTTTACCGGTGACGACTCGCCGGACCTGGGTTCACCTTCCTATGTGCCATCGTTGTTTGCGAGTGCGGTCGCGACCGTGGGTGATCGCCCGCTGGGCCTGGAATCAGCACAACTTGCCGCTGTCGCCCGCTGGGCGGAGCAGACCTTCAACCCGCATCCGGTACACGTGGAATTGACAGGTATCCGGACCCAGATGGCCGCACTCATTTCCGCCGCCATCGAGCCCGGTTTGCTCTCCAGTGTAACCGTCCATAGGGGAATGAAGAGCATGGATTATCTTCTGCAAAATCCCGTGCGGTTTGACGATGCGCCCGACCTTTTCTGCCTTGATCTCTACAAGGACTTCGACATTGATCGTCTGATCGCTATGGCCGGCCCCACCCAAATCCTCCTGGATGGTTCTGTTGAAGACGCAAAATCTGAATGAACCGTGGCCCCGAGGCTGAAATTTTCCTTGGAGTGTAGAACACTCTGAGCCTTCTCGGATTTGGCTTTATGCATTAACATGAAAGGGTGGAGTTGCAACAGCGTTTCATCCCTTGCAGCAGGATCCAATGCCAGACAGTGCCTGCCTGAGAGTTGAACGGTCTGTGGCTTGAGATCGCTGCTCCAGTAAATCTGTCAGCTTTCTACTCCAACACATGCTGCGGCCAGATCTGATCGCCGGTAAAGGCCCTGCCAGCCGCACGCACGTGTCCCAAAAATCTGAACTGAAAATCTGAGTTCCTTAATTTATGAATGAATCCATTCGCAACATCGCCATCATCGCGCACGTCGACCACGGCAAGACCACGCTGGTGGACGGCATGCTTCGTCAAAGCGGCATTTTCAAGGCCAACCAGGAAGTCGTGGAGCGCGTGATGGATTCCAATGACCTGGAACGCGAGCGCGGCATCACCATCCTGGCCAAGAACACGGCGGTTTCTTACGGCGGCGTTAAGATCAATATCGTGGACACGCCGGGCCACAGCGATTTCGGCGGCGAGGTTGAGCGGGCCCTGAAACTGGTGGACGGTGTTCTGCTGCTGGTTGATGCCAGCGAGGGGCCGTTGCCGCAGACGCGCTACGTCCTTCGCAAGGCGCTTGAGGCCAAGCTGCCTCCCATTGTTGTCATCAACAAGATTGACCGCGCTGATGCCCGATCACAGGAAGTAATCAACGAGATTTACGATCTCTTCATCGATCTGGATGCCACCGAGCAGCAGCTTGAGTTTCCCATCCTCTACGCGATTGCCCGGGACGGTATCGCCAAGACTTCTCTCGACGACCCGTCGGAAAACCTCCAGCCGCTTTTTGAAGCGATCCTTAAGCACATCCCTCCTCCGGGTGGTGACGCAGCCGACATCTTGCAGCTGCTGGTGGCCAACCTGGATTACAGCGAATATCACGGCCGCCTGGCGATTGGCCGCATCTTTTCAGGTGCGCTCAATCGCGGCGACGAGGTCGCCATCGTCAAGCTGGATGGAAGCAACCAGAAAACACGCATCACAAAGCTTTACGGTTTTGAAGGGCTCAACCGCACCGACGTGGAGCACGCCGGGACGGGCGAAATTGTGGCCATCGCCGGAGTGGAGGGCATTACGATCGGCGAGACCGTGACCAGCGCCGAAACGCCGCGGGCACTGGTCCATGTGCCGGTGGACGAACCCACTATCTCCATGATCTTCACCGTCAACACCTCTCCGTTTTCAGGTCGCGAGGGCACCTACGTCACCTCGCGCCACCTTCGTGAAAGGCTGGAGAAAGAGCTGCTGACCAATGTTGCGCTGCGCGTTGAGGAAGGTGGGAATACCGACTCCTTCAAGGTCCTGGGGCGCGGCGAATTGCATCTGGCCATCCTGATTGAGACGATGCGGCGCGAAGGGTACGAACTGGCGGTGGGCAAGCCGGAAATTGTCACTCGCGAGGTGAACGGCAAAGTGCAGGAACCGATGGAACTGCTCATCATTGATTGTCCCGCTGAATTCGTCGGAGTTCTCATGCAGAAAATCGGCGGCCGCAAGGGCGTCAACACGAAGATGGCAGGCCATGGAACAACCGGTGGGCGCGTGCGCCTGGAATTTGTGATTCCATCGCGCGGACTGATCGGGCTGCGCGGCGAGCTTCTCAGGGACACGCGTGGGACAGCGGTGATGAACACCCTGTTTGAAGGTTATAGCGACTGGCAGGGAGACATCCCCAGCCGCCTGACGGGCTCCCTGATCGCCGACCGTCCCGGACGCACCACGGCGTATGCGCTCTTCAACCTGCAGGAGCGCGGCGAGCTTTTTGTGGGGCCGGGTGTGAACGTTTACGAAGGCATGGTGATCGGCGAAAACGCGCGCTGGGACGATATGGACGTGAACGCCGTCAAAGAGAAGAAGCTGACCAACATGCGCGCATCAACCTCCGACGATGCCATCCGACTGGTTCCGGCCAAGCCCATTTCGCTGGAGCAGGCGCTGGAATTTATTGCCGAAGATGAATACGTCGAGGTGGCACCGCACTCGATCCGCGTGCGCAAGAAGATCCTGGAAGCCAACAAACGGCCGCGGCGTCACCGTCCGGACGCATAAACGAACATGCCGTAAACCCATCGGATCACACGTTGGCCGTCGGCCTGTCGGGAGTGGTAAGATTTTACCGGAATACGCGGCCCGCATCTTGCGTTGCATTGACCCGCAAACCGGGGCCCATAGCTCAGTTGGTTAGAGCGGCGGACTCATAATCCGTTGGTCGCAGGTTCGAGTCCTGCTGGGCCCACCAACCATCCTGTTGAGAAATTTGGACTTCTCCTTTGAGCGAGTGCAGCCTGTTTCTCTCGCCTATAATCTGGAAAAGCTACTGGACGTGAACCTTGACTTTATTTCTGCTCCTCAGGAGACCGCAGACGGCAGGCGCATTCGCGAGCGGATTGTTGAGAGCGTTCCTATGTAGACCGCAGAAAAATACCGCAGAAGGCGAAGGGCGAGGCGCACGATCGCGCTTCGGGACTTTGATGAGAGTGTCCTGAGCCGGCAAAGTGGGTCTTCCAGCCAAAAGCGGATTGTAATGCGCTATCGAACGCGCATCCCTGCTTTGTGGTCCCAGCGAAGGGGCTTTGAGGACCGTGGCAGAGGAGATTCGGGCAGTTCGCCTACGGCGACGCCAAACTTCCAATCGGGCGGGCAGATGGCAATGTAACGCGCGTAACCCCCCGTGCCGCCCTGGAGCCGAGGGAAACCTATCGTTACCAGCGCGCCTTTCTCGGGGACCTGGTCAAGGTTGGCCACGCCCTCGCCCTGCGTATATCCGTTGGTCAGCAGCCATCTTTCACTTTCAAGCGTGGGCGTGGTGTCCGTGTCGAGCGGTTCGTGCCCGTGGAAAAGGATGTGCCGCTCAAGATGGAGAAACTTCAGGGCCGCCAGTTGGACGCCGGGGAACACCGTGCGCGTGGCCAGGTCCGGGTTGGGCCATTCCTTTGACCAGTCGGAGCGGACAAAAACGACGGACCCCTGCGGAATTCTGCCGTGGCGCTCTTCCCAGGCGTGAACGTCACCTGACGCCCATCTGGTATCCCGGATTACGCGCTACCTTTTGCTGAATGGGAATCACCACCAGGGGCCGCACCGCAAAAGTGGGGGGCAATTCGTCAATTGAGGGAAAGTAGGGGTTCCAATGGGCTGGCGGATCAAGCTGGGTCCCCAACTGGTCGGTGGAGAGGTCGTAATGCGTCGCCTCAAATCCGTCCTGCCGGTAGGTGTACGCTCGTCCCGTTTGAGGGTCAGCCGTGGGCAGGAATCGGGATGGCCCGAATCCGTGCCATACGGGAATGTGTGGGTTGATCTTGTGTGTCAGGTCAACGTACTTCGCCCCTTTCAGGGATTGCTCATAGACCTGCCAGAGTGATGTTCCTTCGTGGTTACTTTGACTATCAGACCGCTGTGTACCTCTTGCCGAAAAATCCAGTCCCAAGGCCGCCGCCATCGATAGAAGCCCGGTACGCGCCAGCCACAGACGCCGGGTAATCTGCATGGTTCCTCCTGAAGACAAACTTCTCCTGGGACCTCGAACCGTCTATCCCGGGGTGCAACCGAGAATACACCCATCAGCGCTGGCTGCAACCCCTGGAATGGGTTCCCGGCCAGCGGTGGTAATCGTCTCCGGCTCCTTGTTCAGTCCGGTTTTTATGCCTTCAAATTGCTGGACCCGCTCACAGGGCATCCGGAGGGATCCAGCCAAAACTCGAGACGACAATACTGGTTGCATTTGGGCAGGGACCTCGATAGATTATCTTTCCGTTTACGCACACAGCCACCGGTCAAAAATTCCAAAGTCTGGATGGCAGGGATGGGCGAAATCTGCATCAACCCTGTAACTGGTCTCCGTCTGACCTGGAATCGGGGATTTTCGCCATCTTTTTGCATTCAGAGCTGCAGGGGTCATCAAGGCGGGGTTCTGGACGGTTGGGCACGATGGCGGGTCCGCTTCATGCTGGATGGGGCGGGTTGGCTTGGGCCGCCTGATAAGAATTTCAAATGAGTGGTACTTCCTCCCAAGTGGACGCCCGGGGCATGCGGCGGGAATACAGCGCCGCATACGTCTGGATGATCTCGCTGGTGGCGGGTCTGGGCGGGCTCCTCTTCGGATACGACTGGGTCGTTATTGGCGGGGCGAAGCCCTTCTACGAGGCGTACTTCCATGTGAGTGATCCGGCGCTGCAGGGATGGGCCATGAGCTGTGCGCTGGTGGGATGCCTGCTTGGCGCAGCGATTTCAGGCCACCTGAGTGACCGCTTTGGCCGCAAGCCCCTGCTGATTGCCGCCGCCCTGCTGTTTGCCGCCGCTTCGGTTGGCACGGCGTGGGCAGGGACCTTTGACAGCTTTGTCGGATGGAGGATCAGCGGGGGCGTGGCGATCGGCCTGGCGTCAAACCTTTCACCGATGTATATCTCTGAGGTTTCTCCTGCCGGGATTCGCGGCAAACTGGTAACTCTGAATCAGCTCAATATCGTGGTCGGCATTCTCCTGGCCCAGTGTGTCAACTGGCTGATTGCCAGACCCGTGCCCGCCGGCGCAACGGCGCTGGATATCCTGCATTCCTGGAACGGCCAGCACGGTTGGCGCTGGATGTTTGGAGTAACGGCGGCCCCGGCGGTTCTGTTTTTTGTCGGCATGCTGGTGGTCCCGGAAAGTCCCCGGTGGTTGGCCAAGGCGGGCCGGCATGGCAAAGCCCGTCAGGTGCTGGAAAGAATCGGAGGTGAAGAGCATGGCCGGCGCGCGCTGGCCGAGATTGAGTTAAGCCTGCAGGTTGAAGCGCGAAGCACGGGCCTGCGGGAACTGCTGGATCCAACGGTGTTGAAAGTTCTCCTGCTGGGCGTTGTTCTGGCGGTGTTCCAGCAGTGGTGCGGCATTAACGTCATCTTCAACTACGCCGAAGAAGTTTTTTCCGCGGCCGGGTACAAAGTGTCCGACCTTCTGCTCAACATCGTGATTACCGGGGCCGTCAACCTGATTTTTACCATTGTGGCCATCGGCATGGTGGACAAGGTTGGACGCCGTAAGCTGATGCTCGTGGGGTCTGCCGGTCTCGCCATCATTTATTCGGTTCTTGGAGCTGGTTACTTCAAACATAGCCATGGCGTCCACATGCTGGTGCTGGTGGTGGCGGCCATAGCGTGCTATTCCGTGTCATTGGCCCCGGTCACATGGGTTGTGATCGCGGAGATTTTCCCCAATCGAATTCGTGGCACGGCGATGTCGGTTGCCGTGATGTCGTTGTGGGTGGCGTCTTTTATCCTGACTTACACATTTCCGTTGCTGAATCGCGGGTTGGGCGCCGCCGTGACATTCTGGATTTACGCAGCCATCTGCGCGGCCGGTTTTGTGTTTATCCGCTGCAGGCTTCCCGAAACGAAGGGGAAAACGCTGGAGGAGATCGAACGATCATGGAAAGTCTGAACGGTATTTACGCTTCGACCCTGAGCCTGTTTCCCGGTAAAGTGCAGGCATGTGGCCGCGTGGGCCGCGTTCGGCGGCCTATAACCCTATGGTCACGCCAGGACCGGCACAGTTTTCTCAGGATGGGAGCTTGATCTATGACAAAGGCAGAGATTGATCGTCGCGAGTTTCAGCTTCAGGGCATCGTCCCGATTATTCCAACACCTTTCAAGGCGGACCAGGAAGTTGACTGGGAAGGCCTGCGGGCCCTGGTTGACTTTGCCTGCGCCAGCGGAGCCGGCGCGATGTGCCTTCCCGCTTACGCCAGCGAGTTTTACAAGCTTTCTGAAGACGAAAGGCGCCGGGCCATAGCGGAAGCTGTCAAGCAGTCGTCCGGCCGCATCCCCGTGGTCGGGCAGGTGAATGCCTTCTCGGCAAAGCAGGCGGCGGAAACCGCGCTCGACGCCCAACGGACGGGGGCGGATGCCATCTCCGTTTCCGTGCCGCGATTGTTCCCCCTGGGGGAGTGCGACATTCTCCGCTACTTTGACCGCATCCTGAGCGCGATTGACGTCCCGCTGATCATTCAGGATTTCAATCCCGGCGGGCCAACCATCAGTCTGGATTTCATCGCCAGCCTGCACCGGGCGCATCCGCACTTCCGTTACGTCAAGCTCGAAGAACCGATGATGGCCTCCAAGGTGGAAGCTGTCGTTCAGAAGACTTCCGGCGAGGTCGGAGTTCTGGAAGGATGGGGCGGGATGTACATGCTGGAGCTGATTCCAGCGGGAATTTGCGGGGTGATACCCAGCCTGGGGGCGGCGGACGTCCTGGCGCGGGTGTTCCGGTTGGCCCAACAGGGGCGGATAGATGAAGCCTACGAAACCTTCCGGGATGTGCTGCCGTTGATTGTTTTCAGCCTGCAGAACCTGGAGTTGCTCCACCACGTGGAGAAGTCACTGCTGGCGGCGCGGGGCATCATCAAAGAAGCTTTCGTCCGGGACGCCAGCCTCGAACCCAATCCTCATGATCGGCGACACATGCGCTTATTGAACGGAAAGATCCTTGAGGCGCTCGACCGGCTCAATCTGCCTCGAAATCCGGGTGCCTGATAAAGCTGTTCCTCTTCCTGCGGCCGGTCGGGAACTGCGAGACCCTCCGCCGCAGTTGAAATTGCTGATACGGCCCATCGCATATCGTCACAGGAGAGGGTTCGGAAAACTCAAAAGGTCCACCCGAACGTGCCCCCCTTCCGGGATCTTTGACACCGTATAAATGTTCTTACTGCCTATGGCAATCGACTCGGCAAAGAATGGCCGCAGGCCGTTCTCCAACTGCAGAACACCGTGATCAACGCGCTTTCCGGATTCAATGTCGTAGGTGACAAAGTGGATTTCCTCATTCTCGTGTCCGGCTGCGGCCTTATCGGCTGGAGTGCTGGTGGCACGCGCTCCACCGGTGGATGTGAGGGGAGAGCCGGTCAGATAGTAGATGGTGTGGCCGTCTGGGCCCAGCGTCAATCCCAGGTAGCCGTAGGCAAAAGCGTCATACATGCCACTCTCATAAGTGGGATCTGAAACCAGCCGGTCCACCACAGTGACCTTTTTTGCTTGAGGGTCAAACTTGAACAGGTAGCCGGAGCGTCCATGCATGCCGTAGAAAACTTTATGTGGCGGATACCAAATAATCTGGCGCCAGTTATAGCCCATGGTGCCCGGTTTGTTGGGATCGATCTGGCCAAAGACGTCTTTTCGCAGGTTGCACTCCTGCAATTTCTGGAGCGAATCGGTCTTGTAGTCGTAATGAAAAATGTCTCCTTTGGCATTGGAGAAATAGACCGACCCGGTATCAGGATCAAGCGCCGGAGAGCGGCAGATGGCCTGGAAGGTCTTTCCCGGGATTCCCCCTTCGCCTCCCTGGAAAACCGAGCCGAAGTTTTTGAGCTCATGGGTTTTCATATCGTATCGGATGAATTCCCCTGAGGGCCAGGTGATGCCGTAGAGCCGCCCGCGCGCCGGATCCATCATGAACGATATGATGCCCTCGCCCTGCGGGGCCTTTGCCAGGCTCTCAAACTTTCCCGTCGCCAGATCGTAGGAAAGGAAGTGGCCTCCGGGGTAGGGCTTATATCCCGGCGGAGGTGCGCCCGCTACTTCTTTACCCGAGGCCGTCGCGGGACTGTAGTATCCAATGTGCGTGGCAAAATAAAGCTTGCCCTTGTATTCGATAAAGGTACTGTGTCCCTTTCCCTGGGGGATCGCGTGCAGTCCCTTTTCGCCTGCCGCCTCGGTCAGGTCCGCCACGTGGTCGATTTTTCCCGTTGCCGGATCGAAGGCGTACATCTGCGCGCCCGTGTCCGCCGATCCCGAGGCAAGGACGTAGTAGACTTTTCCGTTGCTCGCGTAAAAGCAGGCATTGTAGTTGTCATCCGCCAGGCTGAAGCCCGAGTTATAAAAATGCGCGTGCAGGATCTGGCTCGAGGAGGCTGGCCTGGCCTCCTTCTGCGGGGCTGGGGCCTGGCAGCCGATCATGGCCAGCAGTCCGGCGAACAGCACCAGCTTCCAGGCGATGGTTTTCGTTTTCATTTTTCCTCCCGTGCATTGAAACATGCAGCGACAGCGCGGACCGACGCCAGGCACAACTGGCGCGCCTTCCTGACGGCGGGCTAGTAATAACACACCGCATCCTGAAGATTCAACCTTATATTCCGTTCCGGCGATCCTCTCGGATTGCCCGATGAAGGAACCGTTTGCGCGGCTGGATGAGGTGAGATATTTTAGTGCCCGCACTCGCAGCTATCGAGAGGGGAGCCATGACAAACACTTTTTCACGCAGGAATTTTTTTAAGACGGCCTTCGCCGCCGGCGCAGGTTTATCGGCCCTGGGCTCCGCTTCGCGCATTGCGCAGGCCATCACGCACCCGTTTCCCGGGCGTTTCTCGCCCACCTGGGATTCCCTCTCGCAATACAACGTGCCCGACTGGTATCGTGACGCCAAGCTCGGAGTTTTCATGCACTGGGGCGTTTATTCCGTCCCCGCGCACGCCAACGAATGGTACCCGCGCCTGATGTACCGCAAAGAGAGCCCTGTCTTTGAGTGGCACCGGCAGCACTGGGGGCCGCAGTCGATGTTCGGTTACAAGGATTTCATTCCCATGTTTCGCGGGGAGAACTGGAAGCCGGACGAGCTTGTCGATCTTTACAGGAAAGCCGGCGCCAAATACATTGTTCCCGTGGGCGAACACCACGACGGCTTCCCCATGTACGATTCGCACCTCACCGAGTGGTGCGCCGCCAAAATGGGTCCTCGCCGCGACACCATTGCCGGCTGGGCGCGCGAAGCCCGCAACCAGGGATTGAAACTCGGCGTCTCTTCGCACCGGGCCTTTCACTTCTCCTATTACACTTTTGAGAAGGGTTATGACACGGACAATCCGCTGTTCGCCGGCCTCTACGGGCCTATCCATGCGCCGACGCCGCTGATCGACAACCACCCCGGCCAGTTGGTCCAGCAGCCGTCCAGGGAGTTTATGCAGGACTGGTTTGCGCGCTGCGTAGAGATCGTGGATCTCTATCAACCTGACCTGGTCTATTTCGACTGGGCCAACGGCGCTCCCGGTCTCGAGCCCTACCGCAAGCAGTTTGCCGCCTATTATTACAACCTGGCCGCGGAGCGCGGGCAGGGCGTGGTGGTGAACTACAAGAACAAAGCCTATCCGGAGCACGCCGCGGTGCTCGACATCGAGCGCGGACTGGCGGGCGGTATTCGCGAACTGCCCTGGCAGACCGACACCTCCGTGAGCTGGAAATCCTGGGGCTATATCGATGGCGACACCTTCAAGTCGCCCAAAGAGCTCGTACTGGAATTCATCGATATCGTCAGCAAGAACGGGAACCTTTTGCTCAACGTGGGGCCCAGGCCCGACGGAACAATCCCTGCCGAGGCTGAAGAAGTCTTCCGCGGCATTGGCCGATGGATGGACGTTAACGGTGAAGCGATTTACGCCACGCGTCCATGGAAGATTTACGGCGAAGGCCCGACCCTGCTGCCCGGCGGATCCTTCGGCGAGAAGAAGCTGAAGGAGATGACCTTCACGCCACAGGATATGCGCTTCACGGCGAAGGGCGACGTGATTTACGCCATTCTCATGGCCTGGCCGGAACGCGAGGCAAGCATCAAAGCGCTCGGGAAAAATTCAAAGAACGCTCCCGGCAGAATTTCCCATGTCAGTCTGCTGGGCAGTGACGCCCGTCTCAAATGGCGGCAGGATGCTGACGCGCTTGTCGTCGAAATGCCGGGCAAAAAGCCCTGCGACATTGCCTACGCCTTGAAGATCACGACGTAGGGCAGAAATCTTTGGTCAGCTCGTGGTCCGGGACGGCGCAAGACCGTCGCTCTTGGAGGTTTGAGTTCCTGCTGTTTTCAGGGCTGTTTGTAATGCAGGGGCGAGCCCTTCGGCAAGCTTGCCCATTTCCCGCTGGCTGAGGCCGGAAACCACAAACCCGAAATATCCGCCCACCTGGAAGCCCGCAACACTCATGCCCTCAAGTTGCTTCTCGTAGAAACTGACATTGCCCAGTGACGCCGCAGTCACAAATCTTCCTGCGGCAGGTTTCGCCGTCCCGCCTGGTGAGAATGACCGAAAGGATGGTTCCTTGCCCGCGAGCGATGAAGTGGACATACTTGCGCGGGCTGCCCTGAACGGTGCAGATGTGCGCTTCGAGCACCTGAAAGCCTGGAAGTTTCTTTTCGACCACCGGCAGCAGTTCGGCGTATTGCGGCCCGAGTTTCTCGCGGAGCACTTCGGGCGGGTTGGCGACCTCCGGATAATTGTGGCCGCGAATGGCGCAATGGAGGTGGTCCGATACTCCAAGCGTCAGAATGTTGGTCACCATCTGCCTGGCGTGTTCCAGCTTGCTCCACTGCTGCCCGGCAACCAGCACAATGGCGATCATGGCAGCGCTCGCCACGGCCAGTACCCAGGTGGGAGCACGCGGCAGCCAAAACGGACGTTGCTGAGCTTTTTTCAGGCGCTGGTGGATGGCTTCGCCAAGGTCCTCTGGCAACGGTTGCCGCGCGGCGGCCCGTTGCAGGGCTTCTCGAATCCGCATGCGCGATTGCAACTCGCGTGAGCAAGCCTCGCAGTTCTCGAGGTGCCGCAGCATTTCGTCGGTTGTTTCCACCAGCAGTTCATTGCCCAGGTAGGCATCCATCTGCCGGCGGGTCCGCTCACACTGTCTGGAATCGAAATTCAGCACGTTCATGCGAGTTCCTCCCGGCGGCGCCATTCGCGCTGGTCCGGATGCCATAAGACTTCGCAACCTCGGCAAGCTCTTCACGAAGAAGTTTCCTCCCCCGGCTCAGTCTGGACATCACCGTTCCCAAAGGGAGCTTCAACGTTTCGGCAATCTCCTTGTATGAAAATTCCTCGATATCCGCCATGAGAACGATCTCGCGGAAAGCGAGAGGTACTTTGTCGAGGGCCGCAAGGATATCCTCGTCTTTGATTTCCTGTGGAACCGGAGGCTCAGCCGCTATCGCATGCTGGTCGGTGAAGGTTTCTTCGAGCGAAGACTTCAGCAACCGCCGGCGGAGATGGTGGAGACGATGGAAGAGGATCCTGAAGAGCCACGCCTTGCAATTGGTGCCGGGCTCGAAACGGTGGAAGGATTTCAGCGCTTCCAGATAGACGTCTTGCACAAGGTCCTCCGCCTCCGCCGGGTTATGAACCAGGAATTTCGCAGTCCTGTACAGGGCCGCGAGATGGGGCATGGCGGCGGCTTCAAAATCCTCCAAGCCGGTGCTGGATTGAAAGAACAAATGACCTCACCGCCGCGATTTGCCCGGTAGGGAAAAGGTGGAGCGCACGGCCCCACCTTTCCGGGCCTCGGCGTTCACCCACTATTGCTGCGGCTGGTCCATCTTATCCTGATTCTGCATCTTGTCGCTCTTCATCTTCTTCTTGGCCATTTTGTCTTTCTTGTGCATCTTGCTTTTCTTCTTTGCCATCTTGTCGTGGCTGGCCATCTTTTCATCTTTCATCTTGTCGCCGGATTGCATTTTGTCGTCCTGGGACTGAGCCAGGGCCACACCGGTCACCTTGTTGCCCAGCACCATGCTCATACAGATGGCCATGGCCAGAATTGCGATTCGTTTTGTCATGCTTGCTTCTCCTTTTCGATTTTTTGGATTAAATCTAGAGCCCCACGTACCAGTCATAACCACGCTCGGCCCAGTAATCCGCGGGCCGGTCGTTGGAATAGCGAATCGTTCCAATGCGCTTGATGTTCTTCACGCCGTACTTCACAGGGATCGCCAGCCGCAGCGGCGCGCCGTGCTCCTGCGACAGCGGTACTCCGTTCTGCTCGTAGCAGAGCAGCGTCTGCGGGTGCAGCATGCTTTCCATGTCCAGCCCCACGTAGTAGCCGTCGCCCGGCGTCATCATGCTGACGTAGGCCGGCAGGTCCTCCGCATGGTTGAGGCTGAAGACGCCCCCGCTTCGCGTGCGGGGCGGATAAGCCTTCATGAAATCAGTAAAGCGCGCGCCAGCCCAATGCACGATGGTGCTCCAACCCTCGATGCACTTGAACTCTGTGGTCATTTCCACACGCGGCAATTTCCGGATCGCGTCGAGGTCCAGCGTGAGCGCCCGCTTCCGGATGCGAGGCCTTCAACCCGCAGCTTCCAGGCTGCGAGGTCAATATCTTCATCGAGGCCAACGTCGCCATTCACGCGGTCCGGGCCCGCCTGTTTCGCGTCGAACGTCCGCAAAAGGCGGTGCTCGCTGAAAAGTCCGCGAGCCAGCCGCTCGTTCAATTCCAGGGTCTTGCGAAACGGCCAGGGAACATCGCCCGTTTCAGGGCGGGTCGTCAGCCACTGGAACGCTCCGGCTCCGGCGGCCAGGCCAGCCCCCCACAGCAGAAAGCTGCGGCGGGATTGCTGCCGCATGCGCCGGCGCACCTGGTGGTTCCATGCCTCCAGTTCTGAAGGCTCAGGAGGACTTACCTCCGGAACCTGGTGGGCCGCGGGCGCTTCTGCCGATTGGCCTTCCGTGGTTACCGCCGGAGCCGTGGCGCCATCCGGTTCAGCCTTGGATGGCAAACCCCCCGATTCGCCGTCCGGACCGGACAAAGCCTCAGGCTCTTTCTTTTCGTTATTCATAGGTGGCTTCCTTTGAAGAAACCAGTTCGTAGCCGCTGACCATGGCGCGGAAATTGTTCCAGCCCGCCCGGACCACCTGGGCGATGTGGACCACGAAGAAAAGCACATAGCCGATGGCCAGCAGAAAGTGTTCAAAACGCGCGGCGGCGTAGCCTCCCAGCAAAGCCGTCAGCCAGCCGAGTTGCGCGGGTTTGTATATCGCAAGCCCGGTCACTACAGACCCAAAGCCCATCAGGACGACGCCGGTATAGGCAATCTGTTGCGCCCCGTTAAACTTGCGCGCAGGGAGATTTCCCTTCCACAGATGAAGGTCGTGGAGCGCGACAAGGACGGCTTCCCGAAAGGAGTGCCGGTTCGGAACCAGTTGGCGCCACTCTCCCGAAAGCACCGTGTAAGTGACGTAAACAATTCCGTTGATGACAAAGAGCCACATGAAGAAGAAGTGCCAGGCCATGCCCTTTGCCAGCTGGTAACTCACGCCGAAAGCGTGGTAGAAACCCTCTGGGAAGAAATTGAAGAGCGTGAAGGAACCGATGCCAATGCGATAAATGTCATTGGCCCAGTAGATCCAAAGCCCGCTCCAGACCATCAGCGCCAGCAAGGGAAAATTGACCCAGTGGCACCACCGGATGGCCAGCGGGTGCTTTGACCTGATTTCCAGTCGCTCTAATTCCTCTTTCATTGGCGACTTTTTCCCCGGCTTGTGCTTTGCTCCCACACTGTTGTAATACCCGCCCTCGACAAAAATATTCCCGGCAAGACGGATTTTCTTTTCGCGGTTATTTCTTGCTGCACTGGCGCCGGCCAAAAGGCCTGCTGGCCCAATGTCTCCAATCTGGACCCTGGTCCGTTGACTCGCCGTGGGTGGTGTGTTAAACATGGACGCAAGGGAAAGGTGGTGCCACTATGGGGCAAGCAGGTGAGACCCGCGCTCAAAAAGGGCCGTTGAAGGATCTGGAAGAGTGGGACGAGTTTGTGAAGGCGCGCTATCCGGAGGGCGCCCCGTCAACTCCGCCGAAGCAGGCTGAGAAAAAGGAGGAAGAATTCCGAAATTACACCGACACGACACCGCCCCGCGTTCGCGAGTTTTACCGCCAGAACCACACCCACCAGACGCGCGACTTTGTCCGCGGCAAGAAGCAGGAATTCGTTTCCCAAACCCGCGCCAAGATGGGTATCTGGGAAGCCATGGAATATCTGAACACGCTGGTGGATGAAAGCGATCCGGACACCGAGCTTTCCCAGATTGAGCACCTGCTGCAGACTTCGGAAGCGGCGCGACGCGACGGCCGCCCCGATTGGTTCATCCTGACCGGCTTGATTCACGACCTGGGCAAAGTCCTCTGCCTCTGGGGCGAGCCGCAATGGGCCGTGGTGGGCGACACGTTTCCGGTGGGCTGCGCCTGGTCAGACAAGATTGTCTTCCACGAGTTCTTCGCGGAGAATCCCGATGCCAGGGTTCCGGAATACCAGACGCGCCTGGGCGTCTATCAGGAGAACGGCGGGCTCGACAACGTGGACATGTCCTGGGGGCACGACGAATATCTCTACCACGTAGTGAAAGACTACCTGCCCGAAGAAGCGCTCTACATGGTCCGCTATCATTCGTTTTATCCCGCGCACCGCGAAGGCGCCTACGACTATCTGATGAGCGACCACGACCGGGAAATGTTCCACTGGGTGCGTGAGTTTAATCCCTACGATTTGTATTCAAAAGCCGAGACGCGTCCGGATGTGACCCAACTCCGTCCTTATTACGAAGATTTGATTTCCAGGTATTTCCCTTCCCAGATACAGTGGTAAAATCTCCTCCGCCTCGCGGCAGGATTTTCTCTGGAACAATAGCATTGAGGTGTGGTGTGAAGACATCAATGGCGAAGGCTATTCTGACTGACAGCCAGTTCTGGGTTCCCGTGGCGGTTCTGGTCGCCGGAATTCTGCTGCTGATTTACGTTCGCTGAGGAGCAAACCTACTGGCCCGGCAACTCCATTCTTCAAACGTTTCGCGCTCGCTGCACACGCTGGGTGTGCTGTGCGGCCTGGCCGCGGGCGCCTGGCTGGGCGCCGCTGAAGCGCCCACCAAGCTGGTCACGCTGGGCATCTCACCCTTCATCATTTCTCTGGGCATGGTGGCCGGAGTCTTCGTTGCCCGCTGGACCGTCCCCACCATCATGAAGGGGACGGAATACATCTTCGTCGACCTGCGCGACAAATCCCATCTCATCGTCTGGGCCATCCTGGCCGGGGCGCTGTGGGCCGTGGCCAACACCCTCACGGTCTTTGCCATCCGCGACGTGGGGCTTTCCATTGCCTTTCCGCTGTGGAACACCAACTGCCTGGTGGGCCTGTTCTGGGGCTGGTTCTTTTTCCGCGAACTGCGCGGAGCGGGGAAGAATGCGCAGGCGAAAGTTCTGGGTGGCGCCATCGGGATTGCCGGCGGCGCGGTCCTGCTGGCCTACGCCTCGGCCAGCGCTCCGCTCACCACTTCGGCTCACACCACGGCGGGAATCCTGGCGGCGCTGGGCGCCGGCCTGATGTGGGGCACCATGTACATTCCCTATCGCAAGGCGTATCTGAGCGGCATGAACCCGCTCTCGTTTGTCACCGTCTTCACGGTGGGTGAACTCGGAACGGTCGGGGCGCTGGCGCTGATTTTTCGCGGCGGCTTGCATCCGGTGCTGACGGATCTCGCGAAAGCGCGTCCCGCCCTCTTCTGGCTCTTCCTGGGCGGTTTCTGCTGGGTGCTGGGCGATCTTTTCCAGCAGTACGCCGCAAAGTATATCGGCATCGGGCGCGGCATTCCGCTTTCCAACACCAACCAGCTCTGGGGGCTGGCCTGGGGCGCGCTGGTTTTCGGCGAGCTGGCCGGCCGCGGTTCGGCCACGCAGGTGATGGTGGTGGCGGGCTCCGTGGTGATGATTCTGGGCGCGCTGGCCATCAGCCGGGCGGAAGCTCCGGCTGCCGAACACGCCGCATGGAGTGAGGCGATTGAGCGCGAGTGCGACCGCTATGGCCTCAATCACGATGAGGTCTTCCGCACGCAGTCGGGCGAGGACGTCATGGCCGGCCGGTCGCACGGCTGGCGGTGGTGGGACGTTGCCATCGTCGTCGCAGCCGTGGGCATCTTTGTCTGGCTCGCCCACGGAACCACCCGCCCGCCCATCGAACTGCACCCCGCCTGGATCGTCGTCCTGCTGGCTGCCACTCTTGGCCTGCTCGTTGCCGGCGCCGTGCTGCTCTGGAAGCGCACACGGTTTTCGTAGGTGAAATCATACAAGTCGTCCTTGGACTGGCTGATGGCATGTCACGAGTATAGTGTCGTACACTATTTCTATAGAGGACATTTATGCCTCGTTACGTGAAGAATGAATCCGAATACCGCAAGGTCGATTTTGAGTCGGCGAAGATCAAGGCTGCGATGAAGCGGCGGAAAGAATCCCGAAAGCAGCCGACTTCGGTGGCTCTCGACCCGGAGTTGATTCTGGAACTCAAGGCCGAAGCTAAAGCCCGCGGCGTCCCCTATCAGGTCCTCATGCGCATGTTTATCATCGACGGCTTCAAGCGCCTCAAGCGCGCAAGCTGACGTTTTATCCGAGAGGGGTGTGTCACGCTTCGGCTGAAGAGCTAATATCGCAATAGATGAAGGGAGGACCTATGCGGCATTGGATTATAGGAATCGGAGTTTTAGGCGTTCTTGTGTTGTCATTCGTCGTCCAGAGCCATACCAGTTCTTTTGCCAGAGGGGCTGCAGGGCACGCCTGGGTATCATTGTTTGACGGGAAAACGCTCAAAGGATGGCAGGTCCACACGGGAGGAGACTGGAAGGTGGAGAACGGGGCGCTTGTCTGCCCTGGAACGGGCGCGGGTTGGCTGGGAACTTTGTCACCCTCCAACGATTATGTTCTTAAACTGCAGTTTCGCGGAGCCAGCAGCGTCAACAGCGGGGTCTTTGTGCGGGCTCAGAAGGAAGGGCTTCCCTGGGTCGTCGGGTACGAATGCCAGATCTGGGCCAATATGCCCACCGGCTTCAACACGGGCAGCCTGGTGGGATCGGTCAAGGCGCAACCCGCCAGGATCATCCCCGATCACTGGAACAAATATGAAATCACGGTCGATGGCGATCACTTCGTGGTTGTTTTAAACGGCAAGACCTTGTTGGACGCACACAACTCCAAGCACCCGGCCGGTGAAGTCATTGGCCTGCAATGCAACAAAGACAATGGGATCGAGTTTCGGGACATCATGCTGAAACCTCTGCCACGGTGACCTTCGGCGCCACGCGACCCTCAGTTGCAATGGGGGTCAGAAGGCCCGCAGGCAATTCCGCGCACCAGCCCGTCAACTGAGGATGTGGCAGGAGCTTGCTTTGATCAGGAGATAGATTTCCACTCCGGGAGCGAGTTCCAGCGCGTGCTCGGCCTGCGGCGTGATGCGCACCTTGAGATCCACTCCGCAATCGGCCACCAGTTCGACGCCTTCCCCGTCGCGCAGCAGACGCCGCACGGTTCCCGCCAGCAGATTCCTTGCGCTGGTTCGGCTGACGCGCTCGCGCGAAATGATGATGTCTTCCGCGCGGATGCCGAGCGTGACGCGGCTGCCTTCGGCAAGCCGGCTGCGCGGAATCACCATCCGGCAGGGGCCGAGATCCACGATGCTGATGCCCTCTTCCGGCTGGTGCGCGGCCATCCGTCCCACCAGGATGTTTTCCGTTCCCACCACGCGGGCCGCCGGAACGTTGAGCGGCGCGTTAAAAACCTCCAGTGGTTTCCCCTGCTGCACGATGCGGCCTTCCGCCATCACCAGCAGTTCATCGCCGATCCGAACCGCGTCCGCCGGGCTGTGCGTGACGTAGAGAAACGGGATGGCCGTCTTGCGCTGCACCTCGACGATTTCATCCAGCAGCCGCGAGCGCGTTGTGACGTCGACGGCCGAAAGCGGCTCATCCAGCAGCAGAATGGCCGGGTCGGATGCCAGCGCACGGGCCAGCGCCACGCGTTGCTGCTCGCCGCCCGAAAGTTCGGCGGGCCGGCGGCCGGCGGCGTCATCCACACCAACCAGTTTGAGCAGGTCGTCCACGTGCTGCCGCCGGGCGTGGTCGTGCCGGGCCTTGGCGCCATAGGCCACGTTTTCGGCCGCGGTCAGGTGCGGAAACAGCAGGTAGTCCTGAAACACAAATCCCACGCGGCGCTTCTGCATGGCGAGATTCACACGGGCGGCGGAATCGAAGTAGACGGAATCGCCCAGCGAAATCCTTCCCGCGTCGGGCGTCACCATTCCGGCAATCGAGCGCAGGGTGGTGGTCTTGCCCGATCCCGATGCGCCAAACAGCACCGTGATGCCCTGGCTGGCCGTGAAAGCGGCGTCGAGAGCAAAGCCGGGGCGGCCGTTTGAGGCAAACTGCTTTTTGATGGCGACGTTCAGCATGGGTTATGCGGCCTTCGGCGGGCGCGTCAAAACGTTGGTCAGATAGATCACGGCAATCGAGGTGAGCGTCAGAATCACCGCCATGATCTGCGCTTTCTGGTCGTCGCCCGAAATGAACGCTTCATAAATGGCCAGCGGCATGGTCTGCGTTTTGCCGCGGATGTTGCCGGCCAGCATCAGCGTGGCGCCGAATTCCCCCAGCGCCCGCGCAAAGCTCAGAACCACTCCGGCCAGAATGCCGCGCCTTGCCAGCGGCAGGGTCACGCGGAAAAAGGTTTCCAGCTCGCTCTTGCCCAGGCTGAAGCTCACCAGTTCGTAGCGCCGGTCGATGGATTCCAGCGCCGCGCGCGCCGACTTCACCATCAGCGGCAGCGCCATGGCGCCGGCGGCAATGGCCGCGGCTTCCCAGGTGAAGGCCACCGTCCAGCCCGTCAGCGCAAAGAGATATTTCCCCAGCAGCCCGCGCCGCCCCAGCAGCAGAATCAGGTAGTAGCCGGTCACCGTGGGGGGCAGCACCATGGGCAGCGTCACCAGCGAATCCAGCGCTTCCTTGCCGCGAAACTCGCGCCGCGCCAGCAGAAAAGCCAGCGCCGTGCCCACCAGCGCCACCGCCAGCGTCGCAACGCTCACCACCAGCGCCGATATTTTGAAAGCGGACCAGATCATGGCTTACTTCACCGGGAGAAACCCGAATTTCTTCAGCGCGCGCTGCCCTTCGGTGCCCAGAACGAATCGCACGAACTCCCGCGCCGCGCCCTGGTGCGGGCTTCCCTTTATCTTTGCGATGGGATAGAGAATCGGGCCATAGGTCCCGTCCGGAGCGCGCGCCGCCACCTGCACCCTGCCATGCGCGATGCCGACGTCGGTGGAGTAAACAATGCCCGCGCTCACTTCGTCGCGCTCCACGTAATCCAGCACCTGCCGGACGTTTTCCGCGAAGATCAGACGCGGCTGGAGTTTTTTCCAGAGCTGCGTGCGCACCAGCATCTGCTGCGCGTACATCCCCGCCGGCACCGTCGCGGGATTGCCGATGGAAATCCTTTTGACGGCGGGCCGCGCCAGGTCTTCGACGGCGCTCAATTTGAGCGCTGATCCGGCGGGCACAACAATCGCCAGCGAATTGCGTGCGAAGTCGGCTCGCGTGGCCGCTTCCACCAGGCCTTTTGATCTGGAGGTCGTTCATCTCGCGCTGGCCCGCGCTGGCAAAGACGTCGACGGGTGCGCCGGCTTCAATCTGCCGCATCAGCTCGCCGGAAGCGCCAAAGCTGAAATTCACCTGGTCCCCGGTGCGTTCCTGGTAGAGTTTCGCCATCGAGAGGAAGGCGTCTTTCAGGCTGATGGCGGCGGCCACGGTGATTTGCCCCTCTTCGCCCCCGGCTGATGGAGAAGTCCGGCGGCTGCAGGAGAAGCTGGCGCACGCAAGAATCAGTGCGAGCAGCGTGGCGAATTTTCTGGAATGACGGAGCATGCCGTTCGTCTTGGAGGCGCGCAAAACCTCAGGCCGAAGTCAGTGGCCGGGCGGGCGGATGATCATCACTTCCGTGGCCTTGATGAGCGCCGCCGCCGTGTCGCCGACTTTCAGCTTCAGGTCCAGGCAGGCGTCGCGGGTGATGACGGAGGTAACGATCTGGCCGCCCACGTCGAGAGAAACTTTGGTCAGCAGGCCGATGGTCTTGAGCGCCACAATGCGGCCGACCAACTGGTTCCTTCCGCTGATGATTTCCTGCAGTCCCGTTCCTGACACCGGCCGGTCTTTGGCTTTCGGGGCCTTCGACCGCCGGGCCGTTTGCCGCTTCCGCCCCTGCTGGAACAGCAGGCGGTCAATTTCCGACTGCGCGATGCGATGGTGCCCGCCCACCGTTTTCACGGTGCGGACCTTGCCGCGATAGATCCACTGCTTCAGGGTGGGATAACTGACGCCCAGCCGCCGGGCCGCTTCTCGAACGCCGATAAAGTCCATATCCGGCATGATGCGCCTCTATATGATTTCAGACTGCCAATATAGACGAATTTATATCAATGATCAAGAAGGGGAATGAAAAAGATTTAGGTATATTCTTCGGTCTTACCTGGCGTCGTTAATGAAAAAGTACCGGGTTGGCAAAACAGCTATTTGGATGAAGGAGCGTCGGTTCCGCTGGTTTCGCTCTCTGGACTGACCCGATAAAATCCGCCTGAGAGACCCAACGAAAGCAGAAAAACGACGCCAGCAATGATATCGATCCACACCCACTCATGCCTTGTAAAATGCAACGGGAAAACCGGATTGAACAGGAGCGCCGTACCAGCCATGATCCACATCCACACTTCGCATCGCCTTTTGGGCGGTTGATGAGCCGCCCGGCAGCCTGCGATCTCCGATTCGATCAATTCCCTATCGAGTTCTGCGCAGTCCGGAGATTTCCATATTTTGATTTCCTCTTCCATCTCGCGCTCCCCTCGCTTAGCGAGCCGAAGGAAGCAATAGGCCAAGTAAATGGAACTGGCGCACGCTACCAGAAGTTGTGCCTGAAAAAGTGTTCTGTCCCGCCATATAGACGCAGCAAAACACAGGGCGGAGGAGGCAAGGGCCGGAGGCATCGCAACGGAATTTCCGGGAAAGCGCCGACAGAACCTCCAGACTTTGTGGACTCTTTCCCTGTGCTTCCTCAACAAAGGGACGATCCACAACACAAGAAACATCGTTCCCAACCCCGGGAATACGAGGTGATTTACCTTCATCCAATTCCACGCACGGTGGAGAAATTCGAAGAGTTGGTCCATTGGGAACACCTGATGTGTATGCGGCTATGCCCTTATCTAGTTCCATATCGGAGCAGTAAAGCCGGTGTGTCTAACCCATGCTCGCCCGAGGTCCTAGCCAAAACGTCAGCAGCATGGGTGGCGTCAGGATGGCTGTGGTTGCCAGTATGTAGAGCAGCAAGGGATGAGCGATGGTGCCGCCGTTTGTCCAGCCCACTCCCGTCGAAAGGCTATAGAGTGCCCAAAGGGCAACAGTCAAAATCCATATGATGGTCTTCGCGGCTCTGCCGAGCGGGAGCACGGAAGTAGCCGGTCTAGCGACCTTGTAGAAGTGCACCTGCGCCATTACATACACAAAGAGCGCCCACAAAAGACCGATCTCATGGGGGAACGCGTTCACGATTCCGAATGCAAAAATATAGCAGATACCTTCGAGGACTCGCGTTCTCCAAAAAAGAGCGGCACCGGGGAAGACGAAGTTTAGAATCCAGAGCAGGATTGTTCCTCGTTTGTGGACCATCCGCTCTCCTTTCTGACTTCCTTCAAGTGGCATAGTTATGGATCCGGTGCCGTCCTTGGTTTCCACACATCAAGGCCGTGGGCGGCGGCGATGAAAATTGTGCCAGTCGGCGCCCCTCGCAGCCGCTCTTTCCAATGATGATGTTCCAGATGCTCGATAATTTTGTTAGCTTCCAGATCAGCAAGGACAGCAGTTGGGATCTTCATGCACCAAAGCCAGCCGACAGGCTGTGTGCCCTCTTCGTGGAAATAGAACGAAATAAGCATCGTGTCGAAATCGGAGTCTGTCTGCCTGACGTCGACCTCGAACCCAGCCATCTGTTGCTGAAAGTACGCTTTGAGTTGGGCGGCCTTTGCTTGGCTGGCATCAGCCAACGCACTTCTCTCGTTTGTGGAAGTCATGCGCGTTACCACCAACCTAGCGAGCAATCCTGCAAAAACTTGGGCAGTGATGAACTCCGCGCCAACCCTGCTTGCCAGGTGCCTTGCCTCTTCATCTCCGACGAGCACTTCATCGCTCGGGGAAATAGCGCGCGCAGGTGCGATCAGGGCCATCGCTATCTGCTCAGATCCGCGCATCAGCCGGATAGCCACACCGCCAGTAAGTTCCGACGTCTGCTCATCAGGCTCGATCTTCAGCCCTGCCAAATCTCCTGACTGCTTCAGCTTCGTCAATAGGGCCACCATGGCATCAAGCCTTCTTTTTACTCGCTCGTTTTCCATCATTCACCGGCTCAAGAGTAGCATAGGGGCTGGTAGCGGAGAGCACCGTTCTCGCTGTACGCGGGTTTTCGGTTTCACACCAGGGGAAGAACCACAAGCCACAAAACCTGCACTTCCTGGTCTTGTCATGCTGAGCCCGTTCGCCCTCCGCTTGCGAACGGCCCTGATCCCGCATGGCGAGGGAAGAGGCTCAGCGTAGACTCTGCGAAGCATCTGCTGTTCCTTCAAAGCGCCTGAAGCAGATCCTTCGCTGCGCTCAGGATGACAGGCATGGAGCGTAGTGCGTCTGCTACTGTGCCGGGCCCGGGGGATAGGCGGGCAGGTCCGGCGGCCGCGGCGGCAGCTTCTTCGGGTTCTCCTGGATTTCCTTCATCAGGTACTGGATGGCCCGTTCCAGTTGCGGGTCCTGTCCCTTCACCACCAGGTCGGGACGGTTGTCCAGTTCGATGTCGGGCGCCACGCCGTGGTTCTCCACCGTCCAGTGGCTCTGCAAATTGTAGAGAGAGAATTCCGGCCGCGTGAAGTATCCGCCGTCGACTTCCGGGATATAGCCGCGGATGCCGCGTACGCCGCCCCAGGTGCGTTCGCCGATCACGGGGCCCAGCTTGTACTTCTTGAAGAAGTAGGTAAAGAAGTCGCCGTCGGAGGCGCTGTAGCGGTTGCTCAGGTCAACCATGTATCCGTGGAAGACGTTGCCGGGGATGGTGTCGCTGGCAAAGTTGCGGGCGGATTCCATGGCCGCCAGGATGCGCCGCAGGTGTTCCAGGATAATCTGGTCCACAAACCCGCCGCCGTTGTAGCGAACGTCGAAGATGATGCCCTGCTTGCGGATCTGCGGGAAGTACTGCCGGACAAATTCATTCAGCCCCACGTCTTCCATGTCGGGCAGGTAAACGTAACCCACCTTGCCGCCGGTTGCCTTGTCCACCTTCTCGCGATTGGTCTCAATCCAGTTCAACTCGCGCAGCCTGAACTCGCTGCTGATGGGCTTGACCTGCACGTCCCAGGCGCCATCGGCCGAGGGCTTGCTGTTGACGGTCAGGGTGACGTCCTGGCCGGCGGTGTTCACGAAGGCTTTGTAGGGATTTTCAGGCAGCCGCAGGGGCTTGCCGTTCACGGCCAGCAGGTAATCGCCTTCTTTCACCTTCACGCCCGGTTCGGTGAGCGGTGAGCGGACGGCCGGATCCCAGTTCTGGCCCGGGATAGATCTTCTTGAAGCGATAGAGCCCATTGGCCGTGTCCACGCCAAAGTCCACGCCCAGCAGGCCCACGTTCACCGGCTGGAGGTTGGGGAAATCGCCGCCGCCCACGTAGGTGTGCGAGTTTGCCAGCTCGCCGACCATTTCGCCCATCACATAATTCAGGTCAAAGCGGTTGGCCACGTAAGGCAGCAGCGCCGCGTACTTGTCCCGCACCTTGGCCCAGTCCACGCCGTTCATGGATTTTTCAAAGAAGTAGTCGCGTTCCTGCCGCCAGGCGTCGTTGAAGATTTCTTTCCATTCCGCCGGCGGGTCTACGTCCATTTTCATGGAGGCCAGGTTCAGGGCGCCCTCGCCTGCCGAGTGCGGCTTCTCGGGCGGCTTGGCGTCAACAATGCCATAGGTGTTCGCGCTGCCGCCTTCCGCAAACAAGGCTGCGGCGCCACCCTCACCGGGAGCGCTGGGGGCGGAATAGAGCAGCTTCTTGCCGTCGAAGGAAAGGGTGTAGTTGTTGGCGCCGGGCAGCAGCACGCTGTCCTTGCGTTTCTCCATGTCAAAAACATGGATGGCAGGCGTCTTCGCCGGGCAGGGGACCGCTCAGCCCCATGGTGGGCGTTGACACATAGAAAACGTTGCCCTTGTTCGCCTGGAGGTCCTGATAATTGCCCGGCGGAATCGGCAGGCCTACCACGCGGCCCTCAATCCCTTCGAGGTCAATCCTGAAATTCTTCAGAGCTTCTTCCTCAGCCTTCTCTTTCTTCTCGGCCTCTGCTTTGGATTCAGCGGCCGTTTTGGGCTTTCCGGCGGCGGCCTCGTCGCTGCGGGGAGCAAAAGGCGAAGGCAGATCGGCGCGCAAGGTGACGGCAAAAATACCCGTCGCCTTGGGATTGGCGAACTCCGTGTCGTAAACGCCCAGCACCTCGTTGTAGGTGCGGTTGGAAAGGAAGTAGAGATATTTGCCACCGGGGTCGAATGCCGGGTTCCAACTGTCGGTAAAGCTGGTGGTCACCGGAGTAATTTTCTTGTCCGCCAGGGAATAGAGATCAATCGCCCGGTTATGGTTGCTGTCCATGTTGGCGTAGGCCACCCACTTGCTGTCCGGCGACCAGACGTAATCCGTGATGTCAAAATACTTGCCCTGGGTAATCAGCACGGGCTTCTTGTCATGGATGTCCACGTAATAAAGGTGCAGGGTGGAGTCAGCGTAGAGCAGCTTGGTGCTGTCGGGCGACCAGGCGATCGGCAGCAGAAACACCTTGTTGCTGGTGGTGATCTGGGTTTCCTCGCCCGACTGCTTCTGCGGCCGGATGTAGAGCTGGTTCTCGCCCGTGCGGTCGGAGGCGTAAGCGACCCATTGGCCGTCGGGCGACCAGGCGGCATAACGCTCCTGGATGCCCGGCGTCTGGGTCAGGTTGCGGATGCTGCCGTGCTCGGCGGGGACGGTGAAAACGTCGCCGCGCGCCGTAAACAGCGCCCGCTTGGCGTCCGGCGAAAGATCAAAGGTGGTTATCAGCTTGCTGGCGTTCTCCCAGCGGCGCCGCATCTGGTCGCGGTCGCCGGGCAGGTAGACCGTCATCTTCCGGGCCTTGTGGGTTTTCAGGTCGAAGAGATAAAGGTAGCCGCCGTTCTCAAAGATGATGGAATCCGGCCCCAGGCTTGGCCACATCACGTCAAAATCGGTGTAGTGCGTGAGCTGGGTAATCTTCTTGCTGGCGAGATCCAGGCTGTAAAGGTTCAGCCGCTTGTGGGGACCGCGGTCGGAGGTGAAGTAGATGGTGTTGCCGTGCCACATGGGGAAGGTGTCGGTTCCCGCGTAATGCGTCAACTGCTCGATGGTGTTGACCTTCCGGTCGTAGAGCCAAAGGTCCTGCGCCATGCCGCCTGTGTAGCGCTTCCAGGTGCGGAAGTTGCGGAAGATGCGGTTGTAAACGAGCTTGGTCCCGTCGGGCGAGAAGGTGGTGAGGCCGCCTTTGGGCAGCGGGAAGCGCACGGGAAGCCCGCCGTCAATACTGACCGTGTAAAGCTGCCCGAACCAGGTGTTGAAAGTGGAGCGGCGCGAAAGGAACAGGATGCGCTTGCTGTCGGGATACCAGCTGATCACCTCGTTGTTCGGCCCCATGCGCGCCGGCATGCTGGCAACGTCGGGCAGATAAGTCAACTGGCGCGGCTGGCCGCCTTCGCTCGGCATCACGTAGACGTTGAAGTTGCCGTCGTATTGCGCCGTAAAGGCAATCCATTTGCCGTCGGGTGAAAACTTGGGGAAGAGTTCCAGACCCGGGCTGGTGGTGATCCTCCGCGCCTCCCCCCCGGAAGTGGTGGCGAGCCACAGGTCGCCCGCATAGCTGAAGACAACCTTGTCCTTATAAACGTCCGGAAAACGCATCAGGCGGCCTTCGGGCACCTGCTGCCCGAAACAGACCGAAGTGAATCCAAGGAGTGCGATTACAAAGATCCCGCGCAAGAAACGCATCAATATTCCCTCCGCATCAATATGATTCCGTGTCTGGGTAGCGCAGAGTTTCGCGCCGGCGATACTCTGCGGCTTTTTGTCGGTGCACAAACCAGCAACCGCTGAGTCTGAAACCTACAGACCCTGCGCTGCCTGATTCGAAAAACAGCAAACAGCCATTCTAATCCCTTGCGGCGGCAAAAGAGCAATTTTAGAATTTCGCATGCGATGCCTTTCTTGGGGTCATCTCGATTGCAGGGTGCTCTTCGAAGTTTCGAAGGAGCACCCCAAGCCCGGGTGCGTGGGGCGACTATGTTAGGCTAGTCTTCAATTTTTCGTCCCCCAGGATTTCGCGACTGAACAACCAGACGGAGACGAAGCAAAAGCGTGTTAACTTCCACATTCCAGGGGCTGTTCTGAGTTTTGGTCGGCTACTTCCCGGGAAAACTATGCACTGGAACACAGGGGGTGTTGGCAAGGAGCCGCTGATGGAGTTCCACAAGCCTCATTAACCTCATTGTTGCAAAAGAGGACTTTTGGGGTAAGATGGCACGGTCGTCTTAAGTTCAAACTTTTACCCCGTGGAGGGAGCAACAATGGGAAAGAACTGGACCCGCCGGGGCTTCCTGGGTGCCACACTGGCGGCCTGGCCGAGCGTGGCATACTTAAAGGCTGCGGCGCCTTCAAAAGCTATGGGCTGGAAACTGGGCATTATCACCGACGAACTCACCGAGAACCTGGAGCAGGCGCTCGACTTTATCTCGCACTATGATCTCGGCTACTGCGAGCTGCGCGACATGTGGGAAAAGAACATCATGAACCTGTCGCAGGCGCAACTGGACCGGGCCAAGGCCCTGGTCGAGAAGCATCACCTGAAGGTGACCGATATCGCCTCGCCGCTTTTCAAGTACAACCTGCCGCAAATGCCGGCCCGGAAGGGGGAGAAGCGGGACACATTCCGTGCCAATTTTACGGAGCAGGACTCTGACCGCCTGCTGCACGAATCTTTCAAACTGGCCAGATTTTTCGGGACGCGCAAAGTGCGTATTTTCAGCTACTGGCGCGTGGCGGAGCCTGAAAAGGCCTATCCCTATGTGCGCGACCGGCTGGCCAAGGCAGCGAAGCTTGCGGGTGAGAATGACATTGTCCTGATTCTCGAAAATGAGCATGAGTGCAACGTCGGGACGGGCAAGGAACTGGGCAAAATTCTCCGTGACGTCAACTCGCCCAACCTGCGCGGAAACTGGGACCCGGCCAATGCCGCCATGTTGCACGAGGTTCCTTATCCCGACGGGTACAATCATGTGAAGGGCATGTTTCCGCACATGCACCTCAAAGACGTCAAGAAGGGCCCGGGCGGCAAGCTGCTTTGGGCTCCCGTCGGCGGCGGCTTTATCGACTGGAAGGGACAATTTGAGGCGCTGCGCCGCGATAACTTTCAGGGTGATATGGCCCTTGAAACGCATTACCGGCGTCCCGACGGAAACAAAGTGGAGAGCACCCGCGAATCTCTGATGGGCGTGTTTAAAGTGATTAAGGAAACAGCCTGACCGGCTGTGCTGCCCGGCAAAACCCGGCGGCATCCGGAGAGGCAGCACATAACGGAGCGGCCCCGTCGATCGCGGTTCCCGGGAGGGGATCGTCAGTTGCTGACAATAAATGACGGGGGAGTCAGGGGTTGCTTCAGTCTGCGTGAAACTGCGACAAAGGGACCATGTTTTCATCGCGCACCGACTGGCTTCTGGCACCGAACCGTTTGACCCGGCAGCTCGACGAGCGCCGCCGGCAGGACCTGCCTGTCCTGGATCTTACCGAATCGAACCCCACCCGTTGCGGTTTCGCGCCTGAACGCGAAATTCTCCAGTCGCTTCAGGACCCGCAATCCCTGGTCTACGAACCGGACCCTCGCGGTCCTCTTCGCGCGCGCCAGGCGGTTTGCGAATACTACGCGGCCCGTGGCGTCAGTGTCACTCCAGAGCAGGTCTTCCTGACCACCAGCACGAGTGAGGCCTACACCTTCGCCTTTCGGCTGCTGACAGACCCTGGTGACAGTGTGCATTGCTCCCGCAGCCGAGCTACCCTCTTTTCGATTTTCTCGCCGGCATCAATGACCTTGAGGTTGTTTCCTACCCGTCTCCATTACAACAGGATGAATGGCGCATGGACCTGGATGACGTGCGTGACGGCTGGGTGCCCAGGGCAAAGGCCATGATCGTGGTCCATCCCAACAATCCTACGGGATCATATCGTCAAACCGTGTGAGCTCGAGTATGCGATGCAATGCTGCCGGCAGAACGAGGGTGCTTTAATCGCGGACGAAGTTTTTGCTGATTTTGCTCTTGAGGCCGGCGGAGGACCGCGTGCCCTCCCATGCCGCTGTTTCTGCAGGTTCTTACATTTACGCTGAGCGGGTTGTCGAAAATCTCGGCGCTGCCCCAGATGAAGCTTGGATGGATGGTCGTGACCGGGCCGGAGAAGGAATTGAAGACGGCATTGGAACGGCTGGAGGTGATCGCTGATACTTACCTTTCCGTGAGCGCGCCGATTGCTCATGCTCTGCCTGCCCTTCTGGAGTTTCGAAAGACGATCCAGCCGAGAATCATTGAGCGGCTGAAGTCCAATTTATTCTGGCTGGACCAGCAAACGGCCCGCTGCCGTGAGGTTGCGCGTCTCAAGATCGAAGGTGGCTGGTATGCGGTTTTGAAGGTGCCTGAAACAGTGAGCGACGAGGATTGGGCTGTGGAACTCCTGACCGTGGAGGGCGTGCTGGTTCATCCCGGGCATTTTTACGATTTTCCCGACGACGGGCACCTTGTCCTCAGCCTGCTGACGGAGGAGTCGGTATTTCGTGAAGGGACCAGCCGGATTCTAGCGTGCGTTTCAAAAAGCAGTTAGACTGATATCCAGCCAAGGCCTGACACGGGAAGCAACCAGGAAAATCATGATGAACGAAAGCGGGGCAAAACCAAATTTTGCAGGTCTTGAGGTCGCGGCCTTTGAGAGCCGAAGGGCGGAGGAGATCGCGAAGCTCATCACGCAGTGCGGGGGCGTTCCGCGCGTGGGTCCCAGCATGAGGGAAATCCCGCTGGAAAATAATTCGGCGGCTTTCGAATTTGCAGAACAGCTTCTGGCAGGGAAATTTCAAGGTGTTGTTTTTATGACCGGCGCCGGCACCCGTACCCTGTTTGAGGCTCTTCAGTCACGCTACGCCGTTGAAGAGATTGTTCACGGCCTGTCGACCACAACGGTCGTGGCACGGAGCCCCAAGCCGGCACAGGTGCTTCGTGAATACGGCGTGCCGGTCACCATCATTGCACCGGAGCCCAACACCTGGCAGGAGATCCTCCAGGAACTGGATGAGAATCCCCGCGGCTTCGCCTTGCAAGGCAGCACGGTGGCCGTTCAGGAATACGGTGAGCCCAACCAGGCCTTTCTTGACGAGCTGAAATCGCGAGGGGCCGCGCCTTTGCGGGTGCCGGTTTACCGCTGGGGGCTTCCCGAAGACCTCGGCCCGCTCAAGGAGACGCTTGACGCTATTCTTCAAGGCCGTGCGAAAGTTGCGCTTTTTACCAGCCGCAACCAGGTGACGAACGTCCTGCATGTTGCCGCCGGGCTAGAGGTCGGCAACGAACTGAAGAAAGCCCTGCAGCGGACCGTCGTATGTTCCATCGGCCCCACCTGCAGCGGCGCATTGATAGCGGCGGGCATTTCTGTGGATATTGAAGCGTCGCCTCCCAAGATGGGCGTGCTGGTGCTTGAAGCTGCGCGCCGGGCGGCAGAGTTGCTTCGAGAGAAAGCTTCCCATCCAGGTGCGGCGGCCATCCGGCCCAACGGTGCGGGGTCAACCTTCGCCAGCAGCCCAGCCGTGACGGAGTCGGTGCGTGACGAGTCACTCTATGCAGCCGGGGAACCACTGAAGAATTCGCGCTTTATGAAGGCCTGCCGCCGCGAGCCTGTGGACGCGACGCCCATCTGGCTGATGAGGCAGGCGGGCCGTTTTATGAAGGAGTATCGCGAGCTTCGGGCGCGCGTTCCCTTTCTCGAACTCTGCAAGAATCCCGATCTTGTGGCCGAAGTCACCGTTGGCGCGGCCCGCAAGCTTGGAGTGGACGCGGCCATTATTTTTGCGGACCTGCTTCTGATTATCGAACCTCTCGGGCTCGAACTCGAATATGGCAAGGGCGAAGGTCCGATGATCCGGCCGGCGCTTCGTGAAGCGGGGGATATTGACCGGTTGCGGGATGTCGAACCGGAGGAATCACTCGGTTATCTTTACGAGGCCATCCGCCGGACGCGTGCCGCACTGCCGCCAGACCTGCCGCTGATCGGTTTTGCCGGAGCGCCGTTTACGGTGGCTTCCTACATGATCGAGGGCGGAGCTTCCAAGAGTTTCCGTCACACGAAAGCCTTGATGTATCGCGACGAAGGCGCCTGGCGCGCTCTGATGGAACGGTTGAGCTGCGAAATGGCCAAGTACGTCAATGCGCAGATCAAGGCGGGAGTTCAGGCCGTGCAGATTTTTGATTCCTGGGTCGGCTGCCTGGGTCCCGAGGACTACCGGAGATTTGTTTTGCCTTACTCTCGCCTTCTGCTGCAGGGGATTACTCCCGGCACGCCGGTGATCCATTTTGGGACCGGCACGGGTATGTTTCTGGAAGAGATGCGCGACGCCGGCGGTGACATCATCGGCCTTGATTTCCATGTGGAGCTTGGAAAGGCCTGGGACCGGCTGGGTGATGGAGTGGGCGTGCAGGGGAACCTGGACCCCGTGGCGCTCTATGCGGATTTGCCGTTCATTCGGCAGCGCGTTCAGGAGATTCTGGGCCAGGCGGCGGGACGTCCCGGCCATATCTTCAATTTGGGCCATGGAATCCTGCCGGATACGCCCGAGGAAAACGTGATTGCACTGGTCGAGATGGTCCATGAGTTGAGTTCGCGCAAGAGCTGAAGAATCGAGGGGAGGTTCCAGAAGACGTGGGTGTGCATTGCTGACGGAACATTCAAGAGTTACGGACCCTTCGCGCTGGGCAGTCCTTTTGATGGCTCACGGCGCTCCCGACCGGCTGGGCGACATTCCGCAATTCCTGCTGAACGTGCGGGCGGGGCGTGGACTGCCGGAGAAAGCCGTGCAGGAGATTATCCATCGCTACGCGAGGATCGGCGGCAGCTCGCCGCTGCTGCGAATCACCATGCAGCAGGCCGAAGCCCTGGCGAAGGTCCTGGGACTGCCGGTTTACGTTGGGATGCGCAACTGGAACCCTTACATTGAAGAGGCTGTTCGGAATTTGGCGGAAGACGGAGCGGGCCGGGTAGTGGCCGTTTGTCTTGCGCCACACAATTCGCGCACCAGCATCGAACTTTATCGCAGCCATCTCTTACAGGCGGTCGACAAGGTTGCACCTGATCTCCATGTGGAGTTCGTAGAAAGCTGGCACGACCACGCAGACCTGATTGCCGCTTTCCGAGAGAAGGTTTCTGCCGCTCTTGCCGGCGCGGAGGCGGAATCCGGCCGGCCGGTTCCCGTGGTTTTCACCGCCCACAGTGTTCCGGTAAGGACCATCACGGAGGGTGATCCTTACGAAAACCAGGTGCAGGAAACGGCGCAACTGCTGGCACAGTCCATGGACTTAAAAGAATACAGGGTGGCCTTCCAGAGCCAGGGCATGACTTCTGAGCCCTGGGTGGGGCCCACCGTGGAATCGCTGATCGACGAATTTGCGGAGCAGGGGCTCCGGCAGGTGGTGCTGGCGCCCATTGGTTTTGTTTCCGACCACGTTGAGGTCCTTTACGACATTGATGTCGCCTTTCGCGAATATGGACAAGAGAAAGGAGTTTCCGTCGTGCGACCGGAATCGCTTAATGCCAGTCCAGCATTCATCAGATGCTTGGCTTCCATCGTTTCAAGTCGAATCGAAATCGCCGCCGGCAGGTCATCATGAACACAAACGAGGGATCCTTCCGTCGCATTGCCATTGTAGGAGGCGGCATTTCAGGTCTCACCGCTGCCTATCAGCTTGCCCAGGCGCGGGAGCGCGGCCTTCCGGTGTCGGAATTCCTGATTGAAGCGGACAACAGGCTGGGCGGAGTGGTGCGCACGGAGCACCTGGAGGGATTTGTGCTCGAAGGAGGGCCGGACAGTTTTATTTCCGAGAAGCCTGAAGCCGCGGCGCTTTGCCGCGAATTGGGACTTGGGGATTCGCTGATTGGTTCGAACGACGACGAGCGGCAAACCTATATCCTTCACAAGGGAAAACTTGTTCCGCTCCCGGAAGGGCTGATGCTGCTGGCTCCAACGCGCATCCGGCCATTCCTGAGTTCGCCTTTGGTTCCCCTTTCCAGCAAGCTGATGGTGGCCACGGAGTGGTTTGTTACGCCCACCAAACCGCGTGACTTTGATGAATCGATTGGGACTTTCGTCCGCCGGCACTTCGGGAAGGCGATGCTGAATAATATAGTCGATCCGCTGCTGGCCGGTGTTTATGGGGGCGACGCCATGTCGCTGAGTCTGGAGTCTGTTCTGCCCCGGTTTCGTGAAATGGAAAATCAGCACGGCAGCCTCATTCGCGGGGCCATGGCTGCGAAACGGAAGGCCGGGAAAGTGGAACAGAAGGGCAAATCACTATTCATGACGTTGAAAAACGGGCTTGGAGATCTGACCCGTGCCCTGGAAACGCGGTTGGATCCGTCTCGAGTGCACCTGGGGCAGCGTGTCGTTTCCATTGAGAGGGTTGAGCACCACTGGAAGAGTCCCTACAGGATTCGTTGCGAAGGCAACCAGGCTTACGAAGCGGAGGCTGTCATTCTGGCCCTGCCTGTTCATGCATGCGCCGGTTTCTTCGCATCCTTCACAGAGGATCTTGTGGACGCGTGTCGCGCCGTCCCCTACAGTTCGGCGATCACCGTCAACCTGGGATTTGATGAAGGCGTTGCTGCCGCGCTGCCTCCGGGGTTCGGTTTCCTGGTTCCCAGCAAGGAACACAGCCGTCTTCTTGCCTGCACCTTTGTGCACAGGAAATTCCCCTACCGGGCGCCGCAAGGCAAAGCGTTGCTTCGTTGCTTTCTTGGAGGAACGCGCGACCCGGAAATCATGCAACTGTCCAACAACGAAATTATTCTGCTGGTCAGGCAGGAGCTGCGGTCCATCCTGGGCCTGGAAACGCAGCCGTTATTTTCATTCATCTCGCGCTGGCCTTCCGCGATGGCGCAATACAACGTGGGGCATAAGGACCGTATCATGCGCATTGCGGGCCTGATTCAAAAATATCCGCACCTGCATCTGGCTGGAAACGCTTATTCCGGCATTGGGCTTTCGGATTGCATCCGAACCGGCAAAGAAGCGGCGCAGCAGGGGATGGATATGTGATGGCTTCAATCACGCGCGGCGCCCTTTGACGGAGCCATGCCGTGCAATCCCCTGAATTGAGGCGCCACGCAGCGGCTGCCCAGTGATAATGTGCGTAGGGCGCGCGCAATTGCGACAAAACAAAATTGATTGTGTTATAATCCCCGGTTCACTTATGTCGGTAAAATTGATCAGGGCCATCATGGAAGCCCTTTAGAACACCCGGTGCGGGAACTGAAAAATGGATGCGACCGGGCAGGCGGATCATCTGGCCGTGAATAGGTTTGCAAATGCTGGCGCCTCGGTTGTTCCTGCTTTGCTGGGGACGCCGGTTGTGTTGCCAGGGTAGAGCGTGAGATGGCCCGGCGGGTTGAATGCCCGATATCCAGCCGCCGGGAGCTTGAAAGAGTGCGCTTCAGCAAAAAAGGAGAATTGAGTCGGAATGGTGCTCTGGCCTTTAGTTGTATTCTTCGTTTTGGCCCTTGTGGTTCCCGCGGGAATGGTTGTCGTCTCCCACGTTCTGGGACAGCGGCACAGCGAGCATGCAACCGGATCTCCCTACGAAGCCGGCATTGTTTCTGAGGGTTCTGCAGAAGCCCGTTTTTCCATCAAGTTCTATCTGATTGCAATGTTTTTTGTGGTGTTTGATCTGGAATCCGTCTTCATTTTTTCCTGGGCCATCGCTGTGCGTGAAGTCGGATGGGCGGGCTACCTGGAAATCCTGTTTTTTACCGTTATCCTGATTGCCACGCTTGCCTATCTGTGGCGTCTGGGCGCGCTGGACTGGGGACCCAGAACCCGCCGGAGCGAGCGCTAGAAGCTGTTCGGAGTCACCCTTATGAAGTGGTCGATTACCAAGCCGCAACTGACCATGCCGTTGGCAGATCATGCTCCAGAGCCTTTTGAAGAGCACGTCCGCAAGAGTCTGATCATGACCCGTCTTCAGGACCTCGTTGCCTGGGGCCGCAAGAATTCCATCTGGCCGTTCGCTTTTGGCCTTTCGTGCTGCTTTGTTGAGATGGCCACCAGCATTACCAGTCGATATGATATCTCGCGCTTCGGCGCGGAAGTCATTCGTGGAACGCCGCGAGAGGCCGACCTGATGGTGATAGCGGGAACTCCTTTCATCAAGATGGCGCCCATCATTCAGCGCCTGTACGAGCAGATGATGGAGCCGCGCTGGGTCATTTCCATGGGGTCCTGCTCAAACTCGGGCGGCATGTATGACATTTACAGTGTTGTTCAGGGCGTGGACAAGTTTCTTCCCGTGGACGTTTACGTTCCCGGATGTCCGCCTCGTCCGGACGCATTTCTGGAAGGTGTAACTTTACTGAGCAAGCTTGTGGGCACGGAACGGCGCCCGTTGAGCTGGGTGGTGGGACCGCAGGGCGTTGAGCGTGCTCCCATGCCTTCCCGGCGTGACATGAAACGGAGCGAGAGGCAGAAAGCCACCCGGCTGCGTCCGCCCAACGAAATCTAAACTGCGCATCCTATGATCGCTAACGCAAATATCCTACAAGAGCTTCAGCAGAAGTTTGGCGACGCATCGATTGCTCCACAGGCCGCCCGCGACCAGGTGCCGACCTTCTGGACGTCAAGAGAAAAGCTTCACGAGATCGTCCAGCATCTGAAGAATGAAGTGACCGGACCCTACCGGATGCTCTATGACGTCACGGCCACCGATGACCGTGTCCGCCAGCACCGCGACGGCCTGCCGGCAAGCGATTATACGGTTATTTACCATCTCTTATCCTTCGAGCGAAACGAATACATCCGCATCAAGGTTCCGCTTCAGGAAGATTCACTCAGCCTGCCCACCATCACTGACGTGTGGCCTGCGGCCAACTGGTACGAGCGGGAAGTCTGGGACATGTTCGGAATCAAGTTTGACGGGCATCCGTTCCTGGCCCGCATCCTGATGCCGAATACCTGGGTGGGCCACCCGCTGCGCAAAGACCATCCCGCCCGGGCGACCGAAGCGGGCCCCTTCAGCCAGAACGATGAAAAGGTTGATGTTGAGCAGGAAGCCATGCGGTTCCGCCCGGAAGATTGGGGTATGAAGCGCGGCGAGGATGGAACCGATTTTATTTTCCTGAACGTCGGCCCGCAGCACCCGGGAACCCACGGCGTTCTTCGCGTGGTGGTGCAGCTCGACGGAGAAGTGATTGTCGATTGCGTTCCGGAGATCGGGTTCCACCACCGGGGCGCGGAAAAGATGGGTGAACGCCAGACCTGGCACACCTACATTCCTTACACCGACCGCATTGATTATCTGGCCGGGGTGGTCAATGAGCTGGCCTACCTGACCGCCTTCGAGAAGCTGGCGGGAATTAAAGTCCCTCCGCGGGGGCAGATGATCCGCGTGCTGATGTCGGAGCTGTTCCGGATGTCCAGCCACCTGGTGTGGTACGGCACCTTTGCCCAGGACGTGGGACAGATGTCGCCGGTGTTCTACTGCTTTAATGACCGCGAGCGAATCTTCGATATTGTGGAAGCGGTTTGCGGCGCCCGCATGCATCCGGTCTGGTTCCGCATCGGAGGGACCTCGCTCGACCTGCCCGACGGCTGGGAAGGGATGTTCCGTGATTTCCTCAAATACATGCCTGCGCGCCTGGATGAATACGACCGGACGGTGATGAAGAACAGGATCTTCAAGGCTCGGACGCAGGGCGTGGGCGAGATGACCGTGGAGCAGGCCATCGAATGGGGTGTCACCGGTCCCATGCTCCGGGCCGCCGGCATGGACTGGGACTTCCGGAAGAAGCAGCCCTACTCCGGCTATGAAAACTTCGAGTTTGATATTCCGACGGGCACGCACGGCGACGCCTATGACCGTGCCGTGGTCCACGTCGAGGAAATGCGCCAGAGCCTCCGGATCATGGAACAGTGTGTAAACAACATGCCGGCAGGGCCGTACAAATCAGACCATCCGCTGGCCATTCCGCCGCGGAAAGACCAAACGATGCACGATATTGAAACCCTGATTACGCATTTCGTGGGCGTCAGCTGGGGTCCCGTAGTTCCGCCCGGCGAGGCGCTGGGTGCCATCGAGGCCCCCAAGGGGAACAACGGCTACTACCTGGTGAGCGACGGCAGTACCAATTCTTACCGGACGCGGATTCGCGCCCCTTCGTTTGCCCACATGCAAACGCTTCCTTTGCAGTGCCGCGGACTGCTGGTTCCGGACCTGCTGGCCATTCTGGGGAGCATTGATTTTGTGCTTGCGGACATCGACCGATAAGGAGCTTGAAAAGCGTGTTAAGTCCTGAGGAGCGACAGGAGATCGAAGCGGAGTTCGGACATTATCCGGACAAGCGCGCCCTGACCATCGACGCCATGAAGATCGTCCAGAAGCACCGGGGATGGGTCTCCGATGAGGCGCTCAAGGACGTTTCTGAAATTCTTGGAGTTTCGGTCAGCGAACTGGACAGCGTGGCCACGTTTTACAACCTGATCTTCCGCAAGCCCGTCGGCCGGCACGTGATCATGGTGTGTGACAGTATCAGTTGCTGGATGATGGGCTATGACCGTCTGCGGGATCATTTGACCAGCCGCCTGGGCATTAAGATGGGCGAGACCACGGCGGATGGGCGGTTTACGCTGCTTCCCATTGTGTGCCTGGGCACCTGCGACCACGCTCCGGCCATGATGGTGGACGAGGACCTGCACCGGGACCTGGATACGGAAAAGGTCGACAGCATACTTGAGCAGTACAAGTAGAAGCGATATGGAGAAAGTTCTCACAAAAGATGTTCAGCCCGACGGCTCGGCTCTTGATATCAAGCGGTACGAGCTGGCGGGTGGATATCAGGGCGCGCGCAAGGCCCTGAAAATGGCGCCCAAGGAAGTCATCGAGGTCGTCAAGCAGTCGGGCTTGCGCGGCCGCGGCGGCGCCGGCTTTCCGACGGGTATGAAGTGGAGTTTTGTGCCCGGCGGGGCGGATGCTCCTCATCCCAAATATCTGTGCGCCAACGCTGATGAAATGGAGCCCGGCACTTTTAAAGACCGCCTGCTGATGGAAGAGACTCCGCATCAGCTGATTGAAGGAATGATCTGCGCGGCGTATGCCATCGAAGCCGATGTCGCTTACATCTTCCTGCGCGGCGAATATTTCCTGTCGGCGGAGCGCCTGAGAAAGGCTCTGGCGGAAGCCTACGAGCACAACTATCTGGGCAAGAACATTCTGGGTTCCGGCTACAACCTTGAAATGCATCTGCACTTGAGCGGCGGGCGTTACATGTGCGGTGAAGAAACCGGCCTGCTGAACGCCCTGGAAGGCAAGCGCGCCAACCCGCGCACCAAGCCGCCCTTCCCCCAGATTTCGGGACTTTTCGGTAAGCCCACCATCGTGCAGAACGTCGAAACCCTCTGCAATGTTCACCACATCATCAACAAAGGTCCGGAATGGTTCAAGGGACTGAGCAAGTCAGAAGACAGCGGGACCAAGCTTTATGGAGCGAGCGGCAAGGTCAAGCGCCCCGGCCTGTGGGAACTGCCCATGGGAACCACCATCCGCGAGATTCTGGAAGAGCACGCCGGCGGGATGAAAGAAGGATTGAGGTTTCGAGGATTACTGCCCGGCGGAGCTTCGACCGACTTTCTGGTTGAAGAACACCTCGACGTGAAAATGGATTTTACTGACGTTCAGAAGGCCGGCAGCCGCATGGGCACGGGAACCATGATTGTGATGGATGACCGCACGTGCCCGGTGGGATTCGTGAAGAACCTCGAGCACTTTTTCGCCCAGGAATCCTGCGGCTGGTGTACCCCCTGCTGGAGCGGGCTTTCGTGGGCGGAAAAAATGCTGCAAAGCATCGAGGACGGGCAGGGACAGGAGCCGGACCTCGAAAGGCTGGCATACATCTGCCGGATGGCGGCTCCCGGCAACACGTTTTGCGCGCTGGCTCCCGGCGCCGTCGAGCCGTTGCAGAGCGCCTTGAAATACTTCCGCGAGGATTTTGAGCGGCACATTCATGAGAAGCGGTGTCCTTGGAGATAGCAGTGGCGAAGATCTGGGTCGATGACAAATGGTATGAAGTAAACCCGGACCAGAGCCTTCTCCAGGTTTGCCTGGAGCTTGGGTTTGATCTGCCTTACTTCTGCTGGCATCCGGCGCTGGGTTCGGTGGGCGCGTGCCGGCAGTGTGCCGTCAAGCAGTTCAAGGATGAGAACGATACCCGCGGCCGGATCGTGATGTCCTGCATGACGCCCGCTTCCGACGGCACCCGTGTTTCCGTCAAGGACTCCGACGCCGCGGCTTTTCGCGCCGGAGTCATCGAAGGATTGATGCTGAGCCATCCGCACGATTGCCCGGTCTGCGACGAGGGTGGTGAGTGCCACCTGCAGGATATGACGGTGATGAGCGGCCACAATTACCGCCGGACGCCCTATCTCAAACGCACCTTCCGCAATCAGTACCTGGGTCCCCTGATCAATCATGAAATGAACCGCTGCATCCAGTGCTACCGCTGCGTGCGCTATTACCGCGAGTACGCCGGCGGAACAGATCTGGCGGCTTTCGCCTCGAGGAATATCACTTATTTCGGCCGGCAGGAAGACGGAATTCTGGAAAGCGAATTTGCGGGCAACCTGGTTGAAATCTGCCCGACGGGCGTCTTTACCGACAAGACGCTGAAGCAGCATTACACCCGCAAGTGGGACCTGCAGATGGCGCCTTCGGTGTGCGTCCACTGCGGTCTGGGATGCAGCACTTCCGCCGGCGAGCGTTACGGAACGCTGCGGCGCATCCTCAACCGTTACAACGGCGAGGTGAACGGCTATTTCCTCTGCGACCGCGGCCGCTTCGGCTACGAATTTGTCAACAGCGAGCAGAGGGTGCGGCAGGCGCTTTCCCGCCAGGACGGCAAACTGAAGGATGTCGCGAAGGAGAAAGCTGTTGAGCAGCTGGGCGACATCCTGAAGGGCAGCAGCAAGGTGATCGGGATCGGGTCGCCGCGCGCCTCGCTCGAATCCAACTTCGCGCTGCGGAGCCTGGTCGGGGCGGACCGCTTCTTTAGCGGCATGTCCGATGAATCCTCCCATCTGGTTTCCCTGATGTCGGAGATTCTGCGGCAGGGGCCGGCGCGGTCGCCGTCGCTGCGCGAGATCGAATATTCTGACGCGGTCTTCGTTCTGGGTGAAGACGTCAACAACACGGCCCCCAGGGTGGCTCTGGCGCTGAGGCAGTCGGTGCGGCAGCAGCCGATGGAAACAACCGACAAGATGAAAATCCCCCGCTGGCTGGACCACGCGGTTCGCGAGGCCGTCCAGCATGACACGGGACCGCTGTTCGTTGCCACGCCCAACGCCACCCGCCTCGATGACGTAGCCACCGATGCTTATCGCGCCGCTCCGGACGACATCGCGCGCCTGGGCTTTGCTGTGGCCCACGCGCTCGATCCTGAGGCTCCGGCGGTGCCTGATCTCTCCGACGATGTTCGCCGCATGGCGGAGCGCATCGCCCAGGCCCTGAAGTCTGCGAAGCGCCCCCTGGTGGTTTCAGGATCCAGTCTCGGCAGCGAGGCAGTGATCCACGCGGCTGCGAATGTGGCCAGGGCGCTCGCGAAGGACAGCAAGGTGGCCGGATTGAGTTTCGCTACGCCGGAAGCGAACAGCCTTGGACTGGCGCTCGTGGGCGGCGGCAGCCTGAGCGCGGCCTTCAAGGCGGTAGAGGAAGGGAAAGCGGACACGGTCATCATCCTTGAAAACGATTTGTACCGCCGGGCCCCGGGCGCGGCCGTCGACAACCTGATGCAGGCCGTCCGGCACATGATTGTTCTGGACCACCTCATGACGCCGACCGCCTCCAAGGCAGAGTTTGTGCTGCCGGCGGGCGCTTTCGCCGAATCCGACGGGACTTTTGTGAACAACGAAGGGCGCGCCCAGCGGTTCTTCCAGGCGTACGTTCCCAAAGACGATATCCAGGAGAGCTGGCGCTGGCTGGTGGATCTCCTGAAGGCCTCCGGACACGCCGAAGCGGGTTCCTGGAATGTGCTGGACGATCTGGTTTCCGCGACGGCGGGTGCCGTGCCTGGGCTCGAAAAGATCACCGAAGCGGCGCCTTCCGCAAAATTCCGCGAGATAGGCGAAAAAATCCCGCGTTCTCCGCACCGTTACAGCGGCCGGACGGCCATGCTGGCCAACATCAACGTCAGTGAGCCGAAGCCGCCGCAGGATCCCGATTCCGCGCTGGCGTTTTCAATGGAAGGTTACCCGGCCCAGCCGCCATCGGCGCTGACGCCGTTCTTCTGGTCGCCCGGGTGGAATTCCATTCAGTCGGTGAACAAATTCCAAAGTGAGATTAATGGATCGCTTCGGGGTGGCGATCCTGGTGTGCGGCTGATTGAGCCTCCGCAGACGGGCAGTGGCCTGTATTTCTCAGCGCCGCAGCGGCCCTTCGAGGCGCGGCCGGACGAATGGTTGCTGGTGCCGCTCTATCATGTTTTTGGTTCCGAGGAATTGAGCGGCCAGGCGCCGGCGGTTGCGCAACTGGCGCCCAAACCCTACGTTGCGCTCAGCGCCGCGGATGCGGAGCGATTGCAGGTGCAGGAAGGCGCCCAGGTTGAGCTGACCCTGGCCGGGACTGCGCAGAAGCTTCCGGTGGTGGTCCAGCCTGATCTGCCGAAGGGCATTGCCGGAATTCCGGCGGGTCTGGTTCCAGTGGAAGGCGCCGGGCTTCCCGCCTGGAGCAGAGTTTCACGATCATGAACACGACGCTCTATTACATCATCGTTGTTTTCGTTGTCCTGATGGTTCCTCTGAACCTGGCGGCGGTCCTCATCTGGCTGGAGCGTCGGCTTCTGGCCCTCTGGCAGGACCGCTACGGTCCGAACCGCGTGGGGCCGTTCGGGCTGCTTCAATCCGTTGCGGATATGGTCAAGATCTTCTTCAAGGAGGACTGGGTCCCTCCCTTCGCGGACAAGGCGGTGTTTGTGCTGGCGCCCGCGATCATCATGGTGACCGTCCTGCTGACCTTTGCGGTCATTCCTTTTGCGCCGTCTTTTGTGGTGGCCAACCTGAATATCGGTGTGCTGTTCTTCCTGGGCCTGTCGTCGCTGGGAGTCTACAGCGTGGTGCTCGCGGGCTGGTCATCCGCCAGCAAGTATTCGCTGCTGGGAGGACTGCGCGCTTCGGCGCAGATGCTGAGCTACGAGGTGTTCATGGGACTGGCCATGATGGGAACGGTGATCATGGCCGGCTCATTCAACCTCTCGGACATTGTTGAAGCTCAGCGGCACGTCTGGTTTGTCATTCCGCAGTTTCTGGGCTTTGTGCTTTTCTTCATCGCCGGCATTGCGGAAACCCGCCGCCTGCCGTTCGACCTGCCGGAGGCGGAAAGCGAACTGGTGGCCGGGTTCCATTCAGAATATTCCGGCATGAAGTTCGGCATGTTTTTCGTCGGCGAGTACATGGGGGTCATTCTGATTTCCTGCATGATCACGCTGCTGTACCTGGGCGGCTGGATGGGGCCCTGGCTTCCCGCCGGCGTCTGGTTTGCCATAAAAGTTTTTCTGCTGATCTGTTTCTTTATTCTGCTGCGCGCGGCGTCGCCCCGGCCCCGGTTTGACCAGTTGATGTCCTGGGGATGGAAGATCATGTTGCCGCTGGCGCTGGTGAATCTGCTGGTGACGGGAGCGCTGGTGCTGGCCTTCAAATAAGAGGGCAGGGACCGTTTGATGGATTTTGGAGTTAATCAATGCTGAGTATGCTCAGATCGCTTTGGAATGTGTTTCCTGCATATGTTCCAGCCGCGGGTGACCGTCCAGTACCCTGAGCAGAAGCCTTATCTTCCTCCCCGCCACAAGGGACGCATCATTTTGAGCCGCGACCCTGACGGGGGCGAGCGCTGTGTTGCCTGTCACCTCTGTGCGGTGGCTTGCCCGGTGGATTGCATCGCCTTGCAGGCGACCGAAGACGAAAACGGGCGCCGCTATCCGGAGTTTTTCCGGATCAATTTTTCGCGATGCATCTTCTGCGGTTACTGTGAGGAGGCCTGCCCGACTTACGCCATCCAGTTGACCCCGGATTTCGAGATGGGTGAGTACAACCGGCAGAACATGGTTTATGAGAAAGAGGATCTGCTGATCAGCGGTGAAGGCAAGTATCACGGCTATAATTTCTGGCGGGTTGCGGGTGTCAAGATTGGCGGGAAAGACAAGGGAGAAGCGGAAAGAGAAGCCCCGCCGGTGGACCTGCGCAGCCTGATGCCCTGAGACCAAGGTTATGGAAGTTGTTTTCTACATTTCGGCCATTGTAGCCATCGCCTCGACGATTCTGGCCATCACGCGCCTGAACGCCGTGCACGCGCTGCTTTACCTGATTGTTTCACTGCTGTCAGTGGCGATCGTCTTTTTTGTCATCGGCGCCCCCTTTATTGCCGCCCTGGAGGTCATTATCTATGCCGGGGCCATCATGGTGCTTTTCGTGTTTGTGGTCATGATGCTGAACCTGGGCAAGAAGTCCACGGAAACGGAGCGGCAGTGGCAGCGGGGTGGCCTGTGGGTTGGCCCCTCGATCCTGGCGGCGATCCTGATTGCTGAAGTCGCTTACCTGGTTTCGAGCCCTGCCACCGCGGTTTTCGGTTCCACGGTGATTGAGCCGAAGCAGGTGGGGATCGTTCTTTTCGGGCCCTATCTGATTGGAGTGGAGTTGGCGTCGATGTTGCTGCTCGGGGCCCTGGTGGGAGCGTACCACCTGGGCCGGCGTACACCGGAGAAAACGGAGAAGTAGAATGGCATCCGTACCCATGCATCAGGGACTGCTTCTGGCGGGCATCTTGTTCGCGCTGGGACTCGTGGGACTGCTGGCGCGGCGGAATTTGATCTTCATGCTGATGTCGCTGGAGATCATGCTGAACGCCGCCGGCCTGGCGTTTGTGGTGGCCGGCGCCCGATGGGGCCAGGCGGACGGGCAGGTTGTGTTCCTGTTTATTTTGACCATGGGAGCCGCTGAAGTCTCGGTGGGTCTTGCCCTGGTTCTCAGGATCTATCAGAGGTTCAAGACGCTGGATTCGGATGCTGTCAGTGAGATGAGAGGATAACGTGTTCCACCTGTTGTGGTTGATTCCCGCGTTCCCTGTTGCCGGCTTTTTGATTCTGGCAACTCTGGGGAAACGTATGCCCCGGAAGATGGTCCCGGTTTTTGGCGCGGGCTCGATCGGGTTGTCAGCCGTCGTGGCGATCCTCATCGCGATCAACTTCCTCACCTCTGCCCCGCAGGGCAACAGCTACACGCAGGTGCTCTGGACGTGGATGGATGTGGGAGGGTTCCGGCCGCAGATTGCGTTCTACCTGGACGCGCTTTCGCTGGTGATGGTTCTGGTGGTCACCTTCGTCGGCTTCCTGATTCACTTCTATTCAGCGGAGTTCATGGAGGAAGACGAAGGGTACAGCCGCTTCTTCGCCTACATGAATCTGTTTGTCGCCTCGATGTGCACCCTTCTGCTGGGCGCCAACCTGCTGCTCCTGTTCCTGGGGTGGGAGGGCGTGGGCCTGTGCAGTTATCTGCTGATTGGCTTCTGGTACAGAGAGCCGGCCAACGGCCTCGCGGCGCGCAAGGCCTTTATCGTGACGCGCGTCGGCGACACGGCCATGACCATCGGGCTCTTCCTCCTTTTTGCCCATCTTGGAACCCTCGATATTCAGGAACTCATGCACCGGGCTCTGATGCAATGGCCGGTGGGCTCGGCGCTGCCGGTTGCGGCCGGGCTGTTGCTGCTGGGCGGCGCGGTAGGGAAATCGGCGCAGCTTCCGCTGCAAACCTGGCTGCCCGACGCCATGGCCGGCCCGACGCCCACCAGCGCTCTGATCCACGCCGCCACCATGGTGACGGCCGGCGTCTACCTGATCGCCCGGACCCATGTCCTGTTTTCTATCGCTCCTCAGGCGCAGCTTGCCGTCGCCATTGTGGGGGCTGCAACTTTGACTGTGGCGGGTTTCAGCGCCATTACGCAATCCGACATCAAGCGCGTGCTGGCCTATTCCACCGTCAGCCAGATCGGCTATATGTTTCTGGCGCTTGGCGTGGGAGCGTGGTCGGCGGCCATCTTCCACTTCATGACCCACGCGTTTTTCAAGGCCCTGCTCTTCCTTGGGGCCGGGGTCATCATTGAGTCCCTTCACCACGAACACAGCATTTTCAAGATGGGCGGCCTGCGCAAAGAGATGCCGGTGGCTTTCTGGACCTTTCTGGTCGCCGGTTGTTCATTGGCGGGCCTGCCGCTCATCACCGCCGGTTTTTACAGCAAGGGTCTGATCATCTGGGATACGTGGTCGTCCGCGCGGGGCAGCGGCGTGTTGTGGTTTTTCGCCGTTTTCGGAGTGCTGCTGACCTCGCTCTACACGTTCCGCCTGATCTTTCTGGTCTTTTTCGGCGAAATGAAAACCAAGGTCCACAAACGTCCCGGCTTCAGGATGATGATGCCCTGTGTGGTACTGGGTATTCTGTCGGTTGTGGGAGGGTTTGTCGATACACCCGAGTTCCTGGGCCATATCCATTCCTTCACCGACTTCATGCACCTGGCGCTGCCGCCGATGACCGAAGGTCCCCTGGGGGGAATGTCGGAACTCGGATCGGAAGCCCTGGTGACGCTGGCCTTCCTGATCGGCCTCTCTGTCGCCTACCTCTTCTATATCCGGAAGCGGGAGCTCGCGGAGGCCATCACAACCCCGGCGATTGCGAAGGCGCTCCACCGGTTCTGGTACAGCGATTGGGGCATGGACTGGCTGTATGAGCGGGTATTCGTCCGGCCGATCATCTGGATGGCCCGGGTCGATAAGAATGATTTCATCGATTACATTTACTCCGGGATGGCGCTGTTTACAGAGCTGCTGTACCACGGAGTACGAAAAACGGAAACCGGGCGCATGCGCTGGTACGCGGCAGGGATCGCGGCGGGTTCCATCATCTTTTTAGCGATTGTGTTGTTCCTATGATTCTAGTCTGGCTCATTGTGATTTTGCTGGTGGCCGGCGTCCTCGCCGGATTAGCGGGGCGGGTCAGTACGCTCTGGCCGCGCGTGATTTCGCTGGTCGCGGTCGGCATCGACTTTGTGATCAGCCTGGTTCTGTGGTCGCAGAATTCCAGCTACGTCAAGCTGTTCCCGCAAAGCGACTGGTTTAAGCAGGTGGACTGGGCGTGGGTGCCGCAGTACGGGATTCATTTCCACCTGGCGATGGATGGGCTGAGCCTGCTGATGGTTGTGCTCACCTTCCTGCTGGGCATCATGTCGGTGCTCGTTTCCTGGAAGGAGATTCAGGAGGGCGTCGGGTTCTTCCACTTCAACCTGATGTGGATTGTGGCCGGCATCGTGGGGGTCTTTCTTGCCGTCGACCTCTTCCTGTTTTACTTCATGTGGGAACTGATGCTGGTGCCCATGTTCTTCCTGATCGCCATCTGGGGACACGAGCGCCGTATCTATGCCGCCGTCAAGTTTTTCATCTTCACGCAGCTCAGCGGCCTGCTGATGCTGATTGCCATCCTGACGCTTTACTTCATCCACCACAGCACCACCGGCATCTACAGCTTTGAGTACCACGACTTGTTGAATACCGCTCTGACTCCGCACACGGCCATGCTGCTGATGCTGGGCTTCTTTGTGGCTTTTGCTGTCAAGCTGCCCATGTTTCCGTTCCATCCCTGGCTGCCGGATGCCCACACGGAGGCGCCCACAGCAGGCAGTGTGATCCTGGCCGGCCTGCTGCTGAAGACCGGCGCGTACGGAATGATCCGCTTTGTGGTGCCGCTGTTTCCCGGCGCGGCGCACGATTTTGCCCCCGTTGCCATGCTGCTGGGAGTGATCGGCATTATCTACGGTGCCGTCCTGGCCTTTGGGCAGACCGACCTGAAGCGCCTGGTGGCTTACACCAGCGTCAGCCACCTGGGATTTGCGCTGATTGGAATTTTTGCCTGGAATGAGATCGCGCTCGAAGGAGTGCTGATTGTGATGATTGCCCACGGCATCAGCACCGGCGCCCTCTTCATGCTGGTCGGTGGATTGCAGGAGCGAACGCATACGCGCGAGATGGACCGCCTGCGCGGGCTGTGGACCACGGTTCCGGTGATGAGCGGGACCGTCATGTTCTTTGCCATGGCTTCCATCGGCCTGCCCGGCCTGGGAGATTTTGTGGGAGAGTTCCTGGTTCTGCTGGGAACCTACCGGGTGAGCCTCGGCGTCACGATTGCGGCTGTGATCGGAATTCTGATCTCGACCCTCTATTCCCTGAAGGTTATCCAGCGCGCCTTCCACGGGCCGAACACTCATGAATGGTCGCTGCCGGACCTCGGTAAACGCGAGCTGCTGATGATGATTCCGATGATGCTGATCCTGCTCTGGATCGGTCTCTATCCGCAGCCGCTCTTCAGAACCTTTAAGCCGGCGCTGCAGAAGTTGCAGCAATATGCCGCTCCCAAGCCCGTGGTCACCATGGTCCCGGGCGCGCGCCAGCTGTCGTATGACCGGAATGGCGTTCCTGGAATGAATCGGAGTGAGCCTTGAACGGTACTGATCTTATCGCGATACTTCCTCTTCTCGTCCTGACCGTTGCCGCGGTCGTGGTGATGGTGGCGGTGTGCATTCGGCGCAACCACCTGGCGGCGGTGTGGCTGACCCTTCTGGGCCTGGCCGCCGCTTTCGCATCACTCTGGCCCGCGGCCTCGGTGGCGCCGAAGCAGGTGACGCCCCTGCTGGTCATCGACGGTTATGCGCTCTTCTACATGGGGCTCATCATCGCTGCGACGTTTGTGACCGTCATCCTTTCCTACGGCTACCTGGAAAACCAGGAGGGATACCGGGAAGAGCTTTACATCCTCATTCTCACGGCCGCCCTGGGTTCTTCAGTTCTGGTTGCCAGCAATCACTTTGTGTCTTTCTTCCTGGGACTGGAGGTTCTGAGCGTTGCGCTCTACGCGATGAGCGCCTACCTCTGCGACCGCAAGCATCCGCTGGAGGCCGGAATCAAATACCTGGTGCTGGCCGCCGTCTCCGCCGCCTTCCTGCTGTTCGGGATGGCGCTGATCTACGCCCAGCTCGGAACCCTCCAGTTCGGGCAGATCGCAGCCATGCTCATCAGCGGAGTCGCCTACGACAAGACCCTGATCTATCCCGGCCTGGCCCTGATGATTACGGGAATCGGATTCAAGCTTGCTGTCGTGCCCTTCCACATGTGGACGCCCGACGTTTATGAAGGCGCACCCGCGCCGGTCACCGCCTTCGTGGCAACCGTCTCCAAGGGCGGCATGGTGGCCCTGCTGCTGAGGTACTTCTACGAAACCGGCGCTTACCATCTGCATAAGGTGTTCCTGGTTTTCAGCATCATTGCCATCGCCTCCATGATTGCCGGAAACCTGCTGGCGCTGCTGCAGGACAACGTCAAGCGCATCCTGGCCTATTCCTCGATTGCGCACCTTGGCTATATCCTGGTGGCTTTCCTGGCTGGCGGCGACAGAGCGGCCGAGGCCGTTACGTTTTACCTGGTGGCCTACTTTATCACCACGCTGGGAGCCTTCGGAGTGGTGAGCGTGCTCTCAAATGGCGAGCGCGATGCCGACTCCATCGAAGACTACGAAGGCCTCTTCTGGCGGCGGCCCGTGCTGGCCGGCATCTTCACCCTCATGCTGCTCTCGCTGGCAGGAATCCCGCTGACCGCGGGCTTTGTCGGAAAGTTCTTCCTGGTTGCCGTCGGAACTTCCGCGTCCCTGTGGGGCTTGATCTTCGTCCTCATCATCACCAGCGTCATCGGGCTCTTTTACTACCTGCGCATCCTGGTGGCGCTCTACAAGTCTCCGGCTGAAACGGGCAAGGCGGCGCCCGCCGCGCTTCCCTTGCTTTCCCGATCCGGCAGCTACGCGCTGGCCGGCCTGAGTGTGCTGCTGGTCTGGATTGGCGTCTACCCGGCGCCGTTTCTGGATGCCATTCAGCGCGCGGTTTCGACCCTGCGACTTTTCTGATTTCCCGCAAATTGTAATTTTTACCCACTGTGCCAAAATTGGACACAAATTGTGTAAGAGCTTTTCTCTGACCGCTTATAATTTCTATAAGCGTATTATTATCCATAACTTACAATTTGCGAAGAAAAAGCGAATGAACGTCCCAAACGTCCCATTTTGGGGGATTTGGGGCCATTTACTAGCCTAATATTAGAGCCTATCCTGGCGACACCAAAAACAGGCGCTTTCCCACGGCCAGGGACAGTCGCCGGGGCCGGGCGCGGCAGGCGACTTACAGGTTGAAAGAATTGGCGATTTTCGACTGGCCGCCGCTGCCGTACGGCCGGCTCATGCGGCAGTCATCCCACCGATTTTGCCTTGTGGCCACCTTCCTCCCCTGCGCTTCGTTTTCTTGCATTCGAGCCCTGACCGGGCGAGTATAGTTATTTTTGCGCGGCGGCCTTTTCCCGATGAGCGCGGGCGGTCGTGTGTTCCATGGGCCAACCGGGTTGCGTGGCCAGGCGAAGGAGGGACAAAGATGCGTACCAGTCGGCGTGAATTTTTGCAGCGTGCGAGTGCTTTGGCGGGAGCGGTGACGGCGTGGCCGGGCGGCGGCAGTGTGCTGCGCGCAGCGGAAGCCGTGCCGGGCATGGCGCTGGATAACCCCGAGGCGCCGCCAAGCCATCGCGCCGACTGGATGTACCGGGCGAAGTGGGGAATCTTCATGCACTATCTGGCCGCCAGCGACGGCCTGCCCGTGGCGGAATGGAACCGGCTGATTGACGGGTTCGACGTGGAGGCTCTGGCGCGGCAGATTCAATCCGTGGGGGCGGGCTATTTCTTCATCACCCTGGGACAGAATTCCGGGCCACTATCTCGCGCCCAACGCCGTCTACGATTCCCTCGCCGGGACCCGCAAGTGTTCGCGGCGCGACCTGGTGGCCGATCTTTACGCGGCGCTGGCGAAACGGAAAATCAGCCTGATGGTTTACCTGCCCGCCGGCGCTCCGGACCGCGACCCGGTGGCGATGAAGCGGCTGGAATGGAAGAAGGGTCCCTATCGCAACGCCGCGTTCCAGCGCAAGTGGCAGCAGGTGATCGCGGAGTGGTCGCGGCAGTGGGGCGAAAAAGTCCGCGGCTGGTGGTTTGACGGCTGCTACTGGCCGAACGCCATGTACCGCTCCTGCGCGCCGCCCAATTTCCGCACCTTTGCGGAGGCCGCGCGCCACGGCAATCCCGCCAGCGCCGTGGCTTTCAACCCCGGGGTTTTCTATCCCATTTTCGCCGAGGCGCCGGATGAGGATTTCACCGCCGGGGAAATCAACGACGTTGACCGCGTGCACTGCCGCAGCCGCTGGGTGGACGGCGCGCAGTTCCACATGCTGAGTTTTCTCGGTTCCAGCTGGAGCCGCGGCGAGCCGCGTTTTGCCGCCACCCACGCTGCCCAAACCACCGCCCGCATCGTGCAGCCCGGCGGTGTGGTCACCTGGGACGTTCCGCACGATCCCACCGGCCGCATTTCCGATTCCTTCATGCGCCAGCTCGCCGCCATCGGCAACGCCGCCGCCGCCGTCAGGCGCTGAGTGCGGGCGAAGAAAATTATGAATTGATGAAGGATGAAAGAGGCAGTGGGAAGTAGGAAATAGGGAACAGCGAGTAGCGAGTAGGGAGTAGCGAATAGGGAAAAGCTAGTGAGTAGCGAGGACCTCCGGTCTCGAGGTCCGCGGCTTGGAGTGCGAGAGCGTGCTCTCGCCTTGGAGTGCGGTAGCGCCAGCTACCGCCGTGGAATTAGAAAAGGAGTCGGCAAGCCGCCGCGGCCGGCGCCCCTGTCATTCTGAACGCAGTGAAGAATCCCCGCATTTTGGTTTTTATACAAATGCCGGGTTCCCTTCGGCAAGCTCAGGGCAGGCTCTTCGCGTTGCTCAGGATGACGGCCGAGGAGGCCCAGGATGAGCGCGTCGCGAGGCCCGTGTTTCTTCTTCCAGAAAACTTCTACTGAGGCGTGCATCTTACAGTGACGAGTCTTCGTAGCGCTGGCATCCTGCCGGCCTTGAGTAAAATTGCCGCCGAGACGGCGGCGCTACCATCGCGAACCGTCACTATATTTTGCAAACATCGGTAAGAACCGCAGGCCGCAAGGGCCTGCGCTACAGCCCCAGGCCCGGAGGGCGTAGCGTGAACCTCCGATTTCAAGGTTCGCGGCCTTTTTAGCCCACCGCCACCGACTTCGCCGGGGTAAACTCCAGCCGTGGGATTCGATTGGCGATAAAATCTTCCCAAGCCCCGGCAGGGGCGAAAGACACAGGCCAGGACGCCTCGATCATCGCAATGGATCGGATGCCATGATGACAAGCAGAAACGTCCCGCTGCGCGGGATCGCAGACTCGACAAAGCGCGAATCTGCGCCACCCGCGGTGAGCGCCCTATCATGGAGGGTGTTATGTGGGTTCTCGTTCTGATGTTGTTAGTCGGACTGTTGGCGGGCATTCAGGGATTCATGGTGTGTTTCATGCCCGCGCAGTGGGACAGATTGAGGAGAAAATTGGATTTCGCTGATCGTTGGAGTACTCCCAGCCACGGCCCCTTAGATCCAATCATAAGAATTGCCGGTCGCATTGCTGGCATCGTGATCTTTGCCGGGGGTTGTTGGTTCACGTGGTTGGCTGCTTATGGCATTTATCGAGTGCTTACCGGGCAAGCTGTAATGCACATGGCCGCGCCGACGCCCCGAGCACTCCCCGCGTCTCCTGCGCCCGCACTAACCGCACTTTCGGTCTTCATGCTTGGCGCAGGAGTACTTATGGCCGTTTTCCCGATCAAGGCCCTGGCGATCTTTGCACGGGCCTGGCCCGGACGAGCTGTAAAGCCATCGCCTGATCGCAAGGTTTTGTTATTTGTGAGGCTGTTCGGTGCGGCGCTGGCCCTGCTTGCGATTGCGTCGTTGATACGATGAACGACGTGGCTGGCGGGTGGCGCAGATTTTGATTTTTAGAGTCTGCGTTCAGCGAAGCTGAGTGGGGTTAAAATGGCGCGATGTCATATCCGCCCCGATACTACGGCGAAAGCGGCCTTCGCTTTTTGACCACCGGCACGTATCGCCGCACGCCGGCAGAGCGTAGGGGAGGGGTCCGCCCTCCCGCGGGAGCGCAGAGCGCTCCCCTACTCTCATGCAAAGGCTGAAGGACGGGTGGCGCGAACCTCCGGTCTCGAGGTCCGTGGTTCTTCTTCCAGAAAACACCTAAGAACCGCAGGCCGCAAGGGCCTGCGCTACAACCCCAGGCCCGGAGGGCCGAAAGAATTTAGCCCACCGCGTGAGCCGTGGGAATCATTTCGCGATAGAATCCCCAAAGCCCCCGGAGGGGGCGAAAGACGAAGGCCAGGACGAATCAATCATCGCAATGGATCGGATGCCATGATGACAAGCAGAAACGTCCCGCTTCGCGGGATCGCAGACTCGACAAAGCGCGAATCTGCGCCACCGCCCGCCCGCCGTTCGGCCTCACCTCCGATCCTCTTTCTTTTGTCTTGACAACCGACGTATTGTTTGTAATCTAGTAACGATAGAAGGGGCAACAACATTCAAGGGAACTCTTCACAAGCATTGGCCCATATATAAGGAACAGATGCTCAACTGATATCCACGCGCTTTTTTCATGGCATTTTCTTCTCAACTCTAAAAAGGAGGGATATCATGGGCTTCAAAGACCTTTTGGACATCGTGACGAATCCGATGGCATCTCCGGCTCAAAAGCTGGAGGCAACAAACAAGATCATCTGGGAGTACCATCTGTGGCCATGGTTGATACGCTGGCTGAAGTACCACGATCTGCTTCGGACTCCCGTCCCTCACTTCCCGCATCCGCTGCCTGATCCAACACGCTTGTCGTTGGAAGATCTGTTGCCCATGATGCTTGCTCCATTCTTAGGCGACCCAAACCCCCAACCTAATATACCGCCAGAGCTTCGACTGCAGGCAACAACGAAATTCCGGGATGGAATACAAGGATTCGTGGCGGAATTAGATAAGGAGGTCGACGCGCTCCAAAAACGCGCCAAGGTGAAAAGCTGAGTGTTTGAAGGCCAGATCGGCAGATGGCTCAGATTCTCGACATGCAGTGTCTGTGAGCTCCCGAAGCGAACATGTGGCGCCGGCCTGAAGGCCGGCGCTACAAAAGCCTGGCGGGTGGCGGCCCGATGGATCGCGGGTGGCGCATCCGTCGCGCTGTTTGCGATGTATGCGACCCTTCTTCCGCAACATTAACGGAGGTCGCGACGGCAGTGATGTAAAATGGCGCGTTGCCCCGGCAGAAACATTGCTACGGCGGGAACAGTCTGATCGCATACATGCCAAAATACGGAACGTATGCGCCAGCCGCGGTTCAAGAACCCGCGGCACAAATCCGGCGCCGTGGCTACACGCTTCACGCGGCTGCCTGAATTGTAGTACCCCTGCCGCGGGCTCGTCGGGATGACAGTCCTTTAGATGGGAACGCCCAGGGGCCGTCCCAGACCAGCAATACTCTTCCCGTCTTCACATCGCCGACGATGGAGATCTTCTCCACGTCAACCCCAGACCTTCGCAGTTCCTTCATGGCTTTCGCTGCCTGGGAATGGCTATTGTAAATGGCAACCACCGAGTTCACTTCAGGCATGACTTGGACCCTCTCCTCGCCAGAAGGGTTTTGTCGCTTTTCCCTGTTGTCCCCATCGGCGAATTCTGGCTCGCCATCGATGCACGATCCAGAGATGCACAACCCTAAGAAAAAGTTAACCTGTCAAACTCGAGACGTCTGTTCAAAACCGCACATGCAGGTGTTCACAAACGAACACCATAGCAGGTAGCGCAGAGTCGTGCGCCGCAGCGCATGACCCTGAGACTCAATTCCTTTGGTCGTTAGGCCCCGTATCAGCTTATACCCCTTATTATGGTAAATAATTCCCCGGTTTGCAACCGTTCCCACAAGTACAACCCGCAGAGTTGGAAGACTACTCTGCGCTCAAAACAAAACATCAGGATTTTCCCCTGGACCCCGCCGCCCCCTCCATAGACGCGCGGGTGGCGGCACGATGGATCGGGACGTTCAGCGAAGCTGAGATGGGGTTACAATGGCGCGATGTGGCGGGTGCATGGGCTGCAGGCGGCACGGCCATCCCGTTGGTTTCGCTCAGGGCGGGCCTGGCCACGGCTTTTCGCGGGCAGGATGCGCGTGCGGCGCATGACCGCCGGCAAAGGAGAAATCAGATTGTGGAACCGAAATTCACCATCCTCACATTAGGCGTGGACGATCTGGAAAGGTCGCTGAAATTCTATCGTGACGGCATGGGCCTTGCCACCAAAGGGATTGTGGGGAAAGAGTTCCCGCATGGCGCCGTGGTCTTCTTCGATCTCGAGGGAGGGATGAAGCTCGCTCTCTATCCGCGCGCCGACCTTGCCCGCGATGCAGAGATTCCCGGCGCTCCGCCGAGCCCCACCGAATTCAGCATCGGCTACCTCGCCGGCAGCCGGGAACAGGTGGACGCCATCATGGAACAGGCCAGGCGGGCCGGCGCAAAGATCGTCAAGGTTGCTCAGAAAGCATTCTGGGGCGGCTATCACGGCTATTTCCAGGACCCCGACGGCCACCTGTGGGAAATCGCCTGGAACCCCAGCCTGTAATTCCCCGGATGCTGAAAGCTGATGGTCCGTGGCGCGTTTTGGGTGAGCGGCGCATGGGCCGATTCCGAAACCGCCCATTTCATTTACTCCATCGCAAGAGGTTCCATCATTCAATGAAGTGATTTCTTGGCCGATCAGCGGGTGAAGCCGCGCGTTATTGCAACGCTGTTCGGCACGGATGAATCCGTGCCTGCTCGCAAAACAAAAAAACCTTTTACCCGCTCGAACAGGGAATGCCTAGGCCGGTTTGCGGTAGAGTGCCGCGGCGGTCAATCCCACCAGCAGCATCATGACGAGTTCCAGCGTGATCTGGAGGGCCACCACCGTGCCCGGCCACGGCTGGATGGCAAAGTAGATCAGGTAGCGGCTGACGCTGGCGATGAGCCACATGGCCAGGCCGTAACGCAGGCCCTGTCCCAGCCAGGGCCTGGCTTCCAGGCCGCGCGCGTAAATCCACACGAAAGCGATGGAGAAAACCAGGAACCCCAGCAGCATGAAAAGCGTGTGCTGTTGGGCGTCCTGTGCGGCGCGCAGCAGTTGCGGCGTCTGCTGATAAAGCGGCTGCAGCAGGACGCCGTGAATGACAAAACTCAACACCGTAAAAACCACAAACACCACGATGACAGTGAGCCCCATTTTTTTCATTTCGAAGCCCTCCTTGTTTTTGGCAGGCCGCCCCTCGGCCTTCAGGTTGTAGAACTTCGCGGATCATTGCACTTTCGGCGCACGCTCACGCGCGCCTTCCGCGAGCAGTCGATTGAAGTATTGCCGCAGCTCCTCGACCGACGCGTCAAAAGGCTCCAGGCTGTGGTGGGCCCGCGCCTGCATCACCGCGCCTTCCATCACCGCGAGGACGAACATCGCCATTCGCTCGCCATCGGTGCCGCGCGGCAGACGATCGGACGCTTCATCCAGACACTTCCTGATCCACTTGCGCCAGCCCTCGAAATTTTGCGCGATCTTCTCACGGGCGCGAGGATATTCATCGCTCACCTCCAGCGCCAGGTTGCCGATGGGGCAGCCGTGGGTGAAGCCGGTGTAAATCAATCCCTCGCGATAGCCGTTGAGGATGGAAAAGATCCGCTCGATAGGATCCGCCGTGCGGCCAAAGGCGGGCTCGATGACGGCGGGCCACAGCAGGTCAACGTAATGGTCGAGTACGGCGAGAAGCAGGTCTTCCTTGGTGCGGAAGAAATAATAGAGGCTTCCGGACTTCACCCGGGCGCGATCGAGAACGTCCTGCAGGCTGGTGGCCTCATAACCGCGCTCCCAGAAGAGACGGCGTGCGGCTTCCACCAGTTTGCCGCGTGTGGGGTGGGGGTTGTGGCCGGAAGTGGAGGATGGCTGTTCCATATTAGGTGGTCACCCAACTAACAATTAAAATACTATTTATCAATGGATTGGATGTCAAATCCTATTTCAAAAGGGTTTTAAGCGGTGGTGTCGGTCCCTCTGTGCCGTTTGTGAGTTCGAAATTTAACACAGAGGACACAGAGACCTTCTGCATCCTCCGTGAGCGAATTTTTCCAGGCACGGAGTTCACAGAGGAAAAATTCCCTGAGGCAAGCCGCAGGATCGCCTACATCGCAAACAACTCGGCGGATGCGGTACGCGTATCGCGAGATGCTTCACGAAGCTCTGGCGGAGTAGCGTGCCTTGGCTAACAGATTCTTTCGCCCCTGCCGGGGCTTATTGCAGATTGGTGATCGGGGTTCCCATGGCTCACGCCATGGGCTAAATTCTGCCGCCGCTCCGCGGCTCTCCTCGCGCTTCTATCCTTATTAACGCTTCTGGCGAAGCGTGGCGGTGGCCTCCGAACTAGAATCGCATACATCGCAAGAGGCGCGACGTATGCGGTACCCGTTACGCGGCTTTCGTGCAGGCTGGCGCAACTTACATCGCCGCGGCTGCACGCGGTCCGGCTCAGTGCTGATGGGGTTGGTGTCCCGCACAAAACGCGCTGTCGGCCGGAACAAGTTTTCCCTGGATGTAGAGGGCAACGGCCTCTTCCGGGGAACGTTTCCTGTCCACAATCACCGGCTTGATCCCATTTTGCATCAGTTCATCCGCCGCTTTCCATCCCATGCCGTAGCAAAGGGCCGCCTGGCAGTCGTGGAGCGTCTGGCAAAGCGCCGCATGGCTGTGCGGCTGGTCGCAATGGCCGGGGTTGTGGCAGTTTCCCTCACCGTCATGAGAGTGTGCGTTCTGCCTCACTTCTTTCAGCAACGCCTTTCCGTCCTCAATGTCGAAAATGATAAAGCAGGCGCAGCGTCCGAAATGCGCCGAAATCGATACACCATCCTGCGAAGCAACCGCAACTCTCATAAATTCTGTCCTCCTTCCAATCCTTTAGCTCTCCTCATGCCTCGCCGCGCCCTGAAGCCGCGACCGCGTCCCCGCTCCTCTGCGGCGCGGCAGATGTTGGCGCTCTTGACACTGCGGACACTCTGCGGGCCGCCCCGTGCCGTACGCGACGCTCCAGGTGTGCCGGCATTCATTGCAACGAAACAACCTTTGTCCGAGCATGGTGACTTCACCCCCTTCGATCTTGAGGGCTTTGCCGCCGACCAGAGCGTCGGCCACTTTCCTGCGGGCTGATTCGATGATCCGGCCGAATGTGGGCCGGGAAATTCCCATCCGTTCGGCAGCCTGCTCCTGATACAAACCCTCCAGGTCCGCCAGCCGCAGGGCTTCAAATTCATCGACGGTCATGGTGACTTCATCGAGGGACAATAGCGGGACGCCGCGGGGTTTGAAGTAGTTGCTTTCCGGCTTACCGGCGACCCGGCGGCAGCAAAAGGGCCTTGCCATGGTGGTGACACTCCTTCTCAGACAATCCCATTATGAGCATATGACCATAATATGTCAAGGAAGAAAACAGCTCTCAATGTTCTGCAGATTGCGGTGTCTCGAATGTGCGGACAGCAGGCGTGTACGCCGCGGGCGACGAGCGGCTTTTGTTGGGAAGGGCGTCTTTCGCCCCTGCCGGGGCTGGGTGGGCTGAATTGTATTCCGTTTTCCCACGGCTGGAGTTTACCCCGACGGAGTCGGTGCGCCATGGGCTAAAGTCTGTCGCCGCTCCGCGGCTTGGCCCGCAGTGCCTGTCCTTAGTAATGCCTCCGGCAAGGCGCGGGAGCATCTTCCGCCCTGGAACCGCCTACATGGCAGAAGCTGCCACGTAGGCGCCACCCGCGGTGCCCGATGTGGGGACGAGCTTTAACACAGAGGACACAGAGAGCTTCTGCATCCTCCGTGAGCGAAATTTTCGAGGCACAGAGGTCACAGAGGAAAAGCGCACGAGAGGCCGGAGAATCGCATACATCGCAAACGACGCGACGTATGCGCGACCCGAAGACAGGCTATCGGCTCTCCTCGAGAGAGGCGCTGTAAGTCGCGGCGGCTGCGGGCGCCTGAGACTTCGACGCCGATTGAGGCGAAGCGACACGCACAACCTGAGCGGGGCCAAAGCGGTGCCACTCGCCATCCGCTATGGGAGCGGTGTAACGGTCCGCCGGGTCGCTTGTCTGGGAGCGCGGCGCGGGCCGGGACGAAGCCTCGCGCACTACCGGTGCCTGCTGCGAGCCAAACCGGTGCCACTCGCCGTCGGCATCCAGAGCGCGTGTTGCAGGCTGAACGCTTGTCCGGGAATATGCGTAGGCAGACGGCGAAGGGTCGGGCGGATCATAAGCCGCGCCGTACCCGGACGCGTAGCAATCGTAGGGGCCGTAGGGGGAGCACCCGTTAGGTGTGTAGTAGGGCGGATAGTACGAATAGGAGGGAGTAGTACGTAGTAGGAATAGTACGGATATCCGTAATACCCATATCCCCAACCGGACCCGTAGTACGAGGGCCAATATCCCAGGCCGAAGCTGAAGCCCCAATAATCATCCCAGTCGCCGTAACCGCGCCCATATCCCCAGCCGCGGTAGCCGCGTCCATAGCCCCAGCCACCATAACCACCGCGAAATCCTCTGCTGGCGTAACCACCGCCATAGAAGCCTCTGCCGCCGTAGCCGCCGCGAAAACCGCCGCCGCCATAGCCGCCGCGGCCGTATAATCTTCCCCCGTTGCCGCCGCGGAATCCATTACCAGCGCGGAAGCCGCCGCCGCCGCGCGCGAACCCTCCGTGCAATCCACCACCGCCGTGGAAGCTGTTCCCACCGCGGAAGCTTCCTCCGCCATGGCCGCCACGATAGCCTCCCACCGCCACGGAATCCCTCCGCCGCCATGCGAAACCGCCGCCGCCGCCACCGCCATGGAATCCACCGCCGCCATGGAACCACCGCCGCCATGGAACCACCACCGCCGCCATGGAAACCACCGCCACCGTGGCCGCCGCCCCGCTGGGCCCAGGCGTTCATGCCGGCGGCACAGAAGGCAACTGCCAATGACAATAAAAGGATACGAAGGCTGCGCATAGGACCCTCCTGCCTGAAAGCGTAGCACCGTTTCAGGCCTGAGCCAAGCGGTACAGTACGCGGGTCGGCGACCAGTTTGGCGCTATTTTGTGGCACGGCCATCCTGGCCGTGTCGTTTGATTGCAGCACTGGCGAGGACGCCCATACCGGAAATAACCCGAGGCAGCTACCTGCAGGCGGCGGCCTTCGGGCACAGCGAGCTGCGGGGCCGCGAGCATGCTGGCCGGCAGAAGCGAGAGACGCTCTCGCACTCCCGGAAGGCCTACCCTACTGCGAGGGGGCGGATTTGGAAGCGAGGTAGCGGCGTTCGATGGCGTCCACTTTGGCGAGGCGGCGGCGGTGGCGTTCTTCGCCGGAGAACTGCGCGGCGAGGTAGGACCGCACCAGTTCGCGGGCGAGTTCGGAGCCGATGATGCGGCTGCCGAGAACGAGCACGTTCATGTTGTCGTGCTCCACGCCCTGATGCGCCGAATAGGCGTCGTGGCAAACGGCCGCGCGGATGCCGGGGATTTTGTTGACGGCCACCGAGGCTCCCACGCCGCTGCCGCAGATCAGCACGGCGCGCTCCGCCTCGCCCCCGGCGACGGCCCTGCCGACCGCCTCGGCAAAATCGGGGTAATCATCGGAAGGGTCGGGCTGGTGCGCCCCCAGGTCAAGAACGTCGTGCCCAAGCTCGCGAAGCAGAGCTGAGAGATCGTTCTTCATGGTGAAGCCGGCGTGATCGGCGCCGATGGCAATTCGCATTTTTTGTTCCTCAGTGTTGGGTGAAGAGGAAATGACCCCTCACCCGCCCGCGCTGCGGGACACCCTCTCCCCCGGGAGAGGGCTTGGCATTTATTTGAGAGAACCGCAGACCTCAAAACCGGAGGTCCGCGCTACAGCGGCTGAAGCCTGCCCTTACTGAAACCGCATACATCGCAACAACCACGGCTGAAGCCGTGCCCCCCGTGAAACTGCCCAGTATTGCGGAAGAGGAAAGGACCCCTGACCCGTCCCGCGCTGCGGGACACCCTACACCGCCGCAAGCGCGACGTATGCGCGATCCCCAGCATTTAAGACAGGCTGGAGCCGTGCTCTCCTGAAACCGCAGGACATCGCGCAAAGCGCGCTGAAGCTGCGCCACCCGTGAAACGCATACATCGCAAGAACGCGCGACGCTGCGACACCCGGAGGCTTACCTGCTGCGCCTGGCCTTTTTCTCTCCGGCTGCGCGTCTTTTTGCGGCCGGGCACCACCAGGGCTTCAGAAGTGGCCCAGCGTCCCAGCCGGTAGCTCCGGTTGTAGCCTTCCGGCAGGTTTCGGATGGTGACCGTCACCGCGCCGCCGCGGTCGCAGGCGTAGCTTTCTTCCGCCTCCGCGCGGTGCCCATTGTGAGGTAGCCCACCGGAACCTGTTCCAGCGCGGCATGGTCGCGCAGTGAAGGGTCAAAAGGAAAGCGAATGTCGTCCCAGATGGTGATGTCGCCCGCCGGGCGGCCGTCGTCGGTGAGATGGGTGCATTCCAGATACCGGAAGTGGCCGATGTTGTGGACCGGGAAGTAGCGCCGGGAATTGAGCAGCGGCGGATCGGAGGGGCCGGGCAGCGGCGTGCCTTTGGTGAACAGGGGATCGAAGACGATGCGGTGGCCTCCCTCCGCCTCGCGCCACACGCCGAAGTGCCGCGTAAACTTGTCACGCAGGACGTAGCCCGCGGTGGCGTCGGCCTGGATGGCCAGTCCGATGGCCGTGGCCGCGCGCGTATAAGCCGAACGCCGCACCCGCCGCCCGAAACTCTCGCGCAGCATGCGGCCCACCAGCGGCAGTTCGCTGCCCCCGCCGGTCATGTAAAGCGCTTCCAGTCGCTGCTCATCGCGCTGGCGGCGCGCCGCCAGGCGTGATGCCTTGTGCTCCCAGCAGATCTTCGGTGGCGTGCAGGGTTTCTTCCACCAGCGGCCGGCAGCGGTCGTAAAAATCAGCGATGGCCACCGTCACCTGGGGCCAGCCCGCCCGCACGTTGCCGAGGTCGATGACAATGCGCCGGGTGTTGGGGTGCAGGCTCTCCTTTTTCTGGCGGCACTCCTCATGCAGGCGGAACATCTCGGCCTGCGAAAGGCTGTCCTGATCGACCACGCTGATGCGGGCTTCTTCCAGTGCGAGGCCGGCGAGCACTTCGTCAAAATCGTCGCCGCCGAGGGTGGGAATGCCTTCGGAAGAAATGACGACGTGCTCGCGCTCGCCCAGTTCCACCAGCGAGGCGTCAAAGGTTCCGCCGCCAAAGTCGTAAACCAGGATGCGCATTTTTTCACTGAACTGGTGCGAAGTGCGCTTTTGATGGCCAAACTCGATGCTGGCGGCCGAGGGCTCGTTTAGAAGTCCGAGCACGTTGAAGCCCGCCTGTCGGAAAGCTTCCGCGGTGAGAAAACGCTGGTTGCTGTTGGCGTTGGCCGGGACGCCGAGCATCACGTCAAGCGTCTCGTTCTTTCCGGCGGGCAGGGTGGAACTTTCCGTCAGAGCTTTTCGGAGGGCCAGCGCCAGTTCGCGAAGCAGGTCCTGCATGGGGATCTTCTGCTCGCCGATCTGGACCAGGGTGGCGGGGCCGGCATAATCGAGGCCGCGCTTGAGGGAACGTACCATCGTCCAACCGGGCTCTTCCTGCGCCGCCCAGGCTTCCCATCCGTAGCGCCTCTCCCGGCCCTTCACGGCCACCACCGGCGGAAACCATTCAAACGAGTTTCCGTCCGGCGCTTCAAAGACCACGACGGGATAGTTGCCGCGGTCCACATACGCGGCCACAATTCGGGTTGTCCCGAAATCAATTCCTAATTTCATGGCGTGAGTGACTGCCTCCGGTGAACCATTATAGCAGGTTGAAAAAGCAGGGGACGAAGCCTTCATCGCACACATCGGCCGCGAGTGCGCGCCCGCGAGTATGTCAGCACTGGCCGAAAGGGCCCAGTGTGGTGCATTCAACAGATCGTTACATACCGCGGGCTATGGAGTGCGGCGGCTTGGGGCCTCCTTCTTCAATTCCACGGCGGTAGCTGGCGCTACCGCACTCCAAGAGACGGCTTCATGACGCGTAACGGGAACTGCGACGCACTGCGCTAGAGCGGCGATATCTCCTCGTCTTTTTCAGCGGTTTCCTCTTTCTGCACGAACTGTCTTTCCAGAAACCGCCTGGCGACGTCGCGGCCGCCCAGTCCAAAGGCGATGGCCGTGCCCATCATCATGGCGCCGAAGGCGATGGAAAAGGCGATGAGGACCACGCGGCGCCCCAGGCCGATCTGCTCCAGCGCCATGGTGACAAAGAAAACGATGATGAGGACAGCGGACCAGACTGCTCAACAGCCTGGCCGAAGGGTAATTGGCGTTGGTGGTGGCCAGCAGGGTGGCGCGGGAAAAGAAATTGGCGATCAGCAATCCGATGAACAGGACCACCATGGCCACGAAGATCTGGGGCAGGAACAGAAAGAACCTGGAGATCTGCTCCCGCAGGGCGCTGATGCCGAGTACGTCCACTCCCAGGACAATGAAGACGATCAAAATCACCCAGAACACGACCTGGCCCAGGAACTCGACGGGATCGGGCAGAGCGGCCTTGCGCATCATCTGGGTGAGGCCCGCCGAGTCGCAATACTTCCGGAAGCTGGCGATGCCGAAGATCCTGCGGACGATCACCTTGAGGATGAGGGCCACCAGAAAGCCTGCGGCAATGATGACCAGCATCGACAGAATGCGCGGCAGAAACAACGCGACCGCGTTGAAGAAATTCCCCAGCGTACGACTGAGTGTGTTCAGAACAAGCTGTGCCATCATTCACCTCACGCTTTCCGGGCCCACTCCTCCACCAGTTGAGGCCGCAGCTTTTCGTATTCCTGGCCCAGGGCCTCAATGCGTCTTTCGATTTGCTCAGCGTCCGCGCGCTGGCTCTCCAGGACGACCGAACAGATGCGCCCGCGATAGATGGGCGTGAGGGCCTGGAGGAGGTGCTCACGGTTCATGACCGAGTGGTGGTAAGAAGCGGCGAATTCATAAATGGTCTTCACCCAGAGTTCGTCTGGGAAACGGAAGTGCTTTTCGTCCTGCTGCGAGACCCCCTGGATTTCCCTGAGTGTTTCTTCTGAAAGGATGGATTCGAGGAGCGGAGCCAACTGGCTGACGCCGTTCTGGAACATGGTCAGCATCTTCTTCCTGTTGATGCGCCGTGGCTCGAGTCCGGAGCTGTATTCGAAGCCGAAGACCGGCACCGGCTGGGGCGGCTCGGTCCTGGAAACCCAGTAGGACTGCTGGTTTTCCATGCAACGGAACAGGGCCCCGAGGGTGTCCTGAATGGTAGCGACAATGTTCTGGGCTGAGGACTCCGGGGCATGGATCTTGGGGCCCAGAAACGACTGGCACAGCCTGAACCCGTCCGCAATCGCCCGGGTGGTCAGCCAGATTTCCGTGCGGGCGCGAACAAATTCTTCGTGCCAGACGTCCTGTTCCATGTAGTGGCACGCCAGACGGCCGGAGAAGCCAAATTCACCGCCGACCGGCTCGCGGACCTTTACGCCGTAAACGGAGCGAATGGTGGGGGCAATGATGTTCTTGACCAGCAGGCCGTCGTACTTGTGCCGATGATAGATGGGGGTGACGAGGTCAAATTGTTCCTTGTAGATGGGGCGGACGAGCGCTTCGATCCACTCGGGAGTGATGCTTTCGAGATCGGGCGATACCACGGCGCAGGCCTTGGCCCTCAGCAGGTCTGCCGCAGCCATGATGATGCGCCAGGAGTTGCTGATGCCGTCGACCCCGCCGTAGATGGTTGAAATCCGATGGATGGTGCGCAGGGGGCTGGACGAAAGCAGGGTACGGAAGTCCGGGATGGATGCGTTTTTGACAGCTTCGGGAGTCCCGTCATTGGACCCGCCGTCGGGATTGATCAGCACGACGCGCTCGCGGGGGAAATACTTCACCAGCCCCAGTTGGATGGCATTGACCACCTGTTCGATGGTGCCCCGATTGTTGAAGGTGGGCACACCGACGAGGATGTCCACTTCGCCGACCGCCGTGAGCTTGCGGATAAACTCGTCCGAGAGAAAAGTTTCCTCGGCCAATGCTGCTTCCTCCGGGGTCCTTGACCGCGCCTCACTGTTCCCTGAAGGCCGTGAGGGGCTAAAACCGGCGCAGCCGGAACCAGTAAAATTGATACGGACCCAGTGTTAACAGGTAAGGAAGCTCTCCGATTCGCGGAAAGGGATTGCCTCCAAACATTTCAATGGGGATATATCCCCGCAGATGATGGAGATCGAGCTCCGCCGCCTGGGCGGAATTTGAAAGATTATTGACCACCAGGATCCGGCTGTTTTCCCACTGCCGGATATAGGCGAGGACGCGGTGGTTTTCCGGGTCCAGGAATTCGATGCGTTCCCCGCCCAAAGACCGAACTCGCCTTGCGTAATTTTACAATCCTTCGCATCCAGGAGAGCAGCGAATGCTCCGAGCGCTGCTGGGACAGCACGTTGATGCTCTGGTAGCCGTACACGGCGTTTGAGATCAAAGGGGAATAGAGGCGTTCGGGGTCGGTGGTTGAAAATCCGCCGTTCCAGCCCCCGTTCCACTGCATGGGGGTGCGGACGCCGTTGCGGTCGCCCAGATAGATGTTGTCACCCATGCCGATTTCATCCCCGTAATAGATGATGGGGGTGCCGGGGAGCGAGAGGAGCATGCCGTTCATCAGCTCGATGCGCCGGCGGTCATTGTCCAGCAGCGGCGCCAGTCTGCGGCGGATTCCCACGTTGAGCTTGGCGATCTTGTCTTTGCGCGTATTCATCGTACATGTAGTCGCGTTCTTCGTCGGTGACCATCTCGAGCGTCAGCTCATCGTGGTTGCGAAGAAAGATGCCCCACTGGCAATTGTCGGGAATCTGGGGCGTCTGCTGGAGAATTTCAATGATGGGTTTGCGGTCTTCCAGCTTGATGGCCATAAACATCCGGGGCATCAGCGGAAAGTGGAACGCCATGTGGAATTCATTGCCGTCGGCAAAGTAAGGGCTCAGGTCCTGAGGCCACTGGTTGGCCTCCGCCAGCAGCATGCGGTTGGGGAAATTTTCGTCGAGCCGCCGCCGCAGGTCTTTCAGGACCTCGTGGGTTTCGGGAAGGTTTTCACAATTCGTTCCTTCCCGCTCCACCAGGTAAGGGACCGCGTCCAGCCGGAAGCCGTCAACGCCCATCGCCAGCCAGAATTTCATGACGTTCCACACCTCTTCACGAACCTGCGGATTGTCATAGTTCAGATCGGGCTGATGGCTGAAGAAGCGGTGCCAGTAATAAGACTTGGAGATGGGGTCCCAGGCCCAGTTGGACATTTCCGTGTCGACAAAGATGATGCGCGCACTCCGGTAGCGGTCGTCCGTTTCGCTCCAGACGTACCAGTCGCGATAGGGATTGTCGGGGGAACTGCGGGATTGCTGGAACCAGGGGTGCTGGTCCGAAGTGTGATTCACCACCAGCTCCGTGATCACCCTCAACCCGCGCGAATGGGCTTCTTCCAGGAACACCTTGAAATCATCGAGGGTTCCGTAGCTGGGATGGACGCTGAAGTAATCGGCGATATCGTATCCGTCGTCTTTCAAAGGCGAGGGATAAAAAGGGAGAAGCCAGATGGCGGTGGCGCCCAATTCCTGAATGTAATCCAGTTTCTGGGTGAGACCACGAAAATCGCCGATGCCGTCGCCGTTGCTGTCATGAAAAGCGCGGACGTGGAGCTGGTAGAAAATCGCGTCTTTGTACCACGTTTGGGCAGGATCAGCCTGCCCGCTCTGCGGACCAGTCACTGGCGTCGCCTCAATATTCAATTTATCGGCAGCAGGTGCGGCCGCTTGTCCGATGCGCGACAAGATAGCCGTCAGGAACGCAAAGGCCTCCCGCCAACTGACATATTATTCAAATTCTAACCGATTCTGGATTCCGAGTGCATGCGTTTTGAGGAATGTTCACAAGAGCGCACACAGCAGTCGTGGAAAGCTTGCCTGAGGCTGGTTGAAAAAGACGATTTCAGCGCGGCGGCAGGGCGGGGGGTATTTCTGCTTGGGAGTTTTCAACTGGTCGGCGTCTTCCCGCGCGTGAGTGCTGTCCGTCGCCAGGCGGGATGCTGCCTTCGATTCCAGCCGGGCTTTGCCGGTTTCACCCAGGTGGGAGTAAATGGTGGCCAGCAGGTTCCGGAGTTCGGAGTTGTCGGGCATGGTGGTCTTGGCTTTCAGAGCAAAGGGCAAAGCCTGCGGGTAGTCCTTTTTGAGGACCCAGTACCGGGCCATCAGGTAATTGCCCACCACAGACTGCGGATAGATTTTCTGCATCCATTCCAGGTGGCTGTAAGCGCGATCGAGATCGCCGGAGTCGAGATACATTTCCGCCAGATAACCATGGGCGTCCCATCGGTCCGGGTCGGCCTTTGCGGCCTGCTCAAACAATGACCGCGCTTCTTCTGTTTTTCCCGCGTCCAGCGCCTCCTGGCCGCGAACCACCAACCGGTCCACCGAGAAGGTCTTCTGTGTTCTCTCGGATTGCGCAGCCCTGAGTTCCTGGAACTTTTTCATGTAGGCGTTGCCGTTCACGGGGTCGCCCTGGAGTTTGCAGGCTCGAGCAAGAGCATAGTAGATTTCCGGGTAGGAAGCGGCCGACGGCAGCGCCTGCTTCAGATACCGGACGGCCTCGGCGGTTTCGCCCATGGCGAGACAGGTGTTCCCGAGCTTCAGCAGAAATTCCGGTTCGCCTTTTTCCTGCTGTACGGCCTGAAGAAAAGCCTGCTTGGCTGCAGGCAGATCGCCCTTCTGATACAACGCCTTGCCCAGTTCAAAATAGGCGCTGGGGTTCACCGGAGATTCCTGAATGCTCTTCCTGCAGTAGTGGATAGTCTGGTCAAGCTCATTCCAGTAGGCGTAAACCTTGCCGAGTTCGTAGTTGGTTCGGGGGTCGTCAGGGTTGCGCTGCTGGAGGATCTTGAGCACCTGGAGCGACTGGTCCGGCTGGATCAGGCGGAGATAAACATCCGCCAGCATGTACAACCAGGAGGAGGGAAGTTGCCGCAGGGAATCGCTCCCGTTAAAGATCGACAGCGCGTCGAGCGCAGGGGTTTTCTGCCTCAGGCGGGAGTAGACGTTGGCCTGGAAAATCCGGTAGACGGGGTCTTTCGGCGCCAGGCGCACCGCCTCCTTCAGTTCCAGCGCGGCGGGAGGCAGTTTGCCTGCCTGCGTCAGGGCCATGCCGGCGTAAAAGTAAGGCCGCGGATCCAGCGGCGAATCCTGCTTGCATCTGCTGAGGACTGATCGCCTGGTCGTATTTCCCTTCAGAGAGCAGCTGAATGCCCTGCTTGAGAAGAGCATTTTTGGCGGGCGGGGAGCTTTGCGGCGCGGCGCAGCAGGGAAGACTTGCGCACACCAGCACGGTGAGTGCCAGCCAGAAAAATGGCAGTTTCTTTTCCATCGGTTTCGATTTCATTATTTTGCGCTGAAAGGAGGGAAGGATCAAGTGCCCCGGGCGGTGAAACCGGCCGGAGCACTTGACTGATGCGAATACAGATCTAGAACAATACGTGGAGCGAGAACTGCATGAGCCGTGGGCTGTTGGCCTGTGTTGAAAGGTCAATCAGACCCGTTGAAGCGTTCGGGCTGTTGTTGGTTGGGTGGTTGAACACGTTGAAGAAGTCCGCCGTGAAGCGGATCTTCAGGCGTTCCCCAACGCTGAAGTTCTTGAACATGGAAGCGTCCATGGTGAAGGCGCTCGGACCGATGATCGAGCCTCTCGGGCTCGAGTTGAAAAAATCGTTCGAAGGAGCGTTGAAGCACCCGGTTGAGCTATCCGGCAGCAGCACGTTATTAACGGCAATGCTTCCGGTGTAATTGCCACTACAGTCGGGGCCGTAAGGACAGACCAATTTCCGGCCTTCTGGGCCCACCAGGTTGGTGAGAGCCTGCATGCCGCCCGGGATATTGGAAGCCTGGGTCGGGTCGACATGGCCGGCGAACCACAGTTGCTGCTCCTTGCCTCCGTAGTTCATGACGAGCCGCTGGTCCGGGGTTAACCTGGGATCGCCGTTTTGGACATACGAGGTGTTAACGCTCTGCCAGTAGCCGGACACCCAGTCGCCGATAAAGGCCATCTGCCAGCCGCCGACCAACTGATTCAGGGCTCCGCCGGCGCCGCTGAGGAACTTTTTGCCTTTACCGAAAGGAAGGTCAACCAATCCATTCCATCCGTAATGCTGGATGGGAATCGTCGTCATGTTGTTGTAGGCCAGCTTGCGGAGCTGGTCGAACGAAAGGTTTGGCTGGCTGAGGAGGTTGGTGTTCGATGGGATGTCGCCTCCGCCGGCGCCGGAGTTGAAACCTCCAAGGTTCCCTGACGAGAACCCGCCGGTATCCGTGGTCGCTAGTCCGTGATCATAAACGTAGTACCACTGGAAGACCGTGCCGTTGTGGTATTTGTGCTCAATCTGGGCCTGGACCGAGTTGGAGTTTGATATACCGTTGGTTGCGCCATAGCCGTAATTCAGATTCCAGTTCGGATTCTGGCGAAGGAAGTCGTAGCTGATCGAACTATAGAGCGGGTTGGTGGCCGGCGCCTCGCCCGTAGACTGGGCGTAGGCGAGTTGAGGCATCCGGTCGTTCAGGCGAACCCGCTGGTCAAGACTGCTTCCGTGGTTCCCGATGTAGCTGACTCGCAAGGTTGAACGGTAGGGAAGCTGGTACTCCAGTGTGAGGTTCCAGTTCTGCATCCTGTCGTTCTGCCAGTTGCGCCCATCGTAAGGGAAGATGCCCTGAGCTGTCGCCGGAAGCGGCACAACCCCGTTGGTGTTGACGCCTGCGTTGGGCAGGAAGTTGTTTGCCGAAGGCACGCTGCTGATCATCAAGTTGTAATTAGCAGGGTTCCCCTCGCCGTAAACGTCCCCGCCATGGAACTGGTTCGAGAACCGCAAATTCAACGGAGGATTGGTCCGCGAGGTCTGCAGGATCTGGGAGAGCGGGGTTGGCCAGTAGAAGATGCCATACGAACCTCGAAGGACCGCCTTGTCGTTGATCTTGAAGGCCGCGCCCAGCCGTGGACCAAAATTGTTGTTGTCCGCGGCGAACAGATTGGAGGGATATCCGTAGGCGTCAGCTGTGCTGTAGCTCAGTCCCCTGTCAGCATAAGACTGGAGGACCGCTGAGGGGACCCCCGGCAGGGAAGAAATGGCATTGCTGCCCGGAGTAATCACCTGGAAGGAGTTGAGGATGGAATCGAGCGGCGCCGTGACCAGGCGATTTTGCTTCTCGCGGTACGGCGTCCACTTGTCCCACCGCACGCCAAGGTTCACTGTCAGGCGTGGGGTGACTCTCCACTTGTCGTTGAAGTACCAGGAGAAGTACTTCTGGCGGAAGTAGAAGTAGCCGCGGTTGTACTGGTTGGAGAGGTAGTCGGGAAGGCCCAGCAGCAGCGCGGAAATTCCTTCGCCCGTGTCGGGCAGGCAACTCGAGATTCCGTCGAACTGGCAGGTCCATTCACCACCAAAATTGTCCGAGCCCATGGACTGCTGAAGCTCCTGGATGTTGTTCTGTTCCAGATGGAAAGATCCACCAGCCTCAAGGGTATGCTTTCCCTTGATCCAGGTGAAATTGTCCTCTGCGATATAGCTGGTGAGATCCTGGTTGTGCCGGTTGTCGGCATCCCAGGGGAAGTTGTCGGCATAGATGGTGGGCCAGCCGGTCACTCCAAAGGGATTGGGCAGGCCAAGCTGGGAATCCCAGTTGGTGTTGTCGCCCAGCGTCCCATAGGCTGTGGGTGTCCGCAGAGCGCCCAGGATCAACTGGTTGAGCATATTGTTTGAAATGGTCCGCGTGTAGTCCGCATTGACGTTTGTAACGTGAGAGGTTTCAAGCCTGGAGCCGCCGCAGTCGGGGCAATTGCGGGGGTTGCCGTAAAGGCCGCCAGCCTGAGTTTGATACAACGTCTGCCGCGACCACCGGACCGAAAGCCGGTCCTTGGCGCTGAAGTTCTCATCCACCTTGGCGGTCAGCTTGTTCTGGGTGCTGAACGAGGGATAAACACTTTCCAGGTTGTTGGCAATATACGGGTTGGCATTATTGGTCGGAAGCGCCGTTATGCCCTGGAGAGTTTTGGCAATGGCGCTGATCCTGCTGGTCGGAATGATGTTTCCAGGAAACGGCTGCCTGACGCCGTTCGCATCGGTTGTGAGAGGGTCGTAGATAATAATAGGGTTGCCGCTGCCAGGGTCATAGGCGTTGCTGAGGTCGCCATTCCACATGGCCGGCGTGGGAGTGATGCCGCCGTAACTGCTGGCACGGCCTACTTCCCTGTAGCCTTCAAAAGAGAAGTAGAAGAAAGTCTTGTCTTTGCCGTTGTAAACATGCGGGATCACGACAGGGCCACCCACGTTGCCGCCAAACTCATTGCGGATGTCCTTGGGATAGACCGCACCCGGCTTCTCCTGGCGGAGTCGCGCCAGCAACCCGCCCGTGTTGTTGCGGTGGGTCTCGAACACTTCGCCGTGAAGCAGGTTGGTGCCGCTTCGGCTCTTCATGATCACCGTAGACGGGCTGGCATATCTGGCGTCGTTGCCGCTGGTATCGACCGAAAACTCCTGAACGTCCTGAATGTCCGGCTGGATGCGCACCATGCCGCCGCCGAAACGGTCGCGCTCCGTGATGCCGTCCATCTGGATGCCCATGGACCCGGCCTTCATGCCGTTGACGCGCGCATTGCCGCCGCCTTCAACTCCCGGCGTCAGGTTGAAAAGATTCGTGACTTGCCTGCCGTTGAGCGGAAGCTGGTTGATGCGCTGATAGTCCTTGACGTCTCCCACCTGTGTGCCGGTTGTGTTCAGCAAGGGAGGGGCGCCGGTGACTTCCACCACGGTTGTGGTGCTGCCGACTTCCATCTGGAAGTCGATGCTGGCACTCTGAGAAACTTCCAGTTGTACGGTGCGGGTCCACTGCTTGAACCCGGTCTTTTCCGCAGTGATTTTGTACGGGCCGGGCGGCAGCGCGCCAATGTAGTAAGCCCCCGAAGCGTTGCTTTGCGAACGGTACGTGATGCCTGTGCTGGTGTTGGTTGCGGTGACACTGACGTCTGGAATGATGCTGCTGGATTGATCTGTCACCGTTCCGCTGAGTGATGCAAGACCTGCCTGCGCCCAGCCCAAGCTGGAACTAAACGTCAGGGCCACTGCCAGTAGCAGGAGAAAGGTGAAAAGACCAACCCCCCTACTTTTTAAGCCAATGTACATGTTCTCCCCCACAAAAATCGAATTTCGCTGTCCCGCACTCTTCTTCCTTGGGACGCATTGAGACCTCAAAAAAAACCAACAACCCAAGGCCCCGCGGCAACGATCGCCGCGAAGTCGTGTGGTAGATAGCGCTTACTTTTTGGAGACTAGGAGTGACTACGCTCACCTCAGCAGGAAGTGCCTTGCCGAATGAGCTCCAAGACCCGACGCGAAATCAGATCCCCCTGCGACTACCGCGTACGAGGGGTGTCTGGTCAGAAACGTGCCATTACCAAAACTTCAAGGGTGCCAACTTCTCTTCATCCTGGATCTTTTGCAATCCTATCTGAAGAGATCGTGACAAGACCCCAATACCTTTAAACTTGCCCAACCGCCAGCCTGGGCTTGTCCGTACCTTCGTCAGGCCGATATCTTGCCGCCTGGTGTTCCGTTGTCCGGCCCGGCAACACACTCGCCAGCGGAGCGCCCGATTCGTGCTCCAGGTTCGCCCCGAATCAGCAGGAAGACCGGGCTCAGCCGTTCTCCCGTCCTGCTGCGATCAAGCCCGATGGCCGTGTGCCAAGCGCCTTGACTTTCTCCAACCGCAAAAGCTTTAAGTCCGAAGGGTTAATTAGGGTCCCTAATTAATACCCCATAATTACCACCGTCCCGCATGATTGTCAAGCTTCATTTGCAGGCAATCGGAACCGAGGCGAACCGCTCTTGAATTTGGGGGCCAGACGAAGGGTTATGGCTTCGGGCGTCGATGCTTGTTCTGTCTAACCTGCTGGATGCATTTTGAGTTGTTTTCTTGAAGCAAGACCCAAAAAGGGTTGCAGAACATTTGAACCATCCGTGGGTGAAAGCGATCCGCCCAGCGAGGAACGTAAGACAACGCCTTCAGCCGCGTTTAAGGCCAGCCAGACCGCGCCCAGAAGGCTGGCTTCTTCTCCCAGCGTACTCAGCACGAGCCGAGGGCGTGGATAATCATTGCGCTCCAGCCTGCGGCGCACTTGTTGGAAGAACGCGGGATCCGATCCGATACAACCTCCCACCACGACCAGAGGGCAATCCAGGACTGCGCAGACATTAGCGACGGCGCATGCAAAGGCCTCTGCCGTTTGTTGAACCAGCCGCTTTGCCTCCCGATTGCCTTCCCGGGCAAACCTGAGAATCTCGCTTGCTGTTGCATTCCTGGAGACCATACTCCTGGAACCGACATGTTGCGCCAACATCTCTCGCCAGGACCGCTCAATGCCGGCCGTGCTGGCCATCTCCTCCAGGGGACCCAATTGATGCTTCTGTAGAGGGGTCTCTCTACTGCCCGGCACGTAAAAAAAACCAATCTCGCCGGAAGCGTACGCCGATCCGCGATACAGCCTGCCGTTGATAAAGATGCCTGCGCCCACGCCGTCGCCGACAGTTATGAAAACGAAGTTCTTTACCCCGCGAGCCCTGCCGATCCAGCTTTCCGCAATGGCGGCCAGGTTGACTTCGTTTTCAACAACCGTAGAGACCTTGGCGCTTTCCTCGATCAGGCTGCGCAGGGGGGCATGGCGCCACGCCAGGGAAAAGTGTGGCAATGAATCCGTAGCGCCTGTCCGCGCGTCGACAATTCCATGAATCCCCGCCGCCAGGGAGAGAAGTTTTTGAGGAGGTATACCATGATGAGCCATCAATTCCCGGATGCCTGACGCTACCAGGCCAGCCGAGCTCTTTGGAGTGTTGCGGGAGGTCATGGGGCCGGTCCATCTTCCCAGAACCGTACCGCTGAGGTCGGCAAGGGCCAGGCGTACTTCCGACGGTCTGACCTCAGCGCCAGCCACATAACCGAACTCGGTGTTAAATCGCAGCATTCTCGGCGGACGGCCTCCGCCGCCAGACCGTCCAGGACCCACACTCTCTACCACGTCCTTCTTCAGAAGGTCGGCCACCGCAAACGATACCGTTGGAGGACTCAAGTTGGAAATGCGGGAGAGATCGGCCTGGGAACACGGGCCGTGCAACTGCAGGAGGCGGAGCAGACGGCGCACATTGACTTCACGGATGAGTTCGGGGCGTCCCGGAGAAAGTTCCATCTCAGCCACGGGCTGGAATTTTGTGACTCTAGGCATTGTCGTACGCGGTGGCAGCGTGCTGCCGATCTCATCGGCCTCATAGACACCGGAGGGGCAGGTTCGGGCCTATCAATTTTCGTGTGTTCCCGATGACGAGTTCGGCCGAATGGAGTTCTCTACGGCCTTGCTCTGACGGCGCACGTTGAAATTATAAAAATCTGAGGGAACTGCACGAAAAAAGTCGTCAGTGCAATTCCTGAATCAATTCGAGAAGCCTGGGGCTACCAACGTCCCTCCAATCTTCTGTACTCACTCGATGCAGACTGTCCCAGGAGCTCAGCGCTGGTTCAAGCCCCTCTCTTATATTATGAAACCATCATTCAACACAAGCTTTGCTGTCTGGGCGGCCTGCTCTCCCGCATCCCACATGTCTTGCAGATCCGATTTCAGGGAATCAAAAGTTGGAAACTCCAAGCGCGGAATATGGGTTCAGCGGACCGGCACAGTCGGAACGCGGCATCGCATTCTGCGTCATCCGGTTGAACCGATCCGTGGCAACTCTGCGGGGAGTTACTCAGAGCCGCGGTTCATGCAACCACGCTGAAGGGTTTCTCGACCGACTGTCCCGTCATGACGTCACGTGCCCGAATCTTCCAGCGCCCGGTTGGATCGTTGAAAGCGATGGGAATGAACTCCCGAAACGGCGTCGAACGGACCAGCAGGTTGCGCGAGTAGATGCCGTAGGTTTTGCCGGAGGGATCGTCGATTTCGATGCTGACCAGGCGGGAGGTTCCCTCGGGGAGCAGGGCGTCGTTATGGACGATGATGCCCAGGGTCTCTCCCGCCTTGATTTCACCCGGGTCGTCGAGCCGAAACTCGGGCAGCGGCTGTGCGGACCGGGTCAAGAGCAGCGGACTCCATGGATCGAGCGTGGCGTCGAGGCTTTTGCCGGAGCCCAGATCCTTGCGCTGCCGGATGTCGTAGGTTTGCGCCGCCTCACCCCAAACCAGATGAACCTTGGCGGTTTTTTCAAGCAGGGAATTATCGATGCTTCCGGCCCATTCGTGCGCTTCCAGGGTGGGAAAGCTGCCCCATCCTCCGTCATCGAACTGCGGATTGCGGAAAACCGCCACATGCTCGCATCCGCCGTTTTGATAGATCACCACTTCCGTGCCCGGCAGGCGCTTGCCGTCGGCGCCCAGCACGCGCAGGCGGGGGGTGATGTTGGCAAGGCCGAGCACCCCTTCCATGAGGTCGGGAAGGCTGGTATCCAGGCTGGCCTGCAGGCGCTGATAGGCATAGCCTGCGACTTCAAGGTTCAGAAAAACCGCCTTTCCCTTGCCGAATGTGTTGACCACGACCAGAGGCGTGCTGCCGCTTTGCGCCAGCGATTTGCCGGTGGTGGGCTGGACACCCGGATCGCCGGGCGTCAGCAATTTGAGCTGCTTGCCCTGCAGCTCCAGCGATCCTGCATTCGCCACGCCGCGCGCGGTTGCCGGCTTCCCGGCTGCGACAGGCGCCGGGGTTCGGCTGATGCCGAAAACGTCGTCCAGCTGGCCGTGCCCCAGGTCGCGCCCGTGCTCATTCATGCTGGCGTTGCGGTAATCCGCAATCAGCAGGCCGCCGTCATGGACAAACTGGCGAATCTGCTCCGCCTCATGCGCGCTGACGGCCAGGGACTGCGGCATGACGAAAGCGCGATACTCGCCGCTGGTGAGCTTGCCGGCCTCGATCTGCTTGTTGGAAACAAAGTTGTACTGCAGGCCCAGGTCTTCAATCAGCTTGGTCCAGCCGTTGCGGACGGCAGTGATGTGGCTGCCACGGTCTCCTGCGCTGTGCGCCACCCACTGGCGGGCATGCTTCAGGTTGCTGAGCAGCCAGTGGACCTGCATGGAGGGCTGGGAATAGTGGAGCGCAATGCCGTCATGGGTGCGCTGTGAGTTCATCACCAGCTTCGGAATGCCACGATGGAGTTCCTTAAATACTTCTGAAAAAGTTTCAGCCGCCGGAGTCAATTCCCGCGTTTTTGGGTCAACGAACTGGTAATTCTTGAGGTTGTCGTCCCAGATCAGGTTGCCGCGGTGGGCATGGAACACTCCCCACCAAATCGGGCGTACGGCTCGTTTTTGCGCCAGACGATCTTTTTCTGTGAGCGGTTTGCCCGGATCGTACTGATAGCCGTGCGTCGAAACCATAATGGTTTCCGGCTTGAGCGAACGGATGACTTCCACGTTGTTGCCGCCGTTGTAGGGCTCGATGACGTCCACCGCCCTCAGCACCTGCTCATAGTTGTACCAGCCGAAAGGAAACGGGCACTGTCCGCCCTCGGTGGCGCAGAGAGCGTGGGGGTCCTCCTCCTTGCAGACCTGTGCCGCCCGCAGGATGGCATCGGCAAACGTCTCGTCCATGAAGTTGCGGAAATCGCACCAGGCGGAAACATTCCAGCCGTCGGTGGAATTGATTTCGCCCAGCTCCTTGTAGAAGCGCTTCAGAAAGTCCAGAACCTGGCTCCAGGTCTGGAAGTTGGTGGGTTTCTGGACGGCCTTCCAGCCGGCGCGCCTGCCCCAGCGGTCGTTCGCCCCGGGCAGAGGGCCGAGCGTGTCGGACAACGCTTCCTCGTTCAGGTTGACGATGGAACGCGCGTCGCTGACCAGGCCGATCACCGGTTGCCATTCGTCGTGCACGCTCATCCCCACGCCTCTCGGTTCCGGGAAGCTGGTGCCCCATTGTTTGTTGAAGTTCTTGACGCCGCCATACCTGGCGTGGAAGACAGCAAGGGCAATGGTGTCGAAAGCGCGGTCGGTGGTGGTGTAGGAGATCATCAGGTTGCGCTTCTCCCACTGTGTGCCGGAGCGCACGCTTTCATCGTCCCAGCGCGTCATCTCCTGGCCTGCCTGCCATTCGCCGGCCACGTGGCCGGGGATCCCGTAGAGCTTCCGAAGGTACTCCGCAAACTTGATGGTGCAGTGTTCGGAGTGGCAAAAATCGTTGGGCTTGATCTGGTCGGCCTGGCCCAGCTCATCGGCGATGTTGTAAAAGAGCGGACGGAAAGCGCGGTGCTGGCGCACGTACCGCCGAAGATGTTCCCGCACATACTCGTCGGTTTTGGGATCGTTGACGCAGGGTTGCCGGACCCAGAGCTTCAGGTTGTTCCGGTCCTTCAGGACCTTCGCGATCAGGCCCTTCCAGAGTGGCTGGTCCTTGTGGTAGATGGCGAAGACTTCCCACGCCGTCTGCTCCACGTAAAATTTGAAATTGTTGTCGAGAACGTTTGAAAACTCGCCATTGCGATAGGCGATGGTGGCGTCCACGCCGCACTGGCGCAGCAGATCGTAAAAGCCGTCAGGGTAGTGGGCCCAGGTCACCACGTGATAGTCGTCCCACGCGCGGGCCGGCGGCGAAAGCAGAAATTTCGCTCCCTCCACCTGCGGAACGCCGTTCACCTTCAGCCGAATCCAGTTGCGGTAGGTGAGCGCCGGAACCAGGCGGAAGGAAAAAAGTTGAGGGCTGCCCATGGAGGAAGGCGGCGGAAAAGCGGAACGCCAGGCCACCCGTCCCAGGCTGTCAATCCATTCGATTTCCGTCTGGCCGGCCGGCGGCAGGCGGAAAGAGATGGTGCCGTTGACCACGTTGCCGTAATCATAAAGATCGTGATCCAGTGTGACCCGCGCCACCACGGTGGAATCCGCCGTTTGCGGGACGGCTTTGCCCGGGAATGCTTCGGCGCCGGGCAGGCCCAGCGCGCTTCCTGCGATGGCGGTTCCAAAGGCTGTGCGAAGAAAATTGCGGCGTGACGGCAAAATGTTTTTGCCCATGAGTCCTCCCTCCAACAAGCAGACCGGTCAGGCTACCAAAGTTGCGACAGAATACTCAAGATGTTTCCTGCTGTCATGAAAGATTTCGTAAGCAGTCATAATTCGACGAATGGGTTTTCGCCCCCGGGTTCGATGCTTCCAGGTCGAACCGGTAAAGCGAGGGACGGAATGAATTGCGGCGCCTGCCAGTTTTTGTCGAATCCGAATCACGGCCGGAACTACCGGCCTTTGACGAATTCCACAAAACCGTGATCGCGCAGGAAGCGGAAGTAGCCCACAAAATCAAAGTGGGTAGGACCCATTTCCATTTTTGTCAGGTGGATGACCTGCTCCAGATTCCGCTGCCCGTCACACCAGTAGAGAGCGGAGATGGGGATGCCGGCCCAGGCGCCCGAAGGATATCCATCGCGCTGGTCGGGCGGAATCTGGTCGAGAGGGATGGTCCCAAATCTTTTCCGCTTAACGACGATCCGGGAAGCAACAGCAGCCTCAGGGTCCGGAGTGGCGATGGGTTGGATGGAACTCTCGAATCCCCAGCAGGCGCGCCCTTTCAGTTGCAGCGGCGCGAACGCGCTCGGCCTGGCGATTTCCAAACTCAACGAGTTCTTTTGACAGAGGAGCAAGGGATCCTTGCAACGCCTGCTTTTCAGCCGGCGCAGCCAGCCGCAGAACGGAGTTGACGGCCTGGGTCTGCCGTCCCACCTTGTAGTCGATTTCGTCGAGCGACTGTTGGAGAAGTTTTCCCAGTTCTTCCCGGCTGCCGGCATCTGCGATGCGGTCGAGGAAAGGCGAAACGGCATCCAGCACCTGGCGGTAGCCGCGAGTCTGGCTCAGGCCCGCCAGCCACAGGGCCTGCGGAGCCTCGGCGTTGGCCAGATAGTAGAGATAAGCTGCCGACACAATCGAGATATCCCGCAGCGACCTGGAATCCACGCGGTCCGGAGTATCTTCGCTGTTGTGGTGGGTTTCCACGCCGCTGCCGCTGTAGGCCCACTCGGTGGGCACTCCGATGGTGGGATCTCCCAGGTAATTGTCGGTGCCCGTCATGTACTTGTGCTCATGCCAGGGCCGATGGATCGCAGAAAAATAGTCATCGGCCACCTTCAGAACAAAAGCGTCGGTGTAGGAACTGGCGACTTCCGGGTTCATGTAAAAAGTGTATTCCGTGCCCTGCATGTCGTATTGGCCGGCGGGAGTGTCCAGGCACCAGGCGGCGATGGTGCGTTGAATCCGCTCACGATGATTTGCGATGTAAGGCATGGACCCGTACATCTCAGGCATGGCCAGAATCCGAATGGTGCGCCGTGGCCGGGGCAGTTTTCCGGACTCAATCAGCCGGTTCAGTGTTGCCATGGCCTCCATCAGCGCGGCGACGCCGGTGGCGTTGTCTTCGGCTCCCTGTTCAGCGGTGTGGCCCAGCGCCAGCACTTCTTCCGGCCCGACGCCGGGGATGACTCCGGTGGTGTACGGGTAGACCCCCTTGTAGTAGCGGGTGTCCGCCACGGCCCGGACGCGCACCTTGCCGTGGCGGGCCAGGAGCCGGCGGAGAAGGTCCCCTTCGCGAGGCGGGATGGAGAAGCAGATGAGAGGAGTGCTGCCTTTGATGAAGGCCCAGCCGTTGTCGCCCCAGCCGTTCACCCACTGGCGGCCGTCTCGCAGGCTGGGATTTTCTGTCCCCGAGTCGATGGCGCCCAGCGCGTGCGCTTTCACCAGCGCCCACTTGATTCCGACCGGGTCCTCATCGGTCAGCGCCAGCTTGCCGCGCAGGTCCATCTGCGCGATCTTCTTTGCCGGCCAGTCTTTCACTTCCACCACCTCGGCCGTAATGCCGTCCGGCGGTGTCGGCCCGCTCCATTCACCCAGCGAGGTGGGAACCTTGCGGTAGTCGCCCAGCACGCGAAGACTGGCGGGAACCTTCGGCTCCACGATTTCCAGTCTTGCCTCTTTCACGTCCCAGGCCATTGGCATGGTCCAGAATCCGAACTGCGTGACGCCGTCTGCCGGAGGCGTGCCGATCTCGACCTGCTGGAGTCCCATCGTCTGCATCTGCAGCTTGAGGTAGTCGGCGGTTTCCTGAAATTTGGCAAAGTTGAACCAGCGGTCGGTGGAATAGATGCTTCGCATATATTCCATGGCCTGCTCGGGCAGCATCTCCGTGCGGACATCCTGAATCAGCGTGTGCAATTCCGCGGCGGGGCCGGCCGGCGGCGCAGGGAAAGCGAGAGGCGCGCACAGCAGGATCAGAACCGAAACCCGGAAGAGTCTTGACCGCATGGGAACGAACCTCCAATGATTTTCTGCGGTGGATAGCAAGGCAAACATGCTAACCCAAAATTGAGTAATCCAACCAGAGGAACAACTCGTGTGGCATGCGCGAGCGTTTGCGATGCGCGCGGGCCGGGGCGAAAAACGGCCGCGGTGATTCGCCCTTCCCACCCCGCTGCGATTGCGTTAAGATTCACAATTCAGCAAATTCCACACAGGAAAGATGACACGATGAGTTCACCCAAAGACCAGTTACTTGCCTTCAGGCCCCAGCACAAATTCTTTGTCGGCATTGATTCCGACGGCTGCGTGTTTGACTCCATGGAGATCAAGCACAAGGAATGTTTCATTCCCAACATCATCAAGTATTGGAAGCTGCAGGCCATTTCCAAATACGCGCGCGAGGCGGCGGAGTTTGTGAACCTCTATTCGAAGTGGCGGGGCACCAACCGTTTTCCGGCGCTGACCAGGACCTTCCAGCTTCTGCGCGAGTGGCCGGAACCCATGCGCCGCGGCGTCAAGATTCCCGAGGTGCCCACCCTGCAGGCGTGGATTGATTCCGGGGTGCCGCTGGGCAATCCCGCGCTGAAAACCGAAGTGGACAAGACGCACGATCCCGTGCTGGAACAGACCCTCGAGTGGAGCCTGGCCGTCAACCGCACCATCGCCGACGTCGTGGAAGGCGTGCCCCCCTTCCCGTTTTTCCGCGAGAGCGCGGAGAAGCTGCAGAGCCAGGCCGACATCATCTGCGTTTCCGCCACGCCCAACGAAGCCCTGGAGCGCGAATGGCGCGAGCATGACATTGCCAAGTACGCAGAGGTGATTGCCGGGCAGGAGATGGGCAGCAAGAAGGAGCACCTGAAGCTGACGACGGAAGGCAAGTACGAGAAGGATTGCGTGCTGATGGTGGGCGACGCTCCCGGCGACCTGAACGCCGCCCGCGCCAACAACGCGCTGTTTTACCCCATCAACCCGGGCCACGAGGAAGCTTCCTGGCAGCGCTTCCACGACGAAGCCATCGACCGTTTCCTCAGCAAAACTTACGCCGGCGAATACGAGATTCGAGTGATCGAGGAATTCCAGAAGCTCCTGCCGGAGACTCCTCCCTGGAAAAGATAGGGCGTGATTGTTATTCCGCCGGAGCCGTGGTATGCAGGGGCAAAAGCCGGGCAACTGTTTTGTCATCGCACTGGGACTGGCCGTGCTTGCCAGCCTGCCATCGGCAGCCCCGCTCAGAGGGCAGAAGCTGTTGTCTCAGCGACAACAGGCGGCGGCCAGCCGTTTATTTGACCAGAGCCCTCAAACCGAGCGCTTGAACTGCACCATCGAGCGCGAAAGACCCGTCCTCGACTTTACCTTCCACTTCGACGCCGGCTACCGCATCAGGTGCCCTTCCAGCGAGTTTGGCGGGGGGAGAACGCGGGTTACGACCTTGGTTCGGGTAACGCCGGAGGGTGGCGCTGCTGTGTTGCTGGGCACCTCTGCCATCTTCCGGGGTTTGCCTGTGAAGCCGCCGCCGGGGGTTCCAGTCAGGCGCAAAGTTTATTTCGTGGTCAGCGGGGGCTTTTCGGTGGGCGAGGGGCGCTATCGCGTGGAGGTGCTTCTGACGGACCGGCGCCACCGCACCTGCCGCCGGGCATGGTGGATCAAGGTCTCACACCACAGGCAGAAAGCGGTGCCGGCGGTGCTGGCAGCCCACCAGGTTTCCTCCCTCCGCATCCCGGACTGGAGCGGCCCACGCCAAAAAGGGGGGCTGCGGCTGGCTGTGCTGCTCAGTGCCGGCTCCTTCAACCCCCGGGCGGCGCGATTGGGTGCGCGGTACCAGATGATGCTGCTGCAGATTCTCTCCTCGCTGCTCCAGCAGGTGCCCTGCCGGTCCGTGCGCCTGGTGGCCTTCAGCCTGGACCAGGAGCAGGTGATTTATCAGTCTGACTCGTTTCAGCCGTCAGGCTTTGCCAGGCTCCATCGGGCGTTTAAGGGGCTGAACCTCGGGATCGTTTCCGTCGAAACCCTGCGCAGGCAGAATGAGTGGGCGCAGATGCTGGCAAAGCTGGCAAACCAGCAACTGACCGCCCAGCCGCCGCCCGACGCGGTGATCATTCTTGGACGTTCCTTCCGCTGGATGAAGAAAGTTCCCCGGGAGATGTTGATGTTCCGTTATCCGGGAATGCCCGGCTTCTTTTATTTTGAGAATGGACCGCAAAACCTCTTCCCGGATTCGCTGGGTCATCTTGCAAAATCCCTGGACGGGAAAATCTACCGAATCAGCACTCCCCACGACCTGGGAAACGCCATCCAGAAGATGCTCGCGGAATTGAAGGAGGCCAGGCAAAACGACGCAGCCGGCGCATCCCGCGAGGAAAAGTAGCGGCGGCAATGCGTTGCCGAGGCGGCAGATCCAGCCGATTCTGCATCGCCGTTGGCTGCCTGAAGGTGATTAGGGGGCGCGCCAGATGAGGTGGTGCTTGCTGTCATTGCCGAACATCACGATCGAGTCGGCGGTGGTCTGGGACGTCTGGCCTGAGACCACGGTGGTGAGGTCCACAGCCCCCAGGTTCATCACATAGCCCTGCGCGTCCTTAATCTCGATATTCGGGGAATTGGCGTTGACCTGAACATAGCTCCCGCTCTGGTCCTTCAGCGCCAGCAATCCGCCGCCGCCCGTACCGCTTCCCAGTTCCGCAGTGACGCTGGGCGCGCCTCCTTTGGAACTGACACTGAACTGCAGATGGTCGCTCAGCAAGTTTGCCGTTTCCGCTTTGCCGTCCGAGTCGAACATCTTGATCGAGGGCCGGCAGTTGTCTCCCTGTGAGCAATCCATGGCAATCTTCACCCGCACTTTTCCTGCGCTGTCCACCATGTTGAACTCGCGCACCGTCACCTTCTCCACGTCCGGCTTGATACCTGCCGAATTGCGGCCCGAAGAGCACGCGACAGAGTAAATGACGCCCAGAGCCGCGGCCATCGCAATGCCGGCAACCGCAAGGCGTTTGAGCCGCCTGTTGTCGCGCTCCAGTCTTTCCAGCCGCCGTGCAAAGTCATTGTCCGTCATAGCAAACCTCTCCATGCAGGAATCACTGCGCCCATCGAGGCAAGTTTAGCATTTTCGGAGCAGGCAGGACGGGCCCGTTGCGCAGACCGTCCGCCCTGCAGGATCTGCCGGTTTTAGGTTATGGTCCGTAGCTCGGTGTAGCGGCGACTTTACGTCGCCACCGTGGCGGGGTAAACCCGCCGCTACGGAAACTCGCGCGGACCGCAAAACCGGAGATCTGCGCTACTGCTTGTTTTGGGCGGCGGCGCGGTTGGTGGCGCGCGCCTGCTTCATGACCTCGCCGTAACCTTCTTTATCAAAAGGAGGGCAGCCGGTGGGGAATTGCCCCAGCTCGTTCTTCTTGGAGCGCATGAGGTAGGTGCAGTAGGAGAGCGTCTTGCAGGTGCGGAGCGGATTGAGTTCCGCCTTTTCGAGCGCCACGCGCGGTATTTCAGGATAGGCCAGCGCCGCGCGCCCCAGGCCCGCCAGGGTGGTTCGATGCTGTTTGACGTTGGCCGCCGCTGCATGGATGAGGAAGTGGCGCAGCCAGCTATAGCCCGTGCCCACCACCGCCAGGTCGGGATAGGCGTTCTGGATTTCCGCCGTGGCGGCAAAATGCCGCGCCACGCCCAGCAGGGGATGCTCGGGCGTTTCGTAATAGCCTTCGTTCGGCTTGTCAAAAGGGCGGCCGAGGTGCGGGTTGGCGTATGGAATTCCGAGGGAAACATTCAGGAGGCGCACGCCGGCCTGCTTCAGCCAGCCGATAAACTTGAGCGGCTCCGAGAGGTCCATGCGATAAGGATCGTTCGGGTCCGTGCCAAAGCCGAAGTTGTAAGGCGTTGGATAAGCGCGCGGCACGCCAGCCGAATTTTGGCCGCTGACGGCGTAAGGGATGCCGTCGTAAACGCCCAGCCGCACACCCAGCATGAAATCGTCGCCCACCTGCTGACGGATCTTTTCAGCAACGTTCAGCGCAAAACGCGCCCGGTTTTCGAGCGGGCCGCCGTAAGCCCCCGCGCGGGTGCGGGCGCCGATCAACTCCGAGAGCAGATAGCCGTGCGTTATCTTCAGGTCAACACCGTCGAAGCCAATTTCGCGGGCCAGTGCGGCGGCCTGGACATAGCGGTCTTCAAGCGCCGCAAGATACTCGTCACTGGCCAGCTCGGGCAGAGTTTCCCGCGGCGGCAAACCCGCATTGTTCACCAGCGGGTACAAATCCAGCACGGGATGCCGAGAAGCAACTTTCTGCTTTTCGAAAGAGTAGCGGCCGGAGTGGGTCAACTGCAAAACCGCGACAAAGTCATCGCAGGCGCCGAACTCCTTCCGGTGCGCTTCGCGGCAGGTCTCGAGAAGTTCCTTCAACCGCTTCGCGGAACCCGGATGGATCCAGAGCTGGCGTGGGTTGGCTCGGCCTTCGGGGACCACCGCGCAGGCCTCAAACCAGATCAGCTTGGCCCCGCCCGAGCCGAAACGCTGATAGCGGCGGAAGGTCAGTTCGCCCGGATTGCCGTCGAGATCGCCGTCGCAGCCTTCCATGGGATGGATGGCGAAGGAATTTCCAATTCGCCAGGTTTTGCCCCCGAGGCTTTGGATTTCAACCGGCCGTGCGAGGATGTTGCGGATTTCGTCGCGGTCTTCCACCAGGGGAATATCAACGCCCAGTTCCGCAGCATGGTTGCGAAGGTCAGCGAGGCATTTGTAATGGAAAAATTGTTTGGGCACTTCAGAGGACCCTCTCGGAAGACTCCCTTTCAGGGTCTTTTTCTCTTCTGTCGCGTGTCTTGCGGTCCGCCTGGCGCAGGGCCGAGTGGATGGAGAGAAAGTTGCCCACGTTATCCAGGGTGAACAACCCCACCAGCCGCCCCTCGTGCGAGACCGGAAGGGACCGGCAGTTCAATTCGCGAATCATCACCAGCGCCTGCTCCAGCTTCAGGCGGGGATCGACGGGAATAATGTCGCGCCGCATGGAGTCGCGAACCCGCGTTTCGGGACCGCTCTCCGCCAGGCTCTTCGTCATGTCCTCGCGCGTGAGCAGGCCCAGAACGTGATCGCCAAAAACCACCGGGAAATCTTCCCGCCAACCTGCCAGAACGTGGTTGACCGCATCTCCCAGCGTGTCGTCCGGGCGCAGCGTGTGAAAGTCGTGCAGCATCACATGCTGCACGGGGATGTTGGCCACCGACGTGTGCATTCCGGCCGCCGCCGCTTCCTGCTTGGCTCCCGTCCACACAAACACGGCGATGAGGATGAGAAACGGGTCGGAAAAGAGTCCGTCAAGGCGAAAGAACCCGGCCAGGCTGAAGATGCCGGCCAGGCTAAACAGACAGCCAGCGCCGAGCGCAAAGGCAATGCCCTGGCCGATGCGCGCAGAAATCTGGGTGGCGCGCCCCATGTCGAGCCGGGTCGCCAGCAACGCGCGCAACACCCGGCCTCCGTCCATGGGAAACGCCGGGATCATGTTGAACGCCACCAGCCAGAGATTCACAATCATCAGGTTGGCCAGGAAGGTTCCACTGAGTGAAAAAAAATCCCCGGGGAGGACCGCTCCGCCGGATAACAGGATCACGGCGTAAAGCACGACGGCGATGGCAATGTTGACAGCCGGGCCGGCCAGAGCTACCCAGAGCTCCTGGACGGGATCATCCGGCATGCGCTCAAGCCGCGCCAGCCCCCCGATGGGCAGCAGGGTGATGTCGCGCGTTCGAATTCCAAAGTGGCGGGCCGTCAGGGCGTGCCCGAGTTCGTGCAGGGTGATGCAGCCAAAGATGACCAGCACAAAGGCCGCACCGTAAAGCGCCGCCGCCAGGCCCTGCCCGCCCGAAAAGTTCAAAAGAAAGACAAAGGCGATGAGGAGCCAGAAGGTAGCATGAATGTAGAGGCCGATTCCCGCTACGTCTCCGAGTTTCCAGGACCAACGCATATTTTCTTTACTTGCACGCAGAGGACTGATGAGAAGTTTTGAGCGATCAGCCCTTTCGTAAACTTAACATCGCCATGCGGCTCGCGGCAAGGAATGGTTGGTAGTGGGTCAGTTTCCGGTAAGCCCGTTATACGTCAATGTGGATTATTGCCGGATTCTTCTTGGAAGTGGAGTACAGACTTCAGACCACTCGACAAACGATAGAGGACTACTCGTTGCTGATGCAAACCTTCGTGGAGTTTGACCTGCTTCCAATACGCATGAGTCTAAATTTTACCTGCCCATTGCTTCTTAATTAAATTGCCTCTGAAAGCGCGGTCCAACTGCCACCGGCAAATCATCAAACCCCGCCAGCCTTTGTTATACTCTCGCTGAGCCGAGCCGCTTGCGCAATGAGGTCATGATGCTCCGGGATGCTTGCCGTGCGGCTGGCAGCAATCCGGTAATGGGTCATTGCAGCCTCGTAGTCTCCGGCCATTTCCAGCAGATGGGCGCGAACCGCCGCGAGGCGATGGTGGCCTGCAATTTGATTGTCCGAGTTGAGCGCCTGAAGTAGTTCAAGCCCCTTGGAGGGCCCAAACACCATAACCGCGGCTATGGCGTGATGGAGTGCGACCATGGGATTGTCGGACATGTGCTTTCGGAGTTCGTACAGCGCCAGAATCTGCGGCCAATCGGTATCTTCGGCCCAGGCCGCTGGAATCGTCCGGGATAAAAAGATGAGAAGGCCGGCTCCAAGGAAGGCGGTTGAAGATACAATCGCTGGTAGCGAGGAAACCGAAATCCTGAGTCCCACCCATCCAGCACAGCGGAGGTTTGCGCCTGGTTGGGTTTTTGATCCGATAAGCTGGCCAGGAACCGTCGTTGGCAGAGGAAGCAAATGAATCTCTCCAGGCGTGCGATTCTCAAAGGCGCGGCACTCAGCTTGGGCGCGCTCGGTGCCGGGATCGCGACGCGTGCGGCTGGACCGGCCGCGCGGGTCAACACCGTGCTGGGCCCGATCAAGCCTGACGCCCTGGGCGTTACGCTCATGCACGAGCATATTCTGGTGGACTTTGTTGGCGCCGATCGAATCGCGCCGGGGCGTTACGATGCCGAAGAAGTGATCCGAACCGTGCTTCCGCATTTGCGGAAACTGCGCGCTGCGGGCTGCAAGACTCTGGTGGAGTGCACGCCGGCCTTCCTGGGCCGCGATCCTGCTCTCCTGACCCGGCTTTCAGAGGCCAGTAGCCTGCAGATCGTGACCAACACCGGCTTCTATGGCGCGTCCGCTGACAAGTTCGTCCCGCGTTTTGCCTTTCAGGAAACCGCCGAGCAGCTGGCAGCCCGCTGGACGCGCGAGGCCCGGGAAGGAATTCCCCCGACGGGAGTTAAGCCGGGCTTCATCAAGACCGGCACCGACGCCGGGCCGCTCTCACCGGTCAACACGCGGCTGGTTGCTGCCGCCGCGCTCACCCACTTGCGAACCGGGCTGCTGATTGCTTCCCACACGGGTGACGGTGTGGCCGCCATGGCAGAGCTGGACGTGCTCAAGAAGTATGACGTTCCCCCTTCGTCATGGATCTGGGTCCACGCACAAAACGAGCGAAATCGGGAGATGCATCGGCGCGCGGCCGAGATGGGAGCCTGGGTCGAATTCGACGGCATCTCAGAACAAACGCTGGAGCTCCATGTCGAACTCGTCATGGAAATGAAGCGGCTGCGGCTGCTGAATCGGGTTTTGATCTCCCAGGACGCAGGCTGGTACCACGTGGGAGAAGCGGCAGGCGGAGCCTTTCGCGGTTACGACTTCCTCTTCTCAAGGTTTCTACCCCAGGCACGGAAAAGCGGGCTCGAAGAGGAAGATATCCGCTTGCTGCTGGTCGAAAACCCGCAGCGAGCCCTGACGCCGCTATCCTAACCCCTGGCAGCCCACCACCCCTTCCAGGCGGCGCTGGATGAATTCATCAGCGATCATCCTGAACTGCTCCGGCGCCTCGCCCAGTGACATTCTATCCTTCTCTCGTTTGTCCACTTCTTTTCCAATGCGGATTTCGAACACCGTGACGAGGCGCGAGAGCACAGGTTCTTCCGTTCACGGCGCAAAGGGTTTACACTTGGCGGTTCGGGGGTTTTCAATGTCAACTGAAACGCGAAAGCTGCGGCTTGCCGGCTGCATGTCCCGTCTGGGGAATGAAGGCGCCTTTGACGTGCTGGTGCGGGCGCGGGCGCTCGAGGCGAAGGGCAAGGAGGTGGTGCATCTCGAGATCGGCGAGCCGGATTTTCCGACGGCGCCCAACATTGTTGCAGCGGCGAAGAGCGCGCTCGACCACGGATGGACGCATTACGGCCCTCCTGCGGGCTTCCCGGAACTGAGGCAGGCCGTGGCGGAAGACGTGGGCCGCCGGCGTGGAATTTCCGTCGATCCTTCGGAGGTGGTCATCACGCCGGGCGCCAAGCCCATCATGTTCTACTCCATCCTTGCGCTGGTTGAGCCCGGCGACGAAGTGCTCTACCCGGACCCTGGATTTCCGATCTACTCCTCGATGATCAATTTTGTGGGTGCCACGCCGGTCGCCTATTCAATGCCCGAAGAGCGCGGCTTCGATATTGACGTCAAAGAGATTCTGGGCAAGATCAGCGGCCGCACGCGGCTGATGATCCTGAACTCGCCCAACAATCCCACCGGCGGGATGATCAGCCGGGAGGAAATGGAAACCCTGGTGGATGCGCTGAAGAACCGCGACGTGATGGTGCTCTCAGACGAAATCTACAGCCGGTTGATTTACCAGCGGTGAGCCCGTGAGCCCGGCGTCTTTCGAGGAGTTGCGCGACCGCGTGATCATCCTCGATGGGTTTTCAAAGACCTACGCCATGACGGGATGGCGGCTGGGTTACGGCGTGATGCGCGCGGACCTGGCGCAGCAGATCGCGCTGCTGATGACCAATTCGAATTCCTGCACGGCCAGCTTTACGCAGATGGCCGGCGTGGAGGCGCTGCGCGGCGACCAGAGTTCGGTGAGCGCCATGCTGGAGCGATTCCGCGAGCGTCGCGAGGTGATCGTGGACGGATTGAACGGCATCCCGGGATTTAATTGCCTGAAGCCCCGGGGAGCGTTCTATGCCTTTCCGAATATCAAGGAGACCGGGAAGTCTTCGACTGAACTGGCCGACGCCCTGCTGAATGAAGCCGGCGTGGCTTGCCTTTCCGGAACCGCGTTCGGCCGGCAGGGCGAAGGGTATCTGCGCTTTTCCTTTGCCAACTCCGTCGAGAACATCCGGAAAGCTCTGGACAGCATCGACGCCTGGATCAGAAAGCATTCGTGAGAAGGTTATGAGCGAAACCAAAAACAACATCCGCATTTTTGCCACCTGCGACATCGGCAGCGAGGCGCTCGACCGGCTGCGCGAACGCGGTTATCAGGTGGAAGTCTACGGCGAGTTGGAGCCGCCGCCGAAAAGCCTGATCATCGAGAAGGTGCGCTCGGGAATCGACGCCCTGATCACCACGCTGCGCGATCCCATCGACCGTGAGGTTTTCGAGGCGGGCAAGGGAACCCTGAAGGTGGTGGCGCAGGACGCCGTGGGTTTTGACAACATCAACCGCGCGGACGCCAACGAATACAAGGTTCCTTTCACCAACACGCCGGAAGTTTTGACCGAAGCGACGGCGGAGTTTGCGCTTTTCATCCTGGGCGCGGTGGCGCGCAAGCTGTATCCCAGCGAGCGGCTGGTGAGGGAAAATCGCTGGGGCGCCTGGCATCCCTACCTGCCGTTTCTCGGCGACGAGGTTACCGGCAAGACGGTGGGCGTGGTCGGTCTGGGACGCATCGGGCAGGCCTTCATCAAAAAGGCGCTGGGGTTCGACGTGAACTTCCTTTGCTACGATTCGGCCGCGGCGCGCGAGGGTTTCCTGAAAGGTGTGCAGGAAGAGATGGACCTGCGCCACCGCAACGGCTTCTCGGATGAGCGGCGAACCATCCGCATGGCCGGCCTGGAAGAAGTGCTGGCGGGATCGGACTTCATCTCACTGCACGTGCCGCTGGTGCGCGAAGGCGCAACGCCCACCTATCACCTGATCAACCAGAAGACCCTGCGGATGATGAAGCCCACGGCTTACCTCGTCAACACTTCGCGCGGGCCGGTGGTGGATGAAGCGGCGCTGGCACAGGCGCTGAAGGATCGAGTGATTGCCGGCGCGGCGCTCGACGTCTTCGAGCAGGAACCGCTGCCGCCGGACTCGCCGCTGCGCGATCCGGAACTGCAAGACCGGGTGCGGTTGTTCCATCACTTTGCCAGCGCGGGGCGCATCACGCGGCTTTCCACCGATCCCGCGCGCGGCATGGCCGGGCGCACGGTGCAGTCGCTGATCGACGTGCTGGAGGCGAAGGGCAGCCTGGCCGATGTTGCCTGCGTGGTGAACAAGGAAGCATTTCGCTGAAACCTGAGAAATGTGGGAAGCGCAATTTTTACACGCTGTTTCAAAATCGGACAACTTTTTAAAAATAAAAGTTAAATCAGCGCCATAAAATCATTAAATATATTATAATCAATAACTTAAAATTGACGAATAAAAAGCGAACGAACGTCCCAAACGTCCCATTTGGGGGCGTCCCTCTCGTCTTGATAGCCTAGAATGAGACGCTAGAGCGGGGCGGGCCGAGACCGCCCTTCCCCCTCCCGCGCGCGGAGCTTTGGGCCTCATCCTCCCGGGCCGGATAGCCGGGACAATCCGCCGCGCCTGGCCGGTCGAGCAAGGGCACGGGTGTACTCGTGCCACAAACGCCTGCGACAGGCTGTTGGCTTCAGCCGCTGAAGGGTTCCTGCTTTTCTCTGGGTTCTCTGTGCCATAAAAAGTTGAAACACAGAGTGCGCAGAGATTCTCCGTGTTAAAGCTTCTTCAACCACAGAGGGCACGGAGAGGCGGCCGGGTGGCGCGTCGATGAAGGGCGGCGGGGGCAAGAAAATTATGAATTCTGAAGGATGAAGGATGAAACAGGAAGCGGGGAGTAGGAAGTAGGAAGCAGGCGTGGGCTGAGCGTGGCCGTATGATCGCATACAGTCCAAACTGCGGAACGTACGCGCCACCCGCGAACCTCCGGTCTCGAGGTCCGTGGTTCTTCTTCCAGAAAACACCTAATGAGGCTTGCATAACACAGTGACGAGTCTTCGTAGCGCCGGCATCTTGCCGGCCTTGAAAATTGCCGCCGGGACGGCGGCGCTACCATTGCGAACCGCCACTATATTTTGCAAACATCGGTAAGAACCGCAGGCCGCAAGGGCCTGCGCTACAGCCCCAGGCCCGGAGGGCCGAAAGAATTTAGCCCACCGCGTGAGCCGTGGGAATCATTTCGCGATAGAATCCCCAAAGCCCCCGGAGGGGGCGAAAGACGAAGGCCAGGACGAATCAATCATCGCAATGGATCGGATGCCATGATGACAAGCAGAAACGTCCCGCTTCGCGGGATCGCAGACTCGACAAAGCGCGAATCTGCGCCACCCGCCTGTCTTTCACAACATCAAGCGCTGTCCTGACGCCGCTGGTGTAGCATGGCGCGATGCCCCGACAGAAACATTGCCGCTGCGAGGACAGTCTGATCGCATACATGCCAAAATACGGCACGGATGCGCCGCCCGCGTTATTGATGGGCCTCGGCGCCCACCAGATGGAAATGGTAGGTGGAGGCATTGGCGTTGTACATTCCGCCCATGTAGTCCGGGAGGGTTTCGTCGGCGCCGGGCCCCACGCTGCCTGGGATCGTATCGGCGCTATTGTACAAGATCCTTCCGTCCGGACCCATGAATTCGACTCCGTACTTGAAGTTGGAGTAGGTGTAGACGGTGGACTCATTATGGATGGTCACTGACCACATATTTCTAAGTCCCGAGGGATCTTTTCCCATGACGACGCGCACCAGTCTCAGGTCGCGGGTAGCGTCCGGAGGGCCGACATTGGCCGCCGGGGCAGGAACAGACACTTTTGTCGAAGCGACGGGGGCGGGCCGCCAGACCACGTAGGCGATGGCGCCGATGACCACGAGTACGCCTATAATTATTGAACTGACCCGCAGAAGCCTATTGCGAGATTCCTTCTCGTCTCTTTCTTCTTGTTCAAGCTCCTCAAACATAATTTCCTCCCTGTGCAGGATGAATCATGCTCACGGAGCCCGTGGCGACGAGCCATCAGCGTCCGACCGCAGGAGCGGCCCTGCGGCACTTGAGCACCTCTCGCCGCGGCACCGCGAGTTATCAACACGCGCAAGCCTCGCCCCATCAAGCTTACGGGGCGGGGCAGGGACTCCCGTTCCATGCACCAGGCTCCCTGCTCGCGTTGTTGTCAGAGTCGTCTTTTTAACCAGAATTTCCTTTCTGTCATCTCCTTCGGCCAAAATATACCACGTACTGCCTGTTTTGCAGCGACGTTATTTCGCGGGTTCTATAAAAGGGGATGTCAAGAGAAAACACATATCCGTCTGCGCAGGAGGGGATAGTTTCTCGGACATCCAGCCCCTTGGTTGCGGTTGGCACGGTCTATGGGTGGAAGGGTGCCGGCGTTGCGGGAGACTCCAGGAATTTCTAACCATGCAGGTTCGTGACGCCGTGCGATCGGTGCGCCTGGCAAGCGGAGCGGGTGGCGAAGTGCCAACCATGGTTCTATCTGAGACTCGAGGCCTACAGCTTGATGGGGTTATCCGAGGGGGCATACGGTGGCGCGTGAGACTCAAGGCCTAACCCGCGAACGATACTCACCCTCGAACCCGCGCGCGGAGCGGTCGAACGGACTTTCCTGGAGGTCGAAAGGTCCTCCGGTCCCGACCGGCACGCTCAGGCGGGTGGCGCAGATTTTGATTTTTAAAGTCTGCGTTCAGCGAAGCTGAGTGGGGTTAAAATGGCGCGGTGTCACAGCCGCCCCGTTGCTGCGGCGAAAAACACGGCCAAGATGGCCGTGCCACAAAAACGAAACGATCTTCACTTCCTGACGACGAGCACCTATCGCCGCACGCAGATTTTCAAGTCTGAGCGCTTCAAACGCGAATTCATCGGCACGCCGGCAGAGCGTAGGGGAGGGCTCCGCCCTCCCGCGGGAGCGCAGAGCGCTCCCCTACTCTCATGCAAAGGCTGAAGGACGGGTGGCGCGGACCTCCGGTCTCGAGGTCCGTGGTTCCTCTTCCAGAAAACACCTAAGAACCGCAGGCCGCAAGGGCCTGCGCTACAACCCCAGGCACGCGGCTGGCGCAGACGCTTGCTTAGTAGTGTCTGCGTAGTCCCGAAGGGACTGGTCTGGGTGGGGCGCAAGGCGTATACTGCGGAGCCATGGCGGGACGCAGCCTTCCCTCCATTCCGGGCGAACTGCAATTCATTACCTCAAGCACTTATCGCCGCGCGCCGGTTTTCGAGCCACGGGTGGCGGGGCCATGATATTTCACGGGCGGGACGCCCGTGCCACAAGCGCTACCCATGGCGCTTCTCTGGCGTCACAATGGATCGGGTGGAATGAAGAAAAGCAAGTGCCTCCCGCTTCGCGGGAACGCGCAAGGCGAGAGCACGCTCTCGCACTCCAGGAAGAACCGCGGACCTCAACACCGGAGGTCCGCGCTACCCGCTCCGAAGGGCCCTCGTCGGCGAGAGCAGGCGGCGGCCTCGGCACAGAGCCGCCGGGGCATTGCAGCAGGTTCACCGACGGAGTCTTGCGGTTGGCCGCTAATGCCGGGCAGGGTTTTATTTCTTCTGCAAAAGTTCCAGAACGGCGGCGGTTTCGGCCAGGATGCCGGTTTGGAGGCTGGGCTCGCGGTCGGGGGCGAAGAACGGCGAATGGACGCCCGGCAGCAGCTTGCCGCTTTTTTGTGCCTCCGCAAATTTCTTTGGGTCCACCGCTCCCAGCTCAAACTGCAGGGAGGGAACACCCGCCCGGCCGTATTCCGCGAAATCGTCTGAAGCGGTGATGGGAGCCTGCCGTATCACATTCGATTCGCCCAGGGTGCGCCGCAGCACGCCGGCGACGCGCTGGGTGAGCGCCGGATCGTTATAAACGGAGCCGGTACTGTCGCTCACTTTGACGAGGGGTTTTTTCGGGGCGCCGGCGGCCTGGGCTTCTGCGTCGGCGATGCGCTCAATGGCCGAGAGCAGGTGCTGCCTGACCTCGGGCTTGTAGGAGCGCACGGTCAACTGCAAATCGACGTGATCGGGAATGATGTTGTGCTTGGTGCCGCCGTGGATGGAGCCCACGGTGATGATGCCCATATCGCGGGGATCGATTTCGCGCGAGACGATGGTCTGCCAGGCCAGCACGGTGCGGGCCGCAATCACGATGGGATCGATGGCGTCCTGCGGCATGGCTCCATGGCCGCCGCGCCCGAACAGGGTGACGTCCACCGAATCGGCCGCGGAGGCGGCATAGCCGGGCGTGAATCCCACCTGGCCCGCCGGCAGGGCTGCGGTGTCGTGCAGGGCGAGGGCGTAATCGGGTTTGGGAAATCGCGTGAAAAGGCCGTCCTTCAGCATGGCGGATGCGCCCGGGCCGCGCTCTTCGGCGGGCTGCCCCACGTAGATGAACGTGCCGTGCCAGCGGGATTTGTTGCGGGCCAGCAGGGTGGCCGTGCCGATGCCGATGGACATGTGCAGATCGTGTCCGCAGGCATGCATGACGGGAACTTCCTCGCCCTCGGTCGTTGTGCGTGGTCGCGTGGCTCGAATAGGGGAGCCCCGTCTTCTCCAGGATGGGCAGGGCGTCGAGCTCGGCGCGGATCATCACCACGGGGCCGGGGCCGTTTTTCAGCACGCCCACCACTCCCGTGCCGCCCACTCCGGTGGTGACTTCAAAGCCCAGTCTGCGCAGTTGATCGGCGATGGTGGCCGCCGTCTTCACCTCGTGATGTGACAATTCCGGGTGGCGGTGGATGTTCTCGTAGAGCGACTCGATCTGCGGATAGATGGCGTCAATCTGCGACTTGCTGGGGGCCCGCCAGGCGTCGGCAGCCAGCAGCGGCATCGCCGCCAGCAGCAGCGAAATGAGCATAAGGGCAGTGCGTTTCACCGTGGTCTCCTTTGGACGAGTATTAAAACACGAATGCGGCGTTTTATGGCGGGTGGCGCAGATTTTGATTTTTAAAGTCTGCGTTCAGCGAAGCTGAGCGGAACTAAAATGGTGCGGTGACGCAACGTCGACAGGTGGCATGGCCACCCTCCAATGGTTTTTCACGGGCAAGATGCCCGTGCCACACATTGCGCCTCGATCATCGCGATGGACCCGCTGCCATGCGAGAAACTAAGAGCCTCTCGCTCCGCGAGACCGCAGACACGACAAAGCGCGTATCTGCGCCACCCGCCAGATGGCAGCTATGGTTGTGGCTCGCGCTGCCAGCGCGGGGGGCCGAGGGTGACCTGGAGAGGAGTCCAAGTTTCCTTCGCTCGCACTTTCTCCAAGACGAACTGCAGTGCCAGGCAGCTTTGCGCCAGGTTCACGCCCTTCCGGCGCAGTTCCTCAAAGGCACTTGAGGCGCGCAGCGTGTAGCGGCCCGGCCGGTTGGCGGGGAAGACGCCGAAGCTGCCTACCCGGAGTTTTTGCTCGGTTTCCATGCCGGGCCGAGCTGCTTTCCAGGCAAAGTAAACGCCCACCGCGAAGGGAGTCAGCTTCGGATTGACCACCCGGGTCACCGGCACTTCGAGGATAGGGGGAGGATTTTCAAGAACGGCCCGGGAGATGGGCACCCGCGCCGCAGGATGGTTTGGGGTGAGGATGACTTCCTGCGCCGACGAAGGCCTGGCGTTTCCAGCACCGCAGGCTAGAAGTCCAGCGAACAGGACCACGCCTGCAAACTTTTCCTTGCGCATCGCCGGACCTCGGCCTGACTTTGTTTAGGGTTGTCCGGCGCCCGGCAAAGGCATCATGCCCAGCTCGAGCTGCCGGAGCGTAAACTGTTCCCCTTTTGCCTCGCGGCGCGGATAGGGAACCGCCACAAGCTGGATGTCCAGGGCCTGCTGCTTGGAGATGGCGCCGCCCTCGCCCAGCCGCCGCAGGGTAGGTGACAGGTTGACCAGCACCCCGATGGGGCTGGATTCGCTTTCCGGCATGCGCATGGCGGTTTTGTCGATAAAGAAGCCGAAGCTGCCGGCGTAGTGCGGATCCTCGAGAGGTGTCTGAATCGTAGCGTCGGGTTTGTTGACGAAGGCGCGCACGAAGAATTCGGGCTTGGAGGGGACGTCGATGCCGCCCAGGCGCAGCACGAGCTGCGCTTTGCTCCCGGACTCAAAGACCGCCCGCAAGGCTTCCGGCTCCACCTTGATCGACCCCGTGACCGGCTTGCCGACGCTTCCGGTGAGAGCCCTCGGTGGGGCGAAGCGCTGGGTGAACTTGAGCTGGGCGGGCGCCCCGCGCTTCACGAATTGCTGGAGCGCCTGGGTCTGGGCCGGGGAGAGGCCCGCCGGCGCCGGCTCCCCCGGCTCGCAGGGCTCGTACTGGTAGCTTAGAATGGGCATCAGCAAAGTGGTCACCACCTTCACGCTGACCGGGCTGGCGGCTTCATCCACAAAATCGGAGAAGGCGAAGTTCATCCACGTGGAATCGTTGGTGTTGTTGTTGTGGCGCACCAGGTTCCAGTCCACCCAGCAGCAATCGATCATATTGTGATGGCACCAGAATACCGGATCGAGCGGCGACATGAAAGTCGCCATGTGCCCGCCCACAAAGTTGTGGATGTTGTTGTGCGGGGTCGCTTCCAGTTCGCCGTAGGTGGAGAAGCCTCGCTGCGTGGTGGACTCCCCGCTGGCGAAGAGCAGGAAATTGGGCTCGCTCAGGATGCTGTCCATGACCGGCTGGCCAACGAACTCGGAGGGCACCACGTCGCTGGCCGTGGCCACGCGGGTGGAATCGTAGAGCGGGTTGCCGGCGCCCCAGAAATGCGAGGGAATGCTGGGCTGCTGCGTCCAGTTCCAGTACGGCAGGGCAAAGTCCTTATTGCCTCCCAGCTTGCGGCAGATGCGCTCGAAGTAAAGCAGGTAGGCGCGGTGCCAGGGCAGAAAGAACCAGTTGCCATGAGGGCAATGGTTGTTGTGAATGCTGGCCTGATTGGTCCAATTGCGCGGGTCGCTCATCGGCAGCGCCTTCATGGCGCTGACGGCGGCCTTGTAGGTCTCCACGATGGGATCGTTCGCCGCCAGATGGGCGATGTTGCGGCGAATGGGGCGGTGGGCGATCTGCTGAACGCAGCTCTCACAACTCCCGGTCAAAAGCGCCAGTCCCAGCGTGCTGGCTGCTCCTCCGGCTTGCAGAAGAAAGTCCCGGCGCGAAAACAGGTGACCCATGTCTCCTCCTCGGTGGATGGAAGTTAAAGACGCCTGCGAATTTGAATATAAAAAGACTACCGTTCTGTGCCCCGAGTTGACCGTAGTGTACTACTTGGTTATTGATTGTCAAGGACTTTTTGCGTGCGGGTCCATCACCGGCGAGAGGTCGATGTTCCGACCATGCGCCAGCCGCCAGAAGAGCCGCGGACCTCAAATCCGGAGGTCCTCGCTACCCCGCTTCAACGGCCAAACAGACTGGCGGAAATAAACCCTAATAAGGGCCTCTCGCTTTGCGGCGCCGCAGACACCACAAGGCGAGCATCTGCGCCAGTCCCGGAAATAAAGCAGATCCTTCTCCCGCTCTGTGGGATCAGAATGACGTGCCGGGAGGGTTGAGTGGACGCAAACGCGGAAAGCGCTTGACAGCATAAATGCCTGGTATACCATCGCACGTGAACGCGGCAGGAAGCGGCTCACTGCTTTTTCCGCGTTCGTGCAGGACTTCCGGCGCCTTGAGCTTGCTGCAGGGCGCCGCAAAATTATGAGGAGAAAGCCTGCCACGGAATGTTCCACCGCGGGCGACAGGTGCAAACACCATGAATCGCAGACAATCACTTGCAGTGCTATCCGGAGCGGCCATCGGAATTCCTGGGGCGCCGGGCCGCGCGCGCGCGGCCGCGCAGGCGGCTCCTGGTCCCGCGGGGCCAACCACGCCAGACAAGCTGCTGCTCAAGGATTACCGTCCCAGGTCCATTTACAAGATTCCGGAGACAAGCATCGCCAAAGCGAAATACCCGGTGATCGACTGCCACACCCACCCCTACGCACGCACAGCGGCCGAGGTCGATCAGTGGGTCAAAAACATGGACGCTGTGGGGCTGGAAAAAGGCGTTGTCATGACCATGGCAACCGGCGAGAGGTTCAAGGAGGTCGGGAAGCGTTTTACTCCGCACAAGGACCGGTTTGAGTTGTGGTGCGGATTCGATCTCACCCGGTTCGGCTCGGCCGGGTTCGAGCGGCAGGCGGTGGAGGCGCTGGAACAGTGCCATGAGATGGGGGCCACTGGAGTGGGAGAACTGGTGGACAAAGGGCGCGGCTTCGGCGCCCGCGCGGGGAGAGGACCGGCCGGACGGAGGACTCGGCCCACAGGGACTCGGCCCCACCCTGATGATCCAGGGCTGGATGCTCTGTTCGACCGGTGCGGAAAGCTGGGAATGCCGGTGAGCATCCATGTCTCCGACCCTCCGTGGGCGTACGAGCCCATGGACCAGACCAACGACGGGCTGATGAACGGTTACAAGTGGCGGATCGATGTGAAGCCGGGGGTGATGGGGCACCGGGCGCTGATCGAGAGCCTGGAGCACGCCGTGAAGAAGCACCCCAAAACGATCTTCTTTGCCTGCCATCTGACCAACCAGTGCAACGACCTTTCCAGCCTCGGCGGATTGCTGGACCGCAATCCCAACCTTTACGCTGATATCGGCGCCCGTTACGCCGAGACCGCCTGCGTCCCTCGCTCCGTCGCGCAATTTTTCAGCAAACACCCGGACCGCATCCTCTACGGGACGGACATGGGATTCGACCAGGAGATGTACCGCACCACCTTCCGAATACTGGAGACGGCCGACGAGCACTTTTACCACTTTCAGTTTGGCTACCACTGGTATTTGAACGGCTTCAACCTGCCCGACGCTCTGCTGAAGAAAATCTACCGGGACAATGCCCTGGCCGCCTTCGCCCGGGCGCGGCAGAACATGGCCTGACCGGGACAAATGCGGTCTTCACGCCGCGGGTGGTGCAGACAGGGCGCAGTGGGCCGTGTGAGTGGCTATTCGGATGCTGAGCACACATCGCCCGCGAGGTATGCGCCACCTGCGGGTCCGCCAAAAAGGGAGCGCCATTCCATCACTCGCTGATTTGCGGGAAGTTCATGCGGCGCAGGAGATTTTGATAACGCGGGTCGGAGTGCAGCGGGCGCCACAGCAGGTTGCGTTTCAGATTTAGATAGAACATTCCTATGCCGCGCTCCTGGAATGCCTTTTCAAGGTATTTGAATGCCGGGTCCCTTTCACCGAGACCCGCATGCACCACGGCAATTTCAAAGGAGGGTACATAATGTTCCTTCGTTTCCTGTTGCAGCCTGGCAAGAATTTCACGTGCTTTGTCCGTTTTTCCACTGACCGCGTAACCGTACCCGAGCCAGGCCATTGCCGAGGGATGGCCATTCGAGAGCTACGACGGCCACCACCAGTAGCACCCCGGCCGCTAAAGTCATGATTCGTAGTCGAGCTGGAGCCGCCCGATTGGCGCTCATCGTTCATCCATCCTTTTCTTTTCCACCTAACTTACGATGGAGCCATTCCCGCGGCGGCCTCCACTATAGCGGGGGGCCAAAGGAATTTTGCCGCACCGGTTGGTCTTGCTTCGCCGGCTCATAATTCTGACGTGATTCCAAGGGAACCCCGTACAACCCGATTGGGGATTGTGCTAACCTGAAGGCAACAACAAAAGGAGGAATTTCAGATGCCAAAGTTTGTCATCGAGCGGGAAATTCCCGGTGCGGGAGCCATGTCTGAAGCCGAACGACGCCAGGCCGCCTTGAAGTCACTAGAAGCCTTAAGAGAGTTGGGGCCGAACATCCAATGGCTGCACAGCTATGTTACGGACAACAAGGTTTACTGCGTCTATATCGCCGCCGACGAGGATACGATCCTGAAACACGCCAGGCTGTCGGGCCTCCCGGCAGATCGCATTTCCAGAGTGCGCCAAATGCTGGACGTCACAGCGGCGGAATAGCCAGACGGGGCATTACGCGCGTCAATCACTGAGGGCATAATCGATGGCCATCTTCAGGGTCATGGCGGAACCCTCCATCCAGGCCCGCGCGGCGTCGCTGGATGTTAAGTGGTGGCGTGCATTTTCCAATGCCCGTTCGACGTCGGATTGGCCAGAAGACGTTGGGGGAAATCCAGACCTCTGCCGCAAGGCCGCTGCTGCTCCCCCCAGTCGCAAGGCGCGCTCGTCTTTTTCCGCTGTCGCCGCAGCGCGGGCCATCCCCTCGAGTATACCTGTGATTTCCCGGATCTCGCCCGATTCGGAAAAGAGCTTCAAACCCTCCGCATACAGCTCCTCGGCCGACTCACAGTCCCCTTCGCTGCAAGCCAGATGGCCCAGGTCCGCGAGAGCGCGGGCGGTGCCTCGATGGTCCCCAAGTTCCCGGAAGATTCCCAGCGCCTGGTTGTAGAGAGACCGAGCAGCAGCCGTGTCGCCCTTTTCCAGCTCTATGTCGCCCTGATGATCAAGCGACCTGGCCATCCCCTCCCGGTCGCCCAGGCGTTTAAACATGGAAAGGGCCTCCTGATGCAGGGAAAAGGCCGCAGCCAAATCACCCTCCGCCTTGCTGATATCCGCCAGGCTAAACGTGACATGGGCTGCGGAAATGAAGTCACCCAACTCCTGCCACAGGCGGGACGCCTCCCGGTACGTTGACCGTGCCGCTCGGAAGTCGCCCTGAGCGAATTGGACGATAGCCATTTGGTGAAACACCGCCGCCATGCCCGACGGCTGGTCCAACTCGCGGTAGATTGTCAGGGCCTCCTCAAGAATTTCCAGGCCATCGGCAGGCTTGCCCAGCTCCAATAATGACAAAGCCCAATGCATAGAGGGCCCTCGCCCTCAACATCCGGCTCTTGTACCCAGCGTCTTCGGCAACCGGCAGGTTGAGCAGAGCCCGCAAACGGTCTGCATGTCCGGCGGCCGGTCGTGCAAGCCTTATCCAGTAAGGATAAAGGGCGACGAGAATACGTAACCCCCACTCGACGTTTGAAGTTCGGACCGTCCAGTCCAAGGCAGCGCGAAAGTTCTCATGTTCCATGTTAAATCGGTCGACCCAGGAGTGGCCACGTGGGCCGGTCAACTGAGGGTTGCCTTCTTCGGCCAGTACCAGGCAGTAGGCGGCATGGGCGCGATGTATCGCCTCCTCCTCTGCGTTCGTCGCCAGAAGTTCTGCTGCGTACTCGCGGATCGTTTCCAGCATTCGGAAACGCGGTTCTCGTTGCCACTTTGCTCAATTTGCGGGACAAGGTTCTTGTCCACCAGAGAAGCCAGGGCGTCGAAAACATTAACATCAAGATCGCCCCTGGCAGTGGTGACCGCTTCGGCCGCCTCCAGAGTAAAGCCCGAAACGAACACCGACAATCTTCGGAATACTATCTTCTCTGCCGGCTCAAGCAGTTCGTAGCTCCAATCGAGCGTTGCCCGAAGGGTCTGCTGGCGCTTTGGGAGATCACGCGGGCCGCCAGTAAGCCATTGCAGCCGGTTTTGGAGGCGAGCCAGCATGGCGGCCGGCGAAAGCAGCTTGATGCGCGCCGCGGCCAGCTCGATCGCCAAAGGCAGACCGTCCAGCCTCGTGCAAATTTCCGCCACGTCGCGCATATTGTCCGGTGTCAACGTGAAGCCGGGCTTCAGCGCCACCGCGCGCTCCATGAAAAGGGAAACCGCCGGATTCTTCGCCAGTGTCTCCAGGTCCGGCAGACGTTCCAGGTCCGGCAAGGACAATGGCGGGACCACAAACTCGTGTTCTCCATAAAGGCTAAGCAGGCAACGGCTGGTCACCAGTATTTTGAGGAGAGGTGATGGCTTCCAGCAGGTTCGCCACCGCGGGCGCAGCAGCCACCACCTGCTCGAAGTTGTCCAGGATAAGAAGCAGAGGCGAGTGGCCCGACAGCCGCAAGTGCTCTTTCAGGGTGTCAATGATCGGCGTGCCGGCCGATTCCCGCACTCCCAATGCCCCGGCTATGGTGGGAACGACCAGGTTCGAATCCGAGACCATCGCCAGGGAGACAAAGTAAACGCCGGCTTTAAACTCTTCCGTTGCCTCCTTTGCCAATTGCACCGCCAGGCGTGTTTTGCCGGACCCGCCAGTACCGGTCAACACAACCAGGCGAACGTCCTGCCTGAGTAGAAGCTGTCTGACAGCATCCAATTCCCGTTCGCGTCCAATCAGGGGAGTTCGCTGGACGGGCAATTGGGGAGCATGTTCAGATGCAGGTTGGGCATTTGACGCGCCGAGGTTGTTCTGCACGATGGCTAGGTCGGATGCCAGCTCGAGGGTGGAAGCGTACCGGTCTTCCGGCCGCTTGGCCAGGCAGCGTTTGATGGCCCATTGGAGCGGCAGAGGAATGCGGGGGCTGAGTTGGTCGATGCCTTCCGGCTCATCGCGCATGATGGCAGCCAGCGTTTCCAGGGCCGTCTCCTGGCCGAAAGCAGGCCGCCCTGTGGCCATCTCGAAAAGGATGGAGCCCATGGAAAATTGATCAGAGCGGAAATCCGTGGGCCGCCCGTTGGCCTGCTCGGGAGACATGTACCCGACGGTTCCCATGATGGCCCCGGCAATCGTCACCAAGGTTGACGCCCCGGCTGTAGGTTCGTTTCCTAAGGGCACAGGGGGCTGAATCTTGGCCAGGCCGAAATCCAAAATCTTCACCAGAGGCTCCCCGCCGTCGGCTTGCGCGCATACCATGATGTTCTCAGGCTTGAGGTCACGGTGGACAATGCCCTTGTCGTGCGCGGCGGCCAGGGCTCGCGCGGTCTGCGTGGCTAATACCAGGAGTCGCTCAATCTCCAGCGGACCTTCGGAAATGATCTGGCGAAGACGGAATCCCTCGACCAGTTCCATGGCGATGAAGAGTTGTTTTTCGTGTTCGCCAATTTCATGAATGGTGCAAATATTCGGATGGTTCAGCGCCGCGGCGGCGCGCGCTTCGCGCCGGAAGCGTCCCAGCTTCTCAGGATCTTTCGAGAACCTTTCGGGCAGGAACTTGAGGGCCACCCGGCGGCCGAGTTTGGTGTCTTCGGCCTCGTAGACCACGCCCATTCCGCCGCCGCCCAGCTTGCGAAGGATGCGGTAATGGGAAACCGTGGTTCCAGCCAGTTTAGGGCTCTCGTCCTGGTGTGAGGGCCCTTCCTGTGCCAGCGCCCCGGCTGCCACTTCGATGGCTGGGGATTGCAGGAAACTCTTCCTCTCGTCCGCCTGCACCAGCAGGGATTCGACTTCCCGGCGGAGAGCATCATCCCCCGCGCAGGCTTTGGCGAGAAACTCCGCCCGCGCGCTCCCGTCCAACTCCCGCGCCGCGTGATAGATCCGCTCGATCTCCTGCCAGCGTTCATCCATCTTGTTTCTTTCCGCTCAGTTCGCGGAAAAGCCAAGCGCGGGCGAGGTCCCAGTCGCGCTGCACGGTCTTTGTGGAAACTTTGAGGGCTTCAGCCGTCTCCTCCAGACTCAGTCCGCCGAAGAAGCGCATTTCAACTACCTGGCTCTTTCTGGGGTCCAGCTCCGCCAGGCGGTTGAGTGCGTCGTCAAGCTTCAGAAGATGGGAATGAGAAGTTTGCGGAATGCCCAGAGATTCGTCGAACTGCAGGAGGGCCTGGCCGCCGCCGTGCTTTCTGGCTGCCCGGAGACGGGCGTGGTCCACCAGAATCTGCCGCATGGCACGGGCGCAGATGGCCAGAAAGTGCGCCCTGTCCTGCCAATGGACCTGCCGGGCGTCGATCAGACGCACATAGGTCTCATTCACCAGAGCTGTGGCTTGCAGGGTGTGGTTGGGCCGCTCACGCGCCATATAGCCCTGCGCCAGGCGATGCAGTTCCTGATAGACAAGAGGCGCCAGGCGGTCAAGCGCCTGCCTGTCGCCGTCACCCCAGGCTTGGAGCAAGATCGTGAAATCGTGGGTCGAAGGTCGCTTCCGCATGACCCGCCCCCCGGTAAATTGAAGCTGGTTAGCTCAAGGATATCACGCTGTTCGGGAGCCGGAGACCAAGAAGCCAAATATTTTTGCCTGCCATGTCCAGTTTGCCTGCTGTTTTACGCCTTAAAGGGTGAAGGCGGTCATCAAACAAAGCCGCTGGGGAGCAGGACGCGATGCCGGGGGCAAGAACCCCCCATACCGCCTGCGGCAAATCAAAAAGATCTGGAGGCGCGTGATGAAATCGATTCGTAACTTTGTGACTCTGTTTGGACTTTCCCTGATGCTTGCGGCTTTTGGCGCAGCAGGCGCAAGGGCCCAGGGATTTACCATGACCAGTGTCGGCGGGACATTTAACCTGCCCTTTGAAGCCCAGTGGGGGGCGATGACTCTGCCGGCAGGGACTTACAATCTGAATTATGGGTATGCCTCAAGCGGCTTGCCCGTGGTGGAAGTGCGCGGCGAGGCGAAGGGAAGCCCGAGCGGCTTCATTCTGGCCCAAGCCTATGACAAGACTTCCGGGACCAGGAATGTAATCGTCTGCGTGCGCGAGGGGAGCGCCGGAATCGTCCGTGGACTCGAGTTGTCTGTGATCGGCGAGTCTGCCAGTTTCGCTCTGCCTCGCGGAGCACAACTGACGGCACAGGAGCACAACGGCAACAAAAACATCCAGCTTGCCGGAGGTCCCATGCTGGTCCAGCGCCTACCGGTCAGATTAAACGGGAAGTAGCCTCCCGATGAGTCGGGTCGCGGGGACGGGCCAGGTCCGCAGATCACCTGTGGGCCTTCGGCCCGTCCTTGTTTGTTTTTTCAGGCGGGAGAACAGAGGTTTGCCGCGGCCGGCGTCAATCGACCGGCGCGGTGGACTGAAGCCCCGTGGGGAAGGGGGGTGGAGGGCTCAGGGGTCAGATTTATGATCGCCGGGTCCCAATTGCCAATATAATTTCCCGAGCAGCGCGGGGACGGGAAACCATGAAGTACGAGCGCTTTGAGCAGTTACCGGTGTGGAACGCCGCCATTGGCCTTGCGAGGGGGATTTACGGGCTGACCGCCAGGCGCGAGTTCCGTGGCCACGGAAGCCTGCGCGACCAGCTCGAGCGGGCCGCTGTTTCCGTATCCAACAATATTGCGGAAGGGTTTGAACGCGGGACGACGCAGGAACTGCTTACATTCCTCTACATCGCGCGCGGCTCTGCGGGTGAAGTGCGCTCAATGTTCTGCCTGATCGAAACGCTGCCCAATTTCGAAAATCTCAAATCTGAAATTTCAAATTTGAAATCAGCCGCGGAAGCCGTGTCAAGGCAGTTGCGGGGCTGGGCCGATGCGCTCCAGAATTCCAAAATCACCGGCCAGCGCTATCTGAACGAGAAGGCCCGCCGCACCGTCAAGTCGCGGCGAGAGAGGGAAGAATTCCTGCAAAAACTCGACAGGATTCGCCGCGCCGAACAGAAGCCTGAAATCTGAAATTTCAAATTTGAGATTTCACATGGCGAAGGTTGTCCGTGGGGGACAACAGAGCGCCAATGCTGGGAGTGAGCGTTGCGCTGCGGTAAAGGCCTGAGAGGACGTTGCTGCTTCAGGCAATCCCCATTCAACTCACGAGCTCGCCCGGCGGTGGCGGGGATGGCGGTTGGGCTGTGAGGGTGCGGTGGTCGTCGATCCAATAGGCCCAGGCAAGGAACAGCCAGCCTGAAACTCCGGCCCATTCTATGGCATTCACGCTGGGCGGGGGCGGGCCTATCAGTGACGCAAGATAGATGAGGACCAGGAGCGCTATAAAGGTCTTGTAGCTGTATTTGCCGACCTTATCCCGCGGGCGGGTGGTCCGGCTGTAAATCATCGCGCCGATGACAAACAGGCCGCCTTCAACCAGAAGCGTGGCCGACACGGAGTTCCATATTCCCAGGCCGTACAGCCGGCTGCCGGGATAGAGGGGAAGGTCGGGGCGGTGGCTGATGAAGTCCAGCAGCCAATGGCTCAGGACGCAGGCCCAGATGACGAAAGCGCCGCTCCGGTTCTTCTTGAAGACGAGGTAGAGTCCACCCAGAAGCAGCCCCCAGCCGAAATCCGCCAGCAGGCTGTGGGTGAGTGGATAGCTGGTGAAGTCCAGCGGGCTCACGGTCGTGATGCCGGGAACAATCCGCACGTGTTCCCATCCCAGCATCAGGAACAGGGGCCAGAGGAGGTCCGGCAACTGCGCAGCGAGCAACAAGGTGCCAAACGAGGTCTTGGGCGCTGCCTTCTTGGCGCCCAGCGCAACTGCGACGTGACCAATGAACATCAGGAATTCTCAGTGACCTGCAGGGAAAAGCTTAACATACCATATTGTGAGGATTCCCACATAGACCACTGAGATGATCAGACACGTCCGGAAGGTCTTTCCCCAGAAGCGCTCGTTCACCTCGCGGCGCCAGGCGGCCAGGCTGACTGCAAACAGGAAAATGGAGGACAGCCGCGCAAATCCGGTGAGGGGAGTGCTCATAGCGCCGATGTGTTGCCCACCCAGGTACCGGAAAAGAGAACTGAAATCGTTGCCGATCCCGCCCACCAGGAGGTCCACCAGGAACCAGAGGGTGACGAAAACTGTTCCCAGCATGTAGGAGTAGCGGTCCTCTCCAAAGAAGACCATGACGGCAATGGCGATAAAGATCGACGACGTGGCCAGTTCAAAGTAGAAGTAGGGGGAAAGCGCAAAGGCTCCCGCCACCATGAGGGTTGCCGTGAGGAAGGCCGCGAGGAATACCCAACGGTTGGACATGGCGAAGCTCCTTTCGGTGGAATCGACGCCTCTTGTGCGTCTGCTTGCCGGTCCCGCTTGTCCCCAGGAGAACGCCAATCGTTCTGCCTGGACAAGCACACTGTTTTCCATGCTCGCAGGTTACGCCTGAAAGCTAACAGAATGGATATCCCGATGCAGTGATAGCCGTCACCCGGCAGGGACACGGCGGCGCAGCCGGTGCCTTTCGGGGATGGGGACGGCGGAAGAGAAAGCGCTTGACAACAATATCTATATATGTAGACTTATGAATATGAAATCCATTCGCCTTTCGCCGCAAACTGTTTTGGTTCTGGGCAGCTTCTCCCAGAAGCCCACTCGCTGGCGCTACGGCTATGAGCTGAGCCGGGAAACCGGGCTGAAATCGGGAACGCTCTATCCCATCCTCATGCGCCTCGCGAAACACGAGCTGCTGGAGACGCGCTGGGAGCAGACCGAAGAAGGCGTTCCGCCCCGGCACACGTACCGCCTGACGTCCAAGGGGCTTGAACTGGTGAAGTCCGATCAGGTTCGAGCGCGCAAGCCGCTTGCCACGCGTAAGCCGGCCACGGCGGGAGGGCGCGCGTGATGCCGGATACTCTTCTGCACCGGCTTGCCGACTGCGTGCTTCGCGCCGGAATTCGCCTGGCTCCCGGTGACGCGCGCGAATGGGGCAGTGCCATGCTGGGCGAACTCCAGCACATCAAAGGGAACTGGGCGGCGGTGGGGTGGGCGCTCGGCGGCGCGGGAGTGCTGGCGAAACAGGCCCTGGTCGCTTTGCTGTTCCCTGCGCGGAACCGCCAGGCGGTGCCCGTCGGCAATCCGCTTGCAAGGGAGGGCAAGATGCCCAAGGCCAGCCTGATAATGGGCGGCGCTTGCCTCGCTGCCGTATTGCTGTTTTTCTTTGTCCCAGTCTTCCGGCAAGGATTCCACGTGTCGCTTGCGCAGTGGCACGGCGTTATCCACGTCGGTCAAACTCAGTCGTTGCGGCAGCCGGAGCTTGAATCATTCGCACGGCGCGTGGAGAAGAACCATGATGCCGAAGGAATGGCTTTTGTCGCGGCACGGCTTAATAACCCCGACGAGAGTGTGCACCTGGCCGAGGAAGCCGTGCGGCTCGATCCAAAACTCGTCTGGATTTTGGGCGTTGCCGGCGCGCGCCATTCAGGTGCGCCTGAAGTGCCGGCATGGGTTCAGAAACTGAAAAAGTGGGACCCAGGGAACGCGCTGCCCTACCTGATTCTTGCTCAGCGCGCGGACGTGGAATCGGTACTCAGCGGTGGCAGAGGGGGTCTTTTCCATCCGCTAGAGCCCGGCACTGCCTGGATGGGGGCTATGGCGGGTGCGTTCAACTCGGACCGGATTGATGATTATAGGGACCGGCTGCGAACGGTTGATCGCACGGTCGCTCGACGCTACGGCCTTAGCGACCCCGCTTTGGTCGTCGAGGAAAGAACTTTCATGTATAGGTTGCCCACTTACGCCACCTGGGATTCGGTACGCTACGCAACGCTGGCTATCGCGTCAGGCGATGCGCTGGAAGCTCGTGGCGACACGAAAGGGGCCATCGAAAAATATCTGATGGTTATCCATTTTCTCCATGCGTTCAACACGCGTGCAATCTACCCGTTCTCTTTTGACAGGCTGATGCCGGACCTATACAGGCGCCTGGCGACGGTTTATAAGAAGATGGACAACTCTCCTCTGTCTGCCTATTTTGCCGATCTTGCCTCAACTGCACGTCATGAGACGGAACTGCACGGGCTCCAGTGGCACAGCGAAATGGAAAACCAGGGCAGCATTTTTGGCGTCACTCCCTGGAACGCACTGGTCGTGGAACTCTCAGATGCCGGGCTGCTGGCATCTGCTTTCCTGCTGCTGGTCGTTTTCTTGGTTGTGCTGGTGAAAAACCGAAGCCTGAATCCGCGCAAGCTGCGTATGGGGCCTGCGACAACCGGAGCAGGGTTGCTGGGAGCCGCTGGCTTGTTGGTCTCAAGCATTACGCTCTACGTCGTCTACCGTCCCTACGCGGCCATCTACGCTCGCTTTCTCCAGACCGGAGATACGAGCCAACTCAAAATTCTACGTAATTTTCTCGAACTTACCCGGACGCCGATCGGCACTCAGATCTATCGTTTCAGGCCAACACCCCACGGGCCGGCTTTCGTCGGGCCTTACGTCTCGTCGGTCGACTTTACATTCTATTTCTGGCTGACGGTCACGGTGCTGGGTATTGCCACCCTGGCGGCGATTACCGGATGGCACCTGCGGAAGCGTGCCCATCGTCGCGCCGGCGCGGCAGCGTGAAGGCGCAGGTCCGGCGGACATGGATTTCACCGTCATTGAGGACAGTGAAAGAAATCTACTGGCTTTGCAGGCGTGAAGAGAAGTCATCGAGACTGGGCGACACCAGATCAGGGCTGATGCCCCAGGGATCGAGCGTGTCCCCGGCGTTTCGTTTGATCCAGGCGGCGCGAAGGCCGGCGGCTTTGGCTCCCATCACGTCCCATCCATTGCTGGACGCGAGCCAGGTGTTCTCAAGCGGCAGGCCGAGCCGCTCCGCCAGGTAGCGGTACACGCGAGGATCGGGTTTATAAGTTTTGAGGTCGTCGACGCTGATCACCGCGTCCAGGTGCGGAAGAATGCCCGCGTGTTCCAGCAGCACGCGCAGGGAGGCTTCCACGCCGTTCGAAAAGGCCGCCAGCTTGAATCCCGCCGCGCGCAGGCTGCGAATGGCAGGGAGGGCGTCGGGAAAAGCCGGCAGGCGGCGGTAGGCTTCCAGCAGTTTTGCCCGGTCCTCGTCCTGCAGGCGCAGCTTCAAGCTGTCTGCCGCGTAGTCGAGCGCCTGCCGGGTGCAGACATCGAAGTTTTCGTACTTCTGCATTAGCGCGCGACGGAAGGTGTATTCAATTTGCTTTTCGCGCCACAGCCGCGCCATTTGCCCGGCAAGATCGCCGGCAACGGCTTCGAGGTGCGCCGCCATCCCCAGGGGATCAACCAGCGTTCCGTAGACATCAAATCCAATCGCATCGGGCATGGAATTCCTTCGTGCCGGCAAATGGTAGAACGGCGGATTTATAAACGCAGGAGTTTCCCGCCGCGTGCAACATACCACATACCACCTGCTACCTACCACCGCGTGCTCTTTTTGCACGCGAGTGGTGTAAAATTCCGGCATGAAAATCGGACTGGGACTTTACCGGCACATGCTGACCCCGGAGAATTTCCGCTTTGCCCGGCAGGCGGGAGCCACGCACATTGTGGCGCACTGGGTGGACTACTGGGGGACGGGGGAAAAGATTCCCGCCACCGACGGCGCGCGCAACTGGGGCGTGACGCGGCAGCAGGGAAAGTTGTGGACTTACGACGAACTGCTGCGGCCTGAAGCAGGCCGTCAACGCCGAAGGGCTTGAGCTCGAAGCCATCGAGAACCTCGACCCCGCGCACTGGTACGACGTGCTGCTCGACGGCCCGCTGAAGAAGCAGCAGCTTGAAGACGTCAAGACCATCGTTCGGACGATGGGCAAGGTGGGGATTCCCATTCTCGGCTACAACTTCAGCATTGCGGGCGTGTGGGGGCACGTGCAGGGTCCCTACGCGCGCGGCGGAGCGGAGTCGGTGGGATTCCTGGGCAAGGACGGCCCGGAAGAAACGCCCATCCCCAACGGCCAGGTCTGGAACATGACCTACGATCCTGACGCGCCGCCGGGAAACATCGGCAAGGTGACTTCCGACGAGTTGTGGCAGCGGCTCACGGATTTTCTGCACGCAGTGGTTCCGGTGGCGGAAGAGGCCGGCGTGCGGCTGGCGGCGCATCCGGACGATCCGCCCATGCCGGAGATTCGCGGCGCGGCGCGGCTGGTTTACCGTCCGGCGCTCTACGAGCGGCTGCTCGACATCGTTCGCAGCCCTTCGAACGCCATCGAATTCTGCCAGGGAACCACGGCCGAGATGGCCGACGGCGACGTTTATGAAACCATCGACATGCTCACCCGGCGGAAGGCTATCGGCTACGTGCACTTCCGCAACGTGCGCGGCAAGGTGCCGAACTACCACGAGGTTTTTCTCGACGAGGGCGACGTGGATTTCGTGCGCGCCATGCGGATTTATCTGAAGAACGGCTACGACGGCGTGATGGTTCCCGACCACACGCCGCAGATGGCCTGCGACGCTCCGTGGCACGCCGGAATGGCCTACGCGCTGGGTTACATGCGCGCGCTGATCCAGGCCCTGGAGGCAGAAACGAGCTAGCCGCAACTCACACTTCATCGCACGCATCGCAAAAGTCGCGGCGTTCGCGCCCCACGCGATTCTCTGTGGCATGGGCGTCTCGCCCATGAACACGGCCGGGACGGCCATGCCACGTTTGCCTGCAGCTCTGCTGCCGATCTTTGCGCCTTGGCGTCTTTGCGTGAGCTGCTCTTGTTGTTTTACGGATACATACGGCTCCGCCACGCTGTGCCCCTGTGTGAAACTTTCCCGGCCTGAAGAACCCGCCCTACAACGGGTCGATGCTGCCGAGGGGGAAGAGGAATTGGGGTTCACACGCCTCAGCTTGTGATCACCTGCGTAGAATAAGGCGTCTAATCTACGCACGTCATGCGTATATTAAGTGTTGCCATGCGTAGAATAGATGCTATAATCTACGCATGAGGTGCGTAGAATGAGCGCATATATCTATCAATCGCCTGATTGGCCGCGATTCCATTGGAATGATGAAAATCTTGCCGCGCTTCTTGCGACTGTCCGCCACAAGCAGGGGCGTCTTTTGGGGCGCATGGAAGCACTGGGCTTTCCCCTGCGGAAAGAAGCGGAGCTTGAAACCTTGACGCTCGATGTTCTGAAATCGAGTGAAATCGAAGGTGAAAAGCTGAATGCCCAGCAGGTGCGGTCTTCGGTCGCGCGCCGCCTGGGCGTGGAGATTGCGGGAGCGGCCCAGTCAGATCGTCACGTCGAAGGCGTCGTCGAGATGATGCTCGACGCCACACAGAACTTCGACCAGCCCCTTACCGAAGAGCGCCTGTTTGCCTGGCACGCCGCCATGTTTCCGGCCGGCCGCAGCGGCATGCGCAAGATCATGGTCGGGGCCTGGCGCAATGATGCGGATGGACCTATGCAGGTGGTTTCCGGGCCGGTGGGCAAAGAGAAGGTTCATTATCAGGCTCCGGCCGCTGCTCTCCTTAATGGCGAAATGTCCAGATTTATCGACTGGACCAGCAAGCCCGGCAGCACGGACCCGGTCCTGAGGTCTGCGGTTGCGCATTTATGGTTTGTGACCATCCACCCTTTCGACGACGGAAACGGCCGCATTGCGCGGGCCATTGCCGACTGGTTTCTGGCGAGATCAGAGAACAGCCCGCAGAGGTTCTACAGCATGTCGGCGCAAATCATGCGGGAGCGGAAAGCTTATTACGACATCCTGGAAAAGACGCAGAAGGGAACGCTCGACATTACGCTCTGGATGGAATGGTTCCTGGCCTGTCTTGGCCGCGCGATTGATGGAACTGAAACCACCCTCGCTGCGGTTCTGCGCAAGACGCGGTTCTGGGCGAAGCACGCGGGCACAGCCTTCAACGGGAGGCAGCGTCTGATCCTGAATAAATTGCTGGATGGATTTGAAGGTAAGCTGACCACCACGAAGTGGGCGAAGATTGGAAAGTGCTCACACGACACGGCCCTCCGCGATATTCAGCGCCTCATCGGCTTGGGCGTTCTCGTCAGGGACGCCGGCGGCGGCAGGAGCACGAGTTATTCGCTGAAGGAATTTGCGAGTTGATGCTGTGGATCGTCCCGTCCGTGGGTCTCGCCCCGCGCTTGTCGCTTCATCCTGAGCGGAGCGAAGGACCTGCTTTGTTCATTTTCGATCAGAGTACAGCAGATGCTTCACTACGCTCAGCATGACCGAGGGCCTCTTTCAGTAAGCTGTCTGGGCCTGGCGTGCGTAGCGACTGCGGGTTGCCGCCGCACGAACATTCCTTTCGATTTTTCACAAGCATCTTTTGTGTTGGGCGATTTTGAGCAATACTCTATGTCCGGCTGCTTGCCGGTTGAACGGAGAACGAAGATGAAACGACGCGTTTTTCTGAAGAATTCTTTGGCGGGGCTGGGCGGGGCGCTTTGGGCGGGTTCGCGGGCCTTTGCCGCCGGGGGATCATACGACGTGGTGGTTTACGGCGCGACGGCCTCGGGCGTGGCGGCAGCGGTGGCGGCGGCGCGGCAGGGAGCGCGGGTGGCGCTGGTGGAACCCGGCTCGCATCTGGGCGGAATGGTTTCCGGCGGACTGGGGCACACCGATACGGGAAGGAAAGAAACCATCGGGGGCCTCTCGCTGGAGTTTTACAAGCGCGTGGGACGGCACTACAACCAGCCCGTCGCCTGGGAAATTGAGCCGCACGTGGCCGAAGACGTTTTCAAGACCATGGCGCGCGAGGCCAAGGTGAATGTGGTTTACAACACCCGGCTGCGCGAGCACGGCGCCGTCGAAAAGAAGGGCGGCCGCATCAGCAGCGTCACGATGGAGAGCGGCGATGCTTACACCGCCCCGGTGTTTATTGACGCGACCTACGAAGGCGACCTGATGGCGCAATCCGGTGTCGCGTTCACCTGGGGGCGCGAGGGCCGGGACCAGTACGACGAATCGTTCGCCGGGGTGCGCGACGGGCACCGGTACGCCGGGCACTGGTTTGAAGTTCCCGTGTCCGCATACGATTCGCACCACAAGCTGCTGCCGAACATGAACCACGGCCCGCGCGGCAAGGCTGGAGCGGCCGACAAAAAGATTCAGGCGTATAACTTCCGCATGTGCCTGACGAAGGACAAGGGCAACCAGGTGGCGATTCCGAAGCCAGCGAACTACAATCCGCACGAGTACGAGCTGCTGGCCCGGCTGATTGCCGCCACGATGAAGGCGAAGAAGAGCGTTCCGAAGCTGGGCTCGCTGATCATTATTTCTCCCCTGCCGAACGGCAAGACGGACATCAACAACCTCGGGCCGTTTTCGACCGACTACATCGGCAGGAACTGGGACTATCCCACCGCCAGCTACGAGCGCCGCGGCCAGTCGTGGCGCGAACACGCGGATTACACGGCCGGATTTTTCTATTTTCTTGGCCACGATCGTCGCGTGCCCCAGCCGCTGCGCGACGAGATGCTCGAGTGGGGAATGGCGAAGGATGAATACACCGACACCGGAAACTGGCCGTTCCAGCTTTACGTGCGGGAGTGCCGGCGCCTGGTGGGCGAATACGTGATGGTGCAGCGCGACCTGGAGACGGAACTGAGCAAGCCCGACGCCATCTGCATGGGCTCTTACAACACGGACTCGCACAACATGCAGCGCTACGTGGATGAGAACGGCAACGCCCAGAACGAGGGCGACGTGGAGGTGCCCACCATCCCCTTCCAGATTCCTTACCGCGTGCTGCTGCCCCGGCGCAGCCAGTGCAGCAACCTGCTGGTTCCCGTGTGCGCTTCGGCTTCGCACATCGGCTACGGGGCGTTGCGGCTGGAGCCGGTCTACATGATGATGGGTGAAGCGGCGGGCGTTGCGGCCACCCTGGCGGCCGGCAAGCACCAGGCCGTGCAGGCGGTGGATCCGGGCGGGCTGGCGAAGGAACTGAAGAAGCGCGGCGCCGTGATGGAGTGGACCAATCCCCAACATCTTCAACTGAAACCCGTTTTGTGACATTCGGGTAGCGCCGGCTTTCAGGCCGGCATTTCACCAGTGCCGGGCTCGAGCCCGGCGCTACAAAAAGAGCTACAGAAAAAGGAGGCAATGTGCCAGGAATTTTTGAACCGCAGGTTGAGGCCTATATGGATTCGTTGCTGCCGGCGCGAGACGCCGTGCTGCGCAAGATGGAACGCTACGCGGCGAAGCACAAGGTTCCCATCGTGGGCCCGGCGTGCGCCCGGGTGCTGCATCAACTGGCGCTGGCGGTGCGGGCTCGCCGGGTGTTTGAGATGGGCTCGGCCATCGGATATTCCACGCTGTGGCTGGCGCGCGCGGTGGGGCCGCAAAGGAAAAGTTTTTTATACGGACGGCGATCCGGCCAACGCCGAGCGGGCCCGCGGCTACCTGGGTGAAGCGGGGATGCTGGGCCGGGTGAAAATCATGGTGGGCGACGCGCTGGAATCGCTCGAAGCCACGCCGGGACAATTTGACCTGATTTTCAACGACGTCTCGAAGACGCAATATCCCGAGGCTTTCAAGCTGGCGGTTCCCAGGGTGAAGGTGGGCGGACTGTTTGTCACCGACAACGTGCTGTGGTCCGGAAGGGTGGCGCGCCCTGCGGCGGCGAATGATGCGGATACGCGGGCCATCCAGAAATTCAACCGGATGATCTACAAATCGCCGGAGCTGATGACCACGATGGTTCCGCTGCGCGACGGGCTGGCCGTGTGCCTGAAACTGAAGTAACCGGGGGCGCGCTTCAGGGGCTGAAGCCCGCGAAGATACTGCTCTTACTGAGGATTACATAATAAAGTGACGAGTCTTCGTAGCGCCGGCATCTTGCCGGCCTTGAAAATTGCCGCCGGGACGGCGGCGCTACAATTGCGAACCGTCACTATATTTTGCAAACATCTGTAGGGCACGAGTAAACTCGTGCCCTTTCACTGCGCCCTGTTGCGGCATGAACAAGCCGGGCTAATTCATCATGCCTTTGATGCGGCCGAGCATTTGCAGGACATCCTGCACTTCGGGATCGTCTTCACCGGCCAGCTTCAAATAGACCTTTAACTCCCTGGCTGAGTCGGAGTAGCGGCGCATGGCGAAGTAAACCATTCCGCGGTCGCGCACGTTGGCGAGGACGTCCTCGCGCGTGGCCAGAGAGAGCTCGATCATGGTGAGGACCCTGGGATAATTGCCGCGCCGGTGATACGACCCTTTCAGATTGTTCAGCATGCGCGCCAGGACCTGTTTTTTGGTGGCGGCGGCAAAGTATTCCGACTTCAGTTCAGCCTCGGGCCCGAAGTTTTCCCTCAGCAAAGCCAGGCAATCAGCGGGCGCCAGGACAGCTCCGCATTGGAAAGGATCAATCAGAATCTCCGCCGGGGGTCCGGGATGCTTCACCAGAAAATGGCCGGGGAACCCCACTCCCTCGAGAGGCACGCCCTTCCGCCGCGCCACCTCCGTATAGACCAGCGAAAGGGTGATGGGGATTCCTGCTTTGCGCTCCAGCACGTCGTTCAGATAGCTGTTGCGGGGATCGTCGTATTCCCTGGTGTTGCCCTCAAAATGTTCCTCCTCAAACAGCACTTTGTTGAGGGCGGCGATGTTGGCCAGGGCCGAAAGCGTGGGGCCGGCCTCGACGCGGGCGGCCAGGCGGTCGAGGGTCTCGATCGAGGGCGCGGGGTCGAGCCCGGGGTATTCGGTGGCGGCGATGGCGAGGGCCGCTTCCGCCAGGTCAATCTGGGCGTCCGGACAATCGGTCAAGGCCTCGAACTGCCGGATGGGGTCGATCTGTATCAATCTAAGCTCCGCTTTCTGAGGGGTTGCAATTTCCAGTTTAGCAAACTCAGGCTGGGTTCAGGATTTGCTTTTCCGGTTGGCGGCGCCAGCCGGCTGCCAGGGTGTGTTGGCCGCAGCGTGTTTTCCGGGCGGAAAATCGCGCGGCGCGAAACAGGCGCCGTGGCCGCCCGGCTGCGGAACAGAAAAGCAAAACCGGAGCCTGCGGGAGTGTCCCAACACGCAGCCGGAACGGCCAGCGCGCAGCAAGCCCCCAGGGATCATTTTTCGTGGGAACTTTCAGCCAGGAACCTTTCGGCATCGATGGCCGCCATGCATCCCGTGCCCGCGGCCGTCACGGCCTGCCGGTAGACGTGGTCGCGGCAGTCGCCCGCCGCAAACACGCCCGGAACGTTGGTGCGCGAACCCTCGTGCGTCACCAGGTAGCCGACGTCGTTCATTTCAAGCTGGCCTTTGAAAAGTTCGGTGTTGGGCGAATGGCCGATGGCGATGAAGAGGCCGTCGGTCTCCCTGACCGATTCTTCGCCCGTCTCGACATTTTTCAACCGCACCCCGGTCACTTCTCCCTTGCCGGGATCCAGCACCTCAGTCACCACCGTGTTCCAGACCATGTCGATGACCTTGTTGTCGAGCATGCGCTTTTGCATGATCTTTGAAGCCCGCAATTCATCGCGGCGGTGCACCACGTTCACCTGCTTTGCGTAGCGGGTCAGAAACAGCGCATCCTCGGCCGCCGTGTCGCCGCCGCCCACCACCACCACGTCCTTGCCGCGATAGAAATAGCCGTCGCAGGTGGCGCAGGTTGAAACGCCGTGGCCCAGCAGCTGGCGCTCGGAGTCCAGTCCCAGCAGCATGGCCGAGGCGCCCGTGGCCACGATCAGCGCCTGCGTCTGGAGCGTTTCCTTGCCCATTTCCAGGGTGAAAGGGCGCTGGGAGAGATCGACCCGCGTGACGTCACCTTCCAGGAATTCCGCTCCGAACTCCTCCGCCTGTTTTTGCATCAGTTCGATCAGCTCGGGTCCCTGGACGCCCTTGGGGAAACCGGGATAGTTTTCAACCAGCGTGGTGAGCGTGAGCTGGCCTCCGGCCTCATGCCCGCGAACCACCAGAGGGTTCAGATTGGCGCGGGCGGCATAGATGGCAGCGGTCAATCCCGCGCACCCTGACCCTATAATGACAACATTCCGCATTTTGTCCGGTCCCTTCTTAACTGTTTTAATTTCACCAAAAAGGTTATCTTATCCTATGCGCGAATCTTCGTACAGCCGCCCAGGCTGGGGTGGCTGAAACGCGCAGGCTCAGCAAGGCAAGCGATTATTGAGTTCTTGCGCGCTCTTCCAGTTTGATGCTACAAAACCTCTTCGGTTTCTTTCCGCAGGCCGCGGCTTCAGAATCCGGGATAAAGGCAAGATCGAACCGACATGGATGCAGTCAGCCTCGAAAAGGTCACAAAACGCTACGATTCCTTCGACGCGGTGAGCAGCCTGACGATGGATATCAAGGAGGGCGCCGTCTTCGGGTTGCTGGGGCCCAACGGCGCGGGCAAAACCACCACCCTGCGCATGATTGTGCGCATCCTGATTCCGGATGAGGGTTCGGTCCGGGTGCTGGGCCAGCCGCTAAGCGAACAGACGCAGGAACTGATCGGATATCTGCCGGAAGAACGAGGCCTTTACCGTCACATGCGGCTGCTGGAAATCCTGCGGTTTCTGGGGGCCCTGAAGGGACTTCCGGAAGCGGAGGCAGAGCGCCGGGCGCGCCTCTGGCTGGAGCGGCTGGGCCTGGGCGACCGGATGAACGACGAGGTCCACAACCTGTCGCGCGGCATGCAGCAGAAAGTCCAGTTTATAGCCGCCGTGATTCACCGCCCGCCCCTGGTGATTCTGGATGAGCCTTTCACGGGGCTCGACCCCGTCAACGCCGCCGTGATCAAAGACGTGATGCTGGAGCTTCGCCAGCAGGGGGCGACCATCATCCTCTCAACCCATCGCATGGACCAGGTGGAGCAGATGTGTGACTCCATTTGCCTGATGAACAAGGGGCAGAAGCTTTTGGCCGGTGATCTGAAGGCGATCAAAAGGTCTTACGGCAACAACACGGTCCGCATGGAGTTTGTGGGCGACCCGGCCTTCCTGCAGCTTCCCAACATTATTGAGCAGACAAACTCTTACGGCGAGATGGTGGATATCACCCTGCGTCCGGGGGGCGATGCCCAACAGATTCTGAAGAGCGCCGTGGAACGCGGCGTTCAGGTTCGCCGCTTTGAGCTCATCGAGCCTCCACTTGAACGACATCTTTATTCAGAAGATTTCGGAACGACATGCGTAAGATCTGGCTGATCGTCAAACGCGAATACATCACCCGGGTGCGGACCAAGGCCTTTATCCTGGGAACCCTCGCGCTGCCTCTGATCTCGGTGGCCATCCTGTTGATTTCCATTTTCCTTTCGGGAGGGGTTGCGGGACAGACCGTGAGGATCGTCATCCTGGATGAGGTGGGGGGGCTCGGCGGCGCGGTCCAGAAGTCATTGGCGCGGAACACAACAGCGGCCCATCCGGAGCCTGCGGTGGTCCACATTGTGGAACACCCTTCAGCGCAGCAGGAATTGTATTTCGATGCCCAGGTTGCGACCGACCAACTCGATGGCGTTCTGGTGCTGCCGAAAGGCCTGATGACGGGGACGGCTTCCGCAAGGTTCCACGCCAAGCGCATGCACGCGCTGGCCCTGATGGGGCCCATTGAGCGGGCCGTGAGCGACGCCGTTATCGCGGGCCGGCTGCACGCGGAAGGAAGAAAGGCCCGCTCCATGGAGAACGTGTTCAAGCTGGCGCAGGTCCAGTTGGTGAACCCTACTTCAGACAAGAAGGAAGAGGGCCCCAACGAAACCAATTTCGCCATCGCCATCATTGCCGGCATGGTGCTGTATATGACCTTGATCGTCTACGGGATGTCGACCATGCACTCCGTGATGGAAGAGAAATCCACGCGCATGATTGAAATCCTTGTTTCCTCCATCAGGCCTTTCGATCTGCTGGCGGGAAAGATTTTGAGCGTGGGGGCCGTGGCCCTCACCCAGTACCTGGTGTGGGCCGTGGCTGTAGGGCTGCTGTTTGCCTCAGCCTCCAGCGTCGCGGCGTTGGTGCGTCCGGGCGCTGCCGCGCCCGGCATCAGCCTCTCGCCCATGCTGCTGGTCTATCTGGTGATTTTTTTCCTGGCGGGATATTTCCTTTACTCTGCGCTCTACGCGGCGGCCGGGGCGATTGTTTCAACCGACGAAGAAGCGCGCCAGGCGCAAATGCCCCTGACCCTGATGATTCTCTGCAGCTTTATGCTTTTCAACGTCATCCTCAACAACCCCAACTCCACGCTTTCCGTTGTCCTTTCAATGACGCCATTCCTCTCGCCCATTCTGATGACCCTTCGCGTGGCCATGGGGACTCCGCCCCTGTGGCAGATCCTCCTGGCGCTGGCGTTTTCCATTGCGACCACCATCTACGTGATTCGCATCTCCGCCAGAATCTACCGGGTGGGCATCCTGATGTACGGCAAACGGCCCTCGATTAAAGAATTGCGCCGCTGGCTGCGGTATTCGTAAGGGACGAAAATTCTTGTCAGTGCCTTGGGCAGCAAAGGCCCGCGGGGATCGGTGAACCGTGTGGGCAGGTCTGGGGATGCTGGAGGAAGATGCAGAGCTTTTCCGTGACTTCCGCGCTCAGGCTGTGCTCAATCTTGCAGGCATTCTCATCCAGCAGGTCCTCGTGAATCTGAAACATCTCATAGAACAGCCGCTCGGAAAGCCGGTGCCGGCGGATCACCTCACCGGCGCGCCGCTTTCCCTGCGGGGTGAATGAAAGGCTGTCGTCGTCGCCCAGGCGCACCAGTTCCTCCTGGGCCATCAGCAGGAAGGTGGCGCGGTTCTGGGCAAACTCCGGCAGGGCGGAGGAGGGGAAAACCTCCCTGCCCGTGTCTTCTTCGTAGTGCCAGACGGCCTTGAGCAGGTTCTCGATCAGTTCCTGCTCGTAGGCCGGGAAGACGGAAACCTCCGAAAGCTTTCCATGATGGAGCTCGATGCGGCGCTCGGCCATGCGGCCGATTTCGGGATCGTGGGTCACCATCACGATGGTGTGGCCCTCGCGGTGCAGCTCGGTGAAAAGGCCCATCACCAGCGTTTCATTCACCTCATCCAGGTTTCCGGTGGGCTCGTCGGCAAGAATCAGGTTGGGCTGGTTGATCAGCGCGCGCGCCACGCAGACCCGCTGCTGCTCGCCGCCGGACAACTGCGAGGGCAGGTGATGAACGCGGTCGCCCAGGCCCACCTTCACCAGCGCTTCGCGCGCTTCCGCCTCTTCCGCCAGGCTGTGGAAGTACTGGGCCAGCATCACATTTTCAAGCGCCGTGAGGTAAGGCACCAGATGGAACTGCTGGAAGACAAAGCCGATTTTCTCGGCGCGGAAACGCGCCAGATCGGTGGACGACAGCCGGCCGATTTCCTCGCTGCCAATCCGGACGGAACCGCCGCTCGGTGAATCGAGCCCGCCCAGAATATTCATCAGGGTGCTCTTGCCGGACCCGGAAGGTCCCATGACGGCAATCCACTCTCCCTTGTCCACGGAGAAGGAAACCTCTTTCAAGGCCGCCACCGAAGCGCCGTAGTGCCGGGTCAGATTGTCAACTTCAATAAAGGCCAACGGATTACTCTCCTTTAAGCGCGGTGGCGGGCTGAATTCGGCGCATGATGCCCACGGGGAAGAAAGTGGCCAGCGCCGCCAGCAGTATGGTGGCGCCCCACACCAGGGGCAGCGTCCACCACACCACGCTCAGACTCACTCCAAAAAGCCGCTCACCCACCTGGGCGGCCAGAAAACCTCCCACCGCAAATCCCGCCAGGCCGGCCACCAGTCCCAGGCTTGCCCCTTCCATCAGGAACAGCCGGGTGACGTCCTGGTTGCTGGCTCCCAGCGCTTTCATCACCGCGATATCCTTGCGGCGCTCAAGAACGATGGCCGTCATGGTGGCCATGACGCACAGAGCGATAATCACCAGAATCAAACTCATCAATGAAATCAGGAGCCCGCGGATCGTGTGCAGGACCTTTCCCTGAGAATACACGATCTGGCGGATGGGCCGCACGTCCAGGCGGGGGAAAGCGGCTGCCAGTTGCTGAACGCCGCGCTCGATTTCCGCGGTCTGGCCGGGGATGTTGATCTCAATCACGCTGATCTTGCCCTCGATGCCGCCCAGCTTTTGCAGTTCGCCCAGGGAAACAAAAACCTGGTCATCCTCCGAGGAGCCGGTGGAAATCACCCGCGCCACCTGGAAAGTTTCAGAAGCCGCCGGGTTGTCTGCCGATCCGCTGCCCGCGCCGGCGGAGAGTTTTACGGTGTCGCCCGGCTGCAGCCGGAAGCGGTGGGCCAGATGCGCTCCCACGGCGCAGGAGCCCGAAGCGAGCGGGCCGTCGCCGGCCGTGACCCGCCAGCCCGGCACCAGGGCCTTCAGGGCGGCGAAGTCGGAACCCACGGCGACCACATTCTCAAAGTCCGGCAATCGGGGATTTGACGGCACCCGCGAAACGCGCGTCACCAGGTAAAGTAACGGAGCGGCCACCAGGCCGTTCTCCTTCGAACGCAAGGATTCCACCTGCTGGAAGGCTGCGCCGTCCATCAGCCCGCCTACGGCCGCCTGGCCCGCCGATGCCGCTCCCTGGCTGCTGAGGATCACGTTGGCCCCGTATGACCGGAAATCCTGGGTCATCTTGCGATGCACGTCGCTGTAAAGGTTGAGGAGCATGGATGCGAGCGAAGCTCCAACCAGCAGGGAAATCACCGCCAGCGCGGCCTGCGGACGCCTCACCACCAGCGACCGGACCCAAAGGCGCCAGAACAGCGAGCGGCGCTTGCCGGGTTGTTCAACTCTTTCACTCATTTCGCAACGCCGCCACAGGCGATATCTTTAATCCCCTGGACAGGGGTACAGCGCTTCCCGCCAGGGCCACCAGCAGGGCCAGCGCCAGGACCGACGGCAGAATCACCCAGTGAATGCCGGTGGGAACGCCGAAAACCGCCAGCGACAGACGGCTTGCCATCCAGCTCCCCAGCCCGTACCCTGCAACGCCGCCCGTCAGTCCCACGCCAAAAGCTTCCAGCAGAAAAATGGAGGCCACCCGGCTGTTGGTGGCGCCCAATGATTTGAACAACCCGATTTCCGCCCGCCGCTCCAGAACGATGGCAAACATCAGCGAGGCCATCGCCAGAGCCGCCGTCACCAGCGCCGCGATGGCCAGTAGCGCCATCAGGAGGCTGATGTTCTTGACGATGGCGCCCTCGGTTGCGGCCACCCGGTAAACGGGCTTGGCTTCGGAGCCGGGAATGGCCTGCTGAATCTGGTAGGCAATGGAGCTGACGTAGGGCGTGCAATACCAGCGCTCGTAGTCGGCGGCGTTCAGCCTGGTGACGTCAGAGCGGCCGAAATCGTCTTCGGGCTTGGTCAGAGCGCTCACTTCCACGCGCCGCACTTTTCCTTCAAGGCCGGTAAATTTCTGGACCGTCGAGAGCGGCGCAAGAACTTCATCGTCCTCCTCGCCCCCTGTGTGGAGAATTCCGCTGACGGCGAGGTCCATGGTGGAGGCGGAATTTCCGCCGCTCTGGAAGGTGAGGCTGTCGCCGGTTTTGACACCCAGATTGCCTGCCAGCGCCGCTCCCACCAGGCACTGCCGGGAGCCGTCATCCGGCCAGTTGCCCTGGACTTTCCAGGCCGGGTGAAGTTCCTCGAGGCCCGTCTGGAAAACGTCTCCGCGTTGCACCTGCAGAGAATGGTTGAACCAGCTTCCGATCACCACGGTGCGGCGTCCCTTGACCGTCGCGGGCGCGTAGAGAAACGGCGCAAAGCCCATGATGTTGTTGCGCCAGAAAATCTTGCGCAGGTTGGCCAGGTCGGATTCAGGCAGAAAAGCCCCGGCGCCCGCAGGCCGGTAATCCACTCCGCCCACGGCGATGGAAAGGCTGTCGGCGGCAGGCGTGACGGAGATGTTGGCCCCGAAGGAGCGCAGCTCGCGCGCCATGCGGTCGCCCACGCTGAGTGAAAGCGTGGCCACGGCCGTGGTGACGCCAATCCCCAGAGCCACGGCTGCCACTCCCAGAAGCTTCCGCTTCCGCTTGCGTGTGAGAGACCTGCCGACAATTCTGCTTAACATAAGCCTCTCAGTGGAAATAGCGGGCCGCAGGGGCAAGATGGGCCCTGGAAATCACCAGCATGTTGTTCTGGACGAGGTAGTCAATATGAATGGGATTGCATCCGCCGGCCGACCCGATGGTGGGGATGTAAATGGCGGAGCCGCAGAGCCTGCAAATCACGTTCTGGCCCTGCTGGTAGTAGCCCTGGTCACCGCAGATCTGGCAGGCGTCAAGCCCCACGCGGACCGTGTCCGATGAGTCGATGATGGCAATCAACCGGACTTCCTTGCCCCCGGCCGCGACCTCGTAGGTGTGGAGCTTGTGGTCCTTCAACTGGTCCACGGGAACCTCGACGACGTTGTCACTGGTGAAAGTCAGTTCAACAGGCGGCTTGATGGCCCGGGCTACCCGGGAATAAACAAAGTCCGCGCTGATCAGCACAATTACCATCAGTCCCACGGAGCTTGCCGCCATCTTCCAGAAACGTTCACGGCGCTGCCCGGCCAGCACCTTTCGGCGCTCCGGCGCGGGCATCTGAGCCAGATCGGACTCTGAAGTTGAACCGGACCGGATCCTTTGCGCCAGGACCAGAAACAGGCAGAGAGCGATGATGGCGACAAAAAAGAAGGCGTCGCTGTTGGCGATGGGGCCGATGATAGCCATTTCGCTGCGGCTGGAGGGAAGAATCTGGGACTCGGAAAGCTCATGCAAACCGGAAACAAGCAACTGCACCGCTACCACCAGAAGCACCAGGCTGGTGACGCTGAAAAACCTGCGCAGATTGACCTTCACGCTGCCTTTGAAAAACGCCACGCCCAGGCCGATGGCCAGCGCCAGGCCCAGCACAGCTCCCATCAGGTTCATCAGTTCCGTGGTGCGCAATGATACGGCGCCCAGGAAGATGGCCGTCTCCGCGCCTTCGCGGGACACCATCAGCAGAACGAATGCGAAGATGCCCCAGGCGCCCGAGCGGGACGGCTGGTTGGAAAGGTCCGAAACCCTGTTCTGGATTTCCTTGCTGAGCCCCTTGGAGGCGCGCATCATCCAGACCACCACGGAGGCCACAAACACCGCCCCCACCAGCATCATCCAGCCTTCATAGGCGTCCTCGCTGATGGCCCACCTCTGAAGGAAATAGGCGGCCGCCGCGCTCACCGCAACCGCCGTGCCCACTCCCCACCAGACGTAGCGCGTCCACTCATCGCGGCCGGCCTTCTTGAGATAGCCGAGAACGATGCCGACAATCAGGGCGGCTTCCACGCCTTCACGCAGCGTGATGACTAATGAATCAAACATGCTCAATTCCTGCGGAATATCACCGCTTGTCCACGTAACAGTAAACTGCTGCTCCCTCTCCAAGGCTTAGCAGGCTGTTCGAATATCCCGCAAAGAGGACGTAGCGGCGGGCTCACCCCGCCATCAGGTTGATGCTTGCAACATGGGTTGGCGGCGTAAAGCCGCCGCTACGTCCTTTTTCACCATCCTGTCAGGCGGAAGCGGCCAGCTTCTTTGCTGATTGTTGGGCCCTGGCCGTGCACTTTTCGCAGTACCCGCCCAGTTCCAGCCGGGCCACGCGAAGTGTAAAGCCATGCCTGCTTTTGATCTGGCCTTTCAACTTTTCAAACAAGGGATCCTGAATCTCAAAAACCGCGCGACACCGCTGGCAGGTGAAGTGCATGTGGTCCTTGTTGGTGCGGGCCTCGTAGAAATGCCCGTGGCCGTTCACATGCATCAGGTCGAGCTCGTCAATGATGCCGAGCTTCTTGAGTGATTCCAGGGCGCGATAGACGGTGGCCAGGTGCAGGCCGGGCATTTGCTGCCGGGCCCGGCGCAGGACTTCGGGAGCGTCGAGGTGCTCGCCGGCTTGCTGGAGGACATCCGCGATGACCCGGCGCTGGCGAGTCAGGCGAATGCCATGCTCGCGGAGCTGGGTGGTGACGGAGCGACGTTGCTTGATGTGTTTTGCAAGAACCATGCTCAGTTGCGAACCTTTCGCAATTATCTCGCGAACCGAATCCTCGCACAGCGGACTCTACAAGGTAATTCAGTTGCGAATTAATCGCAAATCGAAATTATCCCAGAAACTGTACTGAATTGTCAAGAATTATCCCGCACGACGTGCCGCGCTTCCGGCTGCTGGTTTGCCTGTGTTTCTCATCGGTAAGGAACGTCGTGGGCGCTTTCAAGTTGAAGCCCCTGCGGAGTCAGACTGTAGGTCTTCTGGTGTCTTGCCGGCAGGCGGCCCAACTGAGTCTCGCGGATGTATTCGTCCCGGTCCACGTAGCTGATGACCACCGTTTTGTTGCGGGCGTTCAGCTTGCCGTCAAAGAGGTTTTCCACCTTCCATGGCGATTCGAGGGTTTTTCCGTCGAAGGTGTAGAGGACGGCCGACAGGCGGGGGTGGCTCATCCCCAGCCTCCGGCCATAGGCCAGAAAGCGAAAATCGCCTGCGGCCGAGGGCGCCATGACGGCGTAATGCATATCGGTGCGGGGAACAAAGCTGGTGGTCGCGATCTCGCGCGTGTGGCCGTTCTGGTTCTCGTAGATGACGAGCACGTTGACGCGCCAGATGTTGCTCCAGCCGAGAGTGTAGCCCGCGCCGATCAGGTTGGTGTTCTTCCAGGGCGCAATAAAGATGGAAGGCGTTCCCTCCGCCGGGTACTCCAGTTTTGAAAACGTCTGCTCGAGTTCGTCCCGCACCTCGACGAGGTCCGGCGTGCGGTTGGCGATCCACGTGTTCAAGTGGCCCACCACGAGCTTCTGGATCTCATCCGTGATGGGCTTGGCGTCGTCAATGTCCAGCCCGTAGAGCTTTTTGCCCAGGGAAGCGATATGATCCGGCAGGCCGGGGGTGGCTTTCTTTTGGCGTGCCACCGCCGTCCCCATGCCGAACGCCATGGCGGCAGCCAGCATGGCAGCCAGGATTCCAGCCGATCGTCTCTTCCGCAATACACCTTTTTGCTCAGTCACTTTTCCCCTGGCCTCCCCAAAATTCAGCGCATGAAATGGGATTCAATTTCCCTTTTCCCATTGGATGCAAAAAAGTTGACCCTGTGCTGTACCAGGCAGCTGAGAATTTATCCCGCCGCCTGGCATGTGCAGCGGTGATGGATCTCGTCCGCCCGCCCCGTAGCGGCGGGTTGATCCCGCCACCCGGCGTTTTGTAGCCACCTTCACGCAAGCCGCTCGAACGCCTGCACAATTTCCGCGTCCTGGTCGTCAAAAACCGTCCGCAGGTCGAGCAGCAGCAGGTCCCGTTCCACGCGCGCAATGATGGGTGGCCGGTTCCTCCGGAGGGCGGCTTCCAGCTCCTGCGCGCTCAGCCTGCCGTGCTGGACGGCCACCAGCCTGGCGGGCAGCGAATGCCCGGGCGTGGAGCCGCCGCCGATCACCGATTTGCCATCTTCCACCCGGGCGGAAACCGAACCGATCTCCCCTAGCTTTCCGGCAAGCAAATCCGCGCGCGCAGAGAGCTCCTCCAGCGGCAGCCTCATCATGCGCAGCGCCGGAATGGCGTCAAGGTTTCCGTCAAGGTAAAGCCGGATGGTGGCTTCCAGCGCTGCGATGGTCAGCTTGTCCACGCGCAGGGCGCGGAACAGCGGGTTCCGGCGGATGCGGTCCAGGAATTCCCGCTTGCCGCAAATCAGGCCCGCCTGCGCTCCTCCCATCAGCTTGTCTCCGCTGAAGGTCACCACGTCCGCGCCCGCCTTCAAGCTCGCGCCCACGGGCGGCTCATCCTGAATGCCCAGGGGCCTGAGATCAATGAGGCAGCCGCTGCCCAGGTCTTCAATCAGGGGCAGATGGTGCTGCTGCGCGAGGCCGGCCAGTTCGGCCAGTTCCGGGCGCTCGGCAAACCCCACAAGGCGGAAGTTGCTGGGGTGGACTCGCAGCAGCGCCCGGGTATTTTCATTGACGGCGCCGGCGTAGTCGGCCAGCCGCGTCCGGTTGGTGGTGCCCACTTCCCTCAGCCTGGCGCCGCTTTTGGCGCAGATGTCCGGAATGCGGAACGACCCGCCGATCTCAATCAATTCACCGCGCGAAACCACCACTTCGCCGCCCTCGGCCAGCGCGTTCAGGGTGAGGAACACGGCGGCGGCGTTGTTGTTCACCACCAGGGTCCGCTCGGCGCCCACGAGTTCCGCAAAAAGGCGGTCGGTGTGGGTATCGCGCTTTCCGCGGCTTCCTTTGCCAAGATCGTATTCCAGGTTGGAATAGCGGCCGGCAATTTCCCCGAGGTGCTCCACCGCTTTGCCAGCCAGGGGAGCGCGGCCCAGGTTGGTGTGGAGAATGACGCCCGTGGCATTGATGACGGGTTCGAGCGACCAGGCTGCCAGGTCGCGCGCGGCCGTTGCGACGCTTTCTTCAAGTTCGGCGGGTGAGAAAGCTTTAAGAGTTCCCTTCGCAATCTTTTCCCGCACGCTTTGCAGGACGGCCCGTGCGGCCTCGACCACAACCCGGTGGCCCAGCTCCGCTTCGAGCAGCCGGAGGGCCTCCCTGCCCAGCAGGTCATCGACGGAAGGGATCTGCCGCAGCAACCCGGCGACGGCGTTCGCATCACTTTTGGTTTCCATCAACGTTACTCCAGGCCCACGGGCAGGGCAGCATGGCGCATAGGCGCACCGCAAGGCCATTTCAACATAAGTGGCGTGGGAGGGTCAACCTGGGCCAGGCTGCGGACCTTGCCCGTTTCATCTTTCTGCGGACCTCCGGAGGGTATTTCGCGACTTTTTCGGACTCAAGGCCCGGGCTGCATGACCGAAATGAATGGATAACCGCCGTATCAGGTTCACAAAAGGGCCGTCGACTCCATTTGTCTTGGTGCTTCGCGTCTCTGGGGGGTTATAATGGCGAATCTGGCGCTCCTGCGTGAGGGTTCCTGGTGACGATTGACGAGGAACTGACCAAGCTCGAGGAAAACATCCGCCGTCTCAAGATCGAGTATGAGGCCTACTTTAACGGGGGAATGCCGCGGCCTCCGAATGACACCCTCTTCCGGGTTGAGCAGGCCATTAAGAGGTTTTCGAGCGATGTGTCCAAGCTGAGCGCCGGCCATCGCTTCCGATTCAACCAGCTATGGCAGCGTTATTCTGTTCACAACGACCTCTGGCGGAAAAGGTTGCGCAGCAGGGAAGAAGGCCGGGAGTTCGGGCACCGAAGGCGTGCGGCAGAAACGCACCGGGCCATGCAGGTTGTTTGCCGCGATCCCGATAGCGAGCAGGACAAGGTGGACCAGTTGCTGAAGGCCCTGGTGGAAGCCAAGCAGCGCACGGGCGAGAGCACCGACGACCTTGACCCTGAAAGGTTTCGAAGATTCGTTCGTGAAAGAACAATGCAACTCAAGCAGGAACTGGGATGCGACGGCGTCCAGTTTTCAGTCACCGTCGAGGAAGGCAAGGTCCGGTTCACGGCGGTGAAAGCCGATTCGTGAACCCCCGGAAAACCGGGCGCCATTGAGCTGCGTTTTTCCGGCCGGCGGGCGACGGTGTTTCGGCAAGCGCCATTCGCCAGGCTGCCGGCAACCGGGTCTTCAGATGGATGACCGGCTTGCTTTTTCCACCTCGCCTGTGAGCCCCTGTGTTCCCGTTGCGCTGCCGCGGCGGGATGCGGGCGGTCACCCGAAGAGCTGAAGATCGAATACGTTTTTCCCATGTTGAATCCAAGATAAAAACCTCAGGAGTATCTATGAAACCCATCACTCGTGCATTGCTTAGCGTCAGCGACAAAACTGGCATTGTCGACTTTGCGGCGGGACTCGCCAAACTGAACGTCGAAATCGTCTCCACGGGCGGCACGGCCAGGCTTCTCCGTGAGAAAGGCGTGAAGGTCCGCGACGTTTCTGAACTGACCGGCTTTCCGGAGATGCTCGACGGCCGCGTCAAAACGCTGCATCCCAAAGTCCACGGCGGCATCCTGGCCATCCGTTCGAACCCCAACCATGTGGCGGCCCTGAAAGATCATGAGATCAGCGTGATTGACCTGGTGGCCGTCAACCTTTATCCGTTTGAAAAAACCGCCGCCAAGCCCGGCGTGGAATTCGAAGAGCTGATTGAAAACATCGATATCGGCGGGCCCACCATGATCCGCTCGGCCGCCAAGAATTTTGAGGACGTCGCCGTGGTGGTTGACCCGGCCGATTACAACACGATTCTTGAGGAACTCGGCAAGAACAAAGGGCTGGAGCGCGAAACGCGCCTGGCTCTGGCGCGAAAGGCGTTTGCCACCACCGCCGCCTACGATGGTTTTATTTCCACCACCTTGCAGCAGCGCGCGGAGCCCGGCCTGCCGAAAAATTTCCATCTGAATTTTGAGAAAGCTATGGACCTGCGCTACGGAGAAAATCCGCACCAGAGCGCGGCGCTCTATCGCAACAGCGCTTTTGCGGGCCGGGGACTTGCGCATGCTCCGCAGCTCCACGGCAAGGAACTTTCATACAACAACCTGGTGGACCTGGAAGCGGCGTGGCGCGTGGCGCAGGAATTCACCGAGCCGGTGACCGCCATCCTCAAGCACACCAATCCCTGCGGCATCGCCGTGGGCAAGACGCTGGCGGAAAGTTACAAGGCAGCGCTTTCGGGCGATCCTGTTTCGTCGTTCGGTTCGGTGATTGCCGTGAACCGCAAGCTCGACCTGGCGACGGCGGAAGAGATGGCCAAACTGTTTGTGGAGGCCATCATCGCCCCGGGCTTTGAAGCCGACGCGCTGGAGCGGCTGAAGGCCAAGAAGAACCTGCGCCTGATTGATATGTCCGCGACCGCCGGGGACGAATACGGCCCGCAACTGAAAAGCGTGGGCGGCGGCCTGCTGGTGCAGACTCCCGACACCATGGGAGCCCAGCCCGAGGAGTGGAAATGCGCCACGAAGCGCCAGCCGACGGAAGAAGAGATGCGCGGGCTGGTGTTTGCCTGGCGGGTGGTGAAGCACGTCAAGTCCAACGCCATTGTTTTCGGGCGCGAAGGCGTGATTGTAGGCGTCGGCGCCGGGCAGATGAGCCGGGTGGATTCGGTGAAGCTCGCGGCCATGAAGGCCCGGGACCTGAAGCACGATCTGAAGGGAACGGTGGTGGCGTCCGACGCTTTCTTCCCCTTCCCGGATGGCGTGGAAGAGGCCGCCAGACAGGGCGCCACGGCGGTGGTTCAGCCGGGCGGTTCGGTCCGCGACAAAGAAGTGGTTGAAGCCGCCGACCGCCTGGGCATGGCGATGATGATGACCGGCATCCGGCACTTCCGGCACTAGGCTGTGGCGGGAAAGCTGAGAGGCCACGGCCGGCCTTCGGCGCCGGCCGTGGACCTTCGTCTCAGGTGCGTGCCTGCTGCGGACCGTCCGTTGGAGCGTCCTACGCCTTGGGCGAGAAGTAGCCCTCGCGGGCAACCACGCGGTATTTGATCTTCTTACCCTTCTGATTGGTGATGATCAGCGGATTCCCCTGCGCGTCCACCAGTTCCACATTCAGCTTGTGGTACTTGCCATTCTTGGTGCTGTCGGTGGGAATAAAGCCCACGCTGTACTGGTGCCGAAGCTGGCCGGCGATTTGCCGGTAGATGTCCGGCAGAGCCCCCTCGAAGCGAGGGAAATAAGCTTCACCACCCGAATACCGGGCGATGGAAGTGAGGGCGTTGCGGGCCTGAAGCGTGTCAATCGAATCTCCGTAACGGATGGAGACCCACTCCAGAATGCTGACCGGATAGATGGGAGTGTCGGATCCTTTGGCGATCTTCAGCATTTGACCGTAGGTCAGTTTGCTGAAGGTGTCAAAGCCAGTGACGATGGGAACGATAGCCTTGCGCCCGCCCACATTCTTCATGCGGTCGATGGTGAACGAAAGGGCGTCGTAGAGGTTGGTTTCACTGAAGCCGGGCATTCGCAGCGTGTCCAGCGCCGACCGCACCTGATAGCGGTCATGCGTGAAGTCCTGCAGGATATGCGTCTGCATATCGAAATCGATCACCGCCACCCAGTCTTTGGGCTCCATGAAGTTCAGAAACTTATAGGCGTCTTCCAGAGCGAGGTAGAGGTAACCCCACCACTTGTTGCTGAACTCAATCAGCATGGTCACCGTCATGGGCGCTTCCGCCGTGGAAAAGTTGGTGACGGATTGCGGAACGCCGTCGTCCAGCACCTTGAAATTCTTTTTGCCCAGCCCCGTGATCGGATTGCCATTCTTGTCTGTGACCAGCACATCCACGTTCACCAGGTTGGATTGCGGTGGAGAGAGTGTAAACCTGGTCGGGGTTGATCTTTTCCGGCTTCTTTTCCTGGGGGGCCTCCTCGCCAGGCTGCTGTGGAACCTTCTCGGGCTGCTCAGTAGGCTGGTTTTGCGGCTGCTGCTCCAGGTTGGGCTTGGCCGACTTCTTGGGCGCGTAAACCGTTTCACCAGTGTTCGAGTGGGCCCCGGCCCCGGCTGCTGCGCACGGGCGACCGGGTTTGAACCCAGAATCCACAAGCCGGCAGCCGCACAAACCACCGCCGCGGCGCAGATTACCTTGCTTCTTGTACTTTTCATAGAAGGTCTTTACCCCCTTCGCTATCATGCCATCGCCGTGGACAGGGGTCAACCGGAGGGTCCGGACGAATGACGCTAAACAGATTGCCGCCCAGGGGCAAGAAGCTCTTCGAGCATCTTTCCCCTTGCTTCGACCGGCTGGTTGCGGTATATCAGTGCCACGGTAAATGTCACAAGGCCGGCCCGTGAACCTTCAGCCCCGTCCTGGGCGCCGGGCTGCCGGAGATACTTTGATTACGTAGGAGAAAGCACCATGGATGCACACTCGCCTCAAGTAATCGCCGAGAGCGCACCGGCGGAGCAGTCCAAACCTGCGAACCCCGCCCTCCACGCTGTCGCTCCTTCGGAGCGCGTCGTATCGGTGGACGCCCTGCGCGGTTTTGATATGTTCTGGATAGCCGGCGGAGCCCCGTTTGTGCTGGAATTTTTCAAGCTGTTTGCCAACCCGCTGCCGCCCTGGCTGGCCGGACAATTTGAGCACACCCCCTGGGTGGGCTTCAATTTCTGGGACATCATCATGCCCCTCTTCCTTTTTATCGTGGGCGTGGCCATGCCATTCTCCGTCGGCAAGCGCGTGGAGCGGGGCGATGGCCGCCGCAAAATCTACCGCAAGGTGGCTTATCGCGTCGCAGTGCTGTGGGTTCTGGGCATGGTGGCCCAGGGACACCTGCTGCTCTTCACACTGGGCAACTTCCAGATTTACAGCAACACGCTTACAGTCGATTGCCGCCGGTTACCTGATTGCCTCCATTGCGCTGGTGGAACTGCCGGTGCGCTGGCAGGCAGGCCTGGCGATTGCGCTGCTGGTGGTTTTCTGGGCGCTGATGCGTTTCGTTCCCGTGCCGGGCGTCGGGGCCGGAGTCCTCACCCCGCAGGGCAACCTGGCCATGTGGGTTGACACGGTGATCCTGGGCCGCTTCCGCGACGGAACCAACTACACCTGGATTCTCAGCAGCCTGGGCTTCGGAGCCACCACGCTGATGGGCGTGATGGCCGGCCACCTGCTGCGGGGTCCCAAACCCAAGGAGCGCAAGGCGCTGCTGCTGGCAGCTTCCGGACTGGCGTGCCTGTTTGCGGGCTGGCTGTGGGGCTTCGAGTTCCCCATTATCAAACATATCTGGACCAGTTCCATGGTGCTGTGGTCGGGCGGCTGGTGCCTGCTGCTGCTGGCCCTGTTCTACTACGTGATCGACGTGCGGGGCTACCGGCGCTGGGCGTTCTTCTTTATCGTCTTCGGCATGAACGCCATCGTTGCCTACATCGCTCCGGACATCATCCCCTTCAAGACCATCAGCCACAAGCTGTTTGCGGGGCTCGCGACGCACCTGGGAATGTTCGGCAATTTCCTGGTCGCCGCCGGAACTGTGGGCATCCTCTGGCTGGCGCTCTACTACATGTTCCGCAAGAAGACCTTTGTGAGGATTTAGGGCGTTGCTGAGCTTAGGTCGCGATTTGTTGCGAAATCTGGCGGCTCTGAACGCCAGCCTCGATGGCACAAGGTGCCTGGGCGTCGTGGGACATCGGGATGATGCCCCCAGGCTCGAAACGCACTGGCCGACGCGTCGAAAGGTTTGAGGGTTCGAGACAGGATACAAGACCAAGACGGCAGCCACACGTTTGAGATCACTCAGGATACAACGTAAGATCTCACAACCCTGGGCGATTGATCACTTCCCCGTCGTGGACGGGTTCACCGATGCGAATCCACATCATCCAGCACGTTGCGTTTGAAGGGCCGGGGGCGATTGCCGAGTGGGCGCTGGAGCGCGGACACTCGAAAACGCTCACCCGGCAGTCCAGCGGCGAAAAGTTACCTGCTCTGGATACCTTCGATTTCCTGGTGGTCATGGGCGGGCCGATGAGCGCCAACGACGACTCGAGGTTCGCCTGGCTCACCGCCGAGAAGCAACTGATCGCGGACGCTGTGCACCAGCGGAAGGCTGTCCTGGGCGTATGCCTGGGTGCGCAACTGGTGGCGCAGGTTCTGGGCGCGCGGGTTTACCGGAACCGCGAGAAAGAGATTGGATGGTTTCCGGTCCGGTTAACGCCGGAAGCGGCGGCCAGCGGGCTGTTCGGGGGACTGCCGGCGGAGATGACGGTCCTGCACTGGCATGGTGAAACGTTTGACCTGCCACAGGGCGCCGTGCGGCTGGCGGAGAGCGCCGTTTGCCGCAACCAGGCGTTCGAACTTGAGGGCAGAGTGCTGGGGTTGCAATTCCATCTGGAAGTGCTGCCGCAGGGGCTTGAGGACCTGATTCAGCACTCGGCGGCAGACCTTGTCCGGGGGCCTTCGATACAGACGGGCGGGGAGTTGCGCGCCTCCGGGCACCTCGCGGGAGCGCTGCGCACCACGCTTTACACGATTCTCGACCGCCTGGCTGCCGCTGCATCCTGAGAAAGATTGTGACGGCCATCCTTGCAATCGGCAGTGGTTTCCTCTTAAAGTTGACCATTGCGAGAGCCAGTCCGTGCTTACCTGGCGAGATTGCGGCAGGCAGGAACTGTGCTTAATCCGTGCAATTGAAAGGACAGGCAGCCCATGACGGCAGAATGGAGCGGTCCGCTGAAGATTCGGCCGGCCCGCGTCGATGACGCAAAGGAGATTGCCAGAATTTACAACCAGGGCGTGCAGGACCGTGCCGCAACCTTCGAAAACGCTTACGTCACTCCTGAGGAACGCTATCTGTGGATCGCCGCGCGCCCGGACCGCTACCCGGTGCTGGTGGCTGAAGTGAAACACACGCTGATGGGTTGGGCGGGGCTCAATCCCTACAGCCCGCGAAGGTGTTTCGACGGCGTGGCGGAATTATCCATCTTTATCGAGCGCAGCCTGCGCGGGCACGGTGTGGCGCAGGAACTCATCAAGGCCATGCAGGATGCGGCGCGCGAAAAGGGTTTCTACAAGCTGGTGGGCCGCATTATTGCTGACAACGGTTCGGCGCGCAAGCTGTGTGAACTGGCGGGCTGGAGGGAAGTGGGCGTGTTCCAGAAGCACGGCCGGCTGGGAAGTGAGTGGCACGATCTGGTGCTGGTGGAATACCTGATACCGGAGAACCTGAAGTAGCGGAGCGGGGCCTTGCCGTGGACGAAAATCAAGCTGACAAATCGCTGCTGGAATCCTTTGAGGCGATGGCCGTCCAGGCGCCTGATAACGTGATGGTGCGCTACAGCCTGGGGCGGGAATACCTGAAGGCAAAGCGCTACGCCGATGCTGAACGCGAGCTCCGCGAGGCGCTGCGGCTGAAGTCCGATTATTCGGCGGCCTACCGCGAACTCGGGAAATCGCTGGTGGGCCTGGACCGCCTGGATGAGGCGCGGGAGATTTATCAGAAGGGCGCCGCGGTGGCTTGCGAGAAAGGCGATCTGCAAACTCAGCGCGAGATTGAAGTGTTCCTGAAGCGGCTGGAAAAAGCAGAGAACTAAAGTCGCCTGCCGTCCCGACCCTCAAAATCCTGCCACCCTGATGAACTGCCCCTCAATAGAACGGGTGGCGTGGTACCTGTTTCAGCCGGAGCTGGCGGGTCAGCGCGGACTTGAGAGCTTCAAATGCTTCGCGCGGGCTGTCCACAAAGCGGATCAGCTTTGATTCTTCGGCCGTCACCGTTCCCGCCTCCCTCAGCCAGTCAAAATTGACGGCTTTCTTCCAGAACTTTGACCCGTAAAGCAGGATGGTGTTGCGATGGCCCATCTTGTGGGTCTGGATCAGCGTCAGGAATTCCCACATCTCGTCCATGGTGCCGAAGCCGCCGGGGAAAACGATGACGGCGCGCGAGGGCTGGGCAAACCAGAGCTTGCGCATAAAAAAGTAGCGGAAAAGGAAGCACAGATCGGGAGTGATGTAAGGGTTGGCGTTTTGCTCCGAGGGCAGGCGGATGTTGAAGCCGATGGAAACGCCTCCGGCCTCCTGGGCGCCCCGGTTGGCAGCTTCCATAATGCCGGGTCCACCTCCTGAGCAGACTACCAGAAAATGCTTGCCGTTCTTCAGACCCAGCGACCAGGTGGTAATCAGGTGGGCCAGTTCGCGGGCCTGCTCGTAGTACTGTGACATCTTCAGGGCCATGCGCGCGGCGCGCAATTCTTCCTTTGTGGGCGGCGGGCCGCCGCATTTGGCGCGCGTCATCACCTCCCGGAGTCTTTCACGGGCTTTGTCATGGGGCAGCACCCGCGCCGACCCGAAAAAGACCACGGTGTTCTGCACGCCGGCGCGCCGCAGGCGCACCTGGGGCTCCAGATATTCAGCGGCAATGCGTAACGTGCGCCCATCGGCGCTGTCCATGAATCGTTCATTGCGGTATGCGACCTTGGGCAGCCGGGAGGGGGTTTGCGGTTTGGACTTACTCATAATTGCCTCTCAAATTAAGGTCCGCCAGCATTAGATTAACCAGCATAGCAAACTCGCGGGTCTGCCGCACAAGGAGTGACGGCGGTCACAGCATCCCCCGGCACGATGGTTTTTGATAGGGGGAGGCGCCCATGAAGTCTGGGAAGCGCCGGGTCTGGGGGTTAAACGGGTACGGACGGCTTCGAGCGCGGAATTGAAAAAAGATTTGAAGTATCCAAGGAGGTAGGGTCATGGCTGGTTTCAATCGTCGAGAGTTTATTCGCCGGGGCGCCGCAGGCGCCGCCGGGTTGGGACTGATGCTGAATGGCGAACCCGTGGCGGTTGAAGCGGCCTCGCCCCTCCCCAGGCCCGCCGCGCCCAGCGACCGGGTGAATGTTGGGTTTATCGGTTTCGGCATTCGCGGCAACATACTGTTTGAATCGGCCAGAAAGACCGGGCAGGCCAACCTGGTTGAGGTCTGCGACTGCTACAAGGGCCACCTGGAACGCGCCAAGGAGCGGACGGACGGCAAGATCGATACCAATTTTGCCCAGTACAAGAAGCTGCTGGACCGCAAGGACATTGACGCCGTGGTGATCGCTACACCCGACCACTGGCACGCTCCACTGTTTTTGGATGCGATTGCCGCCGGCAAGGACGTCTATATTGAAAAGCCCATGACCCACCGCATCGCCGACGGCCAGAAGATGATTGACGCGGCCCGGAACGGCAACCGGATTGTGCAGGTGGGCAGCCAGTGGATCTCTTCCAGCCAGAACCGCATCGCCAAAGAGATGATCTCCTCCGGCAAGCTGGGGAAAGTCACCAAGGTGATGGCAGCCTACAATCGAAACAGCTCGGCGGGTTCCTGGAACTATCCCATCCCGCCGGACCTCGAAAACGGCGTGAACTTCAACTGGGAAGAGTGGCTGGGAGGGGCCCCGCAGCGTCCTTTCGAAGCAGAGCGGGTTTTCCGCTATCGCAAATACTGGGATTATTCCGGAGGGATCACGACGGACCTGTTTGTCCACCTCATCAATTCCATCCACTACATCCTGGGCGCCGGGATGCCGAAAAGCGTTGTGGCCACGGGCGGCATTCTCGTTCGCAATGATGGCCGCCAGGTGCCCGACACGCTCGACGCTCTGTTCGAGTACCCCGAGGGGTTCCACGTCAACATGGCTTCCACCTTCAACGCCGAAAGCGTGGTAGGAAACGGCATCCATTTCCTGGGTACGGATGGCACACTGGTGCTGCCGCTGGGCGGTTCGTCCATGACCTATGCCATTGATTCCCACCGCGAGGGCTACAGCTATTCCATCGATAGCTGGCCCGTGGCCCTGCAGAAAAAATTCATGGACGTGGGAAACCGGCGTGAAGAAGCCGCGCGAAAGGCCCCGCCGCGGAAGGAAATCCCGGCCAAAGATACCGCCGACCCCACCACCCTGCACATGGCCGAGTTCTTTGACTGTGTGCGCTCGCGGAAGCAGTGTGGGGAAAACGCCGAGGTGGGCCACCGGGCAGCTTCAGCCGGGCACATGGTGAACCTCTCCTACGTTGCCGGGAAAAAGGTCACCTGGGACATCACATCGGGCAGAGCCGTGGCGTAAGGCTCCATCGGCAGCGAAGCGGATCAGATTGCCGGAGCTTGCCAGCCTCCAAGAGCTTCTTCCAGTTGGCGGGCGATGGCCAGCGCCACGTGCTCATGCCAGGGGCGCGCGGCAACCTGGACGCCGATGGGCAGCCCCTCGGCGGTATTCATCGCGCGCACCACGGCCGCCGGCCAGCCGGTCAGGTTGTGCGTCATCGTGTAGCTGAAAGACGGCAGCCGCCTGTAGGTTGATCCGTGGACCATGCCGGCAAAGCTGCACACCGGGCTCAGAATCGCGTCGTAGTTTTCCACAAAACCCAGCATCGTGCTGCGGAAAGCGTCCCACCTGGCCACCAGCGCCCCGTAATCAGCCATTGAAATTCCATGCTGCTGCTGGATGTCGAGTGCCTGCTGCAGCAGCGGATGGATCTCCCGGGTTCCCGCCAGTTCGATCAGCTCCTTCAGTCCGGAACCGCCATCGGCGCAGAACAGCCCGCGATAAATCTCAAACGTTTCGCCGATTCCCGGCGGAAGCGCTTCTTCCACCATTGCTCCGGCCTCAGAAAGTGCCGCCGCGGCCTTGCGAACGGCTTCGGCGATTTCGGGTTCCGGCGCGGCAATCCCGTTGTCCGTGTGGAACGCCACTCGAAGCTTCTTCACGTCAACCGTCGATGTTTCGCCGAGCGGCGCAGGGACAATCGCCGGGTCGTGTCCGTCAACGCCGGAAACGATTTTGAGGGCAAGCTCCAGGTCTTCCACGCTCCGTGCCAGCGGGCCGATCTGCCACAGCGCATCCAGCGTGCCTCCGGGACCGGGAAAATGGCCGGTGCGCGGAATGCGGCCGGAGGTCGGCTTGATGCTCGCAAGACCGCAGCAATTGGCCGGAAAGCGGACACTGCCGCCGGCATCGCTGCCAAACCCCAGGGGCGAGCCTCCGGCGGAAATCAGGGCGCTTTCACCGCCGCTCGATCCTCCGGGAGAAAGCGACAGATCGTAAGGATTGTTGGTGCGGCCGTAGATCAGGTTGTCGCTTTCCCATGCCCAGCCAAATTCCGGGCAATTTGTTTTTCCCAGCACAATGGCTCCGGCATCGCGCAGGCGTTTGACCACCACGGCATCCTGCTGCGGGACAAAGTTGCGCCGGCCCATCGTTCCGCCCGTGCTGATGATTCCGGCCGTTTCGATTGCATCTTTGAAAGTTACAGGCACGCCGTGCAGCGGCCCTTTGATCTCACCTCGCGCCAGAGATTCGTCCGCTGCCCGGGCTTCTGCCATCACGCGCTCGGCGGGCAGTTGCACGATGGCATTGAGCTTCGGGTTCACCGCCTCGATGCGTTCCAGATGCGCCTGCATGAGTTCGGCGGACGAGACTTCCTTTTCGCGGATAGCGCGCGCCATGCCGCTGGCAGAGGAGCAAAGGAGTTCATTCATAGTTGTAATCCGGAAGGTGATGTGGTAACGGAATCTGCGGAGAGATGCAAAGCGGCCCCGGGAGAGATCGAAATCTGTTATAACTGGTGAGCCGGCCGGGACTCGAACCCGGAACCCTTGCCTTAAAAGGGCAATGCTCTACCAATTGAGCTACCGGCCCGATAACTTGCTTCCATTCGCCGCAATGCGATTGCGTTCCTCGCCGGATGGGAATGAGCTTGTCTCAAGTCCACTCCGGGCGAGCACGGCAACGGAACGCCGCTTGCTTTCGCGGCTTGCACCTCGATCGCGTTTCGTCGCAGTGATACTAGAATGCCCCAGCAGTTCCATCACTGTCAACAAAGCACCGCGCCGGTTGAGCAAAACGGCGGATTTTCGCTCGATTCCATCAGCATCCTTGAAAATCGCTTCCAACTCCGATATAAGTCAAGTCCCTGTTTTCTGTTGCCATCAGGATTGCCGGAATCCCCGAGTGGGGAGAAAGGGAGGAACTTTGATGCGTTTTTCCACCTTCGTCGCCAGAACTGTGCTCGTCTTGTTTGCCTGCCTGGTGTTTGCGTCACCGTGGGCCAGGGCTGAAGTCAGGCTGCCGTCGCTCTTCAGCGAGAACATGGTGCTGCAGGCGGGCGCCAAAGATCCCGTGTGGGGCACGGCGGACCCGAACGAAAAAGTCACCGTGACTCTGGGCAGCCAGCAGGCCACGGCCACGGCCGACGCTTCCGGGCGCTGGAAGGTTGAGATCGGACCGCTCGATCCCGGCGGACCGTTTGAGATGACCGTGGCGGGCAGCAACACCATCGTTATTCACAACATCCTGGTTGGGCAGGTGTGGATCTGCTCCGGGCAGTCGAACATGGGGTTTGAGGTGGCGCCGACGCCCGATGTCTGGGGGACGGGTGTTGAGCACTATCAGAAGGTGATTGCTTCCGCCGATTACCCCATGGTCCGGATGTTTACTGTGGACAAGACGGTGGCCGGCAAGCCGCAAAGCAATGTCGCCGGCAAATGGGAGATAACCAGCCCGGAGACCGTGGGGCATTTTTCCGCCGTGGGTTATTTCTTTGGGCTGAACTTGCTGAAGTCGTTGCACGTACCCATCGGCCTGATTCACACTTCGTGGGGCGGCACGCCCGCGGAATCCTGGACTACGCTGCCTACGCTCAAGTCGGACCCTGCCTTTCGAGACATACTGCAAAGGTGGCAAAAGGAAGAGGAGGCTTATCCGGCTGAAATCGCGCATTATAACCAGGCGCTTCAGGATTGGGAACAGGCCACCCGGCAGGCTGAGGCGGCGGGAAAGCCCATGCCTGCTGCGCCCCGCCTGCCGGGCGATCCGCGCAGCAACCCGTGGCGTCCCGCGTCGCTCTACAACGCCATGATTGCGCCGCTGATTCCTTATCGAATTGAGGGCGCCATCTGGTACCAGGGCGAGTCAAACGGTGACCGTGCCCTGCAGTACCGCAAGCTCTTTCCAGACATGATCCGCGACTGGCGGCACGCCTGGGGCGAGGGAGATTTTCCGTTTCTGTTTGTGCAGCTCGCCAGTTACCAGTCGATGTGCAGCCGCCCGCCAACTGGCCTTTGCTGAGAGAAGCGCAGCTCATGACGCTGTCGCTCCCAAAGACGGCCATGGCCGTGACCATTGATATCGGCTCTGCCAGCATCGTGCATCCCCGCAACAAGCAGGAAGTGGGGCGGCGGCTGGCGCTTGCCGCGCAGGCGGTCGCTTACGATCAGAAAGTTATTTATTCCGGCCCGCTTTATTCCGCAATGGAAGTTGAAGGCAACAAGATTCGCCTCCACTTTACGCATCTGGGCGGCGGGCTGGTGGCTCCCCGGCTCTTTGGCAACCCGGAGAGGCTGGTGGGATTCACGATTGCGGGCGCTGACCACAAGTTTGTGGGCGCCTCCGCGCGGATCGAAGGCGACACCGTTGTAGTGGAAAGCGCCCGGGTGGAGCATCCACTGGCCGTCCGTTATGGCTGGCAAAACTATCCCATCTGCAATCTCTATAACCAGGCGGGATTGCCGGCTTCGCCCTTTCGCACCGACGACTGGACGGAGTAGCAATTACGTTCCAGCATTCGAACAAGAATGCTGAGACCCTTGCCGACGCTTCTCTCAGAAGGCGGGGCCCTATAGCTAAATTAGAAACCGGAAAGAGGAAATCATGCCAGAAACGAACTCATCGTTTATCGAATACCTGAAGACGATTGACACCCCCACTCTTTCAAACGCCATCGAGCAGTTGCACCTGCGGCCGCGCAGCGAAGGTTTTACGCCGCTCCAGGTCCGCTGCCTCTTTCCGGATTTCGGCCCCATGTGCGGCTACGCCGTCACGGCCCAGGTTGAGACCATGACCGAAGGCAATCCCAGGGAAGAGCGCGGCTACGTGGAGCTTTTTGAAGCGGTGGAGAAATCGCCCAAACCCGCCGTGGTTGCCTTTCAGGAAGTGGGAGGCCATCCGGACTATGCGACGCATTGCGGCGAGGTGATGGCCACCTTCTTTACGCGCCTGGGCGGCATTGGCCTGGTGTCCGATTGCGGCGTTCGGGATATTGCCGAAGTTCGCGCGCTCGGCTTCCATTATTTTGCCCGCGGCGCAGTGGCCAGCCACGCGAATTTCCGCATTGTGCGCGTGGGCGTGCCCATCACCGTGATGGGTCTGGTCATTCGCCCGCAGGACATTTTGCACGGCGACATGAATGGCCTGATTCAGATTCCCGCCGAAGCGGCCGAGGGACTGGCGAAGGCGGTTGAATCGGTCCGAATACGGGAACGACGCCTGATGGACATGGCCAAAGATCCGAACTTCACGGCGAGCCAGTTGCACGGGCGGTTTTTTCACTGACGCGCCGGGTGCCACGTTTCCATCGCCGGCTGAGCCGTAGCGGCGAGCTTATCTCGCCATGTGGCGGCGTAAAGCCCCCTCTATGTGGGGCACAATGCGAACGCACCGCACGCTCGAGCCCCTACGCCGGCACCCCGCTTTCATTGACAAGCCTTCGAGCGAACGCCTAACATTTAAGGATTCCGCACTATTTGCGGGCAATCACCTTGAGTCTCTGCCCCAAATCGATGGAATTTATGAAACTGGCTTACCTGGATTGTTCTTCGGGAATCAGCGGCGATATGTTTCTGGCCGCTCTGCTGGATGCCGGAGTGGAACTCGACCGCCTGCGCGCGGAGCTTGCGAAAATCGACCTGGGGCCTTACGAATTCACCCAGAGCCGGGTGATGCGGAATGGGATTGCCGGCAATCACGTTGATATCGTCATACCCGATAAGCAACCGCACCGGCACCTGAGCCACATTGAAAAACTGATTGGAGAGGCGGCCCTTGACGGGGCTGCGAAGCAAAAAGCCCTTCAGGTTTTCCGGCGGCTGGGCGAGGCGGAAGCAAAACTCCATAATCAGCCCATTGAAAAGATCCACTTTCACGAAGTCGGCGCCGTGGACGCCATCCTTGACATTGTGGGCGTTTGCCTGGGGCTGGCCATGCTGGGGAATCCGGAACTGGTCTGCTCGGCGCTGAATGTGGGCGGCGGAAGGGTGGAGGCCGCGCACGGCACATTGCCCGTTCCGGCGCCGGCCACGGCGGAGCTGATGAAAGGAATTCCGGTTTACTCTTCGGGTGTTGAAAGTGAACTTGTCACCCCGACGGGCGCGGCGCTGGTTTCAACCCTGGCGACGGGGTTCGGTCCTGTTCCGGCCATGAAGGTGGAGCGGATCGGCTACGGCGCGGGCGCGAAGGATTTCCCCACGCATCCCAATATCGCGCGGCTGCTGCTGGGCGAAAGGACCGAGGGACGCGGGAGCTGCGCGGCCGACGGAGGCGACGAAACCGTCCTGGTGATTGAAGCCAACATCGATGACATGAACCCGCAACTCTACGGGCCCTTTGCGGAAAAGGCGCTTGCGGCGGGGGCGCTGGATGTGACGTGCAGCCCGCTCCAGATGAAGAAGAACCGCCCGGGGCTGCTGGTCAGCGTGATTTCGAAGCCGGAACTCGAAAGCACGCTCACGCATCTGTTCTTTGAAGAGACCACCACCATCGGCGTGCGCATCACTGAATCGCGGCGCAAGGTGCTGGAGCGCGAGGTGGTGAAGGTTGAAACCGCATACGGGCCGGTGAAAATGAAAGTGGCGCGCCTCGAGGGCAAGATCGTCAACGTGGCGCCCGAATTCGAGGATTGCCGGCGCCTGGCGGACGAAAAGTCCGTGCCGCTGAAGGAAGTGACGCAGGCGGCGCAATCGGCCTATAGGAAATTGCAGAATTAAGTGACTGAATGATTTAAGGATTGATTGAATCAATCGACAAATCAGACAATGAGCAAATTCTATCTAACCACTCCGCTTTATTATCCCAACGCCCGCCTGCACGTGGGCTCGGCGTACACCACCATCGTCTGCGACGTGGTTGCGCGCTACAAGCGCATGTGCGGCTACGATGTGGCGTACCTGACCGGCAACGACGAGCACGGCGAAAAGCTGCAGCGGGCGGCGGAAGCGGCCGGGGTTGAGCCCGCGGAATTTGTGGCGGAGAAGCGAAGACAGTTCATCGAGGTGTGGAAGAAGCTGGGGATTGATTACACCCATTTTGTTTATACCGACCAGCCCGAGCACGTCACCAGTGTCCAGCGGCTGATCCGCCTGGCGCAGAAGAACGATCCGGGCGTGATCTACAAGGGGACATACCAGGGACGCTATTGCGTGAGCGACGAGCGCTACGTTTCGGACGGCACCGATCCGGCCAACTGCGACATCTGCGGCCGCCCGGCGGAGCTGATCAACGAACAGAACTATTTCTTCAAACTCTCCGCGTTTCAGGATCGCCTGCTGGAGCTTTACGACAAGCATCCGGAATTTGTGCAGCCGGATTTTCGGCGCAATGAGGTCATCAGCTTCGTCAAGAGCGGCCTGCGGGATATTTCCATCAGCCGCCGGCGGCTGAAGTGGGGCGTCCCCTGGCCCGACGATCCCGAAGAAGTGGTTTACGTGTGGTATGACGCGCTGACGGGCTACCTGACCGGCATCGGCTACGCCGAAGGTGACGAGGGCAGCGCCGAGTTCCAGAAGCTGTGGCCTGCCGACGTGCACATGATCGGCAAGGACATTATCCGGTTTCACGCCATCTACTGGCCGGCCTTCCTGATGGCCGCCGGCCTGCCGCTGCCTAAAACCATCTTCGCGCACGGCTGGATCTATTACGAGCAGGACAAGATGTCGAAATCAAAGGGCAACGTGGTTTATCCAGAGCCGATTGTCGATGCCCTCGATTCGTTCGGCGCGCCCGGCAACGACGCCCTGCGCTACTACCTGCTGCGCGATACGCCCTTCGGTCAGGACGCCAGCTTTTCCTACGACGGCCTGGTGCAGCGGTATAACTCGGATTTGGCAAACGGCCTGGGCAACCTGGCAAGCCGCACGCTGGCGATGATTGGAAGATACTTTGACGGGCGGATTCCAACAAAGCTGGCCGCCTGGTCTGACAATCGGGACGCGGAAATCGAAGAGCTGAAGAAGAGCGTTTGCCAGGACGCCCGCAGTTGCTACGACCGCTTCGATTTCCTGCGCGCCATGGACGCCATTTGGCGGCTCATTGCCGAGGTTGACAAATACCTGGTGGAGTTTCAGCCCTGGGTCCTTGCGAAAGACGTTGAAAAGAGGGAGCGGCTGGAGACGGTGCTCTTTACGGCCTACGATGCAGTCCGCATCGCAACGCTTCTGGCTCATCCGGTGCTGCCTTATTCGACGCAGATCATTTGGAACCAGCTTGGGAAGTCCAGTGGCCTTGGTGAACAAAAATTCGATGACCAGCTCTGGGGAGACGTCCCATCTGCCATCGGCACACCGGTGCCGGTATTCCCACGTCTGGACAAAGCCGAAGCAGTGGCCAGGTTAAATGAATTCGCGGAAGCGGACCGCAAAGGCCACCAGGCTTCATCTGAAAAGGAGAAAACCGTGGAAACACCGTCTGGAGAGAAACCACCTGTCACGGAACAGGCTGCGTCGCAGCCGTCAGTTGCACCCGCTGCCGCACCCGCGAGCGACAAGATTTCGATTGAAGATTTTGCCAAAGTGGAGATGCGAGTGGGCGAAATTGTTGCCGCCGAGCCCATACCGAAAGCAGACAAGCTGTTGAAGCTGCAGGTGGATATCGGCACGGAAGTGCGCCAGGTGTGTGCGGGCATCGCGCAATATTACCAGCCCGAGCAGTTGGTGGGCATGAAGGTGGTCCTGGTCACCAACCTGCAGCCGCGCAAGCTGCGTGGTGTGGAATCGAACGGCATGATCGTGGCGGCTTCTGTGGGCGACGAAGGCCGTCCCGTGCTGGCCACATTTAAGGACGACGTGCCCAAGGGAGCCAAGCTCCGGTAACTGAATCAATGGACCAATTTTTCGTCGATTCCCATTGTCATCTTGATGATGAGCAGTTTGACGCTGACCGCGAGCAAGTGATTGAGCGGGCGCGCCGGGCGGGTTGCCGGTATCTGCTGACGGTGAGCGGCGGCAGCGGGCCGGACGACCTTGCCTCCGGAGTGCCCATCGCCGCGCGTTATGACTGGATTTACACCACCGCGGGCATCCATCCTCATGAGGCGCAAGGCGCCGGGGAAAGGCATTTTGAGATGCTGCGGCGGGCCGCGGGTGAGCCGAAAGTGTTGGCCATCGGCGAGATCGGCCTCGACTATTTCTACGATCATTCGCCGCGCGAGATCCAGAAGCAGGTTCTGATTGAGCAGTTGCAGATTGCCCGGGAAACGAATCTGCCGGTGATTATCCACTGCCGCGACGCCTGGGCGGACCTTACGGAGATTATTAACCGGCACTGGGCGGGCTCCGGCCAGGGCGGAATTCTCCACTGTTTTACGGGAAGCCGTGACGAGGCGTTCAGGTTTCTGGACTGGGGATTTATGATTTCCTTTGCCGGAAACGTGACCTTCAAGAAGGCGGAGAACCTTCGCGAAGTGGCCCGCGACGTTCCCCTCGACCGCCTGCTGACGGAGACCGACAGCCCTTACCTTGCTCCAGTACCGAATCGCGGCAAGCGCAATGAGCCGGTTTTTGTCCTCGACGTGGTGCGGCAACTGGCGGAGCTGCGCGGCATGGGTCCGGAAGAGTTGGGAACGCTGGCAGGCCTGAATTTTGTTAAGTTTATGGGTCTTGAGTGACGGAAAACCGGACGCTGGGGCGCCCCCTGACGCGACGAGATGCTTTCCTTTGCCGGGCTTTTGTGGGACGATGTGAAGTCTACACATCATCATGAGTGGCTCGACGCCCCGTAGCAACTGCGTCCAGTAGAAGAGAAGGATGAAGGTGGCAGCAGAGAATCAGCGCTTGGTAACACCAAAACCCCTGACCGTCAGGGAAGTCTTTGACCTTGTGCGGGACGACCTTGAGAAGGTCGAAAAGGAATTCCTGCAGCAGACGGAGTCAAGCATTGAGGCCATTTCGGAGATTGGCGAGTACCTGCAGGTGAGCGGAGGAAAGCGTTTGCGGCCCGTCCTGGTGCTGCTGGCCAGCAAGCTGTTCGGCTTTGAAGGCGATCCGGCCATTCGCATGGGGGCCGCGTATGAAATGATTCACAGCGCCACGCTGGTGCATGACGATGTGATCGACAAGGCGGAAACACGCCGAGGCAGGCCCTCTATCAATTCCCGCTGGGGCAACCACATGAGCGTACTGGCGGGAGACTGGCTTTACATGCAGGCGTTTAGCATCGCCCTGGCCGAACGCAACTTCAAGATTCTTGACCTGCTGATCGGGCTCACCCAGGTGATGGTGGAAGGTGAACTGCTCCAGTTGGCCTACCTCAGCAAGTCGGATTTAACCGAAGACGACTACTTTGAGCTGACCTATCGCAAGACGGCCTGCCTGTTTTCAGCCTGTTTGCGAACAGGCGCGCTGCTTGCCGACCGGCCGGAGGAAGAAGAGAACCTGCTGGCCTCATACGGCATTAACCTCGGCCTGGCGTTTCAGCTGATCGACGATGTTCTGGACTTCACGTCTTCCGAAAAGAAGCTCGGCAAGCCCGTCGGCAATGACCTGCGGGAAGGCAAAATAACCCTGCCTCTCATTTATCTCCTCCAGATGTGCACGCCGGAAGATGCCCAAAAGGTTGTCCGCATCTCCCAGGACGGGGGATTTGAGAATGTGGCATTCGCGGAAGTTCTGGAGATGGTGGACCGTTACGGGGCCCTGCAGGCAGCACGGTACAAGGCCAAGGAGTTTGCCCACGAGGCCAAGCGATGCCTCCGCATCTTCCCTGAATCCGTTTACAAAGACGCACTGATGTCCCTGCCGGACTTTATTATTGCACGCGAATCCTGACCTTTTCCGGCTCCCCCAAGGTGACATGAAGTCTCCCCGCGAAATTGAAATCAAGCTGAAGGTCGAGGCTCCGCCTGCGCTGAAGAGACGCCTCAAGCAAAGTGGTTTTGTGGTTGTCAGTCGCCGGCACTTTGAGAGCAACGTCGTCTTTGACTTTCGCGATTTGCGCCTGCGTCGTTCCCGTTCGCTGTTGCGCTTGCGGAGGGAAGGGAATCGCCACCTTCTGACCTACAAGGGCGCGCCACATGCCTCGGATACCTACAAGATCCGGACGGAACTTGAAACTCGGGTGGAAGGCTCAGTCACTCTCCAACGGATTTTTGAAGCCTTGGATCTGCACCCGGTTTTTCGATATGAGAAATACCGGACAGCTTATGCCGAAGAGCGCGGAGGGAAAGGGGAAGGGACCCCCCTGTTGGTCTATGATGAAACGCCCATTGGCCATTACATTGAGCTGGAAGGCCCGGCCAGATGGATTGACCGGGTGGCTCGGCGGCTGGGTTTCCAGAAGCGGGATTACATTACAGCGAGCTATGCGGCCCTCTACCAGGAACACTGCCGCGAGAACGGAATCAAAGCGGGTGACATGGTTTTTTCAGGAGATAATTCTTGATTGGGTTCTTGCGCGGCTTAGGCTATAATTGTAATGTATTGTCCATGTCCGTATCCGTACCAGAAGGAGTTTGAAATGGAAGGTTTGCTTCAACCAACCCATCTGTTCTTTATCCTGCTGATCGTTCTGATCATCTTTGGGCCGGGAAAGTTGCCCGATCTTGGTCGGGGATTGGGAAAGGGTATCAAGGAATTTAAGGACGCCATCAAAGGCGGGATAGATAAGTCGTCGGATAAAGCCGAAGAAGAAAAGAAAGCGTGACAGTTTTCTCTCCTCCTGGTGGGTACCGCTCAATACCTGTGGTAAGCTTCAAGGCTGTCCCCATTACAGCAAGGGCTCTGGAATGAGCTGTTTCCGGTCCCATTGCGGGACTGAGTTGCAGTGGCTTGCGGGTCGGGAGAAATGCTTTCCATGACCAGATTGCCTCTGTGCCGAGCAACGGTCACTTCCGCCACGTTGACGCAGATTTTCTGGCTATGTTATAAAGTGAAGTTTCGGATGCATTTTCGTTCTGGCCGTGTTTCCTACATTCCTCGGTAGCTCAATGGTAGAGCATTCGGCTGTTAACCGAAGGGTTGCAGGTTCGAGTCCTGCCCGAGGAGCCAATATTCCAAAGAAGTTAACGAGAAACGCTGAAATTGAAAAAGTCCAAGTTCGTCCAAGTTAATTCCCCAAGAGCATTTTGACAACCCCGCTGTTTGCCTCTCTGTGGGCAACAGATACCTCTGGCTCAAGACCATAAATGTCCAATGTTGTTTTCAGATTGGCATGACGCATCAATTCTTTTTGGACTTCCACGGGAGCATTCCACTTTTTGAGCCAGTTCCTGTAGCTGTGGCGGAGCGTATGCCAACCAATTTTGCCTATTTTTGCTCTGTCAGCGGCTGGTGAAAGGTAGTCTTTCAAAATCATTCCCTGCCAACGGGGTCTGCCTGAATCCCCAGCAAAAATAAAATCTTCATCACTTGCATAGGGTGCCTGACTTCTCCATTTCAACAATTCAGTGGCAAGGGAGGGGTCTAATGGTATGGGTTTCTTTGAGGCTTTTGTTTTGGTTTCTGCCTTTCTACCCGCTACCACGCTTCTCTTCACAAATACCGTGAGGTTGTTCCAATCCAAGTCCCCCCATTGAAGCCCCATAACCTCACTCGCCCTCAGTCCCAAGCAACCCGCTACGATTATCATGGTGCGATATGGCATCTTTAATTCATCCAGCAAGGCTTTGAATTGGTCGGGGGTAATTACTCTTGGGTCTTTTAATCGCTCGTTTGATGTTCGCACAAGCTCAATTGGGTTATCTTTGGTTAGTTTCCACCAGCGAGCAAAATAAAAAAGCAGGTGGAAAGCGTTGCGGATATGCGTCTTTGTTTTCGGGGCGAGGGGCAGGGAATCCAGCCAACCCTTGACTAGAACGGGGTCAACATCATTTATGAACGTATTCCCCCACTGTTTCCGAATGTAGCGGTTGAGATAGGTTTTATACTCCAGTTGGGTTTGGAATCGCCGCCCTTTTGACAATTCCTCATTTATGAACCTGTCGACCAACGCCCCTACCGTCACACTGTGGAACTGGGCTTGCGGATTTTGGGCATTGACTCTCATACGGAGATACTCAACCGCTCTCTCTGCGTCTGCCTGCGTGGGAAGTTTCTCCTTGGTTCCAACTAGAACTGCCTTTGGCTTTCCGTTCTCTTGATAGCGAAATTCCCAAACATCTGAGCCTTTCGCCCTTTTCCGTATGCGTAAACTTCCATATTGGTAGCGTGTCGCCATAGTTTTTCTCCAATTAAAATGAGGTTGCTATGGGACACGGCTGGCGTTCAGAGTTTACCTGCGAATCGACCCACGATTCAAGGTCGGATGCCCGATACCGCCAAAATTTTCCCACTTTGAACGAGGGGACCTCTCCGGCTTTGGCCCATCGTTCAAGGACCTTCGGATTGACTCTGAGTATTTCTGCTGCTTCGCTAGATGTTAGTAGTGGTTCCATCGATGTCCTTTAGAACGGCTGCCATTATCAGTCTCTCGGGCCGCTTGATTAACATATGCCCTCGGTGCCGGATCTTTGCTTCGTTATTATTCCTGCTCATTTAATGTCTCCATGTAAGCTTTTATGAATTCTTCGGCTGCTGGAACGCAGATCGCATTACCATAACCGCGTAATTTACCGGCTCGATTGCTGAGCATGCGGACGGGGAAAACCTCACCTACAGCCCCGCAGTTATCACAGCGACCCACAACTTTTTTCTTCGCCGTTCGGCCTTTTCGTAGAAGTCGAAAGACAAGTGGGGCACACTTGTCCCACGCTTTTGGAAATCCCATTAACCAACGGGAAAGTGCCGGGTTCAACTGGACGCCTTTTGCCGTCCGAAAAGGGGAGCCAGCCTGCCCCACTCCAGAAACTGTTCCCGCCAGATTCTTTGGCCAATTTTCTGCCCGGAGCGCCACCATCGGGAGGTCGTCGCATTCACCCTTCCATGCCCTTCCCGATGGTACTTTCCAATCTCTTGCCATCGGTGTGGGCCAATGGGCCAGCCGTGCTTGGCCCTCTTTATGTGGCGTGCGGAGCGGCGACGCTGTGTGCTCCCAATACAACCGACCAGCAGGAGTAACTTTGCGTTTCCAAGTCTGGCGGAAAAACGGCGATCCAATCTTGTCTAACCGCTGTCGCAACCTGTTCGCCAAGGACTCTTGGAGGCTTGCGCTCTCGGATGAGGTTAAAGAAGACTGGCCAGAGGTAGGGGCCACAGTTACGGGATTTTGAGACGACAGATTGATGCAATGTGCCGCCACAATGGAGGCTGGAACTGGGGCCTCTTTAACGCTTAAATCGCTATAAAGATTAGCCTTTATTTTGCCGCTAGCCATGTCTTTTTTCCTCCTGGCTTTCCTGGTTCGCCTAGGTTTGTTTAGGGCGTTGGACCGGCTTTTGCCAGTCCATAACCCTTAATACTGAGTTTTCCGAAAAGTTTTCGTTATTTTTTAAAAAGTGGCCCCTGGCAGCATGAGTTCAAATGAAGATGCTGGCCAACTGACTGGTATTAAGAGATTTAGACGGACATCGAGAGAAGAACTAGGGAGGTTATGTTGGTGATGGTTTTGTTTTAGGTGGACCACCTCGGTCGATGGAAAGGTGATTGGGATGTGAAAAGATGATTTACACCTTACCGGGACGGCGGGGGCCGGGTGGAGACCTTCAGGTCCTCTGGCTGGTCGAGGATTTTGATCAGCCTCGGGAATAATAATGAGGAGACCAGTTTCTGGAAGTCTCTCTGCCCCGCTACGGCCCGTTTAGCACCAAAGGAATCAACCGAGGGCCCGAGGATGGGTCGCCGGGCTGACCTCCAGAAGCCGGTGGTCCGGATCAAAGGGCCAGTTTCACAAAATAAATAACCCTGAACTCGCCATAACACAGACGTCCCTTAATACCTAAATACTGACCTCGAATCTTTTTTCAGGGAAAGAATTTTGGCGGATGCCGACCAATCTCAGAAGCCAGCGGATGAGGAGCGCCACGCCCCGAAAGAATCTGGCCGCTGCCTACAATCGGTTCCCGGCAAACGCGTTTCCTCCCTACCTCCGCCCTAGGCATTCGCATCTGCGGAGAAAAGTACCTCGCCTAGTTAATGGGTAACGCAGGGTCCTCGCTAACATTTGGACGCGACGCCTTCAAATTTCCGATGCGCCCATACTCATCGTCAGCGGGTGTCTAGCTCCGAAACCACGTACCTCAGGGCTCTGTAAATGCTGGTGGCCAATAGCCATAATGCTGAGGTACAATCCGGACCGCTATGATGATCACAGGTAAGACCCTATTTGCTGTTGTCGATTCCGATGAGCCGTTTGAACCAAGCCTGATCAATGGAGTAAAACAAGCTGGCGCGATTCTCTCAACGATGGCCTCACAGCCCTTTGACCTCCTGTTCCTTTTCTACACGCCGACAACCCGAGTCAACGCACAAGAGACTTCGCGTGAGGTTCGGCGGAGGCATCCCGAGTGCAAGACTATGCTGCTGGAGCTTCCGGAATCCGATCCTGAACGCCCCATGTTGGTAATCAGTCAGCTTTTACGCCGCGTGCGTCATCTGTTACGGACGTCAAGGAATTCCGATAACCACGTTTCCATGTCTAGCGGAAGCCCGGAGATGCGGGCGGCATTGCTTTTCCTAGTGACTGCGAGCGTCCTTCCAGCGTCACTGCTACGGGTCGGCTCGTCGGCGGAACGCTTGCTAGGTCCCCCATCCGTAAAGGAATTTCGCTTGGGTGCCCTTGGCGCGAGTATCGAGCCTGGCGGGGCAAACTGCCCGGAAGGCTTAATAGAGTCGATAGACATGAATTCGTTCAGCGTTTCAGAGGATCGGTATCAGCAAGTGGAGCCCGTGTTAAAAGAGATACCGATTTATATTTTCGCAGATTCGATGAAGCTCGTAGTCGAAACGGCAGCTCGCGTAGCGCCCACCGAGACATCAGTTCTAATTTTAGGGCCCAGCGGGACGGGGAAAGAGCCATTCGCAAGATTAATCCACCGCCTAAGTAGCCGGAGCGGCAAACCTTTGCGATCGGTCAACTGCGCAGGACTATCTCCGACCCTCATCGAAAGCGAACTTTTTGGCCATGTGAAAGGTGCCTTCACGGATGCGAAAACTGACCGTACAGGTATTTTTGAATCGGCTGACAAGGGTACGCTGTTTTTAGATGAGATTGGTGACCTGCCGTACAGTCTGCAGGCGAAGCTTCTGAGGGCGGTGGAGCAAGGCGAAATTCAACCTCTCGGCTCTTCTGAAATACGAAGAGTTGATGTCCGCATAATAGCGGCAACTAGCGTCGACCTTCCAACGGCGATGAAAGAGAGGCGCTTCCGAAAGGACCTGTATTATCGACTGAGTGGGGCGAAAGTTCTGTTGCCTCCGCTAGAGGCCAGACGGGAGGAGATTACATATCTGGCACTGAAGCTGCTTGAGCGTAGGAACCAAGCAGGTGGGGTGCCTACAACCTTTTCAAAGGAATCGATCCGGTGCCTGAACGAGCACTCGTGGCCCGGCAACGTGCGCGAGCTAAAAAACGTGGTTGAGAATGCGATAAATTATGCAATCGCTGACGGTTCTGACGTCATTAAACCCGAACACATTGTGATTGATACCGCTCCAATCGGCGAACCATCCCTCGATTGCCTGCCCTTCCCGCCACCAGGGCTGGACCTCAAGAAGATCCAACGAGAGGTACATGCCCACTACGTCTACAAGGCCCTTTCGGTAAGCAGGGGTAACCAGAGCGAGGCCGCGAGACTCTTGGGTATCAAGAAACAATCTGTTAGCGAGTTCCTCGCGAAGAAGGACGACAGGCCAGCCTGACTAATTGTCAGGCAAGCCTGACAATACCGATGACTACTTCCCACCTAAGTAACTTAAAATAAGTAACATAACAGTTTGGACCTCGACGTGTAGTATGCCTGCATGTGAGGCGGCTAATGATCCTCGACTCCCGAGCGATTTACAGCTTGCAGGGCCCAGCCACAGTGGTATTTACCAGCCAATATGTTGATGGCTGGGCCGCAAAAAGAGTGGGTGGCTGAAGACTAGGGCCAGCGTATAGGCAAGCAGGCCCCGCAACCCGTTAGACAAACGATCAGTCAGGCTGCGTCTCAGTCCCGGAAAAAAGCGGGCCCGTACGACCGCGGAGAAGCTCGCTAATCCGGTCTAGGCAAGGACAAGGAGAAGAGATGAAAACGAATGCGGTAACGAGCCAAATGAGAGGAGAACTCATGGACACAGACCAGTGCGCACAGCATACGTATGACGTTCCGCCACCGAGCTCACCTTCTGTCGAGCCGCAAGGGGAACACCACATAAACTCCCCTTGCCCAGACAAAGGAGCTGTTTCGACAGCTACTACTGAGACTTCGCTGGCTCTCTCGACGGAGACGGTACCGGAAGCGACCAGATCTTCAGAAAAACTCGCGAACCAGTTCGCGAGTTTTGACGCTGAGAAGACCAAGAAGGTGTTTTCAGAGCTCGACGAAGACATCCGGAAGAAATCAGACGCAGCCGTGAGCGCATTGGAAAGGGCCGTGGACAGATGGGAGGATCTGGTGCCGAAGATTGCGGAGATGCAAGCTCTTCTCTCTCAACGGGGCGAAAAGCGCCGGGCGGTTCTGACGCAGGCTGGGCTGCCCACCTGGACACAATGGTTCGACAGCTTCATGAAGAAGCGGGGGCAGAGGTTGTCGCTGAGGTCCATCCAGAAGAAGCTCGCGAAGCTTCGGGAAAGGAACGCGGCCGGGAGCGGCCACACGCCAACGACGAAACGGCGGGCAATTGAGGCCGCCGGTGACAGGCAACACTGGGAGAAAAGACACGACGCAGAAGAGACAGAGCTTGAGGCTCAGATCAATGCCGCCAACGAAAGGCAAGTCGAGTTCCGCAAGCGCATCGCCAGTCTCGAAAGCGAGAACTATCAACTCGCACGAAAGGTCCAGCAACTCCATGCGGGCGGTGGCAAGGCGACTCCCAAGCTTGTCTCACAAACGGAAGTGCTGATGGAGATTGCAGATCTTTCTATGGAGGCTTTCGAAATCGTAAATGGGAATTTGGGGGACCGCCTGATAGCGAGCGACGAGGGAAAGCGGCTAGTTAAGATTGCCAGGAAAGTGATCGCCATGATGGCGAAGGTCAGAATTCGCTGATTTCGCCGCAGTCCAGGTTTCGCTCTGTAGTCAAACAGGACGATCCGGCTGTTCCAAGGGTGTGTTTCCTTGAAGTTTCAGAAGAGCAGTCTTTCATTGCAGGAGGTCCTGATGCCAGATTCGAGAAAGCGGCTTGTGCTCCGAATCATTCACGAAAATGGGGGGAGGCTAGTTCGACAAAAGCGACATCTCGTATTCCGGTTTCCGGGCGGAAGGATGTTCGTTGTGCCCAAGACGCCGAGTGACCTGCGGGCGTGGCGGAATTCGCACGCAGCACTTATGCGGTTCCTTCGCGCGCCCAACGGAAGAGCTTCCATGAGCGTGACGGGGGGAGCCGGTTCGACTCCGGGCAAGAGGTCTGGAAGGCAGCGCACGAATTGGGATTGATCGACCGGGGGGAGATGGCCGCCCGGGACCAAGGAACTGTCCACCCTGGAACAGCGCGAATCGGGGACGGTGAACGGCGGACAGGATAGCGTACAGCCCCCCAGAACCCTGACGAAAAAGGAGGACGCATGAGAAAGAGGAATGGCAGCACCAGAAAGAGCATGGAAGGGATCGCTTGGCATTACACGACAGGCCAGAAATTCGAAAGAATCGCAAAGTCGGGCTACCTTTTGCCCACCGCAGTGGGGGTAGAGCCTCCTGAGCGCCCGGTCATCTGGTTCTCGCTGAACCAGGAGTGGGAAGCCACGGCAGTGAAAATGGCAACCGTGCCCGGCGGCATCCGGATGCTGACGAAAGATGAGACCTGCCAGCTGGGCGGAGGCCTGGTCAGGTTCGGCTATCCGGCGCAGCGGTGCATTCCCTGGCCGCGGATTTGGCGAAGAGCCAAGACTCCTCCTCTGATCCGCGCCGCGCTTGAGCGGATCGGGCGCGATGAGGGGGCAAACCCTGCCGAGTGGTGCGGGGTGCTGCACCCGATTCCTGTTCGTGAGCTGATTGTTGATGTCCTCGATGAAGGGCATTGGGTTCGCGTCCAGGATCGGGCAGAGAAAACCGCGGCCACGGGGCCAGAGCAGCCAAGCCACGAGAACGTCGATGGATACGGGACCTAGGAGCCCCACAGTGCACCGCGTAACGGACAAAAATCCGAAAAAAAAGATGATCGAATGCAAATTTTCCGCCGGAACTCAGTATTAAACAAAAGAACGGTGTCCGCCAGCAAGTCTGGCCAGAGCAAAATGCGACGCAAGACAGACGAACCAGATGGAGGAAGTTAAATGAGCGACAAAAGCAAAATTGAATGGACGGACGCAACGTGGAATCCAATCCGCGGCTGCACAAAAATCAGCCCAGGCTGCAAGAACTGTTACGCCGCGACGTTCTCGGAGCGCTTCCGTGGAGTTAAGAATCACCCGTTCGAGCAGGGCTTCGACCTGCGTTTGGTGCCGGAGAAGCTGGAGGAGCCTCTGAAGTGGAAGCGGTCGCGGCGTGTCTTTGTCAACTCAATGTCAGACCTGTTCTATGAAAAGGTGGCTGACGACTACATCGTCCGGGTGGCAGAGGTGATGGCGAGGGCGGACTGGCACACGTTTCAGGTGCTGACGAAGCGCTCCGAGAGGATGCGCAACCTGCTTAATTCGAAGCTCGACTTTGCCGCCAAAACACGGCACATCTGGTGGGGCGTGTCGGTCGAGGACCGCAAGTACGGTGTGCCGCGCATCGGCCATCTCCAGACGGCGTACGCGGGTGTCCGCTTCCTCTCGATCGAGCCGCTGCTTGAGGACATCGGCGAGTTGGATCTGCGCGGGATCAGTTGGGTGATCGTCGGCGGAGAGAGCGGTGCGAAGGCTCGCCCGTTTGACATCAACTGGGCACGCGAGGTCGTGCGGCAGTGCCGGGAGCAGGGTGTGGCATGCTTCGTGAAACAGTTAGGCAGGAGGCCCGTGAATGGGGGAGACAGGTTGAGGCTGCACGACAGCAAAGGCGGGGATTGGGCCGAGTGGCCACTTGATCTGCGGGTCCGTGAATATCCGGGCCTGTGAGCAGTCGTGCGCGCCGAGGCTGACACGGCTGGGGCCCAGGCGGTCCCAATGTCCAAAAACGTATCAGGAGGAGAACAGTAAATGACAACGGAAACACTATCAGTAGGCATTAAGGAGATCAACAAGGGCGACCTGCTCGCGAGAGGCTGGACGGAAGGTGCCATCAAGAGGTTCCTTCCCGAACCCGAAGTGGACTACCGACATGCCTACATGCGGGGAGATTACGTTGTGTACTTATTCGATCAGCAGGCAGTGGAACAGGCGGAGAAA
>CAVSWQ010000014.1:0-67779 GCA_963731705.1 uncultured Acidobacteriota bacterium
CGGCGGTGAGGACATACCATTGCAGCAGGCGGGCGACCAGGTCCTCCTGCGCGCCGGCGTAGGAACGGTCGCCGTAAACGTTGTGAAGCTCGCGCGGGTCCTTCGCCACGTCGTACAATTCGCTTTGGCCGCCGGGGCGAAGCACCAGCTTGTGCGCAGAGGTCTTGATCATTGCTGCGCGTGACACCGTTTCCGGATGGTCCGCCTCCAGCTTCTCTTTCGGGTAATAAATTTCACCCGGCTTAAGGTCCGCCGGCTCAAAGCACTGCGGCTCATAGATGTTATAACCGCCTTCTGAAAACGCGGCGCGGCCCGGGTCGCCCGGCGAGCCGTGAAGCTGGGGCATCAGGCTCCGTGCAAAGTGGGTATGACGGGCCTGGATTCCGGCCAGCTCCAGCGAGGTGGCCATCACGTCGAAGAGTTCAACAATCTCCTTCGACACGTGGTTTTGCGCGCCGCCCGGCAGCCGCAAGACCAGGGGAACGTGGGTGAGAACGTCGTCGAGCGCGCTGGGCGATTTTTCCACCAGGCCATAGTCGCCGGCCCAGTCGCCGTGGTCGGAAAGAGAAATACCGCCGTGTCGTCCACGTGGCCGGTTCTTTCAATCGCCGCCAGCAGCTCACCCAGCAGCCAGTCCTGTAACTGATCTTGCCCAGGTAGACGGCCTGAAATTTTCTGAAGACATCCTCTCCCAAGGGACCCAAGTGGTAATAGTTCCGGATGGCCTCATAAAAATTCGGCTTTTGGGGCAGGCCGATAGGACGCAGGGGCGGAGCTTCGCCGGATCGTACATGTTGTGAAAACCCTGGGGAGCGGTGTAGGGCGGATGCGGCGAGCTCAGCGGAAGAAAAAGGCAGAACGGCTTGTCGTGGTCGCGTTCGAGGATTCGGATTCCTGCCTGGACGTTTCCCCAGTCCGAGTAATCTCGCCGGTCGCCTCCCTCGTCATACAGGAATGAATAATGGCGAGGGTCATTCACCGGCCAGGGATTGCTCGTTCCCGTTTGCGGCCTTCCCCGACCCGGATGCGATCCCCACTCCGTCACGCTGCCGGTGAAGCTCTGGCTGGCCAGCAGATCGTTCTTGCCATACCAGAAAACGTCATAGCCGTTCTGCTTCAGGTAACGGAACAGGTTGGGTTCGTCGGGCCGGAGGAAATAATAGAGGCTGCGATGCCCATGAACGTGGGTCGGCCAGCCCGTCATCAGCGAGCAGCGCGACGCGCCGCATACCGGGTACTGCGCGTAGCAGTGGCTGAAACGCGTGCCCTCACGAGCCAGGCGGTCGATGTTGGGCGTTTTCACAACCGGATGGCCGTAGCAGGCAATGCTCTCCGCCCGCATCTCGTCGGGCATGAAGAAGACCAGGTTCGGCTTCTTCGCCGGATTCGCCGCAGGCTTTTCGGACTTGGCGCCCGTGAGTCCGGCAGCCACCGAGACTCCGGAGGCTGCAAGGAAGTAGCAGGGATACCGAGTTCTTCTTCATCTTCGAGCCTCCCTGCTGCCGTGATATTGTCAGGACAACGATCTACGGATTCTTTCAGCCAGCGCCGGAATGCTTTGCCCGTCAGCGAAACTGGTCGCGCAGTTTGTGAACTCGATCGGCGGGCGAAGATCCATCCTGGAACAGTCGGATACCCGCAATGCCCGTTGCGCCAGCCTCGAGGCACGGCCTGACCTTCTCAACCGTGATGCCGCCCACGCCAGGACAGGAATTCTAAACCGGTTCGCAACTTCTGACAATTTGCTCAGCCCCAGCGGCGGCCCGTATGGGCGCTTGGAGGGCGTGTCAAAAACGGGCCCGAGCAGAATGTAGTCCGCTCCGCCCGCTTCCGCCTTCAGCGCTTCCTCCATCGAGTGGCAGGAAACTCCCACCAGAAAATCTTGGTCAACATGGCGGCGGACAGCCTCCGGCGGCGCCGACTGCCCACCCAGGTGGACGCCGTGGGCGCCGGCAGCAATAGCCATATCCAGCCGGTCATTCACGACGATTCGGGTGTTCGTTCGGCGGCCAACCTCGACGGCGGACTTCGCCATTGCCAGCATGTCGCGACAGGCAAGGTCTTTCTCCCGCAACTGGATCAGATCCACTCCGGCCTCGGCCACGGCCTGGAGATGGGAAGAAGCGGCAAGGAAGCAAGGCCGTGCCGGTCAGTGATGTAGCAGAGATGAATCGGCAGTGACATTTCAGGAGTCTGGAATCAAAACCGGGCGGCAAGGCGGGCGGAAACACACTCGGAATCCGGTGTCAAGAATCGGGCTGTCCCCAAACCGGAGTCAGCGAACCGGATGCTATTGAACCAATCCAATCGATCGGCGCAGCCGCCAGACCTCATGAAAGGCGAGGAAAACATCAATCAGGCCCAGGCCCGAAATCCCGCCGCGGACATAGTAATTTTGCGCAACCTTGTAAACCCACATGTAATGTCCCACAAAAAAGTTCTGGCTCCAAAGTGGAACCCAGGGAAAGAGAAACAGGGACGCCCCCATTTCAAAACAGATCACTACATAAAGGATCGCCAGCCAACGGTTCATGCGCGGTTCTTGCGAGGGGACACCAGTGGAACACTTTTCGACCTCGGGTTTCGCCCGGACTTCAATAACGATCCCTTCAGGCCGCTCAGCGGGAAGTCTGCCGGAGGAGGCGGATCTTTTCTGCGACGTCCCGATAATCGATGTTCTGACTGTAGACCTCAGTGAATTTTTCCAGCGCAGCCGTTGTGTCGCCGGCTTTTTCGAAGGCTATGCCGAGATCGTAATAAATGGCAAGCCTCCCTTCAGGATCCAGGCCGGGCGCATCGAGCGCGCGCAGGCACCACTTTGCTGCGATGACGGGCATTTCCTTGTCCATGAAGCAGGAAGCAAGCAGGGTGCATCCCTGAAGGAAGTGCGGGCCAACGTCCTGCGAGCCGGTTCCGTTGACAACTCTCTGGAACTCCCCAATCGCTTCATCCAGCAGCCCCATCTCTCGAAACGCCACTCCAAGATTATAGTGCGTCTGATCGTCGTCTGCAGATTGATCTGCGGAATCGTTTGCGTCGTTTAGTTCGTCGAGCAACGAACCCAGCTCCATTGAAGCGTCGGCAGCGGACTTGGAAGCGGCATCATGACCAGGTTCCGGGGCGGAGGAAACAGGGGAGGTCGCCGGGTCGTGAAAATCCTCCACGTCGAAGCCAGTTCGTCCGCCAGGTTCTCGATACCGTTATTCGGACCGCCGGCAGCTCCGGATTCGGCAGGCGCTCGATGTTCCTCCGGCACGTCACCAGCCCTTGCAGCCTCGGAGAACGAGGTTGGAAGATCCCACTCCGCCTCCGAAGATTCCTTCGTATCAGCCTCGTCAGCGGTTTGGGGGCTTGCGGATGAGGTCGATTCCCGCCTCGATTGATCCAAACGCTGGCGGAATTCAGAAACCCGGCCTTCCCCGGGATACTTCCTTTCAAGGTCGGAAACGGCTTTTTGCGCCTCGTCGTAAAAACCATGGCGAATGTAGAATTCAATCTCCTCACGGCTTTCCTCGTAGTTAAAAGGCTCCGTTTCCTCCGCGAGCCGAGACTGATGCGCCGGGCCGGGCGAATCCACCGCTCCAGCACCGGCTTCCTGAGAGGCTACGGAGCCAGCCTCAGCCCCTTCCGCCTGCTGTCCGGACTCAAATTCAAGGGACATCTCTTCAGGGGGCGGCAGCTCTGTTTCCTCTCCCGCGGAACCCTCGCCATCCCCCGCCGGAGTAAGATTGATCTCAACCGGCCTTGGTGACGCTCCTCTCACCCCGGCAGCCCGCGCGGAACTTTCATCTTGCGGGGACGCCGACGGACCTGTCCCGGCACCGGCCGCGGCCTGGGCCAGCTCCAAGGCTTCCTCATGATATCGCTTCGCCTCGCTGCCATCCCCCCGCTCGGTATAGATCCTGGCCAGAACTTCCGCCGCCTGGACGGCGCGCCCGGGCCGTTTTTCCCGGCACACTTCCAGAATGCGCTTGTGAATCGCGCGCTGCTCAGGGTAGACCCGCAGAACTTTTTCAAGCTCCTCCACGGCCCTTTCCGTCAAACCGTCTCGGGCAAAGAAATCGCTGTTGGCCATCACTCCTTTTACAATGGCCGCCTGTTCGGGATCTGTGGACAAATCAGCGGCAGCCCCGCCTTGCTCGCCCCCCGAAATCGATTCCAGGCCGACATCGGGGCTGACCAGAGGAATCTCACTGAGCGGGACGTATTCTTTGCCCTGTTTTTCAAGAACCTTTCTGAGCAAGCCTTTGTAAGTTTCATTTTCAGGCTCGCGCGCCACCAGCCGGGCGTAGGCTTGCTCCGCATTGTCGAACTGGTCCGACTCGACGTATGCATTTCCCAGGGTTTCAAGAATCACCGGAATCGTAGACTCATCGGCTGTCTTTTCCGCCACCTCGTATATAAACTCAAGGATATCGATTCGTCCGGGAGCCGACTCCGACAATTTGCGAAGGGTCTCTATCAAGGGGCCGGTTTCGCGACGTGAGATCACGACCGGCGAGGCTTCCCTGAGGACTTCCAAAGCCCTATCAGGCTGCTGCTGCTCCATACACCGTGTCGCAAAAGCGGCGACTGGGGCAAAATTCGCCGGGCTTGACTGCAAAACATCCAGCAGCAGACCTCTTGCTTCATCCAGATTGCCGGTGGCCAGATAGGACTGAAGCAGCAGGCGCTTCGCCTCCGGGTTACTCTGAAGTTCTGGAGCGGAATCAAGAATCCCCTTGATTTCCTCAGGCTTCTGCTCCGCCAAAGCCTGCCGGGCACGGTGAAGGTGGATCTCAGGGTTCTCAGGGGCAAGTTCCGCAGCCTTGTCGAGGGCAATCCTGCAGGCCGCAGCGTCTCCGTTCCCGCGAGCAAGAACCGCCGCGTCAAGATAGGCGTCCGCAGCCTCGCGGCGTTCTCCGGCTGCTTCCGCAAATTGCGCAAATTTCAGGCGCAACGCGGGACTTTTGGGATCCAACTGGCAAAGCTTGCGCAGAATTTCCAGGGCCTTGTCTTTCTGGCCCCTCCGTTCATAGAATCCAAATGCGTTCTTATACTGCTCCCGAGCCTCACGAGCCAGCCCCTGGGCCCAATTGAGTTCGGCCAGCCTCAGCAAAGGCTCCACTTTGTCCCGATCAATTTTCGAAATTTTCTTATAAATCGCGATCGCTTTAACTTTGAAACCTTCTCGCGTATAAGTGTCCGCCAGCCTGTAAAAATACTTCAGGGCCTCCGTGACATTGTTTTCCTGGGCGTAGAGGTCACCAATCACGTTGAGCAGAATCAGATCGTCGGGATCTTTTTCTATAATGGATTCATATTGCTTGATAGCCCGGGTGATCTTGCCATGGGCCACGTACTTGTGAGCTTCCTGAAGCGCTTTGGCCTTGTTAAAAGCCATTTAGACGGGACCTCAAAAGAACGGGTTGCTGTTTTGAAACTACCATAGGGTGCCTTTGAAGTCAAAACGAACGAAAGGCAAAATCCGACGAGACAAATTAAGCAAATCCTTATATTTCTGCCGGTTAGAACGATGACCCCGAGCCGTTCCGCCCACACCCTCTCCCCGCTTTCCGTCTGTTGCGTTTGCTGTCAGTTTTTCTTTATAATGAGCCATCGGAATGGATAGGACCTAAACCACATGGCATCACCAATCGTTCAAAAGTTGCAGCAGGAAATCCAGGCGTTGGAGTACGAGCTGCACAACGAGCTGCCCAGGGAACTGAAAAAGGCCCGCGCACACGGCGATCTCAGCGAGAACGCCGAGTACATCATGGCCAAACAGCGGCAGGACTATGTGGGCGCCCGGTTGGCTCAGCTGAAGAGACGCATGGCAGAACTCTCACTGGTGAACGTCAACAACATTCCGAAGGACCGCATTGCCTTTGGGTCGCGTGTTGTCTTGTATGACCTTGACCAGGATGCTGAAGTCGAGTACAGACTGGTAACCAGTGAGGAGTCTGACTTCAGCAAGGGGTGGATTTCAACCACCTCTCCGATCGGCAAAAGCCTGATGGGGAAAAAGGTGGGCGAGGAAGTCACTGTGAGAACACCGAAAGGCGTTCGCGAGTTTGAAATCCGTTCAGTACGAACCATCCACGAACAAAACTAAAACCCAGATTCCGCGATGGGCGGCAACACAGCGCTAGTTGCGCCGCTGCAGCACCGGAGGTTTGTCATCTCCCGTGCTCTGGCCGCCGTTGGTGCCCGCCGGCTGCCCGGATTTCGGTTCGCGCTTGATCAGGGTCGGCTTGTTACTGTTGGCCTTGGCCTGGATCTTTTTCATCCTGCCGAGCAGAGTATTTAATCGGTCCTGGACAGTCTGAAATTCAGAATTGGACACCAGGTACTCGGGACGGCCTGGAAGAATGGTCTTGATCTCTTTTTCGGCATTAATGATGCGGTCTTGGGTTGGCGGGTGGTCCATGAAAACACTGGGAACACTGCCGGGATCACGCCGCTGTTCCTGAATAATCTTGGAGAACATGGAAAGATAGGCATTCGGATCGTATCCTGCCTTCCACATATACTGCAGGCCAAGGAAATCCGCCTGCTGCTCGTCGTTGCGGCTGAACTTGAGAAAAGCCAGTGGAATTCCGAGGTTCATTCCCTCCGAGAGGCCGATATAGACCGGATAGGACATCGGAGTGAAAATGAGGGGAATCATGGCGTACTGCAGCAGAGTCTGCTTGGTGGCATCAGACGCCCAATGGCGGCATGCTACGTGAGCGGTCTCATGAGCCAGCACGCCGGCCAACTGGGCCTCGCTGCCCGCCGCATGCAGCAACCCGGTGTTAACGTAAATGAAACCGCCGGGAAGCGTAAAGGCGTTGATTTCCGGCGAGTCGATCACCCTCACCGTGATGGGAATTTTGGCATCGGAACTTCCCGCGATGTTCTGCTCCACGCGGTTGACGTATTCCGTGATGACCGGATCCTTCACCAGCTTGGCGGAATGATCGATCTGATCGGCGTACTTCTTGCCGATGGCAATCTCCTTCTGCTCGGAGATGATGCTGTGGTGCGCAACATGCCTTTGTCCGATGCAATAGACGTCATCCATTTTGTTTTTGGCGTCTGTGCAGGGTCTAACAGCCGCCGTGTCATTCGCCAGCGCGGGGATCACACCCCAAAGAAAGACAGCAGCCAATGCCAAGGTAAGAAAGCTATTCTTTTTCATAGTCAACATCCTGTCCTGGTTTGCCCTATTGTTTGAGATGATTGAACCTCCTCCGGGGTTTCCTCGGCGGCTGCCGGCCTGTTGCGCTTCTTTCGCGCTTTCCAATGGATTACGGTGCGAACCGTAACTGCGTGCAGGCGATAATCCACTGTGGGTTTGCAGGAGGAAGGTGAATGGGGACAGGCTGCGCAAGAATGAAATGGGATTTCGGACGAGAGTCTCGTGCCGCCTGCAAGCTCGAGATAAAAAGAACCCTGCCGAGAGGTTACTTTTCTTGCCCTTTCAGTGAAACGATATCTCCTGCGCCACACCTTTGAAAAAATCGAAAAAGCTCTGGACAACGCCGGTCACCGACCTGGGCAGGTACCGGGGAAGAGAATTCAGTGCCGTCCCGACCCAATCGGTATGCCATCCGTAGGAAAGAACCCAGGCGTCCCCCTGGTTCCAGACTTTCCGCAGGCGATACCAGTAGTGGACTCGCCCGGCCATCACGTCTGTTTCCACAGTGCTCGTGGCTTCAGAGATCCGAAACAGCGGAGGAGGGTCCGTCGGCAGAGGTCTGTCGGGAGAGTAATGCTTCTGGATGCGCCGAACGGCCACGTTCCAATACGCCAGCGCCAGGCGGCGCGCTTGTTGCCTTTCCTGCTGGTCCCAGGTCTGGTTGTTAGCATAAAAAGCCGGCGGAGGTGCAGCGGACAACTTCATCACCGGGCGGGTCGATCGGTATACAAACAACAACCAGGATCAGTGCCAGCGCCCATTTCCACCACCCCGAGTGCTTCCGCACGGGCCGTTCCTGGAAAAGATGATCCACTGCAGTATCTAGAGAGTTTGCATGTTTCATCAAGGAAGAATTTAAACCTGGCGCGGGGTGACACACAATGGCCCGTTGGTTCTAGTTACGTCGGAACAACGTTAGCCGCTTCTAAATAACTGCGACGTAAAGCCGACACTTCACACCCGTTATCCGCCGAACCTAAGAGAAATTTAATGTAGATGTAACATCAATCAATGCACGGGTTTCGATATGGTCCGGCTGTCTGAAAACTTCCGGCGATGCGATATTGGCCGGACTTTCGTTCTACCTTCTGCAAGAGAAAATCGCTCGCCACCCTGTTACCTTTGTTGTAAACGAGGGCTTTCAATCAACAATGCGAAACCACCCTAACAGGTCGAAATCCAGGCAAAAACTTCATCGGATCACTTTTCACCTTGATAAGCTATAAGACTTATTTATCCGGAAGGGAGACAAAGCCATCATGAAAGCAATCGCCATTACCCCAGGGACAAAAGACGTGAATATTGTTGACCGGCCTGAACCTCAGTTGAGTGCTCCGCATGAAATCAAGCTGCGAGTGTTGCGCGTGGGAATCTGTGGAACCGACCGGGAGGAAGCATCCGGCGGACGAGCCGACGCTCCGCCAGGAAAGAAGGACCTGGTGATCGGGCACGAAATGTTCGGCCAGGTGGAAGAAGTCGGCAGCGAGGTGCAGGGGGTCCAGCCCGGCGATTATGGATGTTTCACGGTCCGGCGAGGTTGCGGGCACTGCCCCGCTTGCCTGAACAACCGGAGCGACATGTGCTCCACAGGAGACTATACCGAGCGGGGCATCAAGCAGAGGGATGGATATGAAACCGAGCTGGTAGTGGATGAATCGCAATACTTCGTCAAAGTTCCCCGGGAGCAGGTGCCGCTGGGAGTCCTCTCAGAGCCCACATCGGTTGCCGAGAAAGCCATCGACGAAGCGCTCTCGGTCCAGGCCGCCCGGATTCCCGGCGCTGGTGACCCCGTGAAATGGCTGGAAGGAAAGCAGGTGCTGGTGGCCGGGCTGGGGCCCATCGGACTGCTGGCCGCCGCCGCGCTCAGGCTCCGCGGCGCCAAGGTGCTGGGACTTGATGTTGTGGATGCCGACACTTTGAGGCCCCGGATCCTTCAACAACTCGGGGGAAAGTACGTTGACGGCCGCCAGACAAAGTCTTCGGCGTTGGACGACGCCTACGGACAGATCGACATGATCTTTGAGGCCACGGGCATTGCCCGGGTGGAGTTTGATCTGCTCGGCGCCCTGGGCATCAATGGGGTTTATGTTTTGACGGGAATTCCAGGTGGAGACCGTCCGCTTCAAGTCGACGGAGCCGCCCTGATGCGGCAGCTTGTGCTGCGTAACCAGGTGATGATCGGAAGCGTCAACGCCAGCCGGAAACATTTTGAGATGGCCGTGGAAGACCTCGGGAAAGCTTACAAAACCTGGGGCAAGACGATGGAGCAGCTCATCACCCATGTCGTGCCCTACAACGACTTCGCCGAAGTTCTGGAAAAGCACCCCGACAATGAAATCAAAGCCGTCATCGAATGGAGCAAACCGAACTGAACCCATGAAAATCTGGGTTTTCAAAATCAATACCAAACGGGGCTGGAAGTTCGACCAGTATTTCCGCTCCAGGACCCGCGGAAACTATCCCATGGGCGACGAAGGCTGGATCAAGAGTGCCTCCAGCCTTCGTTTCCTGCGCGAGGAAGTCAAACGCGGCGACCTGTTTCTCTGCTACGAAACCGACAAGAAAGAGCTGCGGGGAGTGGCGCGCGCGGCTTCAAACGGGCGGGATGTCGGAATGGGATCCCTGATTGATTTCTGTCCGCCGGCCCGGGCCGTAAGGTTCCGGAATCCCCTGCAGCGCCGGCCTGATCTCGACCACATCCTGGCCTTCACGCCGCATCGCGGCCGGGGCACCGTGCAGAAAATCGATCGCGATGAGTTTGCCCGCCTCAAGCGCATCATGCTGAGCAAGAACCCCGGCCAGGCCCGAGATCTGCGCAGGATCCTGGGATAAGGTCGAACCCCGGTCCAATGCTGAAGAAGCCCTTGCACATTCCGTTGGATTGATGCTAAGAACGGTTGACCCGCTGTCCGCCAGTGTGATTCGTGTAAAGGCGCCAAATGAAGAAGTGGATCTCGCAGTATTTCCAGCTTGAAGCCAACGGAACGACCTTGCAGAGAGAGGTGGTGGGCGGAATCACCACCTTTCTGGCCATGTCGTACATCATTTTTGTACAGCCGGGAGTTCTCTCCCAGGCCGGCATGAACTTCCAGGCGGTCCTCAGCGCTTCCTGCCTGGCCGCGGCGCTTTCCACTTTCCTGATGGGCCTGATTGCCAACTATCCGGTTGCGTTGGCGCCGGGCATGGGAGAGAACTTCTTCTTCGTCTACACGCTGTGCGCCGCAGCGCCGCTGGGTTTCGGACTGACGTGGCAGCAGGCCCTGGCCGCGGTGCTGCTGGCCGGCATTTTCTTTATTGCCATCACGCTGACGGGCATTCGGGCGAAAATTGTCAACTCGATTCCCGATTCGCTGAAACGCGGCATCGCCGCCGGCATCGGACTTTTCATCACATTGATCGGACTCGAATACGGCGGGCTGGTCGTGGGCTCCCCCGGGACGCTGGTGCGCCTGGGAGACTTCAGCCAGCCGGCCACCCTGGCCAGCGTGCTGGGGCTGCTGGTGCTGGTGGTGCTGCTGGCCTTCGGCGTGCGCGGAGCCATTCTGCTGGGCATCCTGGCCACCACGGCCATCGCCGCGGCTTTTGGACTGATCCACTTCCACGGCATCTTCACAACCCAGATTCATCTGGCACCCACCTTCTTGAAATTTGATCTGCGCGGGCTGTTTGCGCTTTCACCTTCGAAGCTGGGCGCAGCCATCTTTGTGCTGTTCTACCTGGCGCTGTTTGACACCATCGGAACGCTGGTCGGCGTGGGCCAGCAGGCCGGATTGGTACAAGAGGGCAAACTTCCCCGGGCGGGACATGCGTTGTTTGCCGACGCAGTGGGCACGACGGTCGGCGCGGGGCTCGGGACCTCGACCATCACCTGCTACATCGAGTCGGCCGCCGGGGTTTCCGACGGCGCGCGCACCGGCCTGGCCAACATGGTGACCGGACTCCTTCTGCTGGCCGCCATGTTCTTCAGCCCGCTGGCGTCGATGATCGGTGGCGGCGTTGAGGTCAGCACGGCCAGTGGCTCCGCCGTCCGTTATCCGACCCTTGCTCCGGCCCTGATCGTGGTCGGCTCGATGATGCTCAAGGTGGTTCGGGAGTTCAACTGGGACGACCCGACGGAATACCTTCCGGCATTCCTGATCCTGGTTGGCATACCGCTCACCTTCAGCATCGCAGACGGCATTGCCTTTGGGCTGATCGCCTATTCTGTGGCGAAAGTGGCAACCGGCCGGTGGCGCGAATGCCCCACGCTCACCTACATTTTTGCCGCGTTGTTTGTGGTTCAGTTTCTGGTGATCTGAACGCCCGAGGCGGCTTTGCTAACCAGACGCAAAGAACTTGCTTGCGGATAAGCAGAACCCGAAGCAGGCAAAGCACTCCCTGACAAACTGCGCCTCGTTGTTAATCGACTGTCCTTAGGCCCAACTCCTCAGACAGCACCTTACGAATTCGGCACGGGCTGTGACATCGGCGTCGCTGTTGGCGCAGCCGAACTGGCGCGATGCGGTTGAGGCTCCAGCGGCATCACAATCCAGGCAACGATATATGCGATGAAGCCCCAGCCTCCGAGGAACAATGCCGCCAGCCAGACCAGGCGCACCAGCGTGACGTCAACTTCCAGGTACTCCGCGAATCCGCCGCACACGCCGGCAATCTTTTCGTCAGTGCGCGAGCGCATGAGTTTCCTGTTCGGCCTTACGGGGGGATGCATTTCAGTACCGCATTGTGAGCAGAAATTGACCGACTGCGAATATTCTTTTCCGCACTGGGGACAAAACATGGCAAGAACCTCCCTTCCATCGTGGGGAAAGCAACCTTCATAAAATTATACGCGCGGGGTGCGCACAAAGTTCCTTGCGGAATGCGGACCAGGACCGGAAAGCCATTTTCCAGGGCGATGCCAAACTGGAGCCCTTCCTATCCTGCGGCGATTTCAGGTAAGATGCCCTTTATTGCCCCGCGCAGGGCTTCATTCCTCAGAACGGCCGCATTGACCCGGATTTCGGGTGGATCGCCAGACACGGCCCGGGAGACTGCAGAATGGATTGGAGACACCAGCGGCTGCCAAAAGTATTTGCCCGGTCGAAGTCCATGCGGCGCAGGGTTGCATACAGCCTCGCCATTGTTCGGCTGATTCTGGTTCCCGTCATCCTGCTGGCCGTCTATTACCTGTTCAGAATGGGCTGGATTGTCGACCGCATTGTGAGCGTCGACGCAGCCGTGGCCATGCAGGCGGAGCGCGCATCCATCGTCATGCTCGACGCCCAGCGCAATGAACGGAACTACTTTCTGCTTCACGACCCCGCAGACCTCAAGGCCAACCAGCAGACCGTTGAGAATCTCCAGACGATGATCCAATCGTTTCGCAACATCCAGCCCCAGGAAGCGAATGCGATCAGGAAAATGCAGGCCGATCTTGAAACCTACCAGCAGGGATTGCGCGAGGCAGCCCGGCGCATCAGCGAATCGGGCCAGCCGCGGGTCGACAGGCTTCGCGGCGCCGTGCTTGCCTACGAAAAGGACCTGAACAGGATCCTCCGCGGAGCACACCGGCGGAGCAGAGCCAGCCTGGTCCGCGAACTGCACGAACGCACCAGCAAGTTTGACTCTGAGATCGCAGCCGCCGGGACCGAAGATCCCGTTCTCCAGTCCATTTCCTCGAAGCTTGAGGAATCGGCCAGTTCCTTCCTGCGCCAGGCCACAGCATTGGAACAGCGCAGTTGGAACCGCGTCGAGGCCGATCACGATGACGCCCGGAACCTGATGGTCCGCGCCGAATGGGTGCTGGGCAGCGTTTCCCTGCTGGTCCTGCTGATCAGCATCTGGGTCAGCTACGTCCTGCCCAGGGAAGTGGTGCAGCCGCTGCTCGATCTGAAGGCGGCGGTGGACCACGCCGCGGCGGGCAATTACGAAATCGAGTTTGACGTTCAGGGCAAGGGCGAGGTGGTGCAGCTTGCCAACAGCGTGCGGGACCTGATTGCCCACGTGCGCGAAAAGAAGAGCGATCCGGACGCTCCGCCTTCCTGACGCCGACCCGGCCTGAGCACCTTTGGCCGAAACCCTCTGGCTGTGCCCCCGAAAACTTGATAGATTAGTGTGTGAAAGGAGAACATCCGACATGAAGGGAAAAGCAACCGTAATCGACGCTCTCCAGAAAGCTTTAAGCGAAGAATTGATGGCCATCAGCCAGTATTTTCTCCACGGCGAGATGCAGAGCAATTGGGGCTACAAGCGCCTCTATGCTGAAATCAAGAAGCAGGCGATCGGCGAAATGAAGCACGCCGAAGTCCTGGTTGAGCGCATCATCTTCCTGGAAGGGCTTCCCAACCTGAACGATTTCCCGAAGCTCAAGATCGGGAAGAATGTCCAGCAGCAGCTCCAGAATGATCTGAACCTGGAGAAAAATGCTGTGGCGGAATACAACAAGTACATTGCCATCGCCCGCAAGGAAGGCGACAACGCCTCAGCCGATCTCTTCGAGGTTCTCCTGAAAGACGAGGAAGAGCACGTCGACTTTCTCGAAGCCCAGCTCGACTTGATCGAACAACTGGGCCTGCAGAATTACCTCGCTCAGCAAATTAACGGCTGATCACCCGCCACCTGCAGTCCGTTCCAGAAAGAATCATGCAAGTGGAGAACACCGGTCGCGTCCTGTGGCCGGTGTTCCCTGCTTTCCTCGCGCGCTGAACCGCCTTCTCTAAACTGGCGCCAATTCTTACGCCCTTGCCACTGCAGCCCCAAAGCGGTAATCTGAACTGCATGGACGAGATTGTCTTTGAAGTCACCCAGGAAGGCGACGGCGGCCTGATTGCCGAGTGCCTCACCGAAAGCATCGTCACGCTGGCTGATGACGGGGAAACGCACCGCCAGAACGTAAGAGAAGCCGTGGCAGCTTACTCCTTCGACAGCTCCCAAAAGCCCGCCCGAATTCGCCTTCATCATGTTCGGGACGAGGTCCTTGTCCATCCATGACGCTCCGAAAAAATCCATTTAACGACCGTTCGGACCCGATTCTTGACGAGATCGTCAGGCGACTGGTCAAAGCATATCAACCCCTCCAGGTATATTTGTTCGGCTCGACAGCACGCGGCGAGGCGCATGCCAGCAGCGACTACGACCTTTTGGTCGTAGTTCCAGATGAAGCACCGCCAGAGCACCGGCGAAGCAGGTTGGCCTATAAGGTTTTACGGGGTACAGGCGTTGCCGCTGACGTGGTTGTCTGCACCCGCTCATACTTCGAGCCGCGCCGGCAGCTGAAGGCATCGCTCCCAGGGATCGCGCTGCGCGAGGGGAGAATGCTGCATGGCGCCTGATGACGCACGCGCCGAGGATGTTCGCGCCTGGCTGCAAAAGGTTCAGTTCGATTTGAAAGCCTGTGCTCACGCTCTCTCCTCTGAGGACGCAGGTCTCTGGCCTGATGCGGTTTTCCATGCGCAGCAGGCTGCTGAGAAATCATTGAAGGCATTCCTGGCCTGACACGATAAGCCTTTCCGAAAAACCCACAGCATCGAGGAACTCGGGCACGCTTGCCTTGAATTGGACCAGTCACTGGCGACCGCTGTTGACGGCGCGGTCCCTCTTACAGAGTACGCGTGGAAGTTCCGCTATCCAGGAGAACCGGAAATGCTCTCGCGCGAAGAAGCCGACCGGGCCTTTCAGGCAGCTCGCGAACTCCACAAGGCAATTACAGCCAGAATTCCAACAAGCGAATAGTTTCCGGACCCGCGAAGAGATCGTTGACTTCCCCTGATGAATTGCACCCTAACCCTTGATCACCCCCATCGGTTTCAGGCGGGCGACGCGCCGCGAAAGCCCGGCGTTGTGGACCACGTTGATGACGGCGTCCACGTCTTTGTAAGCCTCGGGGATTTCTTCTGAGATGCCGTTGCGCGTTTCGGAGCGCACCACAATTCCCCGCTCTTCCAGACGCTCCCTGGCGTTGACGGCGTAGGAAGATTTTTTGGCGGCGGTGCGGCTCATCACGCGGCCTGCCCCGTGGCAGGTGGTCCCGAAGGTTTCATCGAGCGAGCCTTGCGCTCCCACCAGAACGTAAGAGGAAGTCCCCATCGAACCCGGAATCAGCACCGGCTGCCCGATGTCTTTATAGGCCTCGGGAATTTCCGGCCGGCCGGCGGGAAACGCGCGCGTCGCGCCCTTGCGGTGCACCAGCACGCGGCGGTCCCTGCCGTTCACCCGATGCCATTCCAGCTTGGCGATGTTGTGGCAGACGTCGTAGACCACGCGCAGATGTTCCTTCTGCCCGAAGATGCGCTTGAAGGCTTCGCGGGTGAAGTGGGTGATGCCCTGGCGGTTGGCCCAGGCAAAGTTGGCCGAGGCGCGCATCGCTCCCAGATACGCCTGGCCTTCGCGGCGAGTTGGCCGGCACGCAGGCCAGCTGGCGGTCCGGCAGGTTGAGCTTGTAGCGGCGCATGGCCGCGTCCATGTCGCGCAGGTAGTCGGTGCAGACCTGGTGGCCGAACCCGCGCGAGCCGGAATGGATGAGCACGACAACCTCATTTTCATAAAGCCCGAAGCGCTGGGCAATCTCCGGCTCAAAAACGCGCTCCACGTATTGCACTTCCAGAAAGTGATTGCCGGAACCGAGCGTGCCCACCTGCGCCAGGCCGCGCTTGCGGGGCTTGTCGCCCACGGCCGAGGGATCGGCGCCCTCGATCGCGCCACTCTCCTCGCAATGCTCCAGGTCGCCCGGCTCGCCGTAACCGTTGCGGACCATCCATCCGGCGCCCTCCACCATCACGCGCTCCAGGTCTTTGTAAGAGAGCTGGACGGAACCCTTGCGGCCCGCCCCCGATGGAATGTCGCGGAAAAGCTGATTGACCAGCTCGCGGATTTTCGGCCGCACGTCGTCCGCCGTCAAGGTGCTGGCCAGCAGGCGCACGCCGCAGTTGATGTCAAAGCCCACGCCGCCCGGCGACACCACGCCGCCTTCTTCGGGATCGGTGGCCGCCACCCCGCCGATGGGAAATCCGTAGCCCTGGTGGATGTCCGGCATGGCCAGCGACCGGCCCACAATGCCCGGCAGCATCGCCACGTTGACGGCCTGCTCGAGCGAGAGGTCTTTCAGCAGGTCTTCCAGCAGATGCTCGTCGGCGTAGATCAGCGCGTCGGTCAGCATGCCGGACTTGGTTCCGCGCGGAACCAGCCAGCGGTAGCGGTCGAGCTTCTGGAGTTGGCGCTTTTCAAAGTGCAAGGGCGTTCCTCCGCAAGCGTGAAAGCGTGTTGGGTGAGTCGATTTCTGCAGCCATGATATCAGACAATGCAGGGCCTCGCGCCGCAGGTTTTTGGGGGGGCTTGCAAGGTTTTCAATGGCGGCGGATGATAGAGCTTGAGACTGGCAGGATGTTCTCCGGTTTGTTTTTCAGCCCTTATTTATTTTCAACAACATGGCCCGGTTTGTTTTTGGCTTCGTTTTTTCCACAGCTACGTATTTTCAACAACTTCTCCGCTTTGTTTTTCGGTTTGTTTCGGTTTGTTTTTGGTGCCCGATTCTTTGTTATCAGTAACTTCTCCGCTTTGTTTTTTAAAAATCGTGTTTTTTTGTCCCACGCATTTAAATGGCCAAAAGCAGTCATTCAATTAATTCAGCAACTTACGGCCATTACACAGTCCATATAGACTGCTTATTTCTCTGCTGAACGCGCCGTCCGGCACGCCAGCTTAAAGACTAGCACACTAGCGTAGCTTTGTCAAGCAGATTCGGCCGCGAAATTCCCCGCCCGGCGGGCTAGCGGGGTTCCGATAGGGTTGAGACAACGAAGCTGTCGCCGTTTTCAATCCGGAGCCTCTCATTCCTTCCAATTGGGTACGGCTTCGCATAGCCCAGTTCGAGAAAGCGATCTCGCAGCAACCGTATGGCTTCAGCACGGTTCCTGATCTGCGACCGTTCTTCGTCACTTGAAAATCTGAGCCCGGTGGGAATGTGTGTGATGCGGACAGCCGCATACCTAAGGGGCGCGGTCTCGTGCTTCGATTTAGAGGATTGATAAGTATCGACACGAAGATCTTTGGGGTCGATTTTGATGTCGCGACGAACTGAAGCTCTGTCTGCCGAAACCCCGACTAGAGCTGCAATCTCAGACCCGGTCATGAACTCATTCACGCCGTCTTCAGCATGAAAGATTTGGCCGTTCACAAAGATATGAATCTGTGCGGGCACCCAACCATCTTGTCACGGGATCAGGGGTTGGTGGAAGGAGATTGTGGCATTGGGGGTGATCGCATTGGTCAGCAGCGGCGTTTCCGTTAGAATCGTCGGATGGCACACAAAGCCAAACCGCGCATTGTTTCGCTGGCGCCGAGTGCGACACGGACGCTGTGGGAACTGGGAGCGGCGGAGCATCTTGCTGGCGTGACGCGCTGGTGCAAAGACGTGGTGCCGGCGGAGGCGATTGAGGGTCTGCCCGTTGTGGGCGACTGCTGGGACCTGGATGCCGCCGCTGTGGCGCGCATGCGGCCGGACCTGGTGATCGGCTCGGTTCCCTATCGCACCGAAGCCGTGGAAGGCATTCTGAAACAGGGCTTGCGCTTTCTCGCCAAATCTCCCCGAACGCTCGAGGACATTTATGGCGACATCCGCCTGCTGGGGCAGATTGTGGGCAAGAGCGGCGAAGGCGAAAAGCTCGTCCAGAAAATGCAATCGCAGATTGCCTCTATGCGCGAGCGGACCGCCACGATGGGAAATCGTCCGCGAGTTTATTGCGAGGTGTGGCCGAACCCGCTGCGCAGCTCCGAGCGGTGGGTGGAAGAGCTGGTGGAAGCCGCGGGAGGCGAGTTTGTTCCCTGCCCTGCCGGGCGGCAGGTAAGCGCGGACGAAGTGATCGACGCAAATCCTGAAGTCATCGTTCTGGCCTGGGCGGCCACGGGCAGCCGGGCCCGGGCGGACGTGGTACGCAAGCGCCCTGGCTGGGAAAACGTGAGCGCCGTCCGAACCAACCGCATCCACGTGTTCCGCGATGAAACGCTCAACACCCCCGCGCCGATTCTGCTGGAAGGTTTGGAAGCCCTGGCGGCCGTCATCCATCCTTAGGAGTTTTCCACAGTTATTTCGCTGCCGGTTGCTTGCCGACTGCATGAAATTTCGGCAGGCAGGCAGTAAAACTTACCTTAGACGATTCCAAGCCAATCTCAGCTTTACTTGTTTTCACTTGTCTTTTCAAGAGCTTCCACAAACCTACGGGATTGGCCGGGCACGTGCAAATTGAAGGGCAAGCGGGTTAAACAAGTGATTTAGGAGGAGAACTGTGAAGCTTTCAATAAAGGTTAGAGCCCTGTTCCCTTGCCTGTTGCTCCTGGCCCCTCTGCTTGTGGGCGGGCGCCTCCAGGCAAAGAACCAGGTGCTGGGGCAAATCCAGTTTGATGCGGCCAACAAGGCGGCCAAAAGCTCGGGCGTTTGGATTGACGGCCAGTACGTCGGCTACCTGAAAGAGCTGAAAGGGTCAAAGAAAATCCTGCTGCTGCCCGGTAAGCATCACGTCGAGGTTCGCCAATCCGGCTTCCAGACCGTTACCCGGGAGGTTCACCTGGAGCCGGGCCAGAAAGAAGTTGTTCCTGTCCTCATGGTGAAGGATCCCAACGCCCGCTACGGGATCCAGACGGCGGAGGTCAAAATTTCCGGACAGCCGGAACGGGCCGCGGTGTTTGTGGACAAACAGTTTGTGGGGCACATCGACCAGTTCAACGGGCACGGCCAGGGAATGCTGCTGACACCTGGAAAACATGAAATCAAAGTCTCACTGCCCGGTTACCAGACGTTTGAAACGGAATTGACCCTGCTGCCGCGCCAGAAGCTGAAGCTGAAAACCAACCTCCTGCCGGTGCCCGCGCTCGCGCCCAGAGCCAGCCGCTGACGCCGATTCGACTGTTAACGCTGAAGCGTCGATTTGCACACGCGCGCCCGAATGCCGTCTCCCTCTCGTTCCTTCCGCGATAAACTGTAAGAAACGGGAGACGATGAAATGAAGGCGTGCGTACTGAATTCAACGGCAAAGATTGAAACCCATCCGCTGGTGTTGAGCGACGTGCCCGTGCCCGAGCCCGCGGAGGGCGACCTGCTGGTGCAGGTTTCCGCCTGCGGGGTTTGCCGGACGGACCTGCACGTGATTGAGGCCGAACTGCCGCAGCGCAAGATGCCCGTCATACCCGGCCACCAGGTGGTGGGCGTCGTGAAGAAAGCCGGCACGCGGCGTAAAGCGGTTCAAGCCGGGCGACCGCGTGGGCATTGCCTGGCTGCACCAAACCGACGGGACGTGTGAGTACTGCCGCGCCGGCAAAGAAAATCTGTGCGACAACGCGGAATTCACCGGCTACACCGTGGACGGCGGTTACGCCGAGTACGCGCTGGCGGCCGAACAATTCACTTACCCCATTCCGGAAGGATTTGCCGACGAGCAGGCTGCGCCGCTGCTGTGCGCGGGCATCATCGGCTTCCGCGCGCTGCGGCTTTCCGGCATCGAACGCGGAGGCCGGCTGGGATTTTACGGATTCGGGTCGGCGGCGCACGTGGCCATCCAGGTGGCGCGCCACTGGGGTGTCAAGGTTTACGCCTCAACGCGCGACGAGCGGCACCAGAAGCTGGCAATGGAACTGGGCGCCGAATGGGCGGGCGGAACATTGGCCGAGCCTCCGGTGAAGCTGGATGCGGCGATCGTTTTTGCTCCGGCGGGAGAGATTATTCCTGCGGCGCTCGAAGCTTTGAAGAAGGGCGGAACGCTGACGCTGGCTGGGATCCACATGAGCCCCACGCCGCCGCTGGATTACAACCTGCTTTACCACGAGCGGGTGATCCGCAGCGTGGCCAACAACACGCGGCAGGACGGCGAAGACTTCTTGCGCATCGCCGCCGAAATTCCGATCAGAACTGAGGTGGAAGTTTTTCCTCTGAGCGACGCGAATCGCGCCCTTGACCATCTGAAAAACGACGCGATCCGCGGCTCAGCGGTCCTGCAAGTGAATCCGGCGCAGGGGTAGTGAAGTGGTAGAATTGATCTGGAACATCGTCGCGGGATATGCGGGGCGATCTTCAGCGCCTCTGTTATTCCAATTCCTCGATGGAAACCAGGAACCAGCGGAACAGGCCCTCACGGTACGGAGTTACCTGGTAAACTAAACGGCAAAGAACATCCCTGTTCCGTTCACGGCGATAAACCCTGGCGTCAACAACCTCCGTTCTCGGGTTCATTAGAAACCCCCATATTCCGGGTTTCGGGGAGCGGGCTGCTGGTCAGGCATTAGGACTTAAGGACCGATCCCAAAATGCCCGCCCCCCGAATTCAGGGTCCGGCATTACTTATAGCAATCCGCGCGCCAAAGTCCTGAGATTTAACACGTATCTTGCAGGAAATCAAAGGCTATAGCTCAAGTTTCGATTATGTTACTCAGTAACAGGTAATCAGGTGGATAAACAGTCGCCAAATGCTGACACTTGTCGTCCGCACCCATTGCACATTTGGAGTCACAGCAAGGTGACAAAGGCAATTCGCGAACTCGCTGATGGAAAATGAGGGTGGGCCATGGATTCCGCCCCGGCGCGGCGTGAGGACCAGAACGCTCGATTGCTGCAAGCCAGTTACCGGCAGCCTGGGTGGTGATTTCCGGAGGCTTTCTTTTGGGGTTTGCCATAGCGGGCGGCGGCAGAGGCCCAAAAGCGTCGTCCGTAACGGACCACTACGCGAGCCGATCCGCATGTCTCAAGCTCGGTCAAGGCCTCGCGGACCTGGGCTGGCGTCCATCGGGCGAGCGTGCGCACAAGGTCGTCCTCAGGCATGGGATGGCGAGTAATGATTCCCACAATAGCCTCACCAACACTGGCGTAGCCAGTGAGATCAAAGACGCCCTCTGCCGGATGAATGACCCGGGCAACGCCGCCCAGCAGTGCCGCGGCACGCATCAGTGCTTCTTCGTTTGGAGGTCTCACCCACGGCTCGGCCGGCGGCCTGATCGGCAGGCTGAGGTGAACTTCGTCGGGATGGATGCGTTCGAGGACTGCTGCAAGTTCCTGCAAGGCTGGTTCCGTGTCATTCAGGCCCTCGACCAGCATTACTTCCAGCCACAGCTTTCCGGCATACGCCACCCGGAAAGCAACCAGGCCTTCAACCAGGCTGTTGAATGTGAAGGAAGGATGCGGACGGATGATGGCATGGTAGAGTTTTTCGTTTCCAGCATCCAGGGAAGGAAGGACCGCATCCGCCGCCAGCAACTCTTCCCGGACTTCCGACTGCGAAAGCAGAGACCCGTTGGTGATAACGGCCACGGGGATGGAAGTCATGCCCTTCACCTGGCGGATCATCCATCCCAGGCTTCGATGCAAGGTGGGCTCGCCTGAACCGACAAAAGTGACCCAGTCGATTTCGCCGGGCGGGTGAGCGAGGAGGGACGCTCTGACCTCGCCGACGATCTCCCCGGGCGGAAAGTAGTCGAGCCGGACATCCGTCAGCGGGGTGGTCCGGCCCAACTGGCAATAGACGCAGTTCCAGTTGCAGGTTTTGAAGGGGATGGGATCAATGCCGAGCGATTGACCCAGGCGCCTTGAAGGAACCGGCCCGAATACGTGCTTCATGGCTCTCCTTCCGCGTGCCGGAAAGCCGGGAAAACTCCGCTACCGTAAGCATACGCCAAACCAGGGGCCCGGGGAACGGAAAGGGACCGCAGGACGCCGGCCTAGCGTTCGATCTTGAAGCCGATCTTGACTGTGACCTGAAACTCCTCGATTTTGCCTTCCCGGACGCGGGCGCTGTGGCCGACGACTTCAAGCCAGTCCATGTGCCGGATGGTTTTAGCGGCTTCGGCAACAGCGGCTTTTGTGGCTTCAGAAAAACTGACGGGTGAGGTTCCAACCAGCTCGGTGATTTTGTAGACGCCTGACATGCTGATTCGGTCTCCTTTCCGCGATAAAGTGTGGCAACTGCCGGAATTCGAATGCAGGATTTGGTCCCGAACACGAAGTATACACCCGGGGATGCAAGCGGGCTCGCGGGAACGGGCCTTCGGGTGGCGTCATTTGCGCATCTCAGTCTATGATGATTCGATTGCGTTGAAGAGATACGCGGACAGGATGTTGATGGATGTGGTCTTGAGCCGGAAATGAAGATCCACGCGCCGGAAATCGGCCGGGCCGAACTCGAAGCCTACGCCTTTACGTTTGTCTCCTGCGTCGTGGAATAAGGCCATCCGCCGGACATGGTGCAATGGCAACACTGATAGAATGAAATCACCCTTATGAGCGAACCCCAACCCATCCTGGTGACGGCGGGAATCATCGTGCGCGACAATGAAATCCTGATTTGCCAGCGGCACCGCTCCGATCCTTACGGGCTGCAATGGGAATTCCCGGGCGGAAAGGTAAAGGACAGCGAGGAACTGGAGGCCTCACTGCAGCGGGAACTGCGCGAGGAACTGGACATCGAGGCCGCCATCGGCCAGGAAGTGTACCGCCTGCGCCATCGCTATCCGGACCGCTATGTTGAAGTCATCTTCTTCCGGGTTGATTCCTACCAGGGCGAGGTTGCCAACCGGGTTTTCGAAGCCATTGAATGGGCGCCGCGCAACCAACTGGCGGGATACAATTTTCTTGAGGCTGACCGGGAACTGGTGGGACGACTTGTCGAAGGAGGCGTCATTTGAACTCCCTGCGCCGATTCAGAGGCAGAAGCTGGATCTGGATGATTGGCGGACTGGCCCTGGTTGCTCTTCTCTATGACGTGTCGGCGCTGCTGGCCGGGCCCGACAGCCGCCAGGTTGAAACGGCGCCGTCATCCCAGGAGAACTACGTCTGGGTGAACGTGGGAAATGTGGAAGGGCATCTCGCAACCCAATCCTCACCGGAAGGGGCCTTTTCACCCGACAGTTCCGCACTTGCCCTGGTCGGCAAGGGAAAGATTGTGGTGGACAGCCTGTCGGAAGGAAAGATGAGTATCGAAAAGGTGCTCCATCCGAGCCTCAAGAATCTTAGCGACCTGGATATTCAATCGGTCGCTTTCCTGGACGCGAACACGCTGTTTTTGCTGGGTACGGGCATTGTCCACGACAAGAACAAGCCCGACCACCCGACGCCTCTGCTGGGATTCCGCTGGGACGTTCAGCAGGATGCACTGGACGGGACGGTTGCCATGTTTGGATCCGGCGGGGGATTCGGACGTCCCCGCTATTTCCCTCGAATCAAATATCTGGGGATGTACAAGGACAGTTCCTTCATTCTCTGGAGCCCCATCAGCCGCAAGGCAATGGAGATCAAGGTTCCGGAACTGACGCGAGAACCGCACCTCTACGATTTTTCTCCCGACGGGCACTGGCTGCTGCTGGCGCAGATAGCAGGCGGCGGCTCGCCGAATCCTATTGTGGTCCGGTTGAGCGAGCAGAAATTTGTCGACGTGCTGTCCGGATTCCAGGAAACCGTGATGAGCATGCGCTTTTCACCCGACAGCAGGAAGCTGGTGACGGCAAGCGAAGACGGGCAGGTACGAATCTGGTCGGTCCCGGACTGGAAACTGCTGGAGACGCTTTCCGGCCACAAGGGACCCGTGCGCTGGGCGGAATTTTCGCCGGACGGACGATGGGTGGCCTCCGCGGGCGAAGACCACACCGTGCGGATCTGGTCCGCCGATGACGGCAAGCCCGTCCAAACGCTCAGCGAAAGCCCTGCGCCGGTGGATACAGTGGCCTTCTCGCCCGATGGAAACTACGTGGCGGCCACTACTGACGATCAGGTGCTGATCTGGAAGAAGACGCCCACCGGGCCATAGCGCACTGTCGGAATGTGGTAAAATTTTCTAATAATCAGATAACCTGAAAGACGGGGTCAGAAAAGCTTTTATGCCCAAAGTAGGAATGGTCAGCCTGGGCTGTCCCAAAAACCTGGTGGACAGCGAAGTGATGCTGGGATTACTGGCCCGGCAGGGGTACGAATTGACCCCGCGCGCCGAGGATGCCGACGTGCTGGTGGTGAACACCTGCAGCTTTATCGAACCCGCCAAGCAGGAATCCATCAACACCATTCTGGATATGGCGGAGCATAAGAAATCAGGAACGGCCAAAAAGCTGGTGGTGGCCGGATGCCTGGTGGAACGCTACCGCAAGGAGATTCTGAAACAGTTTCCCGAAGTCGATTTTGTAATCGGCACCAATGAGCTGGAGCGGGTTCTTGAGGCCTGTCAGATGGATGCCGCCGGACGCGAATCACAGCAGGCAGCCGAGCCCTACCTTTACCACGAGTTCACGCCAAGAATTCTTTCCACGCCGTCGTATTCCGCCTACATCAAGATCGCCGAGGGCTGCGATCACCCTTGCACGTTCTGCGTGATTCCGCAGATGCGGGGCCGGTTTCGCTCGCGGCGTTTTGAGTCCGTGGTGCGCGAAGCCGAACAACTGGCCGCCCAGGGCGTGCGGGAAATCACCCTGGTGGGACAGGACACCACAAGCTACGGCGAAGACCTGGGACTTCGCGACGGCTTGCCTCTGTTGCTGCGCGAGCTGGGCGGGATTCCTGAACTCGCGTGGGTTCGCTTCCTTTACTGTTATCCGAACCGCGTGACCGAGGCCCTGATCGAAGCCGTGGCGGAAACACCCAAGGTGGCGAAGTATTTCGACATTCCGCTGCAGCATTCCAGCCGGGCCGTGCTGAAGGCCATGCGGCGCGGCTCCAGCGGAAAACATTTCCTGAAAATGCTCGGGAAGATCCGCTCGGCGATTCCAGACGCGGCCCTGCGCACTTCCCTGATTGTGGGCTTCCCTGGAGAAACCGAAGACGATTTCCAGGACCTGATGGACTTCGTTACCGAGGCCGAGTTCGATCATCTTGGAGTTTTCCTCTACTCGAACGAGGAGACGTGCGGTTCCTACGGCAACCCGCAGCAGGTGCCTGCGGCGCTCGCCCGCCGGCGGCGGAAAAAGCTGATGGCGACGCAACGCAGGATTTCACGCCGCAGGATGCGCGAAAGCGTGGGCAAGGTTTTGCCCGTTCTGGTGGAAGGAACATCGGAAGAAACCGAATGGCTGTTCCGGGGCCGGCTGGAAACCCAGGCACCGGGCATCGACGGACAGGTTTACATCAACGACTTTGCCGGGCCGGAACCCAGGGCCGGGCAGTTCCGCTGGGCGACCATCACCCAAAGCGGAGATTACGACCTGGTGGCACGGCTTGAAGAGGCCGCCTTCGCCGGACCGGAAGGCGCCGCAGCAGGCACTCGTCAGCGGCGCGGACTGGTCCAGATCGAACCACCCATCGAGCGGGTTTCAGTGAGGGGCCATGCGGTGCCCCACCTGTAAAAAGGAAGTCCCGTACAAGGGAAATCCTTTCCGGCCTTTTTGCAGCGAGCGTTGCAAGCTGATTGACCTCGACAACTGGCTGGAGGGCCGATACCGCGTTCCAGACACCACCGAGGAAATACAGGACCAGCGCGGACCCGCTGCGGAGGACAACGGTGAAGACGGGAATGGCGGCTGAACGGCGGCGCACTCTGCCTGTGTGGGTGGCAACGGTTGCGGGCGCTGGTTACTTTCCCGTTGCGCCGGGGACCGTCGGCTCCGCCGTTGCAGTGGTCCTGGTGGCCGCGCTGGATGCGATTCCGCTCACCCCTGCGGGGCGCTTTGCCTTACTGGCGCTGCTGGTGGCGCTTATTTTTTTTCTTGGTGTGTGGGCGGCGGGGCGAAGTGAAGAGTTTTTTGGACGTACTGACCCCGGACACGTGGTAATTGATGAGGTCGCAGGACAGATGGTGGCGTTTCTGCTGGTTCCGCACGCCTCCTGGAAGCTGTTGCTTGCCGGGTTTGCCCTTTTCAGATTTTTTGACGTGACCAAGCCATTCCCGGCCGGCCGGGCAGAGCGTTTGCCGGGCGGTTGGGGTATCATGGTAGATGATGTGGTTGCGGGCGCATATGCACTGGGCGCGCTCGCTTTTCTAGGTTATATAATTCGATGAACTTGTTCAAAAAAGCAACAAAAGTGAGACGTTCAACGGGCAAGACGCAAAAGGCCGAAAATAAACCTCTGGTTGAGCGGGTCACACCGCAGGCTGCAATTCCCGGGGGTGAAATCTCGGTCCTGGGGAAAGGTTTCGTGTCCAATGGCAACAGCCGCCCCACAGTGCGCTTCGGCGACCAGCCCGGGACCGTCCTGCTGAGTTCTTCCAGCCGGCTGATTGTCCGCGTGCCGGAAGGCGTGGTCAGCGGAGAGATGATCGTCGACACGGGCAAGTCCTCGACTTCTCCAACAGCCGTAGCCGTGGGCATCCAGCTGACCGACACCCTCCACCCCGTCGCCAATCCCGCTGTCGATGCGGAAGGAAATATCTTCTCCACTTTCAGCGGCAGCCGCGGCCAGAAAGTCCCGGTCGCTCTCTACAAGATCAACACCCAGCATGTGGTGAAACCGTTTGTCAACGATCTGATGAATGCGACGGGGCTGGCCTTTGACCGCGAGGGCATGCTTTACGTCTCCAGCCGCATGGAAGGCACCATTTATCAGGTGACTCCGGAAGCCGAGGTCACCCCCTACGCAGAAGGAATGGGTGTAGCGACGGGGCTGGCCTTTGACAAGGTTGGCAACCTCTACGCGGGGGACCGCACCGGCACGATTTTCAAGATCAGCCCCGACCGCCAGATTTTTGTGTTCGCGACGCTCGAACCCAGCGTTTCCGCCTATCATCTGGCGTTCGGGCCGAAGGGCAACCTTTACGTCACCGGCCCTACGACTTCCAGCTATGACAGCATCTACCGTATTACTCCCGAGGGCGCCGTCAATCGGTTCTATCGGGGTCTGGGCCGCCCGCAGGGAATGGCTTTTGACGCCGCAGGCAATCTCTATGTGGCGGCATCGATTTCCGGGCACCGGGGAGTTGTGCGGATTGCGCCCGACGGCAAAGCGGAGCTGTGTGTTTCCGGATACAACATTGTGGGGCTGGCGTTCACGCCTCGCCGTTCGATGATTGTGGCCACCAACAACTCTCTGGTGGAGTTGTTCCTTGAAATCGAAGGCCAGCCCCTGCTGAAGTCCAGAAAGAAGTGAGAAGGTCAACCCCGGCGCGGCCGGTGCGCTGTTGGTCAGGAGCATTCCTCCTGGAAGGCCGGCCTCTCATTGTTAATCGAGAATGGACGCAGAAATCATCGCTGTCGGCTCGGAACTTCTCACTCCCCATCGCTCTGACACAAACTCCCTCTACCTCACCGGCAAACTGAACTCTCTGGGAATCGAAGTGCAGTTCAAGACCGTGGTGGGCGACGACCCCGAAGGGCTTGCGTCCATTTTCCGTGCCGCGCTTGAGCGCAGCAGGCTGATCATCCTGATGGGCGGGCTCGGCCCCACAGAAGACGACATCAACCGCCAGGTTGTGGCGGACGTTCTGGGCCGCACCCTGCACGAAGTTCCCGAAGTCATCGAACGCATCGCCGCGCGCTATGCGCGCACGGGCCGCAAGATGCCCGCCAACAACGCCCGCCAGGCCCTGGTGCCGGAAGACGCCGAGTGGCTGCCCAACCAGAAGGGCACCGCGCCGGGAATCTGGATGGAGCAGGACAGCAGGATCATCATCATGCTTCCCGGACCGCCGCACGAACTGGAGGCGATGTTTGTGGAGCAATGCCTGCCGCGCCTCAAGAGCCACGTATCCGGCAGCCAGATTCGCACCCGCGTCATCAAGGTGGCAGGGCTGCCGGAGTCTGAAGTTGACCAGCGGATTGCGCCGATGTACAAGGCCTACAGCAACCCTTCCACCACTATCCTCACCACCGGCGGCGCCATTGAAGTCCACCTGACCGCGCGCGCCGCGACGCAGGGGGAAGCGGATGCCCTGCTGGATGAGCTCACGGACAAGATCGAGCCTGCCCTGGGCGACCACATTTTTTCCACCAGCGGTGAGACACTGGAAGAAGTGGTGGGAATGTACCTGGTGATGAAGCAGAAAACCCTGGCCACCGCCGAAAGCTGCACGGGCGGGCTGCTGAGTGAGCGGATTACGCGCGTCGCGGGAAGCTCCGGATATTACCTGGGCGGCGCCGTCTGCTACAGCAATGAGCTGAAGGCCAGGTTCGCAGGAGTCTCCCCCAGACTGCTGGAAACCTACGGGGCTGTTTCAAAGCCCGTGGCCCAGGCGCTGGCGGAAGGCATCCGGCGCAAGACGAATGCTTCCATCGGCATCGGGATCACCGGAATCGCAGGGCCCGGCGGTGGAACTGAGGAGAAACCCGCAGGCATGGTCTTCATCTCCGTCGCCGACGAGCGCGGGACGGAAGTCCGCGAATTCCGCTTTCCAGGTGACCGCGAACGCGTGCGTTTGCTTTCCTCCCAATTTGCTCTCGAAATGCTTCGGCGGCGAATCCGGAATTAGGTCGGGAATCGGGCCGCCTTTCATTGGAATCCGGGAGCGGATATGCGAGCATTCATTGCGATTGAATTGCCTGAATCCATCCACGAGGCTCTGCGGAAAGAGCAGGCCCGGTTTCGCGCCGTGTGCCCGGATGCCCGCTGGACGCGGCCTGAGGGAATCCACCTGACGCTGAAATTCCTGGGCGAGATTTCCGGCCAGCAGGAGGCCGAGGTGAAAAATGCACTGAGCCGGATGGAACGGTTTGAGAAATTCACCGTAAAGGCTCAGGGCTTCGGTTTTTTCCCGGACGCGAAACGGCCGCGCGTGTTCTGGGCCGGCCTGGATGCCCCGCCTGCCCTGGCGCGGCTGGCGGCACAGGTTGAAGGCGCGCTGGCGCCTCTGGGGTTTCCCCCGGAAAACCGTGCATTCAAACCCCACCTCACCCTTGCCCGCTTCAAGATTCCCCGCCCCCAACCCAGGATGGAGGCGATCCTGGCTGAACAGAAAAGTCCTCTTCTGGGAATTTTCGAAGTTTCGGAATTCTTCCTTTGGGAAAGCAGGCTGCTCCCCGGAGGAGCTGAATACCGCAAGGTGGCCCGTTTCCCCAACTCAGCATCCGAGCCTCGATGAAAACCACCCCAAAGGTCTCCTTTACCCTGCATCACTTCCCGCTCGCAATGTCCTGATAACGAAAATGAAAATCGCCTGAGCAGTGAAGGAAAGGGCCGGAGCGCGCCAAAACAGCCCGTCCAGGCGCCCCGGCCGGCCCGCTCAAGTTTTGTCCGTCCCAATCCGAGGAGTACAAGGGTAGAGTGAGCGCGGCCCAGATGAAACCAATCCTCCCCAGGCGTTTGAAAATTCAGTACATCCTGTTGCTGATCCTCATCAGCATCAGCGTCGTTCCTCTGTGGTTCTTCGGTTCCCTCATGGTGAGCATGAACAAGCAACGCCTCGAAACCCAGGAGAAGATTCTGCAGACGACGCTCTCCAAGTCGCTCGCCCAGCAGATTCAGCTCTACATGGAAAACGTGCGCCAGCAGGTCAAAGAACTTTTCGACGCTGTCACTCCACTGGCCATTGAGGTCCGAAACGCGAAGTATGGGAACGATCCACGCCTGGAACGCGCCCTTGAGGGTTCGCTCGCCGACCAGCCCAGCGTGATTTACGTGACCGTGCTGAACGCGGAGGCCCGCGGGCGCGGGGCCCAGGCCACCCAGACCAGCGGATTCAACGCAGGCTCCGACACCTTTGTCCGCAAAACCATGGAAGCGGCCTTTCTGGCCGCCCGCCAGGATCAGCGCTATGAGAGTAATCCACTGACCGCCGTGGGGCCGCGAGGCAGCGAACTGGTGATGGTGATCGCTGAACCCATCCAGCACCAGGACAATTTTCTTGGCATGATCGCGGCTGTCGTGACCCTCCGGCCGCTGGGAGACGAACTCGCAGAATCCAGGAGATTGGGCCTCGAGGCCTACATCGTGGACAATTCAGGGCGGACGGTGGCTTCCAACAATCCTGACCAGAATGTCGCCGGCATCGACATGGTCAGCAACCCGATCGTGCAGAAATTTCTGGCGTGGCGCGGCCGCGCCCACCTCACCGAAACCTCGGAATACGATCTGGACCGCAACCGGAGAATTGTCCCCATGCTCGGGACCTATTCGCCCACGCTCAGCGGACGATGGGGCGTCATTCTTCAGAAGAAGAAGAGCGATGCCTTTATGACCGCCATTGAAATGCGAGACGCCACCATCCGGCTGGGATTGCTGGTGATGATCATCAGCCTGATAGTCGCCGTCTTCGCGTCGAAGTCGATTACGCGCCCCATCGACCAACTCGCCCGCACGGCCCGCGCCATCGCCGCAAGAGACTTCAGCGTTCGCGCCAACGTCCGAAACCGGACGGAAATCGGCGAACTGGCGCAGGGCTTCAACATCATGGCGGAAGACATCCAACAGTACATCAGCGATCTGAAGCGAGCATCGGAGGAAAACCACCAGCTCTTTGTCGATTCCATCGAAATGATTGCGGCGGCGGTTGACGCCAAGGATCCCTACACCAAAGGCCATTCGGGCCGGGTATCGAATTACTCGGTGATTCTGGCCAGAGAGATCGGGCTGGATGAACAGGAAATTGAGCTGGTCCGGGCGTCCGCCACGCTGCATGATGTAGGAAAAATCGGCGTGGACGACCAGGTCCTTCGGAAGCCCGGAGTGCTGAGCGATGAAGAATTCGAACTCATGAAGCGTCACACCATCATCGGCTTTGAAATTGTCCGGCAGGTGCAGCAGCTGGCCGATACGCTGCCGGGAATCCGCTGGCATCATGAGTCACTCGACGGCGCCGGCTACCCGGACGGCGTCAAGGGCGACGAGATTCCACTGCTGGTCAGGATCATTGCGGTCGCCGACACCTTTGACGCCATCACGACAGACCGTCCCTACCAGTCAGGCCGTGACTTCCCCTCAGCGCTGGACATCCTGAAAAAGCATGCAGGGACACGCTACGATCCCATCGTTGTGGATGCCCTGCATTCGGCTTACACCAAGGGATACCTCCAAAAGTTTGAGATGATGCGCCGCATCCAGGTTCCGATTGTCGCGATCAACTCCTGAGCTGACCCGCATTTGCGCTACAATAAAGGTCCATGGTGCAAACTCTCTTTGGTCCACAGGAAGAAAAAAGCAGGTTCTTCAGCCGGCTGAAGCAGGCGGTCGCGTCAACCAAGAGCCAGTTGGTCGAAAGGATTGACCAGGTAACGGAAGGCAGAGCGACCATTGATCCGGCCCTGCTGGATGATCTGGAAGCTACCCTGATCATGGCTGACCTGGGCGTAAAAACGTCCAGCGAAATCCTGGCCGGCCTGCGAGACCAGGCCAGCCGCGGAAATCTGAAGGATGCCAGCCAAATCCGGGGCGTGGTGGAACGTGAGATTCTGAAGATCCTCGAACATCCTCAGAACGGCTCCGGCACCAGGGCAGCGCCTCAAAAACCGCCCGAGGACCAGCCGGAAGTCATCCTGGTGGTGGGCGTGAACGGCGTGGGAAAGACAACCAGCATTGCCAAGCTGGCCCGCTTCTACGCAAGCCAGGATCGCAAGCCGCTGCTGGTGGCCGCGGATACTTTTCGAGCAGCCGCCATTGAACAGCTCGACATCTGGGCGTCGCGCCTGGAAATTGAAATCGTCAAGCAGAAGGCGGGCGCCGATCCCTCCGCAGTGGTCTTTGACGGCCTGAAGGCCGCCCGCGCAGGCCACTTTGATCCCGTCATCGTGGACACCGCCGGACGCCTGCACACCAAGCACAACCTGATGGCGGAACTCAACAAGATGTGCCGCATTGCCTCGCGGGAAGTCCCCGGCGCCCCGCACCAGGTCCTGCTGGTGATTGACGCCACCACGGGGCAGAACGGGCTTTCACAGGCGCGCCAGTTCACCGAGCATGCCGGGGTCACCGGCATCGTCCTGACCAAACTGGACGGGACGGCCAAAGGCGGCGTGGTGGTGGCCATTGCCCGTGAGCTGGGACTGCCCATTCAGTTTGTCGGCGTCGGTGAAAAAATCGACGATTTGATTCCCTTCAATCCCCGCGACTTCGTCACCTCGCTGTTCGGCGCCTAGCCGAAAGTGCCCGCCCTTGGAGCCCATTACCTCGGAACAATTTGTGGTAAATCTGTTCACTATGCCCCTTGCGTCTAGTCCTGGTTCAAGCGGAAGCTGCGCAGCATCTGCTGGAACGTGGGCTGTAGCCTGGAGAAGTCGCGTTCCGGCGAGATGAAGATGAGATAGATGACTTTGTTTTGCTGATACGGCAGCGCCACCAGCCAATCGCGTTCCGGCAGAGGTTGGCTGCTGGAGCCGAGCGGTGACCGACCCGTCAGTTCCACCGATTTCGCCTGCATGCCGTTGACCGTGATGCTGTGGCTGGCAACGACACTCAATCCGGGATTGTGCTGCGCCAGGCCCGAGTACAATTCCAGCACGGCGTCGCACAGGGTTCCGGCATTCTGCGGCTGAAAGGCGTTGATCATGGCCCCGTAGGCGATCCCGCTCTGGATCACGCCGGCCTGAGGCGCAATTGTCACTCCGCCTCCCTGCTGAGCCTGGCTGGCCTGCCAGTTGGTCGGATGCTCGATAGAGAACGCCTGCGTATTCAGCGTCTGAAAACTGCCGCTGGGCATCACCCCGGAAGTGTTGACATTCCCCGTGGCGCCGGGTCCGGGCACGGCCGCCGGCATGCCGGTGTTGTGAATCTGGCCGTTCTTGGCCATCTGCGCGATTTCCTGGGCAGTGTAGGCGCGCATGCGCTGGGCCTGCTGCCTGGTCCGGGTGAATTGCGCGCTGTCGGTGCGGAAGTTCTTGGGTGGCCAGTTCTGCACTTCCCTGCTGACCGCCTGGTAGCGGTTGCCGGGATTAGGATGGTCGCTGAGGAATTGCGGCCCGCCGCCTCCGCCCTGCTTTTCCAGAGTCTCAAAGAACAGCGCCATCTGGCGCGGGTCGTAGCCGGCCTTGTACAGAATGATGGCCCCCACTGCATCCGCCTGGGCTTCGTCGGCGCGCGAGTACTTCATGCTCAGCATGCCGCCCCCGAGCTGGCCTCCGATGGAAGCGACGGCGCCACCGACTCCCCCGATCATCTGTCCCAGGATCTGGCCCAGTCCGGAAATCAGGTTAGGCACCTGGTTCTTCTGCATCTGCTTGATGGAATGCTGCATGTAGACGTGAGCCATCTCATGGGCCAGCACGCCGGCCAGTTGCGCCTCATTGGCGGCGGAATCAATGGTTCCCAGGTTCACGAAAATGGGTCCGCCGGGCAGCGCGAAGGCGTTGATCTCTTTCTGCTGGACCACGTGGAACTGGTAAGGCCAGTCGTACTGCTTCGGGATGACCCGCTGTAACCGCTTGCCGATCTGCCGCACGTACCCGGCGACCCGGTCAGAGTCGGGCAGGACAGGCATTTGCTGGTACACCTCGCCTGCCACCTTCAATCCCAGCTTTTCCTGTTCCTGCTTGCTGACGGACACCTGGCCTGGATTGGGCAACTCCGGCGTGCTTTCCACCGCGGCCAACAACGACCCAGGGGCCGCCAACAACGCCGCGAGCACCATCCACGCCCACAGATTGCGCAAAGACAAAGAAACCCTCATATTTCCTCCTTCCCGGCAGAGGTTTCCACCGCACAGAGCCTGTTTGACCCACGAAAAACTGAATTTCCTATTAGATGCCGCATGGACTGCCGGGGATTCGGGTTGGCCTGCTTTCCGCTTGCTGTTTTTTCAGCAGGCCGGCACCGATTGGATGGGTCAAGATACGGCTACCTGAACCAACCAAAAGTGCAACCTAATACCGCTGAGATGAATCGAATACACTGAGGATCACCTTGCAAAGAAGTGCCGTTGAGGGCATATTAAGAGGTAAAGAGGGTGAGCAGGCTTCGCGAGGGGGACCACTCGCTGGTGGTGGATGGCGGGTGAGGAGAGGAAGCGTTATGATGACGGCAAAAAGAGCGCTAATCGCAAGTCTCTTTCTGGCTATGGCGATGCCCGGGTTGGCCCTTGCGGCGCAGGAGGATACGCCTCCCGTTCTCGGCAGCCCTCCAAACGCGCTTGCTGCGAAGAACACCACGCCCGACACCCATGCCGCCAACACAGCCACCAAGCCCACCGGCCTTCTTTTGCCGGCCGGCAGTTCACTGCACGTCAGGCTGCAAACCACTCTGACTTCAAAGACCAACAAGACCGGCGATAAATTCACCGGGTACGTCGAGCAGCCCGTGGTTGCCAATGGCAAGACGATTGTTCCGGTGGGAAGCCTGGTGGACGGCCACGTGGTGATGGTGAAAAAGTCAAAACGCATCAAGGGCGTGGGCCAGATGCGCATTGTGCTGGACGACATTACCACCGAAAACGGTGACGAATTCCTTATGAACGGGTCGCTCGAAGAAGCACAGGGCAGCCCCTGCGCCAAGACGGCAAGCGACTCCGAAGGAACCATCAAGGGCTGTGGCAAGAGCGCCAAGGGTGCGCTGAAGGGCGCGGCGATTGCCGGAGCCATGGGAGCCGGCGCCGGAGCAACGGTCGGGATGGGGCAAGAAATTAACTGCCGTTATTACGGTAATTGCGGTGGACCCGGTTTTGGGGCGGACATCGGATATGGCGCGGCGATTGGCGCCAGCGCGGCCCTCATCTATAACGTCTTTAAACATGAAAAGGCCCTGGTGCTGCTGCAGGGCACGCACCTGACTTTCGTAGTCGACCGCAGCGTAACATCAAAGGAAATGCCGGCTTCGGCCAGCATCCCGGCAGTTGAGAACTGACTTCCTTCTTCAGCAGGTGTCCGGGCTGATGGCCCACTTCAGGTCAATGCCGACCGTACGATAATTCCTTCTCCCCATACTGTCTGATTTGTATTGAGTGGAAAGGCAGATGCAATTGTCTCGCACACCACTGTGGCAGCAGTCGTGCGCGCGATTGCCGGATTGAAAAAGGAAGTGATCCACCCCGTCGCCGACATGCGCGCGGGCCTGGAACCGGGAGGTCTCTAGGTGGAAGTTTCCGGCATCAGCGAAACCTCATCGAGCCGGATGAAATCCTGAATCACACTCTCGTCAGCGTTATCCAGGCCACTCATAGGGCCAAAATAAGCCACGTGTCCATCCACCAGGAAAACCACGCGGTCAGCCAGCTTGCGGGCCAGCTTCATGTCGTGAGTCACCACGATGGAAGTGAGTCCGGTCTGCTTTTTGAGTTTCAGGATCAGGTCGCCGATGGTCTGGGCCATCAGGGGATCCACCATCGTGGTCGGTTCATCATAAAGGATCGCCTCAGGCTCAGCCGCAAGCGAACGCGCGATGGCTACGGCCCGCTTCATGCCGGTACTCAAATCAGAGGGCATCAGGTCACGCATTTCCTGCAGGTCCACCAGCGACAGCAATTCATCCACGCGGGCCTGGATGGCGTCTTCATCAAGGCTCTCGCCGCGGACCACCTGTTCCCGCAGCGGGTATGCAACGTTTTCACCCACCGTCAAAGAGTCAAATAACGCCCCGGATTGAAAAACCATGGTCACACGGCGGCGCACCTCAAAAAGCTCTTCCTCCGCCATCACTGACACATTCTTGCCGGCCACCAGCACCCGTCCGTCGTCGGGTTGCAGAAAGCCGAGGATGTGCTTGAGGGTCACGCTCTTGCCCACGCCGCTGCGGCCCAGCACCACCACCATCTCCCCGCGCTTCACTTCAAAGCTGACGTCAACCAGCACCGGGAGTTCACCGAACGACTTATACACGTTCAGAAACTGGATGTAAGGCTGTCCGTTCGCTTCGCTTGTATCGAGTTCAGTCATCATTCCTCAGCACATTCCGCCACGGGCGTCTCTTTCAGTTTAGCCCCAAAAGCATTCAGAACGGAGTCCCTTTGCTTCAGGCAGCGCCCGCTGCCGGTCCCTCAACCCTTCTTCTCGCGTATTCGTAATCTTCCGGGGTGTTCATGTTGTCGAAAACGAGTGCCCGGACACCGGCATCAGCCAATTCCCGCCAGGGAATCACGGCGCAACGGACCATGGGGAAGAAACCGCTGGTCTTGTTCAGTCCCAGAGCCAGTCGGGTCCGGACGGCGTAAAGCGCACGCCGTCGGTAAACGGCGCACAGCGGCTGCAGGCGGCCATCCGGGGAACGAGGAACCGTAACATCGCTCCCGTCTGCCTTAGCACGAAGCATCAGGCCGGCCAGCAGGTTGCGGTTGACAAAAGGCAGATCGCAGCCGAGGACCAGGCTGAATTCCGTCCGGCTTTCAAGCAGCGCGGTGTAGATTCCACCCAAAGGGCCCCGACCCGTTATGGCATCTGGAACGCAGGAAACGTCAAATTCGTCAAGGTAGCCTGGTTGGCCTCCCACAACGGCCACCCGACGCGCCACAGAACGCAGAACCCGAATTTGCCGCTCGAGCATGGATTCCCCATCAAGCTGAAGAGACGCCTTGGAGCGCCCCATCCGCCGGCTGGCGCCTCCCGCCAGCACGAACCCCGTCAAGCCGTCAAACCGGGCGGACGGCAGTTGATTGACCGAAATCAGTGTTGGCATGTCGTTTTCGTCCGTTTTCTGGCCGGCAGCCGTGTCTGCGAACGTATTCTACACAAAATACAGGATATCCTGCCATCGCATTGCCAAAAACGTCCTACCTGGGGCCGTTGCCTTGCATCCCGGGAAAACATAAGGGAAATATAAAAAAGGTTGCGATTATAACCATCTGTGATAAATTCGGGCAATATGAATTGGAGGAAACAGATAGCTGAACCCGGCTCCGAGCGCGTGCAGCTGACGAGCTGGCGCCGGCGGCTGATCGTCATCGCGGCGGTCGTGATCACCATTGAAAGCTCTGCTCTGGCCTATATTCTTCATCAGCGACATACTGCTGAGAAGGCCCTCGCACAACAGGGAGTCCTTGCCGCAAAAGAAGCCAAAGTGATCGCTGCCAGGCGCGAAGTCCCGCTGGTGAAGAAACTTCCCCCCAGGACCACCTTCAGCGATTTTCTCTCGGATTACGGGCTTGAGGCGGCCACCATCCAGAGGGTGGTTCAGGATACGCGGCCCGTCTACGACTTGGCCAGGGTACGAGCCGGCAACCAGGTTACGCTGGTCACCTCTGAACAGGGCGGCCTGAAAGAGATCGGCTACGAGATTGACCCGGAGCACATGCTCTGGATTCGGAACCAGTCCCCGGGCTTCGGGGCCAGCGTCAGGAAAATACCGGTTGCCACCGAGGTAGCCGCCGTGTCGGGAACGGTGCACAGCTCCCTTTTCAACGCAATGGAAGATCAGGGCGAGCAGGACCAGCTGACACTCAATTTTGCTGACATTTTTGCCTGGGACTTCGACTTCAACACGGATACCCAGAACGGTGACCAGTTTAAGGTTGTGGTTGAAAAAAAATTCCTGAACGGGCACCTGGCAGGGTACGGAAAAATCCTGGCAGCCGAATATGACAGCGGCGGACAGCATTATCAGGCCCTGCTGTTTCGCAACCCGGACGGTCAACCCGCCTACTATGCGCCCGACGGCAAGGCCGTGAAGAAAGCCTTTCTGCGATCACCCTTAAGATTCGCCGCGCCCATTACCTCGCGTTTCAGCTATCATCGTTTTCATCCCATCCTCAAGCGTTACCGGCCTCATCTGGGCATCGACTATGGAGTGGCTGTTGGCACCAAGGTACAGTCGGTGGGCGCCGGGACCGTGATTTTTGCCGGTTGGGACCGCGGCGGCGGCCGCGAGGTCAAGATCCGTCACGCCATGGGATACGAAACTTTCTACCTTCACCTGTCGCGCATCCTGGTCCACCGCGGCCAGCGCGTTCAGCAGGGGCAGACCATCGCGCTCAGCGGCCGCTCCGGACTCGCGACCGGGCCCCACCTTGATTTCCGGATCGAGTTGCACGGCAAATTCCGCAACTTTCTGGCGCTCAAGCTTCCTCCCGCCCGAGCTGTCTCCCGCAAAGACTGGCCGGAGTTTGAAAAATTGCGCGGCCGGATGCTCGAAGAACTTGCAAGCCTGCACGCACAGAAGCACAGTGTGGAACAGGCTTCGCTTCACCAGTCAAGCCCCTCACAAAAAGCCAGCCGATAATCAGCCGAAATAGATCTTTATTTAGATCGTCCATTCCGTTACACCGTGCTGGGGAAAATGCAATCCTGCCATGTGCGCAATCCACCCTGGGGCAAGAGTTCCCAATGCAAGAAGGGGTTTTCGATCCGACGATGACTTGGTTCGGCGTATGAATTCCGTTCCAGCGCCGCCGTGACAGCAGAACTTCAGGGTGAAACCATCTATTCGGTTGAAGAGATTCTCTCAGCCTGTTACTGGTGCCGCTCAAAACGCTGAAGACCAGTCAGACGGTAGGTGGGGCCAGACGTGAACGTTGGGCGGTAGCCGTTCACCCTGCCACGCCCGAGCCTCAGAATAAATAAATGGCTTTCTGGTTCAATTTCCGGCCGTGCGGGGAAGGGGACCTCAAAGACCCGGTCATCGATAAACTCCGGCCAGGCATTCTGAACGCGCTCGCGGAAAAGTTTGAGGCTTGGTTTCTTGGTCTTCAGGAACTGCCCGGGGTCGATGAATGAATAAGCTTTCTGATAGTCGTGCAGATGCAGCGCCGCGATAAAACTGTAGAGGACATAATCACGGTTTTGGGTATACTCCTTCCGGAACGGAATATAAGCGCCGTTCTTCCAGACGTAGGCGGCAGCCACCTGAAAACCGCGTCCGGTTTGTTCCTGCGAAGCAGGAAACATCAGCAGCCCGGGATCCGCCTGCCCCGCCACCACCATGACGGGTACATTGCCCTCGCCCGCTTTCCTAAACTCGATGGAACCGTAATGGTATCCCGTGTAGGAACTGGAGTCAGCCCGCCCGTCCCAGACCAACGAAGCCTGATGGTCCTGAAGCCGGAAAATCACCGGATAGGGAACGGCCGTCGTGCCACGGTAGATGACCACGGCGAAGAGGTGTTCGGCATCCCCTGCCACAGGCAAAGCTTGCAGCGTAAGGGCCTCGGCGGCCGGCATCAGGTAAGACGCCTGCCAGCCCTCGCCGTTCCAGGAAAGCAGGTAGAGTTTCGGCGCGCTTTCTGCCTGCGGACTCTGTCCCTGGCCGGCAGGCCGCCACTTAACGACCACTGCCGGAATCCCGCCATCGCCAAGGCCGCTGAGGGCCTCCATTCCTATGTCGGAATCTTCAAACGCCTGCTGGCCCATTTGCGCAGGGCTCAGTCCCAGAGCTCCGGCCAACCCCTGAAGGTTCGGCGAATGAATATTGCCAACGGCCGCCTGGATCGGCGCCAGGCCGGTCACCGCTGGCGCTGCCCCCTTTTCCAGAGCCGTCCCCGCCTGAGAGGCCGCTGCCATAGCCGACTGAGTGGCCGCAAAGGCCCCAGGAAGACGCTGAGCTTGACCAGCGGCAGAGAGACTCACAACGGCCAGGGTTGCCAGGAGAAAAGGGACAAGCCCTTTTCCAGGGCGAATCTTATTGAGCGACCCAATCAAGGATTCAAAACGGGACCATACAGGATGTAACAATCGGGACATTCTCTCCTTCAAATGGCCATTATAGCCTTCTGCTTTGAAGCCTCCAAGGCAGAGATCGCACCCATCGGGGACTTGACAGAAAAAGCGCGAAGATATAAATTAGCACTCTTGGGTTCAGAGTGCTAATTATAAAGTTTCCGAGGAAGTTTTAGATTAAGCCTTCTGTTTTCAACAGATAACTGAAGCGGGCATGGGACATCACCAAACCGGGCCTCTGGAAATGGTTGGGAGCCTGAGTCTGGCGGATGGCCGCTACCCGTGATAAAGGCAAATAAGGAGAGGAGAGGGTACACAATGAAGTTAAGACCGTTACATGATCGGATACTGATCAAGCGTGTTGAAGAAAAAGAAACCGTGAAGGGTGGAATCATTATTCCCGACACGGCAAAGGAAAAGCCTCAAGAAGGGGAAGTCGTTGCGGTCGGCAATGGAAAGAAGACCGACGACGGCAAGGTGATTGCGCTCGACGTGAAGGTGGGCGATCACATTCTGTTCGGGAAATACTCCGGCAACGATATCAAGATCGAAGAGCAGGAATACCTGATCCTGCGTGAGGACGAGATTCTGGGCGTCCTTGAAAAGGCGAAGGCTGCTGCGGGCAAGAAGTAAGCAATCCCCCGTTGCACGAACTTGCAGAAAGAAATTTCAAGACTCCGCCGACAGGCCTGAAGCGCCGGGCGGACGCAAATACTGGAGGAATTTAAAAGATGGCAAATGCAAAGCAGATTGTACACGGAGCGGAAAGCCGCCAGGCAATTCTCCGTGGCGTCAATAAACTGGCGGATGTTGTAAAGGTCACGCTGGGCCCCAAGGGGCGCAACGTGGTCCTCGATAAGAAATTCGGTTCCCCGACGATCACCAAGGACGGCGTGACCGTGGCGAAGGAGATCGAACTGCAGGATTCCATGGAAAACATGGGAGCCCAGATGGTGCGCGAAGTGGCATCCAAGACGTCCGACGTGGCCGGCGACGGCACCACGACGGCGACGGTCCTGGCCCAGGCGATCTTCCGCGAAGGCGTGAAGAACGTCGCGGCCGGCTCCAATCCGATGGCTATCAAGCGCGGCATCGAAACGGCGGTTCGCACGATTTGCGGCTACGACGAGACCCAGAAGAACGGTTCCAAGAAGCACATTCAGGGTGACCTTGAGAAGCTCTCGAAGCCGGTTGAAGGCTCGATGATCGCCCAGGTGGGTTCTGTCTCCGCCAACAATGATTTCACCATTGGCAGTATCATTGCCGAAGCCATGAAGAAAGTCGGCAAGGACGGCGTGATCACCGTGGAAGAATCGCGGACGATGGAAACGGAACTGGAAGTGGTCGAGGGCATGCAGTTTGACCGCGGCTATCTTTCACCCTACTTCGTCACCGACCCCGAGCGGATGGAAGTGGTTCTTGAGAATCCGCTCATCCTCATCCACGAAAAGAAAATCAGCTCGATGAAAGACCTGCTTCCCCTGCTGGAGCAGATTGCCAAGTCCGGCAAGCCCCTGGTGATTATCGCCGAGGAGGTTGAAGGTGAAGCGCTGGCCACACTGGTGGTCAACAAGCTGCGCGGAACTCTGCAGTGCTGCGCGGTGAAGGCGCCCGGCTTCGGCGATCGTCGCAAGGCCATGCTGGACGACATCGCCATCCTCACCGGCGGCAAGGCCATCACGGAAGACCTGGGCATCAAGCTCGAAAACGTGAAGCTGGAGGACCTGGGCAAGGCCCGCAAGGTGACTATCGACAAGGACAACACCACCATCATCGAGGGCTCCGGCAAGAGCGCAGCCATCGAAGGACGCGTGAAGCAGATCCGGGCGCAGGTCGAAGAAACCACTTCCGACTACGACCGCGAGAAACTGCAGGAGCGCCTGGCCAAGCTGGTGGGAGGCGTTGCCCAGATCAAGGTGGGCGCGGCAACCGAAACCGAGATGAAAGAAAAGAAAGCTCGTGTTGAAGACGCCATGCACGCCACCAAGGCTGCCGTCGAGGAAGGCATTGTTCCGGGCGGTGGCGTTGCGCTGGCTCGCAGCATCCGCTCCCTTGAAAAGCTCAAGGCCGATGAAGACGAGCAGATCGGCATCAACATCGTGAAGCGGGCGCTCGAAGAGCCCCTGCGCATGATCGCTTCCAACGCCGGATGGGAAGGCGCCGTGGTGGTGGAAAAGGTGAGAGCCAATTCCAACCCCAACTTCGGCTTCAACGCCCAGACCGAGACGTTCGGCGACCTGGTGGAAGCCGGCGTCATCGATCCGACCAAGGTCACCCGCACCGCTCTCCAGAATGCGGCTTCCATCGCCTCACTACTGCTCACAACCGAGGCGCTGGTCAGCGAGATTCCGGAGAAGGAAGATAAAGCTCCTGCCATGCCTCCGGGAGGCGGCGGTGGTATGGGCGGCATGTACTAAAGGCAAGACCGTCAATCGCAGTAAGTTGACCGCAAGTCAGGAAGGGCGGGGATCAGTTCCCCGCCCTTTTTATTTTTCGCGGCGTCGGATCGCGCGGCTCGGCTTCCCACTTCTGGCGCTGCCGGCCTTCTTGCCGCTGCGGCCGGAAGAACCACCGGCAACGCCGAGCATCAAGTCAACCAGTTCCACATACGCCGGAATCACTTCCGGGGCAAAACGCTGCAGCTGAGCAATGTGCCGTTGCAGGGTGTCCCAGTCGCCGCGCACGGCGGGTCCTGTTAAAGATTTCCGGCCGCCCCATTCAGCAAAGTTATTCACGGTTTCTGAGACAAACCTTACCAGCATGGGACGAATCACCTTCCTCGGCACACCAGCCTGTTGCAGAAGCCGCTCGGAGCAGTCCATCAGCGTCACCACCGTCGGGCAAACGAGGAACGCGCTCAGGTGGTAGAGCGGTCTGAACTCAGGCGCAATGGTGAACGATTTCCCATCCAGGGCCTTCACCCATCGTCGCGCCAATGCAACGGTTCGCCTGTCGCCCTCCACGGCCCAGTAACAGCCCGGAAGATTTTTCACGCCCGCCGAAGCGCTGGGTACGGTCTGGTAGGGGTGGAGCGACCCCACGGCGGCGCCTCGCTCCTTGAAAGGGTCAAGGACGGATGACGGCAGCGAGCCACAAGCGTGGAGAACAATCCGTCCGGACCAGTCTTTGCGGTACTTCGCGAGCCGGCGGGCGACGGGACCGATCGCGGTGTCTGAAGTGGTGATCAGGATGATGTCGGCTTCTGCCAGCCGGTGGTCCTTCTGCGTAAGCGCCACGCCGCCCCCGATAAACCGAACGGCTTTCCTGGCGCGTGAAAGTTGCCGCGCCGCAACAAACCTGACCGGCTCGCCGGCGTCGAGAAGCAACCTGCCCATGGCCTGACCGAGCCTTCCCGGCCCCACAATCGCTACCGTTAATTCCCGCCGCTTTCCCATGGATCAACCCCTCATAAATTCCATCCTGATCGACGCTCTGAATTCTAACAGTTTAATCCGTGCGCGGGCGCGAGCCTTTCACAGTCATGCGGAAACCGCAAACGGCCGATGAGAGGGAAAGGAACAGGTTGATTGCGAGGGCCCTGATGCAACTCTCTCCGTGCAGGAATAGCTCCACAAGGATCGAATGATCATCATGACGGCGAGCCTCTTGTTATTGTGCAAGTACTTCAATCCGGGGAGGATAACGTTCAGTGAGCACAATCGCTCCGGCCGCCGAATATCGCATCAGCTTTTCAGGTGACCCTTTCAGCTGAGACGCATCTAACTCAAAGAATATAAAAAAGGGAAATCCACATGTGGGACATGTTTGCCGTCATTTTTATCTTCTTCGTTCTGGCGCTGTATGCCGGAATCTCGCTGGTATTTGTCATTGCCGGAATTCGCAACTGGATCTGGCGCCCCATCGCAAAAAGGATTTCGCGTAGACGTTCTGAGAGCAACTACGGCGGGGTCAAGTCCACCCGCCACGAAGAAAGTGCTTCCTAATTTTTCCCGGGCTGTCCGCTGGCCTCGTCCGTTTCCGCCGGAATAAAACCTGCTTCTTTTTCGCGCAGGGCCTTCACCCGGTCGCGCAACTTTGCAGCCTTCTCAAATTCAAATTCCTTTGCCGCCTCGCGCATCTGGTTTTCCAGGCCCCGGATCAATTCATCCAACTGGCCCCTTGAGGTGATTTCTTCCGCGTCGGCTTCTATTGAAACCGTCAGGTAGTCCGCCTCCACAATTTTCACCAGGGCCATATCGACGGGCTTGATGATGCTCTCCGGAGTGATGCCGTTCTCCTCGTTGTACTGCATCTGTTTGACGCGGCGGCGGTCGGTTTCGCCGATGGCCTGGCGCATGGAATCGGTCATGCGGTCCGCGTAAAGAATGGCCCTGCCGTGCAGGTGCCTGGCGGCGCGTCCCATGGTCTGGATCAGCGCGCCCGCTGAGCGCAGAAACCCTTCCTTGTCGGCGTCCAGAATGGCCACCAGCGAAACCTCGGGCAGGTCCAGGCCCTCGCGCAGCAGGTTGATACCGATCAGCACGTCAAACTCGCCGCGCCGCAGGTCGCGAAGAATCTTCACCCGCTCCAGGGTGTCAATTTCCGAATGCAGGTAGCGGCAACGGACCCCGACCTCAGCGTAGAATTCCGCCAGGTCTTCCGCCATGCGCTTGGTAAGCGTGGTCACCAGCACCCGTTCATTCGCCCCGGCGCGTCTTTTGATTTCATCCAGAAGATCGTCCACCTGGTTGCGCGTGGGCCGCACTTCGGTTTCCGGGTCCACCAGCCCCGTTGGACGGATGATCTGCTCCACCACTTCCCCGCCCGTCTTGGTCAGTTCATAAGGTCCCGGAGTGGCAGAGACATAGACGGTCTGGCGGGCGCGGTGCTCAAACTCTTCGAACGTCAGGGGCCGATTGTCGAGCGCCGAAGGCAGCCGGAAGCCGTATTCCACCAGCGTCTGCTTGCGCGAGCGATCGCCACGGAACATGCCGTGAAGCTGCGGAATGGTCTGGTGGCTCTCGTCAATAAACATCAGCGCATCTTGCGGCAGGTAATCGAGCAGCGTGGGCGGAGGCTCGCCGGGCAGGCGGCCCGAAAGGTGCCGCGAGTAATTCTCGATGCCGTGGCAGTAGCCCATCTCCTTCATCATCTCCAGGTCAAACATCGTCCGCTGGTGAATGCGCTGGGCTTCCACCATCTTCACCTGCTTTTCCAGTTCTCCGCGCCACCACTCGAGTTCGCCCTTGATGCCGTCAATGGCCCGTTCGCGCTGGTCGCGAGGCATCACGTAGTGCGTGCGGGGATAAATCGGCAGGCGCACCAGCTCCTCTTTCACCTGCCCCAGCAGCGGATCAATCTGGGCGAGAGACTCCACCTCGTCGCCCCAGAGCTCAATGCGATAAGCGTTGTCCTCATAGGTCGGATAAACCTCGATCACGTCGCCGCGCACGCGAAAGGTCCCGCGGCGGAAGTCGATGTCGTTGCGCTCGTACTGGATTTCCACCAGTTTCCGCAGCACGTCCTGGCGGGCGATCTTCATGCCCTTTTCGAGAAGCAGCAGCATGCCGTAGTAGGCTTCCGGCGAGCCGATACCATAGATGCAACTGACGCTGGCCACAATCAGGCAATCGCGCCGCTCGAAAAGCGAGCGCGTGGAGCTCATGCGCAGCTTGTCGAGTTCGTCATTGATGGTGGCTTCCTTTTCGATATACACGTCGCCGGAGGGGATGTAGGCTTCGGGCTGGTAATAGTCGTAGTAGCTGACAAAGTATTCCACCGCGTTCCCGGGAAAAAAACCCTTGAACTCATGGTAGAGCTGCGCAGCCAGCGTCTTGTTGTGGGCCAGAATCAGCGCCGGGCGGTTGATCGCCTCAATCACCTTGGCCACGGTATACGTTTTCCCGGAACCCGTGACGCCCAGCAGCACCTGGTGCTGGCTTCCATCTTCAATCCCGCGCAACAACTGCTCGATGGCCGTCACCTGGTCGCCGCGCGGGCTGTAATCGGAAACAAGCTTGAAGTCCATAGTCTCTCTGGATGGCGGAGGTCGTAAGGCTTGAAGAATTCATTATATCCCGCAACTTCGGCTGGCGCAGACGTCGCGATTCCTGCGATGTCTGCGAATTGCGGGCCCCGCACACGACGGCTGGCGCGCACGTCGAGCCTTCTGTGATGTGTGCGGTCTCGCGCATCATCCTGACAAGGCCCGCTCCTAATGGAATCTTCATCTGACTGGCGCCCAGACCGGCAAACTCCGCCGAATGAACGCAGAAATCTACCCAGAGTATGAATCAAATCAGGACAGGGTCGAAATGTTGAATCACAGGCGGCATGGCCCCGGCTGTGGTAAAATGGGATAATTTTGCTTATTAGTCGGTTTGAATAAGGAGTTATTGGCATGGAAATTGTTCGCCGGAAAACGGCATTTTTGATTTCGAGCAGTCTTTTGGCAGTCGCCATTCCGGCGCTGGTCTGCTTTGCGCAGACTTCACCCGCCGCAAAGTCAGCCGCCAAACCCGCATCGCAAAGTGCTGCGGCCGCGGCGAAATCCTCACCCCAAAAGGTGGTGATCAAAGTGGGGGACACCCAGGTGACCCAGGCAGACGTCGATTATCTGATCGGCAGTCTCAGTCCTCAGGTTCGCCAGGCCGTGGCGACCCGGGGACGAAAACCCGTCGGCGATGAGTATGCCATGATGGTCCTCCTTTCAAAGAAGGCGCACGACGAGCACCTGGATGCGGTGCCTGAGGTTCAGCGTAAAATTGCCCTGGAGAAACTCCAGATCATGGCCCAGGAAGAGTATCAGAAAATTGCAGAGGGCATTCAGGTCAGTCCGGATGAAATCAACACCTACTTCACGGCCCACAAATCGGACTTCCCGGAAGAGGCAAATCTGCGCGAATTCGTGGTCAGGAAGAAAGCGGCAGACGCCAAAGCCGACGACCCCGGCCTTTCCGCCACGGAAGCCAAAACACGCCTGGCGGAAATCCAGAAAGCGATCGAGTCCGGGAGCGATGTGGCCGAGGTTGCAAAGAAATTTGACGTTCCCAACAGCGTCATGGTGAATCCCAAGCCCGTCACCGTCCGCAAAGGCGAGATGATCCCCGCCCTGGATAAGGCGGCCTTTGATCTTCAGCCCAATCAGTTCTCCGCGCCAATGGAGACGGAACAGGCGGTGGTCTTGTTCCAACTTCTGTCGCGCCATCAGCCGGACTTGAAAACCGTGACACCTCAAATTGAGAACGACTTGAAGCAGCAAAAGCTGCACGCAACCCTGGATGCCATGAAGGCCAAGGCAAATATCTGGATGGACCCGGATTATTTCAAAGAAGCCAAGCCGGCCTCCGGCGAATCCGAGACGCCAAAGACACCCGAAGAACATTGATCAAGCAGTTTCCAGTGGGGTACGGAAACAGCATTCCATTCCGGTAAAGCTCATCCATCCACAGCACGGGCGGCAATGCTTTTAGCGCCGCCCGCGGTGCCCTCTATCAGCCAAACGCGAACCGGCTATAAATGCGTCTTATGAAGGGGATAAGATATCTTCAACAGATTTGTTGAAAAGCTTGTGGAAAAACGCCCTTTTCAACAGGGTAAGGTTCAGCAAACAAATAACTTTCTGCTCTTTGCACTAACCTTGAGCATTTCTCGAGACGTGCTTTCCTGACCGGAGCAGAAATCTTTCCGATAGAGCCTGCAATAACGCTGATTCCAGCAGCAAACCAACCGTCTTTCAGGTTCTTCCCTTAGGCATTTCTCTGGTGCAAAGGGAGAAAAGCTGAAGGCCCGTTCATCAGCCTGAAAATATTCTTGCGAGACCGTTCCAGACACCCTTCTAAAAAGGTGCGAACCCGGGAGACTACAGGACCTCGTGGGGCTTCTGAAGTTTCACTTTGATCAGCTGTTCATCTTTGGTGATTTCGAACTCTTTCCCGAAGGTGTTGTGATCAGGCGCAGTCACCATCAGCGTGATGGTTCCCATAGGCACCACGGGAAACTCACTCTTGCCGCTCTTGTCGGTCTTTGCAGTATAAGAAACGATCTTGGTGTGGCGCATGAAACCACCCTGCACTCGATACCGCAACGTCAGGTGCGCCTGAAAAATGGGCTCGCCCGACTTGGCATCGTTCACCTGCACGCGCACCGTGGTCATCCGCGCGGCGGCAAGACTGATCGGCATGCAGATCGCCACCACAGCGGCCAGAATCACCCCGGACCGCATCCACCTGCTTTGGTTCCAAAATGTGCCTAGCATCCCAACCCCACTCCTTCCTGACTTTTCTTTCGATGCTGCAATCCTTCTACAAGTTTTATCATGAATGCCACATCCTTGCCATTTTCCATCCACCCGCAGGGGCGGCCGGGATTGACACTGCTTTGCGACTCCGATAGCTTCAGTGCTGGGACCATTTTTCCACCAGCGCAATGGGCCAACCGCCCGGAAAGGCACTATGGGATTTTCAACGGACGCAATTCACGTCGGCCAGGAACACGACCCGGCCACCGGAGCCATCATCGTTCCGATCTACCAGACCTCCACGTATGTGCAGGACGAACTCGGCAAGCACAAGGGCTATGAGTATTCCCGCACGTTAAACCCCACTCGAGCCGCGCTCGAACGCAACCTGGCGCGCCTGGAAGGAGGGCAGTTCGGCTTTGCCTTTGCTTCCGGCATGGCAGCCATCAACGCCGTCATGACCCTTTTGAAAAGCGGCGACCACGTCGTGACCAGCCGCAATCTTTATGGCGGTACGTTCCGCCTGTTTGAGCGCGTGCTGAAAGGCTTCGGGTTCGAGTTCACTTACGTGCCGACCACGAACCTGGCGAGCGTCAAAGACGCCATCCGCAAAAACACGCGCCTGCTGTTTCTGGAAACGCCCACCAACCCCATTATGGAAATCACGGATATTGCGGCGGCCTCGGAACTGGCCCACCGTCACAAACTGCTCGTCGCGGTGGACAACACCTTCATGAGCCCTTATCTGCAGCGGCCGCTCGAACTGGGCGCTGACATTGTCATCCACAGCACCACCAAGTACCTGAACGGGCACAGCGACGGGGTGGGCGGCGCCGTGGTGATGAACGATCCGGATCTGGCCGAACGCCTGAAGTTTCTGCAGAACGCCGCCGGCGCCGTGCCCGGCCCGATGGACAGCTGGCTGGTGCTGCGCGGCGTCAAGACGTTGGCCGTTCGCATGCGCCAGCACAGCGAGAACGGCATGGCCGTGGCGCAATATCTCGCCAGCCATCCCAAGGTAAAGCTGGTGCACTACCCCGGCCTGCCGTCGCATCCACAGTATGAGCTGGGCAGGAAGCAGATGCGCGGCCCGGGCGGCATGCTCTCGTTTGAGACGGGCTCCATCGAGAACGCCAGGACCGTACTGAACTCGGTGCGGCTCTGCTCGCTGGCCGAAAGCCTGGGCGGAGTGGAAACCCTGATCTCACACCCGGCCAGCATGACGCATGCCAGCGTGCCGCCGGAAGAAAGACAACGGCTGGGCATCACCGACGGCCTGGTGCGAATCTCGGTGGGAATCGAGGATGTGGAAGACCTGATCGCTGATCTCGACCAGGCGCTGGCCAGAATTTGAGCCTGGAAGGAAAGAGTGCAATCAAACAAACTGGCTAATTGTAATTTTTACCCACTGTGTCAGAATGGGACAACTTTTTGCGGCAAACGTAATTCCAACGACCAAGCTATAATATAAGTACTGCATTATCAATAACTTCTATTTTTGGAATTTTTCGTCTCAAACGTCCCAAACGTCCCATTCGGGGTGTTTTTGGCCTTGTATCTAGCCTACTATAATACGCTATAGGCTTCCATTTTCCCGGGCGGACAGGGCGGAGGCGGGGGCGGTTGTATAATAACAGGAGGGAACAATTTCGTTCCCGCCCAACCAGAGGCGCTGACTGTCCACCGGGCTTTCCCCGGCCGTTCAAGAGGATTTGCTGCACGAGAGTCGAACGCTGGCTGAGCCAGGGGGGTCCGGGCGGGAATTTGAGCGTCACGCAAAGCCGCCGGCGCCCAGGATGCGAGGGCCGGCGCCAGCCAGCGAAACTCCAGAAAGGAGACACAAAGCTTATGAACTGGGATCAAATTGAAGGAAAATGGGGCCAATACAAAGGCCAGGCCAGGCAACGATGGGGGAAACTGACCGATAATGACCTGCAGGTGATTGCGGGCAAGAAAGATGTGCTGCTGGGAAAACTCCAGGAACTCTATGGAGTCGCGAAAGAGGAAGCGCAGCGTCAGATCGAGGCGTGGACCAAGTCTCTTAGCCAGAAATAAGTGCGTCCGGATGAAACGCGCGGGCTGTCGCAGGCCCTGTTTTCGGGGTCTGCGATTTCCCCAACTTAGCTACTGCCGGGAAAGTTGTTTATCCTGCTTACCCACATACCTCCCGTCAATTAGTCGCCCTCGTGGAGCAGGTACCAGTTTCTGAGTCAAATCTTGCCTTTCACATTTTTTGTAAGTTTATTCTTGACGTACCCCCCCCCCGTGATATCAATTTGGCCGATATCTTCCTAATCATATTGCGCACTCAGGCAAGGCCGCAATCGCAGTTGCGCTCTGGAGGTGAAGTGTGCGTGTTCGTTCCTGGCTGACGGCTATTCTTGCTACTCTTCATTCATTCGAATGGATTCCGACGAACCCCCAAAAATCAAGGCGCCCCACAGCCCGCGTCTTTTTGCTATCCACGACGCTTGCTGCCTGGGTCTGCCTGTTTCTGGTTGCGCCATGCCGGGCGCAGATCACCAATGTGACGGACGATCAGGCAAGGCCTGTTCCCGGCTCGGGGCACGATTATATTCACTTTCTGTCGGAGACGGTTAACCCCGCCAATGGCTCTGTGAGCCTGCGGATACAGCCGCCGACCACCCCGGGCCGGAAGCTCACCATGCCGTTTTCCTTTGGGTACGATTCCAGCGGCATGTGGCATCTTTGGGATCTAGGCGGAGGGAACGCCGGCTGGATTGGCGGAGGTACCTACCCTTATTCCAACGGTTGGTCTTACGTTCTTCCCTCTCTCGCATACCAGGAGGAGACAAAGTCGTATACAATTGGCCAGCCGCCGGAAACGACCACTTACACGTGCGCCTACACGACGGATTTTGTGTTTCAGGATCCCAATGGAACGCCCCATGCCCTCGGGCTTGCCCAGGCGGAACAAGGAGGGGGTTGCAACCAGGTTCCGAGTCCGCCTTATTCCGTGACCGATGGTGGCGACAATGTTGTTAAAGCTCACACAACAAACTGGCCAGCAGGCAATACAGGACCCTCCGAGCCTGTAACCGTGGCCGACCCGGACGGCACTGTCTACTATTTCCAGAACTCCTCAAATCAGAGCGCGCTCACGTGGCTCCCTGACTATATCGAAGACCGAAACCGAAACCAAATCACCGTGACGAATAACGGGAACGGAAACTTTAGCTTCACTGACACCGTCGGCAGGACGCTGCTCCATTCGAACAGTTTCCACAAGTACGCGTCGGAAACGGTTACCGTTTCCGGCCGTTCCTACGTCGTTAATTGGAACATTAACAGTCCTATGAATTACAGCTACAGCGTGGATCCAACCAAGGTTTTAACTGCCGGAACTTGCAATCCTCCGGTTCCCGTTGGCGGAAAAGAAGAAGGTATTTCTTCCATCCAACTCCCCAACGGCAAATCGTTTTCATTCACCTACAGTTCTACCTACGGAGTGATCAACCAAGTCAATTATCCCTCCGGGGGGTTCGTAAAGTACACGTGGGGCCTCAGCCAAAACTCAGATTACGGCGCATACGCAAACTACGAGGGCGCAGCCAGGGCTTGCCAGTATTACTATGGGACGCCGATCGTGAAGGAGCGCGACGTCAGTTTTGACGGAAGCACGAATTACGCGCTTGTCCAGACTTTCACGTACAGCACAACATGGAGTTCTACAGACCCCACCCAGTGGACTGACAAGAAAACGATCGTTCATACGGTCGATAACCGGACTGGCCAGAGTTGGGATACGACGTATGACTATAAACCGCTATACACGCCACTCCCTCCCAACGAACCGAGCTACATGAATACTGCCGTGCCTGTGGAAAATACCGTGACGACGGGTTCCGACCAGGTTGTGACTGAAAACTGGCACGACCTGTTTGCGCCCGCAAGCCGGAGTGTCCAGCGGGACGGCCTAACGTCGCTTACCAAGCTCTTTTACGGGCCCGGCGACCAGTTGACCGAAAAGGATGAGTATAACTATTCCGGAGGGCTCTCCAGGCAGGCTCTGATTACATACCATAGCTTTCCCGCAACGAACACCTATCCCTATGCGCCGTCCATCCTCGACAGACCCGACAGCGTAATGGTGTGTTCTCCAGGCACACAAGGATCGTCAGCTTGTCCACAAACGCCGACAGGAATTTCAGGTGGTAACCAAGCGGCGCTGACGACCTACACCTATGATCAGTACGGCAATGCTTTAAGCAAGACCAGAGATTGCCTGTATGGCTGCAGCGGCAACGTCACAACGCATTACGGCTACGACACCTACGGAAACGTCACCAGCCAGTTGGACGCGAGGGGCAATACAACGAATTATGAATACAATTCAATTTATGATCACGCCTATCTCACTAAGATAACTTATCCGCCCACCAGTGTCAGCCATATCGAGAGCTTTGGATATGATTTCAATAGCGGGGAGCTCACCAGTTCGACGGACCAGAACGGTCAAACGACAAGTTACATTTACAACGACCCCCTTGGGCGGCTGACTGAAACTGACTACCCATGCACGGTAGCAGGCTGTGGAAAGACCACAATTTCCTATAGCGACAACGCTCCGACCCCCAGCATAACCACCACTAAGAAGATCTCGTCCAGCCTCAACTACGTCACGACGAGCACGATGGACGGTATGGGGCACGTGACACGTGTCGCGCTTACCTCTGATCCGTCAGGAACAGACTTTACAGACACCACGTACGACGGCACAGGGCGAGTGTTATGTGTCAGCAACCCGTACCGCGGCAGTTCGGGCGGAAGCACGTGCTACACGTACGACGTTCTGGGAAGGGTGACCAAGGTAACCTATCCGGACTCGAATTCCTCCTCCACCACGTACGCCAGTATGTCCAACTTGGATTGTGCGACGACCACCGATCCGGCTGTCAAAACGAATAAGACCTGCTCGGACGCCCTGGGACGGCTCCTAGAGGACATCGACGGGCTGGGAAACGCGACAGGCTATGGCTACGACGCGCTCGACAACCTGACCTCGGTCAGCCAGGGCGGGCAGCCCCGGAGCTTCGCCTACAACTCGCTCTCACAACTTACCTCGGAAACAAACCCAGAATCCGGCACCACGACCTACACCTATGACGCCAATGGTAACGTCGCCACCAGGATACGTCCCGCCGCGAACCAGACCGACCCGAACGTCAAGGCAACAACCACATACACCTACGATGCTGACAACCGGGTGCTTTCCAAGGCCTACTCCGACGGCACGCCCGTCGTGAATTTCACTTATGATCAGAGTTCCTTCACAATTGGCAACTGGACCAGTCCCGCGCTTTTATATCCCGTAGGGCGGATGATCGGGGCTACCACCACAGCAAACGGGAGCATTCAGACAGCTCTGGTGTACAGCTACGATCAGATGGGCCAGGTTGCCAATCTCCGGCAGTGCGCGCCCTACAACTGCGGCGCCTCGATGTGGGCAATGCCTTACAATTACGATCTGGCGGGCGACGTGTTGAGTTACACCAACCCGGCGGGATTTGCTGTAACCCGGACCATTAACGGGGCCCAGCAGTTCACAAGCCAGACCTATGGAGCCAATATGGCCGTGTCGAGCATCACCTACGAGCCCTGGGGCGCCATCAGCACCATGTGCGGCGGGCAGGGCTGCACCCAGTCCCAGGAAACGCGCCAGTATAACAGTCGGCTCCGGCCTGTGCTGATGGAGCTGGGCAACTCCAACAATCCGTCGACGGACTATTCCCTGGCGTACAGCTACACGGGGGGCGTGGGCGACAACGGCGACATTACGGGTGCCACCTACACGGACAATATAAACCCGAGTTACAGCCACACCTTCACCTACAGTTACGATGGCGTGAACCGGCTGACCCATGCCGTAGCTACGGGGAATCCGGCCTATAATGCGACCTACAATTACGACCAGTACGGCAACGGGACGTGCGATCCGAGTTCTGGGGGCGTCAACTGTACTCAAATGGACTTTGACCAGGGCACCAATCACATAACCGACATTGGCGGCGCGGGCGGCATAACCGTTACCTACGATGCCGCCGGCAACCAGTTGAATGACCAATATTTCAGTTACCTGTACGATGCCGAAGGGCGGGTGAAGTTGTCCAGCCCCCTGACGAATTCCCTCTCGCAGTGCCCGACGACTACTCAGGCGGGGCCCTGGCAATGCCCGGTGTATAATGCGCTGGGGCAGCGGGTGGAGGATGATCAATCCGACGGGCAGGGCAGACCCATGCAGCTTTACTATCCGCGGGACATTTTTGGCCAGCGGACGGGCATCTGGGACGACCATTCGGTCGTCGGCTGGGTGGGCTGGGACGTTTACTGGTCGCAGGTGGCGGGGCAGCGGCTGAACATGGGCGGCGCAAGCGCTTACATCGACCACGCCGACGCGGTGGGCTCCACGCTGATGGAAACTGACCCGAGCGGCACCGTGGTCTGGGACATCACCCGCTATCCATGGGGAAAGCCCTGGCAGCAGTCGGGCACACGCGGTTCAGCGGTGTTCGCGGGGCTGGATTGGCAGATTAATGACCCGCTGTATCCCTCCGCCACGCGCGAATACAACTTCCGCGTCTACCGCTGGATGACCCCCGACCCGTCTGGCGGTCATCTCTCGGACCCGCAGACGCTCAACAAGTATGTCTATGCAGGGAATAATCCGACCAGCCTGAATGATCCCTCAGGGCGGGATATTTGGCTCAAGTGTGGAGGGGGGAGCGACAAATCGCACTGCCACGGGGGTTACTATGGAACGTGGGATAGCAAGCACAAGCATTTCACGCGCACGCACCTGAAGGGTGACCTGAGGAAAACCGCTCACCTTGGGCCGGCCGGTGCAACAGTTGACTACCACGGAAACACTTACACCGCGGTCTGGGACACCAAGCAGGGCGAAAACAATGCTGTTTACGCTTCTGGCGTCGGCGCTCTTTCCGCTTTTGTCGGGGAGATCAACGGAAACTGTGGGGGGAATTGTGGACTTTCGGGAACGCTGTACGAGGCAGCAGGGTTTCAAGTTGAGAACGGGAAGGGCGCAGGAACTCTAGCCCCGGCGGCTGATGTTTATAACGCCCTGAATGTAACGAGTAGTGGTTATAAACGAAATCCCGGGTTCGACCCAATCGACTTTTTCCATCCAGGCGCAGTCAACTTCCGCGGGTACGAGGATATAGATCCCCACGGCATTGCCTCCACCCATGTCCCTGTGGTTCTCGGGGGCAATTGGAAGCACGATTTTCATGTTGAAACCTACCCTTATGATGATCTTGTGGACTTGTCTGTGCACGCGTGGTCTGTTGTGCGCAGTGTGGTACCGCATTGAGCGGGAGGTGAAGCGATGAAAAGGTTACTTACCACAATGTTCTTCGCGATGTGGGTTGGGTTCTTCGGGCCTCGGTGCCAGGCATCCGTTCCACCGCACCCGACCGCGTGTGCGGCGTTCTCTCAGAGCGGAGACTTAGCAGAGGTGACTGTTAATAATGGGGTCTTATTCTTCCGTCTTATCCGGCCTGATGGAGGCGAAAAAACATACCGCGAGCCAGTCGCAAAGGATGAAGAGGATTGTCAAGTCTTCTTTCCGGTCAAGGCTGGCAGCGTGGCAGTGGTCACGCGCATTGGCAAAGAAGGTGCCCGAGTCCGCGTATGGAGTTCCGAAACTGAGAAGTGGGGGTCTCGCTTCGACATCGAGCCTCGGTCAGGGCTAGTAGGGAGACTTTCGGTCAGAGGTTTCTGGAATGGCGGGACAGACTTGGTGGTAACAGGCCGCCAGAGGGAAAGCAGTGACGCGCCGCTCACATCGATGCTTGTAGACAGTACAGGCAAGGTCGTGTCGTCCCCGGGAAACCCTAGGCCCGCTTTCGCAGTTGACGCTCGGCGAAACAGGGCCTGGGCCCTTGTCAAGGATGGGCCTAAGGGCTGCATCTCGCGGCCGGTCCGCCTCAGGGATGGATCCCTTCCGATCGCCGGATCTGATTTGCCTGAACTTCCCTGCGATTGCTTCGCTGGGGGCTTACGTGGGTTCCCTAATGCGAATTCTGTGGTTGGCGCTAACGGAAAAGGCAATGGGGGCACTTGGGTGTGGGCTTGTCAAAGTGGGAAGAGTTCACCCTCAAAGTTACTTCTGCCCTCGCCCCCCAAGCGTTTCCTCGACAGGTGGGTCGACAGTGGCCCTGCTGATCTCACAGTCTCTCCCGATGGGAAATTCTTCGCTGTGGTTGTCGGGGTGACTGAATGGTGGGCTGCAGATACCGTGCGATCCAATCGGAACGTGGTTCATGTGTTTCAAACGGACCCGCTACAACAGATTACACGATTTGAAGGAAGAGGAAAATGTAAGGCCCTGTTCGCGGCTGCCGTCGGCGATTTCGAGGGCCGACTACGGATCGCTCTAAATTGGTGCGGCAAGTGGAAGGTCCAGACAATTACCAGCCCTAAGTCAGGACGGTGACAGCCGTGGCTGGCGCAGACGCTTGGTTTGTAGTGTCTGCGTAGTCCCGAAGGGACTGGTCTTGGTGGGCGGCGAGGCGTATACTGCGGAGCCATGGCGCGCCGCAGGCTTCCTTACATTCCGGGCGAACTGCAATTCATTACCTCAAGCCTCTCGCTCCGCGAGAACGCAGACCCTACAAGGAGAGCGTCTGCGCCAGCCGGCGTTGAAGCTCTATTACCCCCGCGACATTTTTGACGGGTGGCGCGAACCTCCGGTCTCGAGGTCCGTGGTTCTTCTTCCAGAAAACACCTAAGAACCGCAGGCCGCAAGGGCCTGCGCTACAGCCCCAGGCCCGGAGGGCCGAAAGAATTTAGCCCACCGCGTGAGCCGTGGGAATCATTTCGCGATAGAATCCCCAAAGCCCCCGGAGGGGGCGAAAGACGAAGGCCAGGACGAATCAATCATCGCAACGGATCGGATGCCATGATGACAAGCAGAAACGTCCCGCTTCGCGGGATCGCAGACTCGACAAAGCGCGAATCTGCGCCACCCGCCGGTGGAAGGGGCAGTTTTCGTCGGTGGAGTAGGCTTGGCTGTTGAAGGCATAGACTATGAACTTACAGGTCATTTTTCGCTGCTCGACAGGTTGAATCGATCACTTAACCCTGTCCCTGCACATTGAGTTTTCCGGAGAGGAAGGAAGCAAATGAACAGGTCCGCGGAAGAGAACATCCTGCGATGGTATATCGCAGCAATGGCGGGGTGGGCGATCATTCTTTACTCTTTGCTGCACTGGTGGCTGCGCTTCTCGCTCGAACTCGTGGGGATCGTTTTTGGGTTCTTTGCTGTGATTTTAACATTCGCCTTCTCCGTCGGGAATCTTACGAGGAGGATTACGGACCCGAGGCTGAGGGTTGTGGCACGCGTTCGTTGGGGCATGAGAATGATTCTCTTTTTGGGGCTCGTCAGCATCCTCTATGTTGCCTGGTTTGCGCACGCCAAAGCAGACCAAAGTTGGTTCGTGGCTTCATTTGAAAGCATTGTCGGGGGCTCTCTCTGCACGGCTGCCGCGTGGCTTGCGTGTCGAGCCACGCTCCGACGAATCACCCGCGACCACCGAGATGTCGCTCCCTAGGCGGCGGGTGGCGCATCTATGAAGCGGGCGGCGGGGAAAAGAGAATGAGGCGGGTGGCGCAGATTTTGATTTTTAATGTCTGCGTTTCAGCGAAGCTGAACGGGGGGTTAAAATGGCGCGGTGTCATATCCGCCCCGATACTACGAAGACAACGATCTTCATTTCCTGACGACGAGCACCTATCGCCGCACGCAGATTTTCAATTCCGAGCGCTTCAAGCGCGAATTCATCGGCACGCCGGAGCGTAGGGGAGGGCTCCGCCCTCCCGCGGGAGCGCAGAGCGCTCCCCTACTCTCAAACAAAGGCTGAAGGCGTTAGCCCGGGCGTCCGGTTTCGAGGTTGGTGGTTCCTCTTCCAGAAAACACCTACTGAGGCTTACATCATACCGTGACGAGTCTTCGTAGCGCCGGCATCCTGCCGGCCTTAAACGTTGCCGCCGGGACGGCGGCGCTACCATTGCGAACCGTCACTATATTTTGCAAACATCAGTAAGAACCGCAGGCCGCAAGGGCCTGCGCTACAGCCCCAGGCCCGGAGGGCCGAAAGATTTTAGCCCACGGCGTGAGCCGTGGGATTCGATTGGCGTTAAAATCTTCCCCAGCCCCGGCAGGGGCGAAAGAAACAGGCCATGATGAATCGATCATCGCAATGGACCGCATGCCAAGATGACTGGCAGAAACATCCCGCTGCGCGGGATCGCAGACTCGACAAAGCGCGAATCTGCGCCACCCGCCGAATCAATCATCGCAATGGACCCGGCGGAATGAAGAAAAGCAAGAGCCTCTCGCTTCGCGAGAACGCAGACACGACAAAGCGCGTATCTGCGCCACCCGCCGGCCCTCCTGGAAAAAGTGGCGGTGGCGCGTGGGATTCCAAATTCAAGATTTGAAACTCACGAGGGGAAAGCCACGCTGCGAGAACGCCCCGATAGATCGGGGCGCGAGGCGCAGACGCTACAAGGCGGGCGTCTGCGCCAGCCGCGAATGATTGGATTGGATGCACATCTAATAGTTCGACCTGGATGCAGCACAGACATAAGATATGGTGTCACTGCCGGTTCCCTTGACCGTGATCGCGGTGGTCGTCGCCGATACGCCAACCGGGTTGAGTGCGGTATGATCTGTGGCAGTGCAGTCAGGTGCTGATGCATAGGGTGTCGCAAAAGTATGAGAACCCGTCCCTCGAGATAAAACAATATCTCCGGAAGATACCAACGGGCCGCCGGAAGCGCCGCCGATATAGGGAGGCATATTGAATAATTGTAAAAACCCTCCCGCATGGCCCGGCACCACCATCAGCCTGCCGGGATGCGAGCCATCGAAGGGTGGAATGACCTTATCGCCGGCCCTGTTATCGAATGAAATCAATCCTTCCAGACTGCCGGTCTTTGCCGGCCCCTTGACGAGATAGTTTACCGTTGAGCCCGAGTGTCTCCAGGCGTCCGTCCCCAATATCCTTAGATTTGCCAGTGCTCCGTCATCTGTGGTGACAAACGCAGGGATGGTTTCGCTGGCGGAGTCCAGCTCGAATTTAGAACTGATCACCGTGACATTCGCGCCGTTCTCAAGCTCAATAAATCCGTGGGCATCCAGAGGAATGCTGTTGTCCTCAAACCTGCCGCCATCCATCAAAAACACAGCGCCGGCTATGACATAAGGACCCGTGTCGGAATCCAGCGATACGCCGGATAGCGTAGCTTGACCGTTGTTTTCGACTTTTACTGAAGTTGTGTTCTCTGAAATGTTTCCTCCGAACACTGAGTTGTTCTCGCCATGAAAATCGATGCCGATCCGGCAGTCCTCAATCAGCGAGTCCAGAATGGTGTCCATATAGCCGTTGCCGTTGGGATTAAATTGGACGCCCGTGCCAAAGCCCTTTGTCAGATCGCCATGGACTCCGATTTGCACGTGGCTGATGAGCATTCCTGCGGCCGGATGGGCGCTGTCGGCTCCCCCCAGATAAACAGCCGAGGTCGGGTTTGAGCTTCCCGAGCCGATGATGGTGACGTTCTCCAGTGAAACGTTGTCCCCTATGCCGTTGGGATTGGAGTAGGCAAACGTGAAGGCCGCTCCGGTAGTCGGCCTGTAGTTGATGAAGGTTGCGCCTGGCCCCGCTCCCCTGATACTCACCGGCCGGGCAATGGTCAGACCTGAACGCATCAGATAAGTTCCCGGCGGGAAGTAGATGACCCCTCCCACCAGAGAGGCTGCTTTGTAGGCAGCCGTAATGGCCGCCGAATCGTCCGTTACCCGGTCACCGGCCGCCCCGTAAGCCTTGACGTTGTAGACCTGCCCCCCCTTGTCCTGGACCGGGCCTGATATGGTTCCGGAGGAGGTTAGGGAATTAAAATCTCCTGCATTGCCAAAGATTTCCCATCGTGCCCCTGAATTCCCAAGGGTCTGGGAGCTTCCAGCGCCGGGGATGGAATTTCCAGCGGGGGCGTTTCCGCCATCAATCCGGAAGTAGGTGGTGTCCCCGGTGGAAGCGGTGAGGGTCGGAGAAGTCGAGAGCGGCGTGGCAGAATTGAGGTCCCATGTAGAGCCGGTGATCTGGTAATCATTACAGCGAAACGGAGAGCCGTTGTGCCAGATGCAAGCCCTGTAGAATGTTCCTGGTGGAGTTATAACGTCGCTGCCGTGGATGGTCCCGGAGAACGCTCCAGTCGCGTCTGGACTGAGATCCGTGGACGGGGTGGCAGCCAGAGTCGTCCCGGAGATTTTCGGGATGCTTGAGCCGTAATTCAGTAATGTAAAGCGAACAAAGGCATTTGTGCTCGTAACCGAGGGACCTGCGAGGTCCCGCAGATTTCCGCGGACAGTGGTTCCATACGCCTGAGAAACAAGGCCGAAAAGTATAAAAAAGGCGACAAGCAGGCGGCTTTTCATAGTCTCAGACTATTACATTACAACTGATTATGGGACTGTCAAGTGGTGGCGTCCTAATTATGTGTTGCCGCGGCTGGCGCCCCGATGGATCGGGACGTTCAGCGAAGCTGAGTGGGGTTAAAACGGCGCGACACCGCAACCGCACTGTTTCTGCATTGGGTGGCCGTGGTCAAGCTGGCGGTTTTATTTTCTGGAGGACGAATCAATCATCGCAATGGACCCGGCGGAATGAAGAAAAGCAAGCGCCTCTCGCTTCGCGAGAACGCAGACACGACAAAGCGCGATCAAGCTGGCGGTTTTATTTTCTGGAGGACGAATCAATCACGCAATGGATCGGATGCCGTGATGACAAGCAGAAACGTCCCGCTTCGCGGGATCGCAGACTCGACAAAGCGCGAATCTGCGCCACCCGCCCCTCCATGGGATTCCGCGCTTGCAGGCCGCCCGGCGTGAGATTTCAAATTTGAGATTTCAGATTCAAGAGAAGAGCAAAAGCCCAGTGCCTGTCAGCGGCTGAAGCCGGGCGTTATTCCATCGCTTTTCGGCACGGATGAATCCGTGCCCTTTCGCGGAAAGACCCCTCACCCGCGTCGACGCTGCTCACACCGATTGCGGCAATCGCGCTTGATTTCAGGGTCTCGACTGACCTTACAATGGGACCATGCGGCGATGCTGGCTGAACCTGGTTGCAGCTTTGGCGATGGGGGCGCTCCTCCTGGGCGCTCAGACTGCGCCCTTGCCGAACCTGCCGCAGATTGACTTGAGCGAATTCCCTCCCGTGGTTCGTGAACAGGTTGGGAAAGCCTACGACGCGGCTCGCGCTCACCCCAGGGACGCCGAAGCCAACGGCGAGCTGGGCATGCTGCTGGATATTTACAAGCGGCGCGAATTCGCGGCCGCCTGTTATGAGCGGGCTCATCAGCTCGATCCCCAGTCGTTTCGATGGCTGTACTACCTGGGCTCGCTGCGCACCGGGCAAGGGGACCGCGAGGGGGCAACCGCCGCCTTCCGTGAGGCGCTTCGCCTGGACCCCGGTTATCTTCCGGCGCGGCTGAAGCTGGCTGAAAGCCTGCTGACTTCCGGGAAGCTGGAAGAGGCCGGAAAGATGTACGAAGCGGTGATCAAAGACCATCCTGGAGTGGCCGAAGCCTATTACGGCCAGGGCCGGATTCGCACCGCGAAGGGGGACTTGCCGGGGGCCGTTGAATCCTACCGGAAAGCCTGTGAACTTTTCCCGGCTTACGGCGCTGCGCATTACGCCCTGGCGACGGCCTATCGCCGGCTCCACGACCTCCAGAAGTCCAAAGAGCAACTCAAACTCCACGACGCCAACCAGACGCTGGTGCCCCCCATCGAGGACCCGCTGCGCGATGCCCTGCGCGCCCTCGATCGGGGGCCGGCATCGATCCTGCAGCGGGGGATTCAACTCGAAGAGGCGGGACGAATCGAGGATGCGATCGCAGCGCACCTGGAAGCCCTCAAACTGGATCCCGGGCTGGCCCTGGCCCATGCCAATCTCATCATTCTCTACGGAAAAACGAACCAACCGGAAAAGGCCGAGGAACACTACCGGGAAGCGATTCGCCTGAATCCCAATCTCGCGACCGCGCACTACAATTACGGCGTGCTCCTGATGGGGCAGGGAAAGTTGGCGGAAGCGGAGCAGGCCTTCCGGCGTGCCCTGGAGGCTAATCCCGTTTATGCTGAGGCCGACAACAACCTGGGGGTGGTGCTGGAACGGCAGGGCAAGCTGGATGAAGCTCTGCAATTTTTTGAAAAGGCGGTCGAGCGGCGGCCCGATTACCGTCTGGCGCACTTTCATATTGGCCGCATCCTGGCTAATCGAAAGCAGTACGCCGAGGCCATCGAGCACTTCAAGAAGACCCTGACTCCCGAGGATGCTTACACACCCACCTACCTTTACGCGCTGGCAGCAACCTACGCGCGCGCCGGGGATCAGCAGGACGCGCTGGCCTATGGGCGCAGAGCCCGGGACGCCGCAGCCGCCCGCGGCCAGACGGAACTGCGCGATCGCATCGAGAAAGCGCTCAGAGCCCTCGATCAGAAACCTTAGGCTTCTTCGCAGCCTGAGCCGCCATTGAATGGGATTCAACCCGGCACTCGGAGCGGGTTCAGATGATCCGGTATTCCCCGCCCTCTCCGGATGGAACCGGCGCGAAGTTCGTGTTTCCCCGGAAAGTCAACGGGAAGAAAATGGTCTCCCCGCAGGATAAAACGCTGCGCTTCGAATTCTAACGCCCCGCCATCAATGACAAAGTTTTTCCGGAGTTCAAGCCGGCCCAATGGTTTGCGAGGGCTCACGAAGCTATTGAACTGGAGAAATTCGGTCCGGCAGGGGTGGCGGCGTTTTCTTTGGGCTGACTAATCGTATCGAAAAATCCCCTTGACAATAAATTTTTTAGGTTGATAATCCTCGTAAAGAGTCGGAATAAATAGAAAGGGTAGTCAAGTTCATAGCGGTTTTTTTATATTGGTTGTTCCAAAAATCAGTCACTTGAGTTCATTGCTGTTGTTTTCATAGCGGTCGTTCCAATCATACGTCCCTTGAGTTCATAGCGGTCGTTCCAATCATCGGTCCCTTGAGTTCATCGCTGTTGTTTTCATAGCGGTCATTCCAATCATCCGTCCCTTGAGTTCATAGAGGTCGTTTTCATAGCGGTTGTTCCAGGAATTATTCCCTGAAGATCAGCCCGATCTGAAGACTATCTTTCTGCGCGTCGTGTACCGTCTGGGCCTCAACCTGTGATCGGAGGAGAGAACATGGTGAAGAGATTCTTGCTATCTTTTGCTTTGGGTGTCGGCTTCATGCTGGCACCGATTCTGGCCCAGCAGGCTCAAGGGCAGGTGCTTTACGGCTCGGTGGTTGGAACCGTAACTGACCAGTCAGGCGGTGTGGTGCCTGAGGCGGCCGTGACGGTTAAGAACACCAACACAGGCCTCACGCGCCAGGCAACCACGAACGCCGAGGGCTTTTACACGATCAGGAACCTGTCGGAAGGAACCTACGATCTTTCGGTTAGCAAGAGCGGGTTCAGACCCTACACCCAAGAGGGTATCGGAGTCTCGATCAACTCCGAAATCCGCATCAACCCCAGCCTGGAGGTGGGGGCGGTGACTCAAGCCGTTACGGTGCAGGCCAGCACAGCCGCCCTGCAGACGACAACTTCGGAGGTCAAAACAAACATCAATTCGGTGGAAGTGAACAACGTGCCGCTCTCCCGCTTCCGCAACTACCAGACTCTGATCAATCTCGTTCCGGGCGCCACACCGGCGCGGTTTCAGAACGCCGAGGCCGATACGCCTGAGCGCGCTCTCTCAACCAACATCAACGGCCAGCAGCGTGGCGCCAACAACCAACGCCTGGACGGCTCGGCCAACATCCTGGTGACGCTGCCTCATCACGCGGCGTACATTGCACCAGTGGAAAGCATCCAGGAAGTCGACGTTTCCACCGACGACTTTGATGCCGAGCAGGGATTCACGGGCGGGGCGGCCGTCAACGTGGTGACGAAGTCCGGGACCAACAATTACCACGGCAGCCTCTTCTGGTTCCACAACAACAGCGCCACCCGGGCGTTTACATGGGATGAGAATCGCGCCGGCGTAAACCGAAAACCCAAAACCATCATGAACTTCGGCGGGGGGAGCATCGGCGGACCCATCAAGAAAGACAAGCTGTTCTTCTTTGCCGACTATGAAGGCACCTTTGAGCGGGTGAACAAGACCAGCCTCGCATCGGTCCCCGCGCTGGACCTTCGGGGGGGCGACTTGTCGCGCTTCCTGGGCGCCCAGATTCTCGACGCCTCGGGCAATCCCATCATGGTTCCTAGCACCGATGCCGGCATGGTCCCGCTGCAGGAGGGCATGATCTTCGATCCCTATACAGGAAACGCCGATGGCACGGGCCGTTCCGTGATGTCCTCGGGCGGGGTGCTCAATATGATTCCCGCCGCCCGGATGAATGGGCCCATGACGCAGCTGTTAGGCCTGGTTCCTGACCCCAATCAGCCCGGCGCTGGAGATTTCAACAACTACTTCGTTTCCGGCACCCAGAAATTGAACCGTAACAATCTCGACGGCAAGGTCAACTGGAACCGGAATGAGCGGCACCAGCTCTATTTCAAGTACAGCACCATGGTTGCGAGGTTCGATAGCGCCGGGCCCACGCTGGGCGCAGCCGGCGGCGCGGACATCGGCGATGGCGGCCTGGGTGGGTGCCACACGCGTACCCAGATTGCCGGTGTCGGGCAGACCTATACGATCTCACCCACGTTCCTGGTTGACGCCACGCTCGGCTGGCAGCGATTTGGCCAGGCCTGCCAACCCCCTGACCAGATCAGCGGCGTTAACTTCGGCTCGGACGTGCTGGGGATTCCGGGAACCAACGGCCCCGACCCCCGCGAAGCCGGCATGCCCGCGTTTTACACCTCCTGGTCAGACATGGGCAATCCGGAAGGCTGGAACCCCGCCTTCCGCAACGACCAGTCGTACACCTTCAACGCCAACGCGAGCTGGATGAAGGGCAATCACGAGATCCGGTTCGGGTTCGACTTCCGCCATTTCTTGATGAACCACTTCCAGCCGGAGCTGGGCGACGGGCCTCGCGGCGCCTTTTCATTCGGTTCGGGGGTGACGGCCCTGAACCCCGCAGCTCTCGAATCAACGGTGGGATTCCTGGCGGGCACGCCAACGTTTGAGAACGACCAGAACAGCCTGGCAGCGTTTCTGCTGGGGATACCCAGTGATTCGGGAAAGAGCAGCCAGCTGATCAAGATGGACAGTTTGGAGAACCAGTATGCCCTCTATATCCGTGACCGCTGGCATGTCACCCGAAAGCTCACCCTCAACATAGGAGTGCGCTGGGAGCTCTATCCTAACCGCAGGCGCTCCGCCGGCCTGGGACTCGAATCGTATGACCCCACCACCAACCTGGCCTTGGTCGGCGGACGGGGCGGCGTTCCACGCGATAACGGAATCACTTTCAGCAAGAAGCTCTTCGCCCCCCGCATCGGATTTGCCTATCAGTTGGACAAGGACACGGTGATCCGAAGCGGCTACGGCATTACTTACCACCCGCACCCGTTTGGCGCTCAGGCGCTGCGTGGCTGGTTCCCACTGACGGTTGTAGGGTCTTTTTCGGGCGTCAACGGCTTCCAACCCGTCACCACGGACCCCACCTATGTGGCAGATGGTGTCCCGAATGCGCCGTTGGGTCCCACGGTCGGCATTCCCAATATCCTCAACTTCAACATCAACCAACAGGGCGGGATTCCGTTGCCGAATGCGGCAGAGGACGGCTATATCCAGGCGAACACGGAGTTGCACCGCGGCTACATCCAATCGTGGAACTTCATTATCGAAAGAAAGCTGCCGGGCGAGATGGTGCTCTCGACGGGATACGTGGGGACCCGATCCGTCAGAGACTTCTCGTTCCTCAACATCAACGCCGGACAAACACCCGGCGCCGGCCTGGATGGGCAACTGCTCTTCCAAAGATTCGGACGCACGGCATCAACCAGGGTGTATGACGGCATGTTGGGTAGCGCCTACCACTCGCTGCAAGTCAGCCTCAACCGGCGCTTCACGGGCGGCCTGCTGCTCAAGGGCGCATACACCTACTCGCATGCCATCGACATGGCAAATTACTCTGACTGGACCGAAACCATGTGGCCCTCGGGTTTGGCGTGGGGTCGCAACCGCGCCTCAGCGTCGTACGACATCCCCCACAACTTCGAGTTTGCCTATGTGTGGGATATCCCCTTCGGCAGCGGTAAGAAGTGGGCCTCAGGCGGCGGCCCTGCGGGGGCGGTCCTGGGTGGGTGGCAGATCAACGGTATGTTCAGCGCCTTCATGGGGGGACGGGACACACTCACCGCTTCCGGTTCCTCGTTGAATATGCCTGACAACCAGCAGACACCTGACCAGGTAGGCGCGCTTAACTATAGCCGCTGTTATGGTCCGGATCCCGGCTGCACCTACTTCGACACCTCGGCGTTCGTCCCCGTAACTGATGTGCGGTTTGGCACCGTGGGTCGGAACACCCTGCAAAGGCCCGGCGTGGTCAACATGGACCTGAGCATCTACCGAACCTTTAAGCTCTTAGAGCATCTCGATCTGCAGTTCCGGGCGGAGGCGTTCAACGTGAGCAACACCCCACATTTCGCCCCCGCGAACGGAAATGCTAACAGCGGGAACTTCGGACAGGTCACTTCCACGGATTCCGGGGGCACCACTTTTGCAGGCGGTCGCTCTCGGGAATTCCGTTTTGGCTTACGTCTGGGCTTCTAGTCCCGTTTGATTTAAGTCCTGGGCGCCCCGATCAGATCGGGGCGCCCTTTTTTTTGCCCCAACTGCACTTCTTTGAGTTTCGTCTCTGAGGCCACCCCGGCAGCCGGGCACGTCTTCTGACTCCAGGCAAGGAATGTGTGCAGGAAACGCGGTCCGCGTGGCCCGCTCGTTGATCGCGATGGATCGGCTGCCATGAAGCCCGTCACAAACGTCCCGCTGCGCGGGATCGTCCCGATCTATCGGGGCGCCACCCGCCCCGTCCAACAATGGCTCCCCACGACGCGGCGCCCCAATCATGAGAAGGGGCAATCAGGAAGTCAGCGCCCGGCCACGATTTGCCACATCCCGGCAAGCAGGCTGATATAATGGGCGCAATTCTCCTGGAGGGGGGCATTCCGATGCGAGAGAGTTTTCCCCGTCTGATGGTCACAGACAGTTCCGGCGGCGCGCGCGAGGTTGAAATCACCCGGCCTGAATTCACCCTGGGCCGGCAGAGCGACAACGACCTGGTGCTTTTTGAAAGCCGGATTTCGCGCCGCCACGCGCGCATCAGCAAAACTCCGCAGGGTTATCTGCTGGAAGACGTGGGAAGCCGCCACGGGACCTTCGTGAACGGCACCCAGGTGGCCAGTTGCCTGCTGAAGTCGGGCGACCAGATCGGCCTGGGCATTGCCGACACCTACGCGCTGACATTCCTGATGCAGGAGGCCGAACTCCCCGGCCTGCTGGAAGAGCTGGGCAAGGCCACCCAGAGCGCGGCTCCGCAACTGCAGCACCTGAACCTGCTGCTGCAGATGGCCCAGATGCTCTCCCGTTCCCCGAACCTGGAAAAAGTGCTGACAGCGCTGGTGGACTCCGCGCTGAGCATCACGGGCGCCGACCGCGGCCTGCTGTTTCTGCGCGGGGCGGACGGGGACCTGCAGTTGCGAGTGGCGCGCGCCCAGGATGAAATTTCGCTGGACCCGCTGCCGGAAGATTATTCCAAAGCCGTGGTGCAGCGCGTGGCGGAAACCGGGCGGGAAGAGATGGTGATGGAAGAAACTTCCACCGGACGCGCCACCAACGAAACGGTGACCCTCCAGGGAAGCGTGCGCGGGGTGGTGGCGGTGCCCCTGCAAAAGCTTCCCGTGGCAGACGCCCGCGGCGATACGATTGTAGGCGCCGCACCGGAACAACTGGGGGTGCTTTACCTGGACAGCCGCTCGCGGGCCACCTCACTGACCGGGCTCGACCGCCAGGTGTTGCAGACCCTGGCCGTCGAAGGCGCCACGGTGATTGAAAACGCGCGGTTGC
>CAVSWQ010000015.1:0-250953 GCA_963731705.1 uncultured Acidobacteriota bacterium
AGCCGGAAGAGAACGGCGATATCCTGATGTACCCCGGAGGTGACAAGTCCGTTCCCCCCAGCGCCCGCATGCCGAAGGGCGGGTTTCTACTTTGATTCCATTGTGCGCCAGCCGCCCATTGACGAAAATGCCCTCAACGTGGAAGACAACCTGGAAGAATTTGGTCCCATTGCTGACGAAGATCTCGAACACCTCCGACTTGAAGCGGAACGGTTATATACCCAGACGGATAAGGCCATCCTGGCCAACTTTGGAGGGACGGGTTTCGGCGATATTGCGAATGTTCCGGGCCCCGGAGTCAAGTATCCGAAAGGCATTCGTGACATCGAGGAGTGGTACATCAGCACCGTAACGCGCCGCGACCACGTTTACAAGATCTTTGAGCGCCAGTGCGAGATCGGCATCAGGAACCTGGAAAAGATCTTTGCCGCGGTCGGGAATCGCGTGACGGCCGTCTATGTTACAGGAACCGACTTCGGCCAGCAGAACGGACCCTTTATCTCGCCGAAAACCTACCACGACCTCTTCAAGCCGTTCCACCAGGAAGTTACCAGCTGGATCCATAAGAATACTCAGTGGAAGTGCTTCATCCATTCCTGCGGGTCGGTCCGGGCGCTGCTCCCTGACTTTATCGACGCGGGTTTCGAAATCATCAATCCGGTCCAGTGCTCTGCTGCGGGCATGGCGCCGGAAGAACTGAAGAAAGAGTTTGGCGACCGCGTAACCTTCTGGGGCGGCGGCGTTGACACGCAGCGAACGCTTCCTTTCGGCACGCCCGAGGAAGTTCGGCAGGAAGTTTGCTCGCGGCTGAAGATTTTCGGGCAGTCCGGGGGGTACGTTTTCAATCCCACGCACAACGTGCAGACCCGAGTGCCGGTTGAGAACGTCCTGGCGTTGTATGAGGCCGTCCGCGAGTGTGGAAGATATCCCCTTTAAGTCGGCTAAACCTGTGGCCACCATTGGCCCTGCAAGCCACAACATCAGCCCGCTCCTGCCCGGGGGCCCGCAGGCGCGGTGTTTCAGACTATAAGCGAACAGTCTTCAGGGCCTCGGACCCTCTTCCAGGCTGATCAAACCTCTTCCGGGACAACAAACGGTGCACGGTATCTGCGGTCGCCGTCGCGCATGATGAGATCGGCTTCGGGATCGTTGATGACCGTCTGGCTCTCAGGATCGAAATCGACCGGACGCCTCAGGCGATACGATGCATTCGCCAGATGCACCAGAGTGCACGAGATATGGCCCTCTTCGATGGGCGCGTGCTGGTCTTGCTTGCGGCGGCTGCGGACGCATTCGACGAAGTTGTCAAAATGCGACTGGTTGGCTTTTGAGAAGTTGCCGCCCACGTCGTTGCCGGGCCCCGGCTCAGCCGCCTTGCCCAGCCAGACGCTATACTTGTCATCATCTTCATCCATCGCCAGGTAGCCTTTGGACCCGTAGAAAATGTCGCCGACGGTATTCCGGCTTCCTGCCAGCGCCTCCACCCTGCGCTGGCTCGATTTCCCGGCAGCCTCGCGTGCTTTCTTGTCCTGCCAGGCGCCGATCGTCGCTTCATGGTTGGTCATCCAGTGACGGACTTCAAACTCCAGCATCTTGCGCTTGCCGTTGGGCATGTCGTACTCGAAGGCGCAATTGAGCGTGTTCGGAGTCTCCTGATCGTCGTCGAACATGAAGTGGCCGCCGACCGCCGAAACCCGGTTCGGAAAGCCCACTCCCAGACCCCACCGGGCTATGTCCACCTGGTGAATGCCCTGATTGCCGATATCGCCGTTGCCGTAATACCACAACCAGTGCCAGTTGTAATGGAATCGGTTTTGGGTAAAGGCGTGAACGGGCGCCGGACCGGTCCACAGATCGTAGTGCACCCCAGCGGGAACAGGCTTGACAGGTGCGTGCCCGATGGTGTCCCGCCATTTGAAGCACAAACCTCGCGCCAGATAGACGTCGCCGATCAGCCCTTCGCGGATCTTCCTGATGCCTTCCAGAACGGCCAGGCTGGAACGGCCTTCCGTGCCGTGCTCGACGATGCGGTTATAGCGGTTAGCAGCTTGAACCAACTGGCGGCCTTCCCACCAGTTGTGGCTGCAGGGCTTCTCGATGTAAACATCCTTGCCGGCCTGGCAGGCCCAGATGCCGATCAGACTGTGCCAGTGGTTGGGCGTAGCAATCGAAACTGCATCGATGGATTTGTCTTCGAGCACCCGGCGAACATCAATGTAAGTTTTCGGCTTGGGGAAGCCCGCCTTCTCCATATCGGAGAGACGCTTTCGGGTCACATTCTCATCGATGTCACAAACGGCCGCCACCTCAGCGTTGGGGTTTTTGGAAAAGCATTCAATATGGTTGTAGCCGCGGCTACGAATGCCACAAACAGCAACCCGGACGCGATCGTTTGCGCCTAGAATTCTCTTTGAATCTGCTGCCATGCTGACCGTTCCTAGTGCGGCCAGTCCCGCGCCGGTTTGCAGGAACTTTCGCCGGCCCATCTGCGAATTTGAAGACTCAGTCCCCTGCTGTTTGGCCATGATGACTCCTTCTCTCGATTTATTGGAACGGATAATGGAACTCCCGCAAGGCATCCCCGGGGGCGTGAAAGTCAAGGGCCTGAACCCGTTCGCGCCTATCCTCCTCCAGGCGACGCGTCAGGTACCACTGGAAGAGAAGATTACCGCCGGTCCACATTCACGCTGCATCGCCATTGGCAGGCAACATGATAACAGGACATTCGCCATTTATTACCAGGAGTTTCCGCCAGCCTCCCCGGAAAGTTCGCGTCAAGCCGCGGGCTCATATTGCACCCTGACGACGGGGCTTTTCTACTGAAAACACGCCGCCGACACCTGGCATTGCAGCGGTGACGGCTCTCGGTCGCCGGTGCCCGCAACAAAGGAGAACCGGCCACGCCGAATCGTGAAAGAAGCTGATCCTGCCTCGCCAGGCGTAACTCTGCGCCCCTTACCGTCAGACCTGCGTCTCTGAAATGCGACCAGTCACAGGAGACGGAAAGATGCGATGCAGAATTCAGGACTGCGCGGGGTGGGCGATGGGTTCGATTCTGGGGATGATCAGGTGCACCAGCCCGAGCGCCAGAGGATGCATGGTGCCGCAGATGATGAACAGCGGAACGTACGAATGAGTGAACTGCAGGATGTAGCCCGCCAGCGGTGCGATGATCATGCCGCCCACGGCGCCCGCCGCTCCTCCGATTCCCACAACGGAAGCAACATCGCGCTTGGGGAAAATGTCGGAAGCCAGCGTAAAGATGTTGGCGGACCAACCCTGGTGGGCGGAAGTGGAAACAGAAATCAGCGCCAGCGCCAGCCAGATCTTTCCGGTCAAAACAGCGGCAATGCCGGCAGGCATGCTGAAGGCGCAGACGGCCATGGCGGTCTTGCGGCCTGCGTTCACGCTCCAGCCCCGCCGCATCAGGAATCCGGAAAGCCAACCGCCGCCCACTCCGCCGATGTTTGCAGCGATAAAGGGGATGGTGCCAAACCACGCAAGCTGTTCAATGCTGAATCCGCGCGCCTGCACCAGGTACTTGGGCAGCCAAAAGATGTAGAACCACCAGATAGGATCGGTGAGAAACTTGCCGGCAACAAAGCCCCACGTCTGCCGGTAGCGAAGCAACCGCCGCCATTCAATTCTTGCCTCGGGCTCCTCTTCCTCACCCGGCTCGCGCAGTTCAATCTTCTTCAGTTCTTCCAGCGACAGCCAGCGATGCAGCCTGGGCGTCTGATAGAGCGCCAGCCACACCATCATGATCCCCAGCGCGAACAGGCCGGTGACGATGAAGGCCGCTTTCCACCCCCAGTGGATCAGGATGGCGCCCACCAGGGGATAGGCGACGACGTTGCCGATGTTGGTTCCGGAATTGAAAATGCCGGTGGCCAGCGCCCGCTCGCGCTTGGGAAACCACTCTGCGACGGCCTTGATGGAGGCCGGAAAGTTGCCCGCTTCGCCCGCGCCCAGCATGAACCGCGCAACACCGAAGGAAAGCACGCCGCGCGCAAACGCGTGGCCGATGGTGGCCAGTCCCCACCACCCCATCGAGATCGCATAGCCGACCCTTGTGCCCAACCAGTCGATGATGCCGCCCGAAATCAGCATGAAGATGGCATAGGCCCACATGAAGGCGGCGATGATCCAGCCGTAGTCGGATTCAGTAAAATGGAAAATCTGCTGAAGGTGGGGCGCCAGAATGGCGATGGTGCCGCGGTCAATATAGTTGACCGTGGTGCCGCAAAAAAGCAGGCCGCAAACCCACCATCGGAGATGGGGCAGCGTCGGGTGCGGATGATCGTGGCTGTACCCGTCCAGGGAATCCATTGGATTTTCCGAGTGCTTCCAGCAGGGGCCTGGCCCTGGAGGAGCAAGGCTTATGGTGTCGAACCATCAGCCGCGGGCAGTCTGCCAGAAAGTCTCTCCGCTTGTCGTTCCACCGAACTCTTTTGCAGCCTTCGGGTTTCGGCAAATTCCTTTTGGGCGGCTGCTTTTTCGCCCGACTTCAAGTATGCCTGGCCGAGTTGGTAATGAAACTTTGCATTATCAGGGTCCAGGGTCAAAGCCCGACGGTAGCAAGTGATTGCCTGGGCGAACTGCCTTTTCTGTGAATACGCTCTCCCCAGGCCAGCCCAGGAGTTCGACAATTTGGAATAAAGTGACAGGGCGCGACGAAACAATGGAATGGCTTTATCGGGATTCCCCCTGTCTAAGGTAATCTTCGCGAGATTTTCGTAGCTCCACGGCTCGCGAGGACTGATGGCAATCTCCTTCTTGTACTCTTCGGCGGCTTGATCCAGCTCGCCAAGGCGCTGGTAGACAACTCCAAGATTGTAATGAGCGAAAGGCAGCCTGGGATTCTGCGCAATCGCTTTGTTCAGTTCAAGGGCTGCCTGTTTGTTGTAAAAGAAGTCGATGTTGAGTTTACCCAGCAACAGATACATCTGCGGCGACTGACCTCCGACGCGAACCATTTCGTCGAACGCCTCCTGGGACTTTGCCTTCTGGTTGAGCTTGCCGTAAGCGATTCCCTCGATAAAGAGAAATTCAATATTGTGCTTTTCCTTGTCAGGCAAGAGAGCCAGGGTTTCCACCGTGTGCTTATAATCGCGAATTGCAAAGTAACTCAATCCCGCCAGGTAACGCGCCTGGTTGTTCCCGGGATTCGCTGCAAGGACACGGCTGAAGTGAGGGATGGCATGCTCAAAGTCGCGCTGGCGATAGTACGCCAGGCCCAGATTCAGGTCAATTCCAATTTCATTGGGAGCCAGCTTTTGTGCGGCTTCAAACGACCGGATAGCAGAACCGATCCTTTGGGTGCGCAAATAGACGACACCCAGGTCGCTGTAGGCGGCAGCTGACCGAGGGTCAAGTTTGATCACTTCGAGAAAACCGCGTTCAGCCGCTGCATAGTCCCTGGCAACCAAAGCCTGCTGGGCCTGAGCGAATTTCTCCCGTACACCCGAGGGCTGCACATTCACACTGTTCGCCGACCGCTGAGGGAGGGCATTTAACAAGACGAGGAAACAGATGACACGCACCATAGATACCCTTGGTTCATTTCACCATTGACCGGCACGCAGCGTCTACCGGTTTCTTGGGGATGAGTCAACGCTTTCATCACATTTGCTCTCTGTTCCGTGTTCTCTCCATCCTTGTCCCATCGGAATCTGCCGGAACCCCAGGCGAGGGTTCAGGCAGAGTTGCGTCAGCCACCCTGGCCGCGCGTCCGCCCATTGCTTGACGGTGAAGGACGCAGCCCCTGACAGGACCTTCCGTCCCGGTGACCCAGTGCCCGCTCGGCCTAGCGGAATTTCGAAACATAATCCAGGAACGACCTGGCCGTTCGATCCAGGTTTTCGATTGAACCTCCGCCCTGCGTGACGGCACAGATTTCGTAAGCAACATAACCTTGGTATCCGATCTCTTTCAGAGCGTTAAAGAAACTCCCGTAGTCGATCATGCCCGGCCCCATTGCAACCTCAAGGTTTACAGATGGAATCTTCTGGTAATCCACGATTTCCGGCAGGTAATGGTACCTGGACACCGTGATGTACTGGGCAGCCGTAGTGTGAACAATGAACGGCTTCAGCTTGAGCACACCCTGGCGAATTTCCTCCGGCGAGTGCCCCTGCGCCGAGGGACTCCATGCGTCCCACGCGGCTTTGACATTGGGCAGGTTAACTTCCTCCAGGAGCCAGTACATGCCCTCAGCACTGACCGCCAGGTCGTGGTGGTTCTGCACTGCCAGGGTAACGCCATGGCGCTCCGCCTGCTGCCCGGCCAGGCGCAGACCTTCCACGACCGCACTGTATTGCTGGTCGTAGGGAATCCCGGCGCGGTCATAACCCGTGAAGACCCGCACCATGTCTGTGCCCAGGTCACGGGCAAGGCGGGCCACTTCTCCCAGGTAGGTGGCTTGAATTTCCACGTGAGGAATGCCGGGTTTGTCCATACCTGCTGAAAAATCCGTGTACGCGCCCAGAATCACCAGTTTCAGACCTAGTTGGTCAATTCTCGAACGCAGTTTTCGACGGGCCGCCCCATCATAATCAAGCGGCGACAAGTGGGGCCTCTTGCACATGAGTTCGACACCGTCGTAGCCAAGTTCCTTCGCTTTGACCAGGAATGGGTCCACCGAAAGAACTGCCTGACCACGCCAAGCACCGGAATAACTTACGGAGTGCAAACAGGTCTTGAATTTGAAACCCTCAGCACCCAACATTTGCGAGGGAGGAACTGATCCTGAAACCGCCAGGGCGGCACTACCGCCTAGAACCTGTCGCATGAATCTCCTACGGTTTGACATCATACCCTCCTGCTGAAATCCAATGAAGAATCAACAGATGTATCAGACCTTGAGTGAAAGCATTTCCTGAAATGGATACTTGACGCACCACCAAATGCAGCCGCCGCTCCATTCGAGATAACACCCTGCTTCTTCGTTCAGTGTCCTCTTGTGCGGAGACTATCCCGCGGGAACCTCATCGTAAGGTTCTGATACCGCCCCGGCCAGCAAAGTTTTTGAGCCGGGTTCACCGACCCGAACGTCACTAAAGTAGCAAAGAGTAAGGCTCTTGCGCATTTTTAGCCATGCATCATAAACGAGGAGGGAGTTCGAACGGTGGTCTTCATGGCTATCGATCGGCCCATGTGTAAAGCGACTTCTGGGCGTTGGGCCTCAAGGATCTCGCGATGCTCTTTATAGCGCCCGTATGTGACTTCGATTCTCCCGTTGACTTGGTCGGCAAAGATCGATTCAGTTCTTGGAAGCTGGCATGGCTTTTGCGCTTCGGCGGTACGAATGCCCCCTGCTTCCTCGTATATCCTTCCTGAAATCACCCATTATCTGGTCTCTAGAACCCGTGGAAGAAGGCGGCCACTATACTCCGGCCTCAAAGTCTCAATTAACTCTTCGCCGCAATGAGGCTATGCCATGTCGGTACAGTTCCACCCCATACTGGTCACAAGAGCGCCTGTGAGTCCACTGCCGTTGATGAATTCACACAAAGGCCGCGGTCAAACTGTCGAGTACTTCCGGCACAGCGTCTTGATCTTGTCCATCAGCCTGGGGACGCCCATCAGGGAGTCTTCCTTGCCCTCGTACTCGGCCGACATGAAACCCTTATAGCCGGCTTCGGCAAACAGCCTCCAGGCGCGATCCAGGTCCACCGGCGCCCCGTCCTCCTCGAAGGTGTCGCGAACGTGTACGTGAGTGGCATAGGGAATGCAGGCCTTAATCTGAGAATAGGCGTCCTGCGTGGGAGTGGTCTTGAAGTTCGTGATGTCAAGATTGATCCCGGCATAAGGCGAATCCACCCGGTGCATGATTTCAAGGCAGACGTCGGCACTCTGCGTCACACCCTGGTGATCTTCAACGCCCAGCGTGATGCCTTTCTTGCCGGAATAATCACAGGCAGGCTTCATAACCTCCACCACCCAGTCGGTTCCCTGCTTCACCGTGACGCCCTTCGGCAGCGGGCCACCGAAGATCCGCAGGTGCGAAGCGCCCAGGCGGTCCGTCACGTCCACCCACTTCTTGATCTCCGCCAGCACCTTGCGCCGCTCGGCGGCAGTGGCCTGGACCATGCTGGAGCCGCACGCACGCGCCCGAAAAAGGAATGCCTTTTCTGGAAGGCCAGGCGCCGCAGGTTTTCCAGATAGCCAGGGTCCGTGGACTTGAACCAGTAAACTGTCATGTCCGCGCCCACCGAGCCCATCTCCACCACCTTGTCGAGAAACTCCGGATAGGTCATCGTTCCCTTGGCCAGGTGGTCGTGGTAGGAGTAGGCGCAGCAGCCGGGCAGAAGCCGCGGCTCGTGCGAGGCAAATTCAGTGGACGCCGGCTTCGCCGCCCCGCCCGCCGCCGGCTTGTTTTCCGTCTGAGGCCCACAACCGACTGAGAGCGCGCCGGCCACCGCCAGCCCGCCTGTCTTTAGAAATCTTCTTCGCGCTATTTTGTCTGTCATTTTCCTCTTCTCTCTCGCAAGATTTAGGATGCGTCAGTCCGTGTGTTACCTGTCGATGCCGGCAGCGGACAGCTTCCTTTCATCCGGCTCTGTCTTGCCAGCCTTTCCTGCTCGCTTGCTCACACAATCTCCATCAGTTGCGGATCCCAGTGGACCGTCCTTTTCAACCGGTATGACATGTTGCACATCTGGCACGCGATCGCTGACTTGTAGCCGATTTCAAAGGGTGCGTTGGGCTCTTTCCGGCTGCGCACGCAGTCGAAGAAGTTCCGCATGTGGTCATTCGTCGCATCGCCACCGTCCACGATGTCGGGGCTACTCCCCTCCCCTGTCCCGGCCTGCATCGATTCCGGCACATGCCTCCTGCCTTCCGGAACGTATCGAATATTCTCTTCTTCGTCCCTCAGGATGGTTCCCTTCGTACCCAGGAGGAGGTCGAACTGCTCCCCGTAATGGCGGTTTCCAAACATGGAATTCCAGGTGAAGAGGACCTTCTTCTCATAATCCATGGTCACGTCCATGGTGTCCGGAAGTTCCATCCCGGGATTACGGTAGTTGTTGCCCGCCATCGTCACACTTGGCGGAATTTCGAGACCCAACACCTTGTGCCAGAATCCCACCTGGTGAACAAAGTTTTCATAAACATTTCCACCCGAATAATCCCAGTAAAAGCGCCAATTCATGTATCGGTTGGGATCAAAGGGCCGCGGCTCAGCTTCACCTTCGAAAGCCTTCCAGTTCACATGCGCCGTGTCGCAATCGTCAGGAATTGGCCGCTTCCATCCACCATAAGGCGCATTTCGAAAAGCGTGCGTGTGAACAGCGGTAATCGCCCCCATGCGTTCCGGAGTGGCAAGCTCTCGAACCCGCGTATAGCCGATTCCACTGAGAGACTGGATACCTACTTGCACAACCCGGTTCGAACTATCAAATGCGTTCCGCATGCGCCGGGCATGATCGGGGGTGAAGGCCATCGTTTTTTCCTGATAAACATCCTTGCCCGCCTGGATGGCCGGCACGAAATTCAGCGCGTGCTGGTGTTGCGGAGTCGCGATCAATACCGCGTCGATGCTCTTGTCGTCCAGCAGACGGCGAAAATCGGAATAGGTCTTTACGCCTGGGGCGATAGCTCTTGCCTCATCCAGCCGACGCGTATAAACATCGGCCACCGCCGCCGCCTCGGTGTTGGGAGCCTTGATGGCGGCCTTGAAAATGGCCTGACCGCGCCCGCCGGCGCCGATCAGTCCAAACCGGACACGATCGTTGGCCCCCAGAATACGCCCCGCGGGCACCCATCCTGAAACTGCCATGGCGGTGCCGCTCCCCAGAACCTGCTGCATAAAGGTTCTTCGATCTGACATCGTGGCCTCCTCTTGGACTGAAATTAGGATTCTTCTGAAACGCTAGAACTTGTCAAGTGGCGTTGCTCCCAATCTGCACACCACCCACGTATCACTCGGGACCATGATTCGTTCCAGCGTGTTTTTGGCAGGAGCCGGCCTTCTGGAAAACATATGAGCGGCCGGGAGTTTCGGCCAAGCGTTTCCCCGTCAACTCCGGGGTGGAGGATTCGCCACCCGGCATGGAGCCTCAAATCAGGCGCCCGCGGAATCTTGTCAACATCAGTGATCCCGCGGGACTTGCCCATTTGTTGCACGGCTCCAGGCCGAGCAGCCATTCCGCGAAAGCCGGACTAACTAAAACAAAAACTTCAGTCCGAATTGCAGCAGACGCGGGTTGTAGGCAGCACTGACTTCGCCGTTACCCGTCTGCGTGCAGGGTTGTCCGAATCCGATACTACCGCTGCACCCTGCGTGGACGCTCCGAAATTGAGGATGGTTAAAGGTGTTGAACGACTCCGCACGGAACTGGAGTGTGGAGTGTTCGCTGCCAAACCAGGGAAATTGAAAATCCTTGAGCAAGGCGAGGTCGGTATTGTTCCGGCCCGGGCCTCTCAGGACGTTCCGTCCCATGTACCCGAACATTCCCGGCTGTCCATTGGCGTAAAGCTGGCTCATCAGAGGCTGCGTGATCACCGCCGGATTGAACCAGCCGGGCGTGGGCCCGAACTGTGGATCGTTGATGGTCCCTTTCTGAACCTGGAGATTCCCAACGGTGTTGCACCGATAGCTGCGCCCAATCCCGGTGCTGTATCCGCTGACACCACAATTGAAGTTAATCGGCGAGCCGCTGAAGAAGCTTGTGATGCCGCTGATGGCCCAGCCCCCGAGTACCTGCTTCACGAAGGGATTGCTCGCGTTCTGGAAGAAGGGCAGGTTGTAGACGTAGTTGGCCACAAACACGTGCATCCGGTTCAGGTCCGATGTGGCATAGTACCGGCTCAGGTTAGTGTCGTCGATACCGGTGCTGGTGCCGCTGTTGCTTGAGTCGTCCAGTCCATGCGAGTAGGTGTAGGCAATCTGCGCCGTGAGTCCGTGCCCGAATGGATGCCGGAAGCTGGCCTGAAGGGAGTTGTAATTGGAAATCGCCGTGTTCTCACGCGAATTAATCGTGTTGTATCCGCGATACGGGCTGAAGAATATCGTCGGATGGTCGCCGTTGATCAGGATATTCTGCACGTCACAATTGCCCGAGGCATCGCACCCGGTGGTTCCCGCCAGGGCGGGAACATTCATCGTGGTAGCGCCGAGAGCTACCTGGTTCATATTTCGTTGACGGAAGAGGTGCCGGCCCAGGTTTCCGACCCAGCCCACACTCAGCAGGTTGTTTCCAGTGAACTGGTGCTCCACTGTGAAGTTGAACTGCTGGACCTGCGGATACTTAATCTGTGGCGGAAGGGTTCCGATGCTGGGTGGCCCGACCGCGCCCGGCTGGATGTTGTTGTACCCGACAATGTTGAAGCCGGAGGGGCTGAGAGCTCCCGGGGGATTTCCTTCCAGCCCTTCAGCATTGGCCTCATTGCCGTTGCCGTATTCATAGTAAATACCGTAGCCGCCGCGGAACACCGTCTTGCCGTCCCCCCACGGGTCATAGGCAAAGCCGAAACGGGGGCCGATGGTCCCGTATGACCGCTTGACGCAGCCGGCGTTGATTTGTCCGACGCCGCACTGCACCAGCCCATTGCCATAGTTCTCAAAGGTGGCAATGTTCCCGGTGGCAGGATTGACCACCAGGTTGCCGCTTGAATCGAGCAGCGCCTGGGCCGCCGGGTTGTAAAGAGTGGGATCGAAGACTGAGTCGATCGTTACCGGATGGCTGACGTCGTGGATGGGCGAAAAGAGGTAGTAGCGCACCCCCATGTTCAAGGTCAGCCTCCGATTAACCTTCCAGTCGTCCTGAAAGTACGGCTGGAAAATCGTGCCCCGCCAGTGTCCTTTGTTATAGCCACCAACGGCGACCCCGTTAAACTGCGCGCTGCCTTCGTTGTATGAGGCGATTCGGCCCAGGAACATGTCTGCCAGGCCGTTGCCCGACGAGACAGCGCTCCCACTGCTGAACGAGAGTTCTCCCTGGGGCGGCGACCCGAAGCTTTCGTTCTTCTGGAATTTTTCAAGGAAGAAACCGACCTTAACCGTATGCGACCCGTGTGTCCAAACGGTGTTGTTCTTCAGGGTGTAGACAGGGTTGGCATTGTAATAAGGGTAGTTGGCCGAACTCACATAGAAGCCCGAAGGCAATCCGCCACTCACATCGATTCCCGGCAGCAGAGTATTACCCTGGTTGCCCGGAAAGATCGAATTCATCTGGAACGAGGAGGGCCTGAGGATTGAACCGGAAGGGTTTCCCGGACCGACAATAGGGAGGTATACGTGCGGGTCGTTTCCATAGCTCATGAGGAATTCGCTCATCAGGTTGGGTTTGAACATGTAGTTAAAGTGCAGAACCGCGCTTGTGGCCGGTGTCAACTGATCGGTAGCAGTCGTATCGTAATCCGAACCGGACCATAGCGCTGGAACTACCGAGATGTCGTCGTAATCGTGGGTCCAACGGACGAACATGCGGGCCTTGTCGCTGAAGTTCTGGTCAACCCGGATGGACTCCTGACGAAAATTCTGCGGGGCGCTCCGTGCGGAAACATAACCATCCACCCCGTTGTTGGGCAGGGGGACAAAACCGTTCAGGAGCGCCGTCGCGTTCGGGTCCACAGGCACGATGTCGCCCGCAAAGTTGTTCCCGGTGGTTGGATCAACCGGAAGGATGCACCCCTGGGATATGATGAGCGAATTGGCATTGGGAGAATTCGGATTGCATTCGCTGAAGTCACCTCCGCGCATCCGCGTGGAAGGAACAAAACCGGAGATGACCGTTCCCTGCCGGTACCGGGCAAATTCCTGAGACCAGAAGAAGTAGGTCTTCCCCTTCTTGTAGACACCAGGAATGTAGAACGGCCCGCCGAAGGTGTAACCGAAGGTATTCCATTTCAACGGCGTTTTGGGAGCATTGCCACCCGGCGGATTGATCTGCCGGTTCGCGAACCAGTCGTTGGCATCCAGCACGTCGTTGCGCAGGTACTCATGAAGGTCGCCGTGGAACTGGTTGGTTCCTGACTTGGTCACCACCTCGATAATGGCGCCGGCATGTTGTCCCTGGTCGGCTCCGTAATTCGAGGTAGAAATCCGGAACTCCTGGATCATTGAAAGGGAAGGCGTGACGTCGCCACCATTGGCGCCCGAACCCTCGTCGGAATTGTTGCCGCCGTCGAGTTCCAGGTTGCCGTACTGCGCCCGCACTCCGTTGAACGACACACCGGCCGTCGCACCCGAATGGCCCATGCGGGCTCCGCCGTTGCCATAGGATCCCACCGGGGCCGCTCCAGGAACCAGAGTCGTGAGCAGAAGTATGTTCCGGCCATTAAGATTGAGGTTCTGCACCTGATTGCCGACAACGGCCGTGGAAACAGAAGCATTCTCCGTCTGCACCTGGGGTACGTTGCCGCGGACGGTCACTTCCTGAGTCGTCTGGCCAACCTTTAGCGCCATATCGACTCGCAGAGTTTGGCCCACCGTCAGGGTGACGTCGGCTTGCAAAAGTCGCTGAAAGCCACTAGCCTCGGCTGTCACGTTGTAAGTGCCTGGAACAAGTGCGGCAGCGGTATACGCCCCCGCAGAATTCGTAACAAGGACTCGCTTAAAGCCTGTGTCGACCGAAGCAACTGTAACAGTGGCATTCGGGATTGCAGCACCCGAGGGGTCGGTGACAGTCCCCACGATCGTGGCCGAGGATTGCTGCGCCCAGCCGCTCAGTGAAAACACCAGCAAACTGAGCGATGCCAGGGCAAGCAGCTTCGCTAAGAAGCGGTACTCTTGTTTCATTATGTCCCTCCTGAGTTTCTTGCGTCCTTACGAGTAGTTTTCGGCTCTCGGAGCCATCTCCGTCCTTCAGGTTCGTCGCCGCTTTGGCTGTGATCATGATCGGTTACGAGGTCCGTGCAATACTGCCACTCCAATTCTGTCTTCCTCAGGGCCCGGTCCCAGCAGGCGGCCCGGTGGTTCAAGCAGAACCAGTGCAGGGACAGCCCTCCCCGTCACATGAAATACGAGACTTACCTGCCTTACCATGGCCACCCAAGCTTATGGGTGTCAGCCCCGGCTTAAACGCTACATGGACCAGCCTGGAATGACGACCCGACGCAAGACTGTCTGCGGAGGATTCTTGTGGACAAATTGAACATCAGCACGAAATCCCTTCGCAACAGCGCAACCCTGTGATGAGGGGCAGACCGATAATGAAAACATATCATTCGTTTCGGAGAAACTGATTTTATCTGCCATATCAGTAATGACTTGTGATTTAGCATGCGGTAAGCTACGATGTCAAGGCTTTTTTTGCGGCTCTCATATCCTTCCTAGTTTGAAGGTACTCTGAACTTTGGATAAGAGGTAGCCCGGAATGATACTAGGCAGAAATAATCATCAGAAACGGCACAATCTGAACAACAATCTTTCTCAGAAGGCATATTACCTGATCCGCGAAAGGATCCTGATGGGCAAAATTCCCCTCGGCGCTCCGCTATCCCGGCGGGGCCTCGCGCGGGAGCTGGGAATGAGTTTCCTGCCGATCTCCCAGGCCATAGAGCGCCTGGAGTACGAGGAATTAGTGGAGAGTCTCCCGCGTGTAGGGACAAGAGTCACGATGCCAACTCCCCAGGACATACGGGAGCACTATATCCTCCGCGAAGCGTTGGAATGCCAGGCCGCTCGTCTCTTTGCCGAAAAGGCGAGTTCAGAAGAACGACTGGAGCTGCAAAAAATGGCAAGGCGGGTCGATAAGATGCTGTCGCAGTGCGGTGAAAATACTCACGCTGAAACCATAATCCGGGCTCAGACTTATCATATGTCCTTCCACATGAGAATCGTCGAGTGCACGGGGAGCGTGGCCCTGAGCAAGGCGATCGAAAAGACCCACGTGCTGACTCTTAACTGGCTGTACGACATTAACGCGAAACTGAGATTGCCTGGGAGGTGGCACGGGGAGCTTATGGAAGCTCTTTTCAGAAGAGATCCCGAGGTTGCCGAAAGGGCCATGCGAAGGCACATCAATTTCGGCCTTCGTGAGATTCAGGAAACCCTGGCTGAGCAGTTGGGCTCTGACCCGTCAAAGCTGGGCCGGTCATCGGGTGAAAGTTCGAAAGCGGCATCGCAGGGCTGGAGGAAAAAGCCTGTACGCCGTTCCTCTTTGACTTCAAGTAAATAACTATGCATCCCCCGGCCAGGCCGGACGCCTTCCGCGGAAGGCGCGTCACGGCTTTGCACTTCGTGAGGAACTCGCAGAAGGCGAACCTGCGGGCACAAGGCCATCGGCCTTCATTTGACGGATGACAGCCTTGATCCTGGGAACAAACCGACCGTCGGGTTGCTCTCTGACATAGGATTGCATTTCCGCGTAGGCTTTAGCAAAATTACTTTTTTTCAGATACACATCAGCCAGCTTGATATGCAGAATGGGCGGAGGCGTTCGATTCAGTGAGCGTACGCCGAGAAAGGCTTTTTCAGCTTCCCCATATTGCTTCATGCCATAGTGCGCAACTCCCATCTGGTAGCGGAGTTGCCACGTATTCGGAGAATGCTCAATTGCAGGCTGAAGGAGTTCCAGGCTCTCGTTATAACGCTTTTCCGCGTTGAAGAGCTGGCTGAGTTCCACATAGGCATCCAGATTCGTGGGAACGCACTGGATTGCCTTTTTTAGAGCGATCTCCGCCTGAGACGTCTGCTTCCTCGCAATCAGCACTGTTGCCAGTTCAAGCTGGGCCTGGGCGTAACACGGATACTCTTGCACGGCCTGCTCAAAAAACCTTTGCGCCGCAGAAAACTTTTGCGCCTTGAAAGCCCGATCGCCCTTAAGATATTGCCGCTTCGCATGGGCGGGCACTTTGAGATCTTCCACGGAAGTAACGGCACCCCGATCCTCCTTCAATTTATGGTCCAGTGGAGTCAGCCGGATTGTAAGAAACAGCTGGTTCCCATATCGAAGGTCCACATCCTGCGCGGCCGATTGATACCCATCTGCTGTGACGAGCAGGGTGTAGTCTTTCTTCGGGACATAATTGAACTCGAAATGTCCCGAGGAGTCCGCGGGTTGCTGGCCCGCAATTTGACCACCGGGAGCATGCAGTTGCACATTCACCCCAAATGGGATCGTCTTCCCGTTCGAAGTCGTCACTTGCCCCGCGACGTTAGCTTTGGCGTCGTCGGCCACCGCGAACGGCGAGGACATGCCAAGGAGACCTATCAGCGCTAAGGCTGAGATCGCTCCCCCTCGAAGTTGCAGACTTTGGAGCCTCATCCTGTTGCCCGTGCCCGGAACATTCGATCATCATACAGAGAGCGGCTTACCCTTGATGCTAAGAGAACGGACTCTGTTAATCAAGCAGAAGTTCACTCTCTGGGAATGCGAATCAAGGGCCCTGCTCAGTTGGCGCGTAGTCAAGCGCGTGGCCAACCAGCCGGGCGATTTCCAGGGACCTCAGCCGGAGGATACTTGAGCACTCTTCGGATATCCGAAAACCAGGAAGGCAAGCCGCCCTGGACGTCGTCGCCAAACCCTTGGAAACGCCCATGCTGAGCCCAAGTATGCACAAAAATGTGCACCAATTTCTAGGCTGAGATCTTCCCCTGAGCGTCTTCCAAGCTCAGGAACCAATTTGCGTTCAAGCATTCCTCCCGTAGCCGGCCGTTGAACGATTCCACGTACGCGTTGTCGGTCGGCTTCCCAGGCCGGCTGAAATCCAGCGTCACGCCATGTTCGTAAGCCCATCGGTCCAGAACTTTCGAAACGAATTCCGGGCCGTTGTCCACGCGAATCGATTTCGGAACCCCTCGCTCGGCCACAATCCGTTCCAGAACCGCCGCCACCTGCTCTCCCTTGATTCCCTGCTCCCCTGTAATCGCCAAACTTTCGCGAGTGAAGTTATCCACGATGGTCAGCGCGCGGTGCTGACGCCCATCTTCCGCACCACTTCCACGACCGGAGTTCCCAGTTCAACTTGACGCAATGCATAGGCGATTTGTTCCTTCGTGTATCGGCCCTTCTCATCTCCCCTTGGGTCAAGCGCCGTGTGTGGAGCAAGCTTTTTGACCATACGTCGCTCCTCAAGCACACAATTAACAAATGGGAACCGCGGCCCGGGCAGCTAGGCCAGCGCGTCGAGCAGGCAGAAACATTTTCTGAGGTATTGCAGGAATTGGAACAGCTAGGAACAGACACACCTGGCCTGTTCGATCTGGCGAACCTCCTGATACCCGTTCTCACACAAACAGAGGCGATAGACGATCACCAGCGCGCTCTCATGCGGAATTTCTTCCGATCCATGCCACCCATTCCAAGGTTGGCAGGCTTACAAGCTTCGCCCGCCTAGTGGCCCGGTATGGTTCCGAACCAGGAAACGATCAAGCCGATGGTATCGGGAAACTGCGCGCTGAGCAACGCGAGGATCGGAATCATCACGTAGGCGAGAACGCGGAAGGTGAACTGCCGGCTCACCTTCACTTGGCCCGGCGCCGTGCCGTTGAGCACGCTCAACACCGCGTCCCGCTCCAATTGGAGCAGCACGATAAACGCCAAACCCACAAAAGCGAGAATCACAACCCAGTTGAAAGCCAGGAATTGGTTGCGCGGCTGGAAGGGGTAAAAGGTTACGGAAATCAACATCAGCAGCAGCCCCGAGAGGACAAACGCGCCCAGGTTGCGCAGCGAGGGCAAAACGTAGGAGATCAGCAAAATGGCGCGGCCGGCCAGGAACTCTTCTCCAAGCTCGCGAAAAGCCTTCAACTCCGGACTCTCCGTGGCGGAGACCGGATCGCTGGTTGCCGCGCGCCACCAGGGCTCAAGGAACTTCGCCGTTATCCGGCCGAACTCGCCCAGCGCCTGCTGGGATCGCGCGCGTTGATCGACGGCCTGGCGCCAGTCCCCATCGGCATCTGCCTGGAGAGCTTCAGCCAAATTCCCCGCGGCCTGGCGTACTTCCGGCCCTGCCTCCCGCACCCACTGCTCGAGATTGCCCCGTTCGGCCTCCGGCAGATTCCCGGATGAAACCAGAGCCGGAGCTAAACGCAGCAGCCGCTCGGCTTGATCGACCGAAAAAGAGAGTACGGTGAAGGTCGGCGGCGCGGTGGCAAGATCAATGTTGGGAAATCCCTGAAAACTATTTCGATAGCGGCCGTAGGCGGCCCGCATGGGATGCCAGGCGAGGCGGCGCAGAAAGCGCCGCAGCCCCAGCCAGATCAGCCAAAGCCGACCAAACTCCATCGCCAGCGCGGAATAGACCAGAACAAACGCGGTCCCAAACAGCCCATAGAACGCCCGGCTTTCGTAGGATGGAACAAAGCGGAAGACAAAAAGGTATAGTCCCGCGATGAAGGCCAGAGCAACCAGGCCAATATACGAGCGCGTGGAAAAAGCGGAAGCCCGTTCGAGCAGTCCTCGAACTCTGGATTCCAGGATTCGCAGGCCGTTAAAAGAGGCCGTATCCGCCTTCAGAAAGCAGTGGCCCCCGGGGCCCTCCGACTCCGGCGAGCGGATTCCGTCGATCATGCGCAACCGCCGGAACGAGCAGAATCCCCAGAGAAAGGCAGCCAGGGCGACGCAGATCAGCGGCACCAAGGGAGACAGTCCGCTGAGCAATGCGTAAGCCCGGAGGTTGACAAAGAATGCTTGCGAAGGGCTGGTCCAGGCAGTACGCAGCCAAATGACAGCAAGTCCCAGAGCAAGACACAGCGAAGCGGCACAGCCTCCCAGCACGACGGCCTTGACCTCCACCCGCAGGATGCTCTCCTGCCGGGGAGCTTCCCAGAACGCGCGCCCCACCACAACCACCGCGGCGCCCAGCGACAACAAACAGGCGAGGGTGAGCGGGGTGGCCGTCGCCAGCGCCACCAGCCATCGCCAGTCCGTGACGGCGGAGGCGGCGCCCAGCAGGTGCGCAGCGACCGCGGGCAGCCAATACACAGCAGCCAGCACGATATAGAGGCTGAGCAGCGATACCGTACAGGTGAGTAAATAAAGGCGAGCCTGGAGCTGGTACGCGGGGCTGACCGGCTCATCGAGGAGCCGCGAAATCCAGTTGAACTGGCCGTCGCGCCCCCAGAGTTTCGGCGAACGGTACTGGCGGATGACCAGCAGGGAAAATGCGATGAGGACGATGCTGACCAGCACGATTCCGACCGCCGAGCCCGCCGTATAAATTCCTTGCGCGGTGGGAACGCTCGGCTTCCTTTGGAAAGACAGCGTGTAGCCCGAGGTATCCGGCCAGTCCAGCAACCTTACCGGCAGCGGCCCGTTCCGGCCCACCGCAGTGACCCACAGCGCCGGTCTTGCCTCCTGCTGAAAGACAAAGGGCCTGCCGTATTCCAGCATTTGCAAGGGGTGCCCGAGCAACGCCAAGGTGGCGTTATAAACCCCTTCGGCGGCCTGGTTTGAAAACTGCAGGCGCGAGGCCTCGCCGAGAAAGGGCGGCGTCCAAACCTGGTTGAGATCAAACAAGGGATAAGGCGTGAACACCAGCATCCCCCGCGTGGAAGGGCTCGCCTCCGGGTGCGTGTAAAGCAAGTCGGAGTTTACGGTGAAAGCCAGGGTGCTCGGGCAGTGCAGGTGGATTTCACGAGCCAGAAAGATCGTGTCGCGCACGTCGGTGGCCAGAATTCCGACGGCGTGGATTTCCTCGCGCGAGATGGTTGAAAGAAGCCTGGAAAGAACCAGGTCCGCCGACGATACCTCCAGGGGTGAAAAGGAGGGCGGAGTCTCTATCGGCTGGGTGGAGTCTCCTTCCTCCAAGGGAATCGACGTTGTAGGGCTGCTGGCCAATTCGGAATTTGACTTCTGTTGCGAGAGCCGCTGCTTGGCGGAAAGCGCACGCAGTTGGGAAATGTGCAAGGGAAACGGCAAGTTGAGAACTTCGGTCCGCAGCCGCGCATCGCGCATGTTGGTTTGCCCGTAGGCCGTTGAGGCCTCGGAGAGCATGGCCACCCGGGCGTAGCCAAGGCTCTGGATGTAGGCGATCATGCGCGGCAGCGTCTTGCTGTCCGGAGGAACAACCGCCCGGAAGGTCACACGGCCGCCGCCCATGCGGGAAAACTCCTGAGGATCGATGGCGGTGGCGGTGCCGGAAACGATCCGGAACCCGACGGGCGGATTGCCGAGCGCCGCCCGCCAATCGCGCAGCGCAAAATCCATGGACAAAGCTGAGCCCGAAAACGTCGGCCCCATGATTCTGATGGCGCTTTGGGAGCCCGGCGCGGTCAGCTTGCGAAGTTCCTCCGGCAACCGGCCATGCTCCGGTCCCCAGGAAAAGAAGTTCGCAAGCTGGCGAAGCGCGCCCGCCATGGCGGCTTTGTGAAGCCCGCTGGTAGGAGTCTCGCCCACCAGGAACACCAGGAGCAGTTTCCTCTCGTCCGGACTTCGAAACAGCAAAAGGCTGGGGTCCCGCCGGTAGCGGGGGATATCGTTGGCCGCCGTTGCTGTGGCACCCGCTCCCGCCGCACCTCTCCAGGCCAGGTCAAAGCTGTCCAGCACGTACCCGCTGGCCTCGCACGCCCGCTGGATCGAATCAACCGAGGAGTCAAAGAAATAGGGAAGGCGTGAGTCAACCGGATCGGGTACCGTCGCAATGATGAACTCCAGAGAGTACTTGCTGCGCGGGTCCCCGTCCGGCCAGGGCCCTTGATCGGAGCGCGCGCGCAGGAAGTCTTCAATCAGCCTGGCAGCGCTATGCGGGGGCAGGCCGGATGCGGGGCTGCGCTGGGGCGGTTGGGCTCGAAGCTGGGCGGCCTGCGGGCTCGCGCTGCTGGAAGCGCCGGGCGAGCGGAGGGTCATCGCGAACGGGAAAGCGATCGCCAGAAGAGCCAACAGCGGAACCAGCAGGGTAGGTGTGCTGCTCTTGTCCATATCATTCTCCTAGCGCGCCCGACCAAGTCTCAAAGCGCCGCCCGGCTCGCTCGTCACCCTGAAAGAAAGCGAGGTAGGTCATCAACTGATACGGCACAAACTGCTCTTCCTGCGGATGATGTGTGGCGAGCTGGTGGTAAGGGCGCCAAGTTCCGGAATTGATATAGACCTGGTTCAAAGTGCCTTGGGGCGTGGTGGAAACTTCGAGCGGGGTCAGCACATATTGGTGCGTGTGCCCGTAAACGATCGAACGGGCGCTACGGTCGAGGAAAGCCGCCTCCTGCAGGGCATTCTTATAGTCGGGAACGTCGGAGGAATGAATCCAGCCGCCAAATTTCCGCACCAGCCGGCTGAGGAAGTTGAGAGACCATCCGCTCGTCAGGCTCTGGGCCCACTTCACCCTGTTGATCTTGGGATGCTTCTTCACGAAGGGAATCTTGAAAAACTCTGCAGCAAGTTGGTTCCAAACCCGCTTGACCTGCTTCGCCACCAGCGGATCAGGACAGGTGCGGCGCAGGAGGCCATCGATCCAAGCGGCCACGTCGGAAAGCGGCCGGACATTATCGACCTCGCGCAGGCCCCGAATGAATTCCTCCGGCACCGCGCCGCCCAGTTGCGCCTGGACCGCGGGAGAGAACTTATCGATCAGGTCGACCACAATCGCGTCTCCAATGGAAGACTGGTCGCGATCGCCGTCAAAGTTGTTGGGATCATAGATGTCCCCGTGCCGCGCGAAAACAGCGTGCTGCGTGTAAGCGGCGGCCAATCTTCTGAAGGCTTCTGACTGGCTGAACTCCTTTGGGTCATGCGGGAAGGGCATGTCCGCTGGATTATCCACTCCCATGGCCTGAACGATCTCGCGGCGGAGATCGTCGTAAGCCGGCCCGCGCAGATGGTAAAACCAGTCATGGTTGCCCACCATGTAATAAATATGAACATCGACAGGAACTCTTCCCTCAGATTCGGGATTCCAGCCGACCTCGGCAGGCGTGCCTTCCGGAGTTGCGGGCGGGATGGTAATGGTTCTGCCATCCTTGAAGTTCTTCAGGATGGCGAGAGACTCGCGGTTATTGGACAGAATTTTTTGCGTAATTGCGGTGATCTTACGGGTGAACGCGTCGCTCTGCGGATCGTCCCACGGCCTTACGGGGTCGTCGAGCCACTGGGTTGACCGGATCACATCAAGGATGTCGCCCAATAATAAGAGATGCAGTTCCTTGATGGGCTCGTAGCGGCCGTCCTCACGCTTTGAAGCGTCGTAAGCCAAGTCGCCCAACTCCTGCGCAAATAGTCTGAACGCCCCCGCGTGGACGGTGTCGCCGGAGGACCCGTCCGTCAAATGCGTGTCGCTGAGAATTACCAGCATGAAATTGTCCCACCTGATTCAGGAATGCCGCCAAAACTCTCTAAACTACTTGTGATAGCTTTCCCAAAGCTCGCCCAGGAAGAACCGGCCAAAATCGGAGAGCGCTTCAACCCGGGCTTTGGCCGACTCCGCATGGGTCACGTGCATGGAAGAGACCAGCTTCACAATCTCGCTCGCGCCGATGTGCAGGATTCCCGCGCCCACCACAGGTCCCGTCTTGTCCGCGCCTTCGTGCAACTGCGCGTAAAGCGCTGTGCTTTCCTTTAACAGTTCGAGGCCCGAGCCGCTGCGGATTTCTTTCCGGCCCGCCAGGTAATACTGCCGCCCGCCGTGCTCGAATCCTACTTCATAAACCATGAGCTTCGTATTTGGCTCCCCGGCAGGACAGAAGAGATTGAAGACGCCTCTCTCGGCGGAAAGGTTTTCTCCCCAGGGCGCAAACGTAAGATCGCCGTAAAGGTCGGCGGTATGGTTCGGGTTGGAGACGAAGGCGTGGACATCATGAATGTGAATCGCGGCGTGCAAGGTCATCGGGGTCTTCGCGCCTTTGTTCTCACCGGTGTTCGGATCGGCCTCGTCCCAAGAGAATCCGCCGCAAAGCGTTTCGCGGAAAGTGAGGCCCAGCGTGTCGTCTCGCATCTGGGTGACTTCCGGCTGGAAAGGAAGCCCGCCGGGCTGCTTGGCGGCCAGATACCGCCGGGCATCCGAGTAGCCGCGATCGATTAAAGTGGCGGCATCGATGTGCCCGAGAAAATAATCCGGGTCAAGCGGCAGAGCGTACTCCGGCTTGATGACGTGCAGCTTGATAGGGCGAGTGTGCCCTTCCACGGTTTCACCGGCGCGAATGCGCGCGTTGATCTCTTCAATGATTTTGAATTCCTCGAACAGGCGGCCGTTGGCGCTCAGTTCGATCATGTGAACGTACTGGTTGAAGGCGCCGTTCTTGTATTCCCGGAGGTTGCCAATGCACCAGACCAGCCAGAGTTCCTCGGAGCCGCGCCGGACCGCTTCCAGCAGATTGGCGTCCTTGATCCAGACGGAGTCGAGATAGAGGAACCCGTTCTTTTCGACCGGGGGCATGAAAATCGGTAGCGAGATTCCGGCCACCAGCAGGTCAAGGTCAATCTGCTGGTGCGGAATCACCTCGCTGGTTTTGAGCGTGTAGTTGCAGACGTTGAAGGTCCCCTGCATCCCCGTGGCGGAATTAATCTTGCCGGCGTCGATCCCGAGGTGCGGAAAAACCTGCCGGGTGACGCCGCCCGCATCGCCCATGGCCGGAAGATCCCAGGCCTTGAGATAATCCTCGATGGGCATCAAGGAGGCGAAGTGTTTCACGTCGAGCGTGCGCCACCGATCGCACATTTCGACCGGGGAGAGGCCGGAAAAAAGCATGCCGAGGTTCATGGTGCCGCCGGAGGTGCCGTCCGCGTGCGCGAAGGTAAGCCCCGCCTCAAACAGCGCGCGCAGCACGCCGGCCTGATAGGCCACGCGCATCCCGCCCCCGGCCAGGATCAGGGAGCGCTGCGGGCCCGGAGTTCCGGGCGTGGCTGCGCCGTAAACATTTGTGGATGGATCGCTCAAGCTTTCTCCAGGGTGCGCCGTGAATACGCGTAAATGCAGATGACTCCGGCAAACTCGCTCGCCAGGAAGAAATAGAAAATCGAGAACGGGTGGCCGTCGAGAAACAGTGAAAAAATGCGCGCCACGACGCCGAAAGACATCGTGGCCAGAAACAGCCGGTTGAAGGCTCGCGAGGTAAAAATCTCGCGGCGATAAATGATGCTGAACATTCCAAAGCCAAATTCCATGGCCCGCAAAAAGCGGTACTGGCTGACCTGGCTGGCGGCGGGCCGGGGCGCCAGCCCGCGAACGTCCAGATGGAAGAGCAGTCGGTGGTCAAACCTGGCAAAAAATACCCCCCAGGCGCCGGCCAGAACCAGCAAAATGACGTACCCGTAAAATAAGAGGTAAGCGAGAATCTTCATGCGGTTTTCCTGATGCGCGACCAGTAGGCAATAATGATCCCCGCCGAGACCAGGTCAAAGCTGGCCACCAACAGCGCCAGCGGCGAAAAGATTCCCCGGACGACTCCCAATGCCACGGCGGCGACGGCGCCAAATTTCTGCAAGGCCGTCCAGAGAGCCACAATCGGCTGCGCGGACGAGCTGAAAACCTCCTGCAGCAGCGCGCCTCCAAACAGCAGCATGAACATGCCCACAATCCCGAAAAAGTGCGCGCTGGCGGGGGTGATTTCACCGCCGATCACGCGCAGCACCAAACGCGGCTCAAGCATCTGCACCAGGCCGCTCACCACAGTGATCGCCGCGATGGCCGCGACGATGTAACCAAGAAGCGATCGTGTTCTCATCCCTGGCTCCCCAGGACTTTAATCTTGGAGGCAAAATAAGCCATCATGGCCACCCACTGGACGCTCCAGAAAGACACCCGAACCTTGTTCAGAAACATCCAGTGGCGGAGCGTCGAGTGCAGCTCATTGATATCCCTGATGCCGTGGGTCATGGCCTCGTTCAGCGGAAAGATGTATTTCAGGGTCAGGCCGGTGGCCGCGAACACGGCGAGCAGCACGATGATGGGCACCCAGCGAAAGCCCGTCTTCCACTCCGCGATGATCATGATGATGCAGAGCACGATCATCAGTTTGGTCATAGTGGTAAAGAAGCTGGTGGCGGCGGCGACCTGGGGAACAAAGGCGTAGTAATAGTTGTCCGGCGTCAGATGGGGCGCGGTGGGAAATGAGAACAGCACCATGGACCAGCCCGTTCCCAGATACATGGATACGCAAAGAAACAAGAGTGAGTGGTTCAGGAGCAGCAAATTCTGTTTCACGCGTCCTTCTTCCTGGAGATTGTCCGATACCGATTCTCCGTCACGGGAGCTCCTTGGGGGGCGGCGGCCATTCCTGGCTCAGTCCCAGGTTGACCACGCTTTCCATGCCCTCGGGTTGAACGGTGGGAGGCTGCGGGTAACTGACAAACCAGCTCTCGCAGTGATCGTCCAGAACGCCGTTGGCCTCGGCGATAAAAGCCGTGAAGATCGGCTGCGGGTCGATTTCCAGTGTCTTTAGGGCCCTGACGCGAGGATGATCGCCAATCGTGAGTGTCGCCTTGGCTTTCTTGAAGAGTTCCAGCCCTGTTTCACCCCGGAAATAGATGTAGGACTTGAACAGCATGCCGCGGAACTCGCAGAAATTGACGGCGCCCAGGTTGATGGGCAGCCAGGTCTTCCTGGGCCGCGCGATTTCAATCTTCATCGCAAACTGGCCGTCGCAGTCGTATTGCGCGCTCACCGTATCATCTTTGATGAGGAAGTCGAGACTTGCCTGGTGCTTGGGCATGCCCCAGATCCCCTTGCCGCCCTTGACAGAAATCTCCGTGGAAACCGGCAGGTCGTAAACGTACTGCCCCGTGTCGTAAGTTTTCATCAAGAGCGCCGGAAGCAGGCGCGGGGCGCGCTTTGAACCATGCGTGCAGGCGATGGCGATGGAGTACTCGATATACTTCCCGATCGAAGTGATGAGGTAATTCACGACGGTGATCACCAGCAAGCCGCGGTTCCATACCTTGAGAGGAAAGATCTCATTGCCGGGCATCAGCGCCTGGGCCTTTTCCGCGTTGATGGGGAAGGCGGCCATCAGCACGGGTGACTTCTCGCACGTAACCGGCAGCTTGAACGGAATTCCGTCCACCAGGGAATAGCGTCCGGCGGCGTCCAACAAGCGCTTAGGGATTGACATCGCTGCACCTCATCGTGGTTTGTCCAGTTCCGCGAGCATCAGCGGGAAAACGTCGCGGGCGGCGTTCGAGCCCATAAAAACGTCCAGATGGCTATAACCCGGCAGCACATGAAAAGAATGGTAATTCCGGCGCTGCGAATCAAAGTACTCGTAGGTCTTGACCTGGCTCTGGGGCAGAAAGCAGAGATTCTTTTCCCCCGTGAAGAAGGCCCATCGAGCGTCGGTCTGGGGAGGTTGCGCCACGAAATCTTCGGGCAGTTCCTTCTTCCCTTCCACGCTGGCCAGATGCCCGCGTTCGACGCATTGCTTCATCTGCTCAAAGAACGTGAGGGGCACCTTCGCGAACTCATGTTTCAGCCACTCGTGGGTTTCATCGCTCAAGTTCTCGTGCAGCCAGAGCGCCGGGCGCCCGCTGCCGTAAGTGAAACTGACTTCCTTGCAAACAGGATTGTTGCACTCATGGTGGGTGAGTTGCACGATGAAATCGACGGTCTTGGCAGCCAGCGTCGGCGCGTAAAGCCCCCATTGGGGGTCGAGGTAGTCCGTTGCTAATTCGATGAACGGGAGCGCGTACTTGATCTTGAACGCGGAAAACTCCGGAACGACCGTATGCAGGGAGACGGCGTTCGAGACGATAGTCTTGACCTGGGGCAGCAATCCGGCCACCGCCGACATCGTAAAGCTGGTGGAACCCTGGCAGTGGATCACCGCCTTGACTTCACTCGCCCCTGTCAATTCCGCGACCGTTCGCACGGCCACGGGGTGGTCGTAGACCGCGGCTTGATCTAAGGTCCAGTGGTTGGGAGGCAGGTCGATGCTGGCCCGCCAATTCTCAAGCCACACGTCGTAGCCATTGTTGATGAGAAAAGCGACCACGTTCTGCTGCGTGGGAGCGCGGAAAATGTTGGCGCGGACGCCGGCACCGTGAACCAGCAGTACGGGCCCTTTCGCGGCGGGCTGATCCCCCTCCACGTGAATCAGGTTGCACTCGAACCCGTCTCCCGCGCGGAAGGGGATGACGGTGTCCCTGAGCGGTGGCATAAAATTGTCCTTGCAGGCGCTCGTTTCTGCCATCTTTTCTTTAGGGTTTCCCCGGCGTCCTGAAAATCCTGCCGTACTTCTGGGCCAGCACGCCCAGGAAGAAGCGGGCGAATTTCCCTTCCGCCTCAATCCGCTGTTGGAGGCTGGCAGCGTTCGTGGCCCGCATGGTGGTCAACTGGTGCAGGAAGTCCTGCGGACGAATGACGAGAATTCCTTTTCCAAGCACGGGAGCGCTACCGTCCGCGCCGTCGAACACCGTGATGTAGAGTGTGGTGGTGTCGGCCCACACGTCGGTCAGAGGACGGTCGCGAATCAATTTAAAGCCTTCAAAAAAGTAAACGCGGCCATCATCGGCGGTGAGCGGCATCTTATACCACATGCGGCGCGTGGCTGGCTCCGACGGGTCAACGACAAACAGGTTGAATTTTCCGTTGTTCACGGTCAGCGGGCGTGGCGAAAGCGCAGGAGCCGTGACCGTCCCGATCATGCGCGCCGCATGCTGCGGGTCTGCAACTGTCGCCTCCACGTCTTCGGAAACAATGGTCAGCGTGAAGGTGAAAGGTGAGTTTTCTTTCTTACCCTGGTCGGCGCCGCGCTGGTAGTCGTCTTTGACGCCGGCGGAGAAGTTTCCGCTCATGGTCTCGGTAAATTCAATGCCCACTTTTTGCAGCGACGGCGCCTCCCTGGGCTCGGAAGGCAGGCCATGCTTGATTTCCCAGCCGCGGTCGCGGGCGGCGAGCGCTACGGCGCGCTCCGCCAGCGCCGAGATGGTAAGCAGCGGATTCACGCCGAGCGGACGCGGGATGACCGCGCCGTCCATCACGTAAAGGCCGTCGTAGACGGCTGAGCCTTGCGAGGAGGAGAAAACCTGCCCTTTGTGGTTCACCACACCTTGCTCGGCAGCTTCCGCCATCACGCACCCGCCCAGCGGATGGACGGTGATCAGACTCTTGTGCAGCAGCTTGCTCCATAGGGGATTGTGGATAAAGGTGGCTCCGAGCGCCTTGGAGGCTTGATCCAAGCGTGCGTTGACTTTCTCGAAGATTGGCTGGTCGCCGACGCCCGGCCAGTGGATGCGCAGGCGATCGTTTTCAAGCGCCATCCGTCCCGCGCCATCATCGTGAGTCATCACCAGATAAGTTTGCGTGTTGTGAACGGCGCCGTGGTAGGGTCCTTCCACCCAGGTCGCGAGCCGGCGCGCGCCTTCCCTGATTTCCTCGACCATGCCGGACTTGGCCTCGCGCCCAACGAGATCCGCCGCCACCGCCAGCGCTCCGGGCAGGAATCCCGCGATCGGTCCCGGCGGCGAACCTTCTTCAATGATCATGCCGTCTTCCAGCACCGGTTGTTGGCGCAGGTCGATGACGCTGGTGATGCAGGGGCCAACGGGAGGGATCTCACCCGGACGGTGGTGTCCCCAGCCCACGCCGTTGATCACGCGGTCTGCGTCATAAGCGAAGCCCAGCACGTCGCCGTTGCCGGTAAAGCGCTCGCCCACCTGACCGGAAAGCGCCAGGCCTCGCGCCTGCGAGCGCAGCAGTATCTCGGTCGAACCCAGCGATCCGGCCCCCAAGATCAAAATATCGGCGCTTACGGTCAATTCCGGCGCCTGGAATTTCTCCCTGCCCACGCCCAGAACCTCAGCGCGCACGAGCCAGCGGTTGCCGCTGCGTTCGATCCACCGCACGTCCACTCCGGTGTAAATCTCCGCCCCGTGATTTTTGGCGTCGGGCAGGTAGTTCATGATCAGGGTATTCTTGGCCGCGTAATTGCACCCCGTCACGCAATCCCCGCAGCACGAGCAGGGGCGTTGTTCCACGCCCACGTGATTGGTGCCCGCCACGGTGAAGTTCACGTTGATCGGCGTGCGCGCGAAGGGCGCGCCCATGCTGCGCGCCGACAGTTCGTGCGCCTCCAGCTTGGGCAAGGCAGGAAAGCCGGAAGCCGGGTAAGGGGTGGGCTTTAGCATTTCCTCCGCGCGGCCGTAACCCGCTTCCAGGCCCGCGGCAAGATCATCCCGCAGCGATTTCGGCCATCGGGGATCGTCAAAAACGCGCGGTTCGGCGCGCAGGGCAACGTTGGCGTTCACCAGGGAAGTCCCGCCCAGGCCACATCCTTTAAAAACGTTGATGTCCTCATTGACATTCATTTCATAAAGGCCGGTCTTGGAGCCGATCTGACCGTCGGGCAGATCGGCTTGCATCTCCTCGACCGCGCGAAGTTCCGTATCCGGATATTCACCCGGCTGGAACTCTTTACCTCGCTCCAGCACGCAAACCTGCTGTCCCGCCCGCGCCAGGCGTGAGGCGGCAATCGACGCGCCGTAGCCGGAGCCGATCACCACCACGGTGTAGTGCTGCTGCAGCTTTTCAATTGGCAACGAAAGCCGAGCCATAGCTTAAACCTCCGGAAAGTATCTGAATCGCAAAGGCCTTGACTGCGCTTTTCCGAAAATAGTGCCGTTTTCTGTTGAGATTAGCCCTGATAGGTATCCACGTTAGCACGTATAACACCAAAATGTATTGAACGCAAGGTCAAGTCACAAGGGGGTAACGGCTGGCTCCTGCGGAAGAGTTTCCGAGGGGCTCAATGCACTCAGCCAGCTTGTTCCGCAGCGGGCCATCCACGGCCGCGGGAGGAACAGGATGAAGCGTCGCGCGAGGACCGCGGTCATCTTCATTCCATAGAAACCCCTTCTCAGTTCCCAAGCCGAAATTTCCAGTAAGGCCTCCCGGCAGGGCAATGATACACCCGTGGGCCCCACTCGGCGCTCGGCTATAGGCCACCGGTACCGGCGGCCTATAGCCCTCTGGTCACGCCAAGACCAGTTTCACAGCCCCGAGCTGTGATGTAAACTCTCTCACTTCAGTTGGTACCAAAAACCAGGCGGGTCACAGGTGTGCACCAAAATGCGCACCAACCTGAAAACCTCCAAAATAAATTAAGTGTTAAGTCGTTGAATTGATTGGTGGGCCTGGGTAGAGTTGAACTACCGACCTCACCCTTATCAGGGGTGCGCTCTAGCCACCTGAGCTACAGGCCCTTGCTGCCACTGGCGACGATTCAGGCTTTGCCCGGATTCGTCTTCTGCAACGAGGTTTTATCAGTATAGGCAATGCCCGCAGTTTCTGGCAAGCAGAAGATGATCTTCAAGGCGTGGCAGATTTTTTAAAAGCCAATTGTCCTGCCGGCGCATCCAAGTAGGCAGGACGACGGTGCGGCCCCGTAAGTCGCGTTTTTCAGCCGCATGTGGTTAAATTGAAGTCAGGTCGAATTGGCTTCAGCATCAGCCATCCAACAGCTCGAGAGAAATCTAGAATGAAAACGAAGAAACTAAACGTGAAGAAGACCACACTTGCGAACGGGCTGCAGGTTGCCACGGAATCGATGCCGGCCGTCCGGTCAGTCTCCATGGGGATCTGGCTGCGGACGGGCTCACGGCATGAGCGTGAAGACCAGAACGGAATTGTCCATTTCCTTGAGCACATGGTGTTTAAGGGAACCCTGAACCGCTCGGGACAGGAGATTGCGCGGGCTGCTGACGCCATTGGCGGACATCTGGATGCCTTTACCTCGAAGGAATTCACCTGTTTCTCCATCAAAGTCGTAGACGAGCACCTGCCCAGCGCGCTCGACATTGTGGCGGACCTGGTGAAAAATCCTCTGCTCCGCTCCAGTGACATTGCCAAAGAGTCCAGGGTCATCCAGGAAGAAATCCGGATGGTTGAGGACACGCCGGACGACCTGGTCCACGAAATTTTCAGTAAGACCTACTGGCCCCACCACTCGCTGGGCCGGCCCATCCTGGGAACCCGCGCAACGGTTGGGGGATTCAACCAGCGGCGGCTGCGCGACTTTTTCAGGCGCCATTACGTGCCCGGCAATATGCTGATCACCGCAGCCGGAAACCTGACCCACAACCAGGTATTGAATCTGGCGGGAAAACACTTCGGCCAGCCCGCAAGAGGACCCGCTACGGCCAGGGGGCCGGCCCCCGTGGCGCATCCCCACGCGCTTTACCGGCGCAAGAAAGAGCTGGAACAGACCCACATCTGCATGGGCACGCCTGCTTATCCGTACGCCCACCCCAAGCGTTTTGCCAGTTATGTGCTCAACACCATTCTCGGCGGCGGGATGAGTTCGCGGCTGTTCCAGAACATCCGGGAGAAGCACGGCCTGGTGTACGCCGTCTTTTCGGGGCTGAGTGCTTACCGGGACGCGGGTATCCTGAGCGTCTACGCCGGAACCGCGCCTGCCAACGCCCGAAAGGTCGTCAAGCTGATCATCAGGGAATTTCGGGCCTTGAAAAATGACTCTATCCCCCCCGAGGAACTGCAGCGCGCCAAGGATTACCTGAAGGGCAATCTCCTGCTGGGGCTTGAATCCAGCACCAGCCGTATGGCCAATATCGCCCGGCAGGAATTGTATTACGGCCGGTGCATCACACTGGATGAGGTTGAAGCCAGGATCGATGCCGTGACCAACGAAGATATCGTCGAAGTGGCGCGCGAGCTTTTCCAGTCGGACCGGATTGCCGTCACGGTGCTGGGACCGCGCCAGGACTTCACCATCCGCCGCGACCACCTCCAGTGCTGAACCTTTCCGGTTTCCCCCTTCCCCTCCGAAGAGCCTGACGCAACTTTCTGTTAACAATCTGGCTGCCCTTTACGTATCACAGGTAGAAAGGGTTTCAGCCTGGGCACCGCTCAGGCGGTGACCGGCGGACAGGGCGAGACATCACAAGAATGGGAGCGTCGCCCGGCGCGAAAGGTCACCATGAAAAGGAGGAGCAAATGGGAGATCTTACCCCTATTGTAGCGATCGTTATGGTATTCGGTGGGACCGTCGCTGTTTTCTGGGTGGTTTTCAGTACGATTCGCAGGCTGAAGGTCGCCCGGGTGCAGGCCGAGGTCCATTCGAAGCTGATCGACAAGGTCGGCTCCAGCCAGGAGTTCCTGACGTTTCTCGAAACCGATTCGGGCAAAAAGCTGGTGGCTTCAATCGGGATTGAACAGCCGAGCCGTAACCCTTACAATCGAATCCTGGCTTCGGTCCAGGCAGGAGTGATTCTGGTGTGCGTCAGCATTGCGCTCCTGATAATCGGCGTCAATTTTCCTGACGTGGCAGAAGGGTTCAAAATACTGGGAGCCCTCGGCCTTGCATTGGGAATCGGGTTCCTGATTTCAGCGGGACTCTCTTATCGCCTGTCAAAGTCACTTGGACTGTTTGACCGCGAGCGTTCGGTCGAAAAACTGGCTGCTTAACCCGGACAAAACCGTGGACCGAGGCTATAACATGCTGACGCGCGCCATGGCCCTTGCACGGGGTGAGGACGCAGGGGCCAAAGCGGAAGGAAAGACCCTCGCCATGGACGAGGAAAGCTTCCGGATCGTCTACGAGCGCACGGCCCGGCCGCTGTGGGCGTACCTTGCGCGCGTTTCGGGCGACCCGGCGCTGGCCGACGACCTTCTGCAGGAATGTTATTGCCGCTTTCTCTCGCTGGCCAATCCTCCGCAGGAAGAAGCTCACCGTAAGAACTACCTCTTCCGGATTGCTACAAACCTTTTGCGGGACCACTGGCGGGCGATCCAAAGGCACGGTGAAACAGCCATCGAGACCGCTGACCTTCCCTCGCAGGACCACGAGATGGCAAACGTTCCTCTGCGCTCAGACCTGGGCCGCGCGCTGGCAAAGCTGAAACCCAGGGAACGGCAGTTGCTCTGGCTGGCTTATGCGGAGGGCGCCAGCCACAGGGAGATTGCAAAAACCTCCGGCATGAAAGAGGCCAGCATCCGTCCGCTGCTGTTTCGCGCCAGGAAAAAGCTCCTGGCGCTGATCCGCGGCGCTGCAATGGAACCCGGGAAGGCATGACGATGAAATACAAAGGTTGCGAAAACGAAGTCCGAATTCTGGAAGTCCTGGACCAGGGTGTGGCGCCCGAGGCCATGGAAGAGCCTCTGCGCCAGCATCTCGCCGGCTGCGCATTGTGCGCCGAAGTCGTCTCTGTCTACGAGCTTTTCCAGAATGACAGTGAGCAGCTTTCGGCGGCGGCTCCGCTGCCGAACGCCGGACGCGTCTGGTGGCGGGCTACGCTGGCCGCCCGCCGGGCCGCTGCCGAGCGGGCGCTGCGTCCCATCCTGATTGCGGAAAAGGCCGCGCTGGCCATAGGCGGCGGCGTGCTTCTGGCCCTGCTGTTCTTCGCGGCCCCGTGGATGGCCGGGCAACTGAAGCATTCAAACGCCTTCACCGGCACCGTGGTTTATTCTTTTTCGCTGTCTTCTCTCATCATCACCAGTGTCGTCGTCTGCCTGCTGCTGATGGCCGGCGCACTTTACACCGTGTGGGCGGAAAAATAGCGCCGCCGGTCCTTTTTCGATTTCCGCCCCAGCCAACCTGCCTTATAATTCCATGAAGGCATTACGGAAGCCGGCGCCCGGCGCCCGCTTCGATCTGAATGTTCCGGGAGGCTGGTTGAGCGTTCGAATCTGCGTACTGGGAAGCGGAAGCAAGGGCAATTCAACCCTGGTGGCGACGGAACGCACCCGCCTGCTGGTGGACGCCGGCTTCAGCAAGAGAGACACTTTCCGGCGGCTGGCAGCGGCCGGCGAGCGCACGGATGCCTTTGACGCCCTGCTGGTTTCCCACGAACACGTGGACCACGTGAATGGACTGAAGGCGCTGGCGCTTGGCCTGAAGGTTCCCATCTATATCACCGGCCCCACGCGCGCGGTCATCCAGTGGGACCCGCGCCTGAAAGCTTTTGAGACCATCTCCCCCGGCAAGAAGTTCACCATCGGCGATTTCGAGATTGCTCCCTTTTCCATTCCGCACGATGCCGTCGATCCCATTGCCTTTACGCTCACAGCGGAAGGCGTCAAGGTGGGCGTGATTACGGACCTGGGCTATGTTCCCGAACTGGTGAAGCAGCACGCGCTCGGCTGCCACTGCCTGGTGCTCGAATCGAACCACGATCTCGATATGCTGAAGACGGGGCCCTATCCCTGGTTCGTCAAACAGCGCGTGATGAGCCGCCACGGCCACCTTTCAAACAACGCCACCGCCGGCTTTCTCACCGACGATTACGACGGCGCGGCGCAAGTCATGGTGCTGGCCCACCTGAGCGACAAGAACAATAATCCCGGCTTGGTCATGCATTCCGCCACCAGGGCCTTCGAGAAACGCGGCAAAGACCGCCCGGCAGAACTGCACCTCGCCAGCCAGACCGAGCCCACCAAAGTCTTCCAATTCTAGTCCGCAGATTCAATCCGCAGATTACGCAGATGACACAGATTAGAACGACCCGACAGGACAACTTCATGTAAACTGACTGGCTATTTCTGCCGGTCGAAGGCAAAAAATATCCACGCGCCTGCGCCGACGTCGGGGCTGCAATGGAGATTCCCTAATTTACTGAAAGCAACACGCAACGAAGTCGGTTTATTATTAAACCTCGGCGCGAAATCATTGGAGTACCGCCGCTTTGTCTTTTCCAAATCTGTGTCATCTGCGTAATCTGCGGATTGAATCTATGGAGAATCGATGATCCCTCGCTATACCCGCCCGGAGATGGGCGCCATCTGGAGTGACCAGAACAAATTCCAAAAGTGGCTGGACGTGGAAATCGCCACGGCCGAGGCTGAAGCGGAAGCCGGACTGATCCCCAAGAGCGCCGCCCGCGCCATCCGCCGCAAAGGCCGCGTGGACGTCCAACGCATCCTGGAAATTGAGAAGGAAGTGAAGCACGACGTCATCGCCTTCACCACCAACGTGGCCGAGCACGTAGGCCGCGAAGCCCGCTATCTGCATTTCGGGCTGACTTCCAACGACGTGGTGGATACGGCCCAGGGGCTGCTGATCAAGGATGCTTCCCGCCTGTTACTGGAAGACCTCGACCGCCTGGCGGCGGTGCTGAAGAAGCGCGCCCACGAATTCAAGCACACGCCCATGGTAGGCCGCACGCACGGCATCCACGCCGAACCCATCACTTTTGGCGTGAAGATCGCCACCTGGTACGCCGAGTGCCGGCGGAACCGCGAGCGGCTGGCCTACGCCGCCGACGAGATGCGCGTGGGAAAAACCTCCGGCGCCGTCGGCATCTATTCGCACCTGAGCCCGGCCATCGAGAAAAAAATCCTGACGAAGCTTGGTCTCAAGCCTTCGCCCGCCGAATCGCAGGTGATCCAGCGCGACCGTCACGCGTTCTATGTTTCAACGCTGGCGGTGATTGCCGCGTCGCTTGAAAAGATTGCGCTGGAAGTTCGCGGGTTGCAGCGGACGGAAGTTCGCGAGGCGGAAGAATTTTTCTCCGCCAAGCAGAAAGGTTCCTCCGCCATGCCGCACAAGCGCAACCCGGTCTCGGCCGAACAGATCTGCGGCCTGGCGCGCGTGGTTCGGTCCAACGCCCAGGCGGCGTTTGAAAACGTGGCGCTCTGGCACGAGCGCGACATTTCGCACTCTTCGGTTGAGCGCATTATCCTGCCCGATTCGACCATCCTGGTCGATTACATGCTCAATAAGACCGCAAACTTGGTGGAAAAGATGTTCGTCTACCCGGAGCGCATGCAGGAAAACCTCGACCTGCTCAAAGGCCTCATCTTTTCCGGCCAGTTGCTTCTGGACCTTACCGAGAAAGGCGTTTCGCGCGAGGAGGCTTACCGCTGGGTGCAACGCAACGCCATGCAGGTGTGGAAAACGCGCGAGGATTTCAAATCGCTCGTCCAGCGCGACCCCGACATCAGCAGCCGCCTGTCTGCCAGAGAAATCGCCGCCGTCTTCAACACCCGGCGTTACCTGAAACACGTGAACCAGATCTTCCGGCAAGTTTTCGGGAAATGATTCGAGGTTAGCGAAGGGTGCGGGCGTCCTAATGGGGAAGCGACTCTTTTGGCGCCGAAGCGCTCTGCCGCGCGGCGGGACTCTCATCGCCCAATGCCCCGCTCTTTGGCTCAGGCATACCCGCACCCAATCTCAGAGTACTCCCGCAGGACTGAATTGCAAGCGCTGAATACTTCGACTACAGGCCCTGCACGAGGGGGCTACAACCGGTTGATCACGCTGGCGAGGTAGCCTGCGCCGAAGCCGTTATCGATATTGACGGTGGCCACGTTGGAGGCGCAACTGTTCAGCATGCCGAGCAGCGCCGCCAGGCCGTGGAAGCTGGCGCCGTAGCCGATGCTGGTGGGCACGGCGATCACCGGCACGCTGACCATGCCGGCCACCACGCTGGGCAGAGCGCCTTCCATGCCCGCCGCCACAATAATGACGCGGGCGCTGCGCAATTGTTTGCTTTCGCTCAGGATCCGATGGATGTTGGCCACACCCACGTCATAAATAAACTCGACTCGATTACCCATCACCTCCGCCGTCACCTGGGCCTCTTCCGCCACGGGGATGTCGGACGTGCCGGCGCTCACCACCAGGATTTTGCCCTTGCCTCGGATTTTGCGGTCGCGCCGGATGGAGATGGCGCCGCAAAGCGCGTGGAACCGGGTGCGCTTGTCGAGCGGCTTGATCAGCTCGTACAATTCCTCGTTGCCCCGCGTGATCAGAATGTTGTGCCGGTTGCGCAGCATGCCTTGCACGATGCCCACAACGTGCTCGGGTGACTTGCCGCGGGCGAAGATGACCTCCGGAAAGCCCTGGCGCAGCGAGCGGTGGTGGTCGATGCGCGCGTAGCCGATATCTTCAAACGGCAGATTGCGCAGACGGTCAACGGCCGACTCCACGCTGAGCTTCCCGCTCTTCACCTGCTTGAGCATTGCTGTAATTTCTTCTGGTGACATTCCCCCCACCATTCCATGCCCTGTTCGAGACAGGGACGTTTTCTGATTGCCGGGCGGCAGCAGACTTCCGGCCGGAACAGGAGCATTCGCCCGCTCCATCGGAACTTTCGCGCCAGCCCGAACGCTATGAGTATAGCAAAGGACCGTGAGTTCCCGGGTTTCCTTGACTTTAGGGAAACGGCTGGCAGAAAATGCCTTCCATGGCCTCCGCTCCGCCTTCAGGACCGAAAACGGTGGTGCTGGGCGTCACCGGCGCCAGCGGCTCGGTGTTCGCACGGCGCATGCTCCAGATGCTCGAATCCGATGACCGGGTGGGCAAAATCCACCTGGTCGTCTCCGGTGCGGGGATCAAAGTGCTGCGCGAAGAGCTGGAACTGGACGTTTCAAAGAGCGCTTCCCTTCCCGCGGCGCTGGCCGGCGGCCCGGCCCCGAAAACCGGGTACCTGCTCGATTCCGACATCGGTGCTTCGATCGCCAGCGGATCCTATCGCGTGGACGGCATGGTGGTCATTCCCTGCAGCACGGGATGCCTGGCGCAGGTTGCTCACGGCATTTCTTCCACGCTGATTGAGCGCGCCGCGGACGTTTGCCTGAAGGAAGGCCGCACGCTGATCCTGGCCGTGCGCGATACCCCGCTGAGCCGCGTTCACCTGCGTAACATGCTCCAGGCACAGGAAGCCGGCGCCGAGATTTTCCCCATCGTGCCGGCCTTCTACCACCGCCCCCGAACCATCGACGACCTGGTCACCCAGTTCTGCTGCCGCGTGCTGGCCCACCTGGGACTGGAGCAGCATGACCAGTTCCGCTGGGAAGGCGAGCAGGCCGCCAGACGCGCATCCGGAAAGAAAACATCTTGATCCTGCGCGGGTCGGTCATCGTGTTGGCGCTTGCCGGGCTGGCGGACGCCCTCTACTTCACCTTTGCCTACTACGGGCGCGTGCGAAAATCGCGCTGGGTGCCCCAGGGGCTTTGTGCGCGCGAAGGCTCAAGCTGTGTCACGGTGGTCCGGACGCCTTATGGCAGCGTCTTCGGCGTTCCCAATTCCCTGCCGGGCATCCTTTACTATGGGCTGTTGCTCCTCTGGGCCGTGGCGGGCCAATCGGCGCGCCTGACGGTCCAGATCAACATGACCTCCTACATCCTCACCTTTACCGATCTTCTGATTGCTGCCAGCTCCGTAACAGTCGTCCTGGGTTTTTACCTGGTCTTCGCCCTGCGGCGAATTCTGCACACCGACTGCCCGCTGTGCTACGCGGCCCACGCCATTAATCTGATGGTGCTGGTGTTGCTGGTTGCAGCGCGGTAAAATATGAAAAGGATCGTAAGAATTTTCGAAGGAAGGGAAAATTTTCTCAAATTTACCCTCTTGCAATTCTGAGGCCGAATACCTATAATTGGAAGTTTGTGGCCGCTGGCGTAGCTCAGCTGGTAGAGCATCTGATTTGTAATCAGAGGGTCGGGGGTTCGAATCCCTTCGCCAGCTCCATGCTGAGATTGCTATACAGTGCCGCCGGGCGGGAGTGCCAACCGGCGAAAGCTGTGCAGAATCAGGCAAAGAGGTTTATAATTTTTGTTGCACCCTGACGGTGGCAACGGTCGGGCAACGAGAAAAGGAAACCGGAGCAGGGTTCAGTTTTCGGATCCGGCAAGAACCTGCTGCGGACAAGAACGCCCCGAGTTCCGGGGTAGTCAGAAAAAACTTCGGACAGGTGGCCGAGCGGTCAATGGCAGCAGGCTGTAAACCTGCCGCTCCTTGCGAGCTACGGGGGTTCGAATCCTCCCCTGTCCACCAGGTTCGCGAGGTTGAAGAGCACGCTTCGGTTAGCGTTCGGAAGATGGGCACCGAGTCGATCGCGCATGTTGCGAGGCGGGAGTAACTCAGTGGTAGAGTCACAGCCTTCCAAGCTGTTGGTCGCGGGTTCGATCCCCGTCTCCCGCTCCAGATCTTGTGAGAGGCAGATGTTTTCAGCTGCCCGGCCGGAAGTTAAGGGATGCCGCCGGTGGAGGGCGGAACAACCTCTTGTGCCGATGTAGCTCAGTTGGTAGAGCACGTCCTTGGTAAGGACGGGGTCAGCGGTTCAATTCCGCTCATCGGCTCCAGAAACATGATTGACCACTCAAACGCATTGTCGAGGATCACGAAAGCACTGTTCAAGATAATTCACTAGCGGGGTTGCTATGGCGAAGGAAAAATTTGACCGATCGAAGCCGCACATGAACATCGGGACGATCGGGCACATTGATCACGGGAAGACGACTTTGACGGCGGCGATCACGAAGGTGCTGGCGAAGAACAATCCGAAGATCAATTTCCGGGCGTTCGATTCGATTGACAACGCGCCGGAGGAGAAGGCGCGGGGGATCACGATTGCGATTGCGCACGTGGAGTATGAGACGGCGAACCGTCACTACGCGCACGTGGACTGCCCGGGGCACGCCGACTACATCAAGAACATGATCACCGGAGCGGCGCAGATGGACGGCGCGATCCTGGTGGTGGCGGCGACGGACGGTCCGATGCCGCAGACGCGGGAGCACGTGCTGCTGGCGCGGCAGGTAAACGTGCCGTCGATTGTGGTTTATCTGAACAAGTGCGATGCGGTGGAAGACCCGGAACTGCTGGAACTGGTGGAGATGGAAGTCCGGGAACTGCTGAGTAAGTACAACTTCCCGGGCGACGATATCCCGGTGGTCAAGGGTTCGGCGCTGAAGGCGTTGGAAGGGGACGAGAAGTGGGAGAAGTCGATCCTGGAGCTGATGGAGGCGGTGGACAGCTACATGCCGCTGCCGCCGCGTGAGATCGACAAGCCGTTCCTGATGCCGGTGGAAGACATCTTCTCGATTTCGGGCCGGGGCACGGTGGTGACGGGGAGAGTGGAACGCGGGAAGGTGAAGGTACAGGAAGAGATTGAGATTGTGGGATTGAGGCCGGAGCCGTTCAAGCGGGTGGTGACGGGCGTGGAGATGTTCAAGAAGCTGTTGGACGAAGGTCAGGCGGGAGACAACATCGGAGTGCTGCTGCGGGGAACGGAGAAGGACGACGTGGAGCGCGGGATGGTGCTGTCGAAGCCGGGCTCGATCACGCCGCACACGAAGTTCAAGGCGGAAGCCTACGTACTGACGAAAGAAGAGGGAGGGCGGCACACGCCGTTCTTCTCGGGATACCGGCCGCAATTCTATTTCCGGACGACGGACGTGACGGGGGTGGCGACGCTGCCCCAGGGAACGGAAATGGTGATGCCGGGTGACAACGTGAGCATGGAGATCGAGCTGATTACGCCGATCGCCATGGAGAAGGGCCTGCGGTTCGCCATCCGCGAGGGCGGCCATACCGTCGGCGCCGGCACCGTCACGGAAATTATTCAATAGCAAATGGGAATTCGGGTGAGTTAAGCGATGCGTGATATCATTACATTACAGTGCAAAGACTGCAAGAATCGCAATTACACGACGACCAAGAACAAGAAGAAGCATACAGACCGGTTGGAGATGAACAGGTTTTGCCCGAAGTGCCGGCAGCACAAGGCCCATCGAGAAGTCAAGTGACGAGCAAGAAGCTTTGGGCGCCAGGCCGGGTTTCCACCTGTCGTTCACCGCTCGCCACTGGTTGATGAAGGGGCGTCAGATCAACGGCTAATCTGCCGGTCTCCAAAACCGGTCATGGGGGTTCGAATCCCTCCGCCCCTGCCACGAACGGCGAAAGAGCTTGTGGCCTTCGGTGGCAGGCCTGGAAGCGGAGCGAAAAAGAGAGTATGGCGAACGAACTGTCAGCAGGCAAACAGGTGGCCGGGAAGGTCAGCTCGTACATCAGCGATGTGCGGGCGGAAATGAAGCGGGTCACCTGGCCCGGCAAGCAGGAAGTTTATGGCACCACCGTGATGGTGATTATCACCACTTTCCTGTTCGGATTCTACTTCATGATTTGTGACGAATTTTTCTCGCGTTTTGTTGCCTATGTTCTGACCTGGGGAAAGTCACTGTAGGGACTCCATGGTAAAAACCCTTAAAATGGAAAAAAACTGGTACATCATTCACACGTACTCGGGCTTTGAAAAGAAGGTCGCCGAAGCGTTGAAAAGCCGGATTGAGGCTGAGAAGCTTGACGAAAAGTTTGGCGAAATCATGGTGCCGACCGAGGACGTCATTGAGATCAAGCAGGGCAAGAAGGTTGTCACGCCGAAGCTTTTCTATCCCGGCTACGTACTGGTTGAGATGCAGATGAACGACGAGACATGGCACGTGGTGAGATCGACGCCGCGGGTGACCGGGTTTGTCGGTTCGGGCCCCACCCCTACCCCGTTGACCATGGAAGAGGTGGACAGGATTGTTCACAGGGTTGAGGTGGCGGCTGAAAATCCCAAGCCGAAGCTGGAGTTCGAACGGGGCGAAAGCATCAAGATCACCGATGGGCCCTTTAAGGACTTCACAGGCTCCGTGGAAGAAATCAACGCAGACCGCTCCACGCTGCGCGTAATGGTGACCATCTTCGGGCGCGCCACGCCCGTGGAACTGGATTTCTATCAAGTTGAGAAGGTGTAAAAGGCCATGGCCAAAAGAACTATCGCAATGGTGAAGTTGCAGATCGCCGCAGGGAAAGCAACCCCTGCGCCCCCGGTCGGCCCGGCGCTGGGCCAGCACGGGGTTAACATCATGGATTTCTGCAAGGCATTTAATGCCAAGACCTCCGCAAAGGACCAGGAGGGATTGATTATCCCCATCCTGCTAACGGTCTATCACGACCGGACTTTCAGTTTTATCACCAAGACCCCGCCCGCTTCCGTTCTCCTCAAGCGCGCGGCCGGCATTGCCAAGGGGTCCGGTGAACCGAACAAGAACAAAGTGGGGTCTGTCACCGAGAAGCAGGTTGAAGAGATTGCCAGGCAGAAGCAGCCTGACCTGAATGCGCGCGACCTGGCCGCCGCCATCGCCACCGTCAAGGGAACGGCACGGAGCATGGGGCTGGAAATCGCCGGCTGAAGGCAAGGCGCCGGTAAAGATCGGGAGTAACAAGGAGGACGACGAAGGTGGGAAAAAAATACGAAGCCAGCAAGAAAATGGTGGACAAGCCCGCCTATGTGCTTCAGGAAGCCATGCCCCTGGTCAAGAAGGCGGCATTCGCCAAGTTTGACGAGTCGGTTGAAGTCTCGATGAGCCTCGGAGTAGACCCAAAGCACGCCGACCAGATGGTGCGCGGAACGGTTGTCCTGCCGCACGGACTCGGCAAAGCCACCCGCGTGATCGTCATCGCCTCCGGCGAAAAGGTCCGCGAGGCGCGCGAAGCCGGCGCCGACGAAGTGGGTGCTGAAGACATGGTCCAGAAGATCCAGGGCGGATGGCTGGAATTTGACGCCGTGGTGGCAACCCCCGACATGATGAAGTCAGTGGGGCGGCTGGGAAAGATCCTGGGGCCCCGCGGCCTGATGCCGAACCCCAAGACCGGCACGGTGACCCTGGACGTGGTGAAGGCCGTCACCGAGCTGAAGGCCGGCAAGGTGGAGTTCCGCGTGGACAAGACCGGAATCATCCACTGCGCGGTCGGCAAAGTGTCCTTTGACCCGGAAAAGCTTGCCGACAACGCCCAGGCACTGATCGCAAGCGTCGTCCGTGCCAAACCGGCCTCGGCCAAAGGGCGCTATGTGAAAAACATTGTGATCTCATCGACCATGGGACCCGGCGTTCCGGTTGACCTGGCCTCGGTGGACGCCGCCTGATGGGCTTTTAACTTTGCCAAGAGGAGTGCAATGAAGCGGGAAGAAAAACATCAACAGGCAAAAGACCTTCACGAGGAACTGAAGAATGTCCGTACTGTCTTTCTTCAGGGATTCGAAGGTTTGACGGTAGCGCAGGATTCGGAGCTTCGCCGGCAGGTTTCCCAGACCGGCGCCCGGTACAAGGTGGTCAAGAACAGCCTGATCGAGCGGGCCGCCGCCGGAACCGAAGCCGAACCGGCGGCTCAGAAGCTGCGCGGCACCACTTCGCTGGCCTACACGGCCGACGATCCCGTTTCCCTGGCCAAAGTGCTGGTGAACTATGCCAAGGAAAATCCCGCACTGGTCTTTAAGGCCGGGATGGTGGAAGGGCGAGTGGTATCCATGGAGGAGGTGGAGGCGCTCGCGGCGCTCCCTTCCCGTGAACAACTGTTCGCCAGGGCACTGTACGTCATCCAGTCGCCGGGTCAGCAGCTCGCTACTGTGGTTTCGGCTGTCGGCCGCGATTTGGCGCGTGTGATTCAACAGGCAGTTAAGGAAGAGAAATTCAAGGCATCCGGCGGCAACTAGGTCCGGCAATGAAAGGGGCTTCCCTTTCGCCGAATCATAGGAAAGCCAGGATATTTCAGGAGGAGAAACAATACGATGTCCGAAGCTATTGACAAGATTGTTGAAGAAATTAAAGGGCTGACGCTGCTCGAAGCTGCAGATCTGGTGAAGAAACTGGAAGAAACGCTGGGAGTTTCTGCTGCCGCGGCGGCCCCGGTGATCATGGCTGGAGCGGCCGGCGCCGGAGCAGCAGCGCCCGCGGAAGAAAAGACCGAATTCAACGTGGTTCTTACCGCCGTCGGCTCCAATAAGATCAACGTCATCAAGGCGGTCCGTGAAGTGACCAGCCTCGGCCTGAAGGAAGCCAAGGATCTGGTCGATGGTGCTCCCAAGCCGATCAAGGAAGGCGTTTCCAAGGAAGAGGCGGAAACCATTAAGACAAAGTTTACTGAAGCAGGGGCGACCGTTGAAGTGAAATAGTTCTCCCGGGCCAGGGGAACATGCTGATTCGAGCCCGGTCGCCTGGTGTTTTCAATTTGAAAACCCTAAAGACTGGTATTGGCAATAGTAGGAACCCAATTCAAAGTGACCATGGCGGGGGTGTCGAAGTGCGCCCAATAGGGATTCGGCATCCTTCAGCCCCTCTCATGCATCAAACAAAAAGAGTGCATGTGTCTTCATTGATTCGTAGCCCTTTAAAATCAAAGCAAGGAGCGTAACGAATGCCCAACGGCGTTAACGGTATTCTGCCGCGTCGGATTGATTTCTCAAAGATTCCATCCGTCATCCAGATTCCCAATCTGATTGAAGTCCAGAAGCGTTCTTATGACCGTTTTCTGCAAATGAACGCACTTCCCTCCGAACGCGACGATTTCGGATTGCAGGCGGTTTTTAATTCGGTTTTTCCCATCACCGACTTTCGCGGGGTCGCCCAGCTTGATTTTGTTGACTATTCCATCGGCGACTGGGAATGCAAATGCGGAAGCCTCCGGGGGCTTCACCACCTGCGCCGCACCTGTAAACAGTGCGGTTACACCGTGGTGACGGATCCCTTCAAGGCCGGCGACGTCCTGTGCGACAAGTGCGGGACCTTCAACAAGAACGAGGTCGATTTCTGCCACAAGTGCGGCGACCCCGTCACTCTCCAGCTCAAGTACGACGTCACCGAGTGCCAGGAACGCGGCATGACTTTTGCCGCTCCCCTCAAGGTGACCATCCGCCTCACTCTCTACGACAAAGAGAGTGAATCGGGGCCCCGCAACATCCTCGATATCAAGGAGCAGGAGGTCTATTTCGGCGAGATTCCGCTGATGACGGACAACGGGACCTTCATTATCAACGGAACGGAGCGCGTGATTGTCAGCCAGCTCCACCGTTCGCCCGGTGTCTTCTTTGAATCGAACGCCGCCCGCAGCTATTTCCTGGGCAAGCTGATCCCCTACCGCGGCTCATGGGTGGAGTTTGAGTACGACACCAAGAACATCCTCTATGTTCGAATCGACCGCAAGCGCAAGATACTGGGAACCATCTTTCTACGCGCCCTGGGCCTGAAGGACAACTCCGACATTATCAAGACCTTCTACCGGGTTGAAGATATCAGCCTGAAAGATCACAAGCTCTACTGGGCGGTCTCTGAAGGGCTCCGCGGCATGAAGCTGTCCAAGGCCATCGAGCATCCCAAGTCACATGACACCATTGTCGCCTCCGGCAAGCGGATCACCTCCTCGGTGATGAAGGAACTCCAGAAATCCCACATCAGCCGGGTGGAAATTGGCCAGCACGATCTGGAAGGCGCCTGCGCCGCCGAGGACATCATCGACCCCTCGACCGGCGAAATTCTTCTGGAAGCCAACAATGAACTCACGCCTTCCGTGCTGAATACGGCCATTGACGGCGGAATTGAACAACTCCGCATCTTCTTCCCCGAGCGCGACGAGATCGGACCCGTGATCGGCCACACCCTGCGGCGCGATTCCATCAAGTCCGTCCAGGAAGCCCTGATCGAAATGTACCGGAAACTGCGCCCGGGCGATCCGCCCACCCTGGACACGGCAACGGCGCTCTTCACCGGAATGTTCTTTGACCCTCGCAAGTACGACTTTTCCAGAGTGGGACGCCTCAAGTTCAACATCAAGCTGGGTTATTACAGCAAGCTCAAGGTCCGGATGGACGACAAAGCCACCCAGTTTGAGCTGGAAGACGCCCGAAACCTCCCGGAATCCAACTTCTACGTGGTCGTGGATAACGAAAAGATCTACGTGCGGAAGCGCGAAGGCAACGTCTGCACGGAGGTGGAGCGCGGCTGCGAAGGAAGTCTGGCCACCGAACATTCTGAAACCGCCCCCGTGCAGCTTACGCTGGACAAGCGCACTCTCGATCCTGAAGATTTCTACGCCACCATCCGCTACCTGCTGAAGCTGCTGAAGAATCCGGGCGGAAAGTTCGAAGTGGATGACATCGACCACCTGGGCAACCGGCGCGTCCGCGCGGTAGGCGAACTGCTTGAGAACCAGTTTCGGCTGGGACTGGTGCGCATGGAGCGGGCCATCAAGGAAAAGATGTCCGTCTACCAGGAAATGTCCACGGCCATGCCGCACGACCTCATCAACGCCAAGCCCGTGATGGCGGCCATTCGCGAGTTCTTCGGGTCCTCGCAGCTTTCGCAGTTCATGGACCAGACCAACCCGCTTTCAGAAATCACCCACAAGCGCCGGCTGTCAGCCCTGGGGCCTGGCGGACTTTCGCGTGAACGCGCCGGATTTGAGGTTCGCGACGTTCACACCACACACTACGGACGTATCTGCCCCATTGAGACCCCTGAAGGTCCCAACATCGGGTTGATCTCATCCCTCTCCTGCTACGCGCGCATCAACGAATACGGCTTCATTGAAAGCCCCTATCGCAAGGTGCGGAACGGAAGGGTCATTGACTATGTCACCGTCACCCACGGCGGCGACGGCCCCTGGAAGGTGGGCGAGCACGTTGAGCAGGAAGAAGTGGAAAAGCTGAACGCCGAGCTGCGGTCCAAGAAGCGCAAGGTGGTGGAACACGAGCCTTACTCGTTCTATCTGTCAGCCTGGGAAGAAGACCACTACGTGGTGGCCCAGGCCAACGTACCCATCGATGAAAAGGGCCGCATTGCCAACGAACTGATCAACGCCCGCCAGACCGGCAACTTTGTCCTGCTGCGCCGCGAGAACGTGGATTACGTCGACGTCAGCCCCAAGCAGCTGGTCAGCGTGGCAGCCTCTCTCATTCCCTTCCTTGAAAATGACGACGCCAACCGCGCCCTGATGGGGTCCAACATGCAGCGGCAGTCGGTTCCCCTGCTGCGCGCCCAGTCGCCGCTGGTCGGCACCGGCATGGAAGAAGTGACGGCGCGCGACTCCGGCGCGGTGGTCATCTGCAAGCGCGATGGAGTGGTCGACAGCGTTGACAGCGAACGCATCATTGTTCGCGTGGAAGGCGACGGCCAGAGCCAGCACATGTCCCGCGAAGTGGGCGCGGACATCTATCAACTCATCAAGTTCCGGCGCTCCAACCAGAACACCTGCGTCAACCAGAAGCCGGTGGTCCGCAAGGGCACGCGCGTCAGGGCGGGACAGGTGCTGGCCGACGGTCCCTGCACCGACCACGGCGAACTGGCGCTGGGACGCAACATCCTGGTGGCCTTCATGCCCTGGCGGGGATACAACTTTGAAGACGCCATCCTGGTCAGCGAAAAACTGGTGAAGGAAGATTCCTACACCTCCATCCACATCGAAGAATTTGAAACCGAGGCGCGCGATACCAAGCTGGGACCCGAAGACGTCACCCGCGACATTCCGAACGTCTCCGAATCCCTGCTGCGCGACCTCGATGAAAGCGGCGTCATCCGCATCGGCGCTTACGTCAAGCCGGGCGACATCCTGGTCGGCAAGGTGACGCCCAAGGGCGAAACCCAGCTTTCACCGGAAGAAAAGCTGCTGCGGGCCATCTTTGGAGAAAAGGCCGGCGACGTCCGTGACGCTTCCCTCAACTGCCCTCCGGGCATCGAAGGCATCGTGGTGGACGTCAAGATCTTCTCCCGCAAGGGCGCGGAAAAGGACACGCGCGCCCGATCCATCGAAGAAGGTGAAGTGTCTCGCATGGAGAACAACCTCAATGACGAGATTCGGATCCTCAACGACGAGCGACTGAACCGCCTTTGCACCCTGCTGGAGGGAGAAAAACTTCAGATCGACCTGCACGACGAAAAGACCAACAAGCGCCTGCTGTCGAAAGGCGATGCCGTCACGCGCGAGGCCCTGGTTCACATTTCGGGGCGCAACCTCAAGCGCATGAGGATCGTGAAGAAAGATCCCACCCTGATGGAGCAGATCGACGAGATCGAAGAGATGACCTCGCGCCAGATCGACATCCTGCGCAAGATCACCGCGGAGAAGGAACAGAAACTCAAGAAGGGCGATGAGCTCCCTCCCGGAGTCATCAAGCTGGTGAAGGTTTACATCGCCATGAAGCGCAAGCTGTCGGTGGGCGACAAGATGGCGGGCCGGCACGGCAACAAGGGCGTGATTGCCCGCATCCTGCCGGAAGAAGACATGCCCTACACGCCCGACGGCACGCCCGTTGAAATCGTTTTAAATCCCCTCGGCGTGCCTTCCCGCATGAACGTGGGACAGATTCTGGAAACCCACCTCGGGTGGGCGGCCAGAGAACTGGGCGTAAAAATCAAGGCGCTGGTCTCAGCCAACAGCCAGGAGGAGACCCTCCGCGAACAGCTGAAAAACATCTTCAGCGGCACTCCGATGGCCAAGAAGTTCGACACCGCCACGGACGAAGACATCCTGGATTTCGCCAATTCCGTCCACAGCGGCTTGCGCTTTGCAACGCCTGTCTTTGACGGAGCCAGCGAAAAGGAGATCAAGACCTATCTGGAAAAAGCAGGCCTTTCCACCTCCGGAAAGATCATGCTTCGGGATGGAATGACGGGCGAGCCGTTTGAGCAGCCGGTCACGGTGGGATACATCTACATGCTGAAGCTCTCCCACCTGGTCGACGACAAGATTCACGCTCGTTCCATCGGGCCCTACTCTCTCATCACTCAGCAGCCGCTGGGCGGCAAGGCGCAGTTCGGCGGCCAGCGGTTCGGAGAAATGGAGGTCTGGGCGCTCGAAGCCTACGGCGCCGCCTGCATCCTCCAGGAACTCCTGACGGCGAAATCCGACGACGTTTACGGCCGCGCCAAGATCTACGAAGCCATTGTCAAGGGCGAGGCCGCCATCGAGCCCGGTGTGCCGGAATCCTTCAACGTCCTGGTCCGTGAGCTGCAGAGCCTCTGCCTGGACGTTGAGCTCATCAAGAAGCCGAAGGAAGTGCAACCGGCGCCTTTGACTGCGGAATAGTTTTATCCGGCGCAGTGGTCCCGCAAGGGACGGGCTGCGCCGGCAGCAATCAGCAGCAACCAACTCTTCTCGCCTGAGAAGGAGGCAAAATTGTTTCGAAGCAGCCCTTATGACCGAGTCAGTCTCATTGGAGAATTTGATGCCATCCGCATCAGCCTGGCATCCCCGGAAAAGATCCGCTCCTGGTCCCACGGCGAAGTCACCAAGCCGGAAACCATCAATTACAGGACTTTCAAGCCCGAGCGCGACGGCCTGTTCTGCGCCAGGATTTTCGGCCCTGTCACCGACTGGGAGTGCCTTTGCGGCAAGTACAAGCGGATGAAGCACCGCGGAGTCATCTGCGACAAGTGCGGTGTGGAAGTGACCCTTTCCAAGGTGCGGCGCGAGCGCCTGGGACACATTGAGCTGGCCGCTCCCTGCTCTCACGTCTGGTTCTTCAAAGGCCTTCCCAGCCGCATCGGCCACCTGCTGGACATCTCCCTGCGCGACCTGGAAAAGATCCTCTACTTTGAAGCCTATGTGGTCACCGACCCCGGCGAAGCCCCTCTCAAGGAAAAGGAAGTTCTGACGGAAGAGCGTTACCGGGAACTGCAGCAGGAATTTCTGGGCAAGTTTCGCGCTCAAATGGGCGCCGAGGCCATCAAGGATCTCCTGAAGCAGCTGGATATTGAAACCCTTTCCGTGGAACTGCGCGAGAAGATGAAAACCGACACCTCGCAGCAGAAGCGGATCAAGTATTCCAAGCGCCTGAAAGTGGTGGAAGCCTTCCGCAAGTCGGGCAACAAGCCCGAGTGGATGATTCTCGACGTGATTCCCGTCATTCCCCCGGAACTGCGGCCTCTGGTGCCCCTCGACGGCGGACGTTTTGCCACCTCCGACCTGAATGACCTTTACCGCCGCGTCATCAACCGCAACAACCGGCTGAAGAAACTGATGGAGCTCCACGCGCCCGACGTGATTGTGCGCAATGAAAAGCGCATGCTGCAGGAAGCCGTGGACGCCCTGTTTGACAACGGCCGCCGGGGCCGCGTGCTGCGCGGCGCCAACAACCGCCCGCTGAAGTCGCTCTCCGACACGCTGAAAGGCAAGCAGGGACGCTTTCGCCAGAACCTGCTTGGCAAGCGCGTTGACTATTCCGGACGTTCCGTCATCGTGGTCGGGCCCGATCTCAAGCTCCACCAGTGCGGCCTGCCCAAGAAGATGGCGCTGGAGCTGTTCAAGCCCTTCATCTACCACAAGCTCGAACAGTCCGGCAACTGCACCACCATCAAGGCCGCCAAGGAGATGGTGGAACGCCAGGAGCCGGTGGTTTGGGACATTCTGGAAGAAGTCATCCAGGACCATCCGGTTCTGCTCAACCGCGCCCCGACCCTGCACCGCCTGGGCATCCAGGCCTTTGAGCCGGTGCTGGTGGAAGGCAAGGCCATCAAGATTCATCCCCTGGTCTGCACGGCGTTCAACGCCGACTTTGACGGCGACCAGATGGCCGTGCACATTCCCCTTTCGCCGGAAGCCCAGATTGAGGCCTCCGTGCTGATGCTGGCCTCCAACAACATTCTGTCGCCGGCCAACGGCCAGCCGCTGGCCACTCCCACCCAGGACATCGTTCTGGGCGTCTATTACCTCACCAAGGAGCAGAAGGGCGCCAAGGGCGAAGGCCGCACGTTCGCCAACCCTGAGGAAGTCCTGCTGGCGCTGGAAGCCGGAGAGGTTGAAACCCGGTCTCCCGTCCGGCTGCGCTACACGGGCAGCGTGGTGGACCTCACGACCGCCTACGACGACCAGGACGTCATTCACACGGAACCCATCACGCTGAAGAACCAGTTCATCAACACCACGGTGGGACGCGTCATCTTCAACGATCACCTGCCCTCGGAGATGCCTTTCATCAACGGAACCCTCCGCAAGAAAGGCCTGGGCGCGGTGGTCAACTACTGCTACCTGCGCTTTGGCATCGAGACGGCTGTCAGCCTGCTCGACAAGGTCAAATCGCTGGGCTTCCTCTATGCCACCAAGTCCGGCATGTCGCTGGGCATTGACGATCTGGTGGTTCCTTCCAACAAGGCCGATCTGGTTCGCGCCGCGCAGAAGGAAGTGATCGAGGTTGAAAAGCAATACCAGGAAGGCGCCATCACCCACGGCGAACGCTACAACAAGGTGATCGCCATCTGGTCCAACGTCACCGACCGCGTGGCCGACGAGATGTTCCAGACCATGGAAACGCAGGATACCACCGGCGGCCTCAACCCGGTTTACGTCATGGCCGACTCCGGCGCCCGCGGCTCCAAGCAGCAGATCCGCCAGCTGTCCGGCATGCGCGGATTGATGGCCAAGCCTTCCGGCGAAATCATCGAGACCCCCATCACCGCCAACTTCCGCGAAGGGCTGAACGTGTTGCAGTACTTCATCTCGACCCACGGCGCCCGCAAGGGACTGGCGGACACCGCTCTCAAGACGGCCGACTCCGGTTACCTCACGCGCCGCCTGGTCGACGTGGCGCAGGACGTCATCGTCTCCGAATTCGACTGCGGCACGGTGGACGGCCTTTACGTGGAGTCGATCGTGGAAGCCGGTGAGGTTGTGGAACCCCTCCGCGACCGCATCGTCGGCCGCGTCTCTCTCGAGCAGATCAAGGATTACGAGGGTAACGTGATCGTCGATCTCAACCAGGAAATCAACGAAGACCTGGCCGCCTCCATCCAGGCCGCCGGCATCGAGCGCGTCAAGATCCGCTCGGGCCTCACCTGCGAGTCGCGGCGCGGGGTCTGCATCCGCTGCTACGGCCGCAACCTGGCCACCGGACGGCTGGTGGAAATCGGCGAGGCCGTGGGCGTGGTGGCCGCGCAGTCCATCGGCGAGCCGGGAACCCAGCTCACCATGCGGACCTTCCACATCGGAGGCACCGCAAGCCGCATTTCCGAGCAGTCCAAGCTGGAGGCCAAGAACAACGGTTTCCTCAAGTTCCAGAACCTCCAGACCGTAACCAACCGCGAGGGCCACTTTGTGGTGATGAACCGCAACGGCTCCATCGTGATTGCCGACGAAAAGGGCCGCGAGCGCGAACGCTACTCGGTGGTCTACGGCGCCAAGATCATTTATGCGGACGGCGCTCCCGTCAAGCAGGGCAACATTGTCGTGGAATGGGACCCTTACACGTTCTCCATCCTGACCGAAGTGAAGGGCGAGGTCCACTTCAAAGACCTGGAGCCGGGCTTCACCCTGCATGAGCAGGTGGACGAAGTCACCGGACTCTCGCAGCTGGTGGTGAAGGATTCTCCCGAGGAGAAATACCAGCCGCAACTGATCATCCGGCCGGAAGGCAAGAGCTCCTCGAAGGGCGCCAAGAAATACCTGATGCCCTCCCGGGCCCACCTGATGGTCCAGGATGGCGACACAGTGCAGGCAGGCGACGTGCTGGCCAAGATCCCGCGTGAAACCACCAAGACCAAGGACATCACCGGCGGTCTGCCCCGCGTGCAGGAACTGTTTGAAGCCCGCAAGCCGCATGAGCCGGCCGTCATCACGGAAATCGACGGCACGGTCCACTACGGCGACGTTCTCAAGGGCCAGCGCAAGGTCATTGTGGTTCCCGATCGCGGAGAAACCAAAGAATACCTGCTGCCCCGCGGCGTTCACATCGCCGTGCAGGAGGGCGAACGCGTCAAGGCCGGTGAACCGCTGATGGACGGCCCGCGCAACCCGCACGACATCCTGGCTGTGCTCGGCGAGAAGGAACTGCAGAAGTACCTGGTCGACGAAATCCAGGAAGTCTACCGGTTGCAGGGCGTCAACATCAACGACAAGCACATCGAGGTGATCGCCCGCCAAATGATGCGGTGGATCAAGGTGGAAGATCCGGGCGACACGGAATTCCTGCTCGACGAGCAGGTGGACAAGTTCCGCTTCCGCGACGAAAATGAGCGTGTCCTGGCACAGGACGGCAAGCCCGCCACCGGGCGCTCGCTGCTGCTGGGCATCACCAAGGCGTCGCTGGCCACCGATTCGTTTATCTCGGCGGCCTCGTTCCAGGAGACCACGCGCGTGCTGACCGAAGCCTCCATCCGGGGCGCGGTCGACCACCTGCGCGGCCTCAAGGAAAACGTCATCATGGGCCGCCTCATCCCGGCCGGAACCGGCCTCGAACGCTACCGCAACTTCCGCCTGCTGACGGAAACTGAGATTCCGGAGGCAGATCTCGAAATCACCGAGGGAATGCCCGGCGAGGAAGCTATTCCGCCCTCACCCGGCATTGCGGCTGAACTGATGGACGACGACGAAGCCCGGCCAACCCAATAGAAACCAGAGACCGGCCTCCCGAGGGTATTGTTTTGAAGACTACTCAACACCTTCGGGGGCCGGCTTCAGCAACCTGACCGATGCGCTTCTCCTGCTTCAAATGCGGCCAACAGATTGACGTGCCGGAGCGCGTCATGACCCGCGACACCTGCCCCAACTGCGACGCCGATCTGCACTGCTGCCGCAACTGCCGCTTCTACGACACCGGAAAACATAACCAGTGCGCCGAGACCCAGGCCGAATGGGTCGGGGACAAGGAAGCGTCAAACTACTGCGACTACTTCCAGCCCAATCCCGTCCTGCTGGCCAGCGGCTCCGGCCCCGGCGTGAGCAAACAGGACGACGCCAAAAAGCGCTTCGATTCCCTCTTCAGGAATTCCTGATACAATTCAAAATTCCAGATTCAAGGTTCCAGATTCAAGGTTCCAAATTTCAGATTCAAAAGCCACGTCTGCCGGAGCGGCTAAGAGCCTTTAAACATCTCGAATCTGAAATTTCAAATTTGAAATCAAGAGCAGATCCCAAGGCTCCCGCGTGAGGATGGCCAAAGGTTCTATGCGTGGAAGCGATGGCGGGTTTGAAGTCTGAAATCCGGAATTTGTGAGCGTACCCGACGAGGGAGCAGAGCGCGCCGCGGGAGAAACTCAGGAAACGCTGAAGCCGCCGGCCTTCTCAAAAGCGTCGGCCACTTGCAGCAGCCGCGCTTCGTCAAAGTGCTTGGCGAAGATCTGCATGCCCACCGGCAGAGGAGGCTCGCCAGGTAGCTTACCGCAGGGAACGCTGATCCCCGGGATGCCCGCCAGGCTGGCAGTAACCGTATAGATATCAGCAAGATACATTTGCAGGGGGTCGTCCACCCGCTCGCCCAGTTTGAAGGGAGGGATAGGCGAAGTGGGGGCGACCATCACATCCACGTCGTCGAAGGCTTCAACGAAATCCCGCGTGATCAGCGTCCGCACCTTCTGGGCTTTCAGGTAGTAGGCGTCGTAGTAGCCGGAACTCAGCACGTAAGTTCCCAGCATGATGCGGCGCTTCACCTCCGAGCCGAATCCCTGGTCGCGCGTCTTGCGGTACATGTCGCGCAGCCCCGAGTATTCCTTCGCGCGGTAGCCGTAGCGCACGCCGTCATAGCGCGCCAGGTTTGAGCTGGCCTCGGCCGTGCAGATGATGTAGTAGCAGGCGATGGCATACTCGGTGTGCGGCAGGCGGATGGGCACAATCTTGCACCCCAGTTTTTCCAGCAGCTTGATTCCCTTCTCGATGTTGGCGCGGATTTCGGGGTTCAGTCCTTCAAAGTATTCATTGGGGATGCCGACCTTCACGCCGCGCACGTTGCCGTCGAGGGACTTTTCGTAATCGCCCACGGCCACGTCGGCCGAGGTGGAATCCATCGGATCCCGGCCCGCAATCACCTTCAGCGTCCGGGCCACGTCGCGCACCGAGCGCCCGAACGGACCCACATGGTCAAGCGACGACGCAAAGGCCACCAGGCCGTAGCGCGAAACGCGTCCGTAGGTGCCCATCATGCCCACCGTGCCGCAGAAGGCCGCCGGCTGCCGGATGGAGCCTCCCGTGTCCGACCCCAGCGATACGGTCGCCAGGTGGGCCGCCACGGCCGCCGCAGAGCCGCCGCTGGAGCCGCCCGGAACGCGCGTCAGGTCGTGCGGGTTGTGGGTGGGGTAAAAGCCGGAATTTTCCGTCGAGGAGCCCATGGCGAACTCGTCGCAATTGGTCTTGCCCAGGATCACGGCTCCCGCCGCCTCCAGCCTCTCCACCGCCGTCGCGTCATAAGGAGCGACAAAGTTTTCCAGCACCTTTGAAGCGCAGGTCGTTTTGAGCCCGCGCGTCAGCAGAACGTCTTTCACCGCCACCGGCACGCCCGAAAGCGGCAGCAGCGGCTCGCCGGCCGCGATCCGGCGGTCCACCGCGCGCGCCTGCTCGAGCGCCTTCTCCTCGCAGGTTGAAAGATAGGAGCGGACGTTCGGATCGTCCGTCCGGATGCGCTCGATGTGCGCCTGCGCGATCTCCTCGGCGGATGCCTCCCGCCGCGCCAGCGCGCCGTGAATTTCTTCGATAGTCAGGTGGGTCAGATTGTCCATGAGTGGATCTTAAAAGTGGAATTCGACAGGGGCCGGTTGCCGTTACCCCTCCCGGTCAATGACCTGGGGCACTTTGAAGCAGCCGTCGCCCGGCTCCGGAGCGTTCTGGAGCGCCTCTTCCTGGGTAAAGCAGGGCCGCGCATGGTCATCGCGCAGGGCCGGATTCTCAGCCACTCCATGGGTCACCTGGGCCATCGGCTCCACGCCCGCAGTGTCCAGCTGGTTCAGCTTCTGGACGTATTCCAGCACCGCATCCAGTTGCGGGCCGAACTTCTTCACTTCCTCGTCGGTCAGTTCCAGATGAGCCAGATCGGCCACATAAAGAACGTCTTTTTCGCTTAAAGCCATTGTTTTCCTGCCGCCTGGATGGATTGGCCAAGCCCTCCGTGCGCACCTTCACGGTTTTTTGAAAAGGCCCGCCCGTCATGCTGAGCCCCGCGAAGCATCTGCTTTTTCTTCACGGAAGCAGGCTTGCCCTCAACGCGCAACTAAACATGATATCAGTTGAACTGTGATTTGTCTGGCAGAGGCGAGGCCGTGATCGGTTTGGACACGTAGCGGACCTTCAGTCTTCGCACCGCCGGCGCGCCCAGGTATCGATTGATCCGCGTCAGGATGTCATCCGACATACTGCGCATTTCGCGAGACCAGGCCATGCAGTCGCTTTCAAGCGTCAGCAATCCGTCCTCAAAGGCCACCGGACGCGAGTGGCGCGCCATGGGCTTGCCGGCCACCAGCGGCCACAACGGCGAAAGGATTTCCACCAGCCGGGGATTATTCCGCCGCACCTGCTCCTTGAAAAGGAGAGGGAAAATCTTGCTGATTTCTTCCATAGAAAACTCTGGTCCGACTTTCGCCTGTGTGTTGAGGTGGACGAGTGTACCACAACCCGCCGCCATGTCAAACAACTTGTGGGCCTCCTTAAACGGCCCTTATAATAGTCCGCGTGATCCACCTGATTCTGGCTTCCAACTCTCCCCGCCGCCGCGAGTTGCTGCAAAATGCGGGCTTTCAATTCGACGTCCGGCCCAGCGGAATTGAAGAAAACCGCATCCCCGGCGAACCGCCGGAAGACTTTGCCCGCCGCCTGGCCAGGGACAAGGCGCTGGAGGTTGCCCGTCACTCAGGCGCCGGCAGCTTCGTCCTGGGCGCCGACACCGTGGTGGCCGTCAACGGCGAAATCCTGGAGAAACCCGTCGACGCCGCTGACGCCGCAAGGATGCTGCGCACCCTCTCGGGCCACACCCATCGCGTGATAACCGGCGTGTGCCTTGTCCGAGCGCCGGAAACCGTTCTGGCCTGGACGCACGAAACAACCCTGGTGACCTTCAGAAATCTGACCGCTGAAGAAATCGACGGTTACGTGGAAAGTGGTGAACCTTTTGACAAGGCCGGTGGCTACGCCATCCAGGGTCTCGCTTCCCGCTTCATTCCCCGCATCGAAGGCTGCTACTTCAACGTGGTCGGCCTGCCCATCCCGCTGGTGTATGCGATGGTGAAGTCTGTCAATGACTAAACAGATCTGACAAGTAACGTTGACCAAGACCGGCGGTAGTATCCTTTTTCACCCCAAGGTTTCACACAGAGGACACAGAGGGCCTGTGCAGAGTCCACGTTGTTGCCCCTGGACCACGGAGAACACAGAGAAAAACGCACACCCGAGAAAGTTGCAGCCATTGCTGAGAGTAGTGTGTAACTCAGATTGATCGAGCCTTCTCCCTGACCTCTGTGTTAAATTCCTGCAATGGCCAATCGAGAGCAACTGAACAAGACCACGGAGACGATCATCGGCGCGGCCATCCAGGTCCACCGGACATTAGGTCCCGGCCTGCTTGAGTCCGCTTACGAGTCGTGCCTGGCATACGAACTCAGAAAGCGAGGGTTTGCCGTCGAGCAGCAGAAGGCTGTTCCCCTTGTCTACGAGCAGGTCAAACTGGATTGCGGCTACCGCATGGACCTGCTGGTGGAACATTCAATCGTCGTGGAGGTTAAATCGGTGGAAGCATTGGCGCCGATTCATGAGGCTCAGACGTTATCGTATCTCAGGCTTTCCGGCTCCAAGCTGGCGCTGCTGATCAACTTCAATGTCCTCGTGCTCAGGGACGGCATCCGGCGATTTATCAACGGTTCCATTTGACGGCACCAGCGTATTGCCGACTCCCATGGGATAGTTCAAGAATTTAACGTAGAGGCCACAGAGAAAAGCCACCCACTGAAGTCTCTAATGCCTTTCTCTGTGTCCTCTGTGGTTCAGCGGCAACAAAGCGGAATTTGAAGAAACCCTCTGTGCGCTCTGTGTTAAAGGCTTTTTGAAACCCTCGCAGCGTCAGTGCCCCCAGAAAACAACAGGTGAGCAGAATCCTGCAAGCCGCCGGACTAAAGAATAATCCGTTCGTCGCCCTGGCGGCGGGTGACGCGCTCGCGGTCGAGGTATTCGAGCAGCGGAATGGCGTACTTGCGGCTGAGTCCGGTCAGTTCCTTGAAGACGCCCACATTGATGCGGTCGCTCTTAGCCTTCTGCCGCGCCAGCAGTTCCCGCAGTCCGGCCAGCGCCGCTGAGTGGAAAATCAGGTCTTCCGCCACCTTGACCAGAACTTTTTCTTTCAGCAGCAATTGCAGAATCTTCGCGGCCCTGGCGCGGTCGATTTTCAGCCCTGCCAGCACGGCGGCCGCGGCCGGGACGGCCAGCCCGGCGCTCTCAAACGCCCGGACCATCTGGTCACGCGCCCCTTTTTCTTCGGGATCGAGTTCGACCGTGCGTCCCGCCTGCCGGACGGTTTCTCCATTGATCTGGATTTTGTCCGCCTTCTCCAACTGGCGCAGCACGGCGTTAAACACCGCCGCCGACGGCGAGGGCTTTCGCCGGTCGCGGATGCGTCCTCGCAGGTCTTCCCGGGCAAGGCCGCTCACCAGGGGATTGCTTTTGTGAAAGCTGTCGAGCTGTTTGACCACTTCCCCGGCCATCTGCAGGAAGTGTTCGGCGTGGATGAAGATGCTGGCGGGCTGGCCCAGCATCACCAGCCGTTTCTTTGCCTGCAGCCGCCGCCCGAGCTGCTCGATGGCAGCCTCCGATCTGCCCATCCGCGCCGTCAGCATGGGCATTGAGGCTTCGCCCGCCTCGCGCACCAGCAGTTCCAGGCGCGCCTCCTCGTCTCCCTTTTCCAGCACGGATAAAAACCCAGCGACGGCCGGATCGAGCAGCCGGTGCCGCCCCGGCAGGTTGTCGAGCACCACGCCGCCGCCGATGGTGACCACCGGAGAAAGCTGCCGCACGATGTAGCGGTCCTGCGGCAGAAACAGCCCGGGATGCGCCAGCCGCAGTTGCACGTAACCCCGCATGCCGGGCGCAAGTTCCCTGCTATCCAGCAGAACGACTTCCGCCACCGTCTCCGCCGTCCCGGAGTGGAAATGCACCCGGGCGCGATTCTTCAGCGGCCGGGCGGAAGGCAGCAGGCTCAGGGAGCAATCGAGGCGTTGTGTCGCCTGGAACAACCCCGGAGCGGCCAGCACCATGCCGCGGGCCATTTCGCTGGTTTCCACTCCGGCCAGGTTCAGGGCGGTGCGCTGGCCGGCCACGGCGCTCTCTGCCGCCGCGTTATGCACCTGGATGCCGCGCACCCGGGCCCGGCGGCCTTCGGGAAAAATTTCGCCCTCTTCGTCCTTGTGGATGGACCCGGCAATCAGGGTTCCCGTCACCACCGTCCCAAACCCCTTCATCACAAACGCGCGGTCAATCGGCAGTCGAAACGGCAGGCTGAGAGGCCGTGCCAGGATGCCTCCCGGCAAGACGCCGCAGTTCGTTCCGGATGTCGTCCAGGCCCTCACCCGTCTTCGAGCTCGCAGCAATCACCGTCGCGCCTTCCAGGAAGGAGCCTTTCACCAGGTCCTGCACTTCCAGCCTCACCAGGTCAACCATGTCGCGGTCCGCCAGGTCGCACTTGGTGATCACCACCAGCCCCTTCGGAATGTTCAGCAGGCGGCAGATATCAAAATGTTCGCGGGTCTGCGGTTTGATGGACTCGTCCGCGGCCACCACCAGCAGCACCAGGTCGATGCCTCCCGCGCCGGCCAGCATGTTTTTCACAAAGCGCTCATGGCCGGGAACGTCCACGAATCCCACCCGGACGTCGTCGTCGAGATCGAGGTGCGCAAAGCCCAGATCGATGGTAATGCCGCGCTTCTTCTCTTCCGCCCAGCGGTCGGGATCGGTTCCGGTCAGCGCCTGCACCAGCGCCGACTTGCCGTGGTCAATGTGGCCTGCGGTTCCTGCAATCAGATGTTTCATTGCACAAGAATTATCAGGGATGGAGGAACTTCTGGCAACTGTGGCCGCTGGCAGGCCGCGCTGCGAGTAGCGGCGAGTTGACCTCGCCACGGTGCAGCACCAGGTGACACGTGGCGGCATTAAGCCGCCGCTACACCAATCTGGGCTGCCAACCAACCGCTCTGCAACGGACCTCGCCTCTGTGCCCTCTGTGCCTCACAAGCTTTCACACAGAGCACACAGATGGTCTCTGTGGCCTCTGTGTTACGTCTTTTTGCACCACAGAGCACACAGAAAAAACCTCTTGCTACAAAAACGGACCAATAACTCGGAAAGGCTACTTCTGCGGCGCTGGCGCTTGTGGTTTTTCCTGCTCCTCGCCCAGCCAGACGCTTGCGACTTTCCATCCCGTCTGGCTCTTCTGAACGACCATGTGGTAGGAGGCGACGGCTTCCGGATTTTCAAAATCGACGGCGGCCAGCACCCGCGTCTTGTCCGGCGACCAGGTCAGGTTCCTGACCTTGACTTCCACTCCGGACGGTTGGCCCGCATCGCTTCCTTCGGGCATCGCCTGAAGCGCCGGCATAAAGTAGCTGCGAATCGCCTGCTCCACGGAACTGCCTGCGGACTTCCCTGCCGGCGTCGCCTTGTATTTGGCCCGCAGCCCCACCACCATGGCTGCTGTTTGAATATCGTCCTGGATGACAGGATCGGTGACCTGCTTCTCCGCCTGGGACAGCCTGGGGACCAGCGCCGCGTCCGAACTGATGGAGAGCGCCAGAATCGCGTTCCGGGTGACGTCGCGGTCGGGCTCGTGGTCTGAGGTTCGCACCTGGTTCAGCAGAATCTCCACGTCGTGCGGATCGTGATAGGCGCCCAGTGCGCCGTAATAAAAACGCCGCAGGTCCAGGTCGCGGGGATCCTTCAGAAGTTTCGCCAGGATGGCCAGTGAGCGATCCCCGCCAAACCAGGCCAGCGTCTGGGCGGCAAACTCCGCCGTGCGGTCGTCTTTGAGCGCCTTTTCAAGCTTGGGAATGATGGCCGGCCCTGCGGCAAACGCGGCGCGATAGAGGTCTTCGCCCGCTTGCGGGTCCTGGGAAGTCAGGATGGCATAAAGCTTTGCCGGGTCCCACTGCTCATTCAGCAACTGCTTGCGTTGCTGCGCCACGGCGGCGGGCATCGATTGCGAACGCAGCACCGGGGGCGCCGCCAGGGCCAGCGCCGCCAGCGCCAGCACGGCCGGGAGCCACGGCTTCCCGCCCATCCCTCTCGAGCTTGTCATACTAGGATTTTCCATTCAGCAATTTCGGCAATTCCCGCAGGTCGTCAATCCGGATGTCGGGCGGCGCTTCATCCAGCGTCGGCGCCCCGAACCCGTAATTCACTCCACAGGTCCAGGCGCCCGCGTTGCGCCCCGCCAGAACGTCTGAGATGGAATCGCCGATCATCAGGGTCCTGGAAGCCGTCGCCCCGGTTTCTTCCATCAGCCGGTTGAGACCGAAGGGGTCGGGTTTCTTGGTTTCAAAACTGTTGCCGCCATAAATCTGCAGGAAGCGCCCCGACAGGCCCAGCCCGCCCAGCATCTCGCGGCTGAACCTCACCGGCTTGTTGGTCAGCACCGCCATCTTTCGCCCGTCCAGTTCGGCCAGCGCTTCGCGCACGCCGGGATAAGTGGCGGTATTGTCCAGCATGTGCTCGCGATAATGCTTCAGAAAGATGTCCTTCGCCTGCTCCACCAGTTCCGGCGGAGCGTCGCCGCCCAGTGACCGGCTGATCAGCACAATTACTCCCTGACCTATGTAAGATACAATCCGCTCCACGCTGAGTGGCTCGCGGCCGATTTTTTCCAGCGTGGCGTTCACGCTGTTTGCCAGGTCGAGCTCACTGTCCACCAGCGTGCCGTCCAGATCGAAAACCAGCAGTTCCATCTGGCCGAGCGCCGTTTGGGGTATGGCCATGCGTCAGTCACCTTTGCCTTCGGGCCGGTTGTTATCCGCCGCCACTTCAATCGCCCGCAGGGCCAGAGCGGCGTCCTCCGCGGGAATGGGATTGTAGTAAAAGCTTTCAGCGTCAAAATGGCCCGCATCGGCTTCAATCTCGGGATAAATTTCAATGTGCCAGTGGAAGTCGGCCCGAACCGTTTTCCAGCGCTCCGGCTCCGCGTTGTAGGCGGCCAGGTTGGGCTCGGTATGCAGCACCAGGCGCAGCCTGTCGGAAATTTTCTGCACTCGCATCAGCGCCAGCTTCAGGAATTTCGCCAGCCCAAGCAGGCGCGTCTCGGCGGCCATATCCCGCTCAAACGACGAGTTGTGCTCCGCCGGCAGCACGCAAATCTCATAAGGGAAGCGCGAGGCATACGGGCACAGGCAGACGAAGTCCCGGTTCTGGTCAACAATCCGCGTGCCCGCCCGGGTTTCCTGATCGAGGATGTCGCAGTAGAGGCACCGCTCCTTGCGCTGAAAATGGAAGAGGCTCCAGCGAAGCTCCCGCTCGACCAGCGTGGGAAGCACCGGAATGGCCAGGATTTGCGAGTGGCCGTGCTCCTCGGCGGCGGGACGCAACCGGCCCTGGTCCTTGAAAAGCGATACGTAGCGGAAGCGCGGATCCTGCTTCAGGTCGCGAATCCGGTCGCGGCAGATTTCCAGCACCGTGGCGATGTGCTCGGGAGCAAGCTCGGCGAGCGTCTTCCCGTGCTGGCGGCTCTCCACCACGATTTCGTGCGCACCCAGGGCGTTCATGTGGTCATACAGGCCTTCACCCTCGCGGGCCAGCCCTCCCTCCACATGGAACAGAGGAGCCCGGTCATGAAAAATCCGCACGTCCCACTGGCCGTTGGCCCCCAGGTGCTCCCGGATGGGCTCGGGCGTAAACCCTTCGTTCCCCGGGCAGAAAGGACACAACTCGCCCGAGTCCAGCGCGTCCGGCATGGCAGGCCGCTCACCGGTAATCACCCAGCGCCGCCGAACGGGATCCAGTCGCAGTACAGGCATGGTTCATCCTTGGCAGGAAGATTTGCGTTCTTCCGCCGGGGTTGCGCCTGGCGCCCGGCACATGGGCCCCGCAACGCCGCCGGCACTATCCCTTATTCTAGCCCGATTAGAGAGTGAGCGGGGCATCGCGCATGTAGCGGCGGCTTTATGCCGCCAGATGGCGAGGTAAACTCGCCGCTACGGCAACTTTTCTCTGTGCTCTCCGTGCCCAGCAAAATACTCATCACAGAGTCTGAGGCTCTCTGTGCTCTCTGCGTGAAGGCTTTTGAGCCAAAGAAATCGCAAAGATGTCGAGCGGAGCGAGCACGCACCTCACCCGGCCGCTCGCGCGTCCACCCTCTTCCCACGATGGAGGGTTTGGAGATCATTTGAGGGCGCCGAAGTTATGGTTTTGTGGCAAAGTCCCAATCCCGCTCGCCTTCATGGATCAAGGCGGCGCGATCCTCCGGCAAGATGTATCGTTCCTTCACCAGTTGGTCGGTGGCGCGGGTGAAACGCGCCATGTAATCCGCGCGGCTCCTGTAGCGCTCGGCGATGGAGAGGCGCGGGTCGCCGGTCTTCTTGCGCGGCGGCGGCTGTTTTGGGAAAGGGAATGTACGAAAGCTCAAACGACACGCGCTGCGTCGGCGCGCCGATGGAAGGATCGCGCAGGTTCCACGACGCGTAAGTGGCCAGCGGCACGGTGACTTGCGGCAGGCGCACGCCGTTGCGCTCGTTGCCGTCCGCATTCGGGTTGCGGCACCAGCACGGGAAAATCCGGCCCCACTTTGGGCGGCTGCAGGCTCAGGATTCCCGTCTGCCGCCAGTTGGGACCGAAGTCCAGCCGCATGCCGGGATCGGCCTCGTGCGGCAGGTTCACGCCCGGTATGTGCGGAAACTTGTACTGGCTGATCGGCACCAGCGTTCCATCGGCAATTTTCGGATAACGGCTCGGCGGCGGCGGAGTGCCTGAACGCACCCAGGCGTCCATATTGGCAATCATGGCGCGCCAGAAATACTGGATCGGCAGCGGCGATTGCGGCTCCTGCCCCAGCAGCGGACCCTCGCCTTTGGCGGGCGGGAACGGCCCGGAGAAATGCTGCAGGCCGGTGAATTTGTAGATGCGCACGTTGGGCGAAAGACGGGCGTCATGCCTGCCGTCAGGCGTGATGTGAATCACCGCCGCGGCGCGGCCCCAGTATTCAAAGGAAGTGTTGGAGAAAAAGATTTTCGGCAGCACGTGCGCGGCCGTTGCGCGGTCAAGCAGGCCAGCGTGCCGGCCCGTCACCGGATCGGTTTCAGGCAGGCCGGTAAAGGGGAAAATATCCGTGGGGAAGAAGACGGACGACGTGGGCTCGGCGTCGCGCGAGGGCTGGGCAAAACGATAGTTGAAGCTGCCGCGTCCCGCGCCCGCCACGTGAGCCAGAACGCCGTCGAGCGCCATTCGGCCTTCTTCATCGGCGTTGAAGCCGTCGTAGAGAAGGTTGCGCAGGAAGCGGCCGTCCTGCGAGATGCCCTGGCCATAAACGCGCCGCGCGGCAAGTTCGGTGCCTTTCCCGTGCTTCGCGTAGCTGGCCAGATCGCGCACCGCCGCAAAGCCCAGTCCGGCCACCACCGGATCCTTCACCACATAAACGTATTCGTAAAGTTTGCCGAGCTGGAAGCCGCCGTCAAGATGGATAAAGCGGTTGCTGGGCACCAGCTTGCCGTTCACGGTGTGCGCAAACTTCCACTTTGAGCGCGGAATCACCGTGCGCGGAGCTTCGCGCGAGTCGCGCACCGTCAGCGTGTTGCGCGGGATCGTTGGGGTCCGCCACAGGATATTCCGTGCCGCCGATACGGCCTGTAATAAAGTGGCCCAGCGGGATTTCATCCGTCTCGTGAAAAATGGTCAGGTCGCCGCGCAGCAGGCCGGTGATGGTCTTGCCGTGGTCTTTGGCGATGGGCGCATCGAGGCGCAGCCCGCCTGGCGAGTCCCACTGCCAGCCGAGCGAAACGATCGTAAAGCCCCGGCGCAGCAGCCAGCCGTCTCCCGGATCGCCCACCTCGTCCCTGGCGCCGCCGTCCACCAGCGAAACGATGAAGGCGGAGCCGCGGTTGGGAATCTCCAGCAGCATCGAGCCGTTGCCTTTGCTCAAATCCTTCGGGCGGATGGCCACGAAGTCGGAGGAAAACGCCACCTGGCCGTTCTTCAGGTTCACCGCGTTGGCAAGGTCCACGATGCGCCGGTTGTGCGCGATTGGCCACGGCAACGGAAAAGTAGATTTTTCCGGTGAGGCGTTCGTAGGCGCCGGCCGTGCCAAAAGATTTGCCGCCGGCAATGTCGGTGCGCGAAGTGACTTCAACCCGCACCACGCGCGCCGCAAGCGGCAAAGCCATCCAACTGAGAAGCAGGAAAAACGAGACTGCAATTTTGCGCAGATTCATGGGCGGAAATATAGCACGTTTGCGCCGCCTGGTGGCGAGATAAACTCACCGCCACGCAGGTCGGCGCTACGAAGCGAGCATCTGCGGCCCCGCGTTCGTTTCCTGTTGTGGACTACGATGCGCATGGCACCGTAACGATAAGAGTGGCGTCCCTAGCGCCTCCGGTCACGGTCACGGTCACGGTCACGGTCACGGTCGCCGCGGCAACTCCGCCTGGCCTGCTCAAGCTGGCGGCGGCGCTGCTCCGCCTGGCGGCTGTGCACACCGTGGCGGCGAACGGCCTGACGCAGATTTTCTTCGGCCCTGTGGATACGTTGCTGGCAGTTGTTGCACGACCGGGTGCGCACGGAGCCGCCCACCAGCAGTAAGACTGCCAGGACGGGAACCAATTGAAGATTCTTCCAACCATTTCCCTTACGATCCATCAAGTCCTCCTCGACAACCACGTTTTCGATAAGTCTATGCGGGGATCTCCATTCAGAGTCTTTTCCACCTCGATACTACCTCTTTCATGATGCCCCTTTTGCCCTTTTTTAACGCCCTCCTCACCTGGCTCTGAGAAAAAACGTGGACCTCGAATACGAAGGTTCGCGTGACTCGCCCCATTCAGGAAAGGGCAATTTCAAGCACCTTCAGAGTCGAAGGAAAGCCCCATTTCATGGCCCACTTTCTGGATATAGCGCCGGCCTTCATCGTATTCCGCCGGTGTTTTCAAGTGCTCCAGCATCAGCGGGGCGTCAACGGGAAGGCTCGAAACGCCCTTCAGGTAGGCGCGGTAGTCCATGACCCCATGGCCCGGAATAACTTCCAGCAGGCACACCTGGGAATACTTCTTCCATTGCAAATCCTTGGCGTGGCAGGAAACAATCCAGGGGCTCAGCTTGCGGAAGCATTCCTCGATCACGGCGCTGTTGTGGTACATGCGTTCCGGGCAATTGATGGCGTTGCACACGTCCAGATGGACGCCAAACGCTTTGCGGTCCACCTTGCGGACCAGCTTCAGGTAATCGTCCGGCCCGGTAGGAAAAGTGAAGGGCATCATTTCAATGGAGAACTTGGCGCGAGTGGGTTTAACGGCATCGATAATGTGGCGGCAATTCTCCACCGTGGCGTCGATAAACTCGTCCGTGAGGTTTCCGGGGTCGGGACCGTCCCACTGTTGCGGATTGAACGACCCCGCAATATCCACGCAGCATCGCGCGCCCAGCATTTCCGCCAGCGCCAGCTGCTCCTGCACGTAGGCAAGGTTCTTGCGGCGCTTTGCCGGATCGGGATCGAGCATGTTGACCCACGCTCCAACCTCAGCCAGGGCCACATCGCGAGCGGCGAATTCCCTGATAATCGCTTTAATTCTGTCCGAATCACTTGCCTTCACCTCGGGAGCGTAGGCCGCGCGGTAGCCCAGCCGCCGATGCTCCTCGGCAAGCTCGGCAGGGTCATCCGATTTCAGAAAAACGGGCCCCCCAGCCGCAAATGGCGTGCGCCCGCCGCCGCCGCGCCGGCCCACAAACGCGGACCCGCACCCACCACGGCCGCCACGCTGCCTGCCTTCGCCAGAAAATCCCGCCGAGTCAGGTGTTTGCTCATGCGCGCCTCCCTTGTTGATGGCCCTATTTTGCCTGAGTTTTTCGGTGCCGGATGAACTTTCTCGTAGCGCAGACCGCCGCACGCCACACCACGGGGCTGGCGCAGAGGTTGGTTCTGAATCTCTGCGGTCAGCGAAGCTGAGTGGACTTAGAATGGGGTGGCGTCAGGATCGTCCCGCCTCCTCCCCGCAAAAAGTTCTTCTCTGTGCTCTGCGTGGCCTGAAAAGACCCAAACACAGAGCGGACAACACCGCATCTCTTATGACACTACCTTTGCCCTTTGGAACGCTCTCGTAACCTGGCCCTGAGAAAGGCCGGTGAATTCCACAAAGCGGCGGTTCGCAAGCGGGAGCCTGACCCCGGTTCCTTGGGATTGGACGGCCATGGGCTGCCCGAGTTTTTCCATCAGTTTCATGCTATTGGCGGGCAGCGGAAGGTCCAGAGAAGCATTCCCGGAGGTGTTCCAATAGACGGCGCACGTCCTTCCCTTGCGCTCGAAAACGAACGCCCGCAAGCGCCGATCGCCGCCCCCGGCTCCCCTGGTCCGAGCATAGGGGGCAAGCTCGAAATCCCCCTGCTCGTTGATGAGCAAAATGTGTTCCTGGTCGAGATTGCGCAGCGATTCCTTTTGTGCCGCGGTCAGCCAGCCTTTCAAGCGCACTTCTTCCCATCGCCTCAGGACTTCCAGATTGTCGGGCGTCCGGGGGTGAGATTCCAGGTCCATCAGGTTCCCATCCAGGGCAGCGGGGCAGTCCCATGCGGCGGCCCGGCTGGTCGCGTATTCCAGCATATCGGGCTGCGTGCCGATGGTCTCGGCGTTTGGCGCCCAGTAGCCCATCCAGCCAAAATCGATCAGGGTGAAATCCTTTGCCACGCGCCCGGCTTCCTCCGCCGGAAACTGGCGGATCGCCGATCTGATTTCTTCCGGCCTGAAAACGTCGAACGCATTGGCCCGCGTCAACATGTGCCAGCTGAAATGGGATCTGGCCGCGCCCTCTGAATACAGCGGCTTCGGTTCCAACCGTTTGTAGACCTGCCATTGCGCCCACGGAACCATGAACCAGAAGGGCGGCGGCACGTCTTCGGCGCCGTCGAAGTAGGTGAATTTGAACCCCGCGTCGCGATAGATTTTTCCCCATCGCAGCGCCACTTCTTCCTGCAGCGTCGTATCCTGGTTAAAGCGGACGAACAGCGGCCAGGAGTCCACATCCAGCAGTCCCAGCCCTGTGCCCGATTGGTGGGGCGCCGGCCGGGTGCCCAGAGCTCCGCGCCTGCAACCCGTGAATTGATACGGCGGAATTGTTGTGTAACGCTCATACACCACCAGTTCGTCCTGGATTCGCAGCACCCGCCGTTCATTGTCCATGGTGCAGAGCCTCGGATTCTCGGCTATCGCAACCGTAGTTGCGGTGGCGTCGAGCGGAGCGGTCAGCGTGAACGTATGTCGCAGGTTCAGCCGGGGGTCGGGCTTCGGCGTAACATACGCATCCGTTCGGTCAGCCTTGTTGTAATGGATGTGGACTCCCGGAATCATTCCCGCCGCGCTGATCTTCCCGACCACCTCCCGCAGGTCCGCCATGCCGTTCGGATAATCCGGCCGCCAGGGAAAGTGGCCGGAGGTCTTGGCAAACGCCCGGTAATAAACCTGCACCGAGCGGAAACCGCCCTTCTTTGCAAAGGCAATGTGCCGGCCGATATCTCGGGGTGAGCCCCTCAGGATCTCGTAATAGGAATATTTGCATTCCGGGCGCCGGCGGCTTTCAACCCCTCGCGGCAAATCAAAGTCCTCCTCGAGGGTCGCTATTCTGTCCAGCAGCGTCTCGGTCCCGGTCACAATCAGGGCCGCCGTCACGCCTTCCGTGCGGATAGTGTTCACGGTTCCCGCCTGCAACAGGTGATGTCCTTTGCGCGGCTCATGGGTTATCCGCGCCCAGGGATCAGCCGCCAGAACGTTCACGGCCACTTCGTCGTCCCACATCACGTTCAACCAATCCCCAAAGTTCTTCCGGTTGCGGGCGGGGATTTGCAAAAACACCATTTCATCAATCGGAGTTTTGTCTGCCAGGTCAATCTTGCGGAAACCCTGCTGGCGATATCCCACTTTTTCAACCTGAAACGCCACGTAGGCATCCGAAACCTTCAGCCTGATGGTAGCCTCGTGGGGCAGCTCGGCAAAGGCGACCATCAGCCGGTCACCTTCCCGGCGGACGGACCCCGCAGGAAAAACTTTGGCTTCCATCCGGTAAGCCAGTTTGAACTGGCCCGGCAATGGCTGGTATTGCTTCATCCAGAAAACCGGCGCCGCCGCTGCGGGATCAAGGCATTCCTGACCGCTGCGCTTATGGACCAGGCTTCTGGCAATCCCGTCGGTGCCGATGGCAAATCGAAACTCGGCGTTTTCAATCACAATCGAATTTGAATCTGCTTGCTTGTTCGAGTCACTGTTGGGAGCTAAAGCCGCATCAGCGCTGGCAGCCTGCGCCCGCCCGGGTTTGGCTGATGCCGCAACCCCGGCCATGACTCCCTTCTGTAGAAAAGCTCTCCGATCCATTGGGCAACCTCCGCTTAGCCACTCCCGGCTGAAGACCGAATTGTTTGGATTTTCGGATCCGCCAGGTTCAGTTTATGAATGCATGGTCACGACAGATATGCTGCCAACCCGATGATAACCGAAAGCGGGCCCAAAGCAAGCTGCCCTGCGCATGTAGCGGCGGCTTTACGCCGCCACATGGCGAGATCAACTCGCCGCTACGATGGCTTCTGCGTTCTGCCACCCCCTCCCGCCCTTCAAAGGCCCGGAGGACCGAAAGAATTTGGCCCACGACGTGAGCCGTGGGATTCCAGAAAACACACATTAAATTCAAGCCCTCGCCCGCGGAGAGAGGGTGGCCGCGCTAGCGGCCGGGTGAGGGGGTCTTTCTGTGGCGTGACACCGCATCCGCCGTGCGAGCTCTTGTAGTTCGCATACGAGCTTGCTACCCTGCGCCCATGACCAAATGTGCCAACGTAGAACAACTAATACAGCGCGGGTTGCGCATCCGTCGAGCCCTTTGCGATGTATGCGACCCTTATGAGGGATGAAGGAGGAAGCGGAAAATAGGAAGTAGGGAGCAGACAAAGGTAGGCCGTGGCGAAGCTGGCAGTTTCGCATTCTGAAAGACACTTCGCTCTTGCCGATAGACCCCATTGTGTGATCGCATACATTCCAAAATGCGGAACGTATGCGACACCCGTGGGCATCTCCACCAGCTGGCGGGGGGGCGCAACACAGTTTTAAGCTTTGGTCAGGGGAATCACCGATGAGTCTCGGTGAGTTGCAAATATTTCCGCGTGGCCTTCTTGAATTTCAAATGGAGCCTTTGATGCTCGGACGATACCGCGTACCCGTTGGCCCTTTCGTGATCGTCAAGCTCTTGCCGTAACTCCAGCATTCTGACCCTTGCGGATTCGATATCGCGGCGTGACGGGGTCGGTTCCATTTGATCCTTTCACGAACACCGATCCGATAGTATCACGCATCGCCGACCGTTCCAGACATTTTCGAAAGCGGACAAGTATGCAGCGTAGCACAGACCATCGGGGTTGCTTTCTGCGGCTTTTAATTCAGCGGAATGAACCGGGAACCTCAAAGCCGGAGGCCATCGGTGCCTGCTCTGCAAAAGGGCGCGAATTCACTCGTGCCGTAAAAGAGGAGCAGCGTTGTGGGCTTTGGCCCCTGAAACCCAAATGGGCGCCCGGGTGTGGGCGGTTTCAACACAACCCGCAGCGGCTAAAGCCGGGCCCCGTCGTGCGCGGATTGTGGCACGGCTGAATCCGTGTCCTTTCACAGGTTGATGTCAGGCCCCAGATCGGGGAATGACGTCTTTCGCCCCTCCGGGGCTGGGTGGACTTGGTGCTTTACGTTTTCCCATGGCTGGAGTTTACCCCGACGAAGTCGGTGTCCATGGGCTAAATTCTTCCGCCCCCTTTGGGGCTCAAATGCAGGCGCATCGATCCGTGGGTTCTTCTCCCGCTTCGCGAGCTCGGGTCCGCTGGATGGCGAGCATCTGTGCCAGCCGGCGCTGCCCCTTTGCCCAACAGCTTCCACTCTGATATCTTGTTGCTGCCCGGGAGGTGTGTGTTTGCAGGATCAAGCCCTGGCAGTGCTCCGCAGCCAATTTGCCGACATCGTTTTTGGAACGGTTTTCCTGTTGGTGGGATTCGTCGCCTGCGGTATTGCGGCGATGTACCGGCGGGGTAGCGTGCGCGTCCTCGTCTTCCTGGGGATCTGGAGCGCGATGTACGGCGCCCGCCCCCTGGCTGATTCGATGACGAGGATGGGGATTCTGCCTCACTGGCTTCAGGCCGGTGTTCCTTACCTGGACACGGTGATTCTGTATCTGGTTCTGGTCGTCGCGACCCTCGCCTGGATGGAATTGACCGCCGGCAAACTACGCTCCTTTCTTAAGGTCGTGACCGTTGCCGGACTGGTGATAGGTTTGGCCGGCATTGACTACTTCATTTTCACCGGTGTGGATGACAGGCTGATCCTCTACAACCATCTCCTCGCGACCTGTTCTCTCGCTGTCCTGGTGACGGTTGTTGCCGTGCCCGGATTGTCGCGCAAGTTCCTGGTCATACAAGATCGGGGTGTTTTGCTGGTGGGCACGCTGGCTTTCGCCATGGAAGCTTTGTATGTCAACCTCTCGCGCCCGTTGGGGTACCAATCCTCGGCTACCTGGGACTCACTGGGGTTCGCGGCCCTTCTCTTCTCGTTTGGGTATGTCGCGTTGCGGAACATCGTAGGGAATGAGCGGCGTTTGCAGTCGATTGAGAAGGAACTTGCGATCGCCCGCGAGATACAGACCTCAATCATTCCAAGCCACAGCCCCGAATTCAGCAACCTTCGCATCGCAGCCGCTTATCGTCCGATGACTTACGTTGCCGGCGATTTTTATGATTTCATTTCTATCGATCAGAACCGGGTGGGCTTTCTCGTTGCGGACGTCTCGGGGCATGGTGTCCCGGCTGCGCTGATTGCGGCGATGATCAAGGTGGCGACCCGGTCGATCGTGCCTTACGCGCACGACCCGCGAGAGGTGTTGCGTGGACTGAACCGCGCCCTTTCCGGGCAACTGCGCAATCAGTTCGTCACCGCATCCTACTTGTGGATTGATACGGAAAATCACACCGCGCTTTACTCGGCCGCCGGGCATCCGCCGCTCCTGCGCTGGCACGAAGGCAGGCTGGAGCGTATTGAAAGCAACGGCCTGCTTTTCGGAGTGTTGCCGGAGCCCGACTACCCCGTTTGCAACATGCCCATTGTTCCAGGTGACCGCTTCCTGCTCTACACGGATGGCTTGACTGAGCCCGAGAATTCCAGGGGAGACCCCTTTGGCGACTGCAAGCTTGAACAGGTCGTTCGCAAGAACCGGTCCGGCCCTCCGTCCGAGTTGGCAGATCAACTGCTCGCCGAGATGCGCCAATGGCAACCCGCCTCTGATACTCAGCAGGATGACATCACACTGATCATCGTTGACGTCATTTGATCAGGTCGCGGGCAGCGAGTAGCGCGGCCCTCCGCCATTGACGAACGCTATATCTGGAAATGACGTCTTTCGCCCCTCGGGGCTGGATGGAATTGTTGCTATCCGTTTTCCCATGGCGGGAGTTTACCCCGGCGAAGTCGGTGGCCATGGGCTAAAGTCTGCCGCCCCCTTCGGGGGCTTTAGAGTAAACTAGCGCAAACTTCCGGTGTTGAGGTCCGTGGCCCTCATCTTCTCTGCAAAGCGAGCATTTGCGCCAGCCGCCGAAGTGCGCTAGCCACTATTTCACCGACGAAGCGATCTTTTTCTGAAGCACCTCACGAAGCTCGGAAACCTGTTCTGGCGAGAGGGCCCGCTTGGGAATGGGCCGGAACATCACCTTCGAGACATAAAGCATAAACAGGTTCTTTGTTTCCAGAAATCGAATATAACCGGACCATTGGGTGTTGGAATCGCCCGTTACATACTTCAAATCGAGTGCCGAAATCGTTTACCTGGATTCGGACTTTCCCCTGATAGAACGGCGTCCTCTGAAGTGACCGCACGGACAACCTTGGCGCAAGAATGGGAGTTCCCACAAACACCAGGCAAACAAAGGCATAGAAGATTGCCGAGGTGGTCTCACCGGAAAAAGCCATTAAAATCGCACCGGCGCCAACCACCGTACCAGAAATGAAGAGGATGATATTTGCAATTAGCCGCGCCGAGCGCCGACGCAGATGGTACTTAACAATCTCCTTATAATCCTCCTGTGAGAGTTCGAACTCAGTTTCGATGTTCATGTTGGCTCCCTCAAAGCCTGGATGATACCACGGCGCACGCGGGCTGGCGCAGAGGTTGGTTTTAATCTCTGCGATCAGCGAAGCTGAGTGGAGTTGGAACAGGGCGGCGTCGGAATCTCCCCGCCTTCTCCCGCAAAGAAGCTCTTCTCTGTGTACTCCGTGGCCCTAGAAGACCCAACACACAGTTCACGAAATCCTCTGTGCTCTCTGTGTGAAAGCCTTTGAAACACGGAGAACACGCCCGCTACCAAACGTGGCACGGCCGTCCCGATGGCGAGGTAAACTCGCCGCTACGCATGGCGCAACACTGCAAAGCGAGCGTCAGCGCCAGCCATGGCGCGTGTGCTAAAATAGCCCTTTTGTCCACAACAGAAAGGGGCTGAGTGTATGGCTGAGATTTATCCTTTTCGGGCGCTGCACTACAATTCCACGGCGGTGGACGTGCAAAAGGTTGTGACGCAGCCCTATGACAAGATTTCGCCGGAAATGCGCGACCGCTACTATGCGGCCAGCCCCCGAAACTTTGTCCGGCTGATCCTGCGGCAGCCCACCGAGGGCAGCGGCCAGAGCGTTTACAGCGAGGCGGCGGCGGAACTCCAGAACTGGATTGAGGAGCGCGTGCTGGTTTCAGAAGGCGAGCCGGCCATCTACCCTTACGCGCAGGAATATGCCGTTCCCGGCGAGCCTGCAATTCGCAAGGAGCGCCGGGGCTTTGTAGCGCTGCTGCGCCTGGAAGATTATTCCGCCGGTGTCGTCCACCGGCACGAGGAGACGCTTTCCGGCCCCAAGGCGGACCGCATGGAACTGCTGAAAGCGACGCGCTGCAATTTCGGCCAGATTTTTATGCTTTACAGCGACCCCGGGGGCGAAATCGAAAGCCTGCTGCGGAAAGAGACGGAAGCCAAACCCTGGCAGCAGGTGACCGACGATGACTCGAGCGTTCATTCCATGTGGCGCGTTTCCGACCCGCAAATTCTGGAAAAGGTGATTGACGCCATGAGGGCCAGGAAGCTGGTGATTGCCGACGGCCACCACCGCTACGAAACATCACTGGCCTACGCCCGCGCGCGCCAGGAGGAATCGCAGCAAGACGATCGGGCGAATTACATTATGGCGACGTTTGTGCCGCTCGAAAGCGACGGACTGCTGGTGCTGCCCACCCATCGCGTGGTCCACAGCCTGCCGGGCTTTAACTGGGACGAGCTTTGTTCCCAGGCCGCGCCGTTCTTTGACGTCGAAAAGCTTCCCTGCACCGGAGAGGCCGCCCGGGACGCAGCCACGATCCGCCAGGCGCTCGAGCGCGCCGGAGGCGAACAGCCCACCCTTGCGGCTTATGCCGGGCCGCAGCAGCGCGGCGCTGCTCAGCTTGCGGCAGGACGCCGACCTCGCCGGCACGCTCGGCGAATTCCCCGAAACCCTGCGCCAACTGGACGTGGTTCTGCTGCACGGACTGGTGCTGGAAAAAGTGATGCGGATTGACCGCCAGGCCGTCCGCGAGCAGAAACACCTTCGCTACGTCCGGGAACTGGAGAAGGCTGTCGAAGAGGTGAACGAGGGCCAGGCCCAGGTGGCCTTCCTGATGAACCCCACGCCCGTCCAGGCCGTGTGCGACAACGCCTTTGCGGGCCAGCCGATGCCGCAAAAGTCAACGGACTTCTATCCCAAGTTGCTCTCGGGCTTGACGGTCTATTGGATGGATAACCCCGCCGGCCTGTAGCGTGTCGCCAGCAAAATCCATGGGGCCACGGCGCGCGCGTAGCGCCGGCATCCTGTCGGCATTCGCCGTTCGGACGATGGCGCTACGTTGTGCATCCGTTGACTGGACACTTCTGCAGGGCGATGCCGAAGATCAGTTGAAACCCTTCACCGCGTCCTCAACACTGGCATGGACGCTGAAAATCGTCACCAGTTTTGTGATGTTGAGCAATTCACTGAATCGCTGGGTGACGTTGGCCAGGCGAATGTCGCCGCCTTCATTGCGGGCGGATGTGTACGCGGCCACCAGGGTTCCCAGGCCCGCGCTGTCAATGTAGCTCACGCCGGCAAGGTCAAGCACCAGGCGCTTCTTGCCTTGCTCAAGGAGTCCCTTAATCGTGCTCCTCAAATGGCTGCTTTCGTCACCCAGGGTCACGCGACCCGACAGCGCCAGTACCGTCACTCCATCCACGTCTTTCGTAACAGTGTGCAATTCCATTTTGTGCCTCCTCAGATTGTCGGCCTGGGAACAGGCCACAGTGGATCAACAGGTTCCTCTACTCGAGCACCATGTTTCTTGTCACGAGAAAATCTTATTCAAATTCCGAGCAGGACATGAAAAAGCCGCAGCGGGAGCAGACCATCTTGCAACGGTGCGATTCCAGACGCTTACCGCACACCGGACAAAACTGGTTGGGAAATTCCAGGGCCGCCGCCTGCTCTTCGTTTTTCGATGCCTGATCTCCCACAAGAACCTCGCGAGTCAAAACTACCTTGACCGGAATCCCACTGAACTTTTTCGGTTGTGTCAAGAATAGCGCGATCAGGCCCGGACCGCAAATGGTGGCCTTCGGCTGCTTGTTCAAGACACGCGGGACTGAACAACCCAACGGAGACGAAGAATATTAGCCTCCCAAAGACCTTAACCGTCCTGTTTTCAATGCGGCTTTGCGACGACCCAGCCTTGCGCCGGCCGCGATCCACCCTTTCAGGAAGGCAAATGTGCGAATGTTATGGCCATCGCTTCTCAAGGTATTCGGTGATCTTTCCAAGCGCCTGATCGAGAATCGGCTCGGGCGGCAGAAACACAATCCGGATGTGCCGGGTTCCCGGGGCCTGGCCAAAGCCGCCGCCGTTCACCACCAGGACATGTTCCTCTGCCAGCAGACCCCGTACGAAGTCGTCGTCGCTCCCTGGGATATCGAGCCGGGGAAACGCATAAAAGGCTCCTCGCGGACTGACGCAACTGGCACGACTGGTCTTCTGGGCCCATTGCATCACCAGGTCGCGCCGCCTGCGAAGCTTGTCGACGGTTTCCTTGATGTGGTCCTGCGGCCCCTGGAGCGCCGCCGGGATCGCAAATTGCAGGGGGTGATTCGCCGACAGCCGCGCCCGAAGCAGCTTGTGAATGCCCTCAACATAGGGAGTGACCACCGCCGGGTCGCCGCTCACAATACCCCACGCCACCCGCCAGCCCGGAGCCAGATACTCTTTGGAAAGTCCGCCAAAGGTGACGACCGGAACGTCAGGAGCCAGGCTGGCAATCGAAATTTGCGGCTCACCGTCCAGAATCAGCCTGGCGTAAATTTCGTCGGCGAAGATCACCAGTTTGTGCCGTCGCGCAACTTCCACAATCTTTTCCAGAGTGGCCCGCGAATAGACCGCACCCGTCGGGTTGTTCGGGTTGATCACAACCAGTCCGCGGGTATCCCTGGTCACCCGGCTTTCCAGGTGGTCAACGTCCGGCTGCCAGTCGTTGCTCTCATCCAGGCTGTAGGAGTTGGGTTGAGCGCTCAGCTTTGCCAGGATGGCATCGTAGAGCGGATAGTCCGGCAGCGGCGTCAAAACGTTCTGGTGCGGATCCAGCAGCGCCGTCAGAACAATATCTACCGCTTCGCTGACGCCTTCCGTCACAAAGACACTCTGGATGTTCCGAATCCCTTTCGCTTCCGCCTCTGCCCGAATGGCTTCAAGCGCCGGTTTCACGCCCAGCGACGGCGCGTAACCATTGTGGCCGTCGCGCATGGCCCTGGCGGCAGCCTCAATCAGGTGCGCCGGAGTGTCGAAATCAAAGGCCACAGGATCGCCAATGTTGAGGGGAAGTATCTGCTTGCCCTGGCGCGCCAAATCCTCCGCCAATACGGCAAGGTCGCGGATGGCGTAGCGGACGTGCTCGAGCCTGGTGGCTGCGAGTATTTTGTGGGCCTGTGGAAGTGTGTCTGGCATAGTTCCTGTTCCTAGAGAATTCTGACAGAAAAGCCTCTTCGGGGTCAATAAAAGCGGTGTGCCGCGACACTTGTCGTCAAGGGTAAACGAGCAGCAGGCAAACATGGGTTGAACAAGAAGGTGGGGGATAATATAGTTCTTAGCTTATGAAGAAAACACGAATCCGTCTTTCAATATTCTGCTATTTCATCCTCGCAGCGAGCCTTGCGCTCCTTCCGGCGAAAGTTACCCGTGCTGCCGACACGACAACGGCCATCGGCGTCCAGCAGATTCTGCAATATATTTCCAGCGGCTGGAACACGTTGACCCGGTCGATGACGGCATGCAAGACTTTTACGGACTCCAAGACCAATGCAAAATCCACCCTTTACCTTCCTGCGGATTTTCCTGAACCCGCCAGCCTGAAGGACATCGAGTCGGGGTGCCAGATTCAGGTGCGCCATTTGCCGTCCGTCATCAAGAAACTGGGAGACATGGACACCAGCGCCATCAAGCCCTCAGGTCTGCTCTATCTCGCCAGACCCTATGTGGTTCCGGGGGGCATGTTTAACGAGATGTACGGCTGGGACAGCTATTTCATCATTCGCGGACTCATTGAAGACGGAAGGCTCAATCTTGCCCGGGATATTGTTGACAACTTTTTCTTCGAAATCGACCATTACGGAGGAGTTCTCAACGCCAATCGGACCTATTACCTGACGCGCTCACAGCCACCGTTTCTGACTTCGATGATCCGGGCGGTTTACGAGGCGGAGAAAGCCAGGGGCCAGGCGGACACTGCCTGGCTTCGAAAGGCCTACGAGCATGCCGTCACGGATTACCGGTTCTGGACATCGCCTCCTCACCTGGCCGGATCTACGGGCCTTTCGCGATTTTACGGGTTGGGGGAGGGTCCGGTTCCTGAGCTCGGCTCCTTAACCGATCAGTATTACGAGACAGTCGCCCACTATTTCCTGCTTCATCCCGAAGGCAGCAAGCCTTATCTCGAGCTGGTTCAAAAGGGCAAGAACGGCTCGAAACCAGATGTGATGGGCCCCGAATTTTCTCTCAACCTGAAATACAGATCCAAGAAGAAGAGGGCCCAGACGCAGAAAGAAACCCTCGACAAGTTCGCGCTTACGCCGAGGTTTTACAAGGGCGACCGCAGCATGCGCGAATCGGGGTTTGACGTCTCTTTTCGCTTTGGCCCGTTCGGGGCCGGCACTCAGGACTTCGCAGCGGTGGGCCTGAACTGCCTGCTTTACAAATCAGAACAGGACCTGGAGTGGATGAGCAATCAGCTGGGCATGAAAGATAAAGCGTTGGAATGGATTGAACGGGCAGCAAACCGCCGCAAGGAAATCAACCAGTATCTATGGAGCCGTACCTACGGGCTCTACTACGATTACAATTTCAAACTTGGAACCCAGTCCAGATATTCCTACGCGACAACTTTTTATCCTCTCTGGGTGGGCCTGGCTACGCCTGAGCAGGCCAGGGAGGTGGTCAAAAATCTGAGGGCATTTGACCGCCCCGGCGGAATCGTGATGAGCATGGTGAACACAGGAGCCCAGTGGGACGCTCCCTATGGATGGGCGCCCATCCAGCTGATTGCCATTGAGGGGCTGCGGCGCTACGGGGACGAAGCCGAGGCCAATGGCATTTCACTCCAGTTCCTTTCCATGGTCCTCGAAAACTTCCGCAGAGACGGAACCATCTACGAAAAATACGACGTGGGCAACCGGACTTCCGCAACCAGTATTCAGGTGGGGTATAAAACCAACGTGGTCGGTTTTGGATGGACGAACGGGGTTTTTCTGGCGCTTTACAACGCCTTGCCGAAAGCGGCGCAGAAACGCCTGGCCCAGGAATGACGCCCGCTGTTCAACGGGAAATCCCAGGCCAGACTTTCCTGCTGTAAGCAGTAAAATAACCTCACGGGCCGACGACGGAATTCGTCAGCGTTCCCAGCTTTTCAACCGTAACGCTGGTGGTGTCTCCGGCTTTTAAGAATACCGGCGGCTTGCGAAAGACTCCGACTCCGGGCGGCGTGCCGGTGGAAATCAGGTCGCCCACTTCCCACGTTGCCGATTGCGAGAGATAGCTGATCAGATAGGGCACACTGAAAATCAGGTTGGAAGTGTTGGAATCCTGCATGGTTTCGCCGTTCAGCGTGAGCGAGATGCGCAGGTTGTGGGGGTCCTTGATTTCATCCCGCGTGACGATCCAGGGGCCGGTGGGAGCAAAAGTGTCGCAACTCTTGCCGCGGTACCACTGGCCGTCAGAAAACTGCAGGTCGCGCGCGCTGACATCGTGCAGGATCATGTAGCCGGCAACGTAATCGTAAGCCTTCTCCTCGGGAATACGGCTTCCTCTTTTTCCGATCACAACAGCAAATTCCGCCTCATAGTCCACCTGGGAAGAATTCGGCGGCAAATGAATGACGTCGCCCGGCCCGCAAATCGTGTTACCGGACTTGAGGAAGAAGATGGGAGATTTGGGAGGCTCGTGGCCCTGCTCCCTCGCGTGATCGGCATAGTTCATGCCCACACAGGTGATCTTGCCCGGCTTTGGAATGGGAGCCAGAAGCCGTGCCTTGGCGAGAGGCGTAAAGAGTCCCCTCGGCGCCTTCTTAGGATCAATGCTCTTGGCCAACAAGGAGGTGACCGTGGCCAGAGATTTTCCCCAGGCCTGCCCGCGTCCCAGCAATTCGATCATGTCTTTGGGCGCGGCGCCGGCGTCGAGAACCCGCCGCGAGGCGTTTTTGAAGTTCGTACGCTGCGCCAGAGCGCGCGGCACTCGTCTCGTCTTCAACAGTTGGACCGCCGGACTGACGCCGACGATCCAATCATTAACAACCACTCCGAGGGCAGGCTGTTTGCCCGATTCGTAAGCAACTAGTTTCACGGTTCATCCTTTCTGAATAGCAGTAAGAATCCTGGACGGCTGGCACATCATTCTCCGGTCAGGAGAAAATGATAATAGCCCGAGCCGGCGCTGAACTCAATGGCATGATCCCTCGACGTGGCGCCGGAAATCCCAGGATCGCCGGGAACAAACCTGCCGTTTTCCCACACCACGTGATCGCCTTCCCGCACGGTCACCGTCGTCATGTCCTCTTCCTCGGGCACCACGATTTTGGCGTCGCTGTTGCCGGGGATTGTAACTTCCATCGAGATGGCTCCGGTCCTGTGTTTCCAGGAGCAGGAGACCTTTCCCCGAACGGTTTCGATGGAGGCGCTGGCCCAGTGGAGGTCCTCAACCAGGCGGGGTTCCACCAGGATGTGCCGGTACCCTTCACCGTCGGGGCCAAGATGAATGCCCCCAAGCGCGCGATAAAACCACGAGCCAATGCTTCCCAGCATGATGTGGTCGTGGGAATTCATGGAGGGACCAATCTTGTTCTGCCACAGCTCCCACAACGTGGTTGCGCCCTTCGAGATCATGTACCCCCAACTGGGATAAGTGGTCTGCGTAGCCAGTTCATACGCCACGTCGTTATGCCCGTCACGGGTCAGCACCGGCAGCAGATACTTGATGCCGATAAAGCCGGTGGTCAGGTGCGTGTTGTGTTCATAGACGATGTTGTTGTAGAGCTTGCCCATCACTCCGCCGCGCTCTTTTTCCGGCACCAGGTCCAGGAACAGGGGCATCGCCTGGGCGGTCTGGGTTCCGTTCGCGTATTCGCCGGTTTCGGCGTTGAAAAACGCCTTGTTGAAGGCGTCCTTGATTTGGCCCGCAAGCGCCGCGTAGGTCTCGGCGTCCCCGGTGTTCCCCAGAATCTTCGCAACGTCTGACAGGATGCGCGTGTCGTAATAAAAGTACGAATCGGAAACCAGCGCGCCCGGGGTGTGCTTGATGGCTATCCAGTCACCGTAATAGCTGTAGCGGAGGACGTTGTCCTTGGCCCGGGTCCGCAGGAATTCTTCATACTTTTTCAGCCCGTCATAATTCTCCTGCAGAATGCGCTTGTCGCCATACTGCTGCCACATGTACCAGCAGATCAACGGATAGGCGGTGCCCCAGGCCGGGTCCGCAGGATATTGGCCGTACTTGTGCGGCACGGTATCGGGGATTTCACCGTCGGGCTTCTGCGCGTCGCGGATGTCGCGAACGAAGTTGGTGTAGAACGCCGCCATGTCAAAGTTCATCATGGCTTCTTCGGCTGTAACCTGGGCGTCGCCCATCCAACCCTGGCGTTCGTTGCGCTGGTCGCAGTCAGTGGGAATGCTGTGGAGGTTGGAGAGCTGGCCCCAGCGGATGAGGCGCTGAATCTTGTTCAGGATCTCATTTGACGCGACGAAACTTCCGGTGGTCTCGACGGCGCTGTTCACCACCCGGCCGCGAATGGTGTCGAGACCGGGAGTGCCTGGATAGCCTGTCAATTCAACATAACGGAAACCGTGATAGGTAAAGTGCGGTTCGTATTTCTCAAGGCCGCTTCCCTTCAGGATATAAATGTCACGGGCCTTGGCGCTGCGCAGGTTCTGGCGATTGATCATGCCGTTCGAATAGATCAGCTCGCTGAAACGGAGCCGGACCTTCGCGCCCCGGGGCCCTCGGACCCGCAACCGGGCCCAGCCCGCAAAGTTCTGGCCAAAATCGTAAACGTAGACTCCCGGCTCAGGGTTCGTCATGGAGCGTGGAACCAGAGTGTCCGTTACGCGAATGGGCGGCATCATCTCCGCCGAGATGGCTCCCTCAGTGCCCTTCTCCTGGCGGGCCGGCGCCCACCCTGCGTCGTCAAAGCCGGGCCGGTCCCAACCGGATTTTTCCAGGCGCGCGTCATAAACGTCACCGTCGTAAACGCTGTCGCTCACAACGGGCCCGGCCGCCGTTTTCCACGAGGTGTCGCTTGAAACGCTGACCGTTTTGCCGTCCGCCATTTCAATGTTCATCTGGATAAGCAGCGCCGGCGCCTTGTAATCAGGAGGACCACCTGCCTGTTGGGTTGCCCATCCGCCGCCCAGCATCACGCCGATGGCGTTGGAACCGTCCTTGAGAGCTGAGGTGACATCGTAGGTGGAATAGAGCACCCGCTTCGGATAGACCGTCCAGGCGGGGTCCAGCACTTTATCGCCAATCTTCTTCCCGTTGATGTGCAGTTCATAGTAGCCCAGCGCCGTCACGTAGGCGCGGGCGCGGAGCACTTTACCCGGCAGGCTGAATTCCTTGCGCAGAAGGCCGTCACCGCCAATCCAGTGGCCTTTCCAGTCGGCCCGCTCCAGCAAACCCATTCCAAATTGCGCGGGCTGGCTGTAGGCGCCCGAATTTTCCTGGGTGTTCCAGGTGCGAACCTTCCAGTAATAGGTGTGGCCGCTTACCAGCGGTTTGCCGTTATAGACCACCTGGGCTGAGTCAGCGGAGGCGACCTTGCCGCTGTCCCAAACGTCTCCGCGGTCCTTCGCCAGGTCCGCAGGGCTTGAGGCGACAAGAATCTGGAAGGCCGTCTGCATCACTCCGCGGCCGGAGTTCTCCAGCACCCACTGGAACCGCGGCTGGCGCACGTCAATCCCAGTGGGGTTTGTGAGATACTCGCAACGCAGGCGCCCGGGCGCCCCAGCAGCATTCTCCGCGAAGCCCGGAGTGATTAAGAGGAAACCGGCCATGAGAAGGGATATCGAGATCAGGACAAACCGCAGGGACTTCTCGGATGCGCGCATCACCACACCTCTAGCTGTGAATTGCCAGGAAGGCTTGAAGAATCAGGCCTGGCTGGAAAGCTTCTCCCACCGCTTGCGGAAAGGCACGGGATCGAGCGCAGGGAAATCACGACCTTGGGTCCAGTTTGAAAAGGGAAAGAATGGAAGCCGCGAAACCCACTTCTGCGCGCCGCTGCCGCCGGCCGCGGGAAGCCACCGAATGCCAAACCGGGCAGCAGCCCCACCCAGTGAATACGCCCAGGGCCGCTTCATGGCCCAGGCCCACAAGCGCATGCCTTTCCGCTCTGAAACCACTTCCCCCGCATGGGGCGTTGCAGGAGTCCGTTCCTGGACCTGACCCCGCAGATGGAGCAGCAGGTCCGGAATATTGATTTTGACCGGGCAGACCTCGCGGCAGGCTCCGCACAATGAAGAGGCAAACGGGAGCTCGCGGGCCTGCGTTCAGGCCGACGAACTGTGGCGTAATGAGAGCGCCGATGGGGCCGCTGTAAACCCATCCGTAGGCGTGCCCGCCGATCTTTCGATAAACGGGACAGGTGTTGAGGCAGGCCCCGCAACGGATGCAGTAAAGGGCTTCGCGCATCTTCTCGTCAGCCAGCGCGCCGGTGCGGCCGTTATCGATGAGGACCACGTGCATCTCGTCCGGGCCGTCTTCACCCGGGCGGCGCGGTCCGGTGAGAATCGATGTGTAGGAAGTCAGCTTCTGTCCGGTGGCCGAACGGCCCAGCAGGCGGAGAAAAACGCCCAGGTCGCTAAAGCGGGGAATGATCTTCTCAATGCCCACCAGGGCCACGTGGACGCGCGGCGCCGTGGTGCAGAGGCGGATGTTCCCTTCGTTCTCAATCGTCACAATGCTGCCCGTTTCCGCGACAGCAAAGTTGGCGCCGCTGACGCCCACTCCGGCCCGGGCGAATATTTCGCGCAGGGTCTTCCGCGCGATGGCCGTAAGCTGCTCCGGGTCTTCCGTCCGCTCGGAATGGAGCTTGTCAACGAAGAGATCGGAAACATCGTGGCGGGTCTTGTGGATGGCCGGGGCGACGATATGGGCGGGCCGTTCGCCGGAAAGCTGGACGATCATTTCTCCCAGGTCAGTTTCAATGGCGTCAATGCCGGCAGCCTCGAGGGCGTGGTTCAGCTCAATCTCCTCGCCCACCATGGTCTTGCTCTTGACCACTTCATTGGCGCCGGCGCTTTTGGCAATCTCCTTGACGATGTCGCAGGCCTCTTCCGCCGTCCGGGCCCAGTGGACCTTTCCTCCCTGGCGCTCCACGCTGTCGGCAAACTGCGCGAGATAATCATCCAGGTGATCCATCACCTCGCGCTTTAACTCGCGCGCTCGATCGCGCAGCGGCTCAAATCCCGGCACCTGCCCGATGGCATGCAGGCGGTGCGAGTAAAGCCGAAGGGTCGAGGAGCGGTAAGCCTCCTGGAGATGGGCGTCGCCCATCGCCTTCTCTCCCCGTTCATGAATCGCCGAGCTGTGAACTCCCGTTTCGCTCATTCGTGTTTTTCCAGTAATTCCGCCAGGTGCAGAGTTTGGATCGGCAGCTTCTCCCGATGGATGTAGCCGGCCAGGTGCATCAGGCACCCGGCATCGTTGGCCACCAGGTATTCCGCCCCGGCATCGGCAGCGGCATGAAGCTTGTCGCGCGCCATCGCCACCGACACGTCAGGAAACTTCACGGAAAACGTTCCGCCAAAGCCGCAGCAGACCTTGTTGTCCTCGAGGTCCACCAACTCCAGACCCTTCACGGACTTGATCAGTTTGCGCGGCTCCGACTCAACACCCAGCTCGCGCAGCAGATGGCAGGAATCATGATAGGCGACACGGTGCGGGAAACTGGCGCCCAGGTCTTCTGCCTTCATCACCTTCACCAGGAATTCCGAGAACTCGTAAAAGCGTCCCCGCAGCCGCTCGGCCTTCTGCAGCAGTTCCGGATCATCGGCAAACAGTTCCGGATAGAAGACCCGGAACATCGTGGAGCAGGAACCCGACGGCGCCACAACGTAGTCGGCATCCTCGAAGAGGTCGAGATTGCGCAGGGCAACATCGCGCGCCTCGTCACGGTAGCCGGTGTTGAAGGCCGGCTGGCCGCAGCAGGTCTGCTGGGGATTGAAGGTGACTGTGGCGCCCACCCGCCGCAGAATTCTTACAACCGATTCACCAACTTGCGGGAAAAACTGGTCACCCAGACAGGTGATGAAAAGTGCAACCTTGGGAGAATTATTTGCCATCAGGAATCATCATCCTGCAACTTACTGCGCAGAATACCCTCCGTCCACCATCAGGTGGCTGCCCGTGATGTAGCTCGCCTCGTCCGAGACCAGGAACAGAATAGCGCTGGCCACTTCACGGGGCTTTCCTGCTCTGCCCACAAAGGTCTTGGCGCCTTCCTGGGCGTCGAATTCTTCAAGCGTCATGCCCACTTTTTCCATGTGCCGATAGGATGCGGCCGTAATGATCGAGCCCGGGCACACGGCATTGACACGAATCTTGTGGGGCCCCAGGTCCATGGCCATGTTGCGGCACAACTGGACCATGGCAGCCTTGGTGGCGCTGTAGGCAAAAAAGTCAGGCTGGGCCAGAAAGCTGGAAATCGAGCCGAGGATGACAATGGCCCCGCCCTTCTTCTTCATGTGCTCGACGGCGTATTTTGTGACCATCGCGGTTCCAACGACGTTGACGCCGAGAGAATGCCGCCACTCTTCGACCGTGGCTTCAAAACCCTTCAGAACAAACGTGGCCGCGTTGTTCACCAGAATGTCGATCCCGCCATATGTCCTGACGGCCTCGTCTGAGATCTTTTTCGCGTCCGGCTCCTGGGAAATATCAGCCTGAACAAAATGGGCGGTATTTCCCTTTTCACGAATGGCGCTGACGGTCTCGTTGCCGCCCTTGGGATCAACATCAGCGACCACAACCTTGGCTCCCTCTTCCGCCAGAAGTTCCGCCGTCGCGCGGCCGATCCCGGAGCCGGCGCCGGTTACGATAGCGACCTTATTCTGAACTCTCATATTCGCTCCATTTTAGCGCGGATCTTTTCCCGCTGGAAACAGTCATTCCCCTCCGAGTGCCGCCGGCGGGGTTCTGCCGCCAGGCCCCTGGTGATTCGGAAATGACCAGAAGTGCTCCAACGTAAGGGAATTTCTGATTGAAGTCAAGCGGCGTGCGTCCAATAGAGCCTGTCGGCCCTTGACAAATTGGCGCAGAAACCAACATGCTTAAAAATAGTTTGTGTGTGGGGTGCCATGGGGCGACACGCGTTATTTCTGATCTTTGATTGCCTGTTCATCGCCAGCCAGATCTTCTGGTTCTGTGTCATCAGCAAAATCGGCGCAAAGCTGATCCATAACAAGACCCTTCGACGCTCGATTGCCGCCATCGGGCTGGCCGCCTACATCTTCTTGCTTGCCTACAACTTCCTTTCGGCCCGCGATGAAGCCGCCACCAGCCTGACACTGAAGATCGCGCTTCTTCAACTGCCGGTGCGATGGTGGGCCTTGGGCTCGGTGGGGGGATTTGTCCTGGCCCTCCCTTTCCTGCTGACGAATTTCCTTTGGAGCCTAATTCAGCGGCTCCGGCAGAGAGCTGAGCCCCAGGCGGACCCTGGTCCCTCATTCTCGCTGGCCAGGCGAAAGTTCCTATCGAACACAGCGGTAGCAGCCGGCGCAGTGCCATTTGCCGCCGCCGGCTACGGTTTTCTTTTCGGCCGTGTCGAGTTCGAGAAATCATTTGTTCGCATGAGGCTTCCCCGGCTTCCCCGGGAATTCCATGGTTTCCGCGTCGCCCAACTGTCCGACTTTCATATCGGGCCGTTCATGACGTCATCCGACATTCGGCACGTGGTAGAGATGACCAATGCTCTGAAGCCGGACCTGATTGTTCTGACCGGGGATTACATCTCCTGGGACCCGGATACGCAGGAAGCCGCCGTCGATTCCCTGACCGGCCTGAAAGCCCCATTGGGGATCTACGGATGCCTCGGGAACCATGAGATGATGACCCACACGGAAGCATCGATCACCGCGCTCTTTGCCCGGCGAGACATCAGAATTTTGCGACAGGAACGCGCTCCCATCCAGGTAGGGAAAGAAAGCCTGAACCTGATGGGCGTGGACTATGAGTTCCGGCGGCACCACGGACCCTACGGCGATCATCTGGTGCGGCAATATCTGGAGGGCGTAAAACCACTGATGCGCCCCGACCAGGTCAACATCCTCCTCAGCCACAACCCCAATACCTACGATCGCGCCGCACAGCTGGGAATTGACTTGAGCCTCTCAGGCCACACCCATGGAGGCCAAATCGCTCTGAACTTCATCAGCCCGGACCTCTCCCTCGCCCGGCTGATGACGCCCTACGTCAAAGGCCACTTCCAGAAACCCGGGGGGCAGCTCTACGTCAATCGCGGCATCGGCACCATCGGCATCCCCATCCGTTTTGACGCTCCGCCGGAAATCACCATGTTCGAGCTGGTGCGGACGTAGTTCATTAGCGGTTTCCCGTCATCCTGAAAGCATAAAGCGGCGTGGCAGGCTCATCGCCTGCGCGGTCCGTTTGCTCCTCTCAAAATCCATGGAATCTTTCAAGAGGTGTTGTCGGCCACCGCCATGAAGTCCTTGCCTTTCTGTTCGCGGCCGAAAGCGATGACGATGCCGCCAATGACGATGACTGCGATTTCAAACCCGGCCATGGCCCAGGCGTAACCGACATGATCCCGCAGAGCGTATTCGATGGTATTGGTGGGTGAGGCAATCAGGATGCCCAGGTGGTAGGAGAGCCCGGGCAGAAGACCCCGCACCGAGTCCGGAGACAGCTCATTGAGGTGCGCCGGGATGATTCCCCAGGCACCCTGTACGCCCATCTGCATCAGAAAGGCGCCGGCCGCCAGAACGCCGATGGAGCTCCCGAACGCCCAGAACGGGATGACCACAAGCGCCAGGCCGAAGGCGCCCAGCATGCTGCGTTTGCGACCCAGACGTTCGGAGAGATAGCCGAACAGGATGGAACCAACAATTGCCCCGATGTTGTAGAGAACCGCGAGGTCTGAAACCGTACTGTCCTTGATGTTATGCGCGGTTTTGAGGAAGTCCGGATAGAGATCCTGGGTGCCGTGCGAAAGAAACATCATCATGGTCATCATCAGCACCAGGTAAAGGAAACTCTTCCAATGCCGGCCGACCGTCCGAAGAATGGCCCGGACGTCCGGCTCGCGGTGGGCGAGCCAGGCTTTGGATTCCGGCACGCCGGCCCGGATGTAAAGAGCCAGCAGGGCCGGCGCCGCTCCGAGAAAAAACATGGCCCGCCACCCCCACAGGGGCAGGATGAAACGTGCCGCCACGGCAGCCAGAAGATAGCCGACGGGATAACCGCTCTGAAGAACCCCGGAGAGAATTCCCCGCCAGCGCCGCGGAACGCTTTCCATGGTCAACGAGGCGCCGATTCCCCACTCGCCTCCCATCCCCAGGCCGTAGAGACCTCGCAGAATGATAAAGACGGTAAAGGAAGGCGCAAAACCACAAAGCACCTCTATGACCGAATAAAAGAGGACATTCGCCATGAGAGATTTGCGGCGACCGTAACGGTCTGCGAGAATGCCGAAAATGAAAGCTCCGGCAGGACGCGTTGCCAGTGTCACCGTCAGAGTCAGAATAATGTCCGACTTCGAAACCTGGAAGCTCGTCGCCAGCGTTCCCACCAGAAAAACGACAACAAAGAAATCGAAGGCGTCGAGCGTCCAACCCAGGAAACAAGCCAGGACGGTGTGCCAGTGCGAGCCGTGGAAGAACAGGCCTTGAGATCTGCCGGTCTCTGTTGAAGATTGAGCCATGATTGGTCAGCGGATTCCCGTATCAGAAAAATTCCGCAACACCCTTCCGAGTGACGGCATGGGATTCCTGCCACTCCAGATTATCGGCCGGAGAACATCCCGGCGGTCAAAAATACTAGGAAGTTCCTGGTGCTGTCAAACGTTGTGTGCGACTCGTGGAATGCACAGGCGTGGACAGCCACTCGAACACTTTCTCATGGGGGGAAGCACTTTCCTGAACTCACTGCTGGAAAACGATGCTTTTTAAGCGCGAGAGCGGCTCAGAGAAATCGAAGACGTCAACGCTGGAGGGATCATATTTTTCGGTAATGCCCAGGAACCGGGCCTCAGCAGGCTGGGTGGTCGGCATCAGATACTTGCCGTGTTCAACGTTGCCGTTCCTGAGCGTCAGAGTGATTTTACCATTCTGAAATTCAACCCGGTCAATCTTGGAAAATTCCTGGACGTCTGCAGCTCCCCCGTCGAGCAACAAGGGGAAGGAGGTGATGGCAGGCACGGACACCAGCAACGAACCGCGGCCCCCGGGCGGATAGTAATCAATATAGGCGTCAAAAACCTGAGTGGTCTTGCCGCTCGTGTCCGTCACCCTGGCGGTGTATCCGAAACGCTTCCAGAGTTCGACAATACTCCGCCTTTGGGAAGGAGAACTGGTGACAACGGTGTAGGGCAGACTTCCCTGCGACAGTTGCACCTTTTCAACCCGCATGTCGGGCAGGTCAAAATGCTTATAAATGAGGATCGAGGAATCCTGATGGATCAGGATTGCGTTGCTTTGAATGACGCGCTGGCGTCCATCCGCTGTCGCCTGGTGAATCGTGTCAGCCTTCAACGGAGAGGCCAGGCCCGCAAGGAAGAGGAGCGGGAATAAAGCCTTTACCTGTGGATTTCTCAGCATGAGAAAGGCCCCGCCTTTCTTTGAAAACGGGGCCCCTGAACTCCAGGATGGAATGGTAACAGCTGCTACTTCTTCTTTTTGTATTGCGTTGACACCTTGCCCTGCAGCGTTGCGATCATCGCTTTAGCAGCAGCGGCGTTCGGCCCGTTGGGATTCAGCGAGAGATATTCATTGAAAGACTCGACAGTTCCATCAGGAGCCTTCACTTGGCCGTCCGACGACATCGTAGCCTTACCCATGAGCGCCTGCCCTTTCAGGTAATAGGCGTCCGCATTCTTGGGATCCAGGCTGATGACTTTGTTAAAAGCCGTCAGAGCATCGTCCATCTTCCCTGCGTTGTACATGATGGCTCCGATGTTGAAGTAGTACCGGCCGGCGTTTGCTGGGTCGAGTTCGGCTGCTTTCTGGAATTGCGCCTGCGCTTCATCCATCTTGCCGTTTGAGGCGTAGACGCTGCCCAGATTGTTGTGCAGAGCAGCATCGTCCGGGGTCAACTGGAGAGCTTTCTGATAAGTTGCGATGGCCTGGTCATTGTCCTTGGCCTTGGCATAGGAATCAGCCAGACGCGCCAGCACAACAGGAACGTTCTTGTCCTTGGCCATCTGAAGGGCTTGCTGGAAAGCCGCGGCTGCTTCCTTGTATTGCCCCTGAGTGTATAACGTGTTGCCCTGTTCAAAATACTGTTTGAGTCCCTTATACTCTTTTTCTTCCTTGGCCTGCTCCTTGGCCTGCTTGGCCATTTCAGGATTAGACTTCATCTGCTCCTGACGCTGCTGCTTCTCCTGGGCCATTTCTTTCGGAAGATTAAAGTCTGCATCGGTGGGCTCTCCCAGACCGACATGCTTTTCGATGTAGAAAAGAGTCTGCCCGGTAGGACTCTGCAATGTGATCTTGTAATTTCCAATGGGCAGGCCAATGTAAACAAACTGCCCCTTCTTGTCCGTCTTGGTCTTATAATTTGCTTTGATGTCCAGCCGGTCAATCATCACGATGCATTTGACACAGGGCTTGCCATCCTCCTGAATGGCCTTCCCCTGTACACCACCGGTCTGAGCATAGGCTGGCGCCACCATCCCCAACGCTGCGAAAGCAAAAATAATTCCGAAAACCTTCCGCGCTGACAGATACTTCATTTGAACCTCCTCACCTTGACACTACCCAAAGTATATTCTAGCTTTAACCTCTTCGGCGCTCAACCCAATCCTTGCCATTGATTCGCCGGAAAACATCAGCCCACCCTGGACGACTGCGGAGTGTAACGCGGACGGACGGCGTAGGCAATGGGGTCTTCAAGGTCCCCTTCCTGAAAAGCCCGCAGGCGCAGGGCGCAACTGTCACAGACCCCGCACGCCACATCCTCCCGCTGATAGCAGGACCAGGTCAGATGAAGAGGAGCTGCAAGTTCCATCCCTCTTCGCACAATCTCACTCTTGCGCATGTGGATCACCGGAGTCACGATTTCGATCCTGGTTTCAGGCTTTGTCCCAACGTCAATGACGCGGTTGAAGGCCTCGTAGTACTCGGGCCGGCAATCCGGATACCCGGAACTATCCTCCGCCACCGCGCCAATAAAGATCTTGCGGGCGCCAAGGACCTCGCCCCACGAAACGGCAACGGAAAGAAAATGCGCGTTGCGGAAGGGTACGTAACTCGAGGGGATGTCCTTGCGCTCCAGGTTCGCGGCCTCAACAGGGATGTTCGGATCGGTAAGGCTGGACCCTCCGATCTCGCGGAGGTGGTCCAGCCGGCATACGCGCCGCTGCTCAGCGTGATAGAAATCCGCAAGCGCGTTGAAAGCCTGCCGTTCCCTGCCCTCGGTCCGCTGGCCGTACGCCACATGCAAGAGAGCCAGACGATAGTCCAGGCTCGCGATCGCCGCGGTTACGCAACTGTCCAGCCCGCCGCTGGCCAGAACTACAGCCAGGGGCCGCCGGTCAGATGTTTGATCGTCCTTCACCAAAACTTTTGCTCCTTGCTGGGCAGCCGGCCGGCCCACTCTCTCGCCAGCCTCGCAGAAATTCCACCTTAGACACCCCGGGTTTCAGGGTCCCAGATAAATTTGTGGATTTGCAGCCCCACCCGTACCGGCAGGTTGTCGCGCAGGATCCATTCGGCAAGCTGGATGGGCGGCAACTGGCCAAAGACGGGCGAAAAGATAATCTCATCCACAAGCCCGGCCAGACGGTGCTTCTCCATAAAATCACGGGCGTAAAGATAATCCCGCTCATCCAGCACCACAAACTTGATCTGGTCCTTGGGTTCCAGAACGTCGAGATTTGCCGGATTAAACTTTCCGCTCTCTCCACTGCCCGGGCATTTCACGTCCACGATTTTAACCACGGGCCGGGCAAGATCTCCCACAAAACGCTCGCCGCTGGTTTCAATGAGGACGCGGTAGCCTTCAGCCAGCAGGCTGTCAGCAAGCCCGACCGTCTCCTTCTGAAGCAGCGGTTCGCCTCCGGTCAATTCCACCATTTTCCCTCCCAGTTTCCGCACCCGGTCGAGGACCTCATCCGGAGCCATCTTCTCTCCTCCGTGAAAAGCATAGGCCGTATCACACCAGTGGCAGCGGAGATTGCATCCGGTGAGGCGAACAAACACGCAGGGAAGACCCGCAAAAGAGGATTCGCCCTGGATAGATTTGAAAATTTCGGTTATGACCATCGGACTTAACTGGGACTCACTGTTTATCTTACTCGATTTTTGCCCCGACTGCGCAGGCTTTCAATCGCTCAAGCGTGAGGTCAAATTCAGATTTCAGGGTCGAAGAATGGGTCGGTGGCGGGCAAACGAGCCCCCGGCATATCCCGTTAAGAATGCAGACGATGGCCGCCCATTCCCCACCCTTATCGCGGAGGCGGGGCGGTCGAAGGCGGGGTCGGCTTGCCGTCAATAGTGAAAGGCTCCATCAGTTCGGTGCGCGTACCGTCAGGATCAAAAAAGTTGGCCTGGCGCTGCCGGTTATGGCCCACGTGGATTTCTATCTTGCGAGTGTAGTTCAAAGCTGCGGCGCGGGATCGGAGCGTGGCCACCGCCTTGGCGATGTCCGGCGTCATCAACGAGATGTGGTTTGCGCCACCGCGTTTGTCCTGCGCGGGCAGCTGCTTGTAGAGCATCAACTCAACATAATCCTTGCCCTCCGGCACGCGCAGGTCAACCCAGCTCAGCGTGACTCCATCGGAACTGCCGCGCCAGAATTCCTTGAAGCCCAGAACGTCGCCGTAAAACTCCCTGGACCGGGCGAGCGCACTCACCGTAAACCCAATGTGCATGATGTGATTGGAGACACGGGTGGCCGGCAGGTCCTTGCCCCGGTGCTTCATGGCCCAGCCGTCAGGCTGATATTCAACAAACTCCACGGTGTGGCCGTCAGGGTCCTTCACCGTGAAACTCTTGTCCCCCGTTTTTCCTATGTGCACTTTGGCCGGCGCGTGAATGCCCCGAGAGATCAGGTAGCGCCTCAACTGTTCAGCGTTATCCGTATAGAAGGCGATGTGGTTGAGCATCCCGTCGCCCCTGGGCGGCTCAGCGAAAAGTTCCAGGTACTGGTAGTCGTTGATCTTGATGAAGGCGATCCGGACCTTTCCGTCATCATTCTTCAGGTCGTAAGGTTCGGCGAAACCGAGAAAGTTCTTGTAATAGGCCAGCGTCTGGGGAAGGTTGCTCACATAAAACGCCATGTGAGCAATGCCCAGAATTTTCGGCCTTTTCACCGCAGCTTGAGCACAAGGTAACGTAGCAGCGATGAGGCACGCCAGCAGCCCTAGAAGTTTACTTTTCATCAGCACCTCCCGCGGATTTTCCCCGTTCCCATCACCGGGTGCGGCACATTTTTGCCGCGAATCACGGTCCCAGTCATCCTGTTGATGCCAGTCATTTCCTGCCGACGGGAATATACATCTGTTGGCATTTCCATGCAAGATTTCGCAGTGAGTGCCAGTCCATACAAAGAGCCAAATCGGCCATGGCTCAACGATTGAGGAAAACAGTCCCACCGCGTTATAGTTATTATCGCCGGAGGGGCAAGCGGGAACAGGTTCGGGATTTTCGCTCAGAAAGCCCCGCACAATATGGGGGAGAAACCAGTTGACGAAAAAAGTATCGCGCCGCGAATTATTGAAGGATATGGGAACCGCAGGCCTGGGCGCATGGCTCGCCCTGCGGCCTGACCTGAAGAGCCTGGCGGCAGCAGCCCAGGCCCCGGAGGCCGGTATTCCTGTCACCTTTACGGATGTCCGCCAAGCGGCGGGTATCACGTTCAAACAGGATGGAACAGGAAGTAAAGAGAAGTACTACCTGGAGACCATGGGAACGGGTGTGGGCTGGATTGACTATGACCAGGACGGCCTTCTGGACCTCTATTTCGTTCAGTCAGCCGCCACCAAAGTCTATACCCCTCCGCACCCTCTGCGCTCCGCGCTTTACCATAACAACGGCGACGGAACCTTTACCGATGTTACGGAGAAAGCCGGAGTGGGCGGCGAGGGCCATTACGGCCAGGGCGTTTGCGTCGGCGATTACGATAATGACGGCTTTCCCGACATTTACGTCACGGGTTATGGCAGCGCGATTCTTTACCACAACAACGGCGACGGAACTTTTACCAACGTCACCGAAAAGGCGGGGATCGCAGACAAGGGAGGCTGGTCCACCAGCGCCGCATGGATTGATTATGACAAGGACGGCTGGCTCGACCTGGTGGTCTGCAACTACATTGAGTGGTCGCCCGAGAACAACATCTGGTGCGGCGAACACCGGACCGGCTATCGCGCCTACTGCCATCCCGACAATTACCGCGGCCAGCGCCTCAAGCTTTACCACAATAACCACGACGGAACCTTCAGCGACGTCAGCAAGCAGTCGGGCATCGGAATTCCGGAAGCCAAGGGCATGGGCGTTGTCACCGCGGATTTCAACAACGACGGATGGCCGGACATCGCCATTGCCAATGACACCTGGCCGAACTTCCTTTTTATCAATCAGCACGACGGAACCTTCAAAGACGTCTCATTCATTTCCGGAGTGGCGGCTAGCGCCGACGGCAAGTATGAAGCCGGCATGGGTATCGACGCGGCTGACGTCGACGGCGACGGATGGATGGATATCTACATCACACACCTCGACTTTGAACTTGACCGCCTCTACCACAACAATCACGACGAAACATTCGACGACGTTACCTACCAGTGCGGTATCGGAAACAGCGCCATCTTCCAGAGCGGAGTGTCCACCATCTTCGCGGATTATGACAATGACGGCTGGACCGACATCATGCAGGTGAACGGCGCCATGCTCGACAACATCAACCTCTACCACACGGAAGTTGCCTACAAAGAGCCTAAACTGATGTTTCGGAATCTCGGCAAAGGCAAATTTGCCAAAGTGTCCAAAGAACTCGGTCCCGCATTCATGCGGCCGGTGGCAGGCCGCGGGCTGGCTGCCGCCGATTTTGACAATGACGGCGACATCGACTTTGTCATCAATGCGCGAGGCGATTTTCCGGAACTGCTCCGGAACGACGGTGGCAACGCCAACAACTGGCTGACCGTCAACCTGGTGGGGACCAAATCAAACCGTGACGGCCTGGGAAGCGTCCTGAAACTGACTTCGGAAGGCTTCACACAGGTCCAGCAGGCCAAAGGCGGCATGAGCTATATGGCGGCGAACGACCCGCGCATTCATTTTGGCCTCGGGAAACGCAAGGCCATTGAATCGCTCCAGATCACGTGGCCCAGCGGGCAGGTGGATAAACTCTCCAAAGTTCCGGTCAACCAGATCATTACCGTCAAGGAAGGTGCGGGCATCATTCCGAAAAAATTCCCTCGTATCACCTGGAAGTGATTCGCGGTGCCAGGCAATGGCCATACGGCGCGCACAAGCGGGCCCGCACTTCGTGGAGACCGGCCCCTCACGGAATCAGACGATTTGAACCTCGCAGTTGGTCACAATGGACTTGAACTTTTTCGCGTCGTCGTCGGTCCCGACGATGGCTGCATAGTGCATGGGGACGGCAATTTTAGGATTAATGGTCTGCGCCGCCTTGGCCGCTTCTTCCACCGTCATCACATACGTCCCCGACACCGGCAATAACGCAATGTCACAATGGATGGATTTCATTTCCGGAATAAAATCTGTGTCGCCGGCATAATAGACGCGCGTTCCGTCCATTTCAAACACGAAACCCACACCCTGCGCTTCCTTTGGGTGAAAAGGCTTCCCGGGCTCCCGGAATTTGTTGACGTTGTAGGCCGAGACTGCCTCAATCGACACCTCGCCAACGGTCTGCTTCTTGCCCGGCTCGACGAAATGCTTTCCCTTCGCTTTCACTTTTTGCAGGCCTTCCTTGCACGCTGGGCTCGCAACAATGGTGGTCTCAGGCGTGCAGACTTTGTTGAGATCGTCCAGGCTGAGGTGATCAAAGTGTTCGTGGCTCAAGAGAACAATGTCCGCCGGGTCCTCCTTGACCACCTTGAACGGGTCCGTATAAATCACCTTCGAGCCTGCAATCCGGAAAGTGTCATGCGCGATTCGCGTGAAATCGAGATTTAGAATCTTCATTGCAAACCCTCCTATGCAAAATGCTGGCGATTGCTTGCCCGCCATGCCCATTTGTAAGAGCTGAACAAATTAGAATATCAAAAAATGGAGCCTTCGACTTTGAGCAGAAAAAATCATTCGTAAGAGTTTACTTCATAACACAGGATGGGCACTGATATGCCCGCTTGGCCTCACTGTCCGGCTACCCCCATTAGAACATTCTAATGGCCCCCGCGCTGGTCCTTGCCGACTAATAGGTTAGAGGAATTCGTTGGTGGCTCAACCCGTGAGGAGCCACCAACGCCGGGCAGAGGCGAGCGGATGCGAAATAGCGGAAAACATGTGGCTTGCGTATTTCTGGTTGGCCTGATTCTCGCGGTAAGCTCGCCCGCCCGGGGCCAGGCGCCCACGACGGTTCCATCACTTGGCGAAGTCGCACGACAATTGAAGGCCGAGCGCGCGAAAGAAAAGCAGAAGCCGGTTGCCGTATTTACCAATGACAATCTGCCTTCCCGGGGTCCGATGGAAATAGAGTCGGCCAGACTTGAGGAAAAGGCAAAAGAGAAGGAGCAGGCCAAAGGGGAAAGTGTTGCCCAGGCCGCTGAGTCCGAGGAACACGGCGAGGAGTATTTCCGTTCAAAGGCCGATAAAATCCGCTCGCGAATGGAGTTTCAAAAGCGTCAGCTCGACGTCTTGAAGCAGCAACTGGGACTCGCAAAAATGCAGTACTATCCCGACCCCCAGAAAACTCTGGAACAGGAAAGCACGCCGGCTTTCCAGACAGACGTGGACAAGTTACGCACCAAAATCGCAAACGCAGAGAAGGCGGTCGACGACGATCAAAAAGCGATGGACGACTTGCAGCAAGAGCTTCGCCGCGAAGGAGGCGACCCCGGCTGGATCCGATAATGGACTTCGCAACCCTCACCCGCAGGATATTCGGTTTTCAGCCGTAACAACGACCATGCCCCAAACCATTCACTCGAGGCTCTCATGGGTCCTTCTGGGCGTCCTGCTTTTTCCGGTTGCTGCGACCACTCCGGCGCAGTCCCTTGGCGAAGTTGCGCGGCAGTACCGCAAGGAGCGGGAAGCCAGGGAGAAGAAGGGCCAAGTTCCCGTCAAGGTATTCACCAACGATGACATTGCCAGAATGCCTCCCATCGCGATTCTGAAATCCTCAATGCAGGCGACATCTTCGCCCGAAATGGAACCTTCACCACCGTCCCCGCCACCCGAAGCAGCAACCGGAGGGGCGCAGGCCGGCGCACCTGCGGCGCCGCCTGACGAGGCAAGAAGCCGCGAGAAGTCCAAAGAGTATTGGCAGGCAAGGTTCAGGGCCGCGCGCGCGCGCCTGACCCACGCCAAAGAAGAACAAACTCTCGTGGAGGATGAACTTCACCTTCTTCAGGTTCAGCAGGCAAGAGAACTCAATCCTGAGCGCTCAAGAAAACTGAATGGCCGCATCGATGCTTCGACCGTCGAACTTGAAGCCAAAAGCGCCGCAACGGAAAAAGCTCAGCGGGCAATGGACCAGCTTGAAAAGGAATTCAAGGACAGCGGCGCGCCCCAGGAATGGATTCAGAAAGATCCAACAGCCGGCCCATAAGCAACCAGACAGACCTAACCCTTCTCTCCCAGATGGAGGGCCGCCACCCCACCGGTAAAATTCCTGTAGCGCACTCCGCTGAAACCTTCCTCCCGAAGGAGGTCTGAAAGGGCTTCCTGGTCCGGAAAGCGTGACACCGAATCCGGAAGATACTGGTAGGGACCCTGAACTCCTGAAATCAACGCACCCAGCCGCGGAAGCACGCGTCGAAAATAAGCGCGGAACAGCGGGCCAAAAACAGGCCAGGTGACGTGCGAAAACTCCAGAATCGCCACCATGCCTCCCGGCCGCAACACCCGCCGCATTTCCTGAACCCCGCGCCTGTAGTTCACGAGATTGCGGAAGCCAAAGGCAATGGTCACGGCGTCGAGCGACGCGTCACGGAAGGGCAGTCGCAGCGTATCCGCCTCCAGGAAGTTGGTGTTTCGGCCCAGGCGCACCGATTTTTCCCGGGCACGCTGCAGCATGGGATGGCAGAAATCGGTCCCCAGCACTGCACCATCCGAAGCTCGTCTCAGAGCCAGCGCCAGATCTCCGGTCCCGCAACAGAGATCGGCCACCACGGATGATGGCCTGGACAACACGGGCTCAAGCGCCCTGACGGTTGCGCGCCGCCAGCCGATATCGACCCCGGCAGAGAGAAGGTGGTTCAGCAGGTCGTAACGCGGCGCTACAGTCGCAAACATGCTCCGAACAGCGGATGCTGTAGCCCGTTCGTCCGCACCTTTGTCTACCGTGGCGCCGCCAGCCGCCAAGGGGTTCGCCTTAACCATGGACCTCCGATAGTTGCACGCTGCGGAGCGCTTCTGTCGCCGCTTCGATGGGAACATCGCTCACGACGCTGACCTTGCCGATTTTCTCCGGTACCACCCAGTGGATCTGGCCCGCAACGGCCTTCTTGTCGCGCGCGAAGAGCTTCCGGATTCTTGCCGGAGCAAGATCGCAAATGGAAGGCAGCGGCCCGATCCTCCGCACCAGGGCCGAGATCCTTTGGGCCTCGCTTACGTCCAGCATGTTCAATAGCACTCCCAGCCTCGCCGCGCAAAGCAGACCCCAGCCCACCGCCTCGCCGTGGAGAAACCGCCGGTACCCCGTGGCTTCTTCCAGCGCGTGGCCAAAGGTGTGGCCCAGGTTCAAGAGCCGGCGCAAATCAGTTTCATGCTCGTCACGATTGACGATATCCACTTTCACCTGCGCCGCGCGCACCAGCAGCATGTCCAGCGTCCCGTCCAGTCCGGGGCGCAGCCTGCCGGCGGCCTTCTCCATCAGGGAAAACAACGACGGGCCGGAAAGCACCGCATGCTTGGCAACTTCATAGAAGCCGGAAAGATACGCCCTCGGAGAAAGGGATTTCAGTACCACGGGGTCAGCCAGCACCAGGCGCGGCGGCGCAAACGTCCCCACCAGGTTTTTCATCTCGCCAACATTGACAGCGGTTTTGCCGCCGATGGCACTGTCGACCTGGGCCACCACCGTGGTCGGCACCTGGACATAGTCAATCCCGCGCATGTAAGTGGAAGCGACGAACCCGCCCAGGTCACCCACCACGCCCCCACCAAACGCGATGAGAAGAGAACGCCGGTCCGCCCTTTTCTTCAGCAGTTTTGCGGCCACCTGCTCCGCCATTCTGATGCTCTTTGAGTTTTCGCCCGAAGGAACACAGATCTCGGTTGGAGCAATCAACTGGCTGGATTTCAGAAAGTTCGTACCCCAGCGCTTCCAGAGCGCTCGTTCCGTCAGTACGAATATGGAAGAATATCTCCGGTGCGGAAAGCGCTGAAACGCGCTCCAGGCGCCGCGCCCGGCCACAACGTGGTATTCAAAATCACGGGATTTCACTCGAAGTCGTCGCATGCGTTCCTGATCAGTCCTCTCTTGAGTGTAAACGAAAACACATAGCATACCACCGGAATCCAGGCAGATTCCCGGTCGCCGCTGACCGGCGGGCTACATATTGCGGGGTTGCCCGGCGCCGCGTATGATGGTGATGGTCCCTATGAGCGAGAAAAACGAGCACGTCGATTACCTGATCCTTGGCGCCGGCATCGCCGGACTGCGCGCTGCGATCGAACTGGCCGACACCGCCCGCGTCCTGGTGCTGACCAAAGGCGAGATCTACGAATCGAGCACCGAACACGCACAGGGAGGCATTGCCGCTGCGCTTGCCGAAGATGACGAAGTACACCTCCATCTTCAGGATACCCTGCAAGCCGGCGACGGCTTGTGCCGTGAAGAAGGCGTGAAGATCCTTGTTGAACAGGGGCCGCGTGAAATCAAAAAGCTGATCGATTGGGGCATGGAGTTCGACCGCGAAGGGACCAAACTGGCCTTTACGCGCGAGGGAGCGCACAGCCGCTCACGCGTTCTGCACGCTCATGGAGATTCAACCGGCGCCCAGATTCTGCGGGCGCTCATGGTGAAGGTCAAAACACTTCCCAACATCGAAATCCGGTCGCACACCTTTGTTACCGACCTCCTGCCAGACGGGGCAAAGGTTGCCGGAGTCAATTACATCGACGTAAAAGCCTCGAGGCTGCGAACCATCGAGGCCAATGGCGTGGTGCTGGCAACCGGCGGCATGGGGCAGGTGTACAAGGAAACCACGAACCCTGACGTTGCCTGCGGTGACGGGGTTGCCATTGCCTACCGGTCCGGCGCGCTGTTGAGCGATCTGGAGTTCATCCAGTTTCATCCTACCGCTCTCTACGCAAAAGGCGCTCCGAGGTTCCTGCTTTCCGAGGCGTTGCGGGGCGAGGGCGCCGTTCTGAGAAATATTGACTTGCATCGTTTTATGCCTCATTACCACGAGGCCGGCGAGCTTGCGCCCAGGGATATCGTCTCCCGCGCCATCGTCATGGAGATGCGCAAGACCAGCACAGAGTTCGTTTATCTTGATTTGACCGGCCTGAAGGAAGATCACGTTAAAACCCGTTTTCCCAGAATTTATGCCACCTGCCTGCAATACGGCCTGGACATTACCACCGATCTTCTGCCAGTCCGTCCTGCGGCCCACTACGCCATGGGCGGAGTCGCCACCGATCTCAACGGCAACACCTCGCTTGCGGGCCTGTACGCGGCCGGCGAAGTGGCTTCTACAGGGGTCCACGGCGCCAATCGCCTCGCCAGCAATTCCCTGCTGGAAGGGCTGGTGTTCGGAGCGCGTGCCGGCGCGAGCGCCCACAGACATTCCTGCCATTCGCACTCCGAGACTACCGGCGCAAAGCCCGGGGTGGAGGAATCCAGGGACAAACCCCATGCAGACAGCCCTGCAACGGCCGCCGACGCTGATACCCCACAGGTTGTGAAGGGCCTGCGTGGAATTTTGTGGGAAAAGGTCGGAATCATCCGGGAGCATGCAGACTTGATAGAAGCCGTTGGCCAGCTTGAAGAACTCACCATTCCGGAACCGGTCCCGCTGGACCGGCAATGCCACGAAGCCCGGAACATGCTGACCGTCGCGCGCCTGATCGCCTCCTCGGCTCTGGCTCGCAGAGAGAGCCGCGGAGCCCACTACCGTACCGATATGCCCTTCAGAGACGATTCAACGCCTCCCCTCCACTCCTTCGTAAAGAAAGATTCTGCGGTTATCTTTTCGCAGGACCTGCCGGCTGGTTTCAGTGGAAAGTCAGCAGATTCCCACAAGTAATACCCACCTCGACGTCCCCCAGGGAACAGCTTGCGACATTGGGCGGCAGAATCCTGTGTCCAACAGAGAATTTCTTAAGGGAGGCCGGGAGGATTGCTATTGGACGTGAGGCGAACTTTCAAGCTCGCTGAGCGTCGCTTTCACCACGCGGCCCACAATGGTCAGGCTGGAAGGGCTGCAGTGCTGGATCACATCCTGCGCCGTGTGCCAGTAACTGTTGTCTGGCCCGTAATCAAAGTCGATGATGTCGACAGAGGATACGCCGGCGCTGACAAACGGAATGTGGTCATCGGTAACTGCGGTGGGCTGGCGCAGAAAATACTTTGAATAGCCCAGCCTGTCCGCCTGCTGAAAGACAAGTTTGTTCAGCCAGGCGATGGAATTCTGGTCCCAGTGGATATCCAGGTGCGCGTCCCCGATCATATCGACAAGAATCATGGCCTGAATTCGGCTCAATTCGCCGTCCGCCGTCAGTTTCTGGACAAAGTGCCGGCTGCCGTAAGTGTTATCATCACCAGACCATTGCTGCCGGATGGCTTCCTCGCCATCGAAAAAGACAATCCAGTAGGTCAACTTGTGCCGCGTCTGTTGCAACTCGCGAGCCATTTCCAGCAGGAATGCCGCGCTTGATCCACCGTCGTTGGCGCCGACGAAACGGAAGGAATTCTCCAGCTTGGTGTCATAGTGGCCGGCAATCATGACGATGTGTCTTGGTTCCCTGCCGGGAATCTCGGCGATCAGGTTCACCATGGGAATATTCCCCATGGGGGTGGCCGCAACAAAACGGTCCTGCACCACTTTGCAACCGGCTTTCTCCAGTTGACCGATCATCCAGGCGCGGGAAGCCTCCAGCGCCTTGGAACCAACCGGCCGCGGGCCAAAAGACACCAGGTGCTCAAGGTCCGCAAAGGCGCGCCCGCCGTTAAAAGCATAGGCGTCCGCCGCACGAGCCTTCGGAGCGTTCACCAGGAAAGCCAGCAGAAACGTGAACAGAAACAGCAGGGATGGAAGCTTGCCGCCGCTAAGTCTTCTCATGCCGCTTTTTCCAGTTTTTCCGGTAGTAGACGAGCCACGAGAGACCGATGCTGACAAAGTACAAACCCACCAGCGGCATCCAGAACATAAACAGCGTGGTCCAATCCGGCGTGGGAGCCAGAGCAGCCGCCACAACCGCTGTAATGATGACCGCATAGCGGATATTCTTGATCAGGAACTTCGGCGTGACAATTCCGAAAATGGAAAGGAGCAGGATGACAACCGGCAACTCAAAAACGACGCCAACACCCAGGATGATGGTCAGCGCCAGGCCCCAGTACTCATGAATGGTAATCATGGGGGTAAAGCGATTGCCGAATTCCAGCAGAAACTTGAGGGCCGCGGGGAAAGCAAACCGGTAGGCAAAAAATCCGCCCGTAAAAAACAGGCCGGACGACAGTCCCACAAACGGCCAGATGTATTTCTTTTCGTGACGATAAAGACCGGGAGAAATGAACAGCCACAACTGGAACAGAATAAAGGGCGAGGCCAGAAAGATCCCACCCACGATGGAAAGCTTGATGTACAGATTGAAAGGATCGACGGGGTTGGTATAAACAAGCTTGTTCGCCATGTGCAGACTTTGAAGCGTGTCTGTCAGCGGCTTGGCCAGGAGGCCGTAGATATTATCGGAAAAATAGAAACAGACTAAGAAGCCCACGAAAACGGAGATGGCGCTGCGGACCAGCCTCTGCCGAAGTTCCTCAAGGTGCTCGAGGAACGACATCTGCCTGCCGCGCGAATCGTCATCCTCGGGGCCGTGGTTCGGGTTCTTGCTGGGAGGGTTCTGAATAGTCGTAGCCATACTCAGGAGCCGGCTCCAGATCGCCTTCGGACTGCTCGCTTCGTGTCGTCTCCGTCTCTCCAGACTGATCGGTCACTGCCGTCCCTTCGGACTCTGCGCTCAGTTCGTGCGTCTCTTCCGGGTGCTCGTTGAAGCCTTCCTCTTCCGTTTCGGTATAGTGATGCGTCCCGTGTTCAGGGTACTCATGTTCGGAGTACTCATGTTCAGATTCAGAGTACTCATTTTCAGAGTACTCGTGGCCGGAGTAACTGACTTCATCATCCTTGCGGTCGAGATTTCGAATCTCTTCTTCCAGCGAGCTCTTCAGCTCGTTGGAGGCACGGCGCAGTTCTCCCATCCCCTTGCCGAGTACGCGCGCAATCTCCGGCAACTTCTTCGGCCCGAAAAGAAGAAAGGCGATAAATAAGATAAATCCGACTTCAGTGAAACCGCCGCTGAACAAGACGTACCTCTCTTTTGCATCATAGGTGACGCTCCCCTGCTTGTCAAGCAAGTGTCCGCGTTCAAAATCAAGTACCCAGCAAGCGCAAACTCCCGCCCACTTGTTGTCTGCCATCCCGCCGGGCAGGAGTCCATGGATCGTGCCTTAAACCGGCCCCTCGGGGCATTCACGAGTGGGAGGCGTAGCATCGGCTGGCGAGGAAGCTTGCCTTGCGGTGTCTGCGGTTTCGCCAAGCGAGGGTTTGATGACACCGGTCAGACCCGTTCAACTACAACTCGGTCGAGCACAGGAAACGGTGCCGCGGCATTCGGCTGAAAAGCCAGTCTACTAGCCTTTCCACCGGCCATGCCACTATTGATCGAGGATTTTCGCTGTTATGTATTTTCAACAATATGGCCCGGTTCGTTTTTGGGTTTGTTTTGGGTTTGTTTTATCCGCCGGTGCGATTCTAAAGGACTTCTCGGCTTTGTTTTTGGGTTTGTTTGGGTTCGTTTTTAGCAGCCGATTCTTTGTTTTCAACAACCTCTCGGGTTCGTTTTTTAAAATAACATCTTTTTCTGTCCCATTTGTCCCCAAAAGCCAGCAAACTAGCCTTTCTGGTCAGCCCCCAACCTGCGCGACCGGCCTCCGGAATCAGGCTGCCGCTCTCGCCTGGCTCCCATGGCCGAACGACGAGTCGAGCGCACCCCGGACCGTGCGCTCCTGCCACCTTCATAAGCCTAGCATACTAGGCCAGCGTTGTCAAGCAAATTCCCGCGACTGGCGCAGATGCTTGCCTTGCGGGGGCTGCGCTCTCGCGAAGCGAGAGGCCCTTGCCGGCGCTTACCCCAACCTGCACCCAGGCTCCCGGCCACACGCCTTTCGCCCCTGCCGGGGCTCGGGGGAATTTTGACGCCACTCGAGTCCCGCGTCTCACGCCGTGGGCTAAATTCTTTCGGCCCTTCGGGCCTGAGCGAGCCGCGCGGAACCTACACGCCAGCCAGGAGGGATCGCAGAGACAGATACCACCTCTGCGGTCTTGACACCCGGCGCCTTACCCAGTATGTTGGCTCCCGGCTGTGCACATCCAGGCAGGCCATCATCTGACGTGTGCTGAAAACACGCTCCATCTGCACAGTCCGCAAAGGGGCAATCCCGGCGAGCAAAGTTATCTGGGGGGAACGCTTTATGGACCACCCGCAATCGATGCAGGAAAGCCAACTCGGGGAACATTCCGCGAAAGGACCAAAGCTCTATGGAGAGTCAAAAATCATTCGCCCACCCTGGCCGCCGAAGGTTTCTGGGCCTGTTTCTGCCGGCAACAGCGGCCGCAGTTCTTGCGCGCCGGCCGATTGCGTATGCATCGCCGTTTGACACGCCGGCCGCGAACCGGTGGGAGTTCACGCCCGATCCCGCGCTTCCGAATGTGCTGCTGATTGGGGATTCCATCTCGATCGGGTACACCCTGGATGTGCGCAGGCTGCTGAAGGGCAAAGCCAACGTCTTCCGGCCGATGAAACCTGACGGCACGCCCGCCAACTGCCAGAACACTCACTATGGCCTGGAGCATATTCAGAGCTGGCTCGGCAAAAGGAAGTGGTCGGTCATCCATTTCAACTGGGGACTGTGGGACCTCTGCTATCGCAGCCCGCAATCAACGGGTAACGGGCGTCAAGATAAGATCCATGGCGTACAGGACGTACCCATCGCCCAGTACCCGAAGAACCTCGAAGAACTCGTGCAGATCCTGAAGCGCACCAGGGCAACCCTCATCTGGGCAGCCACGACGGTGGTTCCTCCCCATGAGCCCGGCCGGGTTGTGGGCGACGAGGTCAAATACAATCGAGTGGCGGCAGAGGTGATGCGCAGAAACCACATCAGGACTGATGATCTCTATGCCCTCACCAGCAAATTCCCGCCCGATAGTTTTCAGGCCCCCGGAAACGTGCATTATACGAGTGCGGGATATGAACGAATAGCCGAACAGGCGGCCTCCGCCATCAGCGGCGCCCTACAGAAAGACCACGCCAGCGTAGGGGCTGCGCGGCGTTCCGGCGGCGATCAACTTTTCCGCCAACCGTCTGTTTAGAAAGAACCGCGGACCTCGAAAACGGAGGCGGGCGGGTGGCGCAGATACGCGCTTTGTCGTGTCTGCGATTTCGCGAAGCGAAAGGCTCTTGCTTGTGTTCGTTCCGCCCGATCCATGGCGGTCATTCAGGCAGACCGTCACTCATCACTCCCCAGTGCCTTTTTCATCCTTACATCATTTACAATTCATAATTCTTTCCCGCGCCATTCTAACCCCACTCAGCTTCGCTTTTATTTTGGCTGGGTTTCATCAATGACTTGGGCGAGGCGTGCTTAGGCATGCTTCAATGTACGTGGCAAGAACGCCTACCGCTACGAACGCGGCACGGATTAGGGCCTGATGGGGTCCGATTACCGCGAACCAGGACTTTCGGTCAGCTTCGTGGCATCCCATGCAGCGCGATATCCCCAGACAGCGATCAGGACAAACCAGAGTGCGTTCGGCCATCCAAACCATGAACCAAACATCATGATGTAGCACATGCCCAGGATAAACCCGAACGAATACCAAAGCATTTTTCTCTGTGTCGATGTCATAGTACGCCCTCGGCGCACCGAGCGTGCCCATCCCCAACTGAGGCCGAGCCAGACCAGTGCCCCGACTGTACTCACGAGAAAGTCTTGGAACTTGGTCGTCACTGATGGCACCCCCCAAAGTAGCCATAAACTTCCATTGCAAGATCGAACCCCAATTTCGCAAAACCAACACCCATCGCAAACCCCTCCGCGCCAGACGCGGCGGGGCGGGTGGCGCAGATTCGCGCCTTGTCGAGTCTGCGGTCCCGCGAAGCGGGACGTTTCCGTTCAGCTTCACGGCATCCGGTGCATCGCGATCATTCAGAAGGACCATCACTCATCACTCCCCAGTGCCTCTTTCATCCTTCATCATTCATAATTCAGCTTTGCCCCATCTCAGCTTCGCTGAACGCAGACTTTAAAAATCAAAATCTGCGCCACCCGCCGGAATGTAGGGGAGCCTGCGGCGAGCCATGGCCCCGCAGTATACGCCCTGCGGCCCATCAAGACCAGTCCCTTCGGGACTACGCAGACACTACAAACCAAGAGGCGCACCACCCGGCGGAACTGTCAGGCAAAATCCGCTCCCTTCATGCAGGTATCCCCTGCTTGACAGGCCGATTTCTCCCCGATATATTTGGGTCTAGCTCCGTACATCCGTGAACCCGTGCCTCGATGTCAGAAGGGGGTGGGGTTGTGTCTGGCGATGGAAATGCGCATATTCAAGACTTCGCCTAAGCTACTAGCTGTTTTATTTCTGATGCTGGCGGCGGCAGGACTGACGCTGCAGAGCCACCGTGTGCAGGCGGCAGGCCAGACGGCGACTCAGCCCCTGGTCCGGGGGATATCCGTCCACCAGGGGCCGGGCGGGACGGTCATCATTGATCTCTCTGTTACAGGCTCTGTGCCCTACCGGACAATGCAACTCTCCGGCCCGGACCGGCTTGTGGTGGACCTGCAGGGCGCCCATGAAGCGGGCCTGAAGGGCGAGTATTCCGCCCCGTCTTCGGTCCTCAAACGGGTGCGCGCAAGCCAGTGGAAAAACGACCCTGCTGTGGTTCGCGTTGTGGCCGACCTGAATGGCCATCCGTCCTTCAACGTCACGAAGCAGGCTTCGGGAATCAGGATTGAGCTCACAGCCCCGGGGTGCGGACCTGGCATCGAACCCCAGCTCAGGCGCCGCGGCGGCTGAACAGGCTGCTGACGCCCTGAAACCTGAAAGGCAAACGGCCCAGGATGGCCCGCCTCCCAATAAGGCCTTCCAGGTCCATCGATTCAAGGACCTCTCAGCCAGCCTGACGGGTCCCGTTTTGCCTTCCCATGACAAGCTCATTCCCGTGGCCAATCCGGACGTGCCGAAACCCCGCCGCAAAGAAGCGTCCCCGCTTGCGCAGGTATCCGGAATTTCGATTCTACCGGGCAGCCAGGGTGAAACCACCATCGACATCGCAAGCAGCAGGGCTGTTCCCTATCGGGTCTTCCAGCTTGCCGATCCGTTCCGACTGGTGATCGACCTGAAAGACGCCCGCGACGCCAGCAGCCAGGACGTCTACCCGGTCGATTCGCCGGTGCTGAAAAGGGTCCGGGTGGGGCAATGGCAACCCGGCAACCCCTCGGTGGTTCGGGTGGTGGCTGACCTGGAAGGGTATCCCATTTTTGACGTTCACGCGCAGCGGCCGGGAATCCGCATTGAGCTCAGGCCCCGCTATACACCCGGGTCCCTGATGCGCAACCCGTTCCAGTTCAAGACGGAACCCCAAGGGCCCCGAACCGGGCGCCGCAAGACCCCGTCAAACCAGGCCGTGACGGCGGGCGGCGGCTCACCCACAGCCCCGCCGGGCGATACCTTTTCAGGATTGAAGGTCATCGGTTTTATTGAAAACGCAGGTGTCGGAACCCAGGCCGTCATCTCTCATAACTCGAGCGTCTATCTGGTTCCCAAAGGGGGCACGTTCGAAAAAACTTTTACCGTGGTTGCGATCTCGACTGATGCAGTCGAGGTGCAAAACAAAGATACCCTGAAGACCACCTGGATTACTTATTCTCCCCGTTAATGCCGGCCTGCGATGCTTCCCTGCCCGGCCGCGCCCTGCGCAGGAAAAAAACCTGATACCAACCGGCACCTGGACGGTCGCCCAAGAGACATACTTGCAAAACGGGTTGTTGAAGGGCTCCCACTGCTAATGCGGGAAGTAGTCCGGCTCATTTCCCGGCTTCCATTTGATGTTGCATCCGATGCTGGGCTTCTGATCGTCGGAAACCGGCCGGCCATCCAGAACGGCATCCAACGCAGCGCGCAAGTCAGCCCCGGTAACCGGGCGGCCGTTGCCCGGGCGGCTGTCATCCATCTGGCCGCGGTAGACCAGGCGGCCGTCCCGGTCAAAAAGATAGAAATCCGGCGTACAGGCTGCCCCGTAAGCCCTGGCAACCTGTCTGGCTTTCGTCATAAAGGTAGGGGAACGGAAACCCCATCGCATGGCTCAACTCCGCCATCTTCTCCGGAGCGTCATCGGGGTAATGGCTGACGTCATTGGAGTTGATTCCGACAATTCCAACCCCGCGCCTCTGATATTCCGCCGCGAGTTCGACGAAATGCGGAAGCACGTGCTTCACAAACGGGCAATGATTGCACAGGAAAACGACAAGTAATGCCGGCGAGCCCTTGGAATCATCGAGGGACACGACTTTGCCTTCGGTGTCGGGAAGGCTGAAAGGGGGCGCCTGGGTGCCCAAAGGAACCATCGTTGAAGGTGTATTAACCATCCATTCCTCCTGCAGATGCGGGATAACAGCCTCGCACGCCCGCATGTGCCGAGCAGGACGAGACTTAATGAACCAGTTCCAGTGTACCAATATTAGACAACTTGCTCATCCACAGTGCCAGCCCGAATCCTGCAGGGCGTTTTGGTGTTCAAGTTTCCACCAACAATGCCGAAAGTTAACCTATTGGAAGTCCTTTGCGATGTTGGAATTGGGAGTCTCATCTGCCATCAGTCGCGAAGCCAGGGGTAGAGGGGACAAAGGCCATCCCCCGTTCCCAGATCCCGGAAGGAATGAATCGACATGGCGGAAGGGACAAGGTCTTCGAAAAACGTCAACGATGGTGTGATCATAGGCCCCGCCACAAACGGCACCGGAGAAATTCGCCTTCAGCCGGACGGAAGGAACCAGCCCGTCTCAAAGGTTCCCATTTCCGGGGAGGTTGCGCCTGTGGGTTCGGGTGTAAAAGCAGGGCGGATGGTCAACCTGAGCAGTTCTCAGCATGCTCAAATTACGCATGTCGCTCTTGGCCAGGAACTCATCGGGGTGGCACTCGTGGGTCCGGATTCCAGAATTGAGAATGTTAATGAAGCGCTGGCCAGCCTGCTGGGATTCAGCCAGGAAGAACTGACCGGGAAAATGCTGAACAGTTTCGTTCGGGAGGCCGGGCGCAAACAGAACCCCATAACGGGAACTGAAGCCTCGCCGAACCAAGGCCCGGAGCCAATGGTGGTGAGATCTCTGGCCGGGAAATCGGGCGACACGATTGCCTGCCACATCGATTCCCGGGCCATCCACGATGAGGACGGGAAGGCGACACACTTCCTGGTGTTCGTGAGTGCGGATCTGCCAGGAAAACGCACGGAAGAAACCAGCGGTTTTGAGAAAGAACTCTACCACGCTCAGGCATTGCAGGCTTTGGGCATGCTGGCCGGCGGCATCGCCCACGACTTCAACAATGCGCTGGAGGTCATTATTGGGTTCGCGACCCTGGCACGAATTCGGCTGTCAGCGGCGGACCCCCTGCACGAACCGCTCAGGATCATTGAGGAATCCGCCAAAGGCGCCGCGGATCTGGCCCGGCAGCTCCTTGATGTTTCCAAGGACGATGCGGAGGACGAGAGGGCGGTTGACGCGGGTGACCTGGTGGGGGCTGTTCTCAGCATCGTTACCCGCACATTCGACCGGAAGATTCAAATCGAGCCTCGAATTGCCGAACGGCTGCCTTCAATCCATGTCAAGCGCAGCCGTCTGCAGCAGGCCATTTTGAACCTCTGCATCAACGCCCGTGACGCCATGCAAAAGGGTGGCACACTGTTCATCGAATCGGCCCTGCAGACGCTCAAGCCGGGTGACGCGCGCCTTCCCGCTTCCAAGGCGGCCGGCCAATACGTTTGCATCTCCGTTCGCGACACCGGGGAAGGAATGTCGGCCGAGGTGATGAAAAATGTCTTTGTCCCGCGGTTCACCACCAAGGGCCTTGGCAACGGCCTGGGGCTGGCCATGGTAGATCGCATTGTGAAGGAAGCACAGGGGTTCATTTCAGTGTCCAGCCAGCCGGGAAAAGGGAGTGAGTTTTCGCTCTACTTTCCAGCGGTTTTCGATAAACAGCCGCGGGGGGCAAATTCGACGCCTGACCGGATGATTGCAGGCCGCGGCCGGGTGCTTGTTGTAGATGACGAACCGCGTGTTCTGGAGTTCCTGGAAAAAGGACTGACACGGCTGGGATACCAGGTGGTAACCGCCGAGAACGGCAGCCGGGCTTGCGAAATCTTTTCGAGGAGGAGCGACAGCTTCAAGTGTGTTCTGCTTGACCTGATCATGCCGGGAATGAGTGGGCTGGAAACCTATGCCCGGCTGAAAGACATCAACCCCGGCGTCAAAGTCATCCTCTCCTCCGGGCACAGTTCGGGGCGTGTCAAGCGAGAGGTTGTGGACGCCGGCAACCCGGAGTTCCTGGAAAAACCCTTCACATTGGAAGACCTGTCCCAGGCGATGCAAAAGATCCAAAAGAACTGAGCGCCAGCGTGGCCAGAGCATGAACATGATGGCCGATGTGGACAAGCAACCGGAAGCGATACGGAAGGTGCCACGCGTTCTAGTTGCGGATGACGATCCTGTGTCGCTACGGGTCCTGCAAAGAGCCCTTGAGAAATGGGGCCATGATGTCCTGGTCGCCAGGGATGGAACCGAGGCATGGCAAGCCCTGACCAGGCCGGAAGCACCCCAGATGGCCGTCCTCGATTGGATGATGCCGGGAATGGATGGACCCACCATTTGCCGCAGGGCCAGGGCCGTGCCTTCGACCTCGCCTCCTTATTTCATTCTTCTGACGGCCCGCAAGGAATATGCCGATATCGTAGCCGGCCTGGAAGCCGGGGCCAACGACTACGTGACCAAACCTTTTCACCAGGCGGAGTTGCGGGCACGCGTTCGAGTCGGAATCCGTGTTCTGGAGCTGCAAACGATACTGGCCGATCGAATACGGGATCTCGAAACGGCCTTGAAGCAGGTTAAGCAGTTGCGTGGACTATTGCCGATCTGCATGTACTGCAAGAAGATCCGCAATGACGGCGATTACTGGCAGCAGGTTGAGACGTATATCAGCGATCACACAGAGGCGGAGTTCAGCCACGGGATCTGCCCGGAATGCTACGAAAAACTCATAAACTCCCAGCCTGGGTGAGAAAACCATGAAGGAATCCTGCATCCCGTGCGTTCGGAGGTCTGTGCCGCCCCGCCGCCTTGCGGTGCAGCGAAGTCTGATGGCAGTTGCGGCCATCATGGCATTGCTCCAGCCTGCCGCGCCGTTGTGCCGGGCAAACCGCCTTGCGCATCCTGCTGTGAGCGGAGAGGTGCGCCCCATCCGCCGGGCAGCCACCCTACCTTCAAAAGGGCTGAAAGACACTCACGGGCACGCTTTCATGCCGGTCCCTGCGAATATCTTTCCCTGGGTTAAAACAATCAGCCGCCTGGAAGCGCAGGATTGGAACTGGCTTCTCGGCGGTGCGGCCATTCTGGTCTTCATTCCCTTTCTCTGGACTGAAATCCTCCGGCGGCGAGTCCGCAATCAAAACAGTCTGCTGCAGGAATGGGCGCGGCGGGAAAGGGGGCTCAAAAAGAGATACGAGGAATTGTTTGAGAACGCCAACGACATCGTTTACACCACCGACATCGCGGGGAAAGTGACCTCCGTCAACAGGGCAACAGAAAGCGTCACGGGATATGCACGGGAAGAGGTCCTGGGCGTAGATGTTCTCAATTTTGTGGCTGAAGAATACCGGGAAGCCGCTGACCTGATGTTCAGACGAATGCTTCATGATGAAACCCCCACAACCTACTCCATGGAACTTGTGGCCAAAGATGGGCGCCGGATTCCACTGGAAGTCAACAGCCGCCTGATTCTTGAAGACGGGATGCCGGCCGGGGTACAGGGGATAGCCCGCGACATTACCGAACGGAAGCGAATCGAACTCGAATGGCAAAAAGCGAGCGAAGCTGCGGAAGCCGCCAATCGGGCAAAAGGTGAGTTCCTGGCCAATATGAGCCACGAAATCAGGACGCCCCTGAACGGCGTTCTGGGCATGACCGAACTGGCCCTGAGCACCAGACTGAATGAAGAACAGCGCGAATATCTGACCCTGGTGAAAACATCGGGAGAAACACTGCTGACCGTCATCAACGACATCCTGGACTTCTCAAAGATTGAGGCCGGGCGGCTGGATATCAACCCGATCGATTTTGAGTTGCGCGACTCCCTTGGAGATACCCTGAAGACGCTTTCGCTGCGCGCCCACGAAAAGGGCCTGGAACTGGCCCTGCACGTCACGCCCAACGTGCCCTACCGCTTGCAGGGCGATCCCACGCGCCTGCGGCAGATCGTTGTCAATCTGGTTGGCAATGCCATCAAGTTCACCGCCCATGGGGAGGTGGTTCTGCACGCCACGGTGGAATCACAAACTGAAAATGAGATCGTCCTCCACTTCACCGTGGCCGACACGGGAATCGGCATACCTTCCGACAAACAGCAGACGATCTTTGCGCCCTTCACCCAGGCGGACAGTTCCGCGACGCGCCGCTACGGAGGCACTGGCCTGGGCCTTGCCATTTCCCGCCAGCTGACCGAAATGATGGGAGGCCGCCTTTGGGTGGAAAGCACGGAAGGAAAAGGCAGCAGCTTCCACTTTACGGTTTGCTTCCATCCGGCAATCCTGGACAGCGAATCACCCACACCCTCCGAAAGAGTCGACCTTCAGGGTCTGCCCACCCTGGTGGTGGATGATAATGCGACGAACCGGCGCCTGCTGGAAGAGATTTTGTCCAACTGGGGAATGAGGCCGGCGATGGCCGACGGCGGCTGGACAGGCCTGGAGACCCTGCGCCAGGCAAAGTCAGCAGGAAAGCCCTTTCCCCTGGTCCTGATTGACGCCCTGATGCCGGACATGGACGGCTTCACGCTTGCAGAACGAATTCAGGAGGATCCCGTGCTTTCGGGGGCCACCATCATGATGCTGACTTCCAGCGGCCACCGGGGTGACGCCGCGCGTTGCCGCAAGCTGGGAATCGCTGCGTACCTCCACAAGCCTGTCAAGGAACGCGACCTGCTGCAGGCCGTCCTGCTGGCGATCTCATCGGACCGGCGTAACACCAAAGACGCCGAACTCATCACCCGGCACACCCTCCGCGAGGAGCAGCGAACTCTCCGAATCCTCCTGGCCGAAGACGACATGGTCAATCGCCAGCTGGCCGAACACCTGCTGAGAAAATTCGGCCATAAGGTCACGTCGGTTTCCGACGGACGCAAAGCCGTGGAGGCCATTCGGACCGCAGGCTTCGACGGTTTTGATGTGGTATTGATGGACATCCAGATGCCTGAAATGGACGGCGTCGAGGCGACGGCTGCCATCCGGGCCCTGGAAACAGGGCGGCCGCGCCGGCTGCCCATCATCGCTATGACCGCACACGCCATGAAGGGTGACCGCGCGCGCTTTCTCGATGCCGGCATGGACGGCTATATTGCCAAGCCCGTCCAGCCTCAGGAACTGGTCAGCGTCATCGAGCAAACCGTACCGAAACCTCAGGAGGCGGCGCGAGAACACCAGCCAAAACCTGCTCCACAGGAGGTCATCGACTGCAAACGAGCACTCGCAGCCGTGGATGGCGACTCCGAACTCTTTCACGAATTGCTCAGAATTTTTGCCGGCGTCGCCCCGGCCACCCTCGAAAAGCTGCGAACCGGCGTCAAACGCAAGAACGCAGCAACGATCGAACAGGCGGCCCACGCCCTGAAGGGGTCCATGAGCAACTTTGGAGCTGACGATGCAGTTCAGGCCTCGTGGAGGCTCGAAACGATGGCTCGCAATGGAAACCTGGAACACGCTGCCGAGGGCCTTCAGCAACTTGAAAAGGAGGTCCGACGCCTGCTGGATGCGATCGAAACCCTGGAAAGCGAGGTGACAGGGTGAAGATCCTGGTCGCCGATGACGATCCCGTCAACCGCCGTCTTCTGGAGATTCTCCTGAACAAATGGGGATTCGAAGTGTCCGTGGCCAGTGACGGCGAGGAAGCCTGGCGCGCGCTGCAAAATCCCGCTCATCCCAGAATCGCCATCCTGGACTGGATGATGCCCGGGATGGATGGCGTCCAGGTCTGCCAGAAAATCCGGGACGATGCGGCCCTGCCCTCCATGTACGTGCTTCTTCTGACGGCCAAACAGGCCACGGAAGGAGCAAACGGCCGTTTCGAGTCCGTTGCCGACGATTACCTTTCCAAGCCCTATGCTGCCCATGAGCTGAAGGCCCGGCTGCGCGCCGCAAAGCGCATCATTGAACTGGAAGACCAGATTGAAGCGGCCCGTAAAAACATCAAGATTGAGACAACCCACGATCCCCTCACGGGATTATGGAACCGCTCGTCCATACTCGAAGTTCTTCACCGGGAAATCCATCGCTCCCGCCGGCAAAACACTCCCATGGCCGTGCTCATGGTTGACGTCGATCATTTCAAGCGGATCAATCATCAGCACGGACACCTTGCCGGCGATGCCGTCATGCGTGAAGCAGCCCGCAAAGTCCGCAATTCCGTCCGCGTCTACGACTCGGTAGGCCGTTACAGCGGAGGACAGCTTGTCATTGTTTCCCCGGCCTGCGACCGTTCCGGAGCCATGAGCCAGGCCCTCAGGCTCCAGGCAACAGTCTGCCAGGAAGCCTTCAAAACCTTCAAGGGCGACTTCCCTGTAACCATCAGCATCGGAATCGCTGTCGGCAACAACAATCATCAAGCTCACGAGCTCATATCGTCGGCTGAGGCCGCGCTCGCAGAAGCCAAGAAGGCCGGCCCCAGCCGGGTTGAACTGGTATGTCCATAGCAGGAACCCTGGCCCATCCCGCCACACAGGAGTCTCCAAAGCTTGTCCCCATCAGTCTGCGGCTATTTATGACATCCATAAGCTGATTTGATTGGCTCTGGATGCAGTTCCTCCTATAAGCTAAGTCCATGGCGCCCCTGCCGCTGAAAACGTCTCTGCTGGAATTTTGCTCGGGGGAGTTTGACCGTATCAGGGCGGAGTTTGAAGCCACCGGTGACGGCCCTTCCGCCGCACTGGCGCGTGCCCATGTGGTCGACCGGGTGGTCCAGGAACTTCATCAGTCCCTCATTGCCTCACGGTCCGAATCACCGGAAGACCTGTGTGTGGTTGCGCTCGGCGGTTACGGGCGGCAGGAATTGTTCCCTCAATCCGACATCGATCTTCTGTTTGTTTCCGCGCGAAACTCAACCCTGGCCCGTTGCCGCGAACCCATCGGCCAGTTTGTCCGTTCCCTCTGGGACTTGCGCCTGCGTGCCTCCCAGACCTGCAGAACCCTGGACGATTGCAGCATCCTCCACAGGGACAACCTGGAATTCAACGTGGCGTTGGTCGACCTCCGCTACCTTGCGGGTTCGGAGGAGATTTTTTCCGAACTCCATGACACCCGACTGCCGGGGCTGCTCGGCAAGGATGGGAAAACTCTGTTGAACGATCTGATTGAGATGACCCGCCAGCGTCATCAAAAGCACTCGGACACCATCTTCCACCAGGAACCGAACATCAAAGAAGTGCCTGGCGGCTTTCGTGATTTTCATGTCGTCCGCTGGCTCAGCCTCATCGCTGAACTGGAATCGAGCCGCCAGTGGAAGTCTCCTGCAGATCTGTTCCCTGCACGTTCAGCGGAAGCAGCCGGCCGGGCTTTTCAATTTCTTGCCGCAACTCGCTGCTTCCTCCATTACCGGCGGGAACGCGATGACAATCGCCTGAGTTATGAACTGCAGGAAGAAGCCGCTGGACAGGGGATAGGTGTCAGTTTCGGCCGGAAAGTCCCGCCAGCCGACTGGATGCGCGCCTATTTTCGCCATGCCAGAACTGTCAAGAGACTGACCAGCGAGACCATGGAAGAAGTCCAGCCCGGACGCCTGGCGCTTTATAACCTCTACCGTGACTGGCGATCACGGGTTTCAAATCTTGATTTTTCAGCGGTGAAAGGAAAGATCTTTCTCAAATTGCCCGCTGAGGCGCGCGATTTTGCATACCTGATGCGGCTGTTCGAATTTGTTGCGCGGCACGGCCTGGAAATGAGCCGCGCGACGGAACAATGGGTGGAGCAGTCTCTTCCCGGAGGACTGGGCGGCGTGCAGAATGATCCTGCCTTTTGGAAGCAATTCTGCACGATCCTTTCATTGCCCCATGCGATCGACGCGGTCAGGGCAATGCATCGCCTGGGGTGGCTGGAGGAGTTTTTCCCGGAGTTTCGCGCCATTGACGCGCTGGTGATCAGAGATTTTTACCATCGCTACACCGTCGATGAGCACTCCCTGCTGACCCTTCAGAATGTTTGCGCACTGCGAAATGCTGAAAGTGAGTGGGAGCGCAAGTTTGGCGAAATCCTGTCCGAAATCGAGGAGCCGCACCTGCTGCTCTTTTCTCTTCTGTTTCACGACGTGGGCAAAGGGATGGCCGCCGAAAATCATATCGACGGAAGCCTCGAGGCCGTGGAGCAGGTCTTCGCACGTATCCAGGTGAAAAAGGAAGACCGCCAGACCATTCGCTTCCTCATCCGCAGGCACCTGGAAATGTCAGTATCATTCCAGCATCGCGACATTTTTGACCCTGCAACAATTCATCACTTGATGGAGGTTGTGGGATCCCACAATCGTCTCAAGATGCTCACCCTTCTGACGTACGCCGACATCAAATCGGTCAATCCGGAAGCCCTGACTCCATGGAAGGCGGAGATGCTTTGGACGCTTTATGCCGCCACGTCAAATGCGCTGGCCCGCAGTCTGGACAGTGACCGGATCCAGTCTGCCGAGGAAGCCATATCGTCTGAAAATGGTGCCGCATCTCTGGAAGACAGTCCCCGGTTACCGGAAGGCGCCAACAAGTTTCTGGAAGGCTTGCCAAAGCGTTACCTCCGGATCCATACAGCAGAAGAGATTGAAATCCATCATCGCATGGCGCAAGAATGTGCCCGTGAACCGGTCCAGACCTTGCTGAGAAATCGTGAACACTATTGGGAACTGATGGCGATAACCCGGGACCGGCCCCGGCTCTTCGCGTCCCTGACGGGGGTCCTGACAGCCTGGGGGATGAACATCGTTGCGGCAGAAGCCTTCGCAAACAACACCGGAACAATTCTTGACGCCTTCCGCTTTGTTGACTTGTTTCACACTCTGGACCTGAATCCTCCTGAACAGGAGCGTTTGCAGCAAAACATCCGCGATGTCCTGACCAGTCGGAGGAGCCTTGAGGAACTGATGCGCGGCCGCGTCCGCACGGAGAACCGCTTCGCGTCCGGTCCCGGGATACCCACGCGAATCCGATTTGACGAAACCTCATCCTCCCACAGCACGCTCCTTGAGCTTACAACCCAGGACCACCCGGGCCTGCTTTACCAGATCAGTTCCCTGCTCTCCGAGCACCGATGTAATATCGAGGTGGCTGCAATTGACACGCAGGGCCGCAAAGCCATCGACGTGTTTTATCTCACTGTCGATGGGAACAAACTCAGCCCTTCAGATCAGCAGGCTGTTGAGGATGCCCTGCTCACCGCTCTATAAAGAGGTGAGGGAATTGTGCAGGTTCAGGAACGGGCGGCGGATACACCGGGCAGGCAGTTGAACGGCTGTGTGTCAACCTGCCAGTAAGGCATGTAGTGAATGCCCGGATTCTTTTCCACTGTGTAGTGAAGCGGCCGGCCCGGCTGCGGCTGCAGCATCTGCGTGAGCCGTTCAGCGTGCGCTGCGTCAACTCCCCGCAGCCTGACTTCCGGCGCTCCCACAGCGGCCAGCAGGACCGGACCGTACAAAACGGCATACCGTTCGTGCCCGGGAATCTGGTCCGCACCCTCGTAGCGCGTTACGCGCAGTACGGCCGGTAACCGGAACGCAACCTTATCACCGTTGGACCACGTGCGGTCGATAACGACATAGCTGCCGGGACGGCCCGTTGCAACATGGCTGCCGTTGACATAAACCTCCATTTCGCGCGCCGCCCACGAGGGTACGCGCACGCGAATCCGCACACTCGCCGGGCGGGCTGCAGAGAATTCCAGGCGCACGTCAGGATGGAACGGGAACTTTGTTGTCATCTTCAGACTCAACGTCTGCCCATTCTGCTTCCAGCGGATGGTGGAAGGTTCAAAGAGATTCACGTAGAGTCCGTCAGAAGCGATGGAATAGATGTGTTCAGGCAGAGAACCGATCAGCCGCGTGCCCTGCCCTTCGCAGCAGGTGTTGATTTGAGTGGGCGCTTCCTTTTGATGTGCCAGGACGGCATGGTAACGGAAGCCCTCCGTGCCCGCCTGGTTGGCCAGGGCCACGTTGTAAATGGATTTCTCAATCTCGGCTAACGTACGCTTCCCGTTCTGGATCAAGCTCATGGAGACGCTGGTTCAGGAAAGCCCAGAAGGCATTTCCACAAAGCTCCTCAAGCTTGGCGCGCAACGGGTAGGACTTCGGTGGGCACACCACGTATTCAATGATGGAAGTGCTGCCGCCGATATTCTCCCAATTGTCATGGAAGAGGTCCCAGGCTCCTTTGACAGCCCGCAGATAGCGCGGATCACCCGTGGCACGGTAAACGTCAAGGTAGGCCAGAATATCAGTGAGCAGGTAGCAATGAGGACGATCGTACGGGTATTGCCAAACGGCGTTTTCGTCGCGGGCCGCCAGGCGGTCCAGCCAGAAGTTCTGCTGGAAATAGCGCTGAATGACCTGGATGTCGGCGGGCTTGCCTGCTGGAGTCGAGTAGAGACGCGTATTGCCGATCATTCCCTGCCCGCCCTGGATGGCGAATCGCATCATATAAGGCAGGTATGAGCACTGGTTGAACCAGTCATAATAGCCCCGCAGCAGTTCGAAGGCCTTACGATTTCCGGCATAGCCTGCCTCGATAAGGCCATGCGTCAGCCAGGCCCGCGTGTACGCACCCCGCTCCGAAAAGAAGATGGTCTTCTCCGGATAGGCCATGATGTACCCGTTTGGCCCTTGGCACTTCGCGATGCCGTCCACGACGGCGTTGAGGCGCCTGCGAAGCTCCGGGTGGTCAACCCACCGCAACGTGTTCCCTGCGCCCATCAGGAACCGGCCGGCGTTCGATCCCGCAAGGTCATGCTCCCAGAACTTTGTCTTTGGCCTGGGCAGCCCCGGCGGGTTGGGCCTCCCCGCACGCTCGCGGAAATGGCGCAGCAATTCGTCGACACTGTATGAGTTCAGGAGATACCCGATATTGTTTTCCATGGCGGCCTGGAAAACTCCGCCATCCAGGCTGACACCGCTGAGTGGCTTCCTGGCCTGATAAACAGGAGGCTTCCAGGTGCTCGCCGGGGTCACGTTGCCGGGGTTGTCCACACGAACGCCTTCTCCTCCCTCACGCTCGGCCCGCGTCACCTGTGCCGCGTCATCATCATTTCCGTAGATTGCATCTACAGTAACCGGACACCCAGCGGCGATCTCTTTCCCGCCGGAGAAAACATTTATCTTCGCCAGGGCCAGGTGATAACCGGCTTTCGGGTCAGCGCCTTTTCTACCCGCAACATTCATCAGCCGGGTTACGGTCAGCCGCAGATAACGCCCCGACACACCGGACCGGCGGAACTGCTGAATCAAGCCGTGAGGATTGGGATAGTCTGAAGCGGTGTGATCGACGATCGTCCTGGCATGTTGAAAATCGGGCAGATCACACACATCAATCCTGAAGCGCAAAGGAAATCCCTCGCCGGCGTAATGCTCATCCCTTCCGGGATACAGCCTCTCATTCGCCGGATAGACCTTCACACTGTCAATGGGATAGTTCAGGCCCAGGTCAATCTGGATCCAGGTTGGAACGTCCGCCGACTTGGCAAGCCTTGAGCGGTAGGCCCGGTATTCGCTTGCGGGCGTGGCCGCCATCCATTCGCCGCTCGGAGCAGGAATAACTTCCTGATCAGCATTGGCTGAGGCTGCGGATGCTCTTTTCGCACCGCCGGCTGCTGCAAGCCCGGCTCCCGTGGAAACCGCCGCTCCCAGGAAAGCGCGCCTGGATATCGCCATCAGAAGTCCCTCCCTGCGTTTTCTTCGGTCAACGCGTTTGCACTTTACGCCCGATCTTCGGCCAACGCAAGGTCGTTTCCAATGAGAGGAGCGGACAGGTACGTCGACATCGCTGACCGGTCCCGAAGGTGGTCGCGTTCAGCCCGCGCGGCGCAAGGCCAGCATTTCTGCATCCAGGTGTTCGAGTCGCGCCAGGGCTTTTTCGACCGCCGGCGCCCCCGCTTCCTGTGCAGCTCGTGCATGGACCAGCGCCTGTTCCGCGACCTTGGTGACGTCGTGGAGAAGTCTTCTTATTTCCGCCTCCAGCCGGTCGCGGCTTTCCTGCACGCGGTTCAGGATGTCACTCTGCACGCGCGAGCTGTTGACTTCAAGCAAGTGGCCGAGGAACTCCACGGCGCTCCTGTCGATAGCGTGATGCATTCCGGCGGCTCCCAGGAACAGGTCCGCCAGCCACCGCAGCGGCGAGGCTGGCTCCGCAACCTCAATGAGATCGCGAAACACAAACCTTGACCGCACCTGAAACCCGCCGTCCGCATCCAGCGCGTGGGGCATCCGCGCCAGTCCACCCGCGCCGGCTTCAGCCAGTTTCTCCAGAAAATCGTTTCCAACCTGAATAAAGCGCCGGGTGACCTGCCGGTATTCGGTTTCAGCCTCCGCCTGCTCGGTTTCAAGCCAGGGCAGGACAAGTTCGCGCACGATCCGCTGGGCCTCGCGCATGGTCTGCCGCCGGTAGGCAGGGCCCATGCCGCGGCTCCTCTCCCGCAGCGGACTTTCGAATTCCCGGCGTGCCTGCAGCCATGCTGAGTTCAGAAAGCTCTTGCGCCGATTGACGAACAGATCGGAGAGCCGTTGCTGCTCGGCCATGAACAGAAATCCCAGTTCGCGCATGGAGCGTTCTGCCGAGGCAATAATTTCTCTGGTGGAAGCCACCCGCTGCTCCGACTCGGAAATCGGCCGGCAGAGCGCCTCGCGCTCTTCAGCAACGATTGCCAGCAGTTGTTCGCTCAGCCGTTCGATGCCGCGCTCACAAGCGTCGCGAACCAGGCGGCAGCTGGAATCGAGGGTGAGCTGCTGCAAGGCCAGGACCAACCTGCTCCAATCACGTTCCGGGCCGCGGCCCTCCAGCCGTTCCAGAGCACTGACCTGGTAAACCGGCCCCGCATCTCTCTGCAAACGCTTTTCCAGCAGTTTCCTGGTAAAGTCCGCGGCGGCAGCCCTCTCGGCATCGGTCGTCCGGTCAGCCTTGTTCAGCACCAGAATCAGATCCCGAACCTGCCGCCCGATAGCTTCAACCAGTTTCAGCTCTTCTCCGGCCAGAGGCGGATCCGCTCCCATCACCACCAGACCAGCATCAATGCGGGGAAGGAAGTCTTCGGTGGAAGCCGTATTTCCTGCAAATACGGAACCCAGGCCGGGTGTGTCCACCAGGCACATCCCGTCCTTGAGTAGCGGCGCGGGGACAAAGACTTCCACCCCTGCTAGGCCTAAACTGTTTTCGGGATTGTGCTCTTCTGAAACGTACCGGCTTAAATCGGCAAGAGGAATCACATGCCACTGCCCGCTCTGGCGCCGGATGCGAGCGGCGCGCCTTTCCCCAAACCGCACGACGGTCGGAACAGTCGTCACAGGAATAAAGCCCGAGGGCAGCAACGGCTCACCGATCAAGGCATTGATCAGCGTCGATTTTCCACGCTTGAATTGTCCGATGCAGGCAAGGAAGAACCGGCCTTCAGAAACCCGTACCGAAAGGTCGCAGGCCTCCTGCGCCACGTGGTCCGCTCCCAGTTCGCCCGCCAGTTCCGCCAGCCGCTGAAGGCTTTGAGTTGCGCCGGCGCCAGTGGATGCTGCGGGAAGAGTCAACGTACTATCCTCAGACTTTTCACTGCGCATCTTCACTTCGCTCCCGGTTCATCTTCTCCCATCGTCACAATGCTACATCTTCACACAAGAAACATCGCGGTCCGCACACGACAAGGGTCGGCACAAGAAAAGACGTAGGCTCTATGAATGGAATTCAGTGCAGTATCACCTTCCATCGCGCGCCGCCTTGTTTCTACGCTCGGAAAGGCTGCCCGGAAAGGATACAGAAAGGAGGATCACGCGCCGGAGTCCTCCCAATTGTGCTCGCCCGCCAGCGCCTTTCCAGGAGTCATCTTCCCCTCAAAAAGGGGCGGTTAAGGGCGAACTCCAACGCCACCAATAATTATCTGTTTGCCAGTGAGAGTTCGTCAACCGCAAACGTGCAAACAGCCTGGCAGAAGGCCGATGAGACTCTTAAGCCCATGGCCGAGGCTGTCATCACTGCGGAGCTTGGGAAAAGCTTGTTGTCGACAATCTGCGGCGCTGCCAATACCGCACACAGCTCCAGGCAAATTCACGAATTCTTTGCATTCATCATCGAGCGGCTTGCACCACGAGGACAACAGAATGGCAGGCGTGGAGGGACTCGAACCCCCGACCCTCGGATTAGAAATCCGATGCTCTATCCGACTGAGCTACACGCCCTCAAATACCTTCAAAATATTATCACACAGCAAGTTCGCGGGCATGCGCCAACTCATCTTGGAGTAGCGTCGGGGAGGCCGCCGTCGACGGGGAGGGTTGCGCCGGTGGTGGGGGTCTGGCGGGTGGCGAAGAACATCACGGCCCGGGCCACGTCTTCGCCCGTCACCCGGGTCTTCAGCAGGTTTCGCTGGCGGTAGTATTCTTCCAGGCCCTGTTCATCGAGGCCGCGCGCCCGCATCCTGTCCGGACCCACCGTAGCCCACAGCCCTGATCTTCTCGCGCCGTGGCTGAACACCGCGTCCGGAGCCACCATGTTGACCCGCACGCCCAGCGGCGCCATCTCCAGGCTGGCGACCCGCGCCAGCTGGTGCGCCGCCGCCTTCGTCGCGCTGTAAGCTCCAAAGCCCGCGCCCGGCGCAAACACGTTCTTCGTCGACACCATCACCACGTCGCCGCCCGTCTGCTGCACCCTGTAGTGACGGGCCGCTTCCGCCAGCACGTTCAGCGTTCCTTCCACGTTCACCCGCTCCAGCCGCCGGAACGCTTCCATCTCCAGCTCCGCCAGCTTCGCCACGTGCGCCAGCCCCGCGTTCACCACCACCAGGTCCACGCCGCCCCACTCGCGGATCACCGCTCCAAACGCCCGCCGCACCGATTCCGCCTCCGTCACGTCCAGCGGCACGCCGATCACCTGGTCTTCGTATTTCGTTTTCAGATCTTCCGTCAGCCGCTCCAGATTCTCGCCCGCCAGGTCCGTCAACGCCACCTGGCAGCCCGCCCCCAGCAGCCTCTCCGCTATCGCCGACCCGATCGCTCCCGCCGCCCCCGTAATCAGCGCCACCTGCCGCTCCAGCGCCCGCTCCCCGTTGCCGTTCAGCTTGGCCTCCTGCAGCATGTGGTATTCCATCTGGAACAGGTGCTCTTCCCCGAGCCCCTCGTACTCGCCCATCGCCGCGATCCGCCGCTTTACCCCCAGCGTGTGCGCCGTGATGTCCCGCGCAATGCGGCTGGCCCGCGCCGTCCTGCCCGCGCACAGCGCTCCCAGGCCCGGCATCAGTACCACCCGCGGATAAGGATCGCGTTTCTCCACGCCTCGCGCCAGGCCCGCCGCGTGCCTTTCGAAATACCCCTCGTAGGCCGCAACGTAATCCTTGAGGGCTTGTGCAACCTGGCCGCGCAGTTTCTCCGCATCGTCGTAGTCGGGCGCGTCCACCCACAGCGGCAGGCTCTTCGTCCGGATCAGATGGTCCGTGGTGAGCGGCGGCGTCAGCGCCAGCCGCTTCCCTTCCGCCGAATCCACAAACTCCAGCACCTCGCGCTCCGCCAGCGTCTTCAGAATCATCCGCCGCCACGGCCGGTTCTCATCCCCCGTCGCCTCGGCCAGCAACCCGCGCACCATCGGCGCCACCTGCTCCAGGCGACTAGCGGCGGTTTCAATCGGCGTTGTTACGCTAACCGTCAGCCGATGCTTCGCTTTCTCCTCCAGGTACTGTTCCGCGGCATTCACCAGTTCAATCGTTCGCTCGTACGATTCCCGCGCCGTCTCGCCCCAGGTCACCAGCCCATGCTGCATCCACACCATGCCCCGGGCTTCGGGAGAATCTTCCAGCGCCTTGATCGCCTCCTTCGCCAGATCGAATCCCGGCCGCACATAGGGAAGGACGATGATTCCTTCCCCCAGCGCTTCCCGCACCCGCTCCGCTCCATTTACCTGGTTCGTCAAGGCGAGGATGGCGTCGGCGTGCGTGTGGTCCACAAACTTCGCCGGCAGAAAGGCGTGCGCCAGGGTTTCAATTGAGGGATTCGGTGCGCGGCAGTCCAGCAGGTGCGTACGGAACTCGTTCGCCATCCGCTCGTCCGGGAGACTCTCAAGCGTCCGCAGCCGCCGCAGGTATTCCAGATCGAGCGGCGCGTAGCCTTCTGCTGTGATCGTTGCCAGGTCGCATCCTGAAGCTTTTACGATAGATCGCCGGTAGGGTTTCTCCCAGAACATTCCGCCAACTCCCCTTCACCGACGTGTTCCCGCCCCCGTGCAGAACCACCGCCGGCTCCTGCCCGATCAGCCGGCTGGTGTAGGTCCGCAGCGCCAGCTCTTCGCCCCACTCCGACGCCGTATTCTGCCACGTACTTCGCCGCTTCCGCCTCACTCCATCGGCTCTTCAAATCCCTTCACCCCTTCGCCTCGGCCACCGCCTGCAGCATCTCGCCGCGCGTTCTCCCGCGCCGCCTTGCCGTCAAAGATCGCGCTCCCCGCTACCACCAGGTCCACGCCCGTCCGCACGATCTCCGCAACGTTGCTCTTCTTGATTCCACCGTCCACGCAGAGCAGAATCTCTTTTCCCGATTCTTCGATCAACTTCTTCACTTGCTCGATCCGCCCGAAGGTCGACGGGGCAAACTTCTGCCCGCCCCAGCCCGGATTCACCGCCAGCAGCAGCACCATCTCCAGCTCATCCAGCAGCGGCTCCAGCACGTCGAGCGGCATTCCGGGGTTCAGCGCCACGCCGCGGATAATCCCTCTTGCCACGTCGTTCGCGTTCTCCATCCCACCCAGTTCCTGCAGCACCCGGTGCGGATGCGCCGAGGCGTCGGGATGAATGGTCACGATGTCCGCACCCGCTTCCACATACTCCCGCACCTTCCCCAGAGGTTCGGCGATCATCAGGTGCACGTCTTTCAGCAGCGGCGTCTTGATGGCTTTGATCAGCGGCGGTCCCGCCGTCATCCACGGGCAGTAGACCCCGTCCATCACGTCCACATGGACCAGCTTCGCGCCCTCGTCTTCGAGCAGCTTCAGTTCCGACCCCAGGTGCAACAGGTCCGCCGTCAGGATCCCCACGCTCAGGGAAGGAGATTCGTTCCGCAACCGTTTCAGGCTGTTCCCTTCCGCCATCGTCTATCGCCCTCCCACCGTTTCCACGCCCTTCTTCTCGTGACGCAGCGTCTGGTAGAACTCATAAGCCTCTTCCGGCTTCATCGATTCGTGCACCACCTTCCCGACTGCCTGAATCATCGCCGCCGGCGCTTCCGACTGGAAGATGTTCCGTCCCATGTCCACTCCAGCCGCTCCCTGCGAAATGGCGTTATAGGCCATCTTCAGAGCGTCCAGTTCGGCGATCTTCTTGCCGCCCGCCATCACCACCGGCACCGGGCACGAAGCTGTCACCGTCTCAAACCCTTCCTCCACGTAGTAGGTCTTCACCACCTGCGCTCCCAGTTCCGCCGAGATCCGGCACGCCAGGCGCAGGTACCGCGCGTCGCGCGTCATCGCCTTCCCCACCGCCGTCACGCCCAGCGTCACCATCCCGTGCCGGTTGCCCGCGTCCACCAGCCGCGTCAGGTTGTGGATGGTCTGCGATTCGAACTCGCCCCCCACAAACACCTGCACCGCCATCGCCGCCACGTTCAGCCGCACGCAGTCCTCAATGTCCACCGCGATCTGCTCGTTCGAGAGTTCCTTCAGGATGCTCGGGCCGCCGCTCGCCCGCAGCACCACCCCGCCTCCGAACGCCGAGGGTATCGTCGAGCGCAGCATCCCCCGCGTCAGCATCAAAGCGTTCGCGTAGGGCAGCAGCGGCACGATGTTCAGGTCCACGCGCTCCAGTCCCGTCGTCGGCCCCTGGAAATACCCGTGGTCGATCGCCAGCATCACCGTGCGCCCCGAAACGGGATTAAAGATGCGCGCCAGCCGGTTCTGCATCCCCCAGTCCAGCGCCCCCGATCCCTTCAGAAAAAACGCCTCCTGCCGCGCCTCTACCTCCGGATAAAAGTTCTTTGCTTCTCTCTTCCCTTCCATGTCCGCCATCTTGTCTTCTCCTTCCGCTTTTTCAATCTCCCCGCCGGCGCCGCACTCGCCTTCATCCCGGCCCCGTCCGGAATCCTCCATGGTAGCAGAGTCAGCATGGCGATTCACGCAGCCAGGGATCAATTGCTTCGAAAAAATGGGTCTCTGCCATCGCGCCATAAGAAGTGCTTTTTTTTGAGATGACTCCAACAGGTGCAAAAAGGCACGGGCACTCAATCCGTTCGTGTAGTGGGGGAGTCATCTATTCCTGGATGGAGGTAATTCCGTTCCAGCTTAGGGGCCTGTAAAAACTGCCACAGTAGGTCTCCCCCGCAGGGCAGGAGAGACCCCCAGGGGGGCCAGCGTGCGTTGAAGCTCGCCGTTTGGGTGAGATGAAAACCGGGAACATTCATCGCCAAAGGGCCTGGCGAATTAGAGGATGGTCCAGAGAGCGGCGTTCGCGCATGGGCCGCCGCGGGTGTGACAGCCAGCCGGTCGGCAACAATGCTCCGTGCCGCAGTTCAGGCATGAATAGCCAGCACCGGGCAAGGCCCCAGTTGCAGCACCCGATGAGTGGTTGAGCCGAACAGTGCCAGGTCCAGTACGTTGCGGCCGCGCACGCCGACAACGATCAGGTCGGTCTGCTCCTCCTCAGCCAGTTTGACAATCTCCTCATACGGTTTGCCCGCCCGGACAATCGTCCTGATCTTACAGCAGTTCCGAGCGCCCTCAGGGATCTTCCCTTCCATCAGATGGACTACGAGGGCGTTCTCCGCCTCGCGTTGTTCCTGGGGCGGCAAATGCTCCAATACGTGGAGCAGAGAAAGTTCACTCTTGTACTCCGTGGCCAGTGAGAGGGCATATCGCAAGGCCTGATCTGAGCATTCTGAAAAATCCGAGCAAAGCAGTATCTTGCCGAGATGGACCGGTTCTCCTTTGCTTTCAGGTGCGACAAAGTCGTGCGCCGGTCTGCGAACAGCCAGCACCGGACATCCCGCCCTTCGCAGCACTCTTTCGGTCACCGAACCCAGCGTCAGCCGCTGGAACCCGCGCCTGCCGTGAGTTCCCATCACAATCATGTCAATGGAGTTTTCGCGCGCAAAATCCAGGATTGATTCCGTCGCAACCCCCTCTTCCACAGCCACCGTTGCCTGCACGCCTCCTTCACCGTGGACCTTGGCAAATTCCCGCAGTTGTTCCTCGGCGTGTTCGCGCAAATCACCATAGAACTCGTTGACGGAATCGGGAATGGCGTACTCCGGATAACCGATAATCACCGGGCGCACAACATGCAGCAGGCAGAGTTCGGCCTTGTAATGACGCGCGAGAGACAGTCCATAGTCGTAAGCTCTCTCTGAAAAGTCAGAAAAATCTGTAGGGCAAAGGATGCGTTCGATCTTCAACATGGCTCACCTCTCGCCGAGACTTCGGGTCGATCATCCAGCAATGGAAATGGCCGTTAGACTCCAGGCAACACACCCCGAGACCACCGTTTCACTCCAGGAGCCAGCCTTGTTCAATCATCCCGGTCCTGGCTCAGGACGTGGCACGGACCGTCAGCACCGGGCAGTCGGCACCAGCGACCACCGGATACGCAACGTTGCTGAGGTGCTGCTTTGCCAGCGCTTCCGGGCTGCGGACCCCCAGCACAATAAGGTCCGCTTCGCGCTCCTTCGCAATTTTCAGGATCGTCTCCGCCGGATCGCCACTTTCAACGAGGTAGTCGGGCTCGCACCAGGGCACCGTTTCAGCAGGAAAGGTCTCCTGCAACTCGTCGCGGAACGCACGGGCCAGCAGCCGCGCGCTGGTGCGGATGGCGGCCGGAACGACGTGCAGAACCGTCAGCCGGGATCCATATTCCAGCGCGAAAGAGAGCGCAAACGGCGCTGCGGCAAATGACTCCGCGGACAGGTCTGTGGGATAGAGAATCTGCCGCAATGCGATCTCCTCAGCGGGGCGGGCCAGCGCGCGAGGCCCCACAGTCAGAACGGGACACTCGGCAGTCCGCCAGATTTCTTCCGCCACCGAACCTAACAAAAAGTGCCGGAGACCCCGGCGGCCATGCGTGGCCAGAACCAGCAGATCAATCTGATGGTCCCTGACCATCGCATTCAGTTCTTCAGCCACCTCACCGTGACCCAGAAGAACTTCGTGCGGGATTCCCTGGAACTCGGCGGACTCAGCCATCGACGTCAGCCGGCTGGAACTCCCCCGGCGGAGATCTTCGATGTATGGGGCCGCTTCCGGTGACACCATCGGATAGGGGTGCGGCACCACCACGTGGGCCAGATACACCATGGATTCATATCGCCTCGCCAGAGCAATGGCATGCGGCAGACTGGCCTGAGAAGCAGGTGAAAAATCTGTTGTCCAAAGAATCTTTTTCAGCTTGATGGGCTTGGCTGTAATTTGCTCGTGGGCGGGGACCGCTTTGGTTTTTTCCATAGGTCCTCCTTTAAACTCACGTCTAATTAAAGGCTAGCAACCACACCTGGAAGACGCTGTGACCACGGTCACACGGTCAAGTCTGCGGATTGTGCGAGCGGCCTGCCGGTCGGCGTGCGGGCGCCGACAGGCCCTGACAGCGCCTCATCGAACCGCCATGTTGGCTACAGTCCTTGCAGTGGTTTAAACAAGGCATTCATGTGGCGGATAGCGTATGGAGGCGACGGGCGCGGGCTTCCGCTGGTGTCGGGACTGGCTCTACAGTGTGTCGGCACTGGCGGGCGCGGGCTGCCAGTTCCGATAGTATTTTCTGGTGAGGGCGGTGGCCTGGCCACGGCCGAGGCGCCCCCTCAGGGTGTGGAAAAATTCGTCAGGGGTTTTCTCCTGGACCATTTGCGTCAGAACCTGGTGCTGCTTTCTGAAGGCCGCTTCCGTAACGGTATCAGGATCCACCAGCGACGTAAGAAGACCGTGCAACTCCCGCACTTTTGAAGCGTGCGCAGGATTACCTGCCAGGTTATTCATCTCTCCGGGGTCTTCTTTCAAATTGAAAAGCAGCCTGTCGCCATACCAGGAAAAATAGATGTACTTCCAGTCCCCCCTGCGAATCATGAAGGAGCCCGTACAGTTTCCTTCTGAATTCGATTCAGCATAAACAAATCCGGGATGCGAAGTCTGAACGCCACGAGCCATCGGCAACAAGGTATGTCCGCGAAGGCCGCCTGGCCTGGGGACTCCCGCGAAGTCGAGCAACGTCGCGACGAGGTCAACGTGAGAGACCGGAGTTTCAATGCTCATCCCGCGGGGCAGACCTGCTCCGGCCATGATCAGGGGCACCCGGGCCGCACCCTCCAGCAGATCATTTTTCATCCACATCCCATGCTCGCCAAGCATCTCTCCGTGGTCGGACGTGTAAACAACAAGAGTATTCTCAAGCTCTCCCGATTTTTCAAGCTGGTCCAGCAGTTGGCCGATCATCCCGTCAAGCTCGGTTATCATTCCGTAGTAGGCGCTTCTCGCACGGCGAATGCGTTCTTCGGGAATAGGCGTGGAGATCATCTTGAAATGCCGCAGCACTTGAAAGCCGAGCGGAAGTTTTTCGAGAGACCCCGGCGGAACGTTCGGCATCTGAACCTGATCGGGAGGGTACATCTCCCAGTATTTCTGTGGCGCGCCAAAGGGAGGATGCGGCATGATGAATCCCAGATAAGCGGCCCAGGGCTTGCCGACGCTTTTCGCCTCTGTTCGAAGGAATTCGAGACCCGCTGCCAGAACCGCCTGATCGTGTTTCCCTCTCTCTTCAACCTTGCCGTCAACCTGCCTGCGTTCGTCCACGCGGTAGCACATCGGCCTTCGAAACAGAGAGGTAATATCCGGGTGCTCGTAGTGTCCGTGCGAGGTGTGGACCTGCTTGAAACCCAGGTCCGCTTTGGGAGTCAGGTCCATTTTGCCGGTGGCCCAGCAGAAATAACCCGCCTGCTGCAAATAGTTTCCCCAGGTGGGAACCCGCCCGTCGAACGGCGTGCTGTTCCCATAGGAGCCAACGTCGGAAGCAAACCGGCCCGTCATCAGGCTGGCTCGGGAAGGAGTGCAAACCGGGTCAACACAGTAAGTGTTTTTGAAATGGACTCCCATTTGAGCCAGCCGTTCGAGGTTCGGGGTCCTCACCGGAACAACCTTTCCCGGTCCACCCATCAACAAGGGGCCGCTGTGCTGGTCCGAACAGATGAAAACAATATTGGGCTTTTTCAAAATAGAGCCTCTGAACGAAGAGGGACTGTCAAGGGTTCCGGATGCAACCATTCCCGATAGAACCGTCTTGCCAAATTTGCGTCTGGAGATTGCCCGCATTCTTACCTTCCCTTCTCCCTTCAGGCACTGCCTGTCACAGGTTGGCGCGAAATGAAGTCAAAATCTGAACCCGCCAACTGGCAGTAGAAGCCAGCCTGACGTCGTCTTCATAAAATGGAAGCTCAATCAGCCGACAACGTGAAAGAAATTTCCTGCTGATGAGGACGGATATATCCGTGCTCAGATTCCAGGTGAAGTGGAACCGTCAGTCTGCCGACGGCGTGTTCCAGCGTTTTTTCGGGCGCATTCGCATACGGGTTGTAAGGGTAGATGGGCCACGCCAGTCGGGCTTCCGGGTCAACCTTGAGAGTCCAGCCGCCGTGACGAATCCAGCCGCCGATATCTTTGGGGGCCAGCTCAATTGGATCGCTTCCCAGCATGATCTTCTTTCCGGCTCCCGTTTCAAGCGTCTGGCCGGACTTCAACACCAGTTGCAGATTCAGGTCCGCCTCATCAGGAGGGCGGCCTTTCCCCGTGATCTCGAACCGTAGAGAGACGGAGTTGGCAGTGGGCGTGGGAACGTAAAGGTCAACGAAAAACGCATTGTAAGCAAGCGAAAGCCGGTCGGCATCCTTGCCCATTTGCAGGCGACTGCTGACCGGCATCGCATAAGTATTGCTGCCAAATCTCTCGAAAAAAGTTGCCAGTTCCGGCTGCCGTTTCGAATTGGCGCCGGAGATAATCAGACCCAGCTTCTGGTTAAAAACGCTCACATTCGATTGCCGATCAAGATAGAACTGGTTCCTCACTGCGGGAGGTTCGATGATGCCGGACAAACCCACTTCCCATGGGCCGGTCTTATGGATCCCGGCGGGGATGCGCAGCCGGTGGGAAAAGCTTTCCATATCCTGTGGGATGGGTGCGGTAGGTCCTGCATGGTAATAGAGGGCATCCTGGGACAGGCGCCCCAGCTCATCCATCGTCAGGTGTCCTGGTTTGAAGAAACTCGCCAGGAATTCAGCGTAACGGCGCCCATCCGGGAAATGGGAAAAACCAAACTGTCCCCATGCCGGAACATCCCAATAACGATTGCGGTTATTGACCAGATCGACCGGAGTTCCGTCCAGATACGTGAAATACTTATGAAAATCAGTTGAGCGGCGCAGTGCCTTTAAGGCCGCCGGATCATGGCTGTATTCCCAGTAAAGCGCAATCTGAGTGAGCGTAACATAATCATACCCTGCGGTCGGGCCCATCCGGCTGTACTCGCCCCAGTAACCGTCAGGGGTCTGTTCAACGGCAGAATAACGGTGCAGGATCTTATTGCCAAGTTCAAGCCAGTCAGACTTGCCAAATACGTGGCCGGACAGCATCAGCAAGCTGGCCCATTGCGCGTAATGGTTGGGAGAAGTTCCGATATAAGGAGTGTTGTACCACGGAAAGTCCATCATCTTCATTGCCGACTGATAGAACGGAGTGGCGTTCTCCAGAATCGCCTTCTTCCATCGCGCGCTGCGCTCAGCCCCCAGATCCGGTTGAAGCAGGCGATAGGCTTCCAGCCACATGTAGGTGTCCCAATCGCTGTCCAGCCGTGGGGTAAAAATCCCTTTTTCGTTCTGGCTGGCCAGGTAATCTCCCAGACTAATGGCCTCGGCCAGCATCTTCGGGTCGTGATAGTGAGTGTTGGCAGGATCATGCTTAGTGTAAAGAACCGCCGGCGCCAGGATGGCATATGGGAAATGTCTCCATCCGGAGTCTTTCTCAAGCTCGGGCAAGTCGGCTTGAGCTTGCTGCCTGAAGTGTTCTTGAGCTTGTGCGGCGCCCGAAACCATCAGGCGAAAGTATTGACCGGGTAGGTGGACAGATTCTCCGACCATCAGGGTCGCGCCCCACACCAGGCTAAACAACATGGCGCCGGCCATCCAGCCGTAAGATCGAGATTTGAAATTACAAATTCTCAAGCTGGTTTCAGGGAAAGAGCCCTTACGCTTCAGCAGGTCCTTCATCAGAGCCATCCTTTCTCATTTCTCAGGCAATGATTGGGTCAGCCTTCGATTGGTTGTTCAGTCTGTAAGTACGAATCATCGACAGATCATACATGCCAGCGCAAGGAAAGCCAGCCGAGCAAGTACGCTAAACCACCATCTCAACCGGGGTCCCCATCTCTTACTCGCCAGGGCATGGGTCGTCTTCCACTGGTTGTTCAAGACACCTCCGGATGCCGGCCGGCAGGAACCTCCTCCGGAGCCCGGATCAGAAACGGGCGCACAAGGCCGTCATATACAAGCCCGCCTGCAATTCCACCCACGATGGGCGCCAGGATGTAAATCCACCACTCATTACCCCTTGGTCCGGGGAAAGCGATTGACCCATATCCCACCAGGTAACCGAAAAGCCTGGGCCCAAAGTCCCTCGCGGGATTGACGGCGTCCATCGTCAACGGAGCCCCGATGCCCACGATGGCCGTCACCGCCAGGCCGATGAACAATGCGGCCATGTTGCTTCCGGGAGCCGCCGTATTGCGTGAATCGATCAGAGCAAGGATCGCAAGCAAAAGGAACATGGTCAGGACAGCCTCAACCAGGAAAGCTGTGCCACCGGTCACTTTTGCAAAGTCCGCCGGCGTAACGCCCACGATGCCTGGATTGGGATAAAAGCAACTGAACACCATCATCAGCTTCTGGCTTCCGGGCTGTCCTAGGCTGACACCCAGCTTGTGTGCGGTCGGCGTCCAGAATCCGTACCAGCACAAGAAGAGAGCCAGCGCTGCCGTGAACGCCCCGAGAACCTGCGACAGCACGTAGGGCACAATCTTCCGCCCTGGAAACTTGCGGAAGACCGCAAAACAGGCAGTCACGGCGGGATTAAGGTGAGCCCCGGAAACACCGCCGGTTATGTAGACGGCCAACAGGACGCCGATCCCCCACATCAGGGCCACGCCGGTCAAATCGTATGCATTCGTAAAGACCGCTACAGCGACGGCTCCATCTCCGATCAGAACCAGAACAAAGGTGCCTACAAATTCCGCCAGGCATTCTCCCATCAGGGAACCCTGTAATTTCTTCATGTCCGCTCCGCAATTGAGAGTGTCAACAAACAAAAGCCAGCAATGGTCCCGACCATAAGCGCTGTGGACTCAGGAACCCTAGCGCCACGCCCTCGAGATTAGCCATCGGCGACCCGTTGGATTTTGCCACGGATGCGACGTGAATCCAAGCGGAAGAAGATTTTGCCAGGAAGAATGTCCCGGAAGTCCGGGCAGGAAACCGGGCAGGTCTGTCAGGGAGTGGTTGATGGCGGACCGGATCATCTGCCGCGCGAAACTTCATGAATCGGGCGACTATTTGGAAGGGATCGTTCTGAAGATCTCGGTGTTGGCGGGTTTCAGCGGAACCGAGGATGGGGCCACACGGATGGAGGCTTCAAACGGAACGCTCACGGGAGGCAGGCAGGCATGGTCATTACAGGCCTGGTACATGAATTTCCCCCGCAGCGAGTAGGCTCCCGGCCTGGCCGACGCGCTCACCTTCAGCACCGACCCTACGCGGATTTCGCCCTCATAAACCAAAATCGGTGAATCCAGGAAATCGAACTTCACTGATTTGCCGCCGGGGTACACGACCTTCTCCACCTTCAAAAATGGGGCTGAGTCAAACGCCACCCTGGTAGGAATCAGATAGTCGAGCGAAGGTTTGTGGGCGTTGATGTGGTACCCGGGTTCAATCCGGGCGAGCACTGCGAGTTTTGCCGTCTGGCCCGGGTGGACCGCGTCCGTGGCAAGAACCGCCTTTGCAGAAACAACCGCTGGCGGGCCGCCGGCACAAGCCGCGCCAGCCGTAAGCAAAACCAATAATGAGGCTGCAACCAATCGCATCTCTAAATTTCCCCTGTATGAAATCCTGCAGAAAACCCGCGCCAGGCTTCCGGTCCGGCATTCAAGTGCCACAACCGTGCCACTCTCAAAACTAGCCGTGGTGCGATTTCAGGAACTTCTGGTAGGCGTCTCTCGCTTCCTGCAAACTCACCTGGCAGGAGCTATCCACCTGCCTGCATTTCAGCACGGTAAAGCCGCAGCCACAGGTACACTTCTGCTGCGCCAAAAGCTGCTCGAATTCCTTCACTTCGGCGGGGCTCAGCTTTGAAACGTCGACACCAGGAACCACCGAATTCACCTCCTCCGGTGTACTGGTCTCGATTGCCTTTGAAGCCGTATACCCTGCCGTTTTAAAATCAGCGACTTTGCGATCCGGGGGCACTGCCAGCAACTCTTTGATTTCTGTCTCGAAATAGGACAGGTCCGTCAAGCCCTCGTGCTTGGCGTAAATTCTCCCGTCGCGACCGATCAGAAATGTGGTGGGCAACCCGAAGATTCCGCCATAGAGCATACCGAGCTTATCCGATCCCATGGCGACCGGGTAATTCATGTGAAAGTCACTGTAGAACTTCCGCACGGGCGCCGGACCGTCATCCATTGAAACCCCGATCACTACCAACCCCTGGCTCCCGTACTTATTCTGGAGTTGCACGAAACCGGGAATCTCAATCCGGCAGGGGCCGCACCACGTGGCCCAGAAATCCAGCAGGACCACCTTGCCCCTGTATGCCTGCAAGTCGACCTTTTCGCCCGAAAGCGAAGTCAGTTGAAACTGCGGCGCCTGCGGAAATTCTCCGCTGGCCTTTGCGGCTTTCGTGGTTGCGGGCGTAATCCAGTATTTGTTCACAAAGAACAGACCCACGACAACCACGATTCCCAGAACGACGCCAACAAGAACTTTGCCCTTCTTCACAACTTTCTCCCTTCCTCCAAAACGCTTCGCAGGGTCCGGACTCGCGCGCTTTCCGTCCTGAACCTGTTTCGGACCGGCAACCCCTTGTTGCCTGGAATGCTAATGAGCCTTTGCCTTCCCCTTAACCCCTTCCGCATTTCGCCCGGGGCCGTACCAGCGGTAAGCCATCACCGCAGCAAAGCCCAGCACCAGAAGCGCAATGAATTGCGAGGTGGAAAGCAAATGGTTGAACACAAACCCGCGGTCGGGATCGCCTCGCAGAAATTCCAGCGAAAACCGTGCCACGGCATAGAGTACGATATAAAGCAGAAAAATTTCTCCGTCGCGCGATTTGTGTTTGAATCTCCAGATCAGAATCCCAAAAATACAGAGCATCGTAATGGAAGCCACAATCTGCCACGGAAACAGCGGGATCCCCAGGGGCACTCCCGTCATTTGATGGCTGAAATCACTGGAAAAAGTGACGGCCAGGAACGAGTTGCTCGGAACCCCGTAGTCGCATCCCGCTGAAAAGCATCCCAGCCGGCCGATGCTCTGGCCCAGAGCGATGGCCGGGGCGTAAACGTCAAAGACCTTCCAGAACGGCAGCTGATACGTCCGGATATACCAGGCTGCGAAAACCGTTGCGGCAATAAATCCGCCGTAAAAGACCCCGCCGGCCTCCAGCGTCGCCAGCGAAAATATCTGACCCGGATGCTGGGCGTAGAAGCTCCACTCCGTCAGGATCAGCAATATTTTTGCGCCCAGAAGCGCCGTGACGATAATCCACGTGCTGAAGTCAATCAGGCGGCCCGTGTCCAGCCCCTCGCGCCGTCCCAACCGCACCACGGTGTAAAGGGCCACGAGCAACGCGGTGGCCAGCAGCACACCATAAGTTGGTAATTGATAAGAACCTATCTTGAAAAGAATCGGATGCAAGCTGTTTCCCTACCCTGGCACCATTCCTGCGGCGTTGAGCGGCACATCGTGGTTTTTGTTATGGGCGATCATGGATGACAAAGCCCAAAGGCCCCAGTTCCGTCCACCCTTACAGGGTAAACCGATTGAGAAAAGAAAGATAGCCCGAGAGCATGGCCAATTTGTGTGTTGCCATCAGCACTCCGATAAAGATCAGCAGCACGCCTGAAGCCACTTCCACCGCCTGCATATGCTTTCGAAAGCGACCGTAAAACTTGATGAACTTCCCTACGCCAAACGCGGTGAGAAGAAAAGGGATGGCCAAACCAGCCGAATAAACCGCCAGCAGAAACATGCCCTGGAACACCGTGCCCTTGATGGCAGCCAGCGCCAGAATCCCGGTCAGGATGGGACCGATGCAGGGGGTCCATCCAAAGGCAAACGCAAACCCCAGCACAAAGGACCCTGCAATACCCCGCTTGGGTGTCAGAGCGTTCATTCGGGCTTCGCGATAAAGAAAAGGAATTTTGATCAGTCCCGTCAGGTGCAGGCCAAAGGCAATAATGATGATGCCCGCCACAATATCGAAAACGCCTCGCTGGGAACGCAAGAAACTGCCCACGGCCGTCGCCGACGCTCCCAGGATGATAAAAACCACCGAAAAGCCGACGACGAATGCCACTGAGTTGCGAAGGATCAGCGCGGTTACTTTTTCGGTGGCCTCTCCCCGCAGTTCTTCCATCGAAAGCCCGGAAAGCATGGAGATGTAGCCCGGAATCAATGGCAGGACGCACGGCGAAAGAAACGACACCAGCCCGGCCAAAAACGCAACTGGAATACTCAGATTATGAGTCATGGTGGCTCAAATTCTCTTGAGTTCGGCTATCTCTCGTTTGGATGCGCCAGAAACCGCCCCGATACACTCTTTCTGACACCCAACCCTGAGGTTACACAAGTAGCGGTGTATCCTTGCTGGACACACCCTGAAAGTGTATCATACCGTCCCTTGTTGTATCCTGTATGGACGGGGAGCGGACCTTGCGGCCGCTTTCCTTACTTTTATTGACTTTGGAGCACATCTCTTGCTGCGCACTATCATCTTTGATTTTGACGGTATCATCGTCGATTCCGAGCCCATTATCATGAAGCTCACTCATGAGATGGCAGCCCAGGAAGGCTGGGCCGTTTCCGAGGAAGAATACTACCGGACCTACCTGGCACTCGACGACAGGGGCATCGTCGAACATCTTTTCACCAGCCATGGCTGCGCTGTGGACCACGCGCGCGTCGAAGAACTGCTCAACTGGAAGTCCCGGGAGTACGGGACGATCATTGAGGACGGGCTGCCCACGCTGCCCGGCGCCATTGATTTTGTGCGCCAGACGGCTAAAATTTACCCGCTGGCCATTGCCAGCGGCAGCGCACGCAGCGAAATCGAGCATTTGCTCGGCAAGCTCGGGCTGCGGGACCATTTCCGGATCATCGCCAGCGCCGACGATTGCCAGCGATCAAAGCCCGACCCGGAGGTCTACCTGAAAGCCCTCGCCGGCATGAACACCCTTCCCGAGTTTCAGGAAAGCCCCCTGCGGGCATCGGAATGCCTGGCCATTGAAGACGCTCCCGGAGGAATTGACGCCGCCCACGCCGCCGGAATGCGGTGCATGGGCCTGGCCCACAGCCGGGCCACGGAGCACCTGGAGAACGCCGACTGGGCCTTCAGTGGCTTTCCAGAGGTGGATTTAGGCGCTATCGCCAATCAATTCAACGGTTAACAGGCTGCTGAATGGGCCATGAGGTGACGGGGAAACCTTTGTCTCCGTCTGGTTGTTCAGTCGCACTACGGAAGTCGCTCGGCAATATGCCTGAGAGGAGCAGCGCAGACCGCCGAATTCGCGGTCTGCGGCTCTTACAGAATGCCCGCAAAATCCCGCGGACCTCACCCTCGGAGGTCCACGCTACCCCTTAAGAGGAAAGGAGGCGGAGTTTCCTATCCGCCTCCCGGTTTTTCGGGGAAGTCAGGAAATGGATTTGATGTAAATCATCTTCAGGCCGCCCCGGTCGACCACGGTACCCTTCACCGTTACGCTCTGGGCCATCTTTTGGATGAGTTCGTCACGGTAAGGCTGGTGCAGCCCGGCCCCCACGGCCATGTAGGCGTTGCCCTCGGAATCCACAATGCCGATGGGGTTTCCCATCTTGGCGCAGGCTACGGCACAGGCTTTGTGCTTGGGCCCACGCGCGCTGTGGTCCATATAACACCACAAATCCACAACTTCGCCCTTAATGGTCTTGACTGGTTTCTCCTGCTGCGCGAAGCCGGCCATCCCGATCAAGAGAGTTGCCACGAGTCCCACAAGCACCCTGGTGGAGATATGCCCTTTCATCTTTCCTCCTCGCATCTTAAGTTGGAGACACTTCAACCCGCCGTTTTTCAAAATGGGGGTCAATACTGTCATGATAAAACATCCACCCGCACGAAAACCACGGAACTGAGGCGGGAATTCCGGGCCCTTTTGCCGGACTGGCGCGACGGCCCTTTCGCAAAATTGCCCCAACGGGCTGTTGAAAAACCGAACCGTCATGCTGAGCGCAGCGAAGCATCTGCTGTATCTTACCGAAAAGTGAATAAAGCAGATCCTTCGCTCCGCCCCGTTCCACACAGAACAGGGCTGCGCTCAGGATGACGTGGCCCAGGGAATTTTTCAACAACCTGCTAAGGATTCACCGCGTAAATGCGCATTTCGGCGGCACGGTCGCCACGGCGCGGCACGGCCAGGTAGAAACGGTCGAGCTGCGGAACAAAAAGCGAAGTGCGCGCGCCGGGTGCGGTGGGAACCGTCGTCCTCAGCCGGTAATGGTTGGCATCCACCTGGTCCACCACGCTGATGGCGCCCTGCCCTCCGGAGACGTAGATCCGCCGTCGCGCTTCATCGTAGTAAACGTCGTCGGCATCGCCTGCCACGGCCAGATACGCCACCACCTTGCCCGACTGCGAATCGAGAACCAGGAGTTCGGCTGGCTTCCGGCAAACCACCAAGAGCCGGTGGCCTGCGCGGTCAAACGCCATGGGAAAATTGTCGCGGTACTTTTCCACGGGCCACCGCTCGATGACGGACCGCCGGTCCCAGTCCGCCACGGCAATTTCCTTTGCCTCGGGAACATTCACGTAGATCCTGGCTCCGCCGTTTTCCACCTCAAACGCCTCGGCATGCCCGCGCAACTTGATGGTCCCCAGCTTCCTGCCCGTCATGGCGTCGAGCACACCGATTCCGCCCGCTCCCGTAACCGACGAACACCAGGTGGTGCGCCGCGTCATAGCGAATGTCATCGGCGTCGGAGGAAAGCTGGACGGTTGAAAGCTGCTTGTAACTGCTGCCGTCCAGAACGCGGACCACGCCGTCTCCGCCGTTGGCGACAAAAATCCGGTTCGATTCCGGCACAAAGAACACACCCTGGGGCTCGTGCATTCCGGTGATGCTGTGGATGTCTTTGCCGGAGGCGAGGTCGAGAACTTCCACCGTATTGTTGCCCAGAGCTGAAACAAACAGCCGGCGGCCCTTCAGGTCAATGCTGAGATGGTCAATGCGGCCCGAGACGCCCGGCATCGGGATGGTCCCCACTAACTTGAGCGGCGGCCCTTGCGCGGAAAGGTCCGGAACAAAAGTCAGGCCGCATATTAACGCAGTCCATATCCACTTTTTCATGACGATCTCCCTTAGCAGGTTGCTGAGTAACTCCCTGCGCCACGTCATCCTGAGCGAAGCGAAGGATCTGCTTTCATTTTCAGTAAGACCCAGCAGATGCTTCTCCCGCTCTGCGGGATCAGCATGACGGGTGGCATTTTTCAGCAATCTGTTGGATGGCAAATACAACCTCGGTGTAAGGTAAACCCCTGCCTTTCCACGCATCCAGCCCAAATCATATCGCTTCCAGGGTCGTCACGGTGTACTCTTCTTTTTAGAACGCTTCTCCGGGCTGCAGACGGAATGCGCCGATGGGGAAATTCCGGATTTCGGGAGGTAAAGGATGTCCATTTCACGTTTGCGGGTGCAGGCGCCGGCGATGCTGCTGGCGGCGGTCCTGGCTGGGGCAAGCCTGGGCATGGCCCAGACCGTAACAACTTCCACCGAGGCCGACCAGCAGTCGCTGAATCTTACCGTTTACAACTCCAACGTGGCGCTGGTCCGGGACGTTCGCAGCGTGCGGCTGCCCGCCGGGAACCTGGAACTGCGCTTTGCCGACGTTGCCTCCCAGATTGAGCCGGAGACGGTCCGCATCGTTTCTCTCACCGCGCCCAAGCAATTAACCGTGCTGGAGCAAAATTACCGGTACGATCTGATGAGCCCGCAGAAGCTTTTGCAATTTTATGTGGGGAAACAGGTCACGCTGGTCCGCCAGGTGACGGAAAACAACTCCACGAAAGAAGTCTCGATGGAAGCCACGCTGCTTTCAGACAACAACGGGCCCATCTGGAAGGTGGGCGGCCAGATCATCACCGGCATGCCTGCCGACCATTACGTTTTCCCATCACTGCCGCCCAACCTTTACAGCAAGCCCACTCTGGTGTGGCTGCTGGACAACCGCAGCGCGGGCGAAAAGAAAATCGAAGCCGATTACATGACCAAATCCGTCGACTGGAACGCGGACTACGTCCTCACCCTGCCTTCTGAAGCGATGGTGGCGGACCTGAGTTCATGGGTCACGGTGAAGAACAGCAGCGGGGTCGATTTCCGCAACACGCAACTGCAGCTTGTCGCCGGGCAGTTGCACCAGGCCGCGCAGAACATCATGCCCATGGGAGGGCGCGCGATGATGATGGAAGCGAAGGCGGCTGCCCCGGGAATTTCTCAAGAAGGACTTTCCGAATATCACCTCTACACGATCCAGCGCCCCGTCACCCTGCCCAACAACAGCAGCAAGCAGATTGCCTTTGTGCGGGCAGGCGGCATCAAGGTGCAAAAGAGTTACGAGATCAATGGCCGGCAATCCTATTTCTACAGCCCCTACCAGGGCGGGCAGCCCACAAAGGAACCCGTCCAGGCGCACCTGAAATTCAAGAACTCTGAAGCCAACTCGCTGGGAGTGCCGTTGCCGGAAGGCGTGGTCCGCGTTTATCAGGCGGATTCCAGCGGGCGGATGCAATTTGTCGGCGAAGACCGCATCAGGCACACGCCGAAAGATGAAGAACTGAATCTCTACATCGGAAACGCCTTCGACGTGACCGCGGAAAGAAAACAGACGGACTTCCAGCGTCTCGGCAACGATGTTTATGAAACAGCCTTCCAGGTCACGATTCGCAACCACAAGAAAGAGGCCGTCACCGTGGACGTCAACGAGCCCGTCACCGGCACCTGGAGCGTGCTGCAATCCAATTACAAGCATGAAAAAACTTCGGCCTTCTCCCTCAGGTTCCAGGTGCCGGTGGCTGCGGACGGCCAGTCCGTTCTGAATTATCGAGTGCGAGTCCACCGCTAGCAGGCTGGCTGGGCGGCCGCTGAAGGCTGAACGGAACAAGTGACAAAATCGCCAGAGAAATCCCCGAAGGTCCGGCTCCGGCCTGCGCTGATTGACGGACGCCGGCCGCCTGGCCGACCTTTCCGGCCAGTTGGGCTATCCCTCGTCCCTCGCCAGCGTCCGGCGCCGCCTGCGCAACCTGCTGGCAATGCCTGACCATGCCGTCTGGGTGGCGGAGACCAACGGACAATCCGTTGCCGGCTGGATTCACGTCTTCGTCAAACAGTTGCTGGAAAGCGACCGCGAAGCCGAAATAGGCGGGCTGGTGATTGATGAGGCATTCCGCGGCCGGGGAGTCGGCAAAGCGCTGGTGGAACGCGCCGAGCGCTGGGCAAAAGCCAGACGATTAAAATCCGTCTACGTGCGCTCCAACATCGTCCGGAAAGACGCGCACATCTTTTACCAGAAGCTGGGCTATGAAATCATCAAGACCCAAAGCTCGTTTCGGAAGCCACTTTAGCAAGGGTGCAGACTGCCCTTCCCCGCGTCAGAGTATCAGCATGCAGTCGCCGTAACTGTAAAAGCGGTAACGCTGCTCGATGGCATGCTGGTAGGCCTGGGTGACCAGTTCGCGGCCGGCAAACGCAGAGACCAGCATCAGCAGGGTGGACTTCGGCAGGTGGAAGTTGGTCAGCAGCCCGCGAACCACCTGGAACCGGAAGCCGGGCACGATAAAAAGGTCGGTCACTCCGCGGCAGGGAACGATTTTCCCGTCGTTCTGGAGCGCCACCGATTCCAGCGTGCGAACGCTGGTGGTGCCCACTGCAATCACACGGCGTCCTTCCGCAAGAGCCTTGTTGATGCCGGCGGCCGCCGCCTCGGAAACCTCAAACTGCTCCGACTCCATCTTGTGATCTTCCACGCGCTCGGTCTGCACCGGACGAAAAGTTCCCGGCCCCACGTGGAGCGTAATTTCACAGGTCTCGATTTTCCGCTCCCGCAGCGCGTCAAAAACACGCTCGGTAAAATGAAAGCCCGCCGTGGGAGCGGCAACGGCGCCGCGCACCCGGGCGTAAACCGTCTGGTAGGTTTCGCGGTCGGCTGCTTCGTCGGGCCGGCCGACGTAGGGCGGCAGCGGAACGTGCCCCAGGCGGTCAATCGCGCTGGCCACGCTGCCCTCGCGCGCCCGCAGCAGCACCCTGCGCACGCCGTATTCTCCGCGGCCCAAAACTTCTGCCTCAAGCTCGCCGCCGCCGAAAACCAGCACCTCGCCCGTGCGAATCTTGCGCCCCGGATGCACCAGGCCCTGCCACACGTCGCCCGATTCATTCCGCGTCAGCAGAAGTTCGACTTCGGCGGTGAGGTATTCCCGCACGGCCGGGTTGCCCTTGCCGATGGCCTGCGCCTGTGTGCCGCGCCGCCTGCCCAGCAACCGGGCGGGAAACACCCGGGTGTTGTTCACCACCAGAAGGTCGCCGGGCTCAAGGATTTCCGGAAGCGCGCGGAACTGGCAATCCGTGAAGGACTGCGCGGCGCGGTCCAGCAACATCATGCGCGAGGCATCGCGCTCCTTCAAAGGCCGCTGGGCAATCAGTTCTTTCGGCAGTTCGTAATCAAATTCTTCAAGCAGCATGCTGAAACCATTTTACGCTAAACGCCGGATGGGATTTCCGGCGCAGCACGCGGACACGCGTTGGCGGCGTCGTTCCGCGCGGTGTGTTAAAGTCAGTTCATGCCGCAAGCCACCGTCACTATTTCCCCGCGAGGAGTTGAGCGAGTCTTCGCCGGCCATCCGTGGATTTATCGCAGCGACGTCTCCGCACGCTGAAAATATCGCACCGGGCAGCATCGTCACCGTCCAGGACCGGAGAAAGCGGTTTCTCGGGCAGGCGCTTTACAGCAACAAATCACAGATCGCCCTGCGCTTCCTCACCCGGGATAAACGCCCCATTGACCGCGCGTTTCTGGCCGGGCGAATCCAGGCGGCAGCGGATTATCGCCGGCAGGTTGTGCAAGACTCAGACGCCTTTCGCCTGGTGGCCTCTGAAGGCGACCTGCTGCCATCCCTTGTGATTGATCGCTACGGAGAATACCTCGTCGTGCAGACGCTCAGCCAGGGAATGGAAAAGCTGAAGCCCATCATAACAGAGGTGCTGCAGGAACAGTTTTCGCCGCGCGGCATCGTGGAGCGGAATGATGTTTCCGTCCGCGCGCTGGAGGCGCTGGAACCAACAAAGGGAATTCTTGCCGGCGAGGTTCCTGAGGAAGTCATTGTTACGATGAACGGGCTCCGGTTTGCCTTTAACCTGCTGGAAGGCCAGAAGACGGGCGGCTTTCTTGACCAGCGCGAGAATCAGCGGGCCGCGCAAAATTATGCATTCGGCCGGGCGCTCGACTGCTTTTCTTACGCCGGCGGGTTTGCGGTGAACATCAGCCGCCGGTGCGAGTCCGTCCTGGCCATCGATTCTTCGCAGGACGCTCTCCGACTGGCCCAGCACAACGCGGAATTGAACGGCGTTTCCAACATTGAGTGGAAGGAAGCCAACTGTTTTGATTTCCTGAAAGCCGCAGACCAGGCGGGCGAGCGGTTTGACGTGGTGGTGCTGGATCCTCCGGCCTTTGCGCGGCAGCGATCCAATCTTGCTTCTGCCCTGCGCGGCTACAAGGAACTCAACCTTCGCGGCCTGAAAATTCTGAACCCCGGCGGCTACCTCATCACCAGCAGCTGTTCCTATCACGTAACGGAGGCGGACTTTCTGGAGGCTATCGCCAGTGCGGCCGTGGATGCCCGCCGGACCGTCACCGTGGCGGAGCGCCGCACCCAGGGACGCGATCATCCCATCCTGCTGACAGTGCCTGAAACTCACTACCTGAAATGCCTCATCCTTCGCGTGTTATAACGCGTTTTGCGGAAAATTGAATTCGAGTAGAATACTAGCTGTGAATCGATTTTGTGCCCTGGCGACCGTCCTGCTTCTCACGCCGTTGTGCGCGGTTCCAAGCCGCGCCGAGGACCTGAAGCTGCTGATATCGGTGGAGCGACAGAGCATTGTTGCGCCCAACCCCGTGCGCGCGATGCTGCACTTCCACAACTCCGGCCGGCAGACCCTGTGGCTCTACCGACCCGTACGGAGCGAAATGCCGGGCGACCGCCTTGGTCTGATGGTGCCGGGGGCAGACGGGGCGCGCCGCGGAGAGACCTACGGAGGATCGCAGATCAAAGTCCGGGTAGTGCCGCAAAACGCTGCGGACAGCGACGCAAAAACTGCAGAGGGCAGCGGGTTCGCCATGGCGCCTGACGCCTTGCCGTACCCCCGGCTGGTGCGCCTGGCACCGGGAGAAGATTACCAGGAAAAAGTCAGCATCCACGTTGAGCCCGCACAAACAAAGTCCGCTACAAGCGAACAGCCGGCCTGGGGGCCATACCGATTTTCCGTGACCTACTCCGCGGATTATTCCAACGCGGAAGCGCTGGCCCGCAACATTAACGCCCGCCTCTGGCATGGCCAGGCAACCAGCAACACCGTTGCTCTGGAGCTGCGGCCGCCGGCAGATCAGGGCTCGGTTGCCGGAACGGTGCTTGACTCCATCGGACGCCCCGACGGCCAGGCGCTGGTGACTTTGAGCGACGACAACGAAAACACGCTCGATCAGCTTTTGACGGACGACGACGGCCGGTTTGCATTCGCCCACCTGCCCCTGGGCCGTTACTGGCTGACGGTGCGCCAGCCCGGCGCAGACCACGACACGTCGGTGTTCCGGCACGTCGACGTAACCGCGGCGGGCTCGCCCGCGACTGCTGAAATCATGATGGTGCCGGTTGAAATCAATAAAGCCGATCGCGTGCTGCACAAACCCGTGCTCTTCAACATTGTCGATAGCAAGGGGCATCCGCTTGCTAATGTCAAACTTGCGATTTTGTACTCCTCCGGGGGCCTGGTGGAAAACCTGAAGGCGCAAACAGCCGAGGACGGGTTTACGGCCATCAGCCTGATTCCCGGCAGCATCTATGTGACACTCCAGACGGCGGGCTGCAAGAAAGAGGACCGGCGGGCCGGAGTGGCGCCCGGCGCGGGAGTGGACGGATTCAAGTTTTCCTACGACTGCGCCGGAGACTGACCGGGCCGGGCGGAATGAAATTCTGAAACGGCCGGCGTGAATCGTACCTCCATGGAAGGTCGTCCTCAATCTGTGAAATGCAGTGTGATCATCCCGACAAGGCAACGCTCCGCCGCGTTGCGCCAGACGCTGGAATCCCTGGACGGGCAAACCGAAAAGGTCTTTGAGGTCATCGTGGTGGTGGACGGCGAGGATGCGGAAACCCGTTCTCTGGCGGAAGACTACAAGGCGGCGTTCCCTTTGCGCTGGCTCTTTGTGCCGGAACACAAAGGCCAGGCATCAGCCCGCAACGCCGGCGCAGCCGCGGCAGAATCGGACATCCTGATCTTCCTGGACGACGACACCCGGCCCGTTCCTGAATGGATCCATCACCATCTGAAGCATCGCCGCGGAAACCCCGGGCCGCTGGAGATGGGGGTTCTGGGAAAAGTGGTCGACCACCATGCGAACCCTCCACGCTCGCGGACCGAGCAGTATCTGCGCGAAACCCGAAGCCCCGGGCTTGCCCATTTTGAAAGCTGCCTCAGAAACCAGTCACTCGAGTTCGGCAAAGTGGCGGCCTTTGGACTGAACACCTCGATTCCACGTAAGACCTTTCTGGCACTTGGCGGATTCGATGAGAAATTGAGTTCCCTGGACGAAGACACCGACTTCGGCGCCCGCCTATACAACTACGGCGCTGTGTTCAAATTCGAGCCTGACGCCGTCGTGTATCATCACGATACGAAAGACGCTGTCGCCCAACACTACGCCATCCTGCGCTGTGCGGGCCAACTCGACGTCTACCGCCGGCGCGAAAAGAAGCAGTGGAACGCGCGGCTTCAACTGCTGGCCCAGATGCACTGCGGTAGCCCTTTGCGGAAGCTGGCACACCGCACCGCCTGGCATGCTCCCCGGATTTTTCAATTGGCAGCCTCCGTAGCCAGGAAAGCAACCGACCTGACCGGATCGAGGCAATGCTTTCGCCTCTGGTACCGGGCAACCGCCGCCGAGTACTGGAAAGGCATTCGGGCCGCAGGAGAAACCATCGAGACGGTGCGCGACCTGTACCCTTCGCGAACACCCATCCTGATGCTGCACGGCGTTTCCGCTCCAGAGGAACTGAAGCTGATGTCGCTCGCGATATCGCCCGAACGGTTCAGGCGATACATGGAATGGCTCAAGAGGCTGGGTTACGCGTCCGCTTTGCCCACCGAATGGGACAGTCACACGACGGGTCGGCGAGTGATCCTGACCTTCGATGACGCCTACGAAGACTTTAGGACCAACGCCTTCCCCGTCCTTGACCGACTGGGCTTTAAGGCAACGGTTTTTGTTGTGGTTGACCGCATTGGAAAAACCAACGAATGGGACGATGCGGGAGGGTTCAAGTCAAAGCCCCTGCTCACGCTCGAACAGATTCGCGAACTGCATCGCCGCGGGGTCCATTTCGGCTCGCATACGCTGACGCACGCCCGGCTCACCGACGTATCGGACAGCGATCTCGAGCGCGAGGTACGGGACTCGAAGCATCAGCTCGAAGACCTGCTCGGCGCCGACGTGCCATGCTTCGCCTATCCCTGGGGAATGGCCGACATGCGGGTGCGCAGCGCGGTGGCGCGCGCCGGTTACAAGGTGGCATTCACCGCGGAGGAAGGCCTGAATGGGTCGGAAGACCCACTCTCCCTGAAGCGAACCAATCTGGCCGAGGTTGATACGCTGCCGGAGTTGGCCTTCAAAATGGCCACCGGCAGAGATTTGCGCCAGATGGCCAAGGCATTCCTGATGAGGAAAGGGCTCTACAGGGGGCCGGTCCACAAGTGGCGGGGGAATGGCGGGAGAAAGGGTGAACCCGAAGCGTCCCGTAGCTCCGCCGGCACCGTGGGTGAACGATGAGCACGCCTGGAGAGCGGAACACCAAGGCGGATTCGTCAGGCGCCAGCGTGAAATTTACGGTGGTGGTCACAACGTACAATTACGCCCACCTGCTTTCCGATGCTTTGCGGGCGCTCGCCGCGCAAACGGTGAACGACTTTGAACTTCTGATTGTCGATGACGGGTCCACAGACAACACAGAAGAAATCGTGGAGCAGTTTCACCCGCGGTTTCAGAACTGCCATTATCTGAAAAAGCCGAACGGAGGAACCGCCGACGCCAGGAACCATGGCGTGCAGAGGGCGCGGGGAACGCACGTCGCGATTCTGGACGCCGATGATGTGTGGTCGCCGCGCTACCTGGAAGCGGTTCGCCAAAAGTTTCAATCCACTCCGCAAACGGAGGCCGTGTTCTGTGACGGCGTCCGCATTCTGGGCGACGGGCGAGTCCTTCGCCCGGTATTTCCGCCCGGACTGGCTCCGCTCAAGGGGCCCATCAACTCCGTGGAGAGCCTGTTTTCGGTGTGCGACAATTTCCTGCCTTCCGGTATGGTGTTCCTGAAATCTCTCTACGACAGGATTGGCGCCTTTGACACCCGCTTTTCGCATGGCGACGACGTCGACTGGGTGATTCGCGCTGCCATGGCCGGCGCCGATTGCCTGCGGATCGATCAGAAACTGTTTCTGCATCGCTTCCACGGCAGCAACCTGACCCATGACCCCATCGCCTTTCTCGGAACATGGCTCACCATCTACGAAGAGCGGCTGCGGAACAGCCGGCTGGGCCCGGAATGCGAACACCGGGCCAGAAGCTTTGTCCGGGACTACGTCCTGCGGCTTCTCGGTATCTGTTCCGCGGCGGAAGGCCGGTCACTGCTGGCCCGAAGCATCGAAGCCCTGGGGGGAGATTTCATCCTTCGCTGTGCTTATTTTTCGACCTATCTGGGATCGAGTTATGCGCTGCGGCCGTTGAAATGGGGAAAGCATCTGGCGAGAAAGCGGCACGCCGCCACACAGCGTATTGATCTGACGGCGCCGCCTGAAATAATCTTTCAGAGCTTGTGAAACGTCACGATGCCCCCGCCGGCAGTGAAGGCCGCGGGGCAGGCTGCGGCATAGCTCGAGCGAGCAGGATGTTGAGAGCACCATCAAAATGAGATTTTCAGTCGTCATCTGTACTTACAACTACGCGCACCTGTTGCCCGACGCGTTGCGGACGATTGCCGCACAGACGCTGCAGGACTTCGAACTTCTGATTGTTGACGACGGGTCGACAGACAACACCGAAGAAGTGGCAGAGGAGTTTCGCCCTCAGTTCCGGGATTTCCGCTATGTGAAAAAGCCTCATACCGGCCCTGCTGACACAAGGAACGTGGGAGTACGCGCCGCCCGGGGCACTCACATTGCGTTTCTTGACGCAGACGATTTGTGGTCGCCGCATTATCTGAGCGCCATCCGTGAAGCCCTCAGCGCCAATTCTCAGGCGGACCTGGTGCTGTGCGAGGGAATCACTGTCCGAAGCGAGAACGGAATGGTTACCGAGGCAGCTTTGGACCGGGGCCTTCCACCCTTATGCGGGCCGGTGTGTTCACCGCAAGACCTCTTTCAGTTTATCCAGGCGGTCGCGCCTTCCGGCATGGTGTTTTCAAAGGAGCTTTACAACCGAATCGGACCTTTTGACGTGGGGTCGTTTGGATGGTTCTCCGAGGACATCGACTGGGCGTTCCGCGCATTGATGGCAGGAGCCTTTTGCCTTTGCATGAAACGGAGGCTTTATCTTTACCGGCGTCACGCCGACAACCTGACCAACAGGGCCAGCGACTCATTCCGGGCGTGGCTGAAAATCTATTCTCAGACGTTAAGAGAAGCGCGGCGGGACCCAGAATTCGAGGCCCTGGCGCGTGGCATTATCAGATCAAGGTCGGTGCGGTTTCTGCCCACCTGCTCACAGCGAGAAGGACAACGCTTAATCCGGAGCGGAATGGAAGCATTAAGCGGAGATTCAGGCCTCAGGTTGTACTATATTGGGACGTATCTGGGTTTGGTCAGCCTGTTGAAAATTCTCAAGCGATTGAAGCAGTTTTTACGTCGCTCATTCCGGAAACCATTGGCGATCGATCTGAGAAAGTCTCCTCAGGCTATTTTCGACGCTCTGCCCAGGTAGCTTCAACTGTTTGTCCGGTGTTAGAGGAAGGGCCAGATTTCATTCTTATTATGGCGGCAGAATGGGCGCCCGGATGCTTCAGCTCAAGCTCCTGGATTTCCCATCGCGAGTCTCTCTTAAAAAGGTCAATGCACATATGGATGGCGCTGGTTTCAAGCGCGCCCAAATTTTCAAAACGCGATTGATGAACGCCTCTCAAAATTGCTCCGTATCTAAGATCCATTAAGAGGCTTGCGAATGATCCTTGCCAATGTGGCTCTGGCGACGCGAAACACATCAGAATGGGTCCGGAAAAAGTTCTTCGCGCGCACTCGAAGCCTGAAATAACCCAATAGCGAACGGGCTGCATCTGACATGAATTCAAAGCCAGAATGAGCACAGAGCAGGAATAGAACCCTGAGTTTGCACGGGAAATAATAAACATCCGCGCAAGCCGTCGCCCGATTCGAGAAAAACTTCTTATAGAAGCTGCTTTCCGGACCGAAGTCGAGAGCCCGGAACCTTCCTTCCTCGAAAAGGTGGTTGAGCGCCAGGTAAAGAAGCACATCTCCCGGGGACGATGATTGAAAGGAAGGGTCGTAACCCACGAATTCGTAAAGCAAAAAGGCGTTGCGGGCCCTGCAATAAATGTAGGCCACCGGTCTCGTGCCGTAATAGAGAACGTAGCCTCGGACGGTACCCTGAGCGGCCCCTGCGGCGAGCTGGCGCCTGAACTCGTCACTGCTGGGAAGGCCAGAATTCCACAACTTCTCCTGATAGGTCAGCGATGAAATTCGCCGTGCATCCCTGTAAAATTCCTCGATCTCTTCGGGACCGCTAAAAGTACGCCACCGAATCTCGCCTTCGCAAAGCTCTGCAAATTTCCGCACGTTCCGCCGCATATTTTTTCTTGATTTAGGCGAGAATTTTCGAAGGTATCCGTCGAAATCGCCATGCAAATCGACCCAGTAGCGCTGATATTGCGATGGAACATACCGAATGGTACCGGATTGAAAACTAAGTCGCGGCAGTCGAGTGTTCACGGGGTGGGAGGGAATCCAAACAACTTCAACCCCCGCCGGGAACTTCTTAAATGGAGGCAAAGGCAAAGACGAACCAGCAACCGTTGAAAAGTGCGTATCCGAAATCAAGCCGGGAATCTTCAGGGAAAACAGCCGCATGCCTGGGATGTTAAACCTGAGGACGATCGAAGACTCCAGCCACGTCTCGCTCATGAGGCTCAATACCGCAACCTTTCAAGGGGTCAGTGTCCCGGATATGCGAATCCCACCGGGCAGCCGCGCAATTGCAGACGCTCGGAAACCCTGACAGCCTCCCCCGCACCCCCGCATTATAAGAGAGTGAACGCGTCAGTTCCAGATCGCCCTCGCAGGTCTCCTGTTCTGCGCCCAGATTCCCTGAACCAACAGATACCCGGAAAACCTTGCAGTGTGCCTATAAATCACGCAGAATGATGCGATGGCATCCAAAGGAGAGAATCGGCAATCGTAGAAGTCGTTCCCTCCTTGTCCTGCTCCGTATGGCATGGTCCATCATATTCGGCGCTCTGATTGTTGTCACCGTAGCAGACGTGCTGGGCTTTCTGCTATGGTATGTTTGCAGTTGGCCGCGTTCGCAGGTCCTGGGTCCGGCGCTCGTCCGCGGCCCGGCCGGCAGCAAGAAAATCGCCCTCACTTTTGACGATGGTCCCCTGCCGCCCTATACTCAGCAGATTCTTGATATCCTCCGGTCAAGAAAAGCAAAGGCTACATTTTTTGTCTGTGGTAAAGATGCAGAGCGTTATCCAGAAATTCTCCGCCGCATCTGTCGAGAGGGCCACACCATCGGGAACCATACCTGGTCGCATCCTTACCTTTACTTCATGAACCGCGCGAAGTGCGCGGAGGAGATTGGCCGGACCCAGACGGTGATTGAACAAGCTACAGGCGTCACGCCCAGTTTTTTTCGTCCTCCCTACGGGGCGCGATGGTTCGGCCTCTATCCCGTATTGCGTGAACGCGGCCTGCACCTGGTCCAATGGTCGGCAAGCGGGGACGACTGGAAGCTTGGGGCCAAGGCCATCGTCTCATCTGTTCGCTCCGGCCTGCGCCCCGGGGCCATCATCCTGCTGCACGACGGCCGGCAGAAACCCGGCGGGTATTTACAGGGACTCCTGAACAGGAATTTCCGCCCGAGCGACGTCCAGAGCCAGCAACCGACTCTTCGGCAAGCTGAGGCCGACGCCTCCGAAACCGTCAAAGCCCTCCCGGCCATCATTGAGGCTGCCCGGGAGATGGGATATGAGTTCGTTTCCGTCGAGGATTTCTTTCCTTTGCGCCCGCGTGATGACGATGGGACGCCGAAATGATGGGGCCCAAGTGTGAACAGTGAACAACTGAGCTTGATCCCACACGCCTGTGTCCATTAGAATCTCCTAGTCTATGTGAGGGTTCCATCCGGGCAGCAAACCTGCAAATCATCCGGGCCGGTACATAGTGAGTATTGTTGAAGCGATACCTGGTTATGGGCTCTTTTAGCAAAAATCGGCCTTGGTTGTTGACCGCGCTCATCCTGCTGGGCGCTTTTGTGTATTTGTACCTGAATCTATTCCTGCTGCCCGGAACTCCCATCCACTTTCTTTCCCCCGATGCCACGAACTTCCTTTTCAACGCCCAGCGGATGCAGCACGGGCAGGTGATTTACCGCGACTTTTTTGAACTCACACTGCCGGGAACGGAGGTCTTCTACCTCATCCTGTTTAAGATTTTCGGGAGCCGCGCCTGGATACCGAATGTGACACTGCTTGTACTGGGGCTGTTGCTGATCTACCTGATGATTTCCATTTCCAGAAAGGTCATTTCCGGCATGGCAGCCTATCTGCCGGCCTTGCTGTTTCTGGTGGTCCCTTTCCGCAGTCAGCTTGACGCCACTCACCATTGGTTCAGCACGTTGTTTGTGATGGCTGCAATCGCCCTGCTCGTGGAACAGATTTCCGCCCTGCGCCTGGTGAGCGCCGCAGCCCTTTGTGGCGCGGCGATGTGGTTTACACAATCAAGCGGAATCCTGGCGATGGTGGGCCTGGCACTGTTCCTGCTGTGGGCAGCGGTGACGCACCAGCTGAGCTGGGGAAATTTCCGCACGGCCCAGCGCTACATCTGGACCCCCTTTGCCGTTGTGGTCGTCGTGTTCAATGCTTTTTTCATTTTCCGTGGCGGTTTCAGGACGTTCTTTTACGATACGTTTCTGTTTAATTATCGATATTACTCTTCCCAGGTCGGAAACTCGTTCCACGCTTACATGACCGACATGCCGGCCTTCCATCCCTGGTATCGTCTGCCGGCGCTTGCCCTGTGGGGCTCGATTTATCTGCTGGTTCCCCTGATCTACATCCTGTTCTTCGTTCGATATTGGGATGAGAAAGAAGATCGCCCGTCGGAACCCTGGGACCGGCTGGTGCTGATTGCCATCATGGGGGCGATGCTGTTCGTTGGTGTTGCGTCGTCTCCAACCTGGCTGCGCCTGTGCACGGTGGCTGCGCCCGGCGTGATCCTGTTTGTCTGGTTCCTGAACTCTCCCGGGCGTCTTCACCGGATTCGCGTCACCGCCATGTGGGTGATCGTCATTGCCATTGCTCTGGGCGAATGGCACGGGCGATTTTTTGGATGGCGGCAGGAAGTGAATCTTCCCATCGGCCGCGTGGCGGTGCTCAACGAGGTCCAATACAAGGAGATCAAGTTCCTGCTGGACAACACAAAGCCCGGCGACTACTTTTTTGGAAACAACGAGCTGAACTACCTGCTTGACCTGCGGGATCCCGCGCCCATTCCTTTTGTGACGTCGTCAGACTACACCCGCCCTGAGCAGGTCCAGCAGACCATCGAGGGACTTGAAAAGCATCCTGCGAAATACGTTTACTGGTCATCCGATCTCGACATGCCGCCCGAAGCCCACCAGGGACAGAGTCATCTCGCTCCACTGCGGGCCTACCTGCTGGCACATTACCAACGTGTGAAAACCATTGAAGGCGACGACTTCGCCCGCAGCTTCTGGGAAAGATACAACCCCTCAGCTCCGATACCGCTTCCGCCGCCCATCCCCCTTCCGCCTCCGGGGCAGAACGGGCCAGCCCCTGCCGGAGCGAGCGGCCTGGGCAACTCCCGGGCAGCCCCTCTTGACACCCCAGCGCAAGTTCCATAGACTCGCTGCGTCCCAGCCTTTCTGTTTCCTGCCGGCCCTTTACCGGGGGTCCGGTTCCAAAGCGGAAACGGTGCGTCTTGCGGGCAGTGGCCAATTCACAATCAGCGAGGCATCATTGGCATTCAGTTGGATCGACCTGGTCGTTGTAATCGTTTATCTGTTGGTCGTCACTCTGCTGGGAGCGCGCTTCGGCAAGCGCCAGAAGACCTTACACGATTACTTCCTGGGCGGCCGCCAGCTCCCCTGGTGGGCCATCTCTCTTTCCGTTGTCTCCGCCGAGACCAGCATCCTCACCATCATCAGCACTCCGGGGATCGCTTACGCCGGAGACATGGCGTTTCTCCAGCTTGTCTTTGGATACCTGGTGGCGCGCGTCGTCGTCAGTTTTGTCCTCATCCCCAAATACTTTGCCGGCGAACTTTACACCGCCTACCAGCTGATTGAGCGAAGGTTTGGCCGCGGGCTCAAGGTCTTCACGGCGGGCTTGTTCCTGGGCAGCCGCGCGCTGGCGGAAGGGGTCCGAGTTTTCGCCATTTCCATCGTGATCGAGGTGATTTTCCGGACGGGCGTCCTGACCGCGGTGCTGATCATCACCGCTCTCACGCTGTTCTACACCTTTGAAGGCGGACTCACCGCCGTCATCTGGACCGATGTCACACAGCTCTCGATTTACATCATTGGGACCGTTATCGCACTGCTTCTGGCCGTCCATGCCGTTCCGGGCGGATGGGGCGAGGTGGTGCACCTGGCAAGCATTTCGGGGCACAAGTTCACCGTCTTCAACTTTCACTTCAACTGGCACCAGCCGTACCTGTTCTGGTCCGGGCTGATCGGCGGCACCTTCCTCACCAGCGCCAGTCACGGGACAGACCAGTTGATTGTGCAGCGGCTGCTGGCCGCCAAAAACAAGAGACAGAGCCAGGGGGCGCTGCTGGCCAGCGGGCTGGTGATTCTGTTCCAGTTCGCCCTGTTCCTGGTGGTGGGCGTCGTCCTGTTTGCGTTCTACCATTTTCATCCCCCAGCCCATCCCTTCAGCCGCCCGGACAAAATCTATCCAACTTTCGTGATCACGCAATTGCCGGTAGGGCTCGCCGGGCTGCTGACCGCAGCCATCATCGCGGCAGCCATGGCCAACCTGAGTGCGGCGTTCAATGCCCTGGCCTCCAGCTCGGTGGTGGACTTCTACAAACCGTTTGTCCGTCCCGACGCGGACCAGAAGCATTACTTGCGCGTCTCGCGCGGCCTGACGCTGTTCTGGGGAGCGGTCTTGATCCTGATCGCAGTCATCGCCCAATATCTGCATGAAAGCGTCCTGGTGCTGGCGCTGACCATCGCATCGATTCCCTACGGAGCCATGCTGGGAATCTTCCTGCTGGGTGTTCTGACCAAACGGGCGACCTCGCGGGGCGCGCTCACGGGAGCCGCGCTTGGACTGACCGTTCTCATCCTGGTTGTGGTGGGCAAAGCCTATGGCATCGTTAATATCGCATGGACGTGGTATGTGGTGATTGGGACCCTGGTGACGTTCCTCGGTGGATGGATCGCCAGCGTAACGTCACACTCCGCCAACCCATCGCTTTGAAACCAGGGAAATCCCGCTACTCCCAATTTCGAGCCTTGACGAACGGGGAGTGCTGCGGTTAATCTCTTCAAAATACGTGAGAATGAGGGACCTGTTGACGCGACACCTGAACCGTATACCTGTTGTTGTTGCCTGCCTGCTTGCGGCGCTTCTGCCAGCAACTCTTCTGACCGCTCCTCGTGGTCCAAATAAGAACAATCGAACCGCACCGGAGGGCCCTCCGCGCGATGATCAAGCAGCGCAAAGCAACGAACGCCTTGCCCTGAAGGCGATGCGCGAGCGCGTGACGGCTGCAAGACCGATTGCCATGTACTACACCATCGGAGGCACTTTCGGGCTCGATTCCGTCCTTGAACATGCTTCTGACATGACCATTCTGGCGCCGCAGTGCTATTGGCTGGACCAGAATGGAAACATCCAGGGAAGCATTCCCACGGCCGTATTGGAAGCATCCAGGCAGGCAAAGCTGCCGGTGATGGCCCTGATTTATAATCAGGACTTTAACCGGCGGATCGCTTCAGCGCTGCTCCACAACCGGCATCTGCAGAAACGCGTCATCAGGAACCTGGTCGAAATCGCCCAAGAGGAAAATCTGCTGGGCTTTCAGCTCGATTTTGAAAACATCGATCCTGACGATATCAACCTCTACACCCGGTTCGTTCATGACACGGCAAAGGCGCTCCACCAGGATGGACGTCTGCTGACCGTCGCCGTCGTTCCCCGCTTTCAGAACGCCGTTCCCGGCCAATGGGCGGCGGCTTACGACTATCCGGCGCTGGCAAGCGCGGCGGACTTTCTGACCCTGATGACTTATGACAACTCAGGCCGCCTTGGCCCGCCGGGGCCTATAGCGGGCTACGACTGGGTGAGAAATGCGCTGGAGTATGCCAGAAAGCGTGTCCAACCGGAAAAACTCCTGCTCGGCATCGCTCTCTACGGCCGCGAGTGGACCAACAACGGGAGCAGTCTCGAAGCACACACCATGCCCTACCCTGAAACAATATCTCTGCTCAACCGCCTTTCACTCACCCCTCGATGGGACGAAAAGCATCGCTCGCCGTGGTTTGAGTACCGGACCGGCGAAACCGTCCGGAGCGTGTGGTACGAAAATGCCCGGAGCATTCATGAAAAACTGAAGCTTTTGGAACGGTATCAGCTGCGGGGTTTTGCCGCCTGGCGGCTGGGAATGGAAGATCCGCGCATCTGGCCAATGGTGACAGCAATGCGCGAAAGCCAGTCACAGGCCCATGAGAACCGGCAAGCCACGGGCTTCTGAATCGGGCGAAAGACTCTAACTGAGTCCGTTTTCCGGCGGTGAGGGCATTGGCAACCTACGCTTTTCGCCCCGGGGAACTCCGCCGCCGGCCGGAACGAACCGGGGAAAGTGGAAGGCTTCCATGAGTTTTCGATTTCGCCGTTTGACCCTTTTCGCCATTGTCCTGGCAGGCGTCATCGCCTACGCTTATTTTTTGGGAACTGGACAGCGGGGCCCTGTTGGGCCCCCCCCCACCGTCCCTGTCGCCGTTTCGGGAGCATCACCGATTCAGGGACCGTATTTCTCCGACCGTGACCGCATTGCCGACCGCATCATCAGCGCTATCAATCACACCCGGCACACCCTGGACATCGCCATCTATAGCATTACGCAACCCGATCTTGCTGCTGCGGTCCGGGCCGCGCGCGAGCGGGGAGTAAAAGTGCGAATCGTCGCCGACGAGGAGCAGTCCCGCGACCGTCATTCAGAGGTCGGCTATCTCCGGTCCGTGGGGGTACCTGTTCGATTGAGCGAAGGATTCAGGGGGCGGCGTTCAATCATGCACAACAAGTTCGCCGTTTTCGACGGGAACCAGGTGGAAACCGGAAGCTACAACTGGACCACAAGCGCCACCAGTTACAACTTTGAGAACGCGATCTTCATTCGCCGATCCCAAAGTCTCAGCGCGATACGAAGAAGAATTTCAACACATCTGGGCACAGGCCCGGTAAAGTTGGCCCGGCAACATCGGTCCGCCTGGAACAAACCCCAGGTGCAAAATTCACTTCTTTTGCAGGGCTGGCAGGAGGTACTGGGTGACCAGCATGTCGTACTCCTGGCGGTCCTGGTCCGTAATGGGTGCAGAGGCCAGCGGGCCGTTGCTGGTCGCCTTCATGAAAAGATCGCCGGTCCCGCCGAGTGGCCCAGGATTGATCTTTTCAAACTCAGCTTCGTCCGAATTCCCAAAGTCATAAATCTGCTTGGTATTGTAAGTCTTCAATTGGGCGGGAGTCAGTTTGCCTACGCTCCGCACGTAAATTCGGAACCGTCCAAAAAAGCGGGTCTTATCATAGTCCACCCGAATCACATGTTGGAGTTGGTTCGACGGATTCTGCGGGTCGGCGTACAGGTCCGCAAGCAGATAATAATCAGTCAGCTTGCCTCCGTAAGAGTTGTCCAGCAATTGATAGACCCTGTAGGTGGGATCGTTCGGGCTGACCGATTGCTGCTTCTTCTTTTTTGCCCAGCCAGATGGCACAGCAACAGCAAGCAGAATGATGCCTGCTACGATGACAAGCGAGTGCTTCTTCTTTCTCAATTCACCCTCCCCCGTCCTGAAAACTAAAGATGAGGTTCAATATCAACAGCACAAAAGCAGGGGAAAAGCATACCACGGTTTCTATTAGCGTCAATACCGACTGTCCCCGGGCAGAGTTTTCGTAAAAACGGCCGCTGAGCATGGAGCACTCGGCGGGAGCATGGAAGACGTTACATTATCTTGTGCGCGGCGGGATAGCGTCTGAGCGCTCACTTCGGAAGACCGGAGATTTCCCACGCCCACTGGTAAACACCGTGAGCTACAGTTCGCTCCGCAAGATGGCAAAGCCTAACCTGCGCGCTTCCATGCCAAATGATCTTCATTGCAGTCCGATGCGGCCGGCAGACGCAATATCAATCGTCCGGCTGATGCTTGAGAAGCACATGCACGGCACGATAAAAAAATCTATCGGTCGTTGCCGCCAGCGAATGCAATGCCACAACCGCTGTCAATGAAACCAGCATCATCAGCAAGGCATATTCAGCCAGGTCCTGTGCGTCATCTTCATGCCAGAGGCGTTTCAACTCTTCGAACATGGGGCGTTTCCTTCAGATCAAAACTGCGAAATCTGAATTTCGCCGTCCCCCCTCCCTCTTTGAAGCAATCTGGGGGCCAAAATCCCCTGCCGCGGAATGGGCCGGAAGGAATGCATCTAAGCCCTTCAGAATCTGCCTGCTGGAGATTCGGCAGGGACTCGCTCAAACTATGGCAGCAGCACAGGGTGCCCGTCAGTCATTTTTCGGTCACGCCAAATGGCCGTAGTTTTCTCCCTATTGTTACAAGTGATTGAGTTTCTATGTACTTAGTGGGTAACAGAGGTGGCCAGACCGGCAGGCAAACATGAATGCACATTTTTGACCGGGCAAGATTGGAACCGCAAGGTGCGGTAAGGGCGGCAGCCTGGCATGGAGATCCGCTTGGCTACCGGCTTGTTGCGCTATTCCGGCAATGTGACGAGGGAGGCGAGGTACCCACACGCGAGCGGCCTGACAGTTGTGGAACTGTCACCGTAAGATTGGCAGTCAGGTTCAGTGGGTTCCATGCCCCATGCCGGGTTCCTCGTAGAGCAGATACTTGGCCCGCATCTTCCGGAAATCCATCAAGGACTTCTGCCACAGGTATTCAATGCGGTTCGGATCAACATTGTCCCGGATTTCTTTCAGGACGGATTGCGACCCGATCAGGCCCAGAGTCTTGTCCAGCTCAAAGGTCTGTGGGAAAGAGCTGATGGAGCGCCGAGGCCAGCTCAATGCCCAGCTCCGGCGCGTTGAGCGCCTGGCGGTCCACCAGATAGATCTGAACGCCGTGGCAAACCTGGCCGGCGAATTTGCTGCTTTGCGGCGTGAAATCCACCGGCAGGAAGCGCACTCCCTGGATGCCGCGGGAATTCAGGTAAACCGACAGCCACTTTCCGTCGACCCACGGTGCGCCCACGAGCTCAAACGGAGTGTCGGTCCCGCGGCCGACGCTGACGTTGGCGCCCTCCACCATCCCGACTCCGGGATAGAGAATCGTCTCAGTCAGCGAGCGCAGGTTGGGCGAGGGGTTCCTCCATTTCATGCCTGTCTCATCAAGCCAGTCGGTCCGCTCCCAGCCCTGCATTTTGATCACGTGCAGGTCAACACCCAGGTGCTCTTCGCCGTTGAACATTTCGGCCAGCTCACCCATCGTCATCCCGTAACGAACAGGCATTGGGAAATATCCCACAAACGATCGCAAGTCCGAATCAAGAATCGGCCCCTCGACGATGGACCCGCCGATCGGGTTGGGGCGGTCCAGAACGTAGAACGCCATGTGCCGCTTGGAAGATTCCTCCATGCCATAAGCCATGGTGGTGATGTAGGTGTAGAAGCGCACTCCCACAGCCTGTATGTCAAACACCAGGGCGTCCAGCCCGGTGAGCATCTGGGCGGTGGGCCGGCGGGTCTTGCCATAAAGGCTGTAAACCGGGAGGCCGGTGGCAGGGTCCGTGGTGGATGCTACGGCGCTGTCCTCTTTAGTCCAAAGGCCGTGCTCGGGACTGAGGATGGCCTTGAGCTCGACACCGGGCGCATGATTCAGCAGATCAATGGTCCGTCGTCCTTCGGAATCCACCCCCGTCGCGTTGGTGATGAGGCCGACGCGCAGACCTTTTAACGGCGCAAAGTTTTCCTTTTCAAGAACGTCGATCCCCGTCCGCACATTCCCGTTCCGCAATCCGCTGACCCGGTAACTCCGCATCAATTCGTAGTAGCCGGTTAATGACTTGTGGGAGTTCAGGACCTGTTGATCGGAAACCGGCCCCAGGGCAGCCGCGATGGCCGTATCAATCCTCGATCGCAGCGCAACCACATCGCCTGTCCCATTCGGGTGGACGCGATTGGACAGGAAAACAACATAAGTGCTCGTGACAGGGTCAATCCACAGAGAGGGCCCCGTAAAACCAGTGTGCCCGAACGATCCAACGGGAAAGAGCTGGCCGCGATTGGATGCAAAAGGCGAAGCGATGTCCCAGCCCAGCCCGCGCACCGCCATCTTGTCCACCGGGGTTTGCGGCGTTGTCATCTTTTCCACGGTCAGGCGGTTCAGGATGCGAACCCCGTGATAAATTCCGCCGTTCAGCAGCATCTGGCAGAAGATGGCGAGGTCGTGGGCGTCAGAAAACAACCCGGCATGCCCCGCCACACCGCCCATCCGGCGGGCCGTGGGGTCGTGGACCTCTCCCCACAGGATGGGACCGGTCCTTCCATTCACGTGCTGGGTGGGAGCGATGCGAAATCGCAGGGAGGCAGGGGGGAGAAACATGGTGCTGGCCATCCCCAGAGGCTTGAAAATGTGCCGCTCGCAGTAGACGTTTAGGGGCTCTCCGCTGATGCGATGGACCAGCTCTCCCAGGGTCTCAAAGTTGATGTCACTGTACATGAAACGCGTTCCGGGCGGCAGGATGGGAGCAGTGTCAACGATCATCTGCATCGCCGTGTCATAACCGGTCCAGTCATTGCTGAGGTCCAGGTCAGGCGGCAGGCCGGAATAGTGGGTCATCAATTCGCGGACCGTGATGTTCTGTTTGCCGTTGGCCCCAAACTCCGGCCAGTATTCGGAAACACGATCGTCCAGGCGAATCTTGCCTTCCTGAAAAAGCTGCATGATGGCGGTGGTGGTGGCCACCACCTTGGTGCACGACGCCATATCATAAATCGTGTCCATTCGCACGGGCAGTTTACTTGGAACCAGCCGCCGATAGCCGACGGCACGCCGGTAAACGATGCTGCCGTTGTGGCCCACCAGGATCATCGCGCCAGGAAGCTTGCCCTGTTGTATGTCCTTTTCCACTTCTCCCGGCAGTTGCCGGAGATGTGCGGCGATGGTGTTCGAGCTTTTGGCGGGTACGCGGCGGCGAGCCTGCGCAGACGTGGCCGCAGGAGCAACCAGGGTAATGATGAGGAATAGGAAAAAAGCTTTGAAAACTCGAATGATAGGCATTCCGCGCTCCCCCTTAATTTATTGATGCGAGTAGAGCATTTTGCTATAAACTCAGGGGTTCGTGTCAATCAAAGATTCGATCATGGGTGAAGGCACAACGTAAGATGTGAGGTATGAATGCGGAATTGCAGCCACCGATTGGCCACATGAGAGTGTCTGGAATTGGTACACTGTTAGTTGGCCGCACGGTGGATGGTTAGACCATCAGGATTCTGACCACGGTGAGGAGAAGGCGGTTGCCGCACTTTCGTCCATCAACCCTCCGGGTTTTGGCTGCACCTGAAACTGATAATTCATTCTGGATGTGAAAAGACGCACCCAATCATCCTGCAGATCGCCTGAAATGAAAAACCCATCGACAGAACGTATCACGGAAAGAAAGAATTCTGCTACCGACTTTCTGGACACAAAGAAGACGCGCGAAATTCTTGCCCTGATGAACCGCGAAGACCAGAAGGTTGCTGTGGCGGTGAGAAAAGCATTGCCGCAGATTACCCGGGCAGTTGACCTGGCAGCCAGTGCCATGGCCAAGGGAGGCCGGCTGATCTATCTGGGCGCAGGAACCAGCGGCCGGCTCGGCGTTCTGGATGCCTCGGAATGCCGGCCTACGTTCGGCACCGACAAAGTGCTGGCCGTTCTGGCGGGCGGCTCCAAAGCAATGTTCAAAGCCGGCGAGGGCGTTGAAGACGATCGCGCCAGCGCTCGCACAGACCTGAAACGCGTCGGGCTGAACAAGAAGGACGTCCTGGTGGGAATTGCGGCAAGCGGCCGGACGCCCTACACCCTTGAAGGACTGCGCTACGCGAAACAGAAAGGCGCCGCAACCATCGGCGTCACGGCCAATCCCGACTCGCCCATGCGAGGGCTGCCGGATGTTGAAATTGCCGTCAACGTGGGCCCCGAGGTGATTGCCGGGTCAACACGGATGAAAGCCGGAACGGCCCAGAAACTGGTGCTGAACATGCTTTCGACGGCCACCATGGTGAAGCTCGGACGCGTTTTCTCCGGGTTGATGGTCCGCATGGAGATGAAGAATGAAAAACTCCGGGAACGCGGACGTTCCATCGTGGTTCAGGCCACGGGGGTCGATCCGGCAAAGGCCGGACGTGTGATGAAGGCCTCAGGATCGAACCTTCCCGCCGCCCTCCTGATGATCTGGAAAAACATCCCTAAGAAGGAGGCCCTCCGCATCCTGAAACAAGAACCCAACACGGCGCTCGCGCTTCGAAAGGCGCGCGCAGAATATCTTAAAGCACCGGCCTACGCTCACCGCAGTCGGACCTCCGGGGGAAAATCATGAAAGCCGTCAAAGCCATCATTGCCGGGACCATTTATACTCCGGCGGAAGAGATCCGCAACGGGGTGATTCTGGTTGAAGGTCACCGGATCGCCAAGGTCGGCCCCCGCGAGCAGGTGAAAATCCCGCAGGGCGCTTCAGTCATCGATTACCAGGACCGCACCGTGGTTCCGGGGTTCATCGACATCCACATCCACGGCGCCGTCGGTTATGACCTGATGGAGGCTACTCCTGAAGCGGTGGCCGCCGTGGGGAAGTACCTGGCACGACACGGAACAACCTCCTATGCGGCAACCACCGTTGCGGCCAGCCTGGAAAGAACGCTGAATGCGGCCAAAGGGCTGGGTGAAATCATACGGGCCTCCAACAGTTCCCATGTGGTTTCCGACAAGATTTCCGGCGCCCAGCCGGTGTGCATCCATCTTGAGGGCCCATTCCTGAATGTGAAACGGCGGGGCGCGCACCCGGCCTCGCAGATCCAGAAGCCTTCCACCGAATTGCTGGCAAAGTTTCTGGACGCTGCCGATGGCACGGTGCGCATTCTGACCCTGGCCCCGGAACTCGAAGGCGCGCTCACGGTGCTGGAGTACGCGCGAAGCAAAGGACTGAAAGTCGGCATTGGACACTCCAATGCCACCTATGAGGAGGCCATGAGCGCCATCGAGGCGGGAGCAACGCATGCCGTGCATTGCTTTAACGCCATGCGTCCCTTTATGCACCGTGACGCCGGAATCATCGGGGCTGTGCTGACGGACGACCGCGTCAGCGCCGAACTGATCTGCGACGGCATTCACGTGGAACCCACCGCCATCCGCCTGCTGGTGCGGTCAAAAGGAGTGGATCGTCTGATCCTGGTGAGTGACAGCCTGAGCGGAGCAGGTATGCCCGACGGCAACTACCGCCTGGGCAATTTCACCGTGCACGTGGCCGGCGGCGTGTGCCGGACGGTTGAGGGCAGCCTGGCAGGAAGCACCATCATGCTCGATGCCGCATTGCGCAACCTTTCAGCCTACACCGGTCTCAGTTACAGAGAATGCCTGCCGTGCGTTACCAACAACCCCGCCAGGATCCTGGGGCTTGAAACCCAGAAAGGTGTTATTGCTCCCCGCGCAGACGCGGACCTGGCGGTTCTTGACCAGGAGTTTTATGTCACTCAGACCTACGTTCGAGGCCGGCCCGTTCTCTAGGACCCCGCCGCCCCGAACACCTGGAAATAAATATGGATAAATTCCTGATCACCGGTGGCCGCCCGCTTGAAGGCCAGGTCACCATCAGCGGTGCAAAGAACGCCGCCCTTCCGGCCATGGCAGCGGCACTGCTGACGCCGGAGCGGATTGTACTCCGCAATGTGCCAAGGGTTCGCGATATCGGAACCATGCGCAGCCTGATGGATGAACTGGGCGTGGATTCATCCGTGACTCACGAGGACCACGGCAACCGGGTGGAAATTGAAGCGCCCCGACTGCTGAACCCGATGGCTCCCTATGAGCTGGTAAAACAGATGCGCGCCTCCATCCTGGTTCTGGGGCCGCTGGTGGCCCGGTTTGGGCACGCACGCGTTTCCTTGCCGGGAGGATGCGCCATCGGGGCGCGCCCCGTCAACCTCCACATCAAGGGCTTGGAAAAGCTGGGCGCAAAGATTCAGATTGAGCACGGTTACATTGAGGCGCGGGCTGACCGGCTTCGAGGCTCGGTTGTTACTTTTGACGTGATTTCCGTGACCGGTACGGAAAACCTGATGATGGCCGCCGCACTGGGAGACGGTGAAACCGTTTTGGAAAATGCGGCAAGGGAACCGGAGATCGTTAATCTCGCCGAATTATTGATCAGAATGGGCGCTCGAATCGAAGGAGCGGGGAGTGACGAGATTCGCATTCACGGAGTGAGCCAGTTGCACGGGGCCGAGCACGATATTATCCCTGACCGGATTGAGGCGGGAACTTTCCTGGTAGGGGCCGCAATTACGCGCGGGCATCTCGTACTGGACCACGTCAATCGAACCCATCTGAATGCCGTCATCGATAAACTCACTGAGGCCGGCGCGCAAATTCGCGAACCCGGGCCGGGAAAACTGGAAGTTTCGGCAGGACAGGCCATCCAGGCGATTGACGTGACCACCAAAGAATATCCGGGCTTTGCCACGGACATGCAGGCCCAATACATGGCGCTGATGACCCAGGCCCAGGGTCCTTCCGTGATTACCGAAACGATTTTTGAAAATCGTTTCCTTCACGCCCTGGAATTGATGCGGATGGGAGCCGACATTGTGGTGAACGGCCGCCGTGCAGTGGTTCGGGGCAAAACACCCCTGAGCGGGGCCAAGGTGCAGGCCTCCGACCTGCGCGCGAGCGCGTCCCTCGTCCTCGCCGGCCTGGCGGCCCAAGGCGAAACTCTAATTGATCGCGTCTACCACATCGATCGAGGCTATGAACGAATCGAGGAAAAGTTAAATCACCTGGGTGCAAAAATCCAGCGGGTCTTTGAATAGTTTCCGGCTTCAATACCCACCCAGAACAACCCTCCCGAGTAGAGAAAGAGATCAGGGCGCTGTTCGCCTGCAAACCGGTACCGGCAGAATCCTCCGCCTGGGCGGGATGCGACCGTGTTCAGACCGGCCCGTTTGAAGGTGTGTGAATGGGAGGTCTCTAAATGCAAAGTGGGCGGCAGCCCTTTCCGGCCATCGCCCACTTTCTCTTCCGTTATCGGTTCCCTGACTGCCTCTTGTTTACGGGCAGCTGTAGCCTGCCGGCGGTGTGTACGGACTCGGCGTCATCCCGGGATTCTCATTGTTCTCCGCGCATCCCGCTGCGTTTGCCGCCGCTGCCGCCGCGTTCGCCGCATCTGTCGCCGCGTTCGCCGCTTCCGTCGCGTTGTTCGCCGCCGTCGTCGCCGCTTGCGCCGCATCCCTTGCGTCGCTCGACCGCGACATTCCCAGACCCGCCAGCACCGCTGCCGCCGATCCCGCGCCCACTGCCATCACTCCCAGCGTCGTCGCCGTCGTGATGTGCGCATTCCCGGACGGTGGCGCCGCAGGACTCGGCACCGGCGCCGCTGCCGTCACCGGCATCGTCACCGTCTTCCCTTCCAATACCTGCTCCGTTCGGCCCTGACGCTCCACCTGCAGATTCCCTTGCTTCGCCGTCACCACCAGCGACCCGTCCAGCATCGCCACTTCGCCCAGCGTCTTATTCCCCGCCTCAGGCGATACCGTCACGTCTCCCGCTTTCACCGCAACCCCTGCGCTCGCTCCGGGATGGTACATCGATACATTCCCCCGGCTCAGCAACACCGTCACATTCTTCGCTTCCCGCAGAAACGACGCTTCCGTCTCCCGCCCGAACACCATCCGGTTTCCGGCCTCCAGCGCCACCACCGCTACGCCATCCCTCACCTGCAGCTTGTCGCCGCTGAAGATCGTCGTGTTCGGCACCAACGCCTCTCCGCTCAGCGTCGCGTTCCGGCTCCCGGCAATCGATCCCACCGCTGCCGACCCCGCCAGCATCGGCATCAGTCCGATCCCCATCACCGCTATCACCATCAACCCAAGTTGCATTAACTTTCTCATCTTCTTCACTCCTTATTCAGGGAGGGCAGCTACCCTGCCGAACACCTTTTCTTCCCCGCTAATTGACTCCGTCATATATTAAAAGACATTTATATTTCACATGAAGAAGGGTGTCAAGGTGTTTCTCGCTTTTTGCGCGCCCCGACAACCTTGCGGGCAAGACAATTAAGCAACACATGTAAAAGGATTTAGAAAATGCCCAGCCTATTAACTGATTTCTCAATAACTCCGGCACATAACGGTCTTCTAGCAATGCCCCAGCCGGCGAGTCTGGGGACCAGCACCTGCGTCACCTGGAACTCATGTGTGAGACTTCTTTCTTCAGCCGCTTGAGGGACTGATTTGCATTGGCAAGTTGCCTTGCTACCTGTCCCGGGGCCGTCCCCCCAATAGCGTTTTTCCGGCGGACAGAAAGCTCAGCGGAAACAGCGGTCTTGGCCAGAGCCTTGTCCCAGACTGGAATCAAACGCCTGGCCTCATCCGGAGTAAGATCGGCAAAGGTCTTGTTCCGGTCCACGCAGTACTTGACCAGCTTTCCAACCTGCTCATGGGCCTGGGCAAAGGCTACGCCACGTTGCACCAGGGCGTCTGCAACCTCCGTGGCGGTCAGAAAACCCTGTGTGGTGGCTTCTTTCATCCTGTCGGCCCGAACGCGCAGGGTCCCCACAACGCGCCCGGCCAGAATGAGGCAGTCGGAGGTGGTATCCACCGCCTCAAACAGCACTCCCTTGTCTTCCTGGAGGTCACGGTCGTATGCCAGAGGGAGGCCCTTCAGCAGCGCGAGCATGGATGTCAGTCCGCCCAGGACCCGTGCGGCCTTGCCGCGGATCAGTTCCAGCGTGTCCGCGTTCTTCTTCTGCGGCATCAGGCTGCTGCCCGTGGCGTAGGCGTCATAAAGTTCCACAAAACCCAAAGCCGGGGTCGAGTAGATGATGAAGTCTTCCGAAAGCCGGCTGAGATGGACCAGAATCAGCGAACACGCGAAAAGCAGATCACAGACGAAATCGCGATCGGAAGTGACGTCCAGACTGTTGCGGGCCACGCGGGCAAATCCCAGCTCCCGCGCCAGCCGTGTGCGGTCAATGGGAAAAGCTGCTCCGGCCAGCGCTCCGGCGCCCATGGGAAGCTCATCCACCCGGCTGTAGCACTCCCGCAGGCGGTCAACATCGCGCAGCAGCATTTCAAAGTAGGCCAGCAGATAGTGGGGGAACAGGATCGGCTGCGCAGGCTGCAGGTGGGTGTATCCGGGCAGGATGGTCGACTTGTTCGACCTTGCCTGCTGGAACAATGATTCCAGCAGGCTCGCCGCGCTCTTCTGAAGCTCGCCGATGGCGTCCTTCACGTACAACCGGGTTTCTGTGGCAACCAGGTCGTTCCGGCTGCGCCCCGTGCGAAGCTTGCCGGCCACGGGCCCGATCTCCTTTTCGAGGCGGGCCTCAACCCAGCTATGGACGTCCTCACTCTTCTGCCTTGCCGCCCAGCGAGCATTCTGTTTGACGTAGCGGGCAATCGCGTCCAGCCCCCGCGCCAAAGCAGAAACCTCATTCCGGGTCAGCACGCGCGCACGCCCGAGCTCCCGGACGTAAGCCAGATTCACGCGTAGATCGTAGGCGATCAGCCGCTGATCAACGGAAAACGACTCCGAGAATTTCTCAAACAGAGGATCGCGCCCGCCTTCAAAACGTCCTCCCCAGAGCTTCATTTCTTTCTCCCGGAACGGCGTTTCGAACGGCTCTTCTTCCGGCCTCGCAGTGTGAGCGCCGCCAGCTTGGTGGGAAGCCCCAGAATGTTGATGAACCCTTCAGCATCCTTCTGATCATAATCCGACCCCATCGTGAAGGCTGCAATGCTGGGGTTGTAAAGCGAGTAAGGCGAGCGGCGGTCCAGAACCCGCACGTTGCCTTTGTAAAGGCCCAGGGTCACTTCACCCGTCACGTTCTGCTGGGTGGTGTCCACAAAACTCTGCAGGGCCTCGCGCAGCGGGGTGAACCACTGCCCGTAATAAACCAGTTCAGCGTAGCGGAGAGCGACGCCTTGTTTGTAGTGAAAGGTTTCACGGTCAATGCACAGCGCCTCAAGCTCGTGGTGCGCCGCATGCAGGACTTCCCCGGCAGGTGTCTCATAAGCACCGTGGCTCTTCATGCCTACGAGCCTGTTCTCCACCAGGTCCGTCCGGCCGACGCCGTTCCTCCCGGCAGTCCTGTTCAGCTCTTGCAGCAATTCAATGGGGCCCAGCTTCTTGCCATCTAACGAAACGGGAACACCCGATTTAAAACCGATGGTCACCTTCGTTTCCCGATTGGGAGCGCGCTGCGGGCTGACCGTCAGCTTCCAGGCGTCCTCCGGAGGCTCGCCCATTCCGGTTTCAAGCGGGCCGCCCTCGTGGCTCAGATGCCAGAGATTTTCATCCCGGCTGTAGAGGTCTTTCTTGGTAACCGGGACCGGCACCTTGTGCTTCCGCGCGTATTCCAGCGCGTCTTCGCGCGAAACAATGGACCACTCCCGCCAAGGAGCGATCACCTGCAGGCGGGGAGCCAGAGCCTTGAACGTCAGCTCAAACCGCACCTGATCATTCCCCTTGCCGGTACAGCCGTGCGCCAAGGCGTCTGCGCCCGTCGCAAGAGCGATCTCGACCTGCCGCTTGGCCAGAATCGGGCGGGCCAGCGAGGTGCCCAGCAGGTACTTGCCCTCGTAAACAGCCCCGGCCTGGAGCGCCTTCCACAAATAGCCGGTGATGAAATCCTTTCGCAGGTCTTCCACAAACACTTGCGAAGCGCCGCTCTTCAGCGCCTTCGCCCGCAACGCCTTGTAGTCATCGCCCTGCCCCACGTCACCGACCATGGCAATCACTTCACAGCCATAATTCTCCCGCAACCAGGGAATGATGATGGATGTATCCAGCCCTCCGGAATACGCGAGTACCACCTTCTTGACTTGTTGTGATGAATTCCCAGACACTCTCATGCTTTCCTTTCTATTGTGTTTTTGCCAAGTAAGACGCCTGAGTTGGGACGGGTCCCGCCCGGCATTGACAACCGAACTTCCTCAGGCGCCAACAAGGTTGAGGATCTTCTTTCGGATTCGGGCGGCTTCCTGCGTGCCCCCGGTGGCAATAAAAATCGTGTCGTCGCCCGCCACGGTGCCGACAACCTCCGGCCACTGCTCGGCGTCCAGCGCGGCCGCCACCGAGTGTGCGTTACCGGGGTGCGTCTTGATCACCACCAGATTCGACGCCTTGCGCACCTCCCAAAGAAATTCCTTCAGGATGATCGGCAGCGCAGGATGGGGCAGCTTCAGCGGATCTGGCGACCCCGGCACGCGGTAACCCTTCCGGGTCTTGATCAGCCCCAGCTCTTCAATATCGCGCGAAACGGTGGCCTGCGTCACCTGGAGCCCGCGTTGGGCGAGCTTCTCACACAGCTCCGCCTGGGTTGTCACGGGCTCCCTTTTCAGCAAATCCAGAATTTGAGTACGGCGATAGAGCTTGTCCATGCAAATTTATGCAATCGATTTATAAATACTCTAGATAGCAAAATTTCGCAAGCAGAACACAAAGGCGTTGTCAGTCCGGGGCATCCTCGGGTATCATATTTGTGCGGGGTGGAGCAGTCTGGTAGCTCGTTGGGCTCATAACCCAAAGGTCGCTGGTTCAAATCCAGCCCCCGCAACCAAACCTCCTCTCCCATGTCCCGAGTTAGTGGAAAACCTTACGCCGTATATGTTCTCTGGAGTCAATCTGCGCACCGGCGTTACGTTGGCGCTTCACGTTGCGTAAATCATCCACACGAACGGCACGCCCATAGTCTACCGAAGCAGGATCTTGCCTGATCACCTCTGGATTCTGATTTACAACCGCTAAATCGGCAGGAAACTGCCTTCGAACCATATCGGAGTGGGAATGTTTGAGTTCCTGCCACCGGAAGGTTAAATCAGCAGGCGCTGCTGCTGACAGGCCTGCAAATAAAGACGAAATTCCTGGCAGACCTCGCTGCGCTCGTCGGCCGAAAGCGCGGCCAGAGCTTCAGCGGGTGTAGGATAGCGATCCGCAAGGTGATACTTGCCGCTCAGCAGGACGGTAACGGCAATCAGCCCCAGAATTTCCTCGTCCTTCGGTTCTCGGTCTGAAAAGTAGGCCGCAAAACCCTCGGAATCCCTGGAGGATCTTTCCACCAGTATTCGTGCCTGCCGCATGAAATAGTTCCTGATTCTCTTGCCTGCCATAAGAACCCTTGAAGTCCGGGAGCAACCACCACCAGCCGCCGGGGGCGATCGGGAGGTCCTGAAGAAAGAAGCTTGCGGTTCCTGACTGCACGGGACAACACGTGGTGAAAGAACCACCCCTTTTCCGTGCGCCTTAATTTCAATACATCCATCGATCCAAATTCAGCTCCGGTGCTGGGTTCACCGCCCAGGCATGCCTCCGGCGCGCGCTATGAGCAGGTCATACGCTCCATCCTGAGGGCCAGGTCGCGCAGCAGCCCTTCTTCACCCAGTTCAGACTGGAGCTTCCGGCACGAGGGACAAACCAGAATAATACTGGCAACGCGCTCACCTTCGACGCGTCTTACGTCCCAGCCCGTGCGGACGGCCTCTTTCTCTTCAGGAAGTTTGCAGTCGCAATACCAACAGTACCCTTCGCCCGTGCTGCAGATCGCCCGCAAAGCCTCATTCACATCCATGGGACCTCCCAAAACAGAAAAAGGCTGCTTCGCCCCCGAAGCAGCCCCTCCCAACTTATCTGCGTTCGAATCGATAATGCATTCAAAGGTTGCCTGCGCTCCACAACTCCAAATTAAACACTCCATCCGTCAGACCGCCGTGCGCTCTGCCAGGGAAATTGCGGAGAAACGGAAGCAGCCCGTTTCTTAGTGCTTCAGCCACTCTCCCACTTCCGAAACTTCAACCGCCAATCGGTAATGGTTTCCAAAGTCGTGCACCAAAAGGCCCTTTGATTGAAGTTCCTTGAATCCCTTGAGATAGGCGACGGATATCTTCGGATTTCTGTGATCAAGGAAGTGGTGAGGACCGGAGGCAACCCACCTGTTGGCACCGGCGCTCCGCAGAAGGTAAACCTCGCCGCGGCTTCTGGCCGCGCCCAAGATCTCCTTTGCCTGGAGCGACAACCTCTTTGAGGACCCACCGGACATGTGTGGCATGCTCCCTTCTTCAGAGTTTAGGACCAACCACCCCACACCGAATCACCCGAATACAATGGTACTCGGCGATCAACGCCCGGGAACCACTGATTCCAAACCCGGGCCCAGTACTGCCTTTTGTCCGCGTCGGTTTCTGCTGCTGCTACTAACCTGCTCTTGAGTTCCCGCTTCCCACGCCCCGAAGGGACCCCGACGCGCAGTACTAGAATAATTATACGATGGAACCCCCTTTGTCAACAACCTTTTACCGTTGTTAACTGTTTCTTCACTTGTGTGCCCGACATCCTCCCTCACCCAAAGTGGTCCGACCGGACCGACTTTCATCGGTTCCGAGCCACCGCAAAACGCGGGGGCAGAGGGCACTTGTCACCTCCCCCACAAGAATCTTCTACGAACACCCGCTGGTTGAGCCGCAATTCATGCAACGGTAGCAAGCCCCGTTGCGAACCATGATGGCGCCGCAGTCGGCGCACGACGGCGCGTCGTCGTCCGTCGATTCCACCCCGGCCAGTCCTGGTTGGGTGGCGCCGACGGGCGAGGAAGATTCTGCCACAGCACGGGAAAACTGCTGAGCCAGACCGGCGGCCTTCGAAGTTTCCTTGCCGTTTATCGTCTCGATGCTGGCGTTTTCCCGAGGCTGCGCGTCCCTGGGTAGAAACTTCCAAGCCAGCCACCGGAAGATATAGTCCATGACGGACTTGGCATAACGGATTTCCGGATGTGGCGTCCAGCCGCTCGGCTCAAACCGGGTATGGCTGAACTTGTCACACAAAACCTTTAGCGGCACGCCATACTGAAGCGCCAGCGAAACCGCAGTGGCAAAGGAATCCATCAGACCGGAAACGGTCGAGCCTTCCTTGGCCATAGTGATAAAGATCTCGCCCGGCTGCCCGTTTTTGTAAAGCCCCACGGTCAGGTAACCTTCATGGCCGCCCACGGAAAACTTGTGCGTGATGGCGCGACGCTCATCAGCCAGCTTGTGGCGGAAAGCCTTGCCTTCGGGGACCGTAGCCGGAACTTCTTCCGCTTCTCCAGAGGTCCCGGGCGCAGGGGCTTTTGCCCGCTTCGCGTCGGACGTATTCAAGGGCTGGCTGCGCTTGGAGCCGCTGCGATAGACGGCTATGGCCTTGAGTCCCAAGTGCCAGGCTTCGATGTAAGCCTTCTCGATATCCTCGACCGTGGCATCTTCAGGCAGGTTGACGGTCTTGGAGATCGCACCGGAAATAAAGGGCTGAACCGCCGCCATCATACGAATGTGTCCCATGTAATGAATGGACCGCTTGCCCTTCGCCGGCTTCAGCGAACAGTCGAACACCGCCAGATGCTCGGCCTTCAAGTGTGGCGCGCCCTCGATGGTGCCGTTCTGGTCGATGTAATTTACAATTTCCGCGGCCTGCTGGTCCGTGTACCCCAGTTTGAGAAGCGCCAGGGGAACGATGCTGTTGACAATCTTGATGAGGCCACCGCCCACCAGCTTCTTATATTTCACCAGCGCCAGGTCAGGCTCAACGCCAGTGGTATCGCAATCCATCATAAAGCCGATGGTTCCCGTCGGAGCCAGAACCGTCACCTGCGCATTGCGGTAGCCATGTCTCACGCCGCTGGCCATGCACTCGTCCCAGACCTCCTGGCAGCTTTCCATCAGCCCGTCCGGAACATTCCGGGCGTTGATGTTCTGAAGAGCATTCCGGTGCATAGAGATCACTTCCAGGAACGAATCCCGGTTCTCCTCATAACCCAGGCAAGGGCCGATTTCCCCGGCGATGCGCGAAGAAGTCAGATACGCCTGTCCATGCATCAAGCCGGTGATTGCCGCGGCAAAATCGCGCCCGCCATCGGAATCGTAGGGCAGGCCGTTCGCCATCAGCAGCGCGCCCAGATTGGCATAACCCAGCCCCAGGGGCCGAAAACTGTGCGAGTTCTCAGCGATCCTTTTCGTGGGGTAACTGGCGTTATCAACCAGGATTTCCTGCGCCGCAATGACCACTTCCACCGCGTGCAGGAAGGCCTCCACGTCAAACTTCAAATCCGGGGTCACAAACTTCATCAGGTTCAGCGAGGCCAGGTTGCAGGCAGAGTCGTCCAGGAACATGTACTCACTGCAGGGATTGGAAGCGTTGATGCGCCCCGTTGTTTTTGATGTGTGCCACTTGTTCACCGTGGTGTCAAACTGCATTCCGGGGTCGCCGCACTGCCAGGCGGATTCGGAGATCTTGCGCATCAGATCACGCGCGCGGTAGGAAGCGATGGGTTCGCCGGTGGTAATCCTTCGGGTCGCCCAATCCTTGTCTTCCACGACCGCCTCCATAAACTCATGGGTGGCACGGACGCTGTTGTTGGCGTTCTGGAAAAAGATGGAACCGTAGGCTTCGCCGTCGATTGCCGAGTCGTAGCCGGCATCCACCAGCGTCCAGGCTTTCCGCTCCTCTTTGGCCTTGCACTCGATGAAATCAACAATATCGGGATGGTCAGCGTTCAGTATCACCATCTTGGCCGCACGCCGCGTCTTGCCGCCGGACTTGATGACCCCGGCAAAGGCGTCATAACCCTTCATGAAAGAGAGAGGGCCCGAGGCCACGCCGCCGCCCGATAGCGTCTCAACTGAGGACCGGAGTGGCGAGAGGTTCGTTCCCGTGCCTGAACCCCACTTGAAGAGCATCCCTTCAGTTTTCGCCAGCGTCAGGATGCTATCGAGGTTGTCTTGAACGGAGTTGATAAAGCAGGCAGACACCTGAGGATGACGGTAGGCCTCGGATTCTCTCTTCACGCCGCCGGTGGCCTCATCCCAGTACCAGCCGTTCCCCTTGGAACTGCGCTGATACTTGTGCCAGAGGCCGCAATTGAACCAGACCGGGGAATTGAACGCCGCCTTCTGACGAACCAGAAGATGCGTCAGTTCATCATGGAAACTCTCCGCGTCCTCCTCGGTCCGGAAATAGCCGCCTTCCCTGCCCCATTCGGCGATGGTATCGGCCACGCGGCTGACCAGTTGGCGGACGCTTGTCTCGCGCTCGGGCGTTCCCGGCTTGCCGTGAAAATACTTCGAAGCCACGATGTTCGTGGCCGTCATCGACCAGTCCTTAGGGACTTCGACATTCCGCTGCTCAAAAATCGTCTCACCCTTCTCGTTCTGGATGGACGCCGTGCGGACTTCCCATTCAATCTCATCGAACGGATGAACGCCTTCCGTGCTGAAAAGCCGCCTCACCTCGATTCCGGCTTGCCCGGGTGCTTCTGGATTTGTCCTGTTTTGAGCTTCCATGGAAAAAGTCTTGCGATCCGGCATCTGAGCCCCCATTAAGTTTTAGTGCTTTGTATTCAGCTGATTAGTTCAGGCCAAGCCGCTGTTCCCGATCTCCGGCGCAGGAGGAGCAGATAAACCCAAGCGTTAAAAATTATCAAAGTTTTGATCCTGCAAGGCTTGCTCTGCTTCATTAGCAACATCACTTTTCTTATTACAACAGATCATAAACGCGCTTCGCGGAATGTAACCCCCAAGGCATGGCCATGTCAAGAAAAAACTACAAAAGGTGGGGGATTTTTAATTTCTCACTACAATATGTTGTGTTGAAGGCTTGCCTGACAAAGCCCCTCCACCCCTCTAAGAAACAGGGCCTGACACTTATTTTCCTCTATTTTTACGATACTCCGGGAGAGGTTGGGACGCAAGGGAAACGCGGGTCCGGGAGGAGGCAAGGCGAGGGGTCTTTCCTTCCACCTGATGAAACGGCCCCTCCCCCTGGTCAGTTTAGTTTGAATGCGGTGAAAATCAGCTTGGGAGCTGGACTTTCAGGTTCGACCTGGTGAGAGCCTGAACAAGCTCTGCTTCAACGGTCTCTCGCACGGTGCCCCGGGCAACTGCGATTTCGTCCACCAGCAATTGCCAGGACCGGTCGAACATTTTCTTTTCACGGAATGAGAGGGACTTGCCCTGGCTCAAAACAAGCAGGCTCTTAAAAACTTCCGCCACCTGTTGCAGTGAACCGCTTCGCATCTTCTCGGAATTTTCCTTAAAGCGTCCCTTCCAATCCTGCTGGGTTTTACATTGGCCCTTGCGGAGAAACTCAAGGATCGTCTCAACGTCCTTCCCTCGGACGACCTTCCGCAAGCCCACGTTGTTGACGTTGCTGATCGGCACCATCACTCGAAGGCTGCTGGAATTCAGCTTTAACAGGTAGAACATCTCGGGGTGGCCGGTCAGGTTTCGTGTTGAAATTTGCTCGATAATACCTACTCCCTGATTGGGATAGACTACTTTTTCGCCTATTTGGAATGCCATATCAAGATGACCTCGTTTTGGTGCGGGTATGCACCCTGTAGCTTAGTTCTTCGCATGGCTAAAGTCAAGGAATTGAACTCGATTTGTCAAAGCTCTTTAGAAATGCCCCCTTTTGATGTAGTGACTTCATAATCAGGATATGACTGATCTAAAAAGCCTTGACCACGAAGCAGAATCTGTTTCACACTGCCAGCGTGGTTGCTAGACTCGCGCACCATTTCTCTGCGACGTGGAACAAATCGAAAGGGCAGCCCTCATGAGTGTTTCCTTCAGGAAACCTTCAGGAAATAGCGCCCGAGGGCAGCCTCCGCGGGTTGAATTGCCCTCGCGATGTTAGTTTTGGCGGCAATGATGAAAGACCGGCAGTCGAGCCATGAAGGCGCCTCTCAATGCTTCCTTTCAAACGTTGGCGGGCCGCAAAATACCCGCGTCAGTTGCGAAGGGTCCCCGGAGTCGGACGCGTTGACTGTGCAAAACCATTAAGAAGTGCGGGCCTCATTGTTGTAGCCTTGGACAAAATTCAGGAGTTGCTCGACCATTTTTTCGGGAATTGAGGATACAGCGTAAGACTATCGAGGGGCAATCTCTGCCTTCAGCTAGGACTATTTGAGGAGAATAACCATGCACAGATTGAAAAACTCGATTGCAGCTCTTATTACAGCCTTCGCGATTGTCTCAGCCAGTCCGGCCCGGGGGGCCTATCGCTCCGGAAGATTGGTCCTGCCCTCCTCGTCGCTCGAGCGCGCGGGTGAAGTTCCCGTGGTGTATCAGCTGGAACGCGGCTTCACCGGCCGCGCGACTTTGCACATCCATTGGACAGACAGCCTGGGGCGGGTGGTCGAGGACAAGGCAGTCCCGTATGATTTGTTGGATGAAACGAGCATGACTTTCCACATCAACCTCGCACGTGCGGTGGCAATGGAAAACCATCTCCGCGTCGATCTCTCACTGGACGGCAAGGGAGTCAACGGAGCGCCGATCCGCAAACAGGAAACCGCCGAGGCCGATTTTATCGCCCGTCCACCCGCCGGCTGGAAAGATTATGTCATCATGATGTGGCAGCGATATCCTGCTAATCTCCTTCCTGCGCTTAAGGAGCTGGGGATTGACGGAGGCCAGTTTTCGGCAAACAGCGCAACGCCTCCAAGGGGTTTTGTTGAAAACAACATGCGCTGGTATGCGGACGGCCTCGCCAGTTCCTACTATGCCACCTACCATTACTGGCGAGTGGACCGCCCAAAAAACTGGTCGCTGAGGCAGGCTCAAGAACTCTATCAGAAAAATCCCAACAGCCTTGAGGCTTTCAAGCGTCACCCCAGCTTCTGGGATCCCTACTGGCGAAAGAAGGTCGAGGAGCTCGGCGTGGCTGCGGGAAAGCGATATGCGCCCTACCGCCCTTACTTCTACTGCCTTGCGGATGAGACCGGCATCTCCGAACTCGCAACCCAGTGGGACTTCGACTTCTCAGACATCTCGCTCATGCCGATGCGCCGCTGGCTGCGGAGCGAGTACGGCAGCCTGGGTGCGCTGAACGCGGAGTGGGGCACACATTTCACCGACTGGGATCTCGTCATACCGCCCACCACCAACCAGGCCATGAAAGAGCCGGGCGATAATTTTTCCGCCTGGGCGGATTTCAAGGAATGGATGGACATCTCCTATGCCAACGCGCTGAAGATGGGGGCTGACGCGATCCGCGAGAGCGACCCCAGCGCTTATGTGGCCATTACCGGAGGCCAGATGCCCGGCTGGGGCGGCTACGATTACACGCGCATCACCAAAGCCATCACCGCCATCGAGCCTTACGATATCGGGCACAGCGTCGATGTGGTCCACTCGTCTCGATCCCTCCATTCCCATCGTCACCACGCGGTTCCGCTCCGGGCCATGGGAGAAGCATCGTGTCTGGTATGAGCTGCTGCATGGCAATCGCGGGCTGATCATTTGGGATCAGGGCTTTGATGACGAGAGAGCAGGAAAGAAGCCGCAGGGCGCGCACGCCCCTTATGTTGAGCCGGATGGGCAGCCCAGCGAGGTCGGGAAAGAGGCCGGGGAATATTACCACCAGCTTCGCGACGGTTATGGCGCACTCATCATCAACAGCCACCTGGTGAACAACCGAATCGCCATCCACTACTCGCAGCCCAGCATGCGCACGGCATGGATGCTGCAGGAGCGCCCGAACGGCGACGCGTGGATGCAACATCGGGCGGGCTACCAGCGAAGGCACAACAAGTTTATGAGGCGTCGCGTGTCATGGTGCGAGCTGATCGAGGATGAAGGATTGCAGTATAACTTTGTTTCCTATCGGCAGATCCCGAAAGGGGTGTTGCTCCAGCGCGGATACCCCGTTCTGATCCTGCCTGATTCCAGTTCCCTGTCGCAGGCGGAAGCCAAAGCGATTCGTGATTACGTAGCCGAAGGCGGCATCATCGTCTCGGACGGCATGCCCGGGACCTATGACCAGCACAGCAAGAAACTGCCGCAGTCATCGCTCGCAGACCTTTTCCCGGGGCCGAACTCGAAGCCGGTAAACGTTCACAGCTATGGCAAAGGAAAGGCCATCCTGCTGAACGTCGACATCATGAATTACGTCGGGCAACGAAATGAGCGGAAAGAGGGCCCGACCCATGAGCTGATCGAAAAACTGTTTCGCTCGATGGGAGTTCATCCTGCCTTTACGGTGGAAGATGCTGCGGGCCACAGCATCGTTGGCGTCGATACGCACGTCTTTGCCAATGGCGGCGTCCGAATCGTCACGCTGCAATCAAACCCGCCCATAGGCGGCGACGCATTGGGTCCGCCGGATTTCAATTTCAACGAGCGGTTTGACAAGGACACCCCCGTCCACCTGGCCCTGCCCCATTCCCTGTACGTCTACGACGCGCTGTCGGGCAAGGCGCTGGGCCGGCACACGGAGATGACGCTGACCGTGGGTCCACATGATCCCACCATCCTGGTGACCAGCAGCACGCCGCTGCCGCCCATGCAGATATCCATGCCGGAGCGGGCTCACCGAGGATCGATGGTCCGAATTGCCTTGCACGCCACGCCGACACCTGCGGACGTGAGCGTTTTCCATATCGGCGTCCGTGATCCCGAAGGGAAACGCATGATCGACTACTCTGGCAATATCATTGCCCGTCAAGGCGGAGGCGTGAAATCCATTCCACTTGCCGTGAATGATCCGCCTGGCAAGTGGACTATCACTGTGCATAATCTCCTCAGTGGCGAGTCCGTCACGCGCAGCCTGAATGTGGAATGACCTGCGGTTATGGCCTGGTGCGGTTCGAACCCGCCGATGCAAGCAATACAGACCCCGATCCCGTGCGGGAGCTGGCCTGGTCGCTTTTTCCAGGCATCCTGCATCTGCAGCCTTGCGGCTTGTGATGAACCTCGCTTCACCCCTGTAGCGGCCGATCCTGTATAGTAGACAGAGAGTCTGATGGCTGAGATTGCGCTCTCTCTGGCACCTGATGGATCCCTATCGTTCAGAGTTGCAACAGGAAACAAACACGCCGCCTGAGGCCCCCCGCCGCCTCATGATGTTCCGCTCGCTTTATCATCGCGATTTCTCAATTTTCTGGGCGGGAAACTTTCTCTCGAACATCGGCACCTGGATGCAGTACCTGGCGCTCGGGTGGGTCATCCTGCTTATTTCCAACTCACCGTTCCTGCTGGGGCTGAACGGATTTCTGGCGCAGGTCCCGTCGCTGGTGTTTGCCCTGCCCGGCGGCACCATCGCTGACCGCCTGAGCCGCCGCAAGCTGATGCTGATCACCCAGACCTCCATGATGCTGCTGGCCTTGCTGCTGGCCGTTCTCACCTCGATCCGCCAGATCACCATCACGGAAATTCTGGCCATCAGCTTTCTGACCGGGGTGGCCTCCGCGCTGAATTACCCCGCCTATCAGGCCCTGATTCCAGACCTGATTCCCCGCGAAGACCTGATGAACGGCATCGCGCTCAATTCCGCGCAGTTCAACATGTCGCGGGCCATCGGCCCCACCGTGGCGGGGCTGGCGATGGGAACACTGGGCGCGGCCGCCTGCTTCTATCTGAATTCCGTCAGCTTTCTTGCCCTGATCATCGCACTGCTGGCCATCACCATTCCGCCGGTCCACCGGGAAAAGGGCCCCCGCTTCTGGGGCGCGATGGTTGAGGGCGTCCGCTATCTGAACGAGCACCGGATGGTGATTTTGCTGCTCACGGTGCCCGCTTGTCTCAGCCTGTTGGGGCTGCCGTTCATCGTGCTGATGCCGGCCGTCGCGCGCAACATGATCGGCGTGGGCGCAACCGGCCTGGGCTTTCTGATGGGAGGGGCCGGCCTGGGAGCCGTTGCAGCTGCGTTGTTCATCGCTGCCCGCGGAACCGCCGAGAATCGGGGAAGAATGATCCTCACCAGTGCCACTCTGTTTTCACTGGCGCTGATTCTCCTCTCGCGCGCTCAAACATTCTGGGGAGCGTTTTTCCTGCTGGCCGTCATGGGAGGAACCATCGTGGGCGCCCTGACCCTGGCCAACACCACGCTGCAAATGACCACGCCACCGCAACTGCGCGGCCGGGTGATGGCCATGTACTACATGGCGATGTCGGGGTTGATGCCTTTTGGCAGCCTGCAGGCAGGGGCGTTAGCGCAGGCCATTGGAACGCGGTTTGCCCTGGGCTTTGGAGGGGCGGTCTGCCTGGTCTATTTCCTGATTCTGCAGATTTCGCTCAACCGGCTGCGCCAGGAAGGACGGTTCTCCGGCTATCCTGAAAACGGCGCCTGAAGAAAATCGGCGTGCGGCAACGGCTCAGCATTTGCAGGTGAATTATCTGGAAGCCCTGAGGGCCTGGTCAATTATCCCATAGATTCGATCGGGGACCAGCCCCACCACCGGCGTGCCGTCAATGAAGAGCGTGGGGGTACTCATGATCTCCAATTTATGCCCTTCCTGCATGTCGGCCTCCACCCGAGGGAGCGACGCCTTCGAATCCATGCAGACCGACAGCTTCAACTGATTCACGCCAGCCCGCTTGCCAAAGTCCAGCAGGAGCTGCCGCACATTTGCGGCGTTGATCATCCCCTGGCTCTCGAAAATGATGGAGCGATACCGGACGTAGTCCGCAGGGTTGATCTGATAAGCGCACTGGTTGGCAATGGCGGCTTGCAGGGACCAATCGTGGATGGTAACCAGGGGGTACTCCTTGAACACGATCCTGATCTTGTTGCCGTACTTGGGAATCAACTGGGTCTCAATAAACTTATGCATCTCTGCGCAGGTGGGGCATTCCAGGTCCGCAAATTCCACAATCGTAACGGGAGCGTTGGCGGGTCCAATTGTAGGCTGGTTCCTCAGGTTGATCGTTTGCTGAACTTCCCGTCGAGGGTCGTCGCTCAGGTTAAAAACGCTGCCAATCACCGTGTAGCGCCCGTCTTTGGTCAGAAAAGCAGGGGTCGCAGACTTCTTTTGGCCTTGCTGGCCGTATATGGTGGTCTCATAAAAATCGGCAAACTTGGAGTCGTGGAAGGGCCCGACGGTCAACTTAACGTCTGCGGGAACCTTAAATTTGGTCCGCACATAGTCAACAATCTTCTTGTCAGTTGCCGAAGGATTGGCGGCCACGTTCCGCTGCTCGGTGGGTGAAGCGACCATCACGTCACCCATCACCAGGTAATGGCCGTCTTTAGTAATAAGAGCCGACTGTGATTTCTTCTGCTTTCCGTTGTCCACGGAAATCTCGGTCTTGTAAAAATCCGTGTACTGGGAGTCCTGGAACGGGGCGACCGCCAGCTTGACATTATCAGGAATTCCAAACCTTTCCCGCACATATTGAATGATCTTCTGGTTGGTAGCGGATGTCGCTTCCGCAGCGGCCCGCTGGACCGGTTGTGTAGCAATCAGGGCCACGGGCAGGACAACCAGGAATACCATGCCCGATTTCAGTAGATTCCAATGCCTTTTAATCAAGCTCCAAAACTCCTTTCGCAAACGAGACCCCATTCCCCAATATGGTCTGATTCTAACCGCGACCCATCGCAAAAATCAATTTAAGTGCAGCAGTTATACTGGCTCCGGGCGCGGACGGCACGACTGCCGAATTCAACTTTGTACGCCGGGCAAAACCTGCGCGGGGCTCAAAAGACCAGATTCATCTGTGCCTGCCAGGTTCGCGGGGTTACAAAATGGGTCCCGCTGAAGGTCGACAGAAAGTTGTACAAAGCCACTTTGTTGGTAACATTGATGGCCGTGAACTTCAGAGTAACCCTTGGCCGGTCAGTATGAAACAGATTATCAACCCCCACTCCCACGTCCAGAAGGTTTCGAGGGGCGATCCGGGGAGGATGGGTGTCGTCGTTTTCCGTTCCCGGCGCCGGAATGACCACGCGTGTTGCGCCCCATTGAGGATACGGCAGCATTGCAGGTCGTGATGGGGTTGTCCAGCGTCGCAACCTGGTTCCCGCAATAGAACCCAATCGCCGCCTGCTGGTCCCCATTCAGCGCCAAAGCCGAAGCCAAGATCGGGGACCGACCCGTTCACCAAGCCGCTTTGATATTGCCAGGTGAAGCCCACCCATGGCCGCCGCGCAGCAAACTGATGAAACTGATATTGGATATGAGTGGTTTGCTGAAACGCCTGGTCGTGATCAATCCGAAAGACCGCGACGTTGAGCGGAGAGTTGAAAATCAGGCCGCCCACCTCCGGCCCGAAAAATCGCGAGCGCGCGTGCCCTAGTACCGAATACGCCGTCAAGCCACGCCAATCCGTCATATTGACCCGGACCGAGGCGCCGTCGATTTTCGATTTCCGCCACTGGATCGGAAATGTAATGGGCGAGCTGAACAGGGTGTCAAAATCAAAATCATCCCGCGTGTATTTCCAGAAGTACCCAGCACTGATCACCAGATGGCGGCCGATCGCCTGCTCAATGCCGGCATTGAACTGGTTGCGTCTGCCCGGCACCAGCGGGGATTCTCCAAAAGCGCCCATTCCCGTAGCTGCCAGCCCGCCCGCTCCCGTGGCGCTGGAAAGCAGCAGGTTTTCATAATAGGGCGTGTCAAACAATCGCGCATAGCCTGCGCGAATAACCGTGTTGGTGGGCTTGATGCTGTATGAGATGCCCAATCGGGGTTCAAGAGCGCTCGCATCGCTCAGGCCCCGGTAGACATCCTCGCGCAAGCCGCCGTCCACCCTCCACTGGCCCAGCGTCACGCTATCCTGCGCGTAGAGGCTGACTTCCTTGATATTGGAGTGGCCGTGGAAATCAAAAAGCTTCCCGCCACGCGTCAAGTCATAGGGAACCAGCCCCGGCGCCAGCGAGGGATTCGCAACGTACCCGCTGCCTGCGCAATTATTGGGATTGGTGAGCGTCGGATCAAGCACCGGGCTGCCGTCCGACATGAGACAAACAGGGTTGAACGCCGGGTCGGTGATCCCAAGCCCGAAGTTTTCCGTTATGGGAGAAATGAGCAACGCCATCCCGGCTTTGGCCGTATGAATGCCGTGGGCATAGGTGAAGTCGGCGGTGTAGCCATAGTGCGCGAGCCGCCGGTCCTGGCTCACCGTGGCCGGGACGTCTGAAAAAGGGTCGCGGCTGGGGAAATATTGAACGTGAGTGATCCGCAGGAAAGGCTGAAAGCGCACCAGAGAGTTTGCGCTGAACAGATGCGTCCATTCCGGTGAGAGGTTGATGGATTTGATCTGCTGGCGCTGGTCCTGCCCTGCCGCAACCTGATCGTACGTATTCGGAATCTGGAACCAGGACCGTCCCAGAGAAAGGTCGAGATGGGCCGTATCATTGGTGTCCGGCTGCCAGTCCACACGGTCGAAGAAGCTCTGGTCATTTCCCTTGTCGTGGAAGGCGGTGTGTTCCGGCGAGTCGAGAAAGCGGCTGGAGCCGTCGCCGTTCAGTGCAAAAAAGTTTCCCCATTTACTCCCTCCCATTCCCAGCGTTAGCCCCTCCGACCAGGAGCCGAACGACCCGTATTGGCTTGTGAAGCTGCCATGGGGCGTCTGGGCACCCAGGCCGGACTTCATGGTGGTATTGATAATCAGGCTGGTCATGTCACCGTACTGGGCCGGCGGCGTGCCGAGAATGACTTCCATCGATTGCACCGCATCCAGCGGAAGCTGGTTCGCAAAGATTTTGGTCTGCTGGTCGCTGATCGGCTGGCCATCCACAGAAATCGTGGTGTCCGAGTGCTCGCCCAGAGGATGGAAAAAGCCGTTGGCGTCCGCCACAACTCCCGGGTGTGGCGTTCGTGATCACCTGGCTCAGGCCGATGGAAGGGCTCTGGATGGGCAGGTTCGCAATAAGACTCTGGTCGACATCGGTGTGCGCCGTTGGCGTCTTTTCGATGAAGATCGTTCGCCTGGGTCGTCACCGTCACGTTGGTGGCAACCGTCGCAAGCTGCAGGGCGATCTTCAATCGCACGGGAAGGCCCGAGCGAACATCAACGTCCTGCACCCCCGGATGAAATCCCTCGCTGGTCACCGTCAAGTGGTAGGGATTGAACGGAACGTTCGAAAACTCAAATTTGCCGGAGGCATCGGTCGTCGTTGCGCGGTTCATAGCCGGAAACCGGATTTTGGATCTCAACGGCGGCGCCCGCCACCACGGCCTCCGTCGGGTCAACCACGGTTCCCTGGATACTTCCGGAAGTGCCCAGGGCCTGGGCCTGGGCGGTTCCTGCCGGCAAGAATCAAGCCGCAAGCAATCATCACAGCAGCAATCAACAGCCGCCATGCAAATAGAGTACGTTCAAAGACATGAGTCGCGGATGCACCACGACAAAGATTCGTGCGCATACATTCCTCCTCAGTATGATTTGATTCTTTGGCTGAAACTTTAGGGTAGGATCAGCCGCGAGGAGGAGCTCTTCCGGAGGGATGAAGAAGGAAAAGAACGGGCAGGTGTGGAAATACGGGAGCGGCAGCGCGGCACCCACCAACTGCAGAGGCAACAGCGCCAGTTTTTGGGCTGCGGGTTGGACGGAACCCTGCCGGGCCACCTGGCAGGCCGGGCAAAGCGGCGCCGGCGCCGGGGCCGTCTGGGACTTCGTCCAGGCGGCACTTCGCGTTGCTGTGTCCCTTAAAATTCGCGGGCTCAGCACGTGGTGGTGCAATTCCAGGACAAGGAAGATGTGCAACTGCACCACGACGGCAAGCCAGGCCGTCATCAGGCGCGCGCCATGCCGGCCGCGAAAAACCGAAGATTTCCTGAAACCCATGTAGCTCACAATCCTAGACCTGCAGGACGTCCCCGTCCTTTGCCACCAGGCTGTAGAGGATGGGGTTCACAAAGAAGCCCAGCAGCAGCGGTGAAATCAGCCCGCCCACAATCACAATCGCGAAAGGCCGCTGCGTGTCGGAACCGATTCCGTACGAAAGCGCCGCCGGCAGCAATCCCAGGCAGGCCACCAGCGCCGTCATCATAATCGGCCGCAGCCGGAGCAGGGCGGCCTCATGGGTGGCTTCGCGGATGCCCTTCCCTTCCAGGCGCAACTTGTTGATGTAGGAATAGAGGACCACAGCCATTTCCGTGGATACGCCCATGAGCACCAGCAACCCGAGGACAGAGGAAACGCTGAAGGGCGTGTTGGTAAATTTCAGCGCCAGCAGCGCCCCCACCGGCTCCGTCGTCACCACGCCGATGGCAATGGCGACGGGGAACTTGAAGTTTCCGTAGAGGGCGAAGAGGATCAGGAAAATCAGCAGGACGGTCAGCGGCGCAATCACGTCAAGCTGTTTTCTGGCGGCGAGATATTCGCTGTACTCCCCGCCCCAGGCGATGCGATAGCCCTGCGGCAAAGAACGTTCAATCGGCGCAATGGCCTTCTGGCCGGCTTCGACGGCGCCGGCCAGGTCACGTCCCTCGACGCTGTATTGAATGCCGATGTAGCGCGAATTATTCTCCCGGTAAATGAATGAGGCCCCGTTGCCGACACTGATGTCCGCCAGATCCTTCAACGGAATCTGCTGGCCGCCCGGCGTGCCGACCAGCAGGTTGCCGATCGCTTGGGGATCCGACCGGAACTGGGGCTTCATTCGCACGATCAGATCGAACAGCTTTTCGCCCTGGATCACCTGCGTGGCGGGTTCGCCGCCGATCGCCGCGCCAATCACGGCCCCAACGTCGGAAACATTCACGCCATAGCGCGCAATCTTTTGCCGGTTGATATGAATCAGCAGGCTGGGTTGCCCCAGCTCACGCACCACAACCAGATCTGCAAAGCCGGGGACCTTCTCGAGAGTGGTCTTGATCTTCAGCGCGGTGTTCTGCAGCACGTGGAGATCGGGGCCATAAACTTTCACGGCCAGCGCGCTCTTCAGTCCCGTCAGAGCCTCATCCACGGCGTCTTCAGCCGGCTGCGTATAGTTGAAGATGATGCCCGGGAAATGGGTGAGCTTGCCGTTGACGTCCTTGATGAGGTCCTGTTTGTTTCTGATCGGCCCCGATTTCCAGGCTTTGTCGTCATAGGGTTTCAGCCCCACGTAGAACTCGCAGTTAAAGAATCCCGTGGCATCCGTACCGTCGTCGGGCCGCCCCAGCTCAGAGCCGACCTCCGTCACCTGGGGATAAGACATCAGGATCTTGCGGATTTTGGGCGCGACCTTGGCGGCCTCCTGCCAGGAGATCGTGTAGGGCATGGTCGCCCGCACCCACAAGGCGCCCTCGTCAAGGTGCGGCATAAATTCTCCGCCGATCATCGGCACCAGCAGCATGACCGCGCCAAAAATCGCGACCGCGACGCCCATGGTCAGCGCGCGATGGTCAAGGGCCCAATCCAGGTGCCGGCCATAGAGCCGCTTGATCCACTCGTAGGGCCGGTTGACCTTTTCTTTGACGCCCGCTTTAAACCAGTAGGAAATCAGGACCGGCACCAGGGTCAGCGAAAGCAGCAGTGCGCCGATCAACGCATAAGACATGGTGTCGGCCATGGGATGGAAAAGCCGGCCGGAGGCGCCTTGCAGCGCGTAGATGGGCAGATAACCCGCAATGATGACAGCAACCGAATAGAAGACTGGACGATCCACATCGCGCGCAGCGTGAAGAATGGCTTCCTTCAGGTCGTAGTCCTGGCCCGCCCGCAACCCCAGCTCGCGGTAAATGTTCTCCATCATCACCACCGTGCCGTCGATGAGGATGCCGAAATCGATAGCCCCGATGGATAACAGATTGGCGGAAACGCCTTCCAGGTGGAGTAACACAAAGGCAAATAGCAGGCAGAGCGGAATCGTCAGGGCGGTAATGATCGCCGCGCGCACGCTCACCAGGAAGAAGATCAGAACAATCAGGACCAGGATCATTCCACGCAGCAGGTTGCGCTCCACCGTCGAAGTGGTCAACTCCACCAGGCCGCTGCGGTCGTAAAACGTGTGGATCTTGACGTCTTTGGGCAGCACCTGGGTATTCAGGCGTTTGGTCTCTTTTTCAATGCGCTGCAGCACGTACTGTGTCTGCTCGCCGGTGCGCATCATGATGACGCCCTCAACGGCGTCATCTTTGTCCATAAAGCCGAATTCCCCAAGGCGCGGCGCGTGTCCGATCACCACCTTGCCCACGTCGCGCATGTAGACGGGCGCGCCTTGATGGCTGGTTACAACGATATTTTCAATGTCCTTCGTATTGCGAATCAGCCCGATGCCCCGGACGTAGTAAAACTGGCCGCCCTGGGAGTAGAAGCCTCCGCCCGTGTTGGCATTATTGGCGGAAAGCGTCTGCAGCACCTGCGGGACCGTGACGTGATAGCTGTAAAGCTGCGACGGGTCCAGCAGCACCTGGTACTGCATGGTGGTTCCGCCAAAACCCGAGTCGTCCGCCACTCCGGGAACCGACCGATACGCATGGTTCAAAACCCAGTCCTGAATAGTTTTCAGTTCCTGGGGCGAACGGTCAGGGCTTTGGACCACATAGCGGTAAATCAGGTCGCTCGGGCTCGAGAGCGGAGCCATGTCCGGCGTCACGCCGCCCGGCAGGGCAACTCCGGAAAGGCGCTGGTAGGCCACCTGGCGGCAGAAATACTTGTCGGTGCCGAACTTGAATGTCATGACGACATCCGAAAGGCCGTAAAGAGAGGTCGAGCGCATCGTCACCAGGTCCGGCATGCCGTTCATCTGGATTTCAATGGGAACGGTAATCAGGCGCTCGACTTCCTCGGCAGCGTGCCCGGGCCATTGCGTGATGACATCCACGAGGGGAGGCGCGAGATCGGGATAGGCGTCAACCGGCATTCTTTCGAACGACAGAACGCCTCCCACAATCAGGAAGCCTACCAGCACAATGATGAAAAATCGCTGATTCAGGGCAAAATGAACAATACGATGGATCATAATGATTTTAATCCCGGCATAAGATAGTCCGGTTCACCCGACAGAGGCGTTCCGTCATTCCGTAAGTGATCGGGCGAATTGCAGGAACAGGCTGCCGTTCGCGGCCACCTTGTCACCTTCTTCCAGCCCAGTGTTTATCTGTGTCTGTCCATTCTCGCTTCGGCCGATGGTCACCAGCCGCCGGGAGAACTGGTTGGTTCCCGAAAGCACGTAGACGAACGGTTCATTCACATCATCTCTCAGGACCGCATCATCCGGAACGGTCAGCGCCTTCGTCTTCCCGGACTGCACGATGGCCGTAACGTACATGTCCTTTTTGAGCATTCCGTGAGGATTGCCCGCAACAATCCGAACTTGGAGCGTGCGCGTTTCCGGGTCAAGCGACGGAGCGATATAGGAGATCCGCCCGTGGAACTTTGTCGGGAAGGCGTCGGTACTGACCGTCACCGGATCTCCCAGGTGGACGTAAGAAAGATCGTTCTGGTAAACGTTCACCAGCACCCAGACGGTGCCCATATTCGAGATGGTGAACACCTGCGTAGCGCCGGCCTGGATGACTTGCCCGGGCTGCACCATCCGGTCAACAACTTCTCCGGAAACAGGCGCCAGCACAGGAATTTTCGAACTCGCCGGAGCGTCAGCCAGTTGGCTGGGCTCATGGATTCCGATCACCTGCAAGGCCTGTTCGGAAGCCTGCAGGTCAGCACTGGCCTGGTTGCGGGCGGATTGGGCCTGAAGCAGCTCAACCTGTGCAACGGCGTGATGGGCGTAAAGGTCCTGATCCCGTTTCAGGTTGCTCTGGGCAAGCGTGTAGGCATCGTGGGCTTTCAGGTAGTTGGACCGCAGTTGGGCAAAATCGGGACTGCTGGCGTAAAGCATCGGCTGTCCGGCCCGAACCATCTGCCCCGGATAAACCAGCACCTGCGTCACAGGCCCGCTGACCTGCGTCACCACCGGCGTCGTCTTGAAAGCGTTATAAGCGACGGAGCCGGGAAGCCGCAGGACCACCGGGAAACTCTGCTGCTCCACGGTGACGATCTGCACGTGCCCCATCTGGTCCTGGGGCACGCTGAACAGCGCCGCCTTGGCGGCCCCGGATGAACCGTAGGCGGTGGTCCGGGCGGCGTTCGGCCCGGCATCCTTGCCCCCGCACGCCGAAAGGATCAGGAAAGAACAGATAGCAGTCGCCAGAAGGGCAGACTGCATTCTCCTGGAGGTTTTGATATTCATTTTCAGATTCATGGCTTTGGCCTCGCGCCGACCGCCTCGTGCAACTGCTCGACGGCCAGCATGTATGTCGCCAGCGTCTCCCGGTACGTCAGTTCCGTGGAACGGTAACTGCGCTCAGCGTCCAGGAAGTCCAGCAGGCCGGCAGCGCCTCGCTGGTACGCATATTGGCTGATATCCAGAGACTGCTTGGAGTCCTTCAGGTACCCCGATTGGTAAAGTTGAACAATTCCCTCACCGGTCTTGACCGCTTCAAAGGCGGTGGCAACGTCGGTCATCACCGCCTGGCGCGTAGCGTCCTTGTTCTCTTCAGACTGCGTGATGGCGGCATGGGTCCGGGCAATTTCGCCCTGGTTGCGATCGAAAAGAGGTATATCGATATTGAACGAAAAATCGGCGTTATTGGCGGTGGCGAGGCGGGTGTAACCGGAGGAGAGTGTCAGGTCGCGCTTGCCATTGGCCCTGGCCAGCCTGTAACGGCTCTGGGCGGCAACCACGGCCTGGTTAGCAGCCTGCAAGTCCGGACGTAGGCTGAGCGCCTTTGACTGGAAATCCTCCACGTTGCCCTGAATGGGGGTGTAATCCAGCTTCCCGATCACGTCGTAATTTCGTGGCACGGATTCGTATCCCAACAGGTCGCGCAGAGAATCCAGCGCCTGCTGGCGCGCCAGCCGCGATGAGGCCACGTCCTGCTGAAAGCTCAGCATCTGGAGCTTGATCTTCAGCAGGTCACCCTCGCTGATGGCGCCCTTCTGGTAGCGCTCCTGGCTTACCTTCAACGTTTGCTGAAAGCTCGAAAGGTTCTGCTGCGCAAATGAAAGAGACGATTCCGCCAGCAGGATGTTGATGAATTGCTGCGCCACATTGAAGGTCAGCGCGCGCTCACTGTCACGCACCTGCGACACCACCACGGCTGTGTCGTCCCGCGCAGTTTGCATCCTGTATTTTCGCTTGTGCCCTCTCTCCAACGTGTAGGAGAAAAGGGCGTCGAACTCCGTGATATTGTTGATGTAGTCGCGGTTGAGCTGACTGGGGCTAAACAAGGGCAAAAACAGGCCGTTCCAGGTGAAGGTTGGATTGGGCCTGAGAGACGCCGTCACCTCATCCGCCTTGCTTTGCGCCACCTGTGTCCTGGCCGCCAGTAGAGCGTGGTTATGGTCCAGCGCCAGTTTGATCGCCTGCTGAAGGTCGATTCTCACGCTTGGCGGGGGCGCCGGCGCCGGCTGCTGGCCGTAACCTGCGCCGGCCCACACGCCTGACAGCACCAGCACGGCTGCTGCAAACAGAATCCATACACGTGGTCTTCCAGTTTTAGAACAGAGATGTAAATGACTCATTTCAAAAATCCATTTGCGGGAATACACGGGATGCAGGTTTCGCAATAAACAGCGATTTCGCGAACCCGGAATCAACAGAATCTTTGGGAGAGAATCACGCAAGGGGAGGGGCACGCCCATACCAGGGGGATGGCTGGGCGGAGTGAACAACGGTCGCGGAAAGGGGCGACAGCAGTGGTGCAACCGATGAACGATGCGGCGTCGGATTGCCCAGTGAAGGGCGAACGGCGCTGTGGCGAAGAATCTGGCAGGCCGTGCAGTAGCCCTGCTTTGCGCCAACCGGCTGGGATTGCCGGCCGGCCTGGCCTATGGTTGTGGGCGTGTTTGAGAATTCCAGCGCCATTCCGGGCAGGACATGATGGTGCAGCACCAGGACGAGCAGCAGGTGCAATTGCAGCACCGCCAGCAACCAGGTGGTTGCTCTCCGCCACGAACGACGCTTCAGGAAACTAAACACGATACAGGGTCCAGACCTCGAACTTCGATGTCTCAGCAGAAGTAAAGATGGATGCTCTTCTCGCCCCTCAGGTTGCAACAGGAACCGAAAATCGACCCTTTGATGAGCCTGACGCTGCAGGCCTTCGCACGCCTGCAGGAAGCCATCGGGTGACCGCGGGAGCAAACCAAACAATACAACACGAAAATCAGATGTCAAGCGCAATGTGGAAAAAATCCTGGTCTTGCCTGATCAAATTTCCTTGTTGTTCGTATAAAACGCCCGCCTTTTTACCACAATCCTCGCCGGGATCAGGGCCGCAATCCTCACTTTTTTGTGCCCGGAAGTTTTGCGGAGATCTCTTTCACTTTCTGTGCCAGCGCGGGCAGGCGGCTGAGCTGTGCGTACATTTTCTTGAACTCGCTCAGCGGGCGCGCGGGCGTTCCCCACATCACGCTTCCCTTCCGCACGGTTTTGCCCGGCAGAATTCCCGTCCCGCCGCCGATCACGGCCCCGTCCTCAATGCGGGCATGGTCGCCGATGCCCACCTGTCCGCCCATCACCACGTAGTCGCCGATTTCGGTGCTGCCTGAAATCCCCGTCTGTGCGGCAATCACCGAGTGGCGTCCGATTTTGACGTTGTGGGCCACCTGCACAAGGTTGTCGATTTTGGTTCCTTCGCCGATCCGGGTGGTTCCCAGCGAACCGCGGTCCACCGTGCTGTTTGAGCCGATCTCAACATCATTCTCAATCACCAGTCCGCCCACTTGCGGAAACTTCTGGTGGCGGCCTTCCGCAAACAGATAGCCGAACCCGTCCGAGCCCAGCACGACCCCTGCGTGGAGAATCACCCGGTCGCCCACCTTCACGCCGGGGTAAAGGCTCACCCGCGGATGGAGCACGCAGTGCTCGCCCAACGCAACGCCCTCGCCCAGAAAAACGCCGGCGCCCAGGCTGCTTCCGGTTCCCACGCTGGCGCCCGATTCAACCACGGCATACGGTCCCACGCTGACGCCGGGCCCCAGGCGCGCATCGGCGGCAATCAATGCGGTCGGATGGATGCCGGGCTGCGCGGCACGCGGAGGGTGGAGCGCCTCAGCGGCGCGAATAAAGGCCAGCCGGAGACTCGGCACGGCAATGGTGTTACGGCCTTCGACGGAACTTCCTTCCGGCACCAGGATGCATCCGGCGCGGGAGTCCGCGGCGCGCCGCAATGCAAGCTCGCCTTCGGCAAAGGCCAGGTCCTGATCTCCTGCTGTTTCCAAAGCCGCGACGCCGCTGATTTCCCTCTCCTCGTCGCCTTTTGCTTTGCCGCCCACCAGGCGCGCGATTTCCCGCACTTTCATTTCGCCTCCCGGATATTCCTGATGTAGCGCCGCCGTCCCGGCGGCATTTTTCAGGGCCGGCAAGATGCCGGCGCTACGGAGTCGCGCGCCCTTCCCGCAATTCACCTGCCGCGTCCCCTCGCCCTCTAAAACGGATAGAGCGGCGGCTCGCCGGGCAGGCGAGTCTTCCACCGCCGGTGGACCCACAGCCACTGGTCCGGGTAGCGGCGAATGAAATCCTCAATCCGCCGCGTAAAATTCGCCGTATTCATCACGATTTCTTTCTCCGCATCCTGGCACTTGATCCAGTCAATGCGGTCAAACCTCAGCCGGTACTTCTTCAGTTTTGAATCCCAGATCACCAGTCCCAGAATGACGGGCGCTCCGGTCCTTCGCGCCATCCGCGCCGGTCCGGTGGTGGTTGAAGCCGGCAGTCCGAAGAAGTCCACAAAGGTCCCTTCCCCCGCCAGCATGTTCTGGTCCATCAGGATGCCCACCGCCTCATTGCGCTCAAAGGCCCGCAGGGCCTTGCGCGCGAATCCCCTCTTTTCAATCGCCTGCCCCCCGCTCGCGCACCGATACCGGTTGATGAGCTGGTCGATCAGCGGATTATCCATTTCCCGCACCACAAAGTTGCAGGGATAGCCGTAAACACCGTGGGCAAACGATCCCAGTTCCCAGTTCCCGAAATGTGCGGTCAGGAAGATAATTCCCCGGCCCTTTTTTCGGGCCTCGTCAAAATTCTCAAATCCGTCGTAGATAATCAGCCGTTCGATGTTCTCGCGGTTCAATTGCGGAAAGTGCGCGAAGTCAGCCAGCATGCGCCCCAGGCCGAGGAACTCCGAAAACAGCACCTTCCGCCGCCTCTTGTCGCCCCACTCCGGAAAAGCAATTCGCAAATTAAACATGCCCACTCGGCGAAGGCGCGGCCAGAAGGCGTAGCTCAAGGCCGCCAGCGCCACACACACGCTTCGGGCCAGCCGTTGCGGCAGCCATCCCAGAAATCCCAGGATGCTTCGGGCGGCGAAAAATTCAATGCGATGGCGCAACAAGGGATTCCGGGATGAACGATCCTGCTTCAAACCACTCCTCAAGTCCGGAGTCCGCCCGGCCCCCAGGGCACGGGCGCCGGCGGCACCGGTGCCCAGTGCTTGCGGCTCCAGGGACATCCTCCGGGAAGAGCTATTCTATGTCTATTCAGATCGTAGCGGGAGGTTGTGCAGAAAAAAGTTGAGGATCTCGTCCTCGTATTGTTTTCTTTCCGGCCCGGACACAATGTCCGCCTGGGTGTGCGGAAGAACCACCAGCCGTTTTGGATAGGGGGCATCCTGGTAAAGCCGGCGGGTCGCTTTCTCCAGCATGGGCTCGCCCTCAGATGCGAGAAAAAGCTTGGGTTTGCCGCCCAGCCGGGAAAGGCCGGGTGGAAGGTCCGGAAGGGCTGTCCCCATCGTGAAGACATGGAATTCTGCCCTCGAAAGAATACGGAAAAGCCATCCAGCCCCGCCCACCAGTTTGTCCAACTGGACATCAAACAACTGCGCTGGCCGGCTGTAGGCGTTGTCCAGGGCCAGCGCATCAACCGCAGGGTCCCGCTCAGCTACAGCCAGAGCGGCATAGGCGCCGACCGAACTTCCGTAGATCCCTACGTGGCGCGGATCAACGCTCTGGAGTTTCCGCACCCTCGAGACGGCTGCCTTCAGAACCAAAGCCTCATGGACGCCAAGACTTGACACCAACCTTCTGCCGTGTGAACCCTCAAAATTAAAGAGATAGACATTGTAATGGTTGGCCTGCAGAACGGTGCCCAGGGACAGCAGCGCAGATCGGTTGGAATTATATCCGTGGCAGAGGATGATAGCAGGGGCGCCTCTCAGGCCAATCAGCAGCCACCCCTGGTGCTCCACCCCGTCTGCGTCTTTGAAGTTCACGTTCTCATAGCTCGAAAGCAGGTAGGAAGCGGGAGTGACATTCTCAACTCTGTCATGGGCCGTCAAAATGCGATAGGTCAGGAATGCTCCGGCGCCAACCCACACCCCCAGGATGCCCGCGCACACAAACAGCGCCCCGGCAACAAACCTGCGGCCCAGCCTTGACAGATTGCGCGCGGGCGCAGCAACCGGTTTGGATTGTTTAGACTCCATATTCAAATCACCCAGCGGGTTGAAAAGAACCCGGCAGGCAGATAGCCGTCAAGAAGGCAAAGTGGTGCTCACCTTGTCTCCGGCATCGGCCACAAACTGGGCTATACTGAACTGACCTTTGCATCAGTTTGCAGGAGGACCAGGGAAACCTTGGGGTCCAGGATTGTGGATGTCCGGCAATTACGCGCACAGCAGTTCCAGCCGCTCTTGCAGGCAGAGTCACGGGCCTGGCTGGAAGACCTCCATTGGGACTATGGTCCCTCGTCAGGACTGATTTCTTCCTACCTTGCTGAGAAACGGCTTTCAGGCTTTGCGGTGCTGGAAGACGACTTGGCACGTGCCTATTGCCTCCATTTCCGCGAAGGATCCAAAGGGTTGATTGGCAGCCTCTTCGTCGAAGCCGGTGCTTCACAGCCTGGCTGCGAGATCGATCTGCTGCGTAAAGCCATTGACGCGCTGGTCGGATTTTTCGATATCCGCCGCATTGAGGCCCAACTCCCACATTTCAGCCTGGACCAGATCGGCCCTTATTTTCGTTCCAGGGCTTTCCAAACTTATCTTCGCCAGTTTATGACTTTTCGTTTAGCGGAAAGTCCGGCGGGGGGCGGGAGTTCTGCATCCCAGCCCGGGTCTCGATGGCCAACGGCTCCGAGGGGCGACTTCGCCTTCAAGCCCTGGGAACGCAAGCATGACCGTGAAGCGGCGCAGCTGCTGCACCACGTCTATCGAAACCACATCGACGCGGCCGTCAATGATCAGTATTGCTCCGTTGCGGGCACCACGCGCCTGGTTGAAAGCATTGTCCGGCACCGCGGCTGCGGAGACTACCTGCAACAGGCCTCGATTGCCGCCATCCACGTGTCAACCGGGAAACTGGCCGGAATTCTGGGCCTTACAGCCGTGAGGCCCGGAACGGCGCATATCCCTCAGATTGCCGTTGCCGCCGGCTATCAGGGCATCGGCCTGGGCAGCGCCATGCTCTGCGCCGCGTTCAAGAAGCTGGCCCGGTCGGGTTTTGCCGAGGTGTCGCTCACGGTAACGACCCTGAACAGCGGGGCGGTAAGACTTTATGAACGGATGGGATTTCGTACGTTTCGGGAGTTCGGCGCCTTTGTCTGGAACCGTCCCTGAGGTGGGGTCCGGCGATCAGGTGGTCTTGGCCTTCAGCAGGTCTTTGAGCTCATCCATAAATTCCCGGACATCCTTAAAATCCAGGTAAACCGAGGCAAACCGGACATAGGCCACTTTATCCAGTGTCCGCAGCCGGTCCATCACCAGCCCACCCAGTTCAGTGGTTGGCCGTTCCCGGTCCGGTGATTCGGCGACGTAGGCTTCCGCCTCGTCAACAAGGTCCTCCAGCTTGCTCATGGGAACCGGGCGCTTTTCGCACGCTTTCAGCAGCCCTCCCAGAATCTTCTGGCGGTCAAACTTTTCGCGGCTGCCGTCCTTCTTCACCACCATGTAAGGGATCTCATCAATCCGTTCATAAGTGGTGAACCGGCGGCCGCACTTCATGCACTCCCGCCTGCGCCGGATGGTGTCTGCCACCTTGCCCGCCCGGGAATCAACAACCTTGTCTTCGATGTAACCGCAAAAAGGGCATCGCATAGTTCAAATCACATCGGGCACAGCGTGCTTTCTCTGCAAGCCGGCCCGCTCTCTCAAAACACCAGGGACGGATGAGGTCTGTTACTCGGCCCCTTTCGTGGCAGCCTCCTCCTCCATTTCTTCTTGCTCTTCTTCGGTCATGGCTTCAAGCCGTTTGAAACTGAGGCCCTCGTGGACCAGCAATCCCAGGCTCACCACGAGGACGGGAACCGACATCATAAGCCAAAGCAGGATGGCAGCTCCAGTAGAAACATCAGCTCCCACTCCGAAAAGTTCGGTGAGGGCCAGAATAATCCCCACCTGGTATCCCCCGCCAATCCCTGGAAACTGCACCACCAGACCCAGTGAAGCACAGAACAGCACCAGCGCCGCAGAAAGCCAAGCGAAGTCTCCCAGAGTGCCGCCCAGGCTCCTCAGTGTCAACCAGAAAATGGTGGCATTGGTGCCCCAAAGAGCAACGGAAAGCACCACGCTGCCCGCGAAGTCAGGCAGGCTCCGCACAACCTGCAGGCCCTCCGCAAACGAGTGGAGGAAATGCTGCAGGTGCCGTTGAATGCTCTGTGGGAGGAACCGGGACATGCGCAGAGCCCAGTCCATCAGCGCCTGGGTCTTGAGCCGGTAAATCACCAGTCCCGCCACCATAATGACGGTCACCGCCAGCATGGCGTCACCGGCTTTGTGCATCATCGAGAGCACGTTCTTCCCGGCGGCGCTCATCCCCACGGGGGCAAAGTAAAGCACCACTGAAAACAACACCACCAGGCAAATCGTGTCGCAAATCCGCTCCATCAGCCACACGGCAACCATGGAGGTGATGGGCAGCGACTCCTTGCGGGCAATGTAGGCCGGGCGGACGAACTCTCCCGGCCGGCCCACCAGATAGATCGAACTGAAGCCCAGAAACTGGCCCACCAGCAGCACCCACAGCGAGCCCTTCTTGATGGGGCGCATCAGGAACTGCCAGCGCAGGGCGCGAATCAGATAAGTGAGGAAAACGCCCGCCAGCGCCACCAACAAAAGTTCCGGTTGGGCGCTCAACAGTGAAGCCCATAACCGGCCCCAGTCAAAATGGCTCCATTCAGGATTGTGCCGGAGGTTGTAAATGATCAGTGCCAGAACAGCAGTACTGACACCCAGCCAGATCCATCGTCGCAGGCCTTTTTTCTTCACAAAGCACTCATTCCTTTAAGCTGCCCGTCAACCTACCGAATCCACCGTTCCGAGTCAAGCCACAATCGTCACGGTATTTCGCGGGTTTCTCAGGCTGCGGGCGTCCTCACCAGGTCTCCACCGACAGCCGCACGCTCTTCCGTTTTCGCCAGCCGGCCGTCCGTGAATCATTCATTCATCCGGGAAAAAGGCCTTTCCTTCCTGAAGTCAGGTTGCGGGGACCCGGGATAGAGGCCTCATATCAACCACCAGAATCCTTCCGTCACTCTCCCACTTTCCGCCGGTTGCCGTCAACCCCGAGCGCGCGGGATTCGAGACGCTCACCAGATGTTCAGCGGCTACCAGCCCCGTCATGCCAAGGTCCGCACCCACCTTGGCCCGCTCCAGATCGACGAGCGGATCAACCGAATGCGAAACCACCCCCGGGCGGATGTCAAAACCGTTGTCACGGTTTGCCACCACCATCCAAACGGGCCGCCCGTCCGGGGCCGGGGTGGGCGCTTTCCAGATGCGCAGGTGGTGGCGATGCGTAAAAGTGTTGAGCATCTTCTCAAAAGCCATATCCTCGGGACGGCCGTACAGAAAAAGGGTCGACATCGGAGCGGCATCATAGCCCTTGCCCTTGATGATCGCTTCAAAAGTCTTCCACAGCGAGTTGGCATCCTGGTCCTTGGCCGCCGTCCAGCCCGCCTTCTCAAAAGCCGCGTCGATTTCCTGCCGACTGCCAACCAGGACCAGGTTCACCGGACCGCCCTCGTTGCCCTTCTTGCTCTTCACCCGCCGCGGCGCCTGCGCCAGCACCTGCATAACGGATTCCTCCAGCGCCGCGGGAATCTGCCTGGCGAACTCGGGCTGAAACCGGCCGGAAGTTTCCAGCGGCTTGTCCAGAACCACGGAAAATTCAGTGCCCACGGGATAGTTGATGGAGGTATCAGGATTTCCGAACCATGTTCCCCCGCCCTGCTGGTCCTGCTGGGTGCCGCCTGTTTTCTTCTGTATTTTTGCGATCGCCGAATTGAGGAGAGTCACCGGCAATTCGCTGGCCAGAATCCCCTGGATGGTGCCGTCGGCCAACACCTTCTCCCGCGCGTTGTCCACCTCTTTCATGTGGCAGGTCAACGGAACGGCGGCCTGCCCCGGCACCTTCAGCAAATTGAATTGCAGCAGAAGCCTGGCCCGGTCGGTGGGACTGGAACTCGGAATCAGTTTTGCGATGCGGCCGCTCAAAACGGCTCCCAGGGGAATGGCGACGGTGCCATTAACCTCCACCGCCCGCTCCGTCGAAGCCTCCACGGGCTCGTTCAAATGGGACGAGGTGGTACTGACAGGGCTCTTGAGCCGAAGAAAGATCTCCGTCCCCGACGGGATGGTATGAGTTGGCACGCTCCCGGCGGCCGCAGAAAGCGTCCCGGACGGCTCCTGGCCCCCATCCTGCGCAGCCTGCCTCGCAGGAAGCCCCGCTGAAGAGAGCAGCAGCCAGACGAGGGCGCCCGCCGGCAGCCACCTGACCGGCCTGCGGGTCCAACCCGTGCAGCGGCTCTTCAGTCTGATTCGTAATTGTGAAAATACGCGCTTCGGCATCACCGGCCCCAATTCTGGAACAGACTTTCCCTGCGGCCGCCCGCAAAGTTCAGCAGGAGCAGCCGCAGAGTCACGACTCTTTTATTTTACTGGAGAGAGGACCGAAGTTCCTGAACGATCTCGCCTGCAATCGCGCGTCCCCGTTCAAGGTCGTTGGGCGGAAGGGATATGGCGGCTACCTTGGCGTGGCCGCCCCCGCCAAATCTTTCACAAATGCTGGCAAGGTTGGCGTCTTTCGGCGTGGGATTCCAGGGATTGCTTCCGACCGCCACCTTGATCCGTTCCTTGGAGCGGCTGAGCGCTACGTTATAAACCGATTCAGGAAACAGATAGTACGGAATGAATTTGTTGAATCCCTCAAAGCTCTGGTCGGAGACGTCAATAAAAGCAACACCCTCACTGAGTTGGACGCGCTTGCGGATGATGTCAATCGTCTTCAGGTGCTGGTCGTACAACCGCTCAAACGCCTGCCGGATGTGCGGCAGGGCGGCAATTTCCGCCAGCGGCCTGGAAAGCAGATCGGGAATCAGCCCGGCGACAAACTCGTTCGAGGGCGCCCCTTCAATCACCATGGTGATCTGCGTGGCGGGATCGCGCATTTCCACCGCTGTCTTCGGGTCCGGATACTGCGCGCCATCGATGATGTCGGCCCAGTGAAGGACCTCTTCGAGATCCGGGGAGCAGAAATTGAATTTCGTCGCCGCGATGTGGGCGATGAATTTTGTGCAGGAGCGGAAGGAGGGATCGTAAAACTTTTTCCCGCTCCGGTCGTGCTGAAAGTGTTCCGCATCAGCCGGCGTCAGGAAGGCGCTCTGGTGATGATCAAACCACCAGGTCATGCGGGGCGAGCTGGAATACTTGAAATCGACAATGACGTTCTCATCTCCGTCAAACATGTCCTCATCAAAAAGCTGGCCCGCGCGATGGAGGAGCCCGTGATACATAAATTCCGCGTGCGGATCCACCACCTCGCGGTAGAAGCGCGAGAACACCGCTGCCGAACAGGCACCGTCAAAACACCGGTTATGAAAACAGACGCGAACTTTCATTTTGTAATTATCAACGCCCTCGCTGCCCCACAGGCGGAGAGGCGCAGGACGTTCTGTAGAATTTGCTAAATTGCTCTGCTGAGGGCGAATTGTCAAGAGAAAAGAAGAATGGATGCCACAACACTCCAAGCGGCCAACGCGCCTTTCATTGCCTGACAGGCCCCGCGAACCCCGCCCCAAAAAGCTACGCCATCTTCTCCGACTGCTGTCTTGCCAGGTTCCCAATCACTGGAACGCCGTACTGCTCGCCGTTATAAGCCTTATACATCAGCATAATGACCAGAATCAATAGAGTTATTCCATAAGCAATCCATATCAGACCACCCGCAATCCATCCGATGATGGGAATCAGCGCCAGGATCGACGTCATAATTTGCAGAGCAACAGCCACCACGATTCCGGCCACTCCCAGGAAGATCGCCTGAAAAGCATGAAAACGCACAAACCGGTTCCGGTTGTACGGTCCAATCAGAAGGAAGAGAATGCAGGCAACCGGCCAGAGAATGTAACAGAGCAGCCCGGCAACATTGTAGGCGATCCCCGGCATTTCCAGGCTCGACTTCGGCCCAGGCTGGTGGGCGCCCGTTCCAGCGGGCGTCCCTGCGCTCACCGGTGACCCGCACGAACTGCAGTAAACGGCGCCAGCCGCTAACGTCGCTCCACATTTTGCACAGCTTGCCGTAGCTTGCCTCCTTGTTTGACAAATGATCCAGAGTGAAACCCGGCCGGAGCTGCACCCCTGTATCTCGCATCACGAAACCGGGGAGTTCCCGCCAGGTTATATTATTCTTAACACACTCTCCTGCGTGACACAACGAAACCGCCGGGTTCAGGATTCACGAAGTTCGTCGGCTCAATCGTATTACACGGGGGACGATATTCTCCGGCCATGTAGACGCGCCCAACCTGAGTGAAAGGAGGAACTCCAAAGGAAGGTAAAAAAAGAGAGGAAACACAAAAACTCTGAAGCCGGCCTGCAGCGGTCCTGCAGGCTCGGCTTCCCCGGTCGCAGGGATGCTTAAGCGCCCGGCCGTGAGCGGTCAGAAAATACGCCACCACGCCCGCCCTGGCCCGGCGGATACCACCCAACATGACCCGTGTCCTCACCCGTCGCAATGAACTTGTCGATCACCAGCCATGTGAGCAAAGAAGCGGGGAAAAAGAGGGCCACGGCGATAGCCAGCAGCTCATAAACTCGTTGCATTCCAAGACTCATCAGAAATGACATGTGGCCTCTTTTCTTTCTGGAGGCTCGACCGGGATTCTCCCTGGCCGTCAAAGCCCCTTCCAGATCCAACTCCATTTCATCACAGTCGGCTGAACAGAGCCATGGCACACAAGTACTAGCACTAGAAGCAGGGCGTTCGACGCCGGGGCTGCCACCGGCTGATGTCTGAGCGTTTCAAACTATCTCCGGCCACCTCTTCACGCCGGGCACACGCAACCCTCCCGCCTCCAGCCCGGTGGGCCCTCGCACTCCAATCGGCAAAACTCAAGGGGTTCATGCCTAGATCGCAGCTTTGAGTTTAACCCTCGAAGCACGCTTCTAAACGTACTCATATCAGTGCTTTCCCCCGTTGGCTAGTGCACCGCAGGGTCCCTGCAGGATCCGCTTTCTTAGAAGCTGCTACGCCCCACTGAACAAGCAGCCGGAAACAAAGCCAACACCGTTTGAGTGGGCCGCAATTGGATCTGCGATAAAGATGGCCAGAGAGGAAGTCCAGGGCCTACCAGGCGCCCGGGCCGGGCAGTGACCGTGTGTGGTTGAAGGTATATTCGCCGAGCAGTTGTTCATGGCCCGCCTCATCGACATTGAGCAGGCGAATGATCAATTTGCTGGTCGGGGCGGCTTTTAAGAAGATTATCGACTCCTGGTAGGTGACGCTGCCAGCCTCGGGGTTGACGGGGAGGTCCCGCAACCGGAGCTGTTCCGCGCCGCGCTCGTCGCAGATGGAAAGATCGACGCGTTCGGCTCCCTTCAGGTCCGCAGCCAGCCGCCCGATCAGGATGTCGTCTTCGGCGGTCACAGTACACTGGACGCTGCCTCCCCGCGGAGGGGCGTACTGGCGCACCCGCAAGCCTTCCTCTGCCGCGCGGCGCAGGAAAGCGTCACTCACCACCATTCGCAGGCTTCCGTCGCGCGCCAGGTTGCGGAGGCCATGGGCCAGCGCAATGACTTCGCGCAGTCGCTCACCGCATTCGTCGCACTGGAAGAGGTGCTCCTCGACGGCTTCTTCTTCCGCCTCGGGCAGCGCAGCCAGCCAGTAATCAGCCAGGAGAGTTACGTCAATTGGATTTGTGCAGTTTGCCGGGCGGCTATTTCCCTGACTCATTGAGCCACCCCCATACATTCGCGCAGCTGTCGAATTGCCCGATGCCGAATCACCCGCACGTTGCCTTCGGAAACGCCCAGGAGGCCGGCGACGTCCGCCCCGGTCTCCTCGTCGTAGAAACTCATCACCACCACCGTACGCTCCCGCTCTTTCAGGCCCTGCACGCAGCGCTGAAGCAGGTCATGGTCAAGTGTAATGGCAGGCTGGGCGACCACGGGCAGTTCAACCGCGTACTGTTCGAGCAGGCGCTGTTTTCTTTCCGTCCCGCGGCGCAGGTTCAGCACTGTCATGCGGCAGGTGCCCAGCACGAAAGAGGCAAGCTTCTCCGGCTCCCGCAGGCGTCCTGCACGCAGGGCTTCAAGCGTTGTAATCAGGACCTGCTGCGCGAGGTCGTCCGCGGCGTGCTCGTCTCTCAGGTGGCGCAAGCCGTAGAGGCGGATTCGCGGCGCCATGCGGCGGAACAGCTCGGCTTCGGCTTCGCGATCCGTTCCAGACCCGATTTGCCGCACTAACTCGGCATCATTCAGTTCAATTTCCATCAGCACATCTTTTATGTGTAACGAAATGGCTTCCTGTTACACTTCCGGGTATCAAGCGGGCACTATTGTACATCATGGCAGCCCATAACAACGAAGGAGAAGGCAAATGCTCGCGAATACAGAAACGAACACCAGTGCTGACAAGGCTGCAATTGACCGGCTCCGCGAGGTCCACGTCGCGGCCTTGAATGCCGGGGACGCGAACGGCTGGGCAGCCTGCTTTGCCAACGACGGCGTCCAGATGCCTCCAAATTTTGAGACCAACGCCGGCAAGGCTGCAATCGAGGGCTGGAGCAAAGGGTTCCTGGGATTGTTCAGTTGCCGGTTCAAACTTTCCGTTGACGAGGTCCAGGTTACAGGTGATTGGGCCTTTGAGCGCGGTCGTTACGACATTACCCTGACGCCCAAGGCCGGTAGCGGTCCCATGGGTGACAACGGAAAGTACATCACCATCTACCAACGGCGGGCTGACGGTGGATGGAAAATCGCTCGCGACATCTGGAACAGTGACCGGCCTCTGCCCGGAGCAGAGTAGCAAGCGCCCGATACCTAAGTCAGAAGTCATTGACGGGAATGGATTCATTTCTAAGCAAAGAACACGGACCATGATGACCCGGGAGGGTCCGCTCGATACAAAGAGACAACAAATGTTTGCAAGAAAACCAACAAGGAGGAGAAAGTGATTTACACCCACAAGGCTGTACCGGATATCGAAGTGCTCACCTCAAATTTTCCGATACCAGGTTTCGGCATGGTGCCGATCAACGCTTTTGTTATCAAAGGATCGGAGCCCATCCTGGTCGATACCGGATCGGCTAATCGAGAGCGAGGAATTCATGCCTGCCCTGCGGCGGGTCATCGATCCCGCAGACCTGCGGTGGATCTGGCTCACCCACACCGACTTCGACCACATGGGCAGTCTGCATCAACTGCTCTCCGAAAACCCCAAGATTCGTGTAATCACAACCTTTCTCGGGGTGGGCATTATGAGCCTGGCCGCTCCGCTGCCGATGGACAGGGTGTACCTCCTCAACTCCGGCGAAAAGATCAACGTGGGCAACCGCACGCTCACCGCGTTCAGGCCGCCCGCGTTCGACAACCCTTCCACCACGGGTTTCTATGATGACAAGTCATCGATCCTCTTCAGTTCCGACTGCTTTGGAGCGCTCCTGTCGGAAGTTCCCGAGACTGCGGCGGACCTCTCCGACGCGGACCTGAAGGACGGCCAGGTCTTTTGGGCGACGATAGACGCGCCGTGGCTGCACAAAGTGGACAGGGTCGCGTTCGAAAAGGAACTCGACGTCATTCGCAAGATGGAACCGAAGATGATCCTGAGCAGCCATCTGCCGCCGGCTCCGGGAAACATGACAGAAAAATTGCTGGCATCTCTGGCCGCCGCCCCGGGGGCCCAGCCGTTCGTCGGACCCAATCAGGCTGCACTTGAGCAGATGTTGAAGCAGATGACTCACGAGCCCGCATAGCTGGCGAGTGCGGCGGGGCCCATTGTGACACTTCCCAGTATTCAAACGCGGACATGTGGTAAATTAGACGTTCCGCACACCGAGCAAAAGGGCTTACAAATTCATCTACAACATAAAAGGAGCATTCAATGAGTTCCAATGAGGTCAAGACAGTTGCCGATTTTCTGGCAGCTGATTTCGAATATGAAATGCAAACCACCCTGCGCGTGTTTGAAGCCGTTCCGACGGCCCATCTCGATTACCAGCCGGACCCCAAAGCCAAGAACGGTCTGGATCTGGTCCGACACATCACGCTGGAAGATGAGTGGATTCTGAACTCGATTGCAGACGGGGAATTCAAGCCACCGCCGGCAGGGGATGATTCCTGCGGCATCATGAACCCAGCCGAGGCCATCGCCCGTTACAAGCAGAAGGTTCCCGCTGCGCTCAACCGCGTCCGCGCCTTGCCCGCCGAAAAGCTGACGGCCAACATTGATCTGCTGGGCATGATTCAGATGCCCGCCATCAACTTCCTGGCGATGGCGCTGAAGCACTCGGTGCACCACCGCGGCCAGCTCAGTACTTACCTGCGACCGATGGGCGGCAAGAATCCGTCCATCTACGGTCCCACTGCAGACACTCAATAGCTGCCGGCTGAGCGTTTGGAGTTGCAGGAGCGGGCCTCGAGCCCGCTCCCGCCAGACGCATGAGCGCCCACAAACAAGGCATGAACCCCGCCCAACCCCAGTGCTGAGACCCCTGTCAGAGGCGCTTTCCTTCTTATCTTGCGGAGGCTTCCTATGTTGCGGGAGGGCGGCGGGAAAACAACTCTTCAATCAGCTCCCGATAACGCTCTTCAACCACCGGGCGCTTGACCTTCAGCGTGGCTGAAAGCTCACCGGCAGCGATGGTGAGTTCTTTCGGGAGCAGTGCAATCTGGCGAATGCGTTCGTGGGGGGGCAGGTGCTTGCAGGTTTCGTCCACCTGCGCCTGCAGGAAGGCGTGGATCGTTTCGTTCTTCACAAGATGTTCGCGCCCGGCAAAGTCAATTCCCTGCTCCCGCGCGTAAGATTCAAGCGCAGTAAAGTTGGGGACGATCAGCGATCCGACAAACTTTCTGGAATCGCCCAGCACCACAAGCTGGGCCACGTAACGGTGTCCCTGGAAAAGATTCTCCAGCTTTTCCGGCGAAACGTACTTGCCGCCGGATGTCTTAAAGAGATTCTTTTTGCGGCCGGTAATGCTGAGGAAACCTTCCTCGTCCAGCGAGCCCAGGTCGCCGGTGTGGAACCAGCCATCGGCAAAGGCCTCTCCGTTCCGTTCATCCTGGTGGTAATAGCCGGGAGTTACGTTGGGCCCGCGAACCAGAATTTCCCGCCCGCTGTGGCCCGCTGCATCCTCAGTCTCCTCGCCCAGCCTGACTTCCACGCCGGGAATCACCGGCCCCACCGTCCCGAGTCTTACGGCGCCGGGATGGTTGACGGCAATCACTGGAGAAGTTTCCGTCAATCCGTACCCTTCATAAATCGGGATGCCGATGGAGAAGAAAAATTCCGCGAGTTCGCGGCTGAGCGGCGCGGCGCCGGAAATCAGCAGCCGCAACCGCCCACCCATCTGCGAGCGGATCTTGGAGTAAACCATCTTGTTCGCCAGCGCCCGCTTGACGGAAAGGCCAACAGGAGCAGAGCGGCCCGAGACGCTGTATGGAAACCAGTCGCGGCCGGTGCGTAGCGCCCACCCAAAGAGCCTCTGCTTCGACTGTGGAAGGTGGCGGACTTCCTCTATGACCTTCTCGCGAATTTTCTCCACCAGCCGCGGAACAACGGCCATCAGCGTGGGACGCACTTCGCGCAAATTCTGCGGCAGAGTGTCGATGCTTTCCGCGTAGGCAATCGAAACACCCTGGGCCATGTAATAAAAGTCGATCATCCGCTCAAAGATGTGGGCCAGCGGAAGGAACGCCATGCTGACGTCGCCGGGGTGGAAGTCGAACAAGCGATCGCAGGCCTGGATGTTTGAGGCAATGTTGGCGTGCGTCAGAACCACCCCTTTGAACACTCCGGTGGTTCCGGAGGTGTAGACGATGGTCGCAACGTCGTCGGGCTGCGTGCGCGGCGCCTGTGCCTCCAACGATTTCACGGGGTCGGGTCCGGCGCTGGTGTCCCGCCCGGCCAGTTCCTTCCAGCCAAGGACGTCCGGAAATTCGCCCGGCTCCGAATCCATGGCCACAACAAACTTCAGCTCCGGCAGGCTGGACCGCACGGCCAGTACCTTTTTGAGCTGGTCGCGGGTGGAAACAACAATTCCTTTTGAGCCGGAATCGCTGAGGACGAAACGCACATCCTCTTCCAGCAGCGTGGAATAGAGCGGAACGGTCACGCCGCCAAGGCCCAGGATGGCATAATCGGTGAGCGCCCACTCCAGGCGATTTTCCGACAGCAGGGCCACGCGGTCCCCCGCTCCGACACCCATCTCGCCAAACGCCTGCGCCAGCGCAGCCACTTTCAAAAGCACGTCGCGCGAGGAGACTCCCCCGTACCGTCCTTCCGTTTTGGTCAGGAAGGCGTCGGGCTTTTGATGGTCCTCCATCGCCTGGAGAAACAATTCGTTGATAGTTTTAAACGGCTTCGATTCCATGCGCTTGTGTGCCCCTGATTTGTGGAAAACGGCGGACCGAAGAAGATTCTAGCACAGACCTGGCGCCAGCCATGTTGTAGCCGGGCAAATCAAGCCTGGCCGGGCACGCTGACACGCTCGCACATCGGGCGCATCGGTCGGTCAACCTGCGACAGGCTTTTTCTCCGCCGCGTTATCGACTAAGATTCAGCAGGAGAGCCGTTCGAATGGGGCAATCAAGAACAGGCCGTGGAGAACAAGCCGGACCGCCAGCCAGCAGCGCCGGACCGGTGCGCGCGCCTCGCGGTACCGCACTCAAATGCCAGGGATGGCCGCAGGAGGCCGCTTTGCGCATGCTGATGAATTCGCTCGACTCCAACCTCGCCGAACAGCCCGGCGACCTGGTTGCCTGCGGAGCCACGCAAAGGGTTCTGCGCGACTGGGAGAGCTACGGCGAAACCGTCGAAGCTCTCAAGTCTCTCAAGAATGACGAAACGCTCCTGATCCAATCCGGAACGCCGGCCGGCGTTCTTGCGACGCACCAGGAAGCTCCGCGCGTGCTGATCGCCAATACAAACCCCGCCTCACGCCGGCCCATTTCCGGCAACCCTGAACAGGGCGGACCTGCGTTGCTGCCGCAGGCTTCTGCCACAAGCTGGACCTGGGTGGGCACGCAGGAAGCCTTGCCAACCGCCTTCCAGGTTTTCGACGCTATTGCCCGCGAGCACTTTGTTGGCGGCGATCTCGCCGGCAAGCTGATCGTGTCGGGTGGAATGGGAGCAGCGGGAGGCGCGCTGCCGCTTGCCGCCGGGATGCTCGGCGCGGCCTTCCTCGGCATCGACGTGGAGGGTGAACGCATTCGGCGGCGCATTCGCGCGGGCTATTGCGATTACTGCGTCAACACGCTGGACGAGGCGTTGCGCGTCCTGAAAAACGCCGTGCGCCAGAAACAGGGTGTCTCCGTGGGACTGGTGGGAAACTGCGCGGACGTCATTCCGGAACTCGCCAGCCGGGGCGTTCTGCCTGATGTTTTGACTGACCAGACCAGCGCCCACGATCTCCTGCATGGCTACATCCCCGCCGGCCTGAATGCGGAGGAGGCGGGCGCGCTGCGGAAAGAGAATCCCGAAGAGTATTTATCCCGCTCATGTGACTCCCTTGCCCGGCATTTCAGTGGAATGCTGGCGCTCCAGAAGATGGGCTCCATCGTCTTCGAATTGGGAAACAACCTCCGCGCCGCGGCCGAAGAGTGCGGAGCGGCGGGAGCTGCAACCTCCTTTCCGGGCTTTGTGGAAACGTATCTTCAACCGCTGTTGTCAGCGGGGCTTGCTCCCGTTCGCTGGGCAGCGCTTTCCGGTGAAGCGGCAGACATTCGCCGGCTCGACGACCTGGCGCTCGAGCTGCTTCCGGATGACGCTCTGCTGGCCCGATGGATTCCGCTGGCGAGAAGATTTGTGCGATTCCAGGGCCTGCCGGCGCGGGTTTGCTGGATGGGGAATGACGCGCGCATTGCACTGGCCCGGCGGGTGAATCAGCTTGTCGCCGAGGGCGCGTTCAAGGCTCCTCTGGTGATTGCGCTGGACCATGCCGGCAATAATGTGGAGACCTCACGCCCAATGCGGAACCCGAAAACGAGAAGGAAGGAAGCAGCGCCGTCAGCAACTCGCCCGTTCTGAATGCGCTAATGAACACGGCAGCAGGCGCGAGTTGGTTATCCCTCGACATCGGGACAGGCTACAACTGCGGAACCGTGGCGCTGGTTGCGGATGGCACACCGCAGGCCGCAAAGAACCTGCCGCGCGCGCTGAATAACGACTACGCGCTTGAAGTCTTCCGGCTGGCTGCGCGGGCCGTCGAATGATCCGGGACCGAGCGCGCCGCGCTGAATTCAGCCCTCACGGGCCTTAAGCCTCGCGAAAATCTTCAACTCTTCCTGGATGTGACGGCAAAGAAGGCAGCCGGCAACTGCTCAACTTTGCGGCTCTTGCATTTGGGGCAAGCCGGCAGAATCTTTTCGTATTCGGTAATGCTCAGGATCAAGGTGAATCGCTTGTTGCACTCTTTGCACACATACTCGTAGATTGGCATCGAGTTTCACCTCCGGCTGTGCTTCTAAGCAAATTATATCAAGACAAGCTTCGGCATCCCATGACTTCCGGGCGGTGCCTTGAGCGCTCAGCACTACGGGACCCTTCAGCCATCGGTAACGCATTTAAAATGTGTTAATTGACCCATGCCGCCGCAGTGGGTTCTGTGCTAAATTCTCAGTGTGCAAACCATTGTGGAATGTGTTCCCAATTTCAGCGAGGGAGAAGACAGAAACAAGATCGAATCGATCATCCAGGCCCTCGTGGCCGGCCCGGATGTTCGCGTGCTGGACACCCAGATGGATGCGGATCACAATCGCACCGTCGTGACGTTTGTGGGCAGCCGGGAGAGCGTGGGCAAAGCGGCGTTGCGTGCCATCGGACGCGCCGCCGAACTCATCGACCTGAACGATCACCGCGGCGTGCATCCCCGCATGGGAGCCACGGACGTTGTGCCCTTTGTGCCTATCAGGGGCGTCAATCTCCATGACTGCGTCGAGATCGCTCGCTGGGTGGCCGAGGAAACCTGGCGGCGTTTTCGCATACCGACCTACCTTTATGAAGAAGCGGCACGCGAGCCCGGCAGGAAAAACCTGGAATACCTGCGGCGGGGACAGTTTGAGCAGTTGCGCGAGGAGGTCCGGCGGAATCCCGGTCGCCGGCCCGACTTCGGCGAGCCAGATCTTCACCCGACCGCCGGCGCCACCGCCATCGGCGCGCGGAATTTCCTGATCGCCTACAACATCAATCTGAACACCAGCGACCTCGGCCTGGCCAAATCAATCGCCCGGAAAATTCGCGCCTCAGACGGAGGTTTCCCCGCGGTAAAAGCGATCGGCGTGGAAGTGGAGTCGGCCGGCGCGGTCCAGGTCTCCATCAACCTGACGGATTTTCTCACCACCTCCATCGGCACCGTCTTCGATGCCGTGGCAGCCGAGGCCGGCCGCGCAGGGGTCACCGTCGAGAGCAGTGAGATTGTGGGCCTGGTGCCTCGCCGGGCGATTGAGGACGCAGACATCGCGCGTCTCAAATTGCGGAATTTTGGTCCCAGGTTGATTCTGGAAAACCGGCTTGAGGAAGCGCAGGAAGACGTTCTGTAAGTCGGGTCTTTCTTCCGGTGCCGGAAGAATACTCCTTCCGCGGGGCGGGTGGAAATCGATTGCCACCAGGCAGAGGACCATCCTCAGGAGCGGCGCGACGGCAGGTCAGGGCGTCGTGGCGTCTGCCGAAGAAACCCAGAGCTTCTTCGCGGCGGATTCACCCAGGCTGATGGACTTCCTGCCCAGACGCAGGCTCACAGTGCCGTCGTAATTGCGCCGGGAAACCTGGATTTGAACGCCCGGCCGGATTCCCAGTTGATCGAAGTATTCCAGCAGCTTGCGGTCGCGCTCGTGCATGCTGTCAACACGCACCGATTGTCCGGGCTCCGACTCCCACAGTTGCCGAAGACCCAGCCTGCGCCGCTCGGCAGCGCTCTTGTTGATCTGGTTCCCATGCGGACAGGCGCCGTCTCGCCCCAGCTTTTCGATCAGTTTCTTTTCCAGGTCCTCGGAAACCGAGTGCTCCAGCCGCTCCGCCTCGTCATGGATCTTGTACCACTCCATGCCCAGAATGTCGTGGAGGAAGCGTTCCACCAGGTGGTGGCGAAATCGCAGCCGGTCGGAAATCTTCCGGCCCTCGGCCGTCAGCGTGATGTGGCCCTTGCGGTCGACGTGTGCCAGTTTGTCCCGCCGCAGGCGGCGCAAAGCCAGGGCAACCGCGGGAGGGGTAACCTCCAGCCAGCGCGCGATGGTCGCGGCAATAGCTGCACCCTCTTCCGCCTCCGCCTCGGCAATGGCTTTCAGGTAGTCTTCTTTTGAAATGGTCAGCTTCATGGCCCACATCAATAACAGGCTTTGCAGCGCCTTCCGGAAGCCCGCCGGGTCCCCTGTCAGATCACCGCACAGCATCCATCTTAGCCCGGTTTCTCCAGGGGTATTCCAAATTTCCGGGTTGACACCGGCAGCATCATCCTATTAACTATAGTTTATTTTCATCGAGAATCCTTAGTAAACATCCATCTTGGAACAGCCCGGAAATGGACGACCCACAAGACAAACCTGGAGCCACCGAAGGCCGGCCCGGTCGCAAGAACCAGGCCAAGCCCAAATCCGCAATCCCCCCGTCCAGCCGGAGCCTCTCGCTTGAAGGCATGCACGGCACCGTGGAAGTTCCATCGCACGAGGCGGGCTTCTGGCGGCACTGGTGGGCCTTTGTGGGGCCGGCGATTCTGGTCAGTGTCGGTTACATGGATCCCGGCAACTGGGGAACCGACCTGGCCGGCGGGGCGGAGTTCAAGTACGCGTTGCTCTGGGTGGTTGCTCTGGCCAGCCTGATGGCCATTTTCATGCAGGTGCTCTCGGCGCGCCTGGGCGTGGTCACGGGCATGGATCTCGCCCAGTGTTGCCGCGATTGGTATCCGCGCTGGACCCGCATCCCCAACTGGCTGTTCTGTGAATTCGCCATCGGGGCCTGTGACCTGGCGGAGGTGTTGGGCAGTGCCGTGGCGCTCAATCTCCTGTTCGGAATTCCTTTGCTCTGGGCGGTGATCATCACCGGGTTCGATGTCCTGCTCCTGCTCGGCTTGCAGCGGTTTGGGATGCGAACCATCGAGGCGGTGATCCTGCTGCTGATCACCACCATGGGGGTGTGCTACTTTATCGAGATCTTCGTGCTCCCCCAGACCCGCCCCAGCTTCATCGAGATGGGGAGCGCATTGTTCCGGCCTGGATTCGCCCAGAGTGGCATGGTGGTGCTGGCCATCGGCATTATCGGCGCCACGGTGATGCCCCATAACCTCTATCTCCACTCGGCCCTGGTGCAGAGTCGCAAACTACAGAAGGATGATCAATCCATTCGAAGCGGGATTCTGTTCAATACCATCGATGCTACGGTGGCTCTTACAATCGCTTTCTTCCTGAACGCTGCCATCCTGGTGCTCGCTGCTTTGGTCTTCTACGGCAAGGCCGGCGCACTGGTGCCGGGCGGACAGATGGTCACCTTCAGCCCTGACACCGACTGGATCCGCGTTGCCTATCTCACCCTCGCTCCGCTGCTGGGAACCGCTCTGGCCAGCACACTGTTCGCTGTGGCATTGCTGGCCAGCGGACAGAGCAGCACCATTACGGGCACGCTGGCCGGACAGGTGGTGATGGAAGGATTCATGCACTGGCGGATCCAGCCCTGGCTACGGCGGCTCGTCACCCGCTCGCTGGCCATTCTGCCGGCGATCCTGATCATCGGGGTCCGTGGAAGCAGCAGCGTCACTGACCTTCTCGTCCTCAGCCAGGTCGTCCTTGCTTTGCAGCTTCCTTTCGCCATGTTTCCTTTGCTACACTTCACAAGTTCCCGCAAGCGCATGGGCAAGTGGCGAAGCGGCTGGTTTCTGATGATCACAGGATGGAGCAGCGCGCTGCTGATTACTGCCATGGACATCTACGGTTTGCCCGCGGCACTCAAGAGCGCCTGGATGGTTATTGTTGGCCATTGAGGCCAGGGTGATACTCATCCCACGGTGAGGATGCAATGTACGACAAGATTCTGGTCACACTGGACGCCACGCCCACGGATAGGGCTATCATCGAGCACATCAAGGGCCTGGCCAAAATCATGCGCAGCCATGTGGTGCTTCTGCACGTCGCTGACGGATGGGCCGCCCGCATGTACGGCCCGGATGCCGTGAGTCCTGAAGTGTCTGAGGATAAGGCCTACCTGGAAAGGGTCAGGACCGAATTTCAGGTGGAAGGGATTCCCGCCGAGGCCTCGCTCGCCTACGGTGATCCGGCCAGCGAGATCGTCAAGTGGGTGCAGCAGGAGGGCTGTGACCTGGTTGCCATGAGCACGCATGGGCACAGGTTCATCAAGGACTTGTTTTTGGGAACCACAGCACCGAAGGTTCAGCATCGGGTCGGCGTTCCTGTCCTCCTGCTTCGCGCCAAATAACCCGCCTGCGGGCAGGCTGGCGTTCCCGGAGAAATCCAGATAGTGTAGAAGCGTTTTCCGCTTCCCGGAATCACCGCTCATGCTGATTGAAGGCTACGCAACACCGGAAGGAACTGCGCGCTATGGCCAGCGGCACGCCGAGCGTCTGCCCGGGCATTACCACCAGTCCCAGGGGCTCTGGATCAGTTCCATCGGCCTGGGAACCTACCTGGGCGATCCCACCGAAGAAGTTGATAACCAGTATGCTGAAACCGCCGTGCTGGCGGCCCGGGCGGGCGTCAACGTCTTCGACACCGCCGTCAATTACCGCCACATGCGCAGCGAGCGCGCCATCGGGCGGGCCGTTGCAAAAATGATTTCGTCCGGCAAGGTCCAGCGCGACGAAATCCTGCTGGCCACCAAAGGAGGCTTCCTCGGCTACGACGGCAAAGAGCCCGATGATCCCGCAGCTTATTTTCAGGAGAAGCTGGTCCAAAGCGGACTGGTGAAACCGGAAGAAATCGTCGCCGGCTGCCACACCCTGTCGCCCCGTTATCTGGCCAGCCAGATTGACGTCAGCCGCGGCAACCTCGGCGTGGCCGCGATTGACCTCTATTACCTTCACAATCCCGAGGCCCAGCTCCGTGAAGTTTCCCGCGATGAACTCCTGCGCCGCCTGCGGCAGGCCATGGCAGTGCTTGAACAGGCCGTTGCCGACGGCAGCATTCGCATGTACGGCGCTGCCACCTGGAATGGCTTCCGTGTTCAGGCGGATTCGCAGGAGGCCATCTCGCTGGAGGAAATTCTCGGCCTGGCGCGGGAGGTCGGCGGGCAGAAGCACCATTTCGGGGCCGTCCAGCTTCCCTTCAACATCGCCATGCCCGAGGCTCTGGCCGCCAACACACAAACCAGCAACGGACGCCCCGTACCGCTCCTCCACGTGGCGCGGGAACACGGCCTGATGGTGTTTTCGAGCGCCAGCCTTTTGCAGAGCCACCTGGCCAAAGGCTTGCCGGCCGGCTTCCAGCAATGGATCCCGGGTCTCGCCACCGACGCCCAGCGCGCCATCCAGTTTGTCCGCTCCACTCCGGGAATCACCTGCGCTCTGGTGGGAATGAGCAGGCGCGAGCACCTGGAGGAAAATATCGGCACGGCTTCCCGGCCGCCGCTTTCGCTCGCCGAATTTCGCAAGATGTTCCAGAAATGACGGCTGGAGTCCAGCCTGTTCAGCCACCGGAAATCTGCCCCTGCGGCGGCGGGGCAGCGAGGGCCGCCTGCAAATGATCGGGAAAATCACATAAGGCCTTTCTTCGGATCCGGACGTGGTGCTTGACAGCCCGAGGTCTTTTCGTTACGTTGCATTTTAGCCTGGTGGTTCCACATCCTGTTTGCGCGAGGACAAATTGGCTGCAAAACCGATTATTTCAATCACCACGGATTTTGGCGAGGACGACCACTTTGTAGGGGTCATGAAAGGGGTGATTCTCAGCATCAACCCTGACGCCACCATTGTGGACATCAACCACCGGGTGAATTCCTACGACATTTTTGATGGCGCTTACAGCCTGTCGCAGAGCTATCACGTTTTCCCCCCCGGCACCATCCACCTGGTGGTGGTTGACCCGGGAGTGGGGTCCGAGCGGCGGCCCATTATTGTGCAGTCCAAGGACTACCGGTTTGTGGCTCCGGACAACGGCGTGCTCTCCCTGGTTTACGAACGCGAGGAGAGGGTTGACGTCCGCCATGTGACCAGTGATCACTTTTTCAGGAAGCCGGTCAGCAACACTTTCCATGGCCGTGACATTTTTGCGCCGGTGGCGGCCTGGCTCAGCCGGGGAATGGAAGCTGAGAAATTCGGCAGCCTCGTCACCGATTACGCCCGGTTCACATCGGTCCGTCCCACGCGGGAAAATGACGCCCTGATCAAAGGAGTCGCCATCAAGGTGGATAAGTTCGGAAATGTTGTAACGAACATCACCCCTGAGGATGTTCCGCAACTCTTTGGCCAGGACCCTCCGCCCTTCCGCATCAGGATCAACGGGCATGAAATCACCCGGCTCCACGAATCTTTTGCGGCGGGCGAAGCTTCCGAACTTTTTGCCGTGGTCGGCAGCTCAGGTTTCATTGAAATCTGCACCAATCGCGGCTCGGCTGCGAAGGTTTTGAACGTGAACCGGGGAGTGGAACTGGAAGTGGCGGTGGGCGCTGAATCAGCGGAAAGCGTGTGAGAGATTGCCGGGAACCTACCCCGCAGGACCCTTTGACCGCAAGGGCGCCACTTTCGGCCGGGCGCCTTTGCTGCCCAGCCTTTCAATCTTCACCCTTGACACGCGCAGCCCGTCCATATCCACCACGGTGTAGACCCGGCCCTCGTAGGCAAAGCTCTCGCCGCCCTTGGGGATTTTGCCCAGGCAATCCAGCATAAAACCCGCCAGCGTCTCATAGCCCGCGCCGCGTGGAAGTACGATGTCATAATCGTCGGCGAGCTCGCGCAAACTGAGGGCCGCATCCATCACCAGCACGTCCTCGCCCAGCTTCTTAATGGCCGCTTCCTCGCGGTCATATTCATCCTGGATTTCACCCACAATCTGTTCCAGCACGTCCTCGATGGTCACGAGGCCCACAAAGGTCCCGAACTCATCCACCACCAGGGCCAGGTGTGCATGGCGCCTGCGGGCCTCATCCAGCAGCTTGATCAGGGACATCGTTTCCGGCACGATCATCGGCGGGTGCAGCAGCGTCTGCAGGTCCATCGGCTCATCCAGCGGAATGTGATGGCGGAGGCGGTCGAGCGTCACACCCAGCAGGTCGCGGGCGTAAAGGATTCCGATGATGTGGTCGGGCGAGCCCTCGTAGATGGGAACGCGCGAGTGCTGGTCGCGAACAATGCTTTCCAGAAGAAAGTGGAGGTCCTTGCTGAAGGGCAGCGAAGTAATCTGGTTGCGCGGCACCATGATCTCCCGCACCAGGGCGCGGTGAAGATCAAAGATGCTGTGGATCATCTCCTCCTGTTCCTCGCCCAGCAGACCGCGCTTGCGCACTCCCGTTACAATCAGTTCCACTTCCTCCAGGCTGTGCATCTCGCTGTGCCCGCTGGAAGCCGTCACGCCCACCACGCGCGTCACCGTTGTGGCCACCCGGTCCATCACCATCACCGGCACACGCACCGTGCGCATAAACACGGTCAGCGGCAGCGCGAAGATCAGGGCCACCCTTTCCGAGCGCTCATAGCCGATGGTCTTCGGCGCCAGTTCGCCCAGCACCATCAGCAGGACCGTAATCATCAGAAAGGCAACCAGCGTGGCAAGCCCGTGCGATAGCGGGCCGATAAAATGGTCGAGCCGGCCCTCCAGCAACTTGCGAACGTCCTCCGCCAGCATCGACTCACCCAGCCAGCCCAGCAGCAGGCTGGCAGCGGTTATGCCCAGCTGCAGGCCGGAGAAAAGCCGGCTGGGAAACGCCAGGAGTTTCTGCACCAGCACGGCGCGCGAGTTGCCCATTCGCACAAGCTGCTGCAAACGGCTGCGACGGACGCTCAGCAGGGCGTACTCGGCCGCCACAAAAAAAGCGTTCGCCGCAATCAGGGCGAGGATCAAGACACCTTGCAAAAATAAGCTCATGGCAGGTTCCCTGCTCAGCATTCTAGCCTGAAACGCTGTCGCAAAGAAAAGTCTCCTTCACACCCAAGCAGAAAACCAGCTTGCCAGTTCCTGCAGGATTTTCCGAACCCTGTCATTCCCGGTTCTGCCCTGCCGCTGTTCCAGCCCCTCAAGGAACGCCGTGTGTCTGGTTTTCTCCGTGCCCTCTGTGGTCAGCAAAACCTTAACACAGAGAGCACGGAGATGCTCTGTGTCCTCTGGGTTAGAGCTTTCAAGACACAGAGAGCACAGAGTCGCCTCGCAAAGTTTATCCGGGATCAAGGCGCCCCGGTTTAAGAGCACGTCACTCCACGACGTTTTTTCGGCAACCTGCTAGAATGGGGAAGATGCAAAACGACATTGTGGCTGTGGTTCGGAACCAACCGTTGACCGGCGGCCATTTTCTTCTGGATCTCGATGCTCCGCGCCAGGCCCAGGCCACCCGGCCCGGGCAGTTCGCCATGGTGCGTCTGCTGGAGCATTCCGACGTCCTGCTGCGCCGCCCCATGAGCATTTACGACGTCAAGCCTCGGGCGCTGGCAGGCCACGAGTCCACCCACGGAACGGCGCCGGAAATCATTCAGCTTCTCTACAAAATTGTGGGGCGCGGAACCCGCCTGATGGCCATGCTCAAACCCGGTGACCCGGTGGAACTGCTGGCGCCGCTGGGGCACGGCTTTTTCGAAGAAGAATACCTGCCCGTCGCACAAGATGCGGATGAAGTTCTGCACGTGGCCGGAGGCATCGGCATCGCGGCGCTGCTGCTGCCCGCGCGAAAGATTTCCACGGCGGGCCTCCGCCAGCGGCTTTTCTTTGGCGGCCGCACCGGCGACGATCTGGTGGGCACGGAAGATTTTGAGAGCTACGTCGAGGAGATGATCCTGGCCACCGAAAACGGCTCCAAAGGCCACCAGGGTTTTGTGACCGCGCCGCTCGAAAAATATCTTTCCGGCCACTCGAACAAGAAGTTCCTGCTGATGGCCTGCGGCCCCTGGGCGATGCTGCGCGCCACGGTCGACCTGGCGCAACGCTACGGCCACCCCTGCCTGGTCTCCATGGAAAACCGCATGGGATGCGGCCTGGGGGTGTGCCTGGGATGTTCCATCCGCGTGGAAGGAACGGGCCACGCGGCTTACGAGCGCGTCTGCACCGAGGGGCCGGTGTTCCGCGCCGAGCATGTCATCTGGGAGCGGGAAGAAATTCCCAAGACTTAAGCGAATGACGGACCAACCAAAACAGCAACAGGGCATGCCATCCGCCGGCAATGAGGAGCAGTTCTCTCCCCGCATCGATATCGATGTGGCGGGGATCCATTTCGAAAACCCGGTCCTGACGGCCAGCGGAACGTTCGGCTACGGCCAGGAATTCGCCCATCTGATGGACCTGAACCAGTTGGGCGGGATCTGCGTGAAAGGCATTTCCGCCGATCCCATGGAGGGCAATCCTTCGCCGCGCATTTATGAAACCGAGGCGGGAATGCTGAACGCCATCGGGCTGCAGAACGTGGGCGCCGAAAGGTTTTTGAAGGAGAAACTTCCCTTCCTCCGCACGCTGCGCACGCGCTGCATCGTCAACGTTTTCGGCTACTCCACCGAGGATTACGTCCGCGCCATTGAGATTCTGAACGAAGGCGAAGGCATCCACGGCTATGAGCTGAACATCTCCTGCCCCAACACGCGCTGCGGCGGCATGGTCTACGGCAACGATCCCCGCCTGACCGAAGAAGTGGTTGCGGCCAGCAAGAAAGCCGCGCGCTATCCGCTGATCGTAAAACTCTCGCCCAACGTCACCGACATTGCCGAATTGGCCCGTGCCGCCGAAGGCTCCGGAGCCGACGCGCTCTCCCTGGTCAACACTTTTGTTGGAATGGCCATTGACGTGGAAACCCGCACGCCGCGCATTTCAAACGTCACCGGAGGACTTTCGGGCCCAGCCATCAAGCCGCTGGCGGTTCGCATGGTCCACCAGACGTTCCGCGCCGTCAGAATTCCCATCATCGGCATCGGCGGCATCGCCACCGCAGAGGATGCGCTCGAGTTCATCATCGCCGGCGCGTGCGCCGTCCAGATCGGCACCGCCAACTTCTACGCGCCGGAAACCGCCCTGCGCGTCGCCGACGGCATTCGCGATTACTGCCGCCGCAAGCGAACGCACCTCGCCGACCTCGTCGGAACATTGAAGCTCCCGCACGAGGCGTCCGTCCCAACAGCCGCCCATTGATCCAGGAACGTGAGCTCTCGCCTGGCGACTACTGATACGGCAGTGTCTTCAGCAGGTCTTTTTCTGATTTCGAGGGGCCGTTCGTTTCCGGCGTCACGGAGGGATGGAAATAGGCCTGCGCCGCCCCCACAATTCCTTCAGGCTCTGTGGGCGCTTGGGATGACGCACTGTTCGCGGCCGGCGCGGCCGAACCGCCTCCGCCCAGCGCGAACAGGTATTCCGGCCCCACCCACGGCTCGGCGGAATTCGCCTCAATCTCTTTGAGCCTGGCATTCAACCGGGCCACAACCTGTTGCCCTTCAGGGCTTGCACTCAGATTATCTTTTTCCGCCGGGTCGGTCGCCCAGTTGTAAAGGTACCGGTCGCCTTTTGTCGTCAGGATGTAGTGCCACTGGGCGGTGGTCAGGCTCACGCCCGCCGCGTCTGCTTCAGAAAGGCTTGCGCTGAGTTCTGACACCACGGGCCGGGCGATTTCCTGTGGCGAGTCTGTCTGCCAGAAGCGCGCCAGGCTGTAGGCGTGCAGCGGAACTTCTTTCCCCAACGCCAGGTCGATCGCCGTGGCAAACAGTTTGCGGATGGCGACCGGTGGAGCAATTTGTTTTCCGGCCGGGATGCCCGCGCCGCACACAATCAGCGGAACGTGGATTTCTTCCCGGTGCAGATCGTTGCCGTGCTGGTAGGCTCCGTGTTCGCCAAATGCCTCGCCATGGTCCGCGGTAATCAGGATGATGGTGTTTTTCCCCGCCGGCGAAGTTTTCAGAACTTTGACCAGCCGCGCGATTTGCGCATCGAGGTAAGCAAGGCTGTTGTCATAGCCGTCCATCAGCGCCTGGCGATCGGCGGCAGGAAGCGGCTCACTCGGCCGGAACCCGCCCTTTGCGCTCCAGCGGCGCACCACCGACTCCGGCAGCCTCCCAAAGCGATGGTCGTAAGGGGCGGGCGGCAGGTAAGAACTGTGCGCGTCGTAGTAGTTGATGTAAATGTAAAAGGGGCGCGAGGCGGGCCGATGCCGCAGCCATCGGAAGACGTCGGCGTTCAGGTCCGCGGCATTGCGGCGGTAAAAAGCGTCGTAACGATCCAGGTTCTGATAGAGCGGCTGCACGGCGGCGCGGCCCAGCAGCGTCCGTGACAGGTTGTAAAGCAGCGTCGTCCGGTCGTCATCATATTTTCCAAACCCGCTGCCCAGACCCCAACCCGATTCCCCGTAATAATAGTTCGCATTGAATCCCGCCGTGGCGTAGCCATGTTGGCCCAGCACGCTCTCAATGGTTTTCCATCCGGGATTGAGCGGCCGGAAGGCGTTGGCGCCGCTCTGGTGCGGAAGCAGGCCGGTGTAAATGGCCGCCAGCGACGGCAGTGTCCACGACGTGGCGGAAACGGCATTTTCAAACAGCACGCCTTCCTCCGCCAGCCGCGCAAGGTTGGGCAGTGGTGTCCCGACTGTATCCGTAAGCCGAAAGATGATCGGCGCGCACCGTGTCCATCGTGATCAGAACGATGTTCGGCCGCTCCGAGGATTGGACTTCACTGGCGGATACCCTCGCTCCGCCCGCCATGCGCTGCGAAGCGGCATAATAGACCACCCCCGCCGTCAGCAGAATCAGCACGGCCGCGATTGTTTTCGCCAGCGCGCCGAGAGGCCAGCGCCGCTCCATTCCAAACCAGGGTTCAATTCGTTTGCGGGCCAGGAAGGCCACCGCCATCGCCACGGCAAACACCATGGCGAAGCGGACCAGCGGGAACAGAACATCCTTCATGCGGCCGTAAACGTCAAAGTTCACCGAGTGCGTATGCACAAAGTGCCCCGCCCATCCCACATAGGCGCCCGCGCAGCCGACCAGGACACAGGCCAGAATGACCCCGCGGCCGGGGCCCGGCGACTTGCCGAGCTGTGGCAAAAAATCCCAGCTTTGCCCCGATGGTTGCAAATAGGAGCATGGCAACCAGCGGCGCCAGAAACCAGATGACCCAGGTGGAATCCACCACCAGGAATTCTTTCACGGAGGGAACAAAATAGAGCAGGCGCGCTTCCCACAGGCCCACCAGCAGACCCAGCGCCGCTCCCAGGACGACGAAGCGGCCCCACAGCTCCCATCGCCGCTTCTGGGCGCGGTGCCCGTTTGGAGTTGAATTCTTCAACAAAGGCTTATCCCCAAATCCTGATTGTGCCACACCGGCAGGAGCCGCAACGGGCAAAAGAATGGGAGGTGAAGGATCAAGAAAAAGAAGGAGTAAGGCCCAGGGAAGGTTAGGAACAAGACCACAAAAAATTCCATCGCCTGCTGAAGGCCGATTGCTGAAAGCTGACAGCTCATTTTCAGTTGAGGTCGCGTGACAGCATCAGCTTGAAGGCCAGTTTGTCAGACCCGGCGGTGACGCCCACGCCCACACCGGTTTCGATGTCCACGAACCGGGTATGATGATCCAACGTCGCCCAGACCTGCTGGAACTGGTTATGGGTGGTGTAAAAGCCACGAAGCGGGCCGAAATCGGAATACTCCTCGGCGGCCACGGCCCAGTTTTTATTCAGGTTGTAGGCAATCCGGCCCGCGGGAACGAATTCCAGTCCTTTAATCCCGCCCCGATAGTCCGTATCCATAATCGGATTATAAATCAGGTCCCATTGGTGCAGGTGCACGCCCACAATGGGCCGCACCTCAGAGGTGATGGGCCGCTGCTCCCAGTAGGAGTAGTTGACGCTGAACTCAAAGTTAACACCGTAGAAAAACGTGTGCGGCATCGGCGTGCGGCCGCACAAAGAGTTCGCGGATCTTAAAGCCGTTAATCGACCCGCCGCGGTTCTTCGAATAGGCCGTGTAGACGGGCAAATAGAGGCCCTGTTCGAACCACGGTTTAACGCCAAACGCCCACTCCACGGCGCCGTTCACCGAGTTGTCAGGAATAATGCCGCCGGGAAACGCCGCGGTCTTCGCACCGATGGGCGTAAAGTTGCTGTGCACCATCACGTTGACTTTGCCGGGATCCAGAACGGAGCCGTCGTAAACCTGGATCTCGTCCGTCTGCGCACGGGCAGCCAGCGGCGCCACCATCACAATGAGGGCCAGCAGCGCGCAGGCACGCAGCATTTGTCTGTGAGTTTGTTTGTTTTGGTTCCCCATAAATGAATTACAAAGTATAGCCCATTTCACAGGACTCCCGGAAACGTCCGGGGAAATTTGTTGCCGGCCCCCGCGGCAACCTGTGGTATTTTGCCTGAGGTTCGCCGCAGCAACGTTATGCCTGAAAATACTGAGCAGAAATCGCGCGCGCCCTCATCAGGCGCCTGGCAGGCTTCCGCCCTTTCCAGCCGCCGGCGCTGGGTCCTGGTGATTCTGCTTTTTTTCGCTGCACTCATCAATTATCTTGACCGCGCCACCCTCTCCGTGGCCCTGCCCCGCATTTCCGGCGAGTTGCTTCTGGGCCCGACTGCCAAAGGCGTGCTGCTCTCCGCCTTCTTCTGGTCCTACGCGCTGATGCAGGTTCCCATCGGCTGGCTGGCGGACCGCACCAGCCTGCGCTGGCTTTATGCAGGATCGTTTGCGCTGTGGTCGCTGGCCTGCGGCTTCACGGGGTTTGCCGGCAGCCTGGGCGTGCTCATCCTTCTGCGCATCGTTCTGGGCATTGGAGAATCCATCTTCCTTCCCGGCAGCGTCAAATTCATCAGCCTGGCGTTTTCTCCGGAAGAGCGCGGCCTGCCCAGCGCCATCTTTGACAGCGGCGTGCGCGCGGGCCTGGCCATCGGAGCGCCGCTGGTCGCCTGGCTGGTGTCGCGCCACGGCTGGCGGAATATGTTTTTCCTGGTGGGCTTCACGGCGCTCGTCTGGATCCTGCCGTGGCTCCTGGCCTTTCCCTCATCCCTGAAGCCTCGCGAGCGCCAGCCGGATGTCTCTGCTGCCGCCCCACGCAAGCCGCTCACCTTCAACCGGAACCTGGTTGGCGCCAGCCTGGGATTTTTCTGCTTTGGTTATTACAACTATCTGCTGGTCACCTGGCTGCCCGACTATCTGGTGGAGGTGCGCCACCTGCACGCCTTCTGAAGGCCGGATTCCTGGCCGCCATTCCCTACATCGTCTGGGCCGTTTCAGAACTGGCTGGAGGCTGGGTGTCAGACAGGCTGGTGCGGCAGGGCTGGAACGAGACCCGGGTGCGCAAAGGAATGATCACTGTGGGCTTTGCCACCGGACTGATGCTGATTCCCGCGGCGCTGGTGGGCAACCTCACCGCCTCCATCGTCCTGCTGTCGGCAGGCTCGCTGGTGGGCTTGTCTTCCCCCAACATTCTCGTGGTGTTTCAGGCCTGCGCCCCGCAGGACGAAGTCGGCATGTGGATGGGCTTCGGCAACTTTATCGGCAACATCGGCGGCGTGCTCTCGCCGCTGCTCACCGGAATCCTCATCAGCCGCACCGGCTCCTACACTCCCGGCTTTGCACTCGCCCCCATCATCCTCGTCGCCGGCCTGCTGGCCTTCTGGTTTGTGGTGGGCGAACTGAAGCCGCCGGAAACCGCGACGTAATCACGGGGGTGAGCACAGACCTGGCGCTTTTTTGGCATGCGAGAGCTTGCTCTCGCCCTGGAGTGCGGTAGCTCCAGCTACCGCCGTGGAATTGACCGCCGGCGCAGACGTCGCGTAATGTGCGAGGTCTGCGGTCAAAGCCGCGCTTACTTCTTTCCCGACTCAAAATACGGTGCGGGTTCGGGGATGGCGGCGCCGTCTTTGCGGGGTGACGAGGCGCCGTAATTGATGCCCGTGGCGGAATTGTGCAGCACGGCCTGGCCGCCGCCCATGGGCGAGGCGTAGGCGCCGCGCATGATGAGCTTGTGGCCTTTCTGCTCCAGGCCCTGATAGATGAACGGCGGGAAGCGGTCTTCGATCATAAAATCGCAGCCGTCCCAGTTGAGCTTGGTAAACCGCGGAGATTCCAGCGCCTTCTGGATGTTCATGCCGTAATCCACCACGTCCGACACAAACTGCGCGTGCGCCTGCGGCTGGTTGTACCCGCCCATGATGCCGAAGCCGATGTGGATGTCGCCTTTCTCCATAAAGGCAGGAATGATGGTGTGGTAGGGGCGCTTGTGGGGAACGAGCACGTCGGGATGCCCCGCCTCCAGCACGAACATGCCGCCGCGGTTCTGCAGCAGGATGCCGTAATCGTCTGTCACCACGCCCGACCCGAAGCCGGCGGAAAGGCTCTGGATGAGCGAAACGATGTTGCCGTCCTTGTCCACCACGGAAAGATAGATGGTGTCTTTGGCGGCGTCGGGCGGATGGCCCGGCTCGGCGTCGCAGTGGGCGTGGTTCATGTCAATCGAGGCGGCGCGTTTCGCGGCGTATTCTTTTGAGATGAGCCCTTCCACGGGAATCTTTGAAAACTTCGGATCGCCCACGTAGCGCCGCAGGTCGGCGTAGGCCAGCCGCTGAGCCTCCATCTTCACGTGCAGGCCGTCCACGCTGTTGAATCCCCAGTCGGGCAGCGGGTAGCGCTCAAAAATGTTCAGCATCACCAGCGCCGCCAGTCCCTGGCCGTTGGGCGGCAGCTCGTAAACCTTCCAGCCGCGATAGGTGGTTGAGATGGGCTCGACCCACTGCGCCTGGTATTCGCTGAAGTCTGAAAGCGACATCACGCCGCCCAGCGCGTCAACGGATTTCACAATGTCCTTCGCAATCGCGCCCTTGTAAAAAGCGTCGCGGCCTTCTTTTGCAATCAGCTCCAGGGCACGCGCGTATTCGGGGTTGTGGAACACCTGCCCCACCTTTGGCGGCTCACCGTTGGGCAGATAAATGCGCGTGGCGTTGGCGTTTTTCTCCAGCAGCTTCTGCCCGCCTCTCCAGTAGGAGTCAATGTATTCGGTAACCGGATATCCGTGCTCAGCAAAATAGATGGCGGGCTTAAAGAGTTCCGCCCAGGGCAGACGCCCGTACTTCTCGTGCATTTTGGCCCAGCCGTCCACGCAGCCCGGCACCGTGATGCTGTAGACGCCGCTCCCCGGCATCTTGGTGTAGCCTTTTTTCTTCAGGTAATCGACCGTCAGCTTTTCGGGCGCCCAGCCGCTGGCGTTCATGCCCGGCCAGCTTGCCGGTCTTGCCGTCGTAGCGAATGGCAAACAGGTCGCCGCCGATGCCGCTGTTCATGGGCTCCACCACGCCCATGGCCGCGTCGGCCGCAATCGCCGCGTCCACCGCCGAGCCGCCCCGCGCCAGGATCTGCGCCCCGGCCTGCGCGGCCAGCGTCTGGCTGGTGGCCACAATGCCCAGCCGCGTGATCACCATCGACCGCGCCTGGCTGCGGTCCCCGTGGCTGGTGTAGTTCTGCGCGTTCATCGGCATGGCGATTACGATTATCGCCATCATCAAGCCGGGAAGCAATGTCAGTCTTCGCATGAGTGCCCCATCCATGATTGAGATTTTGGAAAAGGGAAGATTAACACTATTCAAGGATGAAGTGTGAAGGATGAAGGATGAAAAAGAACAGGGACAAGTGGTGAGCGATAAGTGACGAGCGGGAATTACGAATTACGAATTACGAGTTACGAATTACATGCCACCGGTTCTGGGTTACGGGTTCTCCGTTCTGTGTTGGTTATGAAGGCTGATCGCTGACGCGCTGAAGGCTGACGGCTGACCGCTGATCAAGCCCGCAAAGCGGGCGGAAGATATTAGCCCATAGCGTGAGCTATGGGACTGGGCGGCCTGACACAAAATCACCCCAGCCCCGGCGGGGCGAAAGAATCCAGGAAAAGAAATCCGGCAAACCCTGAGCCAGGAGGTTTGCCCTTCCAGCTTTTTTGTGTCCTCTGTGGTCAGAAAAAGCTCACCAAGGAAGCCGCTGAGACCCTCTGTGCGCTCTGTGTTAGAGCTTCACTCTTTGGCTCTTGAATTTTATAACATATTGTGTTATATTTTTAATGTGATGAGACTACCTCTCAAGGCCGCAAGGCGGAAGCTGGGACTGACTCAACGGGAGGCCGCTGATCGCCTGGGAGTGACGCAGGCGTATGTCTCCATGCTGGAAGCCGGAAAGAGGACTCTCTCCGCAAGCCTGGCCCCGAAACTGATGAAACTCTACAAGCTTCAGCCAACCGTACTCCCGCTGGGGAAGGTTCAAAAACATGCAGGCCCGGACTCTCTGGCAAGGCGGCTCGCTTCCCTCGGGTACCCGGGCTTCGCACATCTCCGCACCAGAACGCGGAAGGTCAATCCGGCAACCTTCCTGCTCACGGCCCTTTCGCAGGCCAGCCTTGAAGCTCGTGTGGCGGAAGGGCTTCCCTGGGTCGTCTCGCACTACCCTGACATGGACTTCGACTGGCTGGTTCGGCAGGCCCGCGTGCACAACCTTCAAAATCGGCTGGGCTTCTGTGTTGCCCTGGCGAGAGCGGCAAGTGGCAATCAGACCCTGTTGGACCCTGAGCAAAAGCTCAGTGACAGCAAACTGGCCCGTGAAGATTATTTCGGTCGCCAGCCCAATGAAGTGGAGCGACGTTGGCTCCAGGAGCATAGTTCCCGCCAGGCCAGACAATGGAATGTTCTAAGCGATTTGCAGCCTGAAAGCCTGCGCTATGTCGTCTGAACCACAGCCCGAGTGGGCAGCCTTCCTCAAAGAGCTTGACAGTCTCCTGGATGAACCTGTTGAGCTTCATTGCAATTGGCGGCTTCGCACCTGACGCAGAGACCGGGTTTGGGCTCGGCAGCATAACGGACTTCTCCGCAGCACAGACTTGACCTTGCCTATACTCGCATTACAAACTCCATCCAATCGTCGATGCCGGCTGCGCTGGGGCATTATTTTTTGCGCGTGTAGCTTTTGTCAAACTCGGCGAGGATATTGGGATTGTAAAAGTCTTTGCGTGAGCTTTGGGGATTTCCGGGATCTAGATAACGGGTCTTCTTGTATTGCGGATTAGAGGCAAATCTTTTCCTCAGACCGTGATACTTTGCGTTCATCTTGAAGTCGATGTACCGATTTAGGAGCTTGTCGGTCAGCGTTCCATAATCCCAGGGATACTGCCTTCGGATATCTTCTTCGGATAGGTTTACATGCAACGCGTCTGGATCGTTAGGGTCGTTTGTAACAATGATGGCATTTGCCGCTGCAGAGGATGTCCTCTTGAACGAAATGTTCACGTCGAGCGACACATGGTAATCTTGCACTGCGCTTTGATTGCCCTCTTTCATCAGGTTCGCTAGATAATTCACAACATTTTGTTCCTGGTTCGACAATGTAACTGCGCTTGCAACACCTCCGGTCGGCAGAAAGCCTATCGGCATCAGATACAGGTTATATTTAGACAGATCTAGGTTGAGCGATTGTTTCCAATGGAACAATATAGCGAAGGGAAGCAGTTCCAACTTCAAGGCCCTGCCCCGAAAGCAGCGGACTCGATCCATAAAGGAACGGCGTTATTGCGAATCTCGTGAGTGCCGCCAAACTTATCAGAGGATCGGGCACTGAAGAACTATATCTTCAGGTCACTTCAAACATTCGAAGCTTCTTGTATTTTGTTCCCGTCCGATTCTGTTTATGTAAAGCTAAGCTGAGATTTTACCAGGGGAAATGGTCTTCTATGTAATAGACATAAAGGCAGCGCGGATCGTTTCCGCTCAGCTCCAGCAGTTTCGACTTGAGCAGCAGCTCCCAGGCGTTAAGCGCAAGTATTGCGAACGTCTCTTCGCGATATGCAAATGTTGGTTCTTGCGATCTACGTGGGCTTGCGAACTAGCGAGATGACGTTTAGCGCGGAATCTTCGGCGATATGAAGCGCGATACGGCTCAACGAACTTTGCAAGCGCGGCATCTTTGATGCGCGGGTACAACTCAAAAGCACACGACATGAGTTTGAGGGATCCCCTTACAAATTTCACCATCACGGTTATCGCGGGTGCGCCTACTTTTCCTCGTTGCAATGTCTGCGACGCCGAAAGACCCGGAATGTCAATGAGCGTCTGTTACGGAAACCTTCCCGCATGCTTTCGCACGCGCAGGCCGTGCGCGGCCATGGCCTCGAATTCGGCGGCGGTGGGCGGGCGCCAGTCGTCGAGCAGCTTGAGATTTTCTTCCAGCTCCCGACGGCCGTTGGGAGCCATCAGCACCACGCTTGCGGCGGGATGCGCCAGGGCAAAGCGGTACCAATCGATGGCGGCGGGCGGCGCGAATTCCGGCGGATCGTCTCCCGTCGGCCGTACCAAGGCTCCCCAGCGCTGCGCCGTATAGACCACCACCGGCATCTGCAATCGCTCGGTGACGGGAAAAACGTCCTGCTCCGCTCCACGATGCGCCGCGTTGTAGCGAACCATCAGCAGGTCGAATTTCTTTTCTTCGGCCCACTCCGCGGCCAGCTTGCGCTGGTGGGTGGTGAGCCCGATCAGGCCCACGCGGCCCCGCTGCTTCTCAGCCTTCAGCACCTGCAGCGCGCCGTCGCGGCGGGCAATCTGTTCCCATTCGCTTTTGTGTTCGACGTAATAAAAGGTTACGACGTCAATGCGGCGGGTGCCAAGCATGCGAAAGGCTTCTTCCAGTTCGGCTTCAGCGGAGGCGGCGTCGCGGGCGTCCAGTTGCATGGCCACGGCAACACGGCTGCGGTCAATCAACTTGCCGCGCAGGGCCCTGGCGATGCCGTCATCGTAGCCGCACCAGTTCAGGTAATTCACCCCGCGCTCGACGGCCAGCGCCACGTCTTCGGCCGCGAGCCGCGTATTGCCCCGCGTGGCCAGGCCCAGCCGCACCACCGGCGGGCATCCGCCGCCCAGTTCTGTCCACCGGGGAAATCGGTTCGATTGCTGATTGTGATGGTGAGCGCGTTTTGGAATGAGCCGGCGTGGCAGAAGGTCTGCTGCTCATCTTGAGGCATGTAGACGGGAAACGGGGAGAATGTTCCGGAGGCTGCGGGTCAGGCCGCTACGGAGCCGCACCTTTCCTCGCCATGGCCTGCCGGGGAGAACATCAACCCCTTCCAGGAAGAATCAACCCTGTTGTTCTTTGCAATTCAGGCAGAGGCGCGTCCAGGGCACCGCGGTCAGGCGGGCCGCGGAGATGGCCTCCTCGCACACTTCACAATTTCCGTAGGCGTTCCGTGAAATCCGCGCCAGCGCGTCGTCAATGGCGCGCAGCAGCTTGCTGTCGGTCTGGTGCAGGCGCACCTGGATAGCCGCTTCGCTGGCCGCGCTGGCCTGGTCGGCGGGATCTCCGTGCAGATGCCCCGCTGGCGGCGCAAGCTCATCCCTGCCCCTCCATGCCGTGGAGAGTTCTTCCTTCTTGGCCAGCAACAGTTCCTTGTACCGCTCCAGTTCTTTTTGCTCCACTCCGTACCCTGCCTTTTCAACTGAGTTGGATGACCAGCCAGCGTCCAAACCGCTGCAACCGGATTTCCCGGCATGGCCACACGCCCTGTGGCGACTGATACCCTTCATACCAGTATAGTCGAGAATACCCGTTTGTTGGAAGGGACACCCGCTCCGCAGGCTATTGAAAATTGTTATGGAGAAGTATTGTCAGGATCGGGGTGCACTTCGTTCAGGAAGCAGGTTCGCCGGGCTCTTAACTTCCCAATGAGCGATCTGGCACGCTTCAGAAACTCTGCAGGCGGCCTGGCCATCATCCAGGATTGAAGGTGGGAAGGAGCTGCGCGCTTGTCTTTCTCTCGGTCCTCAGTGGCCGGCAAAAGCTCAACACAGAGGGCACTGAGACTCTCTGTGGCCTCTGTGTTAAAACTTTTGAAGGCACAGAGGGCACGGAGGAACATCGCGGAATTTCATCGCTCCGAAACTTTTTCCAACCAGCTGCGAGGTGACGGCGGCCATCGAGTTTCACGGCGCAAAAAAAGCCGGGCGAATTTTCTCCGCCCGGCCGCAAACCTTATTTTTTTCCCGCGATGAGCCTGCTCTGCGCCCGCTTACCGGCAACCGGCCCTCGCCTGCCCCTGATGCTTTGAATTCATATAGGGCCGCGCGTCGCCTCTGGTTTCCGCCTCCGGGGCCCACGAAGAATGCACTTCGTCGCCCACCATCTTCTGCAAAGCGCTGATGTTCTTCACCAGCAGCGTAGTGCCTTTCATGGCAATCCAATCCTTTGACTTGAACTCGCCCAGGGCGCGCGTAATGGTCTCGCGCGAGGTTCCGATCAGCTGGCCGATCTCTTCATGGGTCAAGGTGAGTGTTGCCCGGACGCCCTCTTCCCGCATCTCCCCGCTCTCCGCCCACTCCAGCACAAAACGCGCCACTCTTTCTTTTGCGGAATCGCACAGCCCGATCGACCGCAGCTGCTCGCAGGCCTCCTGATAACTGGCGCTCAACTGCCGGGCCGCCTCCAGCGACGCCTCCGGATGTTCGCGCAAAAAGCGCAGGAACTCATCGCGTCTCACAAAGCTCACCTGGCACTTCTCAATCGTCTGCGCGGTGGCCTGGAAGCCGGTGCTGGATACAACCGCGTGCAGGCCGAGAATCTCGCCCGCCCTGGCAATCCTCAGAATGATCACCTTCCCGTTTGCCGAGCAGATTGAAAGCTTGGCCCGGCCCGCTCGACAGTACAAACGCCCCGTGGGGTTTCTCCCCCTCCACAAACAGCACCGCCCCGGCTGGATAGGTCGTCGTCATCTTGATCGACTCAAATGCCCTGGCTACCGTCGGGGAAAGTCCGGAAAGGAAACCTGAGCCTGACAAACCGTCGCGGCAAGCACCCATTGCCTGTCCTGTTCGCATTTTGCCTCCTCTCGGGTGTCAGTCGCCATCTCCTGAGGATCTCTGCCCGTTCGCGTGGCAACCTGGCGTGCCCCAGCCTGGTTGCAGTCTCTACCTGTTCTGGGTCAGGCGGTCCGGCCCTCTCTCACAATCCTCGCCGGTTGCAACCGTGCACTCCCATGTCCCGCATCCGGCAGGGCCGCCTTGCCCGCTATGACTAATCTGCTATGCCCCTCATGGCGATTCTGACCCCTCTCTATCTCATTTATTACAGCAACTGAGGTGCCTTTCGATTTCAAATCGTATCGTGTGCTTAATCAATTACTTGCGCTGATTGTGACGACGAGTGACGAAGGCTGGGTGATCGTATGGTGGCAGGGTGGCTGCATATCGTCATAGGCCGGTTCCAATTTAAGCAAGTCCTGATATTTCCAGCCGATTCAACGACCTCTCGCTCGCCGTCGTCAGCCGCCAGCTTTCAGCTTTCATAATCCGGAACTCAGAACCCTTAACTTGTAAATCGCCACTCACCGCGCATCATTGACTTTTCCACTTCGCAGCCCGTTTCCCAGCGGGGGATTCTTGACTGGGTGGCGCCATGACATCCATTACACGCTGGCTGGCGCAGGCGCTCGCCTGATAGTGTCTGAGGGGCGTTTTCAGTAACGCGGGTTTCAGCCCGGCATATTCCGCGGGTCTCGCATCCGTCGCTCCTTTTGCGATGCATGCGTACGTCGCAACGACACCCTGGAAACGTCATCCTGAGCGCAGCGAAGGATCTGCTTTGCTTTTTTGAATGCTTTTCGTACCGCCGGACTTTAGGCCGGCATGTCCCGCTTTCCGCCTTCTGCCTTTTGCTTTCCGTCTTCTGCCTTTCGGCCGCTGGTAGCGCGGTCCTCCGGTGTTGAGGTCCGCGGTTCTTTCCGTGAACGAAGTCAAAGGCCGCAGATCTCGCAGGGCGGGACGGTCTGCGCTCACCGCTCACAATCTTCATCCGCGGTAGATAATGGTTGCTTGCGGCACCTTTTCATCAATCCACTTTCCATTCTTTTCATCCCACCTGGCGATGAGGTAAGAGGTGCCGACAACGCGCGTTGTATCGATGCCGTCGTAGAACCCCCTGACCTCGCAATCCCAGATGCCGCCGTCCTGCAGGTAGTACTTGATGGTTGCCACAAAGGGGCAGCCATCGACCTTGCCTTGAAAGTATGAATACACGATACGGGTCTTGGTCAGGGCTGGAGCAATCAGGGGAATGCCGATCGACTCTTTTTTATTGTCACTCCATTTGCTCGAATAGCCGCCTTCAACGCTGACTTCCCATTTGGACGTGGCCTCGACCTCTGCAACCATTGGGACGCCTCCCTTCACCTTATATTCCTGTCCATACTTCGCGCCCGCCTTGACGAACCACTCTCCGCCTCTCAGCTTGTCGACCTCCTGTGTAATCACGCCTTTGTCCGAATCGGTCTTTGAAGGATTGGGTATCGTAATATCGTAAGCAGACTTATTCTCCGGTAATGGGACCTTGTTCAGGTCGTACTCAAATTCGGTCAGGACGGTTGTCGTCACCTTGTCCAGCATCAGGAATCCCAGCCTGTCAATGTCGCTCCCTGCGCCGCCAATCACGCCCAGGATGACGCCAGCGCCCACATTCATCTTGTATTCCGTCTTCAGCCCCCACTTTGTCATTTGCGGGAAGAAGCTATTGCCCTTCGAGGTCTTAATTCTGAACGCCCCACAGCGGGTTCCCGCGCCGTTCCCCCAGATGGACAATCCGGTGACCGTTTCACCCGACAAGTAGTCGATGCGGATGCTGCCACAGTGCTTGCCGACACATTTCCCGCGCACCACAGCGCTGCCGTCGGAAAACGTGATCCGGATTCCGCGCAACATCCATTCGCCCGCCCACGCTTCAATGCCTGTCACCACCAGGCCCTGGCTATACTTTGCCTCAGAAAAATTTGTGCCGCCCCGCCCCCCAATCAGATAGTGAGTGGACCCGCCCGGCTGTTTCACCAGGATGTTTCCATGCACCTGCGTGCGCGGCCCACCCGCGCCCATCGGTGCGGACGCGGCCTGTTCCGTCGCTTCCTGTTCATTCAGGATGATCTCTTCTTTGGCTGCGCGAGCCATTTCAAGCGTTGGCTCTTGTGGCGCCATTTCCATATTGGTCTGCGGTGTCATCTTTCTCTCCTTTGGCCTGCGTGGCACTCCCCTGATGGCGTCGCAATCCTGGCAGGCTGATTTAAGATATGCCCCATGCGGAGGTGGGACACGTACATCACCACTCCCACCGCGCGCTTGCAATCCAGTTACCACCCAAATACTTGCCGTTCTTATACACCCGCGGCGCAAAAAAAACAACAACAACATCAAAAGAGGTGCCTGGCGTCTTTCAAGAAATAAACCCTCTCCGAGGGGAGAGGGTGGGCGCGCATCGCGCCCGGGTGAGGGGTCTTGTGCTTTTTGCTTTTCCCTATTCCCGACTCCCTACTCACTATTCGCTGCCGCGCTGGCGAAAGTGTGCCCGCGCAGCGGCCGGGCGAGGGGTCTTTTCAGAGATTGAGTGAATGAATCAATGGCAATTGTCTGATTGGGGAAGGGTCGTCGTGCGAGTTTTCTTAGGAGGGCCGGGCTTCAGCCCGGCCATAAACCGCCACCAACAAAATGAAAGTTTCTGTAGCGGCGGATTTAGCCCGCCACTTGTGGCATGGGCATCCTGCCCATGCTTGTTCTGGAATTCACGGGCGAGACGCCCGTGCCACACCCTGCGGCTTCTCCCGGGTGCCGCATACGTGCCGCGTTTCGGCATGTATGCGCTCAGAAGGTTCGGTCCGCCACCAACAAAATGAAAGCCCTCTCCGAGGGGAGAGGGTGGCCGCGCATCGCGGCCGGGTGAGGGGGCTTTTCGTAGCGCTGCCCTCCTGGGCGGCATTTGCTTTCCCCCTACTCCCTACTCGTTATTCGCTATTCGCTGCTTTGTTCACCTTCCCTGACCGCAGACATCAAGAATCGATATCTGCGCCACAGCCTTCTGCTTTCTGCTTACTGCCTTTGACGGATGGCGCAGATGCTCGCATTGTAGTGTCTGCGATCCCGCGCAGCAGAATGTAGCGCCGGTCTTCAGGCCGGAATTTTTGCAGGCCTTGCGGTGCCGGCGCGTTGCGGTATTCCGATGGAGCCCCGTCGGGCGGCTACTCTTCGGGGGCGAGAGCAAGCAGGGCCTCCTTAAACTCCTTAATAGCCCCACCAACGCCCGCCGCCTCAACGAGCGACCCAAGCGGACCGTCGATAGCCTCCACAACTCGCTTGAATCCAGCCCGCACGGTGAATGCCCCTCCGGCACGGTCCCACAGGCCCGATAGGAAAGCAATTACGTTAAACTTGAACCTAGCCGAGAAGCCGACAAGGCCGTGGCCAATCAGCTTCACCTCCGGAATTTCGTGGATGGCCACGTGCAACTCCTCAGCAGCCCGCAAGACATCTCGCTCGAACGCGGAGCGCGCAAGCTCCAGGAGTTGCGGAGCCTCACTCCAGAGCGACCTTGGCCGATCGCTCAGGAGTGCGTCATGGAGTAAATCATGACTCCTTTGAAAAAAGGTGAAGGTGCTCCCGCTTTGGGTTTTCCACACGCGCAAGCTCCGCGAACCATTTGTTCATCTCTGCCTCCATTAACCCAAAGGCGCCCTACCATTCTTGTGCCTTTGGTTCGTAAGTTTCCGCACGCCAAAAAAACCACGGCACAAAGCCGGTACAGTGGCTACCGGCCCTTGGGGAGATTCCGCCCGCGCCAGAGTCATAAAATTTTGACCCATTCTCGAATTAATTCTGCCCAAGCGAATTGCGCCTTCCTAAAGAGATTGTCCGCGTCCTTAAACTTCATGGGCCTAGTGTGCACCCCGGTCTTCCTGTCCTTGGCATGAGCCAGGTCGACCTTGCGTCGCCAGTTATGAACCTCCGTCAGCCATGGGGTGGCGTTGGGGAGGACGCCCAGCAGGGCATTCTTGTAGCGGAGCCAACGCCCGTAATCTGGAACCGCCTGCTTAGGCTTGATGCACTCCCTATAACCTCCCTTCAACAATATGCGTGTCGAGTTGAGAACGCTTGTACAAGACTCTCATTGAAAACGTCGAGAATCATAACCCGAGCGCTCGGGTCTCCAGTGACCAGCTGCTGCAACCGTAGGCACCTTCGTTCAACCGGCCGCAGGTCTTCGCAAGAGCTTTATTCCAGTTGATCCGGATGCCGATTCTCAAAACTTGCCGAAAATATGTCTTACACCCCTACTCGCTTGGGGACGCGCCTCCCCAAACCCAATCCAGCGACAAGAAGCTGTACAGATCGGTTGGCGGAGCGGGGAGGCTTCCATCCGTTCCTGGCAAACCATGGCCACCCCGCTCCAAGCAGAAGGGATGCGGCGTAACGAGACAAATCTGGGTCGTTTGCCTCCGTCAAACGCTCCAGTAAGCCTTGGCACTGCTGCGGCTTAAACGGGGCACCCAGGTGCTCACCGAATAGGCGGTGAATCAGCAGACCCTGAACCCTTGGGTTCGGCTGCGACTCGATCAGGCCGGCGGCGTGGCTCGTGCTGGTCCTCCGGCCACGAAAACTTAAGGCGGCAACGGTCAGAAGGATCGACCTCTCCTCGGACCTCCGCCTGGCGGTTTGAATTACTCTTCGATAAGGAGCATTCGCGGCTTGAGGCTCGCACATATCCATCGCATCGATGTAGTTCGCCGCAGCCGAGTCGTAAGTTGGGTCGCGCCTCAGCGAGTTCAATAAAATATCCGCCGCTCTTTTGTCGTTTGGAAATCGCCTGACGTATCCTGCCAACGACCAAGAAAGCTTCGGGGCTTCTGGAAAGAAGCGGGGCAATCCGGCGGAGAACGTCCCGCCGTGCCTTCAAGCGATTTAGCGCGTACTTGAACTTCGTGACGTCAATAATTTCCCAAGATCTGCCAGTCTTACCCAAGCTGCTGTTAAAAGCACGCAGCAGCCTTCTCTGAGAAACACGCTTCCGCGGCTTGCTAGAACTCGCGAGCGCTAGTGAACTAGGGATGGTCTTAAGAACCTCTTTCAGGCTACGAGCCCTACGGAACTCAATCTTCTGTGCTTGTGGCACAAGGCCCAACTCTTTCGAAGCCAAATCAAGCTTTACGAGTGCGCGCCGAATCGGAACATCGCCCTTCGACATCAGCTTGATGTCGTCAACATATCGAAGGTACCTCAGTTTGCGAAAGATTATTTTGTCAAGCCTGAACAGAACACACTCAGCAAGAAATGCGGAAGGCTCCGGCCCCTGGGGCAGCCCGTGCCGAATCTGGGTGCCCGAGGTACAAATGGTCCATGCCCCCAAACATTTAAATAGAAAATCAAGAAACTCCTCGTCCCCTACGCGTGATCTCAGGAAGCTGCGCAGCAAGGAGTGATCTATCAGTTCATAAAAGGAGACCAAGTCAAAATCCGCGACCCACGTATTACCTGCCTTATACGCCTTCGCTATCGCATCGCTATATTCGGAATAGCACGTCTTCCATGACCGATAGAAAAAGGGGCTGTTCTTGCCGGCGTAGAGCGCCCCAAAACTCGATTTAAGCGCGTAGCGCTGCTGAACACGCGCAAACGCCTCAGCAAGCACATTCCCCATAGCTTGGTAGACGATCAAATCCCGCAGGGAAAGGAGCATGAGCGGACGAAGCACACCGCTTTTCTTCGGCTGGTAGATCATCGTAACCGCGTCGGGCCGGAACGTGCCGCGACGAATCTCCTCGCTTATGTCTGTGAGATTCAATCTCAGAGCGAGGTTATATGAGGGAAGCAGGTGGCGATAGAACTGCTTGTACTCCTTGTTTCCGCTGCGGAGCACACGCGTGAACGCGAGCTCGAAGTTCTGGTATCTGAGGAATTTGCGAAAAAGTATCATTTCCTAGAGCCTGGCTGGTGCGTCTGTTCTCCAATACCCCAGAGTTCAGTCCGTCGGATGGCGAGATAACCTTTATTTGCAAGCCTGTGGCTCGGGTTCTCGCCTCTCCTCCAGGAACCGCGTCGTCAAATCACCTGGTGAAATGGGGCGCTGTAATTGGCCGACCATAAGTCACATACTCTCCCTTTACTACTCGACCTTCCTGCCTGTTCTGGCTTGGAACCTCGCCAGAGGGGTGAGGCAAATGCCGCCCGGGAGGGCGGCGCTACAAAATCCCCCTCACCCGGCCGCTGCGCGTCCGCCCTCTCCCCTCGGTAGAGGGAAAGGAAATGTTTCGGGGCGGGGGCGTAATGGCAGGGCTGAAGCCCGGCCCTCCTGATACCACCTTCGGTCGCATCTCCCGCACCCTCTCCCCAAGGGTTGGGCTCGGGTTTAGTGCCGCAGGGTTCAAGAACAACCCTGCGCTACCAAAACCAATCTTGCCATTACTTTTTCCGGCGATATCAGCGGTTGTGCTGCCGGCTTGCTGGGACTGCATGGGTGCTGCTGGAATTGCTTTGCTTGCTACGGGTCGTGCGCTTGCTGCTGGTTGGTATAGCACCGGTGGAGCGTGAAGGCAAGGAACTTTAGTGCCAGTTGGAGACGTGCCGCCCGTAGCGCAGGCCCTTGTGGCCTGCGGTCCTTATCTTTGAGGGAAAGACCGCGGGCCGTAAAGGCCCGCGCTACAAACCCCCCTCTGAAAAGCAGCGGGCGGAAAGCAGTAAGCAGAAGGCAGAAGCTATGAAGTGGAAGTGGAAGGAGGAAGCAAAAAAAAGTCCGTCACGAGTGCGGGTGAGAGCTGTCATGGGGAATTCGAAATTTAAAATTCCAGATTGGAATTGGGAAAAGCAAAAAGCACAAGCCCCCTCACCCGGCCGCTGCGCGTCCGCCCTCTCCCCTCGGAGAGGGCTTTCATTTTGCTGTGGGCGGTGGTTTATGGCCTGGCTGAAACGCGGCCCTCCTGAGAAAACTCGCACGGCGGCCTTGCTCCAATCACCCAATCACAATTCGCTCAATCACCAATTCTTTTAAAAGCCCCCTCACCCGGCCGCAATGCGCGGCCACCCTCTCACCAGCGCGGCAGCGAATAGCGAATAGGGAGTATGGAATAGGGGGAAGACAATTATGAGTTATCAATTGAATTATGGCCGGGCTGAAGCCCGGCCCTCCTAAAAACAACCTCTTCCTTCCGCCTTCCCACCTGCCACCTGCAACCTGCCGCCTTCCGGCCTTCGCCCACTTCCTACTTCCTATTTCCTATTTCCCACTCCCTGCTGCCTTCCCACCTGCCACCAGCTTTGGGGCCGTGAAGGCCTGTAGCCACAACAGGTTGACCGGGGCCTTGCCCGCTCTAAAATCTTACTTGACAGTCATATGATTGGGGGGTATTGATTAGATACTAAGCAAGTGGAGGGGGTACATGTCGATCTGTGGAGGACATTATGCCACCCTTAGTGTGTACCCTTGAACGCGTCTCCCCAAAAGCCCATTTGGTCCCTCAGCAAAGAGTTCTTTTGGTCGATCAGGAAGCGCCCGACCGCGAACGCTATGCTCAGCACCTGCGTGACCGGGGACTTCGGGTCCGTGCCTGCTCATCCTATCAAGAAGCCGAGCAATGTTTGGAAGGTGAGAGGTACGACCTGGTGATCGTCGACCAGGGAGGCCCGGCGTTTGAAGGCAAAGTCGTCGCGGCACGCTCGATGATGAAGGACCGCAGGGTTCCGGTGCTCGTGACCACCCGGCACCACCATATGGCCGCCTATATGGAGGCGATGCAGCTGGGAGCCGCTGATTACCTGGAGAAACCAATCCCCGTCCACGAATTCCTTTGGAGGATTGGAACCCACTTGCCGTCGGGTTGGGGGAAAACCCAGCGGGCAAGTTAGCGCGACAGGGGCTGAAGCCTACAAAATAGTCGATCCTTTGTGGCACGAGTGAACTCGCGCCCTTTCGCAATACGACACGAACCCCATCACGGGAGAAAGGGCTCGATTCATCCGTGCCGCTTAGGCGCGCAACGGAACTCGCGTTGGCCGCCGCAGGTGGTGACGGCGCCGCCATCGTCTGCCATCCCCGGCGCGCGCCAGGGGCCGAAGCCTACGAAATAGCCGATCCTTGCGGCACGAGTGAACGCCTTCTCGAAGCGGGAAGTGCGAACCTCCGGGGTCGAGGTCGGAGGTCCGCTTCCACGACTGAAGGCAAAGGCCGCAACCTCGGCGGTCTGCGATGCCAGCTCAGTTTCTAACTCGTAATTGGTAATTGTTGGCCCTGCCGGTTGCCGCCTGCCCGCTTTTTCCCTATTTCCTACTTCCCACTTCCTACTTCCGGGTTTCTTCCGCCTCTTTCATCTTTCATCCTTCATGCTTTTTAATCAGAGCCTCGCTTACGAGCCTACAAACCCTCAAAGGCCTCCCAAATGGGACGTATGGGATTTTTACAGGCAAAGTATGAAAATTATCAAGCCTATTATTTTGTTATAGTTACAATGAGTTTTGAGCCGGAATAATTCGCTCTCAAAAAAAGGTGTCCAATTCTGACACAGCGGGTAAAAATTACACCGTTATCGGAAAGTCACAAATCGCACGCACGACGGGGAACTTACGGTCGCCGTTTCGCCGGTCGCGGTCAGCCGCCCGGTCTTGCGGTCAACGGCAAAGACCACCACGGTGTCTGACTCCTGGTTGGCCGCCAGAAGGTAGGCGCCCGTGGGGTCAATGGCGAAGTGGCGCGGACACTTGCCGCCGCTCGGCGCCCGCTCGACGGGAACCAGCGTTCCCTTCTTCGGATCGGCCGCAAACACCGCGATGCTGTCATGTCCGCGGTTCGAGCCGTAGACAAATTTCCCGTTGGGACTCACGGCAACTTCGGCGCAATCGCTCTGCACCTTGCAACCTTTCGGCAGCGTCGAGATGGTCTGCAGCTTGCGCAGGGTTCCGCGTCGGGCATCGTAGGCAAACGTCGTGATGTTCGACTTCATCTCCCCGATGACGTAAACAAACCGCCCGTTGCGCGCAAAGGCAATGTGCCGCGGCCCGGAACCGGGATTGACCGTGGCATAAGAGGGATGATTCGGCAAAAGCACGCCTGCCTTCTCTCCAAAGCGATAGACGAACACCTTGTCGAGTCCCAGGTCGGCCGCGAGGGCGAAGCGGTTGTCGGGCGACACGTTGATGGAATGAGCGTGCGGACCTTCCTGCCGCTCGGGATTCACACTGGAGCCGGAGTACCGGGCGAACGCCGTCACCTTGCCGAGGCGGCCGTTCTTGCGCACCTCGATCACCTCCACGCTGCCGCTGCCGTAGTTGGCCACCATCGCGTAGCGGCCCGTCTTGTCGAGCGCCACATAGCACGGAATGGTGCCGCCCGAGGCAACTTCATTCAGGAAGCGGAGTTTCCCCGTCTTCCGGTCGATGGCAAACGCTTTGACGGAGCCGCACTTCCGGCCCTCGTGCCGGGTGACTTCCTTGGTCGCATAAAGGAACCGGCCGTCCGCGCTGGCCGTGACAAACGTGGGATTCACCGCCTCGGTGGCCAGTCCCATCGATGTCAGCCGGCCGGCGGCTGCGTCAAATCGAAACGCGTGGATTCCCTTCCCTTTGGCCGTGTTGTAAGAGCCGACATAAACGAGAAACTCTTTCCCGGTATTGGACCGCCCGGCAGTTCGGGTACCGCGCGCAGATGGAGATGACTTTGGCTTCATGGCAATGTCCCCCGAAGTGATGATGAACTGTCAGGGTTATATATAAGGGATTGGTCGCCGATGCGCAACCGTGTGCCACCAATCGTATCGCTCACGCCACACTCAACAGGACGCTGAATGCTGCGCGATTGAAAGAACATTGGAGGAAGCTTCATCAGGCTGGCGTCTTGCCGCTGCCAACTCCCAGCCTGGCGAGCACCGGAGCGGGACAACCGTTCCACTTTTCCTGCGGCTCGTTGCCAACGTAAGGAAGTTCTCGAACTCCCGCCTGGCTTGTGAAGAATCCGCTGACCACAAGGTCGCGAAGCGTGTTGAAGAAAGCGACGGCGCTTGCGTCTTCGGGCGCCGCCTTTTCCGGATAGGCAATGCGGTCAAGAATCTGCTTCCGCCGGGCGGTCGAGCAATCGGCAAAGTCGTGGTTGAACGACCGGTTGCACTGCATGTCGAGCCACGTCAGTCCGCCGCGAATCTGGTCGAGCAGAGTTCCGCGCTTCAGATCCAGCCAGCCGTCGATGAATTCCGGCACGCCGGCCTGCGTTGCCCCGACCGAACGTTCGTCGGCCGGAATGATCATGTCCGAAAGGATGCGAATCATTTTCCACTCATGATCGCTGAGCGCCTTCGGATGATCGCTTCCCTGCCCTTGTTCACCGGCTATCGCCTGGGGCGCTGCCTGCGCCACTTGAGACGCGAACGGCGCAACCGATACCAGCGCCGCCGCGGGCATGGTTGTCATCAGCTTCAGAATGTCACGCCGCTCGAAGCGTACGGACTTGCGAGTTTTCTTCTTTTCCATTTTCCCTCCTCAAGCCGCTCCCGGCTGGTGGCGTACAGCAGGTCGCATAGGTGGCATGTCGCAAAAAAGTCAGCTTCGAACTGATCGGATCAAACGCGTCAACATCCGACCCGCAGGGTCCATTCGCTCCGTCAGGAGATCCGGTTCAATGCTCACTTCCGAATTCTCCGCCTTTCCAATACCACCTGCGACATGCCACCTGCTACACATTCCCTTTCTTCACTTGCTCGGCGATGTAATCCGAGGTGCGCCACGCCAGCGCCATGATGGTCAGGGTAGGATTCTTATCAGCCAGGCTGACAAAGGGCGCGCCGTCGGCAACAAAGAGGTTCTTACAATCCCACGCCTGGCAGTGCGAATTCAAAACTGAGTCCTTTGGATTGTCGCCCATGCGCGCGCCGCCCACTTCATGGATCCCCTGCCCGCCTGCTGAAATTCCCCATTGCTGTTCGGGCCCGGAGGATTCAATCACCTTGCCGCCTGCGGTCTTGACGATCTCCTGGAAGGTCTCCTGCATGTGGCGCGCCATCAGGATTTCATCCTGTCCCCACTTGAAGTGGAACTTCAGCACCGGAATCCCCCACTGGTCCACGACGCTGTTGTCAATTTCGCAGTAGCTGTCTTTGTTGGGAATCATTTCGCCGCGGCCGTGCAGGCGAATAAACGCGCCGTAGACCTTGCGGCAGTCCTGCTTCAGCTTTTCTCCGTATCCGCCGCCCACCAGTCTCTCGGTGCCGCTCAGGACTCCCGGCATGGGCATGCCGCGGCGCCCTCCGCCGAATTCAATGTGGTAGCCGCGCGAGAACGGCAACTGGTTCTTCTGCTGCTTCTGGAGGTTCCACCAGGGCATGTAGAGGTGCATGCCTCCCACGCCGTCTTCGTTGTGCGCGGGCAGGTCCATCATCCTGGGAACAAAGCCACTGACGTCACTCATCACGGTGTCCATCAGGTACTTGCCCACCAGTCCGCTTGAATTCGCCAGGCCGTTGGGAGACCGGCTGCTGCGCGAGTTCAACAGCAGCCGGGCCGTTTCGCAGGAACTTGCGGCCAGGACAACGACCTTCGCTCGAACCTGAACTTCCTTGCGGGTCTTCTTGTCGATGTAGGAGACTCCGGTGGCGCGACCATCCTCGCCCGTCAGGACTTCACGCACCATGGCGCCGGTGCGAATCTCCAGGTTGCCCGTCATCTGCGCCGGCGTCAGCAGGACAACCGGCGAGGAAAAGTTGGACCCCAGCCGGCAGCAGCGGTCGCACTGCCCGACGTAGTGGCATTCGGGGCGGCCATTGAGCGCTTTGGTCAGGATCGCCAGGCGCGACGGAATGCAGGGGATGTGGAGTTTCCGGCAGGCCTGCTGGACCAGCAGTTCATAACAGCGCGGCGCAGGCGGAGGAAGAAACTTGCCGTCGGGAAGGTTCTCGATGCCTTCGGCCGATCCAAATACGCCCATCAGTTCTTCCGTCTTGTCGTAATAGGGAGCCAGCTCGTCGTAACTGATGGGCCAGTCAAAACCCTTGCCGTCGCGGCTGTGGGGTTTAAAGTCATACGGCCCGTTGCGGAGAGAGATGCGGCCCCAGGAATTTGTGCGACCGCCCAGCATGCGGGAGCGAAACCACATCCAGTCGCTTCCTTGAGCGCTCAGGTAGGGCTCACCGGGAACCTGCCAGCCGCCCACCACGGCCGTGAAGTAGTCGACCGGGTCCTCGAAATTTCCGCCGCCGTGGTTGGGCGCATTGTATTGCCACTCGAGCCATTTGGAATCCTTCGCGGCATCGTACCAGCCGCCGGCTTCCAGCATCAGGCATTTGGCCCCGGCTTTGGTCAGATTGTAGGCGACCGTGCCGCCGCCCGCTCCTGAGCCGACAATGATGGCGTCATATACGGTGGCGGCGGACATTGAATCCTGCATCGCTTTTCTCCCAAGTATCAGTTTCCCTGTTTCGATCGAGCGCCGGATCGCCCGCCCGGCAGACAAACTCGCAACGCGCGCACGTCACTGAAGGCGGACGAGGCGAACCTCCGCCCGGTTGTTTCCCTGGCCGTCAAAGGAGATGTTTCCGGAAACACCGGCAACGTCCCGCGTGTTTGCAAGGTGGTCGCGCACGCGGGCGCGGTTGGGGCCGGCCTTTCGTACAGCCTGCGCGACCAGCCGGACGGCTTCGTAAGCGTCCACGGCAACCGGGCTTGGATAAGTTCCGGTTGCCGCCTGATAGCGGCGGACAAAGCTTGTGCCTGAGGCCGCCCCGTCCGGGACAATGTCTACCGTGTAGATGCCCACGCCTGACGGGTCTTTCACTCCTGCCGCGTTCTGCGGGCCAAACCTGAGCCCGGAGCCTTCCTGTGCAGTCTCCTGCGAAAGATAGACGGGTGCGTGGATTCCCTGTGCGCGAATCGTCTCCAGCAGCTTCTCCGCATTCTCCGGCTGTGTCCAGAACACGATGGCCTGCGGTGACCTTGTCCTGATGGCCGAAAGCAACGAACCGGCATCCGGCTGCAGCGGATTGAGAGCCAGAGAATCCGGGGGCGGCGCCCCAAGCCGGCGGGCTGCCTCAACAAACTCCCCGCCGCCCATGCGACCGTCGTGGTCACTTTCCGTCACCAGAAGCACGTGCCTGAACCCTCGCGCTGCGATAAATGTCGCGGGCCATCGCCTGTGCCTGCTGAGCGTCGCTGGGCCCCAGGCGAAAAATCCACGGCAGGTTGATTTGGGTCGTGGTCGCGTCAGAGGAAAGGGTCAGGATGGGAACACCGATCTTGTTGCCGACCTGCTCGCTCAAGTGTGCCGTAACGCCACTGGCGGACGTGACGATGGCGACAGCGTGGTCATTGAAAACAAGGCGGAGCACGGCATCCGTGACGCGGCCCCACGCCGGACCGCTTTCATCACCGATCGCCAACTCCAGGTGAAGGCCGCCTGGCAGCGGACCCTGTGCCGCGTCCTTCAACGCCATCCGCGCCGCGCGAACGATAGCCTCTCCGTTGGCCTTCTGTGGGCCGTTGAGCGGCGCCAGGATACCAATGTGGATGATCGGGCCCCGAAGATCATAGGAGGATTCTCTTCCCGGCCCCGCATAGCTCACGCCCGTTGATCCAATCGAAGCGTAAGGGGCGGGCGGTGGGCCCTGCTGCGCCGCGCCGCACCGAAACAGCGGCGATCGCAACAAGGCTTGCGCATCCCCGAAGTCTTCCCAGGCTATGGAACGCTTTTCTCATCGGAAGTTCAAAAGGTCCGGCAGCCAGAGCGGCTCTGAAGCCGCCACCCGCGGCTCAGTGAGTGGACGCGATGGGGTTGCCGTCCTTCCAGTCCGTCCGGTGTTCCGGCCAGTAGACAAAATGTCCGTCCTTAACTTCGGCAAAAGTGACGGGAGCAATGTTGTTCAGGGTGTAGTCGAAAAACGCAGTACCGCTCACCCCGTGGTATCGCTTCATTCCATACTCGCGCAGCGCGTCCATGATGCGGCCCCGGTTGAGCCCGGCTTTCTGAATGGCCGCAATCAGGATGCTCATGCCGTCATAAGCGTAGGAGGCGTAGGCGTCGGGCTCAGCATGGAAGCGCTTGACATATTGCTTGCGGAACGCCAGCCACTTCGGGTCGTGCCGTGAAGGATCAATGGCGGAAACTGCCACCAGGCCATTGGCTGCCGGGCCGGCGACCTTTAATAACTCCGGATAAGCCACCCGGCTGCTGCCAAAGACAGGCTGCTTCATTCCCATGGCGCGCATCTGCTTGAGGATCATCCCGGCCTGCGTGGCGCTGCCCCAGATGACCAGGGCCTGTGATGCCAAGGTTCTTCAGTGCCTGCAACTGCTCGGAGAAATCTGTCGCGGCCGGCGGATACTTCACCACCACCAGGGGCTGAAAGCCAATTCGCCGCGCGTCGTTGAAAAATTCCTCATAGCCCCGGCGGCCGTAGCGGCCGTTCACGCGAAGAACGCCAACATGCCTGAGCTTGAGCTGGTTGAAAATGTAATCGGCCAGGGCATAACCCTGCTGCCGGTCATCAGGAAAATTGTGCAGAAGCCACTGGATGCGGGTTTCCGTAACCGTGGGATCGGTGGTGCCGGTGTCCACAATGGGAAGCTCCAGTTTCAGGGTGGCCCGCAGGGCAATATGCGTGGAGGCTCCGTCGATCGAGCCCAGCATGGCCCAGGCGTGCTCGGTGTAAAGCATTTTCACGATGTCCATCGACGACGCGCCCCAAAGGGGAAGGTCATCGTGGATCTTCAGGGCAAAGGGCTTGCCGTGATAACCGCCCTTCGCGTTCGCTTCATCGAGGGCCATCTGGGCGCCGTGCAGCATGGCGATGCCGTAAGGAGAATCGGGATTGTACTTGCCGAGCGGGCCGAGAAAACCGATGTTGACCGACTTCAGGTCTTTCAGGTCGGGAGCAGGCTCGCTGCGCGCCGCACCGTTGTATTCCATGGTGTTCGGCTCCACGTACCATTCCTGGTAGGGCTTTCGAAACCGCCCAAAGGGCACAGCCTGCGGCGGCATGTTGGCATAGCGCATCTTGGCTGGAGATTCCTGCTGCGCGGGTTTCGAGGATGCCGACTGCGGCCAGGCTGGAGCGGCCAGCAGACAAATCAAACACGCTGTCAGGATTCCGACTCTCATGCTCACAATCCTCCCGTTTCAATATCTGAACGCCGCGCCGCGAGGTCCCGCCACCGCATGGGCCCACCGAGCCGGACGGCTCAGCGGACCCTGGCCGCCTTATCCACGGTCGCTTTCAAAAATCGCCATGGCTTCCATTTCAATCAGCAGGTCCGGCCGGCACAGAATGGCCTGAATGCCCGTGGACGCCGGAAGCGGATCGAGCTCCTGCTGCTTGAAAAACTCGGTGCGAATTTCATTGAACGCGGCGTAGTCACGCTCGATGTCGCGAAGGTAGCAGCTTGTCCGGACCACATCCTTCCACGTTGCGCCCTCGGCCTCCAACAGGGCCGTAATGTTCTGGTAGGTCCTCCAGGTTTGCGCCCGGAAATCTCCCACATTCACGCTGCGCCCGCGCTCATCAACGCTGGACGTGCCGGAAATCAGCAGGATGGTCATTCCCTTGATATCCAGGCGCAGGCCGCGCGAAAACGATGAAGGACGCTCGTAATCGTACGCTTCATTCAATGCCCCGGGCGCTTTGATGGCCTTTTTGGAGACGGGCTTGTGCTTCTGTTGTGCCGTGATGGCTTCAGTGTCTGTTTGCAGCTGACTCATTGTGTTGTTCCTCCTTGTCGGACTGGCGAATGCCATGGCTTAAACCGCCCGCCGTAGCAACCCAGATGTCCTTTCCTTGAAATGCCATGCTGAGAATGTAGTTGTGCGCGATCGAAGTGGGAGATTCCATCCTGGTCTTCTTGCCATCGGGCCGGGTGATGATGATCTCGCCGCGCCCTGCCTTCCCGGCTTTGGCTGAATCGAGAGATTTCCAATCCGCGGGCCGGTAGGTGACCCAGGTGTTCGTCTTGTAATCGAGCTCGCTCAGGCCCTTCTGCGTGCAGGCCCACACTTCGTCGCCGCGCGAGAGGACGCCGTTGATAAAATCGTCGGCCAACCCGCTGTCTTTGCTGAGATAGTTGTGCCAGTTGCGGCCGTCATACCCGCTGAGCCCAAAATAGGTGCCCGCCCAGAACATCTTGGTGTCGGGGTTGTAGGCCACGCTGCTGACAATCATGTGGATGAGACCCTGGTTGCGGTAAAGAACGATCTCCATGGAGCCGTCAGGGTCCGTGTAGGGCCTCCAGAAGTGGCCGGCCAGGTCGTACATCAGAACTCCGCCGCCCCAGAGGCCGAAATACGCCTTCTGCTTGCTGAAGGCGATGGCGTAAGACCAGGGCTCGTCAAAAGGAGAGTTTTGTTCGTTGAAAATGGTCCAGTCGCCGGTGTCCGTATCGAGCCGGCTGATGCCCGCGGCGGTTGCGGCCCAGACGTTTCTGCCCTGGATGGCCACGCTGTAAACCAGGTCGTTCGCAAGGCCGCTGGTGAGGTTGGTGTAGTTTTTGAACTGGCCCGCGGAATAGCGGCTGAGCCCGCCAAAGGTTCCGGCCCAGACGTCACCGGTCTCGTGGTCCACTGCAACGGACATCACCACCGGACCCGCCAGGCCCTCCGCCGGAGTGAAAACCTTCTTCACCTTCCCGTCCTCGATGAGCACCAGTCCGTTTGAAGTCCCCGCCCACACCTGGTTGCCCTCGATCGCCACGGAGAAAACTTCGCCTTCCGGCATCCCGTTGGCTGTTGTGTAGTTGACCCATTTCGTGTAAAGCGGGGGAGTCTGGGCCATCACGCCGGTGGCCGCCAGGACAAACAGTCCGGTTGCCAGTAACAGGCACGCTCGCAATCGATTTCTCATCGTTCCTTCGAGCGGCGGCCCGAAAGCCGGGCAAGCCGCCGGTTCTCCTTTATAAAGTCTTCAAAAACTCGATCAGGTCGTTCAATTGCACTTTGTTCATGTCGGATGTAATTCCGTGTTTGTCGTCCGGATTGAACCGGGTCCAGATGCCTTCCAGCGTCAGCGCCTTGCCGTCGTGCAGATAAGGGGCCCGCATGTAAGCGCCTTCCAGCTGGGGGATATCAAAATCCTTGAGGTTGTCAAACTCGGTTGAAGTCCCGACATCCATCCGGACCCGCGATGTGTAATGCGTCTGCGGAGCGTGGCAGAAATAACAGCGGTCGCGGTCCGGAATGATGCGGCCGCCGTTGGTTGTGGTCCGGAAGAATATCTCGCGGCCGCGTTCCTGGGCTTCGGTGAGGCGGCCATCCGCAGCCCGGTGCGGGTTGGGCGGCAGCTTGAGCGAATGGATATACAACACCAGGTCCTTCACCTGAGCGGAGCTGAAACCTTGCGACCGGAAAATATACATGGCGGTGCGAGGGCCGTCCTGCGTTGCCAGGTTGGGATTCAGGCCGTTCCATTTGAAAGGCGAGGTTTCCATAATGCTCAGCAGCGTCCGATTCTCCACAATGTCGTGTCCCAGATCGGGGGTTTCAAGGCTCCAGACGAGGCCATCTTCAAAGCCGTTGTGCGGATGGCAACTGGCGCAGGCAAGCTGCGACTGGTAGCAAAAAGTTGCGTCATAAAACAATTGTTCGCCGCGGCGGAGGGCCGTGATCTCTTTGGGGCCGCCCAGGTCAATGGTTGAAGCAACCTTCAACTGCTGCAGGTCAATGACACTGACGGTATCGTCCGTGCGGTTTGCAATGTAGGCGAAATGGCTGTCGGGCGAGACCACCACGGCCGTAGGATTGCGGCCGGTGGCCAGCCGCTTCACCACAAACTGCTGGGCGGAATCCAGCCGGTGCGCCAGGTCCCCGTGGCCGTCGAGGCTGCCTGCTTCAGCAGCCGGTTGAGCTTTGCAACATCGATGATGGAGACGGCGTTGGCGCCTGACGCCGTCACCAGCGCCCATCGCCCGTCGGGGGTGGAGGCGGCTCCGAACCCGTCCGCATAGTAGCGGTCAATGTCATCCAGCAGAACTTCTTTAACTTTGGAAGTCTGCCCCGCCTGCGGCTGCCCGACGATGGCCATCCCGTTTGTCAGGTACCATCCCTGCTGGATCTGAACCAGCGGGACCAGGTTGTGCGGTTGCTGAAACGGGATCAGCAGATATCCGCCGGCCTGCGCGGGCACCTGGGCAATGTGGCGAAGCTGAACAGCGCCAGGAACTCGGGATCCGGCTGGTCACAATCTGCCTTGCGGTATCCACCACGGTCAGTTCGGAAACCGGCAGTTCTTCGGGCGGCGCAAGCCTCGCCATGAGGTTTGAAACGTAGATCCACTTTCCATCGTGGGAAAGGTCAACATACTCAGGAAAGTGCCCGGCAGCGAGCCGCTTGATTTCCTTGCCGGTCGAGAGGTCGATGACAGAGATATCGTCGCCCAGCGTATTCGCGGTGTATAGAAACTTGCCCGCCTGGTCGGTCGTGATTCCCACCGGCCCCCAACCGGCTTTGAAAGTTCGCAGAACGCGAAGAGTTCCGGCATCAAATTCGCTGACCGAATTGGTCAGCTCGTTTGAGACGTAGAGGGACTTTCCGTTCGGAGAGATTGCGATGCTCGCAGGCCCGGCGCCGGTGCTGAAGCGCCCCACGACGCGCCGCGTGTGCGTATCCACTACGAGCACCAGGTTGCTGGCCGCACAAACCACGTAAAGCCGTTGGCCGCCGGGCGAAAGTTTCAAGGCGGTGGGATTCAGATAGCGGGGACCGGCGCCATCGAGGTTCGGCGGACTCTGGGGCGAAGCGTCCGTCAGCGAACGCGCTATCCCCAACCCGGCCATAAGCGCCAGTATGACGACGGCCATCTTCAAGAGGAATGATCCTCTCCGCCTGTTCCCGCCTTCCGTCTTTTCCGGATGGATATTCATTTTCCTGTGCTCTTGGCCGCTTCCGTTTTGGCAGCGGCGGGTTCCGTGATGGTCAGAATCTGGTCGGCCTTCACGTGTTCAAGCGTCTGGACCGTCCCGCTGGGCCAGCGAATAATCAATCGCTCCACCTCGGTGTTCTGCCCCAGGCCAAAATGCGGCCGAGGGTCGTTTTGCGAAAGGTAGCCCGACCCCGAAACGGACTGGACGTACTGGTGCAAGTCGCCCGCCACGGCCTCAAGGCTTGCGCCGAAACCGTCACGATTGCTTCGCGTTCCGACCAGCTTCACCGTCAGCCAGTGGTTGCGCTTTCCCGCGGGCGGTGTGTTGTGGAGCAGGATGCCCTTGCCGCCCAGCGTGGTGATGAACGCGTCCACGTACCCGTCATTGTCGTAGTCGCCGAAGCACGCTGCGCGGCTGACGTGCCTCTGCTCAAAGAAGCTGCCCACCCGGGTTGAAACGTCGGTAAAGGTCCTGTTGCCGTCATTCCGCAGCAGGGTGCTTTCCATGGGGATCAGCCACGCCAGACCACCGTTGACGAGGAAGATGTCTTTCCAGCCGTCGTTATCGAAATCGAAAAAGCCGTCACCCCAGGCAACGTACTGGCCGGAAACCTTGCCGATGCCGGCCTCATCCGTCATATCCAGGAAGTAGGCTTTGGGCTTGGCCGGGTTGTGGAACAGGCGGTGGTAGCGGGCGTCGGAAACAAACAGGTCCTGCCAGCCATCATTGTCGTAGTCGCCGAAGATCGGGCCCATGGAAGTTGTTGCTTCCCCGTTCTGCCCGTAGGCAACGTTGACGTCCACGCCAACCTCTGTAAACGTGCCGTTGTGATTGTTGTGGTAGAGGAAGCTGGGCATGGTGTCATTGGCCACATAAATGTCGGGCCAGCCGTCGTTGTCATAATCACCGACCGTAATACCCATCGCCCGGCCGGGCTGGCGGGCGATTCCCGATTCCTTTGAGACATCCGTGAAAGTTCCGTCGCCGTTGTTATGGAACAGACGGTTGAATTCGGGGTTGTAATCCAGCGGGCCCGGATAGTGATCGCCGGGGTAGAACTGCCGGTAGTTGGGAGTAAATTTCAGGTAGTTTCCGACAAACAGGTCCAGCCGCCCATCGCGGTCGTAATCCAGAAAAGCCGCGCCCGTCCCGAAAAAGGCATTGTCAACACCCGCTTCGGCCGTGACATCGGTGAACGTACCGTCGCCATTGTTGTGATAGAGGATGGCGGATTTATAATTCGTGACATATAGATCGACGTGGCCGTCGTTGTCATAATCCCCAGCCGTCACTCCCACGCCGATCCCTTTGCCGCCCACGCCGGCCTGGGTGGTGACGTCAGTGAAGGTGCCGTCGCCGTTGTTGCGGTAAAGATGGTTGGTGGCGTCTTTGCCGTCAGGAGCTGAATGGTTGGTCAGGCCCTCGACAAAACGGCCATTAGCCACATAAAGGTCCAGAAGTCCGTCGTTGTTGTAATCGAACCAGGCGCAACCCGAACCCGTGCCTTCCAGAATCGAACTCAGTTCCTTTTCGCCAAACGAGTGCGTAAAGTTAATGCCGGATTTCGCGGTAACATCCACGAATTGAGGAAGCGAAGACGCTGTGGCAGACTGCGGGGGAAGACCTCGTCCCAGAAGTCCGCGCGCCGCCCAAAGGGGTCCCGCGGCAGCAGCCAGGGTTACGAATTGTCTTCGAGAAATCTTCATGCGCTCCTCAGTGTCGTGCTGTTTGTGGTTTCGAAGGCAGTCCCATCGGAATCGGTGCATCGGAACGTTTCAACGCCAGCGGCCAGCGATCCTCCGGGACCAGAGCCTTGCTTTCATGGCAACCCAGGCAGGGGACGTCTTCCCCGGTGCGCGCCCAAATCCAGCTTTTCTGCTGGTGGACCACTTCTCCTTTTGTGCTGAGCAATTGGAAC
>CAVSWQ010000016.1:0-140163 GCA_963731705.1 uncultured Acidobacteriota bacterium
GTTTTCAAGACCGCCGGTTTCAACCGCTCACCCATCCCTCCACAGGTCAGTATCTTAACTTACAAAGACTTCCCCTTAACGTCAATCTGAAACGGTGTATTGAACAATGAACCGGAGACGAAGGATCCGGATCCAGTCGAAGTTTCCGGAAGCAAATGCTTACTGTGTCCGGCGAATAAGGGAGCGGAATTGTTGTTGGCCATAAGGGTCCGACTCTTCAACACTATTGTTATCGTTGCCCGCCTGAATCCAGACTTTTGGCATTGCAATGATAGGTAACCGGCTTTGTTTGTGCTAGATATGTTGTCTGCGGTGCCTGCGGTTGCTCATGGCACAGCAGAGGAGTAAAATAGAAGGGTCTTGTGGGGTTCGAGTAGCCTGACAAACCAAGCTTCAGGCCGGTAACGGGCTGAGTTTACTGCATTAGCGATCTTCCAAATAGCTGTGGCCTTTGAGGGCCGTGGCCGACTATCTTCCCAAGAGAATTCGAGGTGCGAGCAAGTGAATCCAATGCCGGGATCACCCACAATGGAACTTCCCGCCAATTCTCCCTCCCGTGTGGTCATTGAGAACGTGTATCCGGAGATTGAGAACGGACGTTTTCCCATCAAGAGGGTTGTCGGCGAGCGCGTAGTTGTGACCGCGGACATTTTCACCGACGGGCATGATGTTGTCTCCGCGGTTCTTCTCTACCGGCGTTCCGGAGATACTGAATGGCTTGAAACGCCAATGGTTCCGGAGGTGAATGACCGTTGGCACGGCGGCTTCACGGTGCTGGAGGTGGGTGAGTACGAGTACACGTTGCAGGCGTGGATTGATCATTTTGCGTCATGGCGCAGCGGTTTTATCAAGAAGGTGGAAGCAGGGCAGGATATCTCGGTCGACATCCTGATCGGCGCCAAACTCGTGGAAGAGGCGGCCGCACGCGCTGCCAACGACGGCGCAAAGCAACTGATGGCTTATTCAGCGTCTATGCGGAAGAAGGACGGCCAGGCTCTCTCTGAAGCTGTCTCGAGTGCCAGGGACGAGACTCTGGCCCGATGGGTGTCCATGCATCCTGATCGGAGCCTGGCGGCAACTTATAACAGGAACCTGGTTGTGCAAGTTGACCGGGAGAAGGCCGGATTCAGCGCCTGGTACGAAATGTTTCCCCGGTCCTGCAGTACGGAGACGGGACGCCACGCCACTTTCCAGGATTGCATCAAGCGACTCCCTTATGTGGCGGAGATGGGTTTTGATGTTCTCTATCTTCCTCCCATCCACCCTATTGGCAGAAAGCACCGGAAGGGGAAAAACAATAATCCTGTTTCTGGTCCAGATGACATAGGCAGCCCGTGGGCGATTGGCGCCGCGGAGGGCGGGCATCAGTCGATCCACCCGCAACTGGGAACGCTTGAGGAATTTCGGCAGTTCGTCGGAGCCGCCCGGGAAATGGGGCTCGAAGTGGCCCTGGACATTGCATTTCAATGTACGCCGGACCATCCCTACGTCTCAGAACATCCCGACTGGTTCCGGCGGCGTCCGGACGGAACGGTGCAATACGCGGAAAATCCTCCCAAGAAGTATGAAGACATTTATCCCCTTAATTTTGAAAACCCCAAGTGGCGTGAGCTGTGGGAGGAACTGAAGGATGTGATGATCTTTTGGGCGGGTCAGGGAATTCGCATCTTTCGCGTGGATAACCCGCACACCAAACCCTTCGAGTTCTGGGAGTGGGCCATCCGGGAGATCAGGAAGCAATATCCCGACGTCATTTTCCTTGCGGAAGCGTTTACGCGTCCCAAGGTGATGTATCGTCTGGCCAAACTTGGGTTCACGCAGTCCTACACTTACTTTGCCTGGCGGAACACGAAATGGGAACTGGAGCAGTATTTCACGGAGCTGACGCAGAGTGAAGTCCGTGAGTTTTTCCGCCCCAACCTGTGGCCCAACACGCCGGACATTCTTACGGAATACCTCCAGTCGGGCGGCAGGCCTGCCTTTATGACCCGGCTGATTCTCGCCGCGACGTTGGGCGCAAATTACGGGATTTACGGACCGGCGTTCGAGCTTTGCGAGAACCGTCCGTTTCGACCGGGCAGCGAGGAATATCTGAATTCCGAGAAGTATGAAATCAGGAACTGGGACCTGGAGCGCGGGGACAGTCTGAAAGGGTTGATTGCGCGGGTCAACCAGATCCGGCGCGCCAACCCGGCACTTGAAAGCAATGAGCGGCTGAGGTTCCACCCCATTGGCAACACGCAGCTTATTGCATACAGCAAGACAACCGAGGACCTTGCCAACATCATTCTGGTCGTGGTTAATCTTGATCCCCACTATACCCAGGCGGGCTGGCTGGATCTGCCACTCGATTCCTTTGGGCTTGACCCTCACCAGGCCTTTCAGGCGCACGATCTGATCACCGACAGCCGATATTTGTGGCAGGGGGCACGGAATTACGTGGAACTGAATCCCCACACCATGCCCGCACACATTCTCCGAATCCGACGGCGTGTTCGGAGCGAACGCGACTTCGACTATTTCACGTAACGCACAAGGCCGGCGCGCGGATGGATGCGAAACAGCGCGGGACTTTTGCAGAAATTGGGGCTGTGAACATAAAGACGGAAAAGACAATGCGCAGCTTGCGCCAGCTGGCCGAGGCTTACGGAATTCAGCCTTCTTATCAGAACATTCTGGACGGCAGGCGTCGCCAGGCTTCGGCTGAAGTGCTTGTGGCGGTTCTTCGATCGCTGGGCGCGCCTTTGGCACGACCGGAGGACGCCCGGGGCGCTTTGAGAGAGCGCCGCCAGCAGATCTATCGGCGGGGACCTGATCCCGTGGCGGTGGCCTGGGACGGGTGCAGGACATCCGTCCGACTGCGGCTTCCAGTGGGCAAGGCGTTGCGGTCATGGTGGTGCCGTCTAATGCTGGAGACCGGGGAAGAGCGCGTCTGGGAGATCAAGCCGGGGCGGACGGAGTCCGGATTGCACGCGAAAAAGGTCAGCGTGGAGGGGAATCCCTATTGGGATTTGGATCTGCGGTTGGCCAAAGGGCTGCCCCTGGGGTACCACACCCTGACAGTGGAGTCGGGAACGTGTTTTTACCGGACGCTGGTGATCTCTGCGCCGAAGAAGGCTTTTGTGGGGTCGGGTGGACCTACGAAGAAGTCCTGGGGTGTCTTCATTCCCGTTTATGCTCTGCGGTCTGATTCGAACTGGGGTGTGGGCGATTTTGGAGACCTCAGGGAGTTGATGGAATGGGTCCACGGGCGGGGAGGGTCTCTGGTGGGAACGCTTCCGCTGCTGGCGTCTTTTCTGGATGAACCTTTTGATCCCAGCCCTTATTCGCCGGTCAGCCGGCTCTTCTGGAATGAACTCTTTCTGGATATGAGCCGTGTGCCGGAGATGGAACACTGCCGCGAGGCACAGAAATTTATTGCCTCCAGTGATTTCCAGGCGGAGCGGCAGGAGTTGGGATCACAGAACCTGGTGGATTACCGGCGGGCGATGGCCATGAAGAGGAAGGCGCTTGAACCGCTTGCCCGCACGATGTTTGAACGTCCTTCAGGGCGGCAGGAGGAGTTCTTCCGCTACGTTGAGTCGCATCCGAATCTGAAAGACTACGCGCAGTTCCGCGCCACCTGCGACCGCCGGCGTGCTTCATGGTGGACGTGGCCTCATCGCTTGCGGGAAGGGAAGTTGAGCAGTCGTGACTACGATCTCGACACCATGCGCTATCACCTTTACGTGCAATGGCTGGCGGAGGAACAGATCCGCAGCTTTGCGAAGGGGTGCGATTCAAACGGGGAAGGCCTGTATCTGGATTTGCCGCTGGGCGTGAATTCGGACGGGTACGACGTGTGGCGTGAAAGGCCCTCGTTTGTGCTGGGCGTCAGCGCCGGCTCGCCGCCGGATGGTTTTTTCACCAGGGGCCAGAGCTGGGGTTTTCCGCCCCTGCACCCGGAAACAATCCGGGAGGGCGGCTATACTTATCTTCGAAAAGCGCTCCGGCATCATCTTGCCCACGCGTGCGTTCTGCGCATTGACCACGTGATGGGGCTGCACCGTTTGTTCTGGGTTCCCAGGGGATTCGAGCCCAGGGACGGAGCCTATGTTCGATATCCGGCTGAGGAAATGTACGCGATTCTGGCCCTTGAGTCGGTGAGGAACCGGGCGATGATTGTGGGCGAAGACCTTGGAACAGTCCCCGGTTACGTCCGGCCGGCGCTGGCCCGGCACAAGATTCAGCGGATGTATGTGATGCAGTATGAAGCTACGCCCGACGAAAAGAGGGCTTTGCCGGGTCCACTTGAGGACTCACTGGCTGCGCTCAACACGCACGATATGCCTACCTTTGCGGCCTTCTGGGAGGGTTTGGATGTGCAGGACCGCGTTGACCTTGGACTGCTGGATAAGGACGGTGCCATTACGGAGCTCAACAATCGCAGCAAATTGAGGAATGCCCTGGTCAGGTTCCTGTGCCCGGACGGGCGAAAGCGCAGGGACCCGTCGATTGTGAAGGTCATGAAAGCGTCGCTGGAATTTCTAGGTAGAAGCCGCAACCGGATGGCCATGGTGAATCTTGAAGATTTGTGGTATGAGAAGCAGCCGCAGAACGTCCCTGGAACCTGCGAAGAACGCCCGAACTGGAAGCGGAAGGCGAGGTACAGTCTTCGCCAGATTACAGGGATGGGTGAGGTGGGGGAAATGCTTGAGACGCTCGATAACTCGAGGCGTGGAAAGGAGATTTGATGAATATGCCTGAGAACAATCCAACCGAGGCAGGACGATCCACCGGTGAGGTTCTTCCCGTGCGTTACGATACCTCGATGCTGACCGATGAAGATGTTTACCTCTTCAATGAAGGATCACACTACCGGCTTTATCAGAAGCTGGGAGCTCACTTGCGGAATGTTAATGGACAGGAAGGCGTGTGTTTTGCTGTGTGGGCGCCGAATGCCGAATTCGTTTCGGTGATTGGAGATTTCAATGGCTGGGACAAAGGGAGCCATTCGCTGCGTCCCCGGGGAGAATCAGGAATCTGGGAGGGTTTTATTCCGGGGTTCGGACGGGGAGACCTGTACAAGTATCACGTCGCGTCGCGCTTCAACGGATATCGCGCTGACAAGACGGACCCGTTTGCTATTTACCGCCAAGTGCCGCCTGAGACGGCTTCGCTGGTGTGGGACCTGCAGTATGAGTGGGGCGACCGGGAGTGGATGGAAAAGAGGCACCGGAACAATTCTCAGGCCAGCCCGCAGTCGATCTACGAAGTGCACCTGGGTTCCTGGGCCCGTGTCCCGGAAGAAGAGAACCGTTTTCTGACTTATCGCGAACTTGCCCAGAAACTCACCGATTATGTCCTTCGGATGGGCTTCACTCACGTGGAATTTCTTCCCATCATGGAGCACCCGTTCAGCGGGTCATGGGGTTACCAGACCACCGGTTATTTTGCGCCCACCAGCCGCCACGGAACTCCGCAGGATTTTATGTACCTGATCGACCACCTGCACCAGCATGGCATTGGCGTGTATCTGGACTGGGTGCCTTCGCACTTCCCGACGGACGAGCACGGACTGGCCTATTTTGACGGCACCCACCTTTTCGAGCACGCGGATCCCCGGCAGGGTTTTCATCCGGATTGGGGAAGTTACATTTTCAATTACGGTCGCAACGAAGTGCGAAGCTTCCTGATGAGCAGTGCCCTGATGTGGCTGGATACTTATCATGCTGACGGGCTGCGCGTGGACGCTGTTGCGTCCATGCTCTATCTGGATTACTCGCGGAAGGAAGGCGAATGGATTCCCAACCAGTTTGGCGGGCGTGAGAACCTGGAGGCGATCAACTTCCTTCGCCGGTTCAATACGGACGTTTACGAGGCGCATCCTGATGTCCAGACGATGGCGGAGGAGTCAACATCCTGGCCCATGGTGTCGCGGCCAACGTACGTGGGCGGCCTGGGATTTGGAATGAAGTGGGACATGGGCTGGATGCACGACATCCTGGAATACATGCAGCAGGAGCCCATTCACAGAAAGTATCACCACAACTCCCTGACCTTCCGAATGCTCTATGCCTTCACGGAGAATTTCGTGTTGCCGTTGTCTCACGACGAAGTTGTCCATGGCAAAGGATCGCTGATCGGCAAGATGCCGGGCGATGAATGGCAGCGATTTGCCAATCTGCGCCTGCTGCTGGGTCTGATGTACGCCCAGCCGGGGAAGAAATTGCTTTTCATGGGCTGCGAATTTGGCCAGGTGAGGGAATGGAACCACGACGATAGTCTGGAGTGGCACGTCCTGCAGTATCCCAATCATGCCGGCCTTCAGAAATGGGTCGAGGACCTGAACCATGTCTACCGTCGCGAACCCGCGCTCTACGAAATCGATTCCGATCCCGCCGGGTTTGAGTGGATCGATTGCAGTGACAGCGATCAGTCGGTGCTGACCTTCTTGCGTAAGGGGCAGTCCACCGACGACCTTCTCCTCGTGGGGTGTAACTTCACACCTGTTCCGAGGACCAACTATCGCATTGGAGTGCCACGAGGCGGTTATTGGCACGAGATTGCGAACAGCGATGCAGGCCAGTATTGGGGGGGGAACTGGGGTAACCTGGGCGGAGTGGAAGCCAGCCCGACCTCACACCACGGGCGTCCGTGGTCGGTCTCGGTAACGCTGCCGGCTCTTTCGATATCGTTCTTTAAGAGCAAGGGACAGCACGGATGAGTTTTCCTCTGGGAGCAACCTATCTGGGAGAAGGCCGTTGCCATTTTCTGGTGTGGGCCCCGTGCGCCGGAAAAGTGGAGGTCCACGTTGTCGGGCCTTCCGAGCGGACGCTGGTGATGGAACCACAGGAACGGGGCTATCACGAAGTGCTTGCCGAAGAAATGGCCCCTGGGACCCGCTACTACTATCGCCTTGATGGCGGGAATGAAAGGCCGGACCCTGCGTCGCGCTATCAGCCCGAGGGTGTGCACGGACCCTCGGAAGTTGCCGATATGAACTTTGAGTGGGGAGACGCCGGCTGGCTGGGGCTGGAACTGGCCGACTACATCATTTACGAAATTCACGTCGGCGCCTACACCAGCGAGGGAACGTTCGAGGCCATCATCCCTCATCTCGATGAGCTTTGTGAACTGGGCGTCACCGCCGTGGAATTGATGCCCGTCGCCCAGTTTCCGGGCGACCGCAACTGGGGTTACGACGGCGCGTTCCCCTTTGCGGTCCAGAATTCGTATGGAGGTCCCGTAGGCCTGCAAGCCCTGGTTGAAGCCTGCCACGCACGCGGATTGGCGGTGGTGCTTGATGTGGTTTACAACCACCTGGGGCCGGAAGGGAACTACCTGGCGCAGTTCGGTCCGTATTTCACTGACCGGTACCGCACTCCGTGGGGCCAGGCGATCAATTTTGACGGCCCTGAAAGTGATGAAGTCCGACGCTACTTCATCGAAAATGCGCTTTACTGGACGAAAGATTTCCACATCGATGCGCTCAGGCTGGACGCGATTCATGCCATTGTGGACCCGTCAGCCCGGCCGATTCTTGAAGAACTTGGCGCGGCCGTTCACCGGCAGGCGCGGCAACTGAACCGCAAGATACAGGTCATCGCGGAAAGCGACAGGAACGATTCAAGAATCATCCGCTGCCGCGAGGCCGGCGGGTACGGGCTGGACGCCCAGTGGAGCGATGACTTCCATCATGCGTTGCACACGCTCCTGACGCCGGAAAGGACTGGTTACTACAGTGACTTTGGCGATGTGGAACATCTGGCCAGGGCTTACCGGGAGGGATTTGTCTATTCCGGACAATATTCCACGTACCGCAAGCGGAGCCACGGAAACTCGTCACGGGGACTGCCCTGTGAACGGTTTGTGGTGTTTGCCCAGAACCACGACCAGGTGGGCAACAGGATGCAGGGCGAGCGGCTGAGCAAGCTGGTGTCCTTTGAGGCGCAAAAGGTGGCGGCCGCGGCGCTGCTCCTCTCGCCTTTTACCCCTCTGCTTTTCATGGGAGAGGAATATGGTGAAACTGCTCCGTTCAGATATTTCGTCAGCCATTCCGATCCCGGCTTGATCGAGGCCGTCAGGAAGGGTCGGCAGGAGGAATTTGCCGCGTTCGAGTGGGCGGGGCAGATCCCTGATCCGCAGAGCCCGGAGACCTTCCAGGGTTGCAAGCTGGACCACGCCCTGAAGGCAGAAGGCGACCACCAGGCGCTTTACAATTTTGTCCGTGAACTGATTCGTCTGCGTCAGGAACTTCCGGCATTTTCACGGAACGGCCAGGGTGAGACGGAGGCGATTGCATTCGAAAGGGAAAAGCTGCTTTGGGTCAGACGATGGCGGAGGGACGACCAAGCTGTTATGATTGTTAACCTGGGCAGCAAGCCGGCTACTGTGGCGTTCCCATTCCCTGAGGCGTGTTTCAGGAAAATTCTGGACTCCGCAGATCCGCGATGGAACGGCAGGGGGAGCCTGTGTCCTGACCTGCTGGAAGCAGACGGGAATGCCTCCCTTTCGATTGCCGCAAGCTCCGTAGTCCTTTTTCAGCCTAATTAACAGAACGGAATGAGGTATATGCCAGATCGGTACGTTTGTATCCACGGACATTTCTATCAGCCGCCACGCGAAAATCCCTGGCTGGAAGCCATCGAAGTCCAGGATTCCGCTTATCCCTATCACGACTGGAATGAGCGTATTTCAGCCGAGTGTTACGGGCCGAACTCGGCCGCGCGAATCATGGATGGCCAGGGACGTATTCAAAATATCGTCAACAACTATTCACGAATCAGCTTCAACGTCGGTCCGACGTTGCTGATGTGGCTTGAATTGAAGTCCCCGGATGTTTATCGTGCCATTCTGGCGGCAGACCAGGATAGTCAGAAATTCTATTCCGGTCACGGTTCAGCCATGGCGCAGGCCTACAATCACATGATTATGCCGCTGGCCAACAGCCGGGACAAGGAAACCCAGGTGATCTGGGGCATTCGTGACTTTGAACACCGATACGGACGGAGTCCGGAAGGGATGTGGCTCCCGGAAACCGCAGTCGACCTTGAAACTCTGGATATCCTGGCGCAGCAGGGCATCAAGTACACGGTCCTTTCGCCGTATCAGGCGTGGCGCGTGCGGCCGATCGGCGCCCGGAATTGGCGGGACACGAGCGGAGGCCGCATCGATCCCTCGGTTGCCTACCGCGTGCGGCTCCGCTTCGGGCGGTCGATCAATGTTTTATTCTATGACGGGCCGATTTCACGCGGCGTGGCATTTGAAGGATTGCTGGCCAGCGGCGAGCGGTTTGCGGACCGGCTGCTTGGAGTCTTTACAGAGGAGCGCGAAGGGCCTCAGCTGGTTCACATTGCTACGGACGGTGAAACTTATGGACATCATCATCCGTATGGCGATATGGCGCTTGCTTACGCGTTGGAATATATGGAAGCCAACGAGTCCATCAAGTTGACGAACTACGGAGAATTCCTGGAACAGCATCCGCCAACTTCATGAAGCCAGGATCTTTGAGAAAAGCTCCTGGAGTTGTCCTCACGGAGTTGAGCGCTGGCGCAGCGATTGCGGCTGCAATAGTGGAGGACACGAAGGATGGAACCAGAAGTGGCGTGCGCCTTTGCGGGAAGCTCTCGACTGGTTGCGGGAAACCATCAACAGCTCTTTTGTCAGGAAGGGAAAGGAAGTTTTCAAGGATCCCTGGGCGGCTCGCAATGATTATATCAACGTCGTTCTCGACCGCTCGCGCGAGAGCGTTCAGGGGTTCCTGGACCGCAACGCCGCCTGCCCGCTCACGCAGGAGCAGAATATCCGGGCCCTCAAGTTCATGGAATTGCAGCGGCACCTGATGCTGATGTACACAAGCTGCGGATGGTTTTTTGACGAACTTTCGGGGATTGAGACGGTCCAGGTGATTCAATACGCAGGCCGCGCAATTCAACTGGCGGAAGAGATTTTTCAGCAGCCCTATGAGGCCCGGTTCATTGAGTTGCTTGAGAAGGCCGAGAGCAATGTCCCTGCGCACAAAAACGGAGCGGTGATCTTTGAAAAATTTGTTCGGCCCGCTGCGATCGACCTGCCAAAGGTGGGCGCTCATTATGCCGTCAGCTCGCTCTTCGAGCCCTTCAACCACGAAACAAGAATTTATAGTTATGCCGTCGACCGTCAGGACTATAAGGTCTTGAATGAGGGCAAGACAAGGCTGGCGCTTGGCCGCGTCCAGGTGACTTCAGAAATCACCTGGGAATCCGCAGAAATCAGTTTCGGTGTACTGCATCTTGGAGACCATAACCTGAACGGCGGTGTCCGCAGGTTTCTGGGTGAAGCTGAGTATGCGGCGATGGTGAAGGAGATCACCGAAAGCTTTAACCGCGGGGACCTGGCGGAGAGACTGCGGATTGTTGACAAGCACTTCGGTTCGGCGACTTACACGCTCAAGCTGTTGTTTCGCGACCAGCAGCACCACATTCTCAGGCTCATTCTGCAAACCGCGCTGGCTGAGGCGGAAGCGGCGTACCGGAGAATCTATGAGCGTGGCGCTCCGCTGATGCGCTTTGTGGCCTCACTCAATATGCCGCAGCCGAAACGCTTCCAGATTGCGGCGGAGTTCACCTTGAACGCCGAACTGCGGAGGTTCCTCGAGTCTGAAACATTGGAGGTTGACCAGATTCGGGCCTCGCTGGAAGAGATGGGCAGGGCCGGGATCGTGTTTGATGAGGCGACGCTGGAATTCTCCATGCGAAGAAACCTGGAGGGCGTGGCCGCTTCTTTTCTGGAAAATCCTGACGATTTGGAGCGGCTTCAGGCTTTTATCGCAACCGTGAATGTTGCGGACATGCTGCCGTTTAAAATCAGAAAGTGGCAGCCTCAAAACGTGTTCCATGAAGTGTTGCTGGGACGGTATGCAGAGTTCCAAAGGCGGGCGGCCGAGGGCGATGAGTCTGCAAAGGCGTGGATCGAGGTATTTCTTGCCCTGGGGAACAAACTGAGTGTTTATGTAGGTTAATGATGATGCGTTTGCTGGCAATCCCGGTGGCAACTTATCGGATTCAGTTCAATCTGAACTTCCGGTTTATTGATGCGAAAAGCCTGGTTCCTTACCTTCACGAACTGGGCATCACGCACCTCTATGTTTCGCCGCGTTTCAAGGCAGGGAAGGGAAGCTCGCACGGATACGATGTGGCCGACCCCCTCCGAATCAATTCGGAGTTGGGAACCGAGGAAGAGTTTGATGATCTGGTCCGCAAGCTGAAGAGTTACAGCATGGGCCTTCTGCTGGACATCGTTCCCAATCACATGGTGGCGAATTCTGAGAATCCCTGGTGGATCGATGTGCTGGAGAATGGTCCTTCATCGGAGTATGCCCGATACTTTGACATTGAATGGCACCCGGGGGCGGGCAAGGGTTTGTTTCTGCAGGACAACAAGGTTTTGATTCCGATTCTTGGCGACCGTTATGGCCAGGTGCTGGAAAACCAGGAACTGAACCTTAAACTCGACGAAAACGGTTTTTATATCCGCTATTATGAGCACCGCTTTCCACTGAATCCCAGCACCTACCGCGCGATTCTGGAGCACTGCCTGGAGGGTATCCGCAGCGGAAAAGAAGTTGATTCCTCATTGGTTGAGGAAGTCTCTCGTGTCCTGGAAGCGGTCAGACGATTGCCGGCCCTGAAAGGCTCCTCCCAGAAGGGGATCAGGAACCGCCGCGAGACCCACGAAGGGATTAAGCATCGTTTGTGGGAGCTCTACCACCATTCAGCGGGCGTGAAGCACTGCCTGGACGAAACGCTCAGATTCTTCAATGGAACCCATGGCGATGGAAGTAGTTTCGAGTCGCTGGACCATCTTTTGTCTGCGCAGGCTTATCGGTTGGCGCACTGGAAGATGGCCTCGGAAGAGATCAATTACCGGCGTTTCTTTGACATCAACGAACTTGTCGGATTGAGGGTTGAAGAGCCCCGTGTTTTTGAGGACCGGCACCGCCTGATCGCTGAACTTGCCCGGAAGGAAGAATTGAGCGGGCTCCGTGTGGACCACGTGGACGGCCTGCACGATCCGGCCCGTTATCTGGAGCGCTTGAGGGTTGCAACTGCGGCAAAAGAGGAAAGTCGCAGCCCTGCGAATCGCTATCTCATTGTGGAGAAGATTCTGGGGCGGGATGAATCGCTGCCGGCAGATTGGCCGGTGGCAGGAACCACCGGCTATGATTTCCTGAACGCCGTGAACGGGCTGTTCGTGGATGCGGACGGGTTCTCCCATCTGGACACGGATTATCGCCGCTTTACAGGTTGCGAGCATTCCTACTCCGAGGTCTGTTATACGCGCAACAAGCAGGTGATTTATCAGCTTTTTGCGGGCGAACTGGCGGCCTTTACTCATTTGCTGGCAAAACTGGCGTCGGAGGACCGCCATGCCAGAGATATTCCTCTTCCTGAGCTTGTACGCGCCTTTGTTGAGGTTACTGCGTGTCTTCCTGTTTACAGGACCTATGTCCGGAATTTTTCCGTCAGCCCTCGCGACCGCTCCTATCTCGACTGGACTCTGGAGTCTGCGCGACGCCGGAATTCCCCCGATGAAGTCAGCGACGCCGCCTGGGATTTCCTGCGCCGGGTCTTGTTTGTTGACCCGCAGCCTTACGCGTCAGCCCAGCGGAAATCATGGCTTCAGTTTGTCATGCGATGGCAGCAGTTTACGAGTCCGGTGATGGCGAAGGGGCTGGAAGACACCGCGTCCTATGTTTATAACAGTCTGATTTCATTGAATGAAGTGGGCGGAGACTCCCTGCGCGAGAAACCTCCTTACGATGTGCCGGCTTTTCACGGTTTTAATCAGGCCAGGCTGGCCCGCTGGCCGCACACGATGAATTCAACCTCAACGCACGATACCAAGCGGAGTGAGGATGTCCGGGCGCGAGTGAATGTGCTTTCTGAGATTGACAGGGCATGGCTTCCCCGTCTGCACCGTTGGAGCAAATGGAACCGGCCGCACAAGACGGATTACAACGGCCAGCTCGTTCCTGACAATAATGAAGAGTGCCTGTTGTACCAGACCATGCTGGGCGCATGGCCGCTTGACCCTGCGGAGGAAGCCGGGTTTCTCGATCGGCTCATTGGTTCCATGGAGAAGGCCCTGCGCGAAGCCAAGGTTCACACCAGTTGGATCGATCCTGATCTGAATTACGAAAAGGCCGTCGAACAGTTTATCCGGGATTCCATTGGTGTCGGCAGCCGGAACCGGTTTATGGAGGACTTCCTTGAGTTGCGGAAAACGATTGCGTTCTACGGGTACGTGAATGCTCTTTCCCAGACTCTGCTGAAGATCACGTCGCCGGGCGTTCCGGACTTCTACCAGGGAACCGAACTGTGGGACTTCAGTCTTGTGGATCCTGACAACCGGCGGCCCGTCGATTTTGAGAAGAGGGTCCGGATGTTGGAGGAACTCAATTCTCAAGAGGCAGAGGCTCCGGAGGACCTGTTGAAGGACATGGTCTCAAACTGGCAGGATGGGAGAATCAAACTTTATCTGATTCGTACAGCTCTTAATTTCCGGCTGGCTCATAAAGAACTCTTTGCAGCTGGTGAATATATCCCGTTGGAAGGGGCGGGGCCGAGGCGAGACCGGATTGTGGCCTTTGCCCGCCGCCGAAGGAAGGGCTGGGTGATTGTTGCCGTGCCCCGTCTTGTGGCGGGATTTCTCCGCAGACAAAAGTCCCTGCTGCCCAGGGAGAACTGGCCGGCTCTGAAGATCGTCCTTCCCCGGGAATGCCCCATCCGCTGGAGAAATGTTTTTACGCACGGGACGGTGTCCGCGAAAAAGGTTGGGGGTGGGCAGAGTGTGCTGTCGCTGAGCGGAATGCTCGACAGGTTTCCATCCGTCCTGCTGGAACCTGCCCCACAAAAAACCGCAGGGTGATGAGGGCCAATCCCCACCACAAATGGTGTCTCAATAGAGGTTGTTGCGGCTTTGCCTTAGCGTTTTACGCCGGGGGCCATGGGCTGTGAAACTGTGGCGGAAGTCTGCCAGGGCTGCACATTCCCCCGCGAGAAAAAGTCGCCGACGGTCAGAGTCATCATAATCGCCAGCCAGAAAATGGCTGCAAAAAGAACCAGGCGGACCATCGAGGCGCTCCAGCGGAGATGCATGAAGAAGGTAACCACCAATGACGCCTTGCAAATTGCAATGATCAACGCCACAACTGTATTCCAGCGCCCAAGATCAATGTAAGCGACCTGCCAGGTCAGCAGGGTCAGGATCAGCAGGCTGAAGAAGACAAAGAAATAAAGTTTTAGGGGTGCAATGTGTTCTGACATCAGAAATGTGCTCCAAGTAAGTACAAGAGTGGAAACAGAAATATCCAGACGATATCCACGAAGTGCCAATAAAGTCCGAACATCTCGATGGGATTGCATCGCTCTTTGGAAAACCTTCCCCGCCATGCCATGTAGAGAAGGACAGCCATGATGCCCTCGCCCACAATCATGTGGGTTGCGTGAATACCCGTCAAAATGAAGTAGAAGACAAAGAACATGGCCACATGACCGGCCTGGGGTCCGGCGTAGGTCCAATGGAGGCCGGGGGCCAGGCCTTCGTGGTAATCGTGCGACCACTCCAGCACGAATTTGATGAATACGAACACGCCGCCGAGGAACATGGTTGAGACCAGAAAGGCCATCAACTTCTTGCGGTGGCCGGTCTGCGCGGCATGGACCGCGAGGGCCATGGTCAAGCTGCTGCCGATGAGGACGGCTGTGTTCAGGGCGCCGACCTGCGAGTTCAGCATGTGGCTTCCGGTTTCAAACGCCGTTGTGTAAAGGTTTCGGTAGACCGTGTACGCCGTAAAGACAGCACCGAAGAACATGATTTCCGTGGCCAGGAAGATCCACATTCCGAGACTGGAAGCCTCATACTGCTGCGACCGGTCATCAAACTGTTCGGCAACAATGGCTTGACTGTTATGCAACTTGTATTTCCTCCGCGATGCGATCATAGCCGTAGGGTTCTTCAGTTACGACAGGTGTTTCCTCAAAATTGTGAGTTGTGGGGGGGGAGGACGTTGTCCACTCCAGACCCGTTGCCTTCCAGGGGTTGTCGCCCGCAGGCGCCCCGTACCGCACTGACCAGGCAAAATAAATCAGGGGAATGATGTATCCCAAGCCCAGGATGGTGGCCCCGGCGGTCGAGATGACGTTGAGAGTCTGGAATTCGGGTGGATACACCGCATAGCGGCGCGGCATCCCCATATAGCCAAGAATAAACTGTGGAAAGAACGTCAGGTTGAACCCTATAAAGATGATGACTGCGGCGACCCTGGACCATCCGTCAGGGTACAGCTTGCCGCTGATCTTGGGCCACCAGAAGTGGATTCCAGCCATGTACCCCATGATGGCGCCGCCGACCATAATGTAATGGAAGTGGGCGACGATAAAATAGGTTGCGTGCACGTGCTGATCAATTGCCGTGGTGGCCAGATACAGGCCCGTCAATCCACCGATGGTAAACAACCCGATAAAGCCCAGGGCATAAAGCATCGGGGCCTCATAGGAGATCGACCCCTTGTAAAGGGTTGCCGTCCAGTTGAAAACTTTAACGGCGGAAGGGATGGCCACGGCCATGCTGAGGGCAGAGAAGACCAGTCCGGCATAGATGGACTGGCCGCTGACAAACATATGGTGACCCCACACCAGAAACCCGATCACAGCGATGGCAATGCTGGAGAAGGCAATGAAATGGTAGCCGAATATCTTTTTCCGGGAAAGGGCGGTGACGACTTCGCTGATCACGCCCATGGAGGGAAGAATCATGACGTAAACGGCAGGGTGCGAGTAGAACCAGAAAAGGTGCTGGAACAGGATGGGGTCTCCGCCGAGGGCGGGATCGAAGATGCCGACGTGGAAGAACCGCTCGATGACAATCAACGCCAGCGAGATGGCGACAACCGGTGTTCCGATAATGAAGATAATGCTGGTGGCATACATCGCCCAGATGAAGAGGGGCAGACGGAACCACGTGAGGCCCGGGGCGCGCATCTTGTGAATGGTGACGACAAAGTTCAAGCCGGTGAGGATGGAAGAAAAGCCGGCGATAAAGACGCCGCTCGCGGTGGCCATCACGTGAGTGTTCAGGTACATCGTGCTCAAGGGCGTGTAGAAAGTCCAGCCGGTGTCAACTCCGCCAGCGATCAGCGCGTACATCACAATCGATCCACCGGCCATGAAGACGTACCAGCTCAGCAGGTTGAGGCGTGGAAACGCGACGTCCCTGGCCCCGAGCATCAGGGGAATCAGGAAGTTGCCCAGCACGGCAGGAATCGAAGGCACCAGGAAAAGGAAAATCATGACGATGCCATGCGTGCTGAACAGTTTGTTATAAGTCTCCGGCTCGACCAGCAAACCCTGAGGCTCCAGCAGATTCAGGCGCATCAAGGAGGCTGCCACTCCGCCGATAGCGAAGAAGAACGTGATCGATATCAGGTAGAGCCAGGCGATCCGTTTGTGATCGGTGGTCAGTAGCCAGGATTTAATGCCATAATCGACGTTCAAATAATGAACGCGTGGCTTAATGGCAACTTCTGAACTGCTCATGGTGTTCCCGTATTCCTTTCTGTTGAGCCCAGCGACTTAATATAGGCCGTGAGCTGCAGCACCTGTTCTTCGCTCACCTGTCCTTTAAACGTGGGCATGATCGCCGGATACCCGTTCACAATCTGGGAGGACGGGTAGAGGATGGACTCTCGAATGTACGCGTCGTTGGCGATCACTGTCTGTCCGTCGGCCAGCTTGACGGGCTTCCCAAAAAGTCCCTGGAAGGCCGGCCCTTTCCCGGTGCCATGGCAGGTGATGCAGCCGTACTGGTGATAGAGAGTTGCTCCCTGCTCCGCCATCGTTGTCCCTGAAACCCCGCTGTTCAGCCACTTCTGATAGTCCTCCGGGGTCATCACATAGACCCAGCCACGCATCAATGAGTGGCCCATTCCGCAATACTGGTTGCAGAAGAAATGGTATTTGCCCACCTTGGTCGCTTCAAACCACTCCGAGGTGTAGCGGTCGGGCAGTACGTCCTTTTTAACCCGGAAGGCGGGAACGAAAAAGTCGTGAATGACGTCCTGGGAAGTCATCGTGAGCTTGACCGGCACGCCTTCTGGAATGTGCAGCGAATTGATTTCGCGTTTGCCATTCGTGTGCTCGATGTGCCACATCCATTGCTTTCCGATGACAAAGATCTCCGTGGCGTTCGGGGGTGGCTGCGAATTCCTGACGAAAATGTCGGCCCCCCAGAAGTACATGATGGCAACCAGGATCATCGGAATCACGGTCCAGGTAACTTCAAGCGGGATATTGTTGATCACCTGGTTCTTCGGGGGCGCCTCATCTTTTGAACGGCGGCGATACTTGATCGCGAAATAAAAGATCAGCAGAAAGATCAGCGCGCTGAAGAAAACCGACACCGCGGTCAGGAAGTAAAAGAGATGGTCAACCGCCGGAGCAAGCGTCGAGGCTTGTTGCGGAAATAAGGGAAACGCATGTGGCATTTTATTCTTTCAACCTCTTCAATTCGGGCCCGATGATCGAGGCGGGCCTTCTACCTCTCAGCCTTCACAGAGGCCTGTGTCAAGAGCACTCCATGCTGCTTCCGGCGGCCGCTGAGGAACAGCACCAGCAGCAATCCGCCCAGAAGGATGACGGTGACGAGTGCGGCAATAAACAGCACCCGGGAAATCAGCAGGCTGTATTTTCCCGTAGCTGGATCGTAATGGCTGCAATACAGCAGAACCGCGTCAACGGGCGATCCGATTTTTCCTTCTGACGCTTCCACCAGAGCCAGACGAACCGCGCCGGCCGGATAACGAATGCCATAAAAATACCGAGCCACCTTGCCCTGAGGAGTCAAAACCATAATAGCTGCGGCATGCGAAAACTGGTCGATCTTGGCATCGTAATGATATCGGAAGCCCACCGCTTTGGTGAGTGCGGCAATCGAGGCTTCGTCTCCAGTCAGGAAGTGCCACCCTGCGGCTGCGCCCTTGCGATTGTAAGTGGACAGGTAGGCGAACCTTTTCGCCAGGGCCTGGGAAGGCGAGTCCTTGGGATCGAAGCTGACGGTCAGCACGTTGAACTGATTGCCGATGCTGAACGGGACGTCCTTCAGGCTTTCCAGCAGGCCGTTTTCGATCATGGGGCAGAGCTGCGGACAATTGAAGTAAACCAGGGAAAGAATGACCGGCTTCTTTCCGAAATAGTCGCCCAGGCGGACCGTCCTCCCCGTTTCGTCGCGGAACACCAGATCCAACGGAACCTGGTTATTCAATCTCTGATCAATACCGACGTTCTTCAGTTGAGGGGGCACCGTCTTGGAGTTCTCCGCCGAAGCACCTCCGTGCGGCGGCCCCTGGAATCCACGGGACTGAAGGATTTTGGAAACCTGTCCCCTGGCGACGGACGGGTACCCGACACTGATGATCAGGCAGAATGCAAAGAGAATTCCCAGTTTCATCGACAGGCACACGCGCAGGGCCGGCCTTACGGCATCGGTCCTGTCCTGAATATGCTCCCAAGCCATGATTGTCCCTAACTTTCTGGCAGCCTGCTGACCACCGGCTTCGGTGTTTCTCCTAGTTTTGCGGCATAAAGCCCTGGGGAACCGCATACTGCTGCACTTCTCCGGGCTGTACCGCACCCTTCGGTGTTTCACTGTTGCGTACCGGAAGGCCTTGCTGGAGCAGGATGTTCATTGCGCGTTGTATGGGAATTCGAACCACACCGTTCTTCCGGTTGACCCATCCGTATGAGTCGAGAATCTCGCGTTGCTTTTCAATATAGACCTGCAGATCCGCATCGGGGTGCGTCTGAAGCTGCGGCATTCCGGGAGGTGGCAGAACGCGGCCCCGTGAGATCGCCGATTGGGGAGCAGTGTACGTCTGGTGATGCTGGAAGAACCGGAGGGTTCCCCAACTGACCAGGAAGCCTGCTATCACCGATAGGGCGACACCCAGCGCGAAATAGAGAATATACCTGGGCACAGCCTCGCGGGTTTCGTGGCGGTGCTTCGGATTTTCAGAATGAGTCGTGTTCTCATCCATGCTGAACTACTCCCTCAAACCTTGGATCGTGCAACGGGAGCCGGGGCCTGGCCTTGAGTTGGCGAATAAAGAACGCCAGCCACAACCCCCCGACTCCGAGAGGAGCCACGATGTCAATCCAATCAAGATGCGGCCCCAGCGGATAGAAAGCAGGCGTAATGAACCAGTAGAGGTCAATCCAGGTCATCACCAGCAGACCGCCGCCCACAAAGGCCAGCGCTTTCATGGTCCTCTTCACCGGCCGATTCAGCAGCAGGACAAACGGTACCGCAAAGTGGAAGAGGACGATGAATAACGCCACCCACATCCATTCACCGGTGCCTCGAACCGTATACCAGAAGTTCTCGTCCTGCAGGTTGCCTGCCCAGATAATCAGAAACTGAGAAAAAGACATGTACGCCCAGAGCATCACGAAGGTCAGCAGGATATTGCCAAGGTCGTTGAAGTTTTTCCAATTAATAACCCCTGACAACGGCTTGTGCTTGGACAGAATCATGGAAACGATAATGGTGAAGGACATCCCCGCCAGCGCCGGCATGATAATGAAAATCATGCCAAAGATGGTGGAGAAGAACTTGGGTTCCAGCGACATGACCCAGTCGAACGACGCCCAGCTGATGGTGGCAGCGTAAATCAACATGCCTGCCGCGCTGAGGTTGTTGAACTTCTTCAGCAAACCCTTGTCCGTGCCCTGGTCCTGCCGGGCGGACAGCTTGTTCAGGAAATAGGCAAAGCCGATCCAGCAGGCAAAGTAAAGGATCGCACGGGCAACGTAAAAGGGCGGGCTCAGATAGAAGGCCTTGAAAGAACTGCCGGTGACCACCGGGTAGACGTGCGGGTTCGCATGGCCGATCAGCAGAGGAATAAAGAGCAACGCCAGCAGGGGAAAAGTCCGGGTTCCCGCTTCAAGCGTGCGCCGGATGACGAATCCCCATCTTCCTCCCACCATGTGGTGGAGCATCAGAATCGCAAAGCATCCCAGGGCCACTAACAACCAGACCAGATATCCGATGAGGTAAGCCCGAAGGAATCCTGTCCAGTTTGAAACGGCTCCGAATATGCACGCCGCCGAAGCGACCACGCCGATGATCAGAAACAAGCGCTGGGCACGATCGAGTCCGGGCTTCAGAGTATCTTCGTTCATTGTGCCGATCCTTCAAGTTTCGTAAGTTCTTGGGATGGAACATCCTTTGCGGGCGCATTCTGGCTCAACTGCAGAGCGCGAATGTAGGCCGCAATGCACCAGCGGTCCCGGGGAGAAACGCGGGCCGCGTAGCTGTACATGGTTCCGTAACCGTTTGTCATGACGTCAAAGAAATGGCCCACCGGCGCCTTCATCAGGCGTTCAATGTGATAGGAAGGCGGAGGCGGAAACCCTCTTTGCACAATCATTCCATTGCCGGTCCCCGTGTAATCGTGACAGGGCGCGCAATAAATGTTGAATCGCTGCTGGCCACGGTCAAGGTCAGTTTTCGTAATGGGAAACGGGAAGACGTTGGCAATCTGGCCATTGATCTTGCCCGTGTAGAGCAGTTCATCCGTCCTCAACTGCCCCCTTGCAACCGTTCCGGGGACGACGGGGCGTTCTGAGCGGCCGTCGTTGAAGAAGCTGCTGGGCTCAAGACCTTTGTATTTGGGCTGAATGTGCATATCCAGCCGGCAACCTGTCATCACCAACTCCGGCAAGGGCGATGGCTGCCCATCGCAGGACCGTACCAGGGCGCCCCTGCAAGACTGCCGGCCTGCGTGAGGACACAGAGGAGGCTGCCGCCGATAAATGTCGTGTCTGGCCCCTTTTAGCTTTCAACTTCAGATACCTCGCGAGGATTGAGTTCTGCCAGAAAGTTCCTGGTCTGTTCCGCGTCAAACTTGGGATCGTCTGCCTTAATCAGCAGGAAGAAACGGTCCTTGCTCGCGTGAGCAAAGCGTTCGACGTTGAACACCGGATGATAAGGGCAGGGAAGGTTGTTCAGCACCAGCAATCCGAAAACAGTCGTGAGCGCCGCGCACAGAATGGTCAGCTCAAACGTGATGGGAATGAATGCCGGCCAGCTGTCCATGGGCTTGCCGCCGATGTTCTGCGGATAGCCGATAACGTTCGGCCACCACTGCAGAAAGAAGCCACCGCAAGTTCCCATCAGCCCTCCGAAGAACACCAGGACGGGCAATTTCGTCTTATGGAATCCAATGGCTTCGGACAGGCCTTCGACTGGGAAGGGCGAATACGCATCCAGTTCGCGATAGCCGGCCTCTGCTGTGTGGGTACTGGCTTCCAGTAGCTCTTCCGCCGAGAGGAACTCGGCCATCAATCCGTAAATCGGCTGCCTTTGATTCATCTAAGACTCGGCCTCCTCTGCCGTTTTATGAACCAGATCGCGCATTTCGAAAATCGAGATCATCGGAAGGAAGCGAACAAACAGGTAGAACAAGGTGAAGAACAGACCAATGGTGCCGACAAAAATAATGTAGTCCCACCTGGTCGGATAGAACATTCCCCACGAAGAGGGAATGAAGTCGCGGTGCAGGCTGGTGACGATGATCATGTAGCGCTCCAGCCACATGCCGGTCTGGACCGAGAAGGACAGCACCCACAGCCACAGGGGGTTGCGCCTGATCTTCGCAGACCACAACAGTTGCGGGATCACCAGGTTGACCGCAATCAGCGTCCAGTAAACCCCGGCATAGGGCCCCGTCATCCTGTTCATGATCATGTAAATGTCAAACTTGTTGCCGCTATAGAAGGCCATGAAGGTTTCCATGACGTAGCTGTAAGCCACGATCATGCCGGTGGCCAGCATCATCTTGCCCATGTTGTCGATGTGCCGGATGGTCAGGAAATCTTCCAGGCCGTAATACTTGCGCAGAGGCACGGCCAGGGCGACCACCATGGCAAACCCTGAATAGATGGCGCCGGCAACGAAGTAAGGCGGAAAGATCGTGCTGTGCCAGCCGGGAACAAGCGCAATGGTGAAATCGAAGCTGACCACGGTGTGGACAGAGACCACCAGCGGAGTGGCCAGTCCCGCGAGCAGCAGGCCCGCCATTTCATACCGTTTCCAGTGGCGCGCCGATCCCCGCCAGCCCAGCGCAAAAGCGCCATAGATAACCTGCTTGAACTTCTTGGTGGCACGGTCGCGAAGGGTTGCCAGGTCCGGAATCAGGCCGACATACCAGAACAATAGTGAAACTGTGGCGTAAGTTGAGACCGCAAAAACGTCCCACACCAGCGGACTGCGGAACTGCGGCCACACACCCATCGTGTCAGGGTAGGGAAGCAGATAGTAAAACAGCCACGGCCGGCCCATGTGGAGCAGAGGAAACGTGCCGGCGCAGGCAACCGCAAACAGGGTCATGGCCTCGGCGAATCGGTTGATGGAGGTGCGCCACTTCTGGCGCATCAGCAGCAGAAACGCGGAAATCAACGTCCCGGCGTGTCCGATTCCGATCCACCACACGAAGTTGGTAATGGCGAATCCCCATCCGACCGGAATATTAATTCCCCAGATTCCAACGCCGATTGCAAACAGCACCGTGACCCCGAAGTTGAGCATCAGGAGCAGCATCACGGCGACCCCGAGGCCGACCTTGTATTTATTGCCGGTGCCCCGGGTCAGAACGATGGAGCTGATTTTGTCGGTGACCGACCCATAGGAATGGCCGGGACCAAGGACCTCGCTCCCCGGAGCAACCAGGGTACCCACATTTTCGGGTTCTCTTGCAGCCATCCCCTTACTCCTTGATCTCCGGATTCGGATTTCGCAACCGCGCTAAGTACGAAGTTCGTGGACGAACGTTCAATTCAGCTAACAAGACGTAATTCCTCGATTGAGCTTTTTGGTTTGAAATCTTGCTGTTGGGATCATTGATGTTTCCAAACACAATGGCCTGGGTCGGGCAAGCCTGCTGGCAGGCCGTGACAACTTCGCCATCCTGGATGGTGCGATCTTCAACCTGCGTCCTGATTTCGGCTTCCTTGATGCGCTGCACGCAATAGGTGCATTTTTCCATGACGCCCCGGCTGCGGACCGTCACGTCGGGATTGCGGACTCCATAAAGACTGGGTGTCTTCCAGTCGGAGAAAAGCTCAAAGTTAAATCTGCGCACCTTGTAGGGGCAGTTGTTTGAGCAGTACCGCGTGCCGACGCAGCGGTTGTAAACCATCAGGTTCAACCCTTCAGGGCTGTGCACCGTGGCCCCGACCGGGCAGACGTATTCACAGGGCGCGTTTTCACAATGCATGCAGGGCATCACGACATGATAGGCTTCGGGATTCTCCAGGCTGCCGCGCCAGTAGGTGTCAACGCGAATCCACTGCATGATGCGTCCGGCGTCTACCTGCTCCTTGCCCACCACGGCGATGTTGTTCTCGGCATAGCAGGCTACCACGCAGGAGTTGCACCCCACGCAGCTGTTCATGTCAATGGCCATGGCCCACTGGTATCCCTTGCTGTAGTCCTGGCGGGGATACAGGTTGGGAGCCTGGGTGGTTTCTTCCGGGGGATCAGCGGCGAAATCCGGATTGGAACGAAATTCGTCGAGGCTTGCCACCCGCACCAGGTCTCTGTTGAAAGCGCTCTTGCTCTCGATTTCTTCTTTGTGACCGCCTTCCGTAATGATGCTGTGCCGCTGCATGGTCACAAGGTTATAGCGGTCGCCTGTCTTGCCGGGTTTGGAAATCGGGGCAAATCCCGGGGTGTCCGAGGGCCAGATGGAATAGGCATTAAACCCTGTTCCGTTGCCGACTTTCCCCGCGCGTGACCGGCCATAGCCGAAAGTGACCGTCAGGCAGCCGTCGGCGTGCCCGGGCAGAATCCAGACCGGAACACGAAGCTTGCGGCCCTGGATGTTGACTTCCACAACGTCTTCGCTCACCACGCCAAGTTGCTCGGCAGTCTTAACGCTGATGTACGCTGCGTTGTCCCACGTCATCGTGGTCAGCGGTTTGGGGAGCTCCTGGAGCCAGGAATTGTTGTTATAACTGCCGTCCCATACAGTGGGGTCGGGCCGGAAAGCGATCTCCATGGAACCGGCGCCTGCACCCTTTCCGTTTGAGCTCTTGGGCAGGGCGGCGGCAATATCCGCTTTGGACGTTACAGCCTTTGCCGGGAAGGCCGTGCCTTGAACGACGCCTTTTTCAAGGCAGGTTTCCCAGAATGTTTCGTACTCGAGAGACGGGGCAAGCTTCTGGTCCGCCCAATAGCCGCGCACCCACTCGTGCGGCGTACGGCCGGCGTCTCCAAGAAGCGCCCCAATAACCTCATGAGGCGATCGGTTTCCGTAGAGCGGAGCGATCAGCGGTTGAACCATGCAGGCCGTGCCATCGTGGGCCCGGTCGTCGCTCCAGCCTTCCATGTAGTGAACCTGAGGGATAAACCAGTGGCAGCGATAAGAAGTTTCGTCGTTGTAGATTCCCAGGCGCAGTCGAAGGTTGACTTTATCGAGAGCCTTTTCAAACTCCAGGTCCGCCGGGGCGTTGTAGACAGGGTTCCCGCCGATGATCAGGAGGGTATTGACCTTCCCGGCGTTCATGTCAGCCGCCAGTTCCCGAATGGATTCCATCTCGTTGACGGGCTGGGCTTCAATCGGGTCGGTGTAAATCACCGTTTTGCCCGCGTTCCCCAGCGCTGCGTTGATGGCATGCGCCAGCGCGTGAACGCTGGGCGGCTGCTGCTCTCCCGCGACCACAATGCTTGCACCGCGGTGCTGCTGAAGGTCACGGACAAGCCCGGCTATCCAGCCTGACGGTACTCCGTCGGGAGCCTGAGCTCCGGCCTCAGCCCCCTTCACGCCTACGGCCGCTGCCAGCGCCGTGGCGAAGCCCTCAATCTGGCTGGGTTTCAGCGGGAGCCTGTGATCCGCTGAGGCGCCCGTGATGGTCGCCATAGACTCAACAACGTACATCCGGTTCATGGAACTATGGGTGTCTTTAATCCGCCGCTTGTCAGCAAAGTCGCGGGAGTAGCGGACGCCGCCCCGACCGGAGCACAAGAAGTCAGCGTCCAGCGAAACAATCACATCCGCCTGATCAAATTTGTAATACGTGCTCAGGTATTCTCCGTAAACCGCCCGGAGACCTTCGCGTTCCGCGTGCCGGTTGACAGGCGTGTACTGGTGCCACCTGGCCTCCGGAAACTCCGCCATCAGAGACTTCAACTGGCTGCCCAGGGTAGGCGAAGTGACCGTCTCGGTCAGAATTCGAAAGCCTGCGCCCTTCTGGGTGAGGTATAAGTTGCGCAACTGGCCCAGCAGTTCCAGAAACTCGCTGTAGTTGGTGATGGCCCCGCCATGCATGACGGTCTGGGCCCGGTCAGGGTCCCACAGATCGAGCACCGATGCCTGTCCAAAAACATCTGTGCTGCCCAGGCTGCCGGGATGGTCCGGATTGCCCTCAACTTTGGTGGGGCGGCCCATGTGGCTCTTGACCAGCAACCCTGTTGCGCCGCCCTCAGGGCGGGGCATGGAGGTCGCATAGAACAACGGGTGGCCCGGCACGAACTCCTCTGAAGGCCTGACGTAAGGAGTAATGTGCTCGATCGGAAGTTTCGTGCAAGCCGTCAACCCCGCCAATCCGGCGGAGGCGGCCATCAGCTTCAGCACATTTCGCCGGCTGATCCCGGGTTGGGGTGGTTTGACGGGAGGGTTCGGGGAGAACTCCTGCCGCGCAAGTTTCTGATATTCTTCCGTGTCAGCCAGTTGTTCCAGGCTTCGCCAGAAGCGTTTCTTGCCCCCGTTTTCAAGACCTGCTCGGACCGAGGCGAGGTCGATGAAGTTTTTGTCCTTCATTGATTATCCCTATGTGTGCGGTTTATCGATGGCACGTATCGCAACTTGTCAGGCTCTTGATCTTGTACTCCGCCACCAGCTTTCGGCCCATGGCCATCTGGTTCGCAGGCGGAGTGTAGATAGGATCAAAAACATCTTTTTTGGGCCGTACATAACGCTCCGGATGCTTATGGCAATCAACACACCACCGCATATAGAGGGTATTTTCCCGCCATGTGATCGGCATTTTCCCAAGCTGCCCGTGACACGTTGTGCAACCAATTCCTTTGCTGATATGGATACTGTGGTTGAAGTAGACGAAATCGGGAAGAGCGTTGACCCGGTTCCACATGATGGACTCATTCGTACGGTAACTGGCCCGGACCGGCTCCAGCATGGCGGCGTTCGTCCACAGTTGCGAGTGGCAGGACATGCAGGTGTGCGTGGGAGGAATCCCCGCATACCAGGAGTTCTCCACCGACGTGTGGCAGTACCGACAGTCGATCCCCAGCTGGGCCGTGTGATGCTCGTGGCTGAAAGGAACCGGTTGCGGAATCGGACGCTTGATGTACGTGAAATAAGACGACTGGTTTACCTGCCAGCTGACGTAGCCAACCAGCGCAACGAGGATCACGATGCCATAGACGCTCGCCTTGGCAATGACGTTCATGCTGCGATGAAAGATTTGAGACATTTTGAGAGCCTTACATGCGTTCCTGCGGAACACTGATCTGCGGCTATAGAGGCAGTCAGATTCCCCTAAATCGCTTTTACATTACATGAATGGGTTTGCTTGTGCCCCTTGAGCCCTTACGGCTACAACCGACAGTACAATGAAACCAAGGAATATACACGATGTCGATAAATTTTGCAAAAGGTATTCTCTTGCCGGATAAATTTTGATGCTCCAAAACGCCTTCTCCCCCTTGTCCCAGCGGGCTGAACATCCTGTTTTCGATTGCAAATGGGGCAGGTCGCCGGGCCTGCGAAACCCTCACCCTTTCGGACTGCAGGCTTGGGCGGCTTGCACTTCTACGATCTAAACATGGCGTTCGAGTCTGCCTCCACTCCGCAACTGGAATGCTGCGTTTGCCCGGTTTCCTTCTTGCCAGGCCCCTTTCCTCAGCGCTCCGTGGTGAACGATATCCACTCAAGGTATTGATTGCGACGATTCCCAATATGGGAATTCTTCCTGTTTTGGGATTCAGGCTCCGGCGCGCTCCGCATTGTATTCTCCCGCCCCCGCTCCGGTTAGGAATCACTAAGAGATTCTAATGAAAATCATCTTAAGTCCGGGACGTTGTCCTTTGCTTCTGAGGGCTGGAAGCCTTCCCGTTTTGAAATTCGCTAGCCCTTTGTGTTCTGTCGAAGGCGCTTCCGCAGCGCTCAGTGCAAGGTGAATTCTACCTTTTTTTGAGCCACGCCTGATGGGGATGGTTCGGTCTCCGATGGCCGGGCCGGAGGATCTCGGTAGACTTGAGCGATTATAGCCTAACTGCTGTAATTGCAACACCAAGCAGCTATCCCTGGCTGCTTGCAGACAGCCCGTTTACCGCAGGTTCGGCCGTCGTCCGGCGGCCGTAGTGGGGACGAATCAACCCGCAACCAAAGCGTGGAATACATTTTATTCTAGCCTCGAAGCCGAGTTGGCCCGGTCCGTGCATTAAAGGGTGGTGAACGCGATGGCGCGGGTTGCCTGAAGCAGCTTTCGGTGACCCGGCAAGTCCGCCTTCGGACGCGGTCAAGACCCAAACTTAGGGGGTGCCGAATTGGCAATCCAATTGGTTGATTCTTCATGTGCCGTTCCAAAACGCAACGAAAAGCCGGAGTGCCGGCGGCGGCATGCGGCAGGCAAGTCGCGCCACAGCCAGCTTTGTGCAACCGGGGGGCAACGCACAACGCAAAGCCGCGGCCCTTTGCATGACAGGGGCAGCTCCAACGACATGGTGGTGAAGTTGCTGCCTCTGGTGAAGCGTGTTGCTCTCAAGTTGCGGGGACACCTTCCTGCGCACGTGGAACTGGATGACCTGGTCAGTGACGGAACCGTGGGTTTGATTGACGCGGTCAGGAAGTTTGACCGGGCCAAAGGGGTCACCATTGAGAGCTATGCCCGCTATCGGATTCGAGGGGCCATCCTGGATTCCCTGCGGGACCAGGACCATGCCTCCCGCGACATGCGGCGGCGGATGAAGAAGATTGCGTCCACCTGCCGGGGTCTTGAAAACCGGCTCGGCCGGCCGGCGGAAGACGCGGAAATGGCTGCGGCCATGGGGCTGAGCCTTGAGGAAGTGGTATAAACGGGTTGCCGAACTGCAGCGGATTGGATTTGAAGGCACAACCTCGCGGATTCCACAGGAATACAACAAGCGGATCAACGAGGAAAATCTCCCGGCTGCTGAGGGCGACAATCCCTTTGAGCAGTGCTACCGTCGCGAACAGAAAGACCTTCTTTGCTGTGTGCTGGGCTGCCTGACGGAACGCGAGCGCGCGATTATCAATCTTTATTACAAAGAAGCGCAGACGATGAAGCAGATTGGCGCCCGGCTCGGCATTGACGAATCCCGGGTTTCGCAACTGCACTCGGCAGCCATCGTCCGGCTGCGCAGCAGGATTGCCGACAGGCTCCGCCCTGTACCGGGCGGCAAAGGGTTTCCCGCTGCAGCAGGCGGCGGTACGCGGCTGTTTCGCGTGGCGGGCGGCACCAGACCTCGCCGGGCCGCAGCGGGCCGGGCAGGCGGAGATGTCGAAAGGGCGGCCGCGTATGGAGCCTGAACACATTCCTGCCGACTTCTTTTGGAGGCCGGGGATGAGCCGCGAGCCGTTCAGCGAATTGATGGAACTCGTCATGGCGAAGTCAATAACAACAAGGAACGATTGCATCGAAAGTTCGCAAATGATAGTCTCTCCGCTTCACCTGTACGCGGGAAGCCCTTGAGGTGTCATGGAGCTGGAGAGGGGGCAGAATGGTAAGGAATTCGAATGCCTCAGCAAAGGACATGGTTTGTGGGTATGACACGATACGAAGACAGAACTTTTGAAAATCAACATGTGATCCTCGATGAGGGTGTGTTTGTCAACTGCGTCTTCAAGAACTGCAGCCTGGAGTATTCCGGGGGCGATGTCTATGTCCAGAACTGCCAGGGAGAAAGCTGCCAACTGGTGTGGCGAGGCCCTGCGCAGCGGACAATTTTCCTTCTGCAGGGATTGGGGCTTTTAACGCCGGCTGCTTCACTGAACACCGCTGACGCTCCGGCCAGCGTGCAATAGGCGGATGGCGCTGGAAGCGGCAAGACGCTGCCTGGAATCACCCGGGGGACGGTAGCGAGGATGGAAGGCAGGGTCTTTCGCTTCCCGGGCGGTCAGTTGCCAACCCTCATTGATTGGTGCCCTGTTGTGGCGACAACCAGCCGCGGGCATTCGCCCGCAGGCGTGCGCCTCCTGCACGGGCCGGCGCATAATTCGTCGAGCTTCTTTCCGGCTTTCTCGTCCGTTCCACCCCCTTCTTTCGATTATTTCACCGGCGGCTCGAGCGACGGGATCAACTGGTACGACGGCCGCGTCTGATACTGCCGCAGGTACTTCTGGTAGGCCGGGCTGGCCGGCGAATGGTCCTTCGCTCCCGGCGGATAGTTTTGCATGGAGCGGAAGGGAAGCGGCGCCACGGTGGCGGAAAAAGCCGTGTTGGGTTCGCCGTCTTTGGCGTAGCCGCTGGCGTCCAGGAAGAACGACCGGACCCATCCTTTGCGCAGTGCAGGGAGGCCCGCGGCTTTAAAGCGCACGGTCATTTCGTCTCCCGTCGACATCACCACCAGCTGGCTGTCCGCCCGGCTCACCAGCTTTTCCACATTTCCATATCGCGTGTAACGGCCCCGCATGGGATTCCAGGGGGCGCGCTTCATCAGAGAGGCGTATTCGTAATGGTCGGGGCGAACGTGGCTGGGGTCGGTGGCGGGCACCGAGAAGCCGCGGTAATGGAGATCGGCATACTCCGGTTGAATCTCCTGGTCCGGCCTCACCACGCGGTCATGAGTGGTGAAGAAGATGCGGTCCCAATAGACGCACAGGTTGGTGACGATGCGAACGTGGTGGTCGGCGGAGAGGAATTTGCCCGTCAGGTCAACGCGCATGGTGCGGTTGCTGCCGCTGGGCAGGCCCATATCGGGAATGACGGTGACCCATTTCCCCTGTCTGTTCCGCACCTGCACATAGGGCGAAATCATAGTCGTCGAGGGATTGTGCATCAGCGCCCGTGATCCGTTGGAATCGGTCCAGAAGACCCATCCCGTCAGCCACAGGGAGACTTGCCTCGGGTCATTCAGTTGGCCGAGGTCGAGAGTCAGCGAGTGGAGTTCAGCCATGCCCGGAATACGCAGGCGCTTGAAGGTGTGGGGATAGCGATGGTCGGCCTTGCTGATGAGCGGCAGAACGTTTGTGCCGTGGCCATCGACGGCGGAGACGGGCAGTTGCTCGCTCCGGATGGCGTAGAGCCTGGGTTCCGACGGCGTTGAAGAGTAGATTTCATTCGCGTAGACCTTTTCACCGGCGGGATGATCGACGGCGAGGAGGCGGAGACGGTCAAAGTAATCCACCTCACGCAGCTCATCGGTCATCTGGAATTCATAGCTCCCGGCGCGGCGGCGCAGGGTGTCCGGCAGGCGGACGAATTCGCGCGGATAGGGTTTGATCCGGGTGCCGTCCGGGGCCAGCTCGCCCAGCGGGCCCACGCCCAGAATGTCGGTGACAAAGGCGAACTTCTTTCCGTTCCAGGCGTAGAGCATGGGACAGGAACTGGCCAGGCGTTCCGACTCGCGGAAGCGGATGGCCGCATTGGTGGCGACGCTGAGTTTGTTTTCAATAATCTGTGTCGGCCAGGTGGTCCGCACCACGTCCAGCTTGGCCAGGTTGCCGGTGTAGACGTAGGCCGGGCCGTTGCTGATGAGGACCTTGCTGTAAAAATCCCCCTGCTTCAATTCGATTTCCGATCCCACGCCCTGCTTGTTGCTCTTGGAACCCTCCATGTTGATGGCGAGCCAGTGTTCGGGCGGGCCGGTCCTGGCCCAGGCTGCGAGCTTTCCGCCGCGCGTGGCGCCGACCAGATCCAGAACCCCGGGCTTGCCGATCCAGGTGGCGGCGAGCGAACTCAGCTTTTCGGAGGGATTCAGATGGAGCGTTTGCAGGTGGAAATGTCCCAGGCGGTTGGCCAGAAGGTGCAGTTTGCCGGCAGAGTCGGCCACCAGCAGGTCTTCGTAACTGTTGCCGGTGATGTCGGCGGCGAGTCCCCGGAAGGCCAGCAGCGGAGCAGGCGGCTTGATGGCCGGAAGGTCCGGAAAGGGCGTGAATCCGGCCTTGCCGTTGTTCCTGAGGACTTCGTAACCTCCGGTGGTCCACAGGGCGAGATCGAATTTGCCGTCGTGGTTGAAATCTGCGACAGCGCCGCCCAGAGCGGTCAGTTTGCTGAAAGCGGGGCCGGCTTCGCGGGTGCGGTTGGCGAATTTGTCGCCCCCGAGGTTTTCGAAGAACAGGGGCGCGCCGTCGTCGCGGAAGAAGACCAGGTCGGGATAGGTGTTGCCGTTGAAATCGGCAAACAGGACGTTGCGAAAACGCCCCCGGGCCGAGCCCAGGCCGGTGGAATCCGTAATGTCGGTAAAGGTGCCATTGCCGTTGTTGCGATAGAAGTGGATGCCGGCGGGCGCGAAATCGTCAGGGAAGCGGAAACTCGATCCGTGGGGCGGCGTGTTCAGGTTGGTGTAGGAGGTGACCACCAGGTCGAGCTGTCCGTCGTTGTCGGCGTCAAACAGCAGCGCGCGCGTATCCACCTCGCCGGGTTGGGGCTTGAATCCGGCCTTCTCCGTCACGTCGGTGAAGGTTCCGTCGCCGTTGTTCTTGTAGAGGTGGACGCCTCCGAGACCCACCACAAACAGGCTCATCTTTTCGCTGTTGTCATAGTCCGCGAAAGTGGCGGACAAAGCATGTTCCGGACCCCGGACGCCGGCCTTCGCTGTAACGTCCGTGAAAGTCCCGCTGCCGCTGTTGTGGAAAAGCTGGTTTTCGCCGCCGGGATTGGCCACGTAAAGATCGGGGTGGGAATCGCCGTCAAAATCACCCACCGCGATGGAAGGACCCATCAGCGGGAGAAGTTTTGTCCGGGCAAAATCGGGCGTGTCATCCGCAGCCTTGACTTCTGCCGAAACGGCGTCTCCCGTTACGCCTGCACCCCGCAGGGAAATGCCCAGTCCGGTGGTGATGTCGCGGAAGGTGACGGGACGGGGCGCTGCGCCGCCTGCAACGCGCACCGGCGGGGCGGCCGGAACCAGAATCTCTCCATACTTGCCCTTTTCAAGCGCCGTGGCCTGCAGCGAAATGCTGGGGAGCTTGTCGCCGTACTTCTGGTGGAGCTTCAGCATCTTCTCCGCTTCGGGCCGGCGGCCCATCCGCACCAGGAGGGTAAAAGTGCGGAACAGGGAAGCGACGTAAAAATTCTGGCCGCGCTCGAAGCCCATCCTGTTCACGTGCTCGTGAGCCTCAAGAGCCAGCTGCATTTTGCGTTCGGCAAAGTAGACGGTGCCCAGGTTGAACCATGTGGCCGGATCGTCAGGGTCGGCGGCGATGACCCGTTTGAAGGCTTCTTCAGCCGGCCCATAGTGGAGTTCACGCTTGTAGAGGATTGCCAGGTTGTAATCCACGGCGACAAGATCGGGGGCCATCTGTTTGGCGGTGGTCAGGGCGGAGAGCGCCTGGTTGAGGTTGTTCGACTGCGTGTAAGTGAGGCCCAGGTCCAGGTAGTCGGTGGCGAGGGCATGGCCGGACTTGACGACCTTCTGAAATTCCGCGGTGGCCTCCGTGTATTTGCCCTGCTCGTAGTACGCCTTGCCCAGGTTGCGCCAGGTCTGGAGCGTTGCCGCACTCGACGCTTTCCCCTGGCCCACCGCCGGCCCTTTAGCCGGCTGCGCTGCCGACCGCTGCTGGACTGCCAGGAATGGAAGCAGGGTGGCTGCGGCGATGGCGCCTGAGATGAAAAGGACTTTTTTCTGAGACTGTTTCATTGAACTCCCGCCTGAGCTGTTAGTTGGCCCGCAAGGGAGAGATTATATAACGCGCCTGAGCGGGAGGGCAGGAGTTTGTCGTATGGCGGCGCGTGGGGACCGCGTTCGCTCCTCATGTTTTGTAGGAGCTCGTTGCATCCGGAAAAGCTCTAACACGGAGGACACAGAGGTTCTCTGTACGATCCGCGCTAAAACTGTTGGGCCACAGAGGACACGGAGACGCAGTGGCGGATTTTCTCTCTGTTCTCTGTGCGTGGAAATTGTCCAACGACAAGGTTGCTGGCAGCCTCTGCGCCCTCTGTGTTAAAGCTTCCGGACAACAGCCGTGGCATGGGCGTCTCGCCCATGAACACGGCCGGGACGGCCGTGCCACGAACCATGGCGCGCCTGAAACGCTGCCGCGCTGAAGTCCGGCGCTACAAAACCAGAATCTTTGCCGATTTTTGACTTCTAATTTTTTCAACAAGATGGCCCGGTTCGTTTTCGGGTTCGTTTTTTCAACAGGTGCTTATTTTCAACAACTTCACGGCTTCGTTTTTGGGTTCGTTTGGGTTCGTTTTTTTAGCCGATCATTTATTTTCAGTAACTTCTCGGGTTCGTTTTTCAAAAATCATGTTTTTTTGTCCCACGCACGTCTGCTGCCATTGCCTGGGAGGCCAATTCCTCGAGTTTGCGGTTGGCCTGGATCTGCGTCAGAAGCTTCAATTTCCGTTCGATCAGCCGGTCGAGGGTGTACTCCTGCCGGACAATGGAAATCCACTGCGGGTGGACGGGCGCCAGCGCCGAATCGCGCAGGGCGGGGGAGATGTGGACGTGTTCCTGAAGGAAGAGGGTGTATTCCTCAATGACGTCGCGGGTCTCTTCTTCAATGGCTATTTTGAGGCTGGCCGCCAGTGCCTTCTGCTCTTCCGTCTCGACTCCGCTTTCGCCGAGCTGCCGATAGGTGTTGGCGATCTGGGCGCCGCGCAGGGTGGGCGTTTCGCCGTAGAGCATGGTGATGACCGGCTCGATGTCTTGCGAGAAATCCTTCCGGGCGACCAGTGCCGTGAGGGTTTCAAGCTGCGAGAGGATTTCGCCGAACCGGGCCGGCGACCGGGAGGCGCGGCGCAGGCCGGATTTGAGCACCTCTTCCTGCGAGATGTCGGCGCTTTCGCGGCCCACTTCGAGCGCCTGGCGGTGCCGGTCAAGTTCCAACACTTCCAGGTTGCGCAACTGGAGTCCCTGTTGGGCGCGGTTGAGGCGGCGCTTCTTCCAGACCAGCGTGGCGACGTCTTCCACCAGCATGTGCTCGATGGCGTCGGCGGGCTGGCGGCTGGCCATGAGACTGTCGCGAAAGGCTTGAAACTCGCGCGGGTCCTCGCCCAGCAGCAGCATGCTCTGCTCCAGGGTGTGCCGGCCGGTGTAGCCCCCGTACTTGAGGGCGTTCAGCGCCGCGCGGCGCTTGCCGGCTTCGGTGCGCGGCCCGGTGGATTTTTGGGCGTTTCGGCGGTTTGACTCCATTTGGCTGGGTGTGAGCTTGCCGTTTGTTTTTTTCACAATTCCTCCTCGTAGACCGTAGCGGCGGGTTCATCCCGCCAGCAGGATTTCAAGACTGAATGGCGGCATAAAGCCGCCTCTACGGTCGCCTGTCTGGGGCGTCCGAAAGCGCTTGAATCAGGCCCTCTGATGCCCCTTCCGGGATACCGTCCCTTACCAGCTTATCAGGGCAAAATGGGACGTTTGGGACGTATGGGACGTATGGGACGATAAATTTTATTATCTGTAAAATGTGTTGGTTAGGAGCGTGGGCCGATGAAAATATTGCACCATAACAGGGCAAAGTGTTCAAATTTTGGACAGTGGGAGAAGTGGGGATTATGGAGCGAAAAGGTTTAACGCAGAGGTCACAGAGGGTTTCCCACCGCTCCACGATCCAGTCCCTGGCCACAGAGGACACAGAGGCGTTGCGCAGTGGGGACGGGACCCGTAAAAGGGAGGGCGAAGCCCTCCCCTACAAAGAACTAACGTTTCCGGTACCGGGCGACGAATGAATCGATGAACTCGAAGCGCTTCTGGTCCGTGGCCGGGAGGGCGTGGATGTCTTCGCCGAGATCCATCACCTGCCGGTCCTGGGGGGTGTATTGCGGCCAGTGGGGCAGGCCGGAGCCGTTGGGATTGCCGGTCCTGGCAAAGTTCGACCAGTAGGTCATCATGGCGTCGGAGATCTTGAAATCCACCGGCTGCCAGGGCGCTTTCTTCCAGGTGATCACTCCAAAGACGTAGGGAATTTCCGCCGAGTGGCGCGCGCCCAGCTTGATAAGTGGAGTGTCGCCGTCCATGGCATCCGGAGGCTCGGGCGGGGTGCGCGTAAAGAGATAGCGGTAGACGGGTGAATCGCCGGTCTGGTTCTGCATCTCCAGCCACTTCCAGGTGACGTAAACGGTGAAGAAATCGCTGGCGAAATTCTCGGTGGACTGGCGCACTTCGGCTGCGGTCGAGTGCGGATAGAACTTGAGGGCCTGGTCCGCTTCCGCGCCGAAGCGTTTCTTGATGCTCTTGATCAGGTTTTCAGCCGTGGGCGGATTCTTCTTCGAATAAAGGTTGCCGACGGTTTCGTCTTTGTTCCAGCCGGCCAGCAGCGGCACGTGGCTCTGGCGGCCTTCGGAGAAAATACTGTCCACGGACTGGGGAAGAACGTAGCCGTCAACGTTCGGCCCGAAATGTCCTTTGGCCGATTCCTGCAGCAGCTTGTCGGCGGGAATGGCGCGCAGGGCGGCGAGCGAATCGGCGCCGATGGATTGGGCAAATTTCTCTCCAGCCTTCTCGCTTTGCCCCAGGGTCTGCGCAGCGTGCAATTGCGGACCCGCGCCAAATTCGGCGCCGCTCTCCCCGATGGCTTTCTGGAACAGGCCCTGGGCCAGCGGGGAAGCCATCAGCTCACTCACCGACCACGACCCGGCGGATTCGCCAAAAATGGTGACGTTGTTGGGGTCGCCGCCAAAAGCGGAGATGTTCTCTTCCACCCAGCGAAGGGCGGCGATCTGGTCCATCAGGCCGTAGTTGCCCGCAGCGTGGTAAGGCGATTCCTTCGCCAGCGCGGGGTGGGCGAAGAAGCCGAAAATTCCCAGGCGGTAATTGGCGCTGACCACCACCACGCCCTTCTTTGCCAGGTTCATGCCCTCCTGGCGCGGCTCGGAAGTTCCTCCGGCCTGGAAGCCGCCGCCGTAGATCCAGAACATCACCGGCAGGCGCTCAGAGGCGGATGAGGCCGGCGTCCAGACGTTGAGATTAAGGCAGTCCTCGCTGGGTCCCTGGTCGCGGAAGACCATGTCGGAATAAATTCTTCCCTGCATGCAGCGGGGCCCGAACGCATCGGCCTGGCGGACCCCCTGCCAGGGATGGACCGCATGGGGCGGCTGCCAGCGCAGTTGGCCCACCGGCGGTGCGGCAAAAGGAATTCCCAGAAATGCGCGAATGTTGGTGCCGGCGACGGTCGCGCCCTGGAGGGTTCCGGAAGCGATTTTCACCTGGTCAGCGGCGCGCGCGGCAACGGCCTGCGAAACAACCAGAACGAGAGCCAGCAGAAAACAGTATTGAACAGAGTGGATAATTCCGTGGCGGTTGTCCATCATGATGTCCTCCTGAAATGACCCATACTCTACACGAAGTGCCGGCGGAAGAGAAATACTTGCCGCGGCTTCAGCAGATCAGAAAAGACACACGTACACTGTGGCAGGAAGGCCTTTGGAATTCTCCGGGGGGCGGGTTTCTTCGCGGCAACAGATTTGGGACCGGAACGGCCCATGGAATCACTGGCGGATTCAGTGCGCAGGCGGAGCGAGTATCCCCTCCCGTCCGGCTGGCAATGGATCAGGGCCGGTCCAGACGACTACGAAGCGAACTCGGCAATCAGCTTGTGCCCGGCTTCCGTCATTTCCCAGACTCCGCGCGGGGTGTCCGCCTTCAAAAGGCCGGCCTGAACCATGGCGCTCTGCGCCCATTGCGCGGTATTCCACCATCGGGGCACTTCAGAGTTGGCGGTCAAGGGCTCAAAATCGAGCTCCCGCAGCGTACCCTTCATGAGTTTGGGAAGGCGTTCCAGAACTTCGGCCATGTCGCCCGCGCCGCCCATCTGGTTGAGGACCTGAAGGATCGGTTGGAAATAAGCGGTCTCACGGGTTCGAATCCCCCGCTGCAGCCGGCTGAGATCGTGACTTCCATTCTTCCTGGCGCTTGCGCCGTTGGTTGTAGCGGCGGGGCCAAACTTTTCCCATTCCACGCGAAGCGCGGCAAGCTTTTCTCTCAGCGCCGTGACCTGGTCCGCACGCTCGAGAACGGCCCGGGCCGCGTCATAGTTGCGTGCAGCAAAAGCCTTGGCTCCTGACTGGTTGATAAATTCAATTTCAGTTTCCATCTCTTCCAGCAGGATCTCAAAACCTGCCTGGACAGTGGTGGGATCATTTTCGACCATCTTGCGACCTCCTTCTATTTACTCCAAATACCATGTGATTTCCGAGTCTCCTGGCGCCAGTCCCAAATCAGCTCCGGTCCAGTTCCCCCTTCTCCCCACCTGTCTCCCAATGGTTGCAGCCATTTTGCGTCCACTGCCGGAGGGCTGCATTCTAACGCAGAGCTTCAAGTTCCGCCAGACCCTTGAAACACCAGATAATGTACACCTAAGTAGCCTCTAATGGTTACTAAAAAATTACTTGTACCCCCCATAAATTTGCGGGGATTGATCTGGAGGCACGCCCGGCCGGAACTAAAAGGCCCTGCTGAGGAGAGTCGGGATGGGAAAAGATTCCATCAGGGAGGCTTCGGAAGTCCCTAAAACACTCATAAGGGGAAGCCTCTCTAATGCCGGCGCCGCCCGGAATGATCCCGGCCCGGCACGGAGGACTCCCAAAGGCCCCCGGCGCTGCATTCCTGGTGGACTGTCAACTATCTTGTTTTCATAACGGTACGGCCTATGCTAGCCCACGGGCATGGAAAGCTCTGCCCTTAAGGCTGACTGCTCGGGTTTGAGACAGAGCCGGGGATGTTCTTCTGGCGGCTGTACACGCCCTTGTCGGGATTCGTCAGCACGATGTTGTGCGCGTCCAGGATGGTGCCCGTGGCCTGATGGAGTTGGACCAGGGCTTGCGCATACGCCTGGCGGGCCTTGGCCAGGTTACCTTCGGCGTTGATGAGGTCGCGCTGCAGGAGAATGACGTTCAGAGTGGTTGAAACGCCCAGGCGCAGCTTTTTGTTTTCAGCATCCAGGGCCTGATGGGCGTAGTCACTGGCTTTAGCCGCGGCGTTGATCTGGGCTTTCGCCTGCGTGACGGCGATTTCGGCGTTGCGGACATCCTGCTCGATGGTGTTTTTGTCGCGCTGCATGCTGGTCTGCATCTGATGGAGTTCCACCAGGGCCTGGGCGGCGTTGGCCTGCTCCGCCCGGTTGCCAATGGGGACGCGAAGCGTGAGCCCGACCGAATAGCTGGGATACTTTCCGCCAAAAATCTGGGACAGGGAATCGCCCAGGCCTCCCGCCCCGGCGGCAGCAACACCCGCAAACGGAACGCCCGCCAGTCCGTTGGACTGGTAGGTGGCAAAGGCGTCGAGGGTGGGCAGCAACCCGTTGCGGTTGGACTGGATGGTGTAGTCCTGGTTTCGCAGGTTCAGCTGGTCACGCTGAATCTCCGGCCGGTGTTTGACGGCCGTGGCCAGGGCTTCGGCCAGCGGCGGAATGTCATTCGGTTTGGGTTCCGGAAGCTGGTCAGTGGCATCGAGTTCAACTCCAACCAGGTTGGGAGTCACCCTTTTCGAGATCAGGGTCTTGATGATTTCCTGTTGCTGCAGGTAGTTGGTCTGGGCCACGATCAACTGCTGCTGGTCGCTGGCGAGTTCGGATTCAGCCTGGACCACATCCAGAGGAGCCAGAGTGCCGATCTGCACCTGTTTCTTGTCGTCCTCCACCAGTTTCTGAGAGTAATCGACGGCGGATTGCGCCACGCGCACCTGGTCGCGGTCTGCCAGCAGCATGTAGTAAGCGTTGAGCACTTGCGCGACGGTGGTGATGATCTGCTGGCGGAAAACATTGTCCGCAATGTTCAGGTCGTTCCTGGCAATGCGGATAAAAACGGCGTTGGAGCGGCGTCCAAAGCCCTTCAGCAGGTGCTGGTTGAAGCCTACCGTCAGAGTGGTGGGAATGGAGGGGTTGAACAACGCATTGGTGGAGGTGGTGCTGTTCCGTGTGCCGCTGACCGCCGCCACAAAGCTGGTTCCCGTGAAAAAGCCCTTTCCGAAGAATGTGCTGTAGGCTGCCGTGTGACTGCCCTCAATGGCAACTCCCGTGAGCGAAGCGAAATTCAATGGGGTTGAACTGTTATTCCATCCGAAACTGACGCCGGTGACGGGATCGCCCGGTCCAATGAAGCTGGTGCTGGTGACGCCGCCACCCGAAAAGCCGCCGCCACCGCCGCCCGAAACGCCTCCTGTGCCGCCGACGCCTGCACCCAGAGCGCCTGCGAACAAAGCCTGAGAAACGGTAGCCCCGGAAACACCGCGCGCGGCGCCGCCGGATTTCGTCCTGAGAATGTCGAGCCGCGCAATGGGAAGCTGGTAGCGCGACACGGCAATGTCGAGGTTGTTCTGGAGCGCCAACTGAAGGGCTGAATCGAGTGAGAGTTCGAGCTTGTTGTTGCGGATGAGCTGGCCCAATTCAGGCGAGTTGGCCATCGACGGGCGGGGAACATACGGGTAAGAGTAGGCTCCGAAAATGGAAGGGCCTTCGGTGTAGCTGAATTCGCTCTGGGCCGGCTGTTGCTGGGAGCCCGGCTGCTGGGCATGAAGATTGCCAGGCAAAGCTGCCGCCGCAAATGAAATGACAAGAGCTGCCAGCGCGGCAACCCAGTTCACTTTTTCCAATCTCATCTCGTAACCTCTCACTCCGGGATAAAGTTTCTGATTTTCAGGGTCTACTCCATTACATACGAACTCTTTAGATGTTCAGTTTCACTGAGGTGGGAGAAAAAACCGGTTCGATCGAAAAACCGTCAGATTGATTTTGTGCAGTCGAATGGTGATGGTCTGCTCCAGTTGCGGTTGTCAGCCCCCTTCCGCCGCAGGTCAACAGGGATAACCACAGCAGGACGGGCCTTATGGGTGTCAGATGCCCAATGTACCATTCGCCAGCCTGTTCTGGCAATGGACTCACACGGCCCTCCACGCCTTCGGGCGGACGAGCACTTTCACGGCACGAATAGAAAACCTTAACGCCTCTCCCCTAGATTGTCAAGGGGAAGGGTTCAAGCGCATTTCCTTCGCGCAGCCGATCCCTGAGGGAATGGACTTCTGTTTATCCAGGAATTGAACGGGTGACTGCTGAGGGGACGAGGTGCAGCGGACGGAACCAGAGTCCCGTCCGCCGCGGGAGGGGGGCCTCGTTGGTCTGGTCGATTTCGCGACCGAACCAAACCACCTGCAAGATACCAAGCGTTGACTTCAAGGTACTTTCAACCGGCGGAGTTATGGTAAACTGAGTGCTCTATTGAGTCGTGGACTTCACCGTATTTTCCTCCCCGGCGGGTCGCGTCACCGACCCTGTTTACCTATAAGTAATACTATTTGTAGTTTACTGTCAAGTAAATAATGAAAAAATTTGCGGATTTTTTTGAAGTTGTTATTTGTCAATAACATACATCGCTGTGTGGGTTTGGAACTGGCAGCCGGGCAGCGCAGGCGCCATATCCATTCGCCCGGTTGCGGCAGCTCTTTGCGAGGCGATTTTGAGTTTGGCGGTTGCACGGGGAAGAGAAGCGCCATACTCTGGGGGACCATGAGAAACATCTGCCTGACCCTTGCCTATGACGGCACGGACTTTCACGGCTGGCAACGCCAGCCGCAGGCGCCGAGCATCCAGGAAGAACTGGAAGAGCGTATCGAGAAAATCACCGGCACGCACGCGACGCTTTACGGCTCCGGACGAACGGATGCCGGGGTCCATGCGGCGGGGCAGGTGGCGAACTTCAGAACGGAATGTCCCATCCCGTGCGAGAGCCTGGTGAAAGCTCTCAACGACATCCTGCCCGTTGCCATCCGCGTTCGCAAGGCGGAGGATGTTCCCGCCACCTTCCACGCGCGCTACAGCGCAAAGGCAAAAACCTACCGCTATCGCATTCTGCAGGCCGCGATCTGCCCGCCGTTTCTGGCCCGCTACGTTGACCACCATCCTTATCCGCTGGATGGCCGCCGGATGGCACGCGCGGCGCGGATGCTGGAAGGCGAGCACGACTTCACGTCGTTTGCCGGAAGCGATCCGGCGCGAAAGAAAAAGGAACTGCGGAGAGACTCAAACGTCCGGCAGGTTTTTCATTCGCGCATCAGGGTGCGGAAGGAATTGCGGATGATGGTTTATGAAATTCGCGGCTCGGGATTCCTGCACCACATGGTTCGCAACGTCGTGGGGACGCTGCTGGAGGTTGGCGCCGGAAAGCTCGCGCCCGAAGACATTCCGCGAATTCTTGAGGCGCGAGACCGCGGCAGCGCCGGCGCCACCGCGCCCGCAAGCGGACTGTGGCTGGTGAGGGTGGAATATTGAGAAGAGCAATCTCACGCAAAGGCGCCAAGGCGCAAAGAAAACCGGGAAACGGCTTGCAGTCCCAATCAGCAAATTCGGGTGGGGACGTCACTGGGCGCCCCGGCGCATTTCTACTTTCTTTAAAGACCGCTGTTTTGCGTCTTTGCGCCTTTGCGTGATGGCTCTTGATTACCTAAGAATTTTCTTTAGGCCTTTCGCAGCTCGCAGATTACCCGCCGGCGATGGCGCCGATGATGCAGAAGGGTTCCTTGCCGTTGGCGACCGCCTCGGGCAGGGAAGCGTCGGGCGGCTCGTGCGAGAGGTCCTCCTCGCAGGCAAAGAAGCGGATGAACGGCCGGCGCTTGCCCGTGTCGTGGTCTCGAATGGTGCCCCGCAGCACGGGATATTTTGCTTCCAATGCGTCCAGCACTGCGCGTTGGGTCGCTTCACCCCGAACGTCGAGCGTGACCTCGTCGTCGACCTGCGCCAAAGTCCGAAGATGGAAGGGAAGCAGGACTCGAATCATTCTGAACCTCATCTCATCGTCTACCTGTGCAGCCTAAGGTGACTGGACGGTGCTTTCGGGCTATTCGTCATCACCAGGCAACCGAATAGACGGAGAAAATTCGATAAGGACCGGGCTCAGAGCTCTTGAATACTCCGTCGTTAAGAGCGCGTTCGGCTTTCTGGAAGGATGTGAATAAGCAATGCTCATTGGTGTCAACTTCGTCCGCCAACCGGTTGCATGAAAGCGGCGAGCATTCCGGGGAAGTTCCGGCGGAAAAAGTAACCACATCGAAGCCCTCAAGTTGCATCCGGGAGGGCGGGATGACGTTTGTTGGGAACGAATTATCGGTCTCAAACGCCTGCCACCCTTCGCCGTCGAACTCCCTTTCATGCACCTCGTAATAAAACATCATTGTGCCTTCAAGGTCGATGGAATGTTCTATGGCGACACTCTGGATCATTTTGGGCGAGTCGAACAGCCAGTAGCCGTTATGCTTCCAGTATTTGATGTAGTCTGCAAAGTCTTTGGAAATACAACTGGAAACGGAAAAGATGTCAACGACCTGCGTCGTCTTGAGCCAGTCGGGCTTCAAGCTCACGCGCTTCGCCATGTAGCCAGCGGGTATCATCTCAGGTCCGGTATGTTCGTCGATGCCGCAGCCCGCAGAAAGCTCGTGGAGGTCCTTGCTCCTCGGCCCCATCCGTCACCCTGAACAACCCAGCGCAAACCCCAGGGCGCTGCAGACTTCTCGCAACCGCTTCGGGCTGAGCGTCGCAACGCGGCGGCCCAGGTGCGTCCTGGACACGGTAACGATGTTGTGCAGGTTCACCACGCAGGGGCTTTTCATGCCGTCCGCTTCGGTCAAGAGCACCTCAGACGGGACACCACGGATTGTTGAGGTGACCGGCGCCACAGTAACCGCGGATAGATACGCGAGCGCACTCTGGCGGGTCAGCACCAGCACGGGCCTTTGCTTGTCAGGCCGGGGAAAACGGTAGAGCCGGATTTCCCCGCGAGTTATCGCTCCGGCCACACTGCCATCCCCGCCCAGTGCTCAACTTCTTCAATGTCCTGGGGCTGCTCTTGATAGGCACGGCGCTCGCGTGCTTCCAGTTCCTTGATTTTGAGGCCCCGCAAGTGTTCGCGAAGGGCCTGGCGGACGAGCGCTGAACGGTTTACCCGAGCACGCCTGGCAGCGCTGTCGGTTGCCTTGAGAAGTTCAGAGTCGAGCACAACTTGAATGGTTTCCATACTGTGGAGTCTACTCCACACTGCATTCCACAGTCAATATCTCCTCTGGGGGGTGACTGGCCGTAAGGGGCTGCCTATGGCAGAGTCTGCGCCTCAACCGACAGCACGCGCGGGAGGTCGTGGACAATGGCTTTCCAGCTGTCTCCGCCGTCGGCCGAGCCGTACACCTGCCCGCCGGTGGTGCCGAAATAGACGCCGCAAGGTTCAAGTTTGTCCACCGTCATCGAGTCGCGCAGCACATTGACGTAGCAGTTGCGCTGCGGCAGACCTTTTGTCAGAGGCTCCCATTCGTTACCGCCTGATTTGCTGCGGTAGACGCGCAGGCGGCCCTTGAGCGGATAGTGCTCAGAGTCGCTTTTGATGGGCACCACGTAGATGGTTTCCGGTTCGTGCGCGTTGACGTCAATCACAAAGCCGAAATCGGTGGGCAGGTTGCCGCTGACTTCGTGCCAGTTGTCGCCCGCGTCGTCGCTGCGCATCACGTCCCAGTGCTTCTGCATGAAGAGTACGTTGGGCTGCGAGCCGTGCTGGGCGATGCGGTGCACGCAGTGGCCGACCTCGGCGTCCTGGTCGGGAAGAAACTGGGAACGCAGGCCGCGATTGATGGGCTTCCAGGTTTTGCCGCCGTCGTCGGTGCGAAAGGCGCCCGCGGCCGAGATGGCGATGAAAATCCGCTGTGGATCGGTCGGATCGAGAACGATGGTGTGCAGGCACATGCCGCCCGCGCCCGGCTGCCATCGGGGGCCGGTACCGTGTCCGCGCAGGCCGGAGAGTTCCTGCCAGGAATGACCGCCGTCGACGGTGCGGAACAGGGCTGCATCTTCGATTCCGGCGTAGGCCGTGTCCGGGTCCGTGAGCGAAGGTTCCAGGTGCCAGACGCGCTTGAATTCCCAGGGGTGTTGCGTGCCGTCATAAAACTGGTGAGTGGTGAGCGGCTTGCCGGTTTCGGAGGAGGTGTCGTAAACGAACCGGTTGCTCTCGCCCTGCGGCATGCCCTGGGGCGACTTGGTGACGCCGCCGCCCGGCGCTTCCCACGTTTTGCCGCCGTCGCTGGATCGCTGGATCACCTGCCCGAACCAGCCGCTCGATTGCGAGCAGTAGATGCGGTCGGGATCGGCCGGCGAGCCCTTCATGTGATAAACCTCCCAGCCGGCAAAATGCGGACCATTGACTTTCCACTTCCTGCGCGTCCCGTCCGATTCAATCACGAACGCGCCCTTCACCGTGCCCACCAAAAGCCGTACTCCGCTCATGCCTTCCTCCTTCTCGAATCTTGTGGATTGCAATTTCCCTGCTCAGACAAGTGACTCAGAGTCTGAAAGAAACAAACCCCTGCTACCCGATCAATCTCACTTCTTTGCCCCTTTGGCAAGCTGTTCGGTTTGTGCGCGCAGGCGTTTTTCCTGTTCGACGAGTTCGGGCGACAGCTGGTCGCCGAAGTCCTCGAACTCCATGATCTGCCGTAGCTCGATCTCAACCCCGCCGCCGAACGGAGCGCGTTTGAGCCATTCCACCGCCTCGTCCATTGAGTTTGCTTTCCACAGCCAGAAGCCGGCGACAAGCTGATCGGTCTCGGGGAAGGGACCGTCGATGACGGTGCGTTCGTCGCCCGAAAACCTGACCCGCTTGCCCCTGGAACTCGGAGCCAGTCCCTCGCCCGCGAGCATGACGCCGGCCTTCACCAGTTCCTCGTTGTACTTGCCCATGGCTTCAAACAGTTTCTTGTCGGGCAGCACGCCCGCCTCCGAGTCTTTGTTGGAATTTACAATCACCATAAATCGCATTTCTGTTCTCCTCTGGGTATGGTTTTACATTCCGGTTCTTGCGTGGCGCGGCTGAATAGGCCGCCGTCATGGTTCCTTTTCGCAGTTGATCATCCACGGAATGCCGAACCGGTCAGTGAGCATGCCGAAGCGTCTGGCCCAGAAGGTTTCCTGGATGGGCATGGTCAGGGCGAGGGCTCCTTCTGCCAGCCCGTTGAAGATGCGATCGGCTTCCGCCGGCTCCTCCACGCTGACGGACACCGAAAATCCCTGCGGCTTTGCCTGGCGGCCCGGAGGCGCGTCGGACCCCATCAGGACCCCGCCGGGCGTGGCCATCCTGGCATGGAGGATCTTCTTCTGCCACTCGGCCGGCACCTGGCCTTCGGCCGGTGTGCCCGCATGGGTCATCATCACTTCGATTTTCCCGCCCAGCAGCTTCTCGTAGAATTTGAAGGCCTCTTCACACTGTCCGGTGAAGAGAAGATAGGAATTGATTTGCATCGCGCGCCCCTTTTGTTTTTGGTTGGTGGAAAATGCCCCTTACTGAAATCTGCTGCAATGAACAATCGTTTGTCCGGTGCCAGACTTACCGGCGTTGCCCGGTCGAGAACGGCGGCAGGAACGGCCTCGGGTCGCGGTCCTGCCAGCGCCTGCGAACTTCGGCGAGCACAGCCTGGCGGTTCTGCACCATATGATCGATAATCTGGCACGGCGCCCCAGTCTGCTCGTGCCGTGCGCCCCAGATGAGAAGTTCCAAAAGGACCGGCGCCAGGTCGATCCCCTTTTGCGTCAGACGGTAGTTCAGCTTGCGCCCGTCCGTGGCGTCGGGTTCGGTTTTGATGATTCCGGCGACCCGCAATTTCTTAAGGCGATTGGCCAGAATGTTGGTGGCAATGCCTTCGCCGGAGTGCTCGAATTCCTTGAAAGTGCGGTAACTGCGCACCATCAGATCGCGAATGATCAGCAGCGACCAGCGGTCGCCAAAGGTTTCGAGCGAGATACTCACCGGACAACCGGACCGGTGTTTGGGTTTCAACTTTTCAGGCACCGGGGAAAAGGGTATATCGATAGCTTGCAGAATGCAAGCGATAATTGGGAGCAGACGACACTTTTCCCGGGTCAGGAGGTTTTTTCAGGCGCGGCAAGTGCCGTCGTAGGGGGCTGAGAGCGCCGGAAAAGCGGCGGCAGGTTCGATTGACGCCGGACATCCTTTCTGCTAGTGTGGAAGTGAACAGAGAGTATTTCCCCGTACTACCAACGTGAAAGATTCCGACCCAATTGCCGTGTTTCCCCACTGCTCAATTTAGGCTGGAGGTGTGAAAGAGTATTTTCGGCTCTTTTTATGAAGGCAAGTGTCAAGATCGAAAGAGGCATTGAAGAGCTTTTCGGGGCGTATGATGCCAATCTGAAGCTGTTGGAACAATGCTTCCAGGTTTCGACCCATTTAAACGCCGACCATCTGGAAATTGAGGGCGGAGACCAGAACGTGGCACGCGCGCAGCAGCTGGTTGAAGAGTACGTCGAGCTGGTGGATAAAGGCGTCCATTTTGACAGCTCGGAGCTGCAGGCCTTTCTGAAGATCCTTGCCCAGGAACCGACGGTCACGCTGAAGGGGCTGGCGGAGGCCGGCCGTCCTCACACGCTGGGGAAAAAGACCGTTACGCCCAAGAGCCTGAATCAGAGACTCTACGTGGACGCCATCAAGCGGCACGACATGGTGTTTGGCATCGGGCCCTCCGGCACCGGCAAGACCTATCTGGCGGTGGCCATGGCCGTGGATGCGTTGCTGACGCGCGCGGTAACCCGCATTATCCTGGCCCGGCCGGCCGTGGAGGCGGGTGAACGGCTGGGATTTCTGCCCGGAACCCTGCAGGAGAAAGTTGATCCTTACTTGCGCCCGCTCTATGACGCACTCTATGATGTGCTGGACCCCGAGCGGACCGAGCGGTTGATTGAAAAAGGGACCATTGAAATCGCTCCGATTGCTTTTATGCGAGGGCGGACCCTGAACGACGCTTTTGTGATTCTCGATGAGGCTCAGAACACCACCAGCGAACAGATGAAAATGTTTCTGACCCGGCTGGGGTTTAACTCCAAGGCGGTGATTACGGGTGACATCACTCAGGTGGATTTGCCGGAAGGACGGCGGTCGGGCCTGATGGAAGCTGTGGATGTGGTGAGCCGCGTGATGGGCATCAGCTTTGTTTATTTCAGTGAACGCGATGTGGTGCGGCACCAGCTTGTGCAGAGCATTATTCGCGCCTACGAGGCGTATGATCACTCGCGTGCGGCGGCTGTGGAGAGTGTGCGCAAAGGTTCGTAGAGCGCCGGAATATTGGATGTTGAGAGAGTAATTGAAAACCAGTTCCATTCGAGGGTTGTTGAACCATGATGATTAATCGTCAAAGCCGGTTTTCGCTGGACCTGCCGTCGTTGCGGGCTTATGAGCGTCAGGTGAAAAGCGTCCTGGACCTGGGACCGCGGGAATTTAACGTCTGCTTCGTGAGCGACGAGGACATCAGCAGGATGAACTCGGTCTACCGCGGCAAGGCCGTGCCGACGGACGTCCTGTCGTTTCCATGGGAAGGCGAGGGCGAAAGCGGCCCGGAGGAAGCGGCCGGCGGCCGAATTCCGGAACTTCCTGGGCGACATTGTGATTTCTGTGGCCACGGCCGACCGTAACGCGGGGGCCGAGGGGCACTCAACCGAGGAAGAAATCCGCATGCTGATTCTGCATGGGGTGCTGCACTTGCTGGGGTACAATCACGAAACCGACCATGGGGAAATGAAATCTCTGGAGCTTTCCCTGAGGGAGAGGCTGAGCCCGCCGCCGGCAGGGCAGCGCGGCCAGCGAGCCCAGTCGGCGGGGCAGGCAGGGTAAAACAAGTGATGGCCACGATTCTGGGGATCATCGCGCTTGGGCTGCTGGTGGCTGCCAGTTCGGTGGCGTCCTTCCTGCGCCTGTTGATGCGTCGCCTGACTCCGATGGGCGCCCGGGCGCTGTTCAAAACGGACGACCCCCGGAGGATTCGTGCGGACCGCGAGCGGGTGGGTGTTTCAATTTCCGCCCTGCACGGCGTGGCCATGGCGTTGTATTCCATTGGAGTGACAACGCTGTTTATTTTTTATCATTCCGGGGCGTTGTGGGAGAGCCTGGGCGCCTCGCTGCTTCTGGTGATGGCCACCATCATGGTCTTTGACCAGTTGATCCCGTTCGTCCTGGTGGCGCGCCATGATGAACCGGAAGCCATTCTGCGGCAGTGGCTGCCGCTGTTGCGCGCGACGGTCTATCTGGCGTTGCCGGTGACTTTCCCGATTCTGATCTCCACCACCATCGCCCGCCTGCTGGAAACTCCGGAGGAGGATACGGCGGAACCTCCGAGGCCTCAGAAAGGCCTGAAAGACCTGATTGAAAGCGGAGCGGAAGCGGGACTGATCGAAAAGGGCCAGCTCGAGCTGCTGCAGTCGGTTGTGGCATTCAGCGACAAAGTAGCGCGGGAAGTGATGACGCCGCGCCCGGAGATTGCCGCGGTTGAAATTGACGTGCCCATCGATGACCTGCGCAATCTGTTCCGGCAGAAGCGCTACACGAGGTATCTCGTGTACAGCAAAGAGCTCGACCAGGTTGAGGGCGTGGTGAGCGTGCGCGACCTGGTGCAACTGTCGCCGGAAGACCAGAAATTCGCGACGCTGCGCTCGCTGCTGAAGCCGGTGCGCTTTGTGCCCGAAACCAAGCCCATTCGCGATCTGCTGAAGGAATTGCAGAAAACCACCATCCAGCTGGCCGTCGTGATTGACGAGTACGGAAGCGTTTCAGGCCTGGTGACGGTGGAAGACCTGGTGGAAGAACTGGTGGGCGAGATTCGCGATGAGGTGGAGCCGCACGAGCGGGACATCATAAAAGAATCCGCCAACACTTTCCTGGTGGCCGGCCACACGGAACTGGCCCAACTCGCAGATCAACTGGACCTGGAGATTGAAAGTGGCGACTATTCCACTATTTCCGGGCTGGTGCTGGCCAAACTGGGACATATGCCGGCTGTCCATGAAAGAGTGGAGGCGAACGACCTGACTTTTGAGATCCTGGAAGTGAATCGCCGCACAGTCCTGAAAGTTCGGCTCAGCCTTCCTGTTCCAAATTCCGAAACGCAAGCTACCCATGCCGGAACCCAAAAAACCATTTAAATCAGGCTTTGTCGCGGTGGTGGGCAGGCCCAACGCCGGGAAGAGCACGCTGGTGAATGCTCTGGTGGGCGAGAAGGTGTCGATTGTGACTCCGGTGGCGCAGACCACGCGCAACCGCATCCTGGGAATCGTTCACCGGCCCGACGCCCAGGTGATTCTGATGGATACGCCGGGCATCCACCGGCCGCTTTCACGGCTGAACGAGCAGATGATGGCCTTTGTGCGCGAGGCGCTGCAGGAGCGCGACCTGACTCTGTTGATTGCCGATGCGTCGGCCCGCTTCGGCAAGGGAGACGAGTTCGCGGTGCAAATGGTCGCCGACCACGCGCCGCGGGCCATCCTCCTGCTGAACAAGATCGACCGGGTCCACAAGCCAAAGCTGCTGCCGCTGATCGACCGTTACTCCAAATTGCACAACTTTGAAGAGATTTTCCCGATTTCCGCGCTGAAGGGATTGAACCTGGATGAGGTGCTGGAAGCTGTGATGGCAAGGCTGCCGGAGGGCCCGCCGTATTTCCCTCTGGACGCTTATACCGACCAGCCCGAAAGGTTCCTTGCAGCAGAGATGATCCGGGAACAGGTGATCCGCAACACCCACCAGGAACTGCCTTACGTGAGCGCGGTGCTGATCGAGCAGTTTGAAGAGTCCGAGACCCTCACACGAATCCACGCCACGATCCTGGTGGAAAGAGATTCGCAGAAGCCCATTGTGCTGGGGGCGGGCGGAAGGCGAATCAAGCAGATCGGCACCGAGGCGCGGCTGGAACTGGAAAAAGTCTTCCCGCCCAAAGTGTTTCTCCAGCTTTTTGTGCGGGTGGAACCGCACTGGCGTGATTCCCGGGCCCTGATTGCAAGCCTGGATTACCGCAACGAAGGGTAAGGCTCGACGGGCGGGCGGCAAGTGCTTCCGGCCGCGAAGTCCCCGCTGCATGTTATTCCACTACGATATCCACTCCGATGGCGGCATGGTCGGATAAAGGCCGGCCCTCACTCGATCGGAGGTCGGGCACGATGACGGGATTTTCCACCCGGGCTCCCCGGGTTGCAAACCAGTCGAGCTTCAAAGGGCACGTGCCACCGTGTCGCCTGAGAGCCCAACGGGTGAAGGCAAAACACCAGCCCGGCACCCATTCGCCCAGATTTTGACGAGTCTTGGGATCGTCAACGTCGTATCGGATGGTGGGTTCGCCCATGCGGTTTGACCGGCGGTATTCAAACCCCTGCGCTTCGAGCAACCGGAACATTTCGCGCTCAAAGCGATTTTCGGGGTGAAGATAGTGGTTCGAAATCACATTCTCCGAGCCCATGAAGACCCTCTGCCAGAAGCCAAGAATCGAATAGAACGCGCGGGATGAGTTGTGCGTGGAGGTGTTCCAGTCGCCGCCCAGGATGGCGGGCAGGCCGGTTGGAACGTCCTGGACAATCTGGCGCATCTGGGCGCTGCGGTGGGCCTGGCTGGAGTTGGCATCCAGATGGACCGCTACGGCCGTGGCACGATAGTTGGGAAACTCAATCTCAGCGGCCAGGGCAGCCTGGCGTCCCAGTCGTTTCTCGCGGCCGGCCATCTTGTCCATCCCGTTCTTGAGGTGAACGGGGCGGACGCTGCGGATCGGATAGCGGCTCAGAACGGCGTTTCCGTGCAGCCCCAGCTCATTTTCTCCGTCTGCATTCCGTTCAATGCCGGCTCCTTTGGACAGGTTCAGATAGCACGGAGCAAAGCTGTAGTGCATGCCCAGCGCGCGGGCAAGCTCCTGCGCCACGGCCCGGTTTTCCGAACGCGCCATGCCGATGTCCGCCTCGGTCAGCAGGTAGACGTCCGCGCTGGCCAGATAGGGATGCGCGCGCAGCGCGTCAAGCTGTCCTGAAAACTCGATGCCCCGTTCCAGATTCCAGGCCACAAATCGGTAATGGCTGCGAACGGGCGCCGCGTCGCGGCTGAAGTCTCCACAATACAGGCTGTTGAGAACCCGTTGGATTTCGGGCGCGAGGGTACGGTATGACGAAAGCTTTTGAGCTCAGCGGTGGAATGGCAATTGAGAAATTCCGGGAAGTGCGGCGCAATACGCTCGCGGATCAGGCGGCAGATTTCTTCGGGTACAAGAGTGGGACTGGCGATTTGTATCACCTTACTGTCGGGCATTGATGAGCTGAGGCCTCATTTCGCATCTCGCGGCCCTTGCAGATTTTTCTGAAGGAGGCGTGGAAAGCAATTATACGTTTGGGATAGACCCTTAGCAAATCCCTTGCAGGCTCCCGCCTGGGGCAACTCTTCTGTTGGAGGGGCTGAAGTTGGCGGCGCCCTCACTCCGTGGCGCTGATTCCCAGCGATTTCATCTTGCGATAAAGATGGCTGCGCTCGAGCCCCAGGACCTCAGCTGTGCGGCTGACGTTGCCGTGGTTCTCATCGAGCTTGCGAAGTATGTAGTCACGTTCGTAGGCGGCGCGCGCTTCGTGCAGGGTTGAAAACCCGCCGGTCGTGCCGCGCGAATGAGCGGCATGCCCGCGGTGGTTGGTGAGAGCCTGGGGCAGGTGGCGGCGCTCGATGCGATCGCCTGAAACCATGATGACCATGCGCTCCACCAGGTTCCGAAGCTCGCGCACATTGCCCGGCCAGCGGTAATGGAGAAGGATCTCCAGCGCCGGCTCGGAAAAATGCTTGGGCCTGCGCCCGTAGGCGCCGGCAAAAGTTTCCAGGAAGAAATTCAGCAGTTCCGGAATATCTTCCGCATGTTCGCGCAGCGGCGGAACGAAGAAGGGAATCACATTGAGGCGGAAAAACAGGTCTTCGCGGAAATTCCCCTTCCGAATTTCTTCTTCCAGGTTCTTGTTGGTGGCGGCCACCACGCGGACATCCACCGCCATTTCCTTTTTGGAGCCGAGCGGAGAGAACCGCTGCTGCTCAATCACCCGCAGTACCTTGGATTGAGTTCGCAGACTCATGTCACCGATTTCATCGAGAAACAGAGTTCCTTCGTCGGCCTGTTCAAACTTTCCCACCTTGTCTTCCACGGCCCCGGTGAAGGAGCCTTTTACGTGGCCGAACAGCTCGCTTTCGATTAGTTCCTCGGGGATAGCGGCGCAGTTGACCTCGACGAAAGGATTGTCGCGGCGCAGGCTCAGGCGGTGCAGGGCATGGGCCACTAGTTCTTTGCCTGTCCCGCTTTCTCCGTAGACCAGGACGCGGCCATTCGTGGGGGCGGCAAGACCGAGTTGCTGCCGCAGGGCCTTCATGGGGACGCTCTTTCCGATAATGCGGTAGTCGCCCTCCAGTTTGCGGCGTAGCTGGCGGTTCTGGTCCGCGAGTGAGAGTTCCTCAGTGGCGTGCTTCAGAGTCAGCAGCGTTTTTTCAATGGAGAGCGGCTTTTCAATAAAGTCGAAGGCGCCCTTCTTGGTGGCCCGGACGGCGGTCTCGATGTTGCCGTGTCCGGAAATCATCACCACGACCGGCGGGTTTTCACCCTCGCGAATTCGGGCCAGTGTTTCGAGCCCGTCGATGCCCGGCAGCCAGACGTCAAGCAGGACGACGTCGGCCTTTCGCTTGCCGAGAAAGTCGAGGCAAACCTCACCGCTTTCAACGGCGGTGACCCGATAGCCCTCGTCCTGCAGAACGTCCGTTAATGATTGGCGGATGCCGGCTTCATCATCGACAACCAGCACCGAATAATTTTTCAAAATCCTCTCCATCTCTCGTGATGATTCGCCAGCCGTTCCGTGGTTTCGCTCAAACAGTATCCCGCCGCGCCAAATTCTTTTGAACTTCCCGCGCGTGGGAGGGGGCTGCTGCCGATGCATGCTCCACGGGCAACTCAATGGTAAACTTTGTGCCCAGCGGGCGATTTTCTTCCACCCGGATGGTTCCGTTATGTTCGGAAACGATGCGGCTGACGATGGCCAGGCCCAGCCCCGTGCCGCGACGCTTGGTGGAGAAAAACGGCAGGAACAAACGCTCCTTGGCCTCCAGCGGAATCCCGGGACCGCTGTCCGCCACCAGGAGAACCGCCACGTCCCGGTCTGGATCGAGCTGCGTGCGGACCCAGATTTCTTTGGCGGGTGAGTGCTCCAGAGCTTCCGCGGCGTTGTCAATCAGGTTCACCAGTACACGCTTCATCTGGTCCGGATCAGCCTGGATGGCGGGCAGGCTTTCCGCCAGCTCACACCTCAGTGTGATTCCATCCAGCCGGCCGTGAAAAACCTGCACGGCTTTTCCCACGATGCTGTTCAGGTCTGCAAGCACCGGCCGGGAGGCGGGGAAGCGCGCGAAATGCGAGAACTCGTCCACCAGCGTCTTCAAGGTTGCTACTTCACGTTCAATCAGTGCCGAGCTCTGTCCCACCGCCGTCAGCAGATCACTGTCCGCCGCTTTGGGGTCAGCCCGGGCAAGCCACCGGCGAATGCGTTCGGCGGAAAGTTGAATGGGCGTGAGTGGATTCTTGATTTCGTGGGCGATGCGCTGGGCCACTTCCTGCCAGGCCAGGGCTTTCTGGGCCTGAAGGAGCTCCGTAAGGTCTTCCAGCACCAGCAGCGATCCCACGGCGCCGTGGCGGGCGCGAATGGAGGAAAGCGTGAGGGCGACGAAGGCGCGCCGGCCTGCCAGGGTGATTTCCATCTGACGGGTCACGACTCCCTGGCGCTGGGCGCGGCGAAACAGCCTGGCCACTTCGCGGGCTTCATCGGGCGCGAAAAGGTCGACAATCCGATGGGCGTTCCGGATGGCGTCCTGCCCGAACATCCGTTCGGCCGTGGAATTCGTCCGCATAATGCGCCCCTGGGGATCGAAAGAGACCACGCCCGTCGGAATGTTTTCAAGAATGGCCTCCATGATGTTGCCACGCTCTTCCAGCTCCTGGTTGGCTTTCTGGATTTCCTGCGCGGCACGTTCCAGTGCCAGCCGGTTCTCCTTCAACTGCAGGGTCATCTCATTGAACGACTGGATGAGGCTGCCCAGTTCATCGTTTGCGCGGGCGGGGATGCGATAGTCCAGGTTTCCGCTTGAAACCTCGTGTGTGGCATCGGCCAGCGCCTGGATGGGGACGGTGACCTGCTTTGAAAAGAAGAGCGCAAACCAGGAAGCAACGAAGAGGATCAGAACGGTCAGCAAAGACAACGACAACAGGTAGACGCGACGGACGGCCTTGCGCTGGTGGCTGAGCTGGTCATATTTAACCGCTTCGCTTTGAATCTGGGTGGCAATACGCGCAATGTTCATGGGCAGGCGGGTCATGGCCACCACGACGGCCGATGTGCCGCCGCTGGCAAAATTCAGCGGCCTCACGGAAAGGAAAATGTCCTCATCACTGAACCTTTTGCGGAGCGAGAGACCCTGGGAGGGCAAACCCCTGAAACTGTGGCGGGGCAGCAGTTCGCGGACGGTTGGTCCACTCAACTTCACCGGACCCGCTGCGGCCAGCAGGGTTCCATCCGGATCAAAAAACATAGCGGATTCTGAAGTTAAATCGGCCACTTCGCGCTGCAGAATGCGGTTGAGGGCCGCGTGGTCGCCCAGCGAGGCGGCCCCAGCAAGCTGCGGGCTGGTGGTGAGGTGGACGGCCAGGTGCCGCGAGCGGTTTTCCGCCTGAATTGCAAGCTGCCGGACCACCTCCGTGGCATCCCGGTGAACCACGTCAAATGGAACTCCGAACCACTTGTCAATGCTTCGGTTGAGCAGACCGTAAGAGAAAGCAAACAGGAAGCATGCAGGGACCAGGGTCAAGGCCAGAAAGGCCACCACCATCTTTGTCTTAAAGCGCGAACCGAGCTTGTGGCTGCGTCTTTCCACATAAAGCTTCAGTAGGATGCGCAGCAGGATGAGGGCAAAAATGAGGAAGGCCAGGAAGATGAGGGCGGAAACCACCACCAGAAGGATGGTCTGGGAAGCGCTTCTGGGGTGGATAAAGGAAAGGTTGAGAGAAGCCTGGCTCCAGCCGATGAACAGCAAGACCGGAACCACGATGAGCAGAAAGATCAGATAGGCCCGCCGGGGACGGTTCGGACTGTTATTCAGGGCCATGAGATTTTACACGAACCTGCCTTTCCAGAAAATCCCATCTCTTGCTCCGGGACGAGCGAGCAGCGCGTAGCCGGGCTCGCTGTCCATTCCGGGTGCCGGGCAGATAGGGTTCAAGCGGGCAACCCCGGCATTCGGCTGCCTGCCGTTTGCAGTGAATCTTCCCTGTTTCGACCAACAGCGCGTGGAATTCATTATAAAGCCCTTCATCGGCCGGCAGATGACGATGGAGAAACTGCTGCGCGGCCGGATACCCGGCCTCCGGGGAAATCAGGTTGTGCCGGGCCAGGACACGGCGAGTATAGGTATCGGCCACAAAGAAAGGCAGCTTGCCGGCATAGAGCAGAATGGCGTCTGCTGTTTCAGGTCCCACCCCGCGGAGGGCCAGCAACTGGGTCCGGGCCTGGTCCGGAGACTGGCGAAACAGGGCATCCAGCGAACCCTGGTGGGCGCGGTCGAGCCATTCAACGAACGTGCGGATGGCGCGCGCCTTCTGACGGAAATATCCGGCCGGCCGGACACACGATTCAAGCTGCGAAAGAGAGGCCTGCCGCAATGGTGCCCACCGCAGCAAGCCGGCGTCGCGAAGCCTGGAAATGGCCCGGGCAGCATTCCGCCAGGTCGTGTTCTGGGTGAGGATGGCGCCGAGGATGACCTCCAGGCGAGTGCGTGCCGGCCACCAACGCTGGGGGCCGAATTGCCGAAGGAGCTCTTCGTAGCACGTTTCCAGCACTTCACCCGGCTCAACTCCAAGCGGCTGAGCCGCGCGTTGCATAGGTTTGAAGTTAATACGGCCGTATCAGGAAAGTCAAGTTCAGCCGCAGATTTCCGATGAAAGTTAAGAGGCTCCGTCGATGCCGGGGGTACTGCGGTTTTAAGGCGAGCCAGGAAGTTTCGCCTGGAATAAACTGGCCCCAAGAGGGGTGAGGAACGGGTCCTTCCATGTCGAACGGGACACGGTGGCCTGAATCTTTAACAATCCAGACGATTACGGAACCAGTGGCCATGGGAATTCAACCGACAACAGACACTTCGGAAAGCCTGCGCGGATACGGGATGTCCGGGAAGTTAGGCGAACTCTTAATCAGGGAAAACCTGATTACCCAGGCCCAGCTTGAGCAGGCCCTGGAACACCAGAAGCAGCACGGCGGCCGGCTGGGCACCAGCGTCGTGGACTTGGGCTTTCTGGCCCCCGATCAAATCACCGCCGTTCTTTCGCGGCAGTATGGCATTCCCTCCATCAACCTTGAATATTTTGAATCCGATCCCAGTGTGATCCGGCTGATTCCGATGGAGACCGCGCTCAAGTACCAGGTGATGCCTCTCAGCCGTGTGGGCTCATCTCTGACTCTTGCCATGGCGGACCCGGCCAACGTCTACGCCATGGATGATATCAAGTTTATGACCGGCTTCAATATCGAGCCCGTCGTGGCTTCGGAGATGTCCATTGCGGAAGCCATCAAGAAGAATTACGGCTCCATCGAGGAACATGACCGGAAGAAAGAAATTGAAGAGCTGGTCAGTTTTATCGACGACGGGCCGACCGACAGCGTGGAGCTGGAGGCCGAGGACGAATCGGCCCTGAATCTGGCCGCGCTGGAAAGAGCGGCTGAAGAGGTGCCGGTCATCAGGCTGGTGAATTACATCCTGACGGATGCCGTCGAGCGGGGAGCCAGTGACATCCACCTTGAGCCCTATGAGAAGGAGTACCGGGTTCGCTACCGGGTTGACGGTGTTCTGCAGAACGTCATGGAGCCTCCCGTCAAGCTGCGGGATGCCATGATCAGCCGGATCAAAATCATGGCTAAACTCGACATCTCTGAAAAACGGCTGCCCCAGGATGGCCGCATCATGATCCGGATGGTACACAGGAACAAGAAGAAGCAGCTCGACTTCCGGGTTTCGGTGCTGCCAACCCTTTTTGGCGAAAAAATCGTCATGCGGCTGCTGGACAAGGAGAACCTCCGCCTGGATATGACGAGTCTCGGCTTTGAACCGGAGGCGCTGGCAAAGTTTCAGCGGGCCATTTTCAAGCCCTATGGGATGGTTCTGGTAACGGGACCCACCGGCAGCGGAAAGACCAACACCCTCTATTCATCCATCGTCCAACTGAATAAGCCCGACATCAACATCATCACCGCCGAGGACCCGGTGGAGTTTCAGCTGCGGGGAATCAACCAGGTCCAGATGAAAGAACAGATCGGTCTCAATTTTGCCACGGCTTTGCGTGCGTTCCTTCGGCAGGACCCGAACATCATCATGGTGGGCGAGATCCGGGACTTTGAGACTGCCGAAATCGCGATCAAGGCGGCTCTGACGGGTCACCTGGTGCTCTCCACCCTGCACACCAACGATGCGCCGTCCACCATTTCCCGGCTGATGAATATGGGCATTGAACCTTTTTTGGTGGCGACCTCGGTTCACCTGATCTGCGCGCAGCGCCTGACCCGCCGCATCTGCGAGCATTGCAAAGCTGAGGATAAGATTCGTCCCCAGTTCCTGGCCGATGCCGGTTTCAGCCCCGAAGAGGCGAGAACCGCCAGGCCGTGCCACGGGGAGGGTTGCGCGGCGTGCGGCAACAAAGGCTACAAGGGCCGGGTGGGTCTCTATGAAGTTCTCGAAATCAACGACGAGTTGCGGGAGCTGATTCTGGTGGGAGCTTCGGCGCTTGAATTGAGAAAGAAGGCGATTGAACAGGGAATGATTTCGTTGCGGCGAAGCGGGCTGCTGAAGGTTGCCGCGGGGGTTACCACGCTGGAAGAAGTTATTCGCGAAACCATGCTCTGACCCGGAGAAAATGTTTTGATACTCCAAACGATGGAGTTACCAGGGAGGCTGAAGACCGATGGCAATACCACAGCTCAGTGATCTGCTCCGCATGATGGTGGATTCCGGAGGTTCCGATCTGCACATCACAACGAATTCGCCGCCACGAATCCGAGTTGATGGCGAGCTGAAGCCGTGTGCGGACCTGTCCGCGCTGGGGGCGGCCGACAGCAAACAGCTCTGTTACAGCATTCTGACTGATGCCCAGAAGCACCGCTTTGAGGAAAATCTCGAACTCGATTTTTCCTTCGGCATCAAGAACATTGCGCGCTTCCGGGGCAACCTGTTCCACCAGCGCGGAGCGGTGGCGGGAGTGTTTCGCGCGGTTCCGTTTGAAATCAAGACGTTCGAGCAGTTGGGCCTGCCCCCTATCCTGCGGAAAATGTGCGAGAAACCGCGCGGGCTGGTCCTGGTGACGGGGCCCACGGGCAGCGGCAAGTCGACCACCTTGGCGACGATGCTTGACCTGATTAACTCCACCCGGAACGAACACATGATTACCATTGAGGACCCGATCGAGTTCGTCCATCCCCACAAAATGTGCCTGGTGAACCAGCGCGAAGTGAATTCCGATACTCACTCCTTTGCCAATTCGTTGCGCGCCGCCCTGCGCGAGGATCCCGACGTTGTGCTCATCGGCGAAATGCGCGACCTGGAAACCATTGAGGCTGCCCTCCGGATTGCTGAAACCGGCCACCTGACGTTCGGTACGCTGCACACCAATTCCTCCGCTTCCACCATCAACCGCATCATTGACGTTTTCCCGGCGCACCAGCAGTCGCAGATTCGTGCGCAGCTCTCCATGGTGATCGAGGGCATTCTCTGCCAGTCTCTACTGCCGCGCAAAGACGGCAAAGGTCGGGTGATGGCCATGGAAATCCTGATTCCCAATCCCGCTATCCGCAACCTCATACGCGAAGACAAGGTTCACCAGATTTATTCGACGATGCAGACCGGCCAGGAGCGCTACGGGATGCAGACGTTGAACCAGTCGCTCCACAAGCTCTATCAGCACAAGCTGATCGCACTGGAAACCGCTCTGGCCCGGTCCAGCAACAAGGATGAACTGCAGGACATGATCAACCGTGGGGCTCCGGCCGAGCAGGCACGTGGTTCCGCCCCGGGCGTTCATGTGCGGAGGTAACGCGAAGGTGGATGGCAAAGCTCCAAAGCAAGCGATAGAAAAGGCCGTGATGGACGCTGTGTCCTGAATGGAGGTAGCCGGAAATGTCCCAATTTGAATTCCGAGGAACGTCGCGTACGGGAGAGACCGTGACGGGAGTTCGTGCCGCGGCCACCCGTGAGGCGCTGGATTCCATTTTGCGCAGAGAGTCGATTACGCCCCTCAGGATTGTCGAGAAGGGGCGCGAAATTGCCATTCCCAAATTCAAGTGGGGAGAAAAGGTGAAGTCCAAGGAACTGGCCGTCTTCACCCGCCAGTTTTCCGTGATGATTGACGCGGGCCTCCCCCTGGTGCAATGTCTTGAAATCCTCTCGTCTCAGCAGGAAAACAAGGCCTTTGCCCGGATTCTGTCCGGCGTCCGCGGTGCGGTGGAGGGCGGTTCCTCGCTGGCCGACGCTCTGCGCAAGTATCCCAAGGCCTTTGATGATCTTTACACCAATATGGTGGAAGCCGGAGAGAGCGGCGGAATCCTGGACACCATCCTTCAGCGTTTGTCCACCTACATTGAAAAGGCCGTCAAGCTGAAGCGCTCCGTGCAGTCGGCCATGATCTATCCCGCGGCGGTTGTGGTGATTGCAGGTGGTGTGGTCACGTTGCTGCTGTGGAAGGTGGTGCCGATTTTCACCACGTTGTTTGCCGGTCTGGGAGCCTCTCTGCCGCTTCCCACCCGGATCGTCATTAGTCTGAGCCACTTTGTAGCAAGTTTTGGCCTCATCCTCATCGTCTTGGTGATTCTCCTGGGCGTGGGCTTGCGGTGGTATTACAAAACGCCGCCCGGGCGGATGGTCATCGACGCCCTCATCCTGAAAATCCCGGTGCTGGGTCCGCTCATGCGCAAGATTGCGGTGGCCCGGTTTTCCCGGACGCTGGGAACGCTGATTACCAGCGGCGTACCCATGCTGGAATCGATGGACATCACCGCCCGCACCTCCGGGAATGCGGTGGTCGAAAGGGCGATTTCCCGGGTTCGCAAAGCCATCGAAGGTGGCCGGACCATCGTTGATCCGCTGCGCGAGACCGGCGTTTTCCCCAACATGGTGGTCCAGATGATTGGCGTGGGCGAGCATACCGGCGCGCTCGACAACATGCTGCAGAAAGTGGCTGACTTTTACGAGGACGAGGTGGATGCCGCGGTGGCAGACCTGCTGACCGCGCTGGAACCGATGATCATCCTCTTTCTGGGAATCGTCGTGGGAGGCGTGGTGATCTCGATGTACCTGCCGTTGTTCTCCCTGATTGGCAAACTAGCGGGATGATCTCAAAGGGTCCTGTCGAATGACCTTCCTGAACACAGGAGGGGTTAGCAGGGAACAAGGAACATAGGGAGGTTGGGCTTCTGTGCGGCAAGGGTTACTGTCCAAAAGGAACTCAATCTCTGTAATGCTTTTTAGTTCCCCTATGAAATTCACCGGGGAACTCCAAAGCTGGCTTCCCTGGGTCATTAAGATCCGGTTTGTCATCATCACCTTTGTTTTTGCCATCGATTACGCCATCGAGCAGATCTCACCCAGCCCTAGTGGCGCCTATTCGATTGAATATCTGGGCGGATTTGTCATCCTCTGGTACACCCTGAACCTGTTTTTCCTGATCTACAACCAGATCAGCCTGGATTACTCCTTGCAGGCCCATCTGCAGCTGTTCGCCGACATTTTCATCATCACGGCCATCGTCCATGTCACGGGCGACCTGGAGAGCAACTATTTTTCTCTCTATCTCGTGGCTATCATACTGGCCGCCATTCTGCTGCCGAGGGCGCGGGTTTTTATGGTGGCCGGAGTGAGTTTTATCCTGATGGGCGGCCTGTTGGAACTTGCCCACCTGCCGGCGCTCTTCCCGGGATTCGCCGCGCGGCATCCCGCGTTGGCCGCTCTGCCAGATCCTTCCAGCACGCCCGTGGATCTGGGGACGCTCCAGGTCAAAATACTGGCCAGCCTTTTCGGGTTCTTCGCGGTTGCCTACCTGGCTGGTTTTCTGGCGGAAACTCTGCGCAAGACCGGCGCGGAGCTTCGCGACCGAAGGGGACAGGTGGCCAGCCTTCAGGCGGTGAACGAAAACGTGATTCGCAGCATGAGAGACGGTTTGATCACAACAGACCTGGAGGGCGTTGTGACGGAACTGAATCCTGCGGGAGCGGAGATTTTGGGGTGCGGACGGGATTCTGCGCTGGCCGAACCCATTGACAACATCCTGGGAGGCCTCGGCCCGAGATCCGAGGAGTTTCGCAGCCTGGTTTCCGGTCATGGACGGAAGGAAGTGGAGTTCGATCGCCAGGCGGGAGAAAGGCGCATTCTTGGCGTCTCGGTTTCGCACCTGGTGATTCCTGAGAGTGGGGCGGCAGGCTACATTTACAGCGTGCAGGACCTCACGGTTCAAAAGCGCTTGGAGGCACAATTCCGGCTGCGCGATCGCATGGCAACGCTGGGGCGTCTGGCCGCCGGCATCGCGCACGAAATCCGCAACCCGCTAGCTTCCATTTCCGGATCGGCCAAAGTGCTGGAGACCATGGGAGACATCGATGAGGACGAACGCAAACTGATCGCCATTGTCAGCCGGGAATCGGAGCGTTTGAACAAGCTGGTTTCCGACTTCCTCCTCTATTCGCGGGAGCAGCCCTTTGAATTCAGAGAAGTGGACGTCGTGGTCCTGATCGAGGAGACGCTGCTCCTGCTGCAGCACCGTGCTGACTTTCCGCAAGGCGTCAGCATAGAACGCAATCTGCCCCGACATTCCGTCAAGGTTCCGGCGGACGCCGACAAGCTGCGCCAGGTGTTCTGGAACGTCTGTGACAATGCCCTGAAAGCCATGAAAGATGGCGGGACGCTCACCGTCGACGTCCGTGGCGGGCGACGTGGTGGTGTACGCATTGCTTTTCGCGACACCGGCATGGGGATGGAGCCATCGCAGCTTGACAAGCTGTTCGAACCTTTCCAGCCCGCTTTTTCACAAGGAACGGGACTGGGGCTGGCCATTGTTTATCAGATCGTGCATGGGCACGGCGGCCATATCCAGGTGGAGTCCTCTCCCTCCAAAGGCTCGGAATTTATCATCGATTTGCCCAAATCGCAGCCGGCGGAGAAAATGGAGGAAATCAGGATTCATGCAGGCAGCCCCATTTGAACCTCCGTTGGAGTCGGGCGCGGCCATTCCATGCGAAGAACTTCGTGAGAGGTTTTTCGGCAGGGCGCTGCGTGCGGAGCGGTTTTGAAGCGGGGACAGGCGGGCGGAAACGGATACATGGCAAGAATACTGGTTGTAGACGACGAAAGATCCATTTGCCAGCTTCTGGAGATTACTTTCCGGAAGGTGGGACATTTGGTGGAGACGGTCACCAGCGGCACAGGCGGCCAAAAAAAAGATTGAGTCGCAGGTGTATGACGTGATCATTGCAGACATTCGCATGCCTGGCCTGACGGGAATCGAATTGCTTCAGCACGCGCGCGCTACCCACAGCGCCGCTGCTTTCATCCTGATCACCGCGGTTCCGACCATGCCTACGGCGATTGAGGCGCTGAACCTGGGAGCTTACCGTTACGTCATCAAGACCGACAAGCTGGTGGAAGAGCTCAAGCTGGTGGTCAACCATGCCCTGGAAGAAATGGCTTTGCGCGAGGAAAACGCCCGGCTGAGGAGGGAAATGCTGAGGGTGTTTGCCCAGGAGAACATCGTCGGCCGCAGCGAAAAGATTGCCGCTATCCTGGAAATGGTCCGGAGCGTAGCGCCCACCAACAGCACGGTGCTGATTACGGGCGAGAGCGGGACCGGCAAGGAGCTGGTGGCCCGGGCCATCCACGAGGCCAGCCAGCGGCGTGATAAGGCTTTTGTTTCGATCAACTGCGGGGCGTTCCCCGAGACTTTACTTGAAAGCGAACTTTTCGGTTATTTCAAGGGCGCCTTTACGGGCGCCGACAGCAAGCGAAAGGGAATCATCGAGTCCGCCAGCGGCGGGACTCTGTTTCTGGATGAAATCGGCGAGACCAGCCCCGGCATGCAGGTCAAATTGCTCCGCGCCCTGCAGGAAAGGACGGTGCGGCCACTGGGAGGGACGCAGGACATTCCGGTTGATGTGCGCCTGATTGCTTCCACCAACCGGGACCTGAAGAGCCATGGTGGCGGAGAACCAGTTCCGGGAGGACTTCTTTTATCGGGTCAGTGTCATTCCCGATTCATGTTCCGCCTCTGCGCGAGCGTAAAGCCGACATCGAACCGCTGGCGCGGCATTTCCTGAAGAAATACTCGCTGGAAATGGGAAAGCCGGCGAAGGACTTTGATCCTGTTGCGCTTTCCGCTCTGATGCGATACTCGTGGCCCGGCAACGTCCGCGAGTTGGAAAACGCCATCGAGCACGCGGTGGCGATCAGCGGAGAACATGACGACTTGGTGCGGCTGGAACATCTTCCGGCAGCCATTCGCGGAATAGGTTCGGAAGGGGAGATGCTGATGGAGATGCCGAAAGGTGGCCTGGATTTTGAGTCGAAGCTTGCAGAGGTCGAGAAGCGTTATCTGGCGGAAGCCTTGAACCTGGCCGGAGGCGTGCGGCACCGCGCGGCGGACCTGCTGCACATGAGTTACCGGTCGTTTCGCCATTATGCCAAGAAGCACGGAGTCTGAATGCCGCTGGTGTATCCGAAATGACAGATCCCTCCCGCCAGGAAAGTTCAGGAACCAGCCGGGCAGTGACCGGCCGCCGGCAGACTCCCGTTCTGGCAGCGACGCCCTGGGCAGCGGTCAGCCTGATCCTGCTGGCCACCTTCCTGGTCTACAGCAACACGCTGGGCTTCAAGTTTGTTTACGATGATCGCGGCCAGATTCTGGCCAACGTTCAGGTGCATGCCTGGCGTTACGTTCCTCACTACTTTCTTGAAAGGGTGTGGAGTTTTGCCTATCCCGGGATCCATGGCAATTATTACCGGCCCCTCTTTTTGCTCTTCCTCCTTCTGAATTACAAACTCTTTGGTCCTTACGCGGCGGGGTGGCACCTGGTGAGCGTGGCCGCGCACATGGGAGTGGCGTATCTGGTGTACGTCCTGGCAAGGCGGCTGACGGGCGACGGCGGGACGGCTCTGATTGCCGCGCTGGTCTTTGGACTCCATCCGGTGCACATCGAATCGGTGGCGTGGATTTCAGGCGTCACGGATCCGCTGCTCGCGCTGTTTCTGTTGCCGTCGTTCCTTTGTTATCTCAACGCGCGGGAACGGATGGCGCGTCCCGGCGGTGGCTTGCGGCCTCGCTGGCGCTCTATGGCTTTGCGATGCTGTCCAAAGAAACGGCTCTGATTTTGCCGATCATCATTTTCACTTTCGAATGGCTCTGGCAGGATGCTCCCGGGTTCTCAGGGTTGCGGCCGGTGTTTGATCGCACCCGCACGGCTACGGCGCGCATTGTCCCGTTCCTGCTGCTGACGTTTGTTTATCTGGCGGTGCGCTGGCATGTGCTCGAGGGACTGGGACACACCATGGTTCCACTGGGCGTCTGGACCATCATTTTCACCTGGCCGCACCTGCTGTTGTTCTACTTGTGGCACCTGGTCTGGCCCTTCAGCCTCAGCGTCTTCTACAACGTGCCTTACGTCAGGACGCCCGGCCTGGTGCCTTTTATTCTGCCGCTGGCTGGACTTGCCGCAGTGGGTTTTCTGGTGTTCCTGGGGGTGCGGAGGCTGGCGAGGTCCGCGCCGGGAAATGGGCGTCTGGCCGTTTTCTTGTGTGCGTGGATCCTGATTCCGTTTATTCCATTGCTGGACCTTTCGCTGTTGCCGGTGGGTGAAATCGCCCACGACCGTTACCTCTACCTGCCCTCGATTGGCTTTTCCATTCTGCTGGCCATGGCCCTGCGCCGCATTCGACCGAGGAAGCTGAGGCTTCTGGGGCTGCCCGCTTTACAGGCGGCGGCCGTGCTGTTGCTGGTGCTGGTGTTCGGAATCTCGACAGCGGTGCAGGACCGTTACTGGGCGAACGACTTGAAGCTCTATTCACGGGGAGTCTCGCGCACGCCCCAAAACAAGCTGGCCAGAACCAATCTGGGCAACGCTATGGGCGAGGAGGGGCGCTACACCGAGGCGCTGGCGTTCTACCGGGAGGTTCTGGCGCGCGACCCGGACTTCTGGCTGGCCATCTACAACACCGGGTACACCTATTACCGCATGGGCCGGCTGCACGAAGCAGAAAAATACCTCAAGCGCGCGATCGCGGTGAACGGTGTCGACAGTGATGAGTATTTCTACCTGGGACTGACGTGGCTGAAACTCGATGACCTTGATGATGCTGAAAAGGCGGTGCGCCATGCCCTTAAGCTCCAGCCCGGCGGACTGGCCTACCATTTTGCCCTGGGAATGATCCTGAAACTCAAGGGAGACAGTCCCGGCGCGCTGGCGGAATTCAAAGAAGAGTTGAGAAATTTTCCCGGTGAAACCGGCGCAGCACAGCAGATCGAGGCCCTCCGGAGCCAAAAGGAAAGAGCCAGCGAAAAGTAGGGCGTTTTTCCGGGGGCAGCGGCACAGACCGCCAATGCGGCCAGGGCCGGCAAGGATTTCCCCCGGAAAATTCTGGAGTTCCTCCGCCCGTTGGGAATCAACGCCAGTGACGCTTTTTGTCGGTTGATTTCGACAAAAACCGGCATGAAGGGCAGTTTTGCCGGTCCTGTATGGATGGAGACAAAGGGGTGGTATGATAACAGCTTGTATTTTCATAGGGAGGGACGGGCATAAAGAATTCTTTAGTCATGACCGATATGGAACAAAAGATGCACAACTGTGAGCAGCTTTGTCAGATTGAAAGATTTGGGTAAGGTTAAAGGAGGAACGAATGCGAAGAGATTCAAAAGGGTTTTCGCTGATTGAACTGCTGATCGTCGTGGCGATCATCCTGATTATCGCTGCGATTGCGATCCCCAACTTGCTGCGGTCGAGGGTTGCGGCCAACCAGGCGTCGGCGGTTGGATCGTTGAGAACCTATAACACGGCCGAAGTCACCTATGCTTCGACCTACAACAGCGGCTACACGGCAACCATGGGTTACCTGGGTCCGCCGGCCAGCGGCAGCATGCCCACATCCACGGCCGCAGGGCTGGTGGACAGCGTGCTGTCAGGCGGCTCGGCAACGGCCATGGGATCGGTGAAGAGCGGTTACAGCTTCACTTATTCTCCGGGCGCCGTCGTGGGCGGTCGGATCGACACCTACGAGTTCTGGGCTGACCCGATAACACGCGGCACCACCGGTACGAATTCCTATTACACAGACCAGTCCGGCGTCATCCGGCAGAACTCGAACAATACCCAGGCCAGTTCGGCGGATTCGCCTCTCGCAGGCTGATCTCTCCCGGCTGCTGAATTGGGCATGGCTCCGCAACTTTTGTGGTGGGGGACCCTTGGGGTCCCCTATTTTTTTTGCCCGCACAGCCCGGGTTGAGGCCTGGTCCTGCCGTTCCCTATCCTGGGGTCAATGGCTTCGGACGGCGCGTTACCGTGCCTGGGTTGTCATTACGGACGACCGGAGGGTGAATGAGTTTCCCTGGCAGGGCGGGTCAGCTGGAAGCCCCCGTGGAAGCGGGCGGGGACGATGCCCTGCGGGCAGACGCGCAGCCCGATACCCTTCTGATCGCCGCGCTCATCCTTTGCGCCACCCTCCCTTATCTCAATACGCTTCTCAACGGTTTTGTCTATGACGACAACCGGCAGGTTCTGGATAATCCCTACCTGAAAAGTTTCCATTTCCTGCCGCAGGTGTTTGGCACCACGGTCTGGTCGTTTGTGGGAATGCAGGGAGTGTCAAACTACTACCGTCCCATCATGACCCTCGGATACGCCCTCTGCTATCACTTGTTCGGTCCGCTGGCCTACGGATTCCACCTGGTAAACGTTTGTCTGCACGTGGGTGTCGTCATACTTGTGTTTATGGTGGCGCGCCGCCTGTTCAACGACCGTGCGGTGGCCTTCTTTGGCGCCTGCCTGTTTGCCATCCACCCCATCCATACGGAAGCGGTGGCGTGGGTAGCGGCCGTCACCACCCTCGACGTCACGTTTTTCTACCTGCTCACCTTCTGGCTGTTTCTCAACATGGCCTGCCCGCGGGGCGAGGTTTCTCCGTGGATCAAGCTCGCGGCGGTGGTGAGTTTTGCTCTGACCATTTTCTCCAAGGAACAGGCGCTGACGTTCCCGCTGCTGGCCATGATTTACGAGCATTTCTTCCGCGGCGACCGGGCGGAAACCACCTTTTGGCAGAAGGCGCGCCGCTATGGCGATTTCTGGCTGATGGACCTTGCCTACGTGCTGTTCAGAATCGAACACCTGGGGGCCTTCGCGCCCCAGATCCAGTTGTCGCGGCTGGGCTGGTATCCCAGCGTCCTGTCGGCGCTGGCGCTGGTGGGACAGTATCTCGGAAAACTCTTCTGGCCGGTTCAGCTCTGCGCCTATTACGTCTTCCAAAAAGGAACATCGGTTTTTGAGCCGCGAGTGCTGGCGGGCATCGCAGCCCTTGCTGCGTGTGCAATGGCTTTTGCCCTGCTTTTCCGGCGCAACCGGGTGGCCTCGTTTGGATTCCTCTGGTTCTTTATCACTCTGGCGCCGGTGCTCGACATCCGCTACCTGGCGGGAAACGTTTTTGCGGAACGATACCTCTACCTGCCGTCGGTGGGTTTCTGCTGGCTGGTGGGCTGGGCAGGGGTAAAGTTTTGGAGGGCGCTTGGTCCCCGCCGCAGCGCCTGGCGGCACGGCCTGCTGGCAACATCCTGCGCGCTGGGTTTGCTGATGGCGGCACGCGTGGTTGCGCGCAACCGCGACTGGCGCACCGATGTCGCGCTCTACAGCCAGACTTTGAAAGTCTCGCCCAGGGCCACCAACATCCGCGAAAACCTGGGCGTAGTGGCGTGGAACCATGGGAGGATTGAAGAGGCGGAGAAGCAATGGAACATGGCGCTGAAACTGAATCCCAACTCTCCGATCACTCTCACCAATCTTGGCCTGGTCTATGCCAAAAGGAAGGAGTACCAGAAGGCTGAACATTACTTCCGTGAAGCAATGCTGCACAAGCCCGATTACACCGACCCGCACCTGAATCTGGGAAGCTTGATGATGGACCTGGGCCGCGTGGAGGAAGCGGAAAGGCAGTTGCGCGCCGCCGTGGCCCTCTCACCCCTCGTTCCCAGTTGCCACAACAAGCTGGGGAAGTTGTATCTTAAAGAAAGGCGTCTTGCCGAGGCTGCGGAGCAGTTTTCGCAGTCGGTGCGGGCGGCTCCGAACTTTGAGGGGTATGACGGGCTGGGCGACGTCTATCTTGAGCAGAGAGATGTTAGCCGCGCGGAGCAGGCGTATGCGGCTGCCGGCCGCATCAATCCCTACGACAGCCGCGCCCATTTCGGACTCGCGCGAATCGCGGTGTCGGCCGGGCGCCGGCGGGTGGCACTGGCGGAATATGCGCGAGGGTTTGAGACGGACCCGAACAACCAGGAGGCAAAAAGCGCCGTCCAAGTGCTAAAGGGAAGTGTGACGCATGAAGGAAAAGATCCCAAGCAATAGCCGCCAGAGAAGATTTCGATTCCTGGTAAGTCTGTGCGTGGTGTGGAGTGTTGTGTTGGTGGCGCCGTCGGCCCTTTCGGCCGCTTCAGCCGCTGCGGACAGGCTGCCGCTCGACCAGTTCATCTCCAAAGTGCAAAGCAGTTATCAGGAGGTGAAGGCGATCCGCGCTGACTTTAACCAGACCTACGACGCGGGCGGTGGAACCCGGGTGGAATCGGGCACGGTGGTGTTTGCCCGCGGTGGACGCATGCGATGGGATTACCGCGAGCCGGAGAAAAAAGTTTTCCTTTCCAACAAGAACGAGGTCCTGCTTTACCTGCCGGAAGAGGGCCAGCTCAACCGCTCATCCGTGAAGCAGAGCGAAGACTTCCGTGTCCCGTTCCGGCTGCTGCTTTCCCGGTTTGACATGAAGAAGGTTTTTCACAAATTTGAGGATGCCAACAACCAGTTTCAGCACCCGCCGGAAGACCGAGTGATTATTGCTTATCCCAAGCACGCAGAAAAGCTGGGTTACCAGCACGTTGTCATGGAATTTGATCCGCAGATGAACATCCGGCGACTGGTGATTGTCTACACCAACAACACCGTCATGAAGTTCAACTTCAGCCACATTGACCGCAATCCCAGTCTGGCATCCACGCTGTTTGACCTGACCCCGCCTCCGGGAACCCGGGTTATCAATCACGAATAGCGGTCCCGTGGTTCGAGCGCAGGGCCGCCCTTCCTCCGCCGGCATCACCGCCGGAAAACAGGCACAGGCTTCGACCGGCTATTTCAGCACAAGGGTGTGGATGGCTGCGGCCACGCCGTCCTGGTCGTTGGAGTGGGTGCGGTACCAGCCGTCTCTGGCCAGTCCAGGGGTGCAGTTGCCCATAATCACCGGATAGCCAGCCATCTGGAGCATCTCAAGGTCGTTGTAGTTGTCGCCGATGGCCATCACGTGGCTCGCATCGCAGTCCATCTGGGCGAGCAGCCATTGGAGGCCGCTGGCCTTGGAGCAGCCCAGGTTCATGACGTCCAGCAGCGAAATGTCGCGCTCAAAATACTTGGTCCACGTGAGATGGACGCTCCTGCCCGCCGTGGATGAGCGCAGCAGATGTTCCAGGGGCTCCAGAAACGCCGGCGCGCCTCCAAACATCACCTGGATGGGATCCCCCGGCAGCCCGGCAGGAAGGTCTGGGACCTGCAACAGATAATCCTGTGCCGTCTTCAGATACCAGCGGAGAGGCCCGTCAGGCGAGGCATCCTGCTGCATCATCACCTGTCCGCGCCCGGGATGGTCAAATATGGCGACGGCGAAGGGCCGGTAGTCGATGGCGGCTTCGAGCGCCTGAACCGCTATTTCCCGCGGCAGGAAGTTGTGGTGCAGCAGGTCGCCGGAAAGCGTCCGAATGAGAGCGCCGTTGGAGGTTACCAGGGTAATGGGACAGGGCAGGGAATTGAGCAGCGGCCGGGCGGAGTGATACCGGCGTCCTGTGATGACCACAATCCGGATGCCGCGCTCGGAGGCTTCTGCGAGGGCCAGGCGATTGGCCTGAGAAATTTCAAGTTGGCTGTTCAGCAGGGTTCCATCAAGGTCAACTGCGATTACGCGAATGGGCATCCTGATTGAATTGTAGCATAGGCGGCCCTGCGCGGCCCTGGTCTGCGGCGACTTCACGCGACAGCCGCCTGCGCGGAAATTGTCAGGCTGGAAGGTGACGTGTTATATTAGCGAAGTTACAGTGAATGTTTTGGGCGCGTAGCTCAGTTGGGAGAGCGCGGCGTTCGCAACGCTGAGGTCGGGGGTTCGAATCCCTTCGCGTCCACCAGCTTTCCATTAGTCCCTCTTTACTCATTTCGGCCTAAAGGCCGATTTCGACCTCCAGTTGCAGTTCTCGCACGCCGATAGAAATATCATTCACCGGAAGGGGAAATCCCGCCATGCGATGCGCCAAATGTGGGCAGGAAAACCCGGACACGCATGAATTCTGCTCACGGTGCCACGCTCCTGCGCGGTTTCACTGTCCCTCGTGCAAGCATACCCAGGATCACGGCGGTTGCTGCGACCAGTGCGGCCTGGATTTTACAAAGTACGCAACGATGCTCGTCTTTCAGGGGCAGACGTCAACAAATCAGGCACGGCTGCGTAAAAAGGGGAGGAGCGAGATTATTCGGCAGATTCTCCTCCTGCCGATTACTGGAGGGTGGTCGCTGATCAAGTATCTGAGGCCGCCTAAGGACACGGGGTAAAGGGAAGGCTAACCGCACGCAATCTTCCCCTTCAGGCGAAAGTTTTGGAATTCTGGCCGGCGGAACAATGCCAGCGTGGCCTTCTACTTGGTTTCAGTGGCGGCCATGTACTTCTGGGCGTTCTCCAGAAGCAGTCGCGCCTGGGACATTTGGCCAACGGCGTTTTCCACCAGCGGATCGTTCTCAATCCTGATTCGGTCGGACACGTTGGTGCCGTAGATGTCTTCAACCAGCCGTTCGCGAATACGCAGCTTGACAAAGTCCAGGTTCTTCTGTACTTCGTCGGTCGTTACGGGGATCTTCTGATCGGTCAGGAACTTATTGAATTCCGCGATATCGTCGGCTGTCGGCTGGAAGTCTTGCGGAATTGTCTTGTGGCCGGCCAGGTAGTGCTGAGCGAAACTGAAGAAAGCTCCATTCTGCACCAGCGCGCGTTCCGTGTCGTTCAGTTTCTGCGGCTCCACCTTTACGTCCGGCGTGATTCCTCCGCCGCCGTAGACCTTTCGGCCCCCGTCGGTCAGCCTGACTTCGTTGTGGGGCACTGGAGTGCCTCGCGGGTGGTAGTAATAATCGTAGAGTGACACGCTATCGTAATTGCGCTGGATCAGGCGGCCGCTTGGCGTGTAATAGCGGGCCGTTGTGAGAGCCAGTCCTGTCTCGTCACTCAGCGGGTAAACCGTCTGGACCAGGCCCTTCCCAAAGCTGCTCTCGCCCATCACCAGAGCCCTGTCGTGGTCCTGCAAGGCGCCCGTCACAATTTCAGCTGCGCTTGCCGACATTCGATTGATCAATATGACGATGGGGTAGCGGTTCCCCTTGTCGCCGTGCGTTGCATAATAGCGCTTCTCGGGTGAAGACCGTCCGTAATGATAGACAATCAGCTGCCCTTTCTTCAGGAAGTGGTCTGAGACCTCAACGGCTTCCTGGAGCAGCCCGCCGGGGTTTCCCCGCAGGTCCAAAATCAGGCCGGTCATGTGCTCGTCGTCCAGCTTCTTCAGCGCCTGCGACAGTTCGGAGTTGGTGGTTTCATTAAACCGGCTGATGTGGATATAGCCCACGTGGGGTTGCACCATGAAGATGTCATCCACGCTGGGCTGAGTGATTTCGCCTCGGGTGATCGTAAAACTGAGGGGTTTGGCTGCCCCCTGGCGCTGGACGATGGCATGCACTATGGTGCCGCGTGGGCCTTTCAGCATTTTGGCGACCTTGTCGGTCTGCTCATTCAGTGAGGACTCAAGGCCGACCGCGCTCTTGCCGTTGACCTGCTCGATCACATCGCCCGGGCGGAGGCCTGCCTTGAAGGCTGGAGAACCGGGAATGGGTGCCACCACAAAGGTTACCAACTTGCCCATCTTGCCGGGCCGGGACTGAATGCTCATGCCAACGCCGAAGTAGCGGCCTTCCTGGTCTTCCCGCAGCATGGCAAAGGCGCGCGGGTCAAAGAAGTTGGAGTGGGGATCCAGCGTCCGCAGCATGCCCGGAATAGCTCCCAGGAAGTTGCTGTTCGTCGGGCCATAGATAGCCTTGTTGGGGTCGACAGGGCTGGCGTAATTTTCCTGAATCTTATCGTAGATATTGGTAAACTCGCGCAGACTGACCTGAAAGGAGGAGTCATTGTCGTTTGCCTTTGCTGTGGTGGCTTCAACCTGCGGGCCGTATAACCCGCCCAGCATTGCACATACGACCAGGGTAGCGAAGATAAACCATCCCGCACGTCGACTTTGCTTCATTACTTTGCAGCTCCTTTGCCCTGCTTGAAAAATTATAGCACGGGCCGCCATTGGCATGTGATTTCCACAAGGGCCCGTTGGCGTCCCTTGGCAAGAGGCTATCCCCCGTATGGCAAGTATAAGAGACCATTGATCTGAGGGCAAGCCCTGCCTGCCGGCTTCAGGGGGACGGGTGATTCCCGGCAGTGAAGGTTCCTGTCCCTCCGCCTGCCGGCTGGCAGACGACAGTTGCGTTGACAGAATGGGGCCAGGCATGCAAAATGAGAGTCTGCAAGGTCAAATGCGAAATGTCCTTCGCTCCTGTTTGCGCCCGTAGCTCAGCTGGATAGAGCACTTGCCTACGAAGCAAGGGGTCGGGAGTTCGAATCTCTCCGGGCGTACCATTCTTTTCAATCAGTTCCATGAAGGGTCCATTGGCCGGTCCTGCAGATTGGCGGGCCTGAATCCGGGTGTCGTGCCGCCGCCTTCCACTGGAACCTGCAACCGCGCAAGCCGCTAACCGACTCACAGCAGAACGCCGCGGCAATCAGCAAAGTCCTTTTCTGAAAATCCAAAATTCCTGGTGGTCCGGCGAAGCGGATTGCAAAAGGAAGGGTTGCAGCTGCTATTAATCGTTATACTGTCACGGGCACGAATGCGGTTGGGTCATTCTGACAGCACGGTCCAATCGACTCCATCCTTGCGGGCAGGGAAAGGATGCTGCATCAAAACAACGTTCCGGCAGGCCGGCATGGCAGCAGCCTCGCGGTAAAAGGGACAAGCTCTTCATGGCTGCTGGTCACGGCGCTCTTGTTTGCGGGCTGGGGTGCCGCTGTCCTGGCGGGCAGCCGTCCTTATCATGAGCCATTCCGCCCTCAGTATCATTTCACTCCACTGAAAAACTGGATGAACGACCCCAATGGGCTGGTCTATTACAAGGGCGAGTACCATCTTTTCTTCCAGTACAACCCTTTTGGAAACAAGTGGGGGCACATGAGCTGGGGCCACGCCGTGAGCCGTGACATGGTCCACTGGAAGCAGCTTCCCGTTGCGATCCCTGAAGGGAACGGGGTGATGATCTTTTCCGGCAGCGCCGTGGTGGACCGGCACAACTCCAGCGGTTTCTGTAAGAATTCCAACGGGGGCGACGACAGCTGCCTGGTGGCCATCTACGCCGGCCACACCGGTAAGGAACAGAACCAGAACGTTGCCTACAGCAACGACCGCGGGCGCACCTGGACAAAATATTCCGGCAATCCTGTGATCGATCTCCACCGCAGGAACTTTCGAGATCCCAAGGTTTTCTGGTACGAACCCGGCCACAAGTGGGTAATGGTCACGGTGCTGGCGGCAGAACACAAGGTCCGGCTGTTCGGGTCGACGGACCTGAAACACTGGACGACGCTCAGCGATTTTGGCCCCGAAGGAGCGGTGGGCGGCGCCTGGGAATGTCCCGACCTGTTTGAACTCCCGGTCGAGAACGAATCCGGCCAGAGCCGATGGGTCCTGAGTGTTAACCTGAATCCCGGCGGGGTGGCCGGAGGATCGGGCAACCAATATTTCGTGGGCCGGTTCGACGGAAGGAAGTTTACTAACGACAATCCCGCAGGCCAGGCCCTCTGGGCCGATTACGGCAAGGATTTTTATGCTTCTACTTCCTTCTCGGACATCCCGTCCTCGGACGGCAGGCGGATCTGGATGGGCTGGCTTGGCAACTGGCAATACGCGGCCCACGTTCCCACGTCGCCCTGGCGCGGCATCCAGTCCATCCCTCGGGCGCTCACGCTCAAACGCCTTCCGCAGGGGATCCGTCTGGTTCAGAAGCCGGTGGCGGAACTCACCCGCCTGCGCGGGCATCATGTGGCCGTGAGGAATCAAAGCGTTGAGGCTGCCAACAGGTTGCTGGAGTCGAAGGGCGTGGAGGGGGATACGCTCGAAATCGAGGCTACGATTGATCCGGGTAAAGCCACTTCGTTCGGCTTTGAAATTCGCAAAGGCGACACGCAGCAAACCACAATGGGCTACGATCGGCAGATGTCAGAACTCTTTGTTGACCGTACCCGATCCGGTGATACCGGCTTCGATCCCAAATTTCCAGGCCGCCAGACCGCTCCGCTGAATGTCGCCCGCGGGCAGACGGTCGAATGGCACATCTTTGTCGACCGCTGCTCCGTCGAGGTCTTTGTCCAGCATGGCGAGAGGGTCATGTCTGAACTGATCTTTCCCTCGCTTTCCAGCCAGGGCATTCGATTGCTTTCCAGCGGCGGCTCTGCAAAGATTCTGAAGCTTGACGTCTGGAACCTGAAGTCAGTGTGGTAAGAATAGAGCGCACCGAAGGGATGGTCCGCTCTTCAGATCCCGGCTGCCGGGGGAAACCTCTATGAAAATTGTCAGCATTGGCGAAGTCTTGTGGGATGTGATCGGTGACCGGGAACATCTGGGCGGCGCGCCATTTAATTTTGGGGCGCACGCCAGAAGGCTGGGGCACGACGTCCAATTCGTCAGCGCTGTCGGGCGCGACGAACGGGGTGACAGGGTGCTCGAACGCATGGCCCAAATGAAGCTTTCCACCCGCTTCGTCCGCCGCACGGAGGGCTTTCCAACGGGCATTGCATCGGTCACTCTGGACGCCGAGGGCCAGCCAAATTTCCGCATCGAGCATCCGGCCGCATACGACTTTCCGGAACTGACGGCAGCAGACTTCAAGGAACTCTTTTCGCCCGCTCCGGACTGGATCTGCTTCGGGACGCTACTCCAGATGAGCCCGCAGGCGCGTGAGGTCACCGGCAGGCTGCTGGCTGCAAAAGGCGGCGCCCGGCGCTTTTATGACGTTAACCTGCGCCCCTCTTGCTATACGCCGCACCTTGTCCGTGATTTACTGTCGCAGGCCACGGTGGTCAAGCTTAATGACGAAGAGGTTTCCATGGTGGACCGGATGTGCGGACGGGCTCATTACAATCTGGAAGAGTTTTGCCGTGATTACGCGGCCCTTTTTGGCTGGGAAGCTGTTTGCATCACGCGAGGAGCCGAAGGGTGCGTTTTGCTGCTGGGCGATGAATTTTTCAGCGCCCCGGGCTACCCTGTGAAAGTGGTTGATACGGTAGGCGCGGGCGATGCCTTCGCGGCGGCTTTCCTGCACGGACTGGGAAGCGGATGGCCTGCCGGGGAGGTGGCGGATTTTGCCAATCGCGTGGGCGCTCTGGTGGCCGGCTGTCCGGGCGCCATTCCTCTCTGGACGATGGACGACATCAAAACGCTGGGCAAGTAGTACCATCACTTGTTATCTTTTGCTGGTCCTGAAGTCTCAGCCGGCAGGGAACTCCGGCTGATGTTCATTTCAACTTTCAAGCAGGTGATATGAAGCTGAACCGATTCCTGATCAAGAGCACTGTTGTGGCCGCGCTGGGCGGCCTTCTTTTTGGGTTTGACACGGCCGTGATTTCCGGAACGACTCACGGGCTGACCGTGGCATATGCTTTGACGCCTGGCTCTCTGGGGATGACAGTCGCCATCGCGCTGTGGGGCGCCATCGTCGGCGCCATGACGGCCGGACTTCCCGGTGAGCGATTTGGACGCCGCAACAGCCTGCGGGTGCTGGCAGTCCTCTATCTGGCATCGGCGCTGGGCTGTGCTTTCGCCTGGGGATGGTATCCGCTGGTATTCTTCCGTTTTCTTGGCGGGCTGGGTATCGGCGGCTCCTCTGTTCTGGGACCGATGTACATCGCGGAGATTGCGCCGGCAAAGTGGCGCGGGCGCCTGGTTGGCTTTTTCCAGTTCAACATCGTGTTCGGCATTCTGCTGGCCTATTTTTCCAACTACCTCGTGACGCTCATGCAGTTTGGCGCAACCGAGTGGCGATGGATGCTGGGCGTCGCAGCGATTCCGGCGGCGCTGTTCATGGTGATGCTTTACGGGATCCCGCAAAGTCCACGCTGGCTGGTTGAGAAGCGCCGCGTCGACGAAGCGCGCGCCGTGCTCCAGCAGGTGGGCGAGGCGAACGCCGAACAGGAACTCCAGGACATCCTTGAATCCATGCATCTGGAGCGCAAAAAGGAACCGCTGTTCTCCAGAAAGTACAGCCTGCCCATCTTTCTCGCTGTGTCGATCGGCATGTTCAACCAGCTTTCCGGCATCAACGCCATACTTTATTACCTGAATGATATCTTTGCTCACGCGGGATTCAGCGCGGTTTCGGGCTCGTTACAGGCTGTGGCTGTGGGCGCCACCAACCTGGTGTTCACCGTGATCGCCATGTTGGTGATTGACCGTCTTGGGCGCAAGAAGATGCTGTTGGTAGGTTCGGTGGGTACTGCCGTCTGTCTGGCCGGAGTGGCGGCCATCTTTTTCACCTCGGCGCATCAGAATCTTCTGGTATGGCTGCTGATGGGTTTCATCGCCTTCTTCGGGTTTTCCCAGGGAGCCGTCATCTGGGTCTACCTGAGCGAGGTGTTCCCCAACCGCGTCCGCGCGAAGGGGCAGAGCCTGGGCAGCTTCTCCCACTGGTTCATGAACGCGCTGATCTCCGGGATCTTTCCCCTGATGGCGGCATCGTCCGGAGCCTATCCCTTTGCTTTCTTCTCTGCCATGATGGTGCTCCAGTTCTTCGTGGTGCTCTTCATCTACCCGGAGACCAAAGGCGTGACGCTGGAGGAAATGCAGAAGAAGCTCGGGCTTGCCTGATTGGCCAGCCGCCGCATGCCGAAGGGGAAGGGAAGTCTTGCGCCCCCGAAGCGGCCATGATGGCGTCCGGCCTGGTGATTCCTTTTGGGAAACCGCCTGGAGCACGATATACTGCTGTGTTTCAGATTGTCCAAATGTGTAACCCGGCTGGAGCCAGCCGCCAGGCAGGTTGCTTCTACGCCGTTTCACACCCAACGGAGGAATCATCTTGAAACGCAGAACCTTTCTGAGAAACGCGACTATTGGCAGCTTTGGCGTCTCCACTCGCCCGCTTCGGAACCTCGGGACTCGGCCGGGCGGCGGAACCCAAACGCGTGGCCTTTGGCGGCATTCGAATTGAGTGCAGCACCTACACGCCCATTCTCACCCGAATGGAGGATTTTGACGTTCGGCGGGGCCAGGCGCTGGCGGACATACCGTTCTTCAGCATGTTGAAGAAATACCCTTATTCCTTCCAGCCCACGCTTCTGGCCGATGCGGTGCCCGGCGGGCCCGTGGAAGCAAGAACTTATCAGAAGCTAAAATCGGAATTCCTCGGTCGCGTCAAAGAGCTGCTTCCGCTCGACGGCCTTTATCTGGTCATGCACGGCGCCATGTCTGTGGAGGGCATGCAGGACGCCGACGGCGACTGGATTGCCTCCGCGCGCAAAGTGGTAGGCGACGACTGCCTCATCACCGCCAGCTTTGATCTGCACGGAAGCCTCAGCCATCGCACCATCAACAACCTCGATATGCTCTCCGCCTACCGGACGGCCCCGCACATTGACCGTGAGGCGACCACGCAGCGCGCCTGTGACATGCTGGTTCACTGCATGGATCAGGGCATCCGGCCCACCATGGTCTGGTCGCCCATTCCGGTGCTGATGCCGGGCGAACGCAGCAGCACGCGTTACCAGCCGGCCAAACGCCTGTGGGGGCAACTGCCCGCCATGAACGCCCACCCGGGAGTGCTGGATGCTTCGCTGCTGGTGGGATACGTCTGGGCCGACGAACCGAAGGCCACCGCCAGCGCCGTCCTCACCGGAACCGACCCCGCCCGGCTGAAGAAGGACGCTCTATCGCTTGCGCAGCAATACTGGGACGCGCGCAAGGAATTCCAGTTCGGCGTGCCCACGGGGCCGCTCGACGAGGTGATCGAAAAAGCCGTGAGCCTGAGTACGCACCCGGTGGTGATTTCCGATTCGGGAGACAATCCTACTGCCGGTGGCACCGACGATCGCGCGGATGTTCTGGCAGCGCTGCTGAAGCGCCATGTCCGCAATGCGGTGATTGGCGGCATCTGCGACCAGCCCGCTACGGATGCCTGTCACCGGGCCGGCGTGGGCGCAACCCTTCCGCTCAACATCGGCGCTACCCTCGATCCCAAAGCCAGCAAGCCCGTGCACGTCAAGGCAAAGGTGCGTTTCCTCTCGCATGGGGACGACCCGCTGGGTCGGCAGGCCGTGGTTGAAACGGAAGGCATTTCCGTGATGATGACGGAGCGGCGGCGTCCTTTCCATCATATCCATGACTTCACATCCCTGGGACTCGATCCCACAAAGTTCAAGATTGTGGTGGTCAAGGCCGGCTACCTGGAACCTGAAATCAATAAAATTGCCAATCCCAATCTGATGGCGCTCACCGAGGGCGCGGTCAACCAGGACATCGTCAATATCGCGAACAAACACCGGATCCCAAGCTATCCTTTCCAGCCGGACCTGAAGTGGAAACCGTTTGTGGTGGTCTCCGCGCGATCCCCGAAAAAGGCGTAGCCTGCTGAGAGGGCGTGTGGCACGCAGGGGGCCGGGGAGTTAAGCTCTGAGCACGAACCGGAAGCGCGTGTCTTCTCCAAACCACTGGATATAATTCGTGCCCCAGGCATTATTGAACAAGCTGAAGTGAAACCCCTTGGTGAGGTCGGGCTGGTCGTTCGAGTAGTAAATCGGCGACCGCTCGCCCAGCGCTACTGCAGGCGCGTCGAGGGTCTCAATCGAAAAGCTCCCGCTGGAATCCTTGTAGTAGATGCCGGTGGTCACCGCATGCATGTGGCGGTTGCCGCCCTTTACCACGTCAAAGGGGGAAATAGGTTGGTCCACTTTGTCGAGCGTCCATCCGTGCTGCTCCGGCGCCACTGGAAGAAAACTGAGCCACATCGCTTCCGGAAGGCGGTTCGCGGCCTTCCCGAGACAGGTGAAGTCCATGTGGATCACAGGTTCTGAGTCAGGGAAAATCAGGTCGAGGTACATTTGCTTCGGCCAGGCCACGCGATCAGTGCGCTCGGCTGCGGCGTCCGTGATCTGCAACTCGGTGAGAATTCGAAAGCCGCTGCGGACTTTGCCGGCCCAGCAGGCGGAGACGCGCGGCAGCCACACCCGGCTCTCGGCGCCAAACTTCTCGATCCCGGGTTTGCCAAAGTCCATCGGCGCCCACCAGGTCTTTTCGATGATGTAGGCAGCGCGATAATCCTCGTAGTCCTTCACGGAAAGAGTTTGATAAGCGAAAAGTCCGAGCGGATGGTCTGGAGAAGCCCAGTCGCGGCCGCCTTCTTTTGCGTGCAGACGGTGGATAGCTCCCGTATTGGGATCGAGTGCGACAGTGAAGTGGGCGGTTTCTATTTCCGGTCCCGCCGTGTGCGGGTCCAGACGTGTTCTGTCTGGAGCTTTCGGCTGCAAGGCACGGAGGCGCTCCTCAGCCTCACTTCGCAACGCCGCCGGCAGGCTTTCGACCGCCTGGTCAATGTCCTTCCGTTTTTCCGCCCAACTGTTTTCCGCCCAGCGAAAGCGAGGACTGCTGACCACAGTAGCGAGGGCTTTCGGGGTGTAATGTGCGTAGTCTTTCAACCGCTTGGTATCGACGCCCCAGGTGTGCTCTGGAGGCAGCAGCAGGTGCTTCAACAGGCGGATATCCGTTGAGTCGCCCACTTTGAACTTTCCCTGGCCGGCCCACTCCTTACGCAGGCGCATCAACTTCGCGGTATCGCGCCACCTTCACCGGGTCGCTGGCTACGCCGTAAATCCAGGTGTCGCCGATTTCCTGCGTCACTACAGGCAGGTTGCCCTTGTAGGGTTCAACAGCCAGGGCGATATCGCTGAGATTAGCGGCGCTCACTTTTGCTTTGGGGAATTGCTTTCGCAGCTTGGCATAAATCTTCTTCACTTCTGAAACCGAATGTGGGCCGGCGTTGTCGTTCCGCACCTCGATGGCCACCACCAGGTCTGAGCCCGGAACTTGCATCACGCCGCCGTAGCCATGGTGGTACATCATCGTGACCGATGCGCCCTGCGGCTCCTTCCAGACGAAGAGCGGCGGGACTTCCGGTACCGTGCTCGCGCCATTGACACCAATGTCGAGAAACTTGACGCCGTTTGCGGCAAATGGCGCCACCAGTCCGCGAGCGTGCCCGGGAACGTCGCTCATCTTGGCGCCGACGGTCGTTTTGTGGAAGCGCCGGTCGAGCGCCTGGGAGATTCCCAGCGCCCCTTCCAGCATGGAGCGGTCGAGCATCTCCGTCTCCAGGTTGAGGGGAACGGCGTACCACGCCATTTCGCCTCTTTCAATAGCTTGCTCAGCCCGGGTACGCGCCGCGCCGGTGACATGTTCAAGGTATTCGTAAAGCAGCCAGGAACCCGTTGACCAGACGTAGCGGTCTTTACCCGACTGCCGCAGAGCGTCCGCGGTCCGCATGGCCGCGGGATAGTACTGGTCAAAGTACCTGGCGATGACGGCTGCCTGGGTGTCTGTGAATCCCACGTCCAGATGGCAGGTGAAAGCCACCAGTACGCGCTTCGCCTCGGTGGAAGCCGTCGGCATGGCGGCTGCAACTTCAAACCCGGGTGCGCAGGCAATCGCTCCGCCCGCAAGCAACAGATCCTTTACAAATTCTCGACGTTTCAAAATTAAAGCTCCGAAGGTGTGATTTTGTTCCGATCCAGTCCGCTGCCGGGCGGCGCTGCCCGGCCGGCATCAGTATAGTTGAGCCGGGACCGGTTTGCACGAAGACGTCGTCCCCGGTTTGCATGACAGAGCAGCGGCGTGAAGCGGGGGGATGACACGGACGCGGTTGCATTGTTGTGGACTGCGAGGACGGCTGGCAATTAGAATGTTGACATCCTCCTGTTCAGTAAGGGCAACATTGCGCGAATCCGTGTGAGGGGTATCAGTTGAAGGCGATAAGATCGGGAATGCCTTCGAGGGGAGTTCTGGACCCGGGGGTTCCCCGGCGGTGAGTTCACTATGGCGAAGCCAACCATCCTAACTGTAGACGATGATGCCGAAGTCCTGCTCGCTGTCGAGCGTGACCTCCGGCGGCGATATGCTGACCGCTACCGCGTTCTACGCGCGGATTCCGGGATGACGGCTCTTGAAGCTCTGCGTGGACTGAAGCAGCGTGACGACGCTGTGGGCCTGTTGTTGGCCGACCAGCGGATGCCGCAGATGACCGGCGTGGAGTTTATGGGTGAAGCGATGAAGCTTTATCCGGATGCCAGGCGGGTGCTTCTCACGGCCTACGCTGACACTGACGCGGCGATCCGGGCCATCAACGAGGCTGCAGTTCATCACTATCTGCTGAAGCCCTGGGACCCTCCGGAAGAGCACCTTTACCCGGTGATTGACGACCTTTTGGAGGATTGGCAGGCATCATCGTTTCGTCCCCGCTTCGAGGGTGTTCGGGTTCTCGGCACGCGCTGGTCGCCGCAGGCTTACGCCTTAAGAGATTTTCTGGCGCGTAACCAGACGCCCTACCGCTGGCTTGATGTTGAGATGGCGGAACGCGATCCTGAAGTGCGCCAACTCCGGGAGGCGGTGGGGGCCGAAGCCTCCAGCCTGCCGATGGTGTTTTTCCCTGACGGGTCGTCTTTGGCGGCTCCGGGCACGGCGGACCTGGCTGAAAAACTTGGCTTGCGGGCGCGGCCTGAAATGGCGTTTTACGACCTGGTGATTGCCGGGGGTGGCCCGTCAGGCCTGGCGGCGGCGGTTTACGGGGCTTCGGAAGGCCTGCGTACGGTGATGATCGAAATGGAAGCGCCTGGCGGCCAGGCCGGGATGAGTTCCCGAATTGAAAATTATCTGGGCTTTCCTTCCGGACTTAGCGGTGGTGACCTGGCGCGGCGCGCCGTGGCCCAGGCCCGGCGATTCGGAGTGGAAATCCTGACGCCGCAGCACGTTGTGGGCGTCCGGGCAGAAGGTTCGACGCGAGTGGTCAAACTGGCGGTGGGCAGCGACCTGAGTTGTAAAGCGTTGCTGATTGCGACGGGTGTTTCCTATCGCAGGCTGGACGTGCCCGGCGCTGAGCAGTTGCAGGGGCGCGGCGTCTACTACGGGTCGGCCATGACCGAGGCCCTCTCGTGCAAGGACGAAGACGTTTATATCATTGGCGGCGCGAATTCCGCCGGTCAGGGCGCAATGTATTTCTCGAAGTATGCGCAACGGGTTGTGATGCTGGTGCGCGGGCCGTCTCTTTCCGCAACAATGTCTCAGTACCTGATTGATCAGATCCAACGGACGCCGAATATCGAAGTGGTTACAGGCGCCCGCGTCGCGGAAGTCCACGGCGCTGAACGCCTCGAAGCGATCTCGATTCACTGCGGGGACAGCACTGAGACCAACCGTGTTCCTGCCAATTCACTCTACGTCTTCATCGGGGCCGAGCCCCGCACGGACTGGCTGGCCGGCGTGGTGGAACGCGACGAGCGCGGTTTTATCCTGACCGGCGCCGACCTTGCCCTCAATGGAAAACGTCCCCGCGGGTGGCCGCTGGATCGTGACCCGTACTGGATGGAGACCAATGTGCCAGGCATCTTCGCTGCAGGGGATGTCCGCCACGGCTCCGTGAAGCGGGTGGCCTCCGGGGTGGGCGAAGGCTCCATTGCGGTTCAGTTTATCCATCAATACCTCAGTGCGGTGTGAAATGGCGGAAGATTTGAACACGAAAAATACCACGCTCCTGGTTGGAGAGTTGCGCAAGATTGAGATCTTCTCGGACCTGCCCGCGGAGGGTCTCGGCTGGATGGCGGAAAACTGCGAAGAAGATCATTTGCGGCCAGGCAGAGGTCTTCCTATCATGAAGGAGACCCGGCGGAAAGCCTGTTCGTCATTCTTGGAGGGGGAAATCCGGTTTCAACTGAGTGGCGGACCCGATTCGCCCGTTTACAGGGTTCACTGCAGGTCAGGTCACCGGCTTGCTGCCCTATTCCCGGATGACTCATTACCGGGGTACCGGGCAAGCCGTTGTGCCCACGCACGCGCTGCGTCTCCACAGGAACTGCTTTCCCGAATTGTTGCAGCGCATGCCGCAGCTTGGGCAGCGATTTGTGGGTCTTCTGGCAGACCGAATCCGTGAGACCACCCGGGTGGAGACCCAACGCGATAAGATGGCAGCCCTGGGCAAGCTTTCAGCGGGCCTGGCGCATGAGCTGAACAATCCCGCAGCAGCGGCGCAAAGAGCTACTGCTAATCTGCGGGAAACGCTTGAGACCGTTCGCGACGCCAGCATCAGGCTTGCGCGCCATGCCCTTTCCCCGGAGCAACGCGAGACCATCCTTCGATTTGAACGCGAAGCAGGCGAGTATCAGCCGGCAATTCCCGTTGACCCTCTGGTCCAAAGCGATCGCGAAGAAGAGATCGCCAGTTGGCTCGAAAAGCACCAGGTGCCGGATGCCTGGAAGATCGCTCCGGTGCTGGCCGACGTCGGTGTGGAAGTCTCCAGCCTGGAAAATCTGGCAGCCGAAGTGGGTGACCTCGTTCTGAACGATGCGCTCACTCGCATTGCTTCGTTGATCAGCATCGCAAGATTGATCGGCGAGATCGAGCACAGCACCCGGCGCATTTCTGACCTGGTTCGGTCGGTTAAAGAGTACTCGCACATGGATCGGCCCGCCATGGAGGAGACCGACCTGCACCAGGGCCTGGAGAATACGCTGACGATGCTGGGCCACCAGCTGAAGCGCGGTGTCCATGTGGTCCGTGATTACGATAAGGGTCTTCCGCTGATTTGCGCCTATGGGGGAGAACTCAACCAGATTTGGACAAACCTGATCGACAACGCCATTGAGGCCATGCACGGGCAGGGTGAACTTCGCGTACGGACCGCCCGTGAAATCGACAGTGTTCTGGTGGAGATTTGCGACAACGGCCCGGGGATTCCGGCCGACGTGTTGCCGCGCATCTTTGACCCTTTCTTTACCACCAAAGGCGTGGGGGAGGGAACCGGACTCGGGTTGGATGCCGCTTGCAGAATTGTGCGGAACCACCACGGTGAAATCCGTGTTTCATCACAGCCCGGCGACACTCGATTCCAGGTCTATTTGCCCATCACGCAGCCAAAAGACTCCGCGACTGATAACTGATGTGCGAGCCATGGTACGGTGGGCTTGTTCTCACTCGTCAAATCAGGAACTGAGCCGCCCAACAGGAGCGGATGTCAGAATGCCTGCAATTCCATTTCAGCGCCCATCGAAGGTCCCCCTCAGGCTTCACTTCACTTCGCGTACTGCAGGACCAGCAGGGTCTCATCGTCGTGGCGGGGTTCGTCGCCGCGGAAGGCGTTGAGGGCCGACAAGAGGTTCTGGCAGGTTTCATCGGGCGAGGAGGGCTTGACCGCGTGAAGCATTTCCAGCAGGCCCTTCTGTCCAAGTTCGTTGCCGGTTGGGTTTCTTGCTTCCGTGATCCCGTCGGTATAGAGAAGCAGTGTATCGCCTGAGCCCAGGCGCACGCCCGTCTGGAAATAGGCCGTCCCCGGAATCAAGCCCAGCGGCAAACCGCCGATTTCCACCGCGTGGGGGGTGCCATCCTGCAACACCTCCCAGGAGTTTTCCTGCGCCCGGTACCACAAGGCCGGAGGGTGGCCGGCGCTGCTGAACAACAGTTCTCCTGTTTCAAGGTAAAAGCCCAGAACGGCGGCGGTGGCGAACAGGCCTTCTCGAGACTCGCGCGCAAAAGCCTCATTCAATTCCCGCATCAGGGCAGCCTGGTCCCAGTTGTCTGTGTGGCGCTGCAGGATCTTTCGCAGGTTTTTCGCAGTGGAACTCGCGTGGCTGCCGTGTCCGGCTACGTCTGCCACCGCGATGCGCGAGACCATGCCCTTGCTGCAAACCGAGAGGTAATGGACATCGCCCCCGTCCCGTCCGGCTTCAAGCGGGGTGGAATAGACCCATCCCTCGAGGCCCGGCAATTCCACGCCGTGGTTTGCATTGCCGTTGCCGCCCCACAGTTCGAAGCACGCGAGCCGATTATTATCATTCATAGGTTCCCTGTGCTCATACGTTGGATGAAGCCACGGTGCCCTGGGACTCAGGAATTTCAGGGCAGGTGGGAGGCAAAGTAGGCCCCCAGTCCCGACTCAACTTCGCTGAGGCCCTGTTCCAGATTGTGGTCGAGCGCGGTGACAACATCGGGGATCTCCTTGCCTTGCACTGGCTCCGCATTCGAGTAGAAATGGTCCCATACAGACTTGTGGGTGCTGCGGTCAACCAGCTCAAACTCCAGCGAGACCTTCGCCGTGATCGCTCCGCCGGTGTCAACCTCTTCAAAATCGTAAAGCCGTCCCCGCAACACAAAGTCTCCTTGGGTCGAACCGCCTGACCGGGCCACCGATTGGTAACGTCCCGAGGCCCGAAGCCGGCGGATCAGCACCGTTTTGACCATCTGCGCGGGCGGTTCGGCCCACAGGTGGTACTGGTAGGCGCCGATTTCGTTCCGGCCCGAACGATAGACGATGGGCTGGTCCTGCAGGATCTCCGGTGCGCTGATGCGGCCTATGAGCAGCGAGACGGGGAAGGCGTGCGCCGCCTGCTGAGGCGCCGGTGGAATGGATACGGTGAAGTATTTGATCGACCGCCCTCCGAGGCAACTGCTGAGGGCCGTCACGGCCAGCGCAACCAGAGTAAAACGGATCAATCGACGCATCGGTATCGGTGCTCCCTCCTATTTCCCGCCGGGCTTGCGCTCTTTTGCCCGGTTGGCGCGGATCAAAGTGTACGGCTGGCGTTCCAGCTTGCCCGTCAGTTCCTTGAGCTTTTGCGTTGCGACCCTGACGTTCGCCAGGATTTCGTCAATGTTGTCGGAGTTGTAATTCAAGGTGTGGTTGAGCTGCTCCATGACGCTTGACGCGGAGAGAAGTGTTTCCCGCAGTTCCTTGACAGAGGCGCGCAGGTCCTTGCGGTTTTCAAGCACTACCGCGTTGATGTGGTCCAGCGCGTCGTCTGCCTGGGCCATCGTTTTCTTCAGGTCATCCAGCAGGGGCTTGAGCTGCGCGCTGGCCGCCTGGACGTTGTCGAGCGTTCGGGAAACCTTGGGCCGGTCCTCGGCAAGCATCGAGTTGACCGTGCTCAACGATCGGCTGATGTTGGCTCGGTTTTTATCACTCATCAGGTCGTTCACGCGCGCCACGGTTACCTGCAACTCGTCGAGGCGCTGGTCCAGTTTTTCGAGCGTCTGCTGGACCATGGGTTGGAGGCCGGCGATCATTTCCCCGAGATCGTTAAAGTTGAATGTTGGAGCTGATTTCACGACGCTCCCGGGCGAGGCCTTCGGGGACTGGCGTGTCCCGGTACTCAATTCCAGGTAGTTATCGCCCAGCGGTCCCAGGCTGGTGATTTTTGCCAGGCTGTCGGTTTTTAACGGAATGTTCTCTTCGATGCTGAAGTCAACTTCGATGCGGGTTGAGTCCCGCGGGTCGATGTGGACTGCCTGCACTGAGCCCGCTTTCATTCCGCCGAACCGAACCGCGGCGCCCGGCTGCAAGCCGCCCGCAAATTTAAAAAAGGAGCGGTGGGGAATATCGCCGCCGCTGAAGACCCCTTTCACGGCAAGTACGGCTGTGATCAGCAGGCCAACGGCCACCAGCACAAACAGTCCCACCCAGACCTGCTCCGCCCGGCTGTGTCGCGAATTCACGCTTGCTCTCCTTATCCCGTTCCTCAGGAACAGCGGTCAGCGCCGGCGATGCCGGCGGCGCTTCGCGTCAGTTCCGTGCTTTGAGGTCGCGGGTCAGCATCTGCAGATAATTCAGTTCGTCCTCAACCTGCGGCTCCGGCACGCGGTCGAGAAACTGGCGCACCCGCGGCTGGGTGCAGGTTTTGATTTCTTCTATGTTGCCGATGGCAAGCACGTTGCCGCGGTCGATCAGGAGCAGGCGGTCCGCAATCGTGAACGCGCTGGCCAACTCGTGCGTCACTACCACGATGGACATCGAGTAAGCCTTTTTGAGGTCCAGGATCAGCTCATCGATGCCGGCCGCAATGATGGGGTCGAGCCCCGCCGAAGGTTCGTCAAACAGGAGCATGTCGGGATCCATGGCCAGCGCGCGCGCCACCGCGGCGCGCTTCTTCATGCCCCCGCTGAGCTCGGAAGGCATGTAGTCCTCAAAACTTGCCAGTCCCACCTGTTCCAGCTTGATTCGCACCATGATCTCAATGGTGGAGTCTTCCAGCCGGGTATGCTCTCGCAGCGGGAGCGCCACATTCTCGCCTACCGTCATGGAACCGAACAGAGCCCCGCCCTGGAACGAAACGCCCATTTTCTTGCGAATCTCATCCAGTTCGCGCTCGGAAGCCGTGGCAATGTTCACCCCTTTGATCCAGACCTCGCCGGCACCGGGTTTTTCGAGACCCATCAGGGTTCGCAACAGGGTACTTTTCCCGGAACCGGAGCCGCCCAGGATCACCAGGGTTTCGCCCCGCTGAACGTCGAAGCTGATGCCGTGCAGCACCTCGCGCTCGCCATAACTGACGCGGAGATTCACCACGGAGATCACCGGGCCATCGCCGACAGCCTTATTCATTTTGCTCTGCGCATCTTCCGTCAATTTGGATCAGCTGCTGTTCGTCAAGTAAAACAATGCTGTAAACACCAGATCCACCGCGATCACCAGAAAAATCGATCGGACCACCGCCGTGGTGGTGGAGCGCCCAACTTCCTCGGCGCCGGCTCCGCTGGAGAAACCTTCATGGCAGCCGACGGCGGTGATGACAACAGCAAACAGCGCGCTCTTGACAAGACCGGTCAGTATATCGCCGACCAGCAGCGCGTCGCGAGTGGCCCGAAGATAGGACATGACGGTAAAGTTGGCCCCCGTCACTCCGAACAGGCAACCACCCATCACGCCCATAAAGTCCGCCCAGATGGTGAGACAGGGCACCATTACCAGCATGGCCAGGAACTTGGGCGCCACCAGAAAAGCCACCGGCCGCACCCCCATGGTCTCCAGCGCATCCACTTCTTCAGTGACTCGCATGGTGCTGATTTCGGCGGCGAAGGCGGAGCCCGAACGGCCAATGACGATGATGGCCGTGATCAGCGGGCCCATCTCGCGGATGATGGAGATGGCGACGGCGTCGGCCACAAATTGGATGGCCCCCAGGCGCCGCAATTCATAGGCGCTCTGCAAGGCCATGATCAGGCCGACAAAAAAGATGATGAGCGAAACGATGGGGATGGCCCCCACGCCCACCGCCATGGCCTGGTGTAAAGCTCGCTGAAGGCGCACGCCCCTGCCGCGAAAGGGCCCCACCACTGTGATGTAAGCCGACTCTCCGGCCAGACGAGCCAGTCCCCCCACATAGGCCAGGCCGTTCAGCGTTGCCGAGCCCACACGGTCCGGCAACGCCGTGATCTTTTCAGCAGCTCCCAATCCACAAGCTCCATTCAGGCAGCGGTCGATCCATAACTGAGAGGAACCGTGATACCCGGGCAAACAACAGGCAGTAGCCCGGCTGTGCGACCCTAAGCCTGAAGGGCCTCTTCTTCCGTTTTCCGAATCTCAAAAACCGTGGTCAGGCGCGTGAGTTGGAGGACTTCCTGGACGGTTTTGTTCAGACCAAACAGGACCAGTCGCTTCTGGCTGTCGCGCGCCTTCATCAGCACTTCGACCAGCGAAGCAATGCCCGAGCTGTCAATATAACGAACCTCGCCCATGTTGACTGCCAGCCGGGTGGCAGACTTCAGTGAGTCCAATAAAATCTTTTTCAGGTGGGGTGAACTTCCCATATCGATATCGCCGGTCACGTCGACGATGGTGGTTCCCGGTTGCTGGCGGGTTGCGGTCTTCATGGGGATAATCCTCGTGATGGTTCCAGGGCCTTTCAGTCGTTTCTCTTTGCGCCGGGCATATGCTTCTTCAAATGCAATCGGTTCTGATCAGGCAGCCGCTCATAACGGACCTCATCCATGATCTGGCGAATCAGGTGAGTGCCCCGTCCGCCCAGGGCAGCTTCATCGAGAGGCTGGCCGCAGATTCTGTTGGGGTCTGCCGGTTCGCCGCGGTCAATGAAGGTAAACTCCAGCCAGTCCGCCTGCGCCTCACAGTTGAGTTCGATTTCGTGGTTGCACTCGTTCTTGTAGGCATGTCGGATCAGGTTGCTCAGGGCTTCATCAACGGCCAGGATGATTTTCCGGCATTCCGAGGCTTCAAAGCCCAGAGCCTCGGCAAGCTGCGCTACCGTGACGCGCACCACCGCCAGCAGGCGGGGATCGCTGGGCAGCTTCATCTGGAACCTCAAGGGCCCGTTTGCCGCCACACCGGGCATCGGCTCAGGTTTGCGACCCTCGTCGCAGCTCATGACAACTCCGATGGTTTTCTTGATGGCTGTGGCTATGATACCCATATCCTCTTTCAGTGGTCAACCAGGCGTCCGCCATCCTGCCGTAAAATCTTCCCTTTCCGTCCAATGCCATGCCCCATAGGATGCTTCCACTCCACTTTTGTTTCGGGGAAATCTACCTGCGGCAGGGGCCGCTGCTTGCTTCCCCAAGCCTGGGTGGCGCGGTGTGGGAAGCGGAAAGGGGGGAGGTCTGCAGTCTCGGCAGCAGGCCTCCGCCCCTGCGGCATTCACGTTGGGAGGGAAGACAGGCACGGCTCAAAAGAGGGCAGGATTCGGGCCTTGTGAGTCACACGAGGATGAATGCGGAGCCCTCATGTGGGCCGTTGAAGGGTGGACATCTGCAAGCCCGATTGTGAGTTGCGTTCATGGACTGCCAGGCGTATATTCCTGGGTAAACTGGAAGGCACTAATGGAAATGTCTGTTTACAATTCCGGGGGGAAATGGTCGCCGCCTGCTAAATGGAGGGAAAATTTCATGCGGATTTCAAGTTGTCTGGCTGTGGCAATGTTACTGCTCATCACGATGGCGCCTGTTGTGTTGCGGGCTTCGGAGTTTCAGGCGCCTGCCGCGGACGAGCTGAAGATGACCTCGGACCCGGCTGCGCCGGGAGCGGCGGCGGTCTATCTGTATTACGAGGAGATCGACAACGATCCATTGCACTACAGGAGCATTTATGCCCGGATCAAGGTGCTGACGGACAAAGGCAAGGACCTGGCGACGGTGGAACTGCCGTATGTACGCAAACAGTATAAGATCAGCGCCATCGAGGGGCGGACAATCCATCCGGATGGCACGGTGGTCAAGTTGACGGTCAGGCCGGAAGACCTGATGACCGCCAAGAGCGGTGACCGGGAGATTTCGCGGAAGGTGTTTACGCTGCCCAGCGTAACGGTAGGGAGCATCCTCGAATACCGGTACCAGATCCACTATGACGATCATCATTTTTCGTCGCCCCTGTGGCTGATCCAGGGGAACTATTACGTGCACAAGGCGCACTATGTGTTCATTCCGTTCGAGAACTTCATGCCGCATGCCACGGAAGCGAGCGGCAGCAGGATTCTGACGGACTCGAAGGGGCGCGAGGTCCGCAGCCTGGTGTGGTGGTACCACCTGCCTAAAGGCGTGAGCGTGGTGCAGGGGCTGAACGGGTACAGCGTGGACGTCACGGATGTGCCTCCGGACCCGGACGAGGAGTACATGCCGCCGATCCAAAGCATGCTGTACAGAGTGTTCTTTTATTACGAGAGCGCGGCGAATGCGAAGGCGTACTGGGAAAGTGCAGCGAAGGAATGGTCAAAAGGCGTGGATAAGTTCGCCGAGCCTTCCAGGACGATCAAGAAAGCAGTGGCGGGGATTGTATCGCCGGGCGACAGTGGTGAGATGAAAGCCCAGAAGCTTTACACGGCAGTGCAGGCGCTGGACAACACGGATTACACGCGAGCAAGGAGCGTTTCGGAGATGAAGGCGCTGAAGATGAAGCAGGCGAAGTACGCGGAGGACATCTGGAAGCAAAAGAGCGGATCGAGCAACGACATCGCTCTGCTTTACCTGGCCATGGCGCGCGCGGCGGGACTGAAGGCATTTGCAGTGAAACTCGCGGACCGCAACGAGGCGCTTTTTGACCCGAGCTTTATGAATACGGCCCAACTGGACGACACGCTGGTGTTGGTGTGGATTGATGGCAAAGGATTGCTGCTCGATCCGGGCGAGAAGATGTGCACGTTTGGGCAGGTGAGCTGGATGCACTCCGACGCCGGTGGCCTTCGCCAGAGCGAGAAGGGACCCGGGTTTGTAACCACGCCGGGACAGAGCTATAGCGCAAATCTGCTCATGCGCCGCGGAGACGTGATGCTGGACGCACACGGAGGAATGACCAGCCACTTCGCGTTTACCATGCGCGGCCAGGAGGCGCTGCGCTGGCGGCAGAAATCGCTGGCGACCCGACCCGACGAATTGAAGAAAGCTTTCGAAAAGTGGATACAGCCGATGATGCCGCAGGGAGTGGAGGCGCATGTGGATCACTTCCTGGGGCTCAAGGATCCGAATGTTTACCTGATGGTAATCGTGAAGGCGCAGGGGACGCTGGGGACGGCGCTTCCCAGGCGGCTGCTGCTGCCGGGGCAATTTTTTGAAAGCCGCGGCGACGAGCCGTTTGTGAAAGAAGAGAAAAGGGTTGCGCCGGTGGACATGCGATATGCGGAAGAGATATCCGACAAAGTGGTGTATCACCTGCCCGCAGGCTTCACGGTGGAGGGCGCGCCGAAGGACGTGAGCGAGGTGTGGAAGGGACATGCCGAGTACGTTGTGAAGACGCAGGCCGGGGCGGCGCAGATCAAGGTGGAACGCCTGCTGGCGCGCGCGTTTGACCTGGCGAAGCCGGACGAGTACCAGGCCCTGCGCGGGTTCTACCAGAAGGCGGCGGTGGCGGACAAGTCGATGCTGGTGCTGTCCGCGGCGCCGGCGGGAAAAGCAAACTGATGCCTGCGCGAAGGGGTAGCGGAACGTTATCGAGGTTGGTGTGGGTGGTTGCACTGGGGCTTTGCGCGGCGCTACCGCGGGCGGCGCATGCGAAAAGGACGCAGCCGGCTCCGGATTGGGCGGTTTCGGTTGCGAAAACGCCGACGCCGGCCGACGCGAAGAATGCGCGAGCCGTGCTGCTGTCTGATGAGTATCTGATCACAGTGGACAGCCAGAACCATGCCGTAGAGCGCGAGCGTTGGGCCGTGCGCATCCTGGCGCCGGCGGGGCGGGTCAATGCGCAATGCATGGTGGAGTACGACAAGGACGCAAAACTCGACTACTTCAGGGCGTGGACCTTCACCACGGCCGGACGGCAGTTTCAGGCGATGGCGACGGACTTCAAGGACGTCGGAGTCGGCGGCGGCGCGGACATGCAGTTTGCAGACCGCTTCCGGGTTTTGAATCCGCCGGGGGCCGACCTGGGGTCGGTGGTGGCGTGTGAGACGGAGCGGCACCTGGAGCCGTACTTGAGCAGCGAGGTCTGGCAAATGCAGTTGCCGATTCCGGTGGTGGATGAGTCGCTGGAGTTGGCGCTGCCGCCGGGCGCACCCTTTGCGGTTTCGTGGAGCAGGCATGCGCCGGAGAAGCCGGTGGAGTTGCCCAATGGCCATCTGCGATGGGAGATCCGGAGCATGCCCTCGCTGGACCTGGAGAATGTGCACGCGGTTCCGGCGTGGGACGCGCTGGCTGCGCGCATGAGCGTGAAGTGGGGCGATGCGGCGGTGAACGGCGTAGCCAGCCAATGGCGGCAGATCGGCCAATGGATAGGTCAACTGGAAGCGCACCGGGCCGACCCGACGCCGGAGATTACGGCGAAGGCGCAGGCGCTGGTGGCGGGCGTGCCGGACTTCTATACAAAGCTGAGCCGGATCACCAGCTACATTCAGAACAACATTCGCTACTTTGTCGTCATCAAGGGCATCGGTGGGTACCAGGCCCATTTCGCAGGGAACATTTTCCGCAACGGCTACGGTGACTGTAAAGACAAAACGACCCTGCTGATCGCGATGCTCGATGCCGTCGGAGTTCATGCACACTATCTGCTGGTAGACACCGAACGTGGAGTGATCGATCCGGAGGCGCCGTCGCTTTATGCCAACCACATGATTACCGCTATCGATCTGCCGGTGGGCGAAAACGATCCGCGGCTGATGGCGCGGGTGGAGACGGCGGACGGAAAGGAACTGCTGATCTTTGATCCCACAGATGAGGTGACACCGGTGGGGCTGATCCGCGGCGATTTGCAGGGGGCGTATGGGGACCTCGCCGACGGGCTGCAAAGCCAGATGATCCGGATGCCGGTGCTGGCGCCGGATTCAGCGCGGATGGTGCGGAAGGGGTCATTTTTGCTTGGCGCCGACGGCGCACTAACCGGCAACCTGGACTATACGTTCACGGGCGGCAATGGCGCGGGCCTGCGCAGAAGCCTGAAGGAGCAGAGCGCGAAGGACGTGCAGCAGAGATGGGAGCAGCTTCTTGGCGCAGTGTTACCGGGGCTGTCGCTGAATGGATTCCAATTTCACAACACGCAGGGATTGGATGCGCCGCTGAACCTGGACATGCACCTGAGCGTGCCGGGCTATGGGCGGCAGGCGGGCCCGCTGCTGCTTGTGAGGCCGCGGGTACTGGGCAGCTATGCGCGCGACGTGCCGGGGGTGTTGGATGGAGAAGCGAGGAAGTATCCGATTGAGTTCAGCCATCCTGGAATCTGGACGGACAGTTATGACATCAAGCTGCCGGTCGGCTATGCCCTGGACGAAATCCCCGAGCCGGTGCAGATAGAGTTGCCGTTCGCGAGCTATCGCTCGTCGGTGGCGGCCAAGGGCGACGTATTGCACTTTGAGCGCGAGTACGTGGTGAAGCGGGTGGAAGTGCCAGCGGCGCAGGCGGCGGAGTTCCGCAAACTGGAAGACGCGATTGTGACCGATGAAAAAGGGATGGCCGTGCTAAAGAAGCAGTAGGGCAGAACCTGCGAAGGGCAACTCGGAAAAACGTATTTCGCGCATGCCGGGCCTTGGAAGCTCTCGCCACACCACGGCCTGAAAGTCGGAATCAGGGGGATTCTAAAGGGGTTAGGTTACACGGAACGTTACAAAAAGGGTCTCAGAGGAAGTGCCGGCGCCGCAAGTGATTGAAAATGCTGGCGGGGACGACGGGACTCGAACCCGCGGCCTCATGCGTGACAGGCATGCGTTCTAACCAGCTGAACTACGTCCCCAATCTGTTGTGCGCAAGGGAAACCCTTACGGTTGGCACAGTGTTGCTCACGGGCAGGCAAGCAGCGAAGTGAACATCGAGCCCTGACACATGGTGGGCGGTATCCGGCTCGAACGGATGACCTTCTGCTTGTAAGGCAGACGCTCTAACCAACTGAGCTAACCGCCCCTTGAGGCCGCGCGGCACGTCACCATCGCCCGGTTGAGTACTGCGCGCCTGCCTTGACACTCTCAACATAAAAACTATACACTAACAAATTTGGGACGGTCAACTCCCGCAGTGCACTGCAATGCAACTATCACGAGAATACGCAACGTATATGAGCAAGGAGCTGCTGAAGCGCCTTTCGAAGGAGGGGCTGATTCAGTTTGAACAGCCGGAATACGTGAACGAGGTCATGTTGCAGGTGGTACTGGACGAGCTGACTGTCGAAGACCGCATCAACGACGAGGCCCGCAGGATTCTGGAAGAGCATAACGACCAGATGAAGCACTTCGGCGCAACTTATGAAGATGCCTTCAAGGCCATCAAGAAACAAATTATCCGCGAGCGGAAGATCGTTCTTTAGGGCGATATTTCTTCCATGATCCCATGAGACTTTCCCACGAAAAAATCATCCAGCTTTCCCACCGCATCATCTCGGCCATTGAGGCGCTTGACGAGGTCGAGATCTACGATGAGCCCAATGCCATCCGGCAGGAGGCCGTGAAGGTCCTGACTGACCTGCTCCACGAAGAAGAGAAGATTGAGCAGGCGGTACGGCAACGGATTGCGACGCATCAGCGAACCATTCCGGAAGGCGGTGGAGAATGGGAAATCCTCTACCACAAGTATTACCAGGACGAGCTTCGCAAGCTTGGAGTGGCCCCTCTTTCACAACAGCACTAGCCTTTTCACCATTGGTCACCACGCAGGAATTGAAGGACGGACCTTCAAACTCCCGTTTTTCGGGACCGGGTTGTGCCTGAACCTACGCTCAGCGAGAGCCCCGCAGGCCCGCGGCACCTGAAATCGCTGAAAGTGAAGGTGTGTTGAACACCGCTTGGGAGACGATCAGGCAGAGTCGGAATGTTCCCCCATATTCAGTCGCGCCGCTGCAACACCGGTGGCTTGTCATCTTCGGGTGTCTGCTGCCCGCTGGGTTGAGTGCCGGGGGAAGTTGTGGTTTTGGGCTGGCGCTTCTTCAAGGTCGGGCCCCCCTCAGCCTTTTCCATCTTCCTTCGCATCGACATCACGCCCTCAAGGCGCGTCTTCATGTCGTTAAATTCCGAAGTGCTGACGAGATATTCGGACTTCTGGGGGAGAATGGACTTAATCTCTTGTTCAGCCTTGATAATGCGTTCCGGCGTCGGAGGGTGGTCGGCGAAAATGCTTGGAACGGACCCTGGGTTGCGGCGTTGTTCCTGAACGATCTTCCCGAAAAATGCCACATAGGCATTCGGGTCGTAGCCTGCCTTGTACATGTACTGAATTCCGAGAAAATCGGCTTCCGCCTCGTCGTTACGGCTGAACTTGAGGAAGGCCATAGGGATTCCCATATTAAGTCCCTCAGAAAGGCCGATATAAACAGGGAACGACATCGGAGTGAACATCAGCGGAATCATGGCATATTGAAGGATGGTTGCTTTGGTCATCTGGCTTGCCCAATGGCGCGCCGCCACATGGGCGATCTCATGGGCAACGACTCCGGCAACCTGGTCTTCCTCGTTTGCCGCCTTCAGGAGCCCGGAATTGACGTAGAGGAAACCGCCCGGCAGGGCGAAGGCGTTGATGTCCGGGGAGTCGATGACCTTGACGGTCAATGGGATCTTCAGGTCGGAATTGCGCGCCACGTTTTGCGCAACGCGATTGACGTATTCGTTGATGACAGGATCTTTGATGGTTCGCGCTGAACGGTCGATTTCCGTGGCATAGCGCTTGCCAATCGCGATTTCCTTCTGTTCGGAAATCATACTCCGGTGCGCAACTCTGCGATTGCCAATTTCGTCGACGTCTTTCTTCTTGTCAGAAGCCCATGCGGAAAGGGACGCTGCAACCATTATGACAGTCAGAGCAAGAGGGGTTCTCCTATGGATTCTCATGGCTGTCCTCCTTGGGTTCATTATACCCCGGATATCTGGGTTCAGTATACTGTGGATATCTTTGACGTTTACAAGATAACTGTCAATTCAGGGTAAAAAATCCAAGCCTTTGTCGCGCCGGCGGAATGTTCAATTTACCGCCGACGTTGACTCTGAAACCCCCGGCAGGTTAGATTGACCTTTCTGAATTCGGGGAAGGCGTTAAGGACCCTGCTGAGAGCGGTCCCCGGAAAGGCGGGATGATCTGTGATGGCGGTTGCAAAAATACAGCCCGGCCAGGTGTGGCTCCTGGATGGAACGGAGGAAAGCTGGCTAGTGACGAAAATCTATTCGGAAGCCTTTACGTCTTACGCCATGGTCCGCAGGGTCGGTGGCTCGGACAGTGACGTTCGCCGCCTGGCGATCGTGAAATCCTCCGATGGAGTTGCGCTTCCCGGGTTCAAGTTTTCTCAGGAGTCGGAAGAGTTCTAGACGACGAACCGGTTGCGGCGCTTGCGCTGCACTCCGATTCGGGTGTTCCAGACCAGGGCAGATTCCATTCATTCATGCTGACAACCGTTATTAAAATTCTTGCCGGGTTTATTATGGCCTTCATCTCCGGGTCGGGCTATCTGGGGATTGTTTTGCTGATGGCCATTGAGTCGGCGTGCATTCCGCTGCCCTCTGAGGTGATCATGCCGTTCGCGGGCTACCTGGTTTCAGCCGGGCGATTCAGCCTTTGGGGTGTGGCCGTTGCCGGGGCGCTGGGGTGCAATCTGGGCTCGATTGCGGCCTATTACGTGGGGGCGGTCGGGGGGCGTCCTTTGGCGGAGCGTTACGGCCATTTTGTGCTGATCACCCGGCACGACCTGGAACTGGCTGACCGCTGGTTTGCCCGTTATGGTGACTGGGCGGTTTTCATTGCCCGGCTGCTTCCGGTGGTCCGGACCTTTATCGCCCTGCCCGCGGGCATTGCGCGCATGAACTTTGTGCGCTTCAACATCTATACTTTTCTTGGTTCTTTGCCGTGGTGTTTTGCTCTTGCCTACGCGGGAATGAAGCTGGGAGAGCGATGGGAAACTCTGGGGCCGTATTTCCACCGCTTTGATACAGTCTTCGTGATCGTGCTGATTGCCGGTGCTGTCTGGTTTATCCGCAACCGGTGGAAGAACCGTTTGCCCGCCAACTGAGTGCGCGTTTCAAACACCTGATTCCTTCAACTGCTGACTTCAGAGGGATCTCTTCGCCGAGGTTCGCGGCGGTCGGAGCCAGGTCGCGCCGTTCAGATGGACCTGACCGGCATGGTCACGATATCCTCCACGGCGGCGACTTCGCGCATGACAAAAGGTTCGCCGTAGCGGACGCCGATCATCAAGCCAAAGTGCCGGGCCAGGGAAGCTACGCGCTCGCGCAAGTCCTTCCGGGCGGGGAAGAGGTTCTGCATGTCTTTCTGGGCGGAGAATTGCGAACCGTATGCGAGGATGGCCTTCAGTTTTTTTTCAAACTGCGCGGTAATGTCCACAACAAACGACGGCCGGAGTGCAGGGACGTAAAGGCTTGAATAAATGATCTTATGAGGCCTGTAGGCTTTTCCTTTCAGCGGAAGTTTTGACAGGCCTGCGAAGAAGCAGGCCTCGTAACCGATCTGCCCGGTGGTGTAGTGGTCAGGGTGCCGGCCCTTCCAATAGGGCAGGATCACGGTGCGAGGGCGTAAGTCGCGTATTTTTTGCGCAATGTTCAGCTTGTATTCCCGAAGATGCTCGATGCCTGCGTCGGGCATATAAAGATTCTCCCGATGCACGATGCCCATGATCTTTGATGACCGGTTCGCCTCCCGTTCGCGCAAAGCCGCATTGCCTCGCGTACCGGTTTCGCCTGCGGTCAGGTCCAGGAGTCCCACTTTGTAGCCCGCCTGAACCATTTTGATAACGGTTCCTCCGCAGGTCAGTTCGGTGTCGTCACGATGGGCGGCGATAGAGAGAACATCGAGTTGCATGTTGCTGATTCCTTTCTAATTCTACAGGTGGTTGCCGGCCGGATCAGGGCGCAGATGAGGCCTCGGCCCGTCGCTTGCGGGCGGCTGATTCAACCAGGCGGACAAACCGTTTCTCATCCAGGTGATACTTAAAAGCCTTTCGGCCGTCGATAAAGACCACAGGGATTTCGTGCTGGAACTTCTTAAAGTCAGCCGGATTGTCAAGAATATTGATTTTGCGCCAGGCAAACTGATGAACCCGCTGCAGCCTTTTGAGCTGTTCCTTGACCCGGTCGCACAAGCAGCAATCCGGCTTGGAATAGAGGATGATTTCGGGCAATCCCATTCAGCACCGGCCAGCGTTCCGATCGCTTTCTGCAAACCCAATGATTTTAGGGTCAGGGCGTACGGGCGGTCAAGCGACCGCCCGTATGCGGGCGTTTGAAAGAAATAAGGCAGCTGAAGCAGGTGGTTTTCCTTGATTCTCTCAACTGGGAATGCCATAAATAATCATCCATGCATTCTTAAGGAAATGATGCGGAATAAAAATCAGAAGCGCGCTCTTGCGGGACAGGTTGCCCTGGTCACCGGCGCCGGCCGGCGCATTGGGCGCGAAATTGCACTGACACTCGGCCGTGCGGGCGCCAGCGTGGTCGTGAACTACAACCATTCGAGAGCCGAGGCGCAGGCGACCGTGGATGAAATCAAGGTGGGCGGATCTGACGCTGTTGCGTTGCGGGCTGATGTTGCGAGCCCTGCGCAGGTGCGGCGCATGTTCCGCGCGGTGGAGCGAAGGTTTGGGCAACTGGACCTGTTGGTGAACAACGCAGCCATTTTCTTCCCTGTAAAATGGGACCAGCTCACCGAAAAACACTGGGACCGGATCCTGGCCGTTAATCTCAAGGGACCCTTTTTCTGTGCACAGGAAGCGGGACGATTGATGCGCCCCCGAAAGCGCGGTCAGATTATCAACATCTCGTCACTCGGTGGGCTCCAGGCGTGGCCGGATTACATGCACTATTGTTCTTCCAAAGCCGGACTGATCATGCTGACCCGATGCCTGGCCAAAGCGCTTGCTCCTGAAATTCGGGTCAACAGCATTGCGCCTGGAACGATATTGTTCCCCGGAGAGAAAAGAAGCAAGCTGATAGAAAGCGTTATTCGAGCTACGCCTCTGCAGAAGGCGGGAGGGGCTGAAGATATTGCCCGGATGGTCCTGTACCTGGCCTGTCACGGGGATTTTATCACGGGGCAGATTTTCCCGGTGGATGGCGGTAAATCCATTCCGTGAAGCTGGTTTATTTCCCGGGTCGCGCCCGGTCTGCAATTCTTGAAAGCTCCTGTAATAATCCTCTCCATATCGGCAATGAGGGATGTTCACCTCCGTAACGTGTGGCGTTGTAAAGCCGTGTGAATTCCCCGGCCTTACTTGCCAGCGCCGGTGGCTCGATCTTTTGAACAAATTCCTGCGGCGTATCGGACGGAAGCTTTTGATAACCTTTCTTACGCAGGATTTTAAGGAAGTGATGATAGCTGAATGTCGCGTCCTGCAGGGTTACCGGCCGGTCAGCGCGCAGGAGGTTGCATGCCCATAAGAATTTCAGCTCCTGAAGGCTCCATCTGCCTGCGGCCAGCGCAAAGCCCGTCGCTGTCCCAAGGATGACGATGAGCAGGAGAAATGTGTGCGTGACGAGGCCGCGTTCCAAGGTCAAAGTGATCCGCGTCAGTTGACCTCGCAGGCGGTCGAAGTGATGATAAACGTCCTGTTGAAATGTGTGCGTTTGAACTTCAACCTGGTTCGCCAGGCGCGCCTGGTGGGAAAAGTCAAAGTTGATGATCCATTCGCTCCAGAACAGCGTGAGCGCGTCCATATAATTGTCCAGTTCGGAAGGGACGACCGGCCGCGGGTCCGGGGGAGTTGGGTCGAAGGGAATCCATCCGGAACCGGGAAAGTAGACTTCCACCCAGCTGTGGGCGTCACGCGCCCGCACAACAAAATCCTTGCCAAAGCGGTTGTAGGAACCTGTCTGGAAACCATTGACCATTCGGGCAGGGATGCCCAGGGTGCGAAGCATCACGGCCATCGCCGAGGCGAAATATTCGCAGTAACCCTTTCGGGTTTGGAACAGGAAGCTGGCCAGCGGATCAGAGGGATCAATCTTCTGCGCGTCCAGGGTGTAGCCGAAATTGCCGCGAAGATAGTTGCGGATGGCCACTGACCGGTCGTAGTTGTTGGTCATGTGAGTGGCGGCCTTTTGCGCAAGCGCCTGGATGCGGGGATCCAGTTTCGGGGGGAGGCGAAGATAGAGAGCGCGAAGCTTGCGGGAGGAGGCGTCCGGGGCGATCCTCAGGGTAGTGGGTGACGGTAGCCCTGCCTGCGTAAGCACCTCGTATTGCAAAGGGGAAAAGGCATCATGAGCGTAGTGCAGGGAATCCGTCTCATCCAGCGTCAGCAGGCGTATTCTGCCGGTGATCAGCCGGGGGAAGGACGCGGCGAAGACTACGTTGGAAGAAACAGGCGAGAGAAGGAGCTTGTACCGGAGCACTTTTTCAGGCCGGTTTTCCGCGCCGGGCTCCCGGGGAATGACAAAGCGGCCGGGCGAGACTGGTAGGACGGCGGTCTGTCTGGTGTTGTCATTGTACCAGTGTTTGCCGTCAAAGCTGTCCAGCGCCACGCCACGCCATTTGACGCCAATGTAGTCGTGAAGATTCCCCTCGGGCAGGACGCGAAAGACCACCGCATTTGAGCGCAGCAGGCGACTGAGGTCGCCCAGTTTTACGCTGCCGGAAAAGCCGGTGATGCGCTCCGGATGCGTGCCCAGTCCAGTGAAGTATCCTGAGCGGTAGCGCGGAATCACAAAGAAGAACAGCGAAGCCGCGGCGACAATGCCCAGCCCGAGGCCCCCGGCGGTTCTTGCCAGGGCGCGTTCAAGCGCCCGCCGTTCTTCGGGGACCAGCAGCGGAGTTGATGTGGAGCGGCGCGACGTTTCAATAGACCGTTTGATTTCGTAGCTGATGAGGGTGGCGATGGCGAAGAGAATATAAAGGGTGAGGAAAACCAGGAACGTTGTGTTAATCGTCAGCACCGCGCTGGCGAGCATCATCAGGAGCGAGAGCGTTGCCAGGTAGGCATAGTCACGGCGAGTCACGGCGGAGAAAACTTTGGCGACCGTCACGAAAAGAACCAGATGGACGGTGGCGTTCAGCATGCTTTCGAGCGAGGTCTCTCCGGCGGAAAGGAAAAGAAAATCCAGAATGAAGAAGGGAATATACAGAAGAGCCAGGCGCGTTACCGTTTGGGAGGAGATGCTCAGGTTCCAACCCGCCGCATAACCCCAAAGCCGCGCTGCGAGAGCTCCAAAAACCAGCGTGACGGAGATGAGGTCCAGCTTCCCCGTGGAGGCCAGAGTCACGAAGCCGATTCCGAGCATCAGCAGGAGAGAAAAGGCAAAAAAGCGGTCGACGGCGGTGGTGCCCTGGTGTTTTGCAGGCCTTCTGGAACGCGTTGTGATTTTGTCCGCCACGGATCAGGAGCCTCCTTCACCCATCAATGTCGTCAGGAAGCATCCTTTTCATTATCGGCGCAGCGCATGGTTTCAGACGAATGGGGATGCAGCTCAGAGGACTTTGGTGCGGGTTGCAGGCGGGACTGCCAATCGGCGGGCAACTGCTTTTCGGCCTTCAACAGATGGACCGCTGCGCGGATGGTGAGGTGATCCGGGAGACGCTGGAAACAGCAGCGAAGCTGCTTCACCCGGATATGAATATGCTTGAAAATGAATTCGGTCCCGTCAAAGTGGACGGAAAGCAGCTTCTGATGCCAGGTCCCGTCCGGGCCTTTCGACTGTTGCATCAGGAAAGTCCCGCCCGTTTGGAGGCGTGCCAGAAAGCCCCATCCAATCTTAACGTCCTGGATGAGCTTGCCATCGATCTTCACCATCCGTTGGGTGGCGGGGTCAACCCAGAGCTCCCCCGCCATTCCCTGGAGGATGAGAGATTGGCGCGAGCTGGGCTTGAAATCGGGGGCGGGGCGAAATTTGAGCTTGATTAATCCCATTGGATTTCTTCCGTCATAGGAATAAATAAAGGCATCAGGGATGTCTTTGATTATGTTGTCACGCCGTTGCCTGTTGCTTTGCTGGTCCTGAAGGCGCGACTGCTGGAGCTTGGTGATCACCGGGCAACTTTTCAAGCAGTTGTTGATTTTTCCTGAGTTGCTGCGCGATCCGGAGGATGGTTGTTCACCTCAATCAGGCGGGCAACCTCGCCATGGGACGTTGCAACGATATCGGTTGTAGTGGACCCATCCGCTGAGATATCTCTCTCAAGGTAGCGGTAGAAATGCGTGGGATGTTCCGAGGCCTGGAATTCGTTCCAGGCAACGTTCTTGACCATCTGGTGGATGCTTGCCGCAGGCAGGCGAGGGCCCTTTGCTTTTGAGCCGGCCCGGATGTCCGAATGCCGATGTGCAAAGGAGGCGCCAGGGGAAGGGACAAATACAAAAAGGTGACCAGCGACGCTCTTTTTCATGGGTGGCCTTCCACTGCTTTGCCGGTTGGGTCCCGGCTGCGACGCACGCTCAATTTTTCCAGTAACCGCATGGGTGGCTTGCGCAATCATTTCAAACTTCCATGAAGAAATGTCTCATCTTCATGCTAACAGTTTGGAACTGTTGCCGCGAACGGCCAACCTGGCGGCGCCCGCTTATTAGTGTGGTTTCAAGGCGCGGTCTGTGCCGGAGCGCTGCCCAGCGATGGAAGTCGTCAGTTTCAGGAAGGGTAGCTTTTCGCTCGCCCATGGTGGTTTAATACCCGATGTGCAACATCCGAAAAGAGGAGGCGATATGAAGAGGATCGGATTCATTCTGAAAGTGAAGGCCGAATTGATCGATGAATACAGGGAGCACCACAAGAAAGTCTGGCCCGAGATGCTGGAGGCCCTTCGGCGCACGGGCTGGCACAACTACTCGCTCTTTATGCGAAGCGATGGCACGCTTTTTGGATATTTTGAGACACCCACTGACCTGAAGTCCGCGGTGGAGGGGATGTCAAAAGAGGAAGTCAATGCGCGCTGGCAGAAGATGATGTCGCCTTACTTTGAGTCGCTGGAAGGTTCGCGTCCGGATGAGATGATGCGGGAGCTGGAAGAAGTGTTTCACCTCGATTAATGGGCTGAGGACCGTGCGCGGCAGACTCAGCCTCTGGGTCCGGCGGGCGCAAGGGTGGGGGCCGTGGAAGCCGCTATTTGATGTGCCGGATCCGCAAGGGGGTCGGGCGCCCGGTCACTCACCAGGTCCGGATGGTTGCTTCCGGAACGTTTCTGTTGCCGCGCAAGACCAGCAGACGGGTTCGCATTTCTCGAAGAGCTCGGGCAATTGTTCTGCTGCGAATTCATTCCACACGACAATATGCTTTTCGGGAGTCAGCAAGGCAGGTTTGTGGTCTACCCACCACTCCTTGACCTCTGCGATGGACTTTCCACAAAAGACACAATCCTTTTCTTCGAACCAGTCGATGACGATGTTGCGGACCAGGCAGTCGGATGGGGACATGGCGATCTCGTTCAGGCATTCCTGGCCGCAATCCTTGCGTTCCGGCCAGCGGGTACACTCGCTGAGTTGCATCCGTGGGCTTTTGCGTCAAAGGCCTCGCGGGCAGCCTCTTTGGCATCGAGTTCCACGGCCACAGTCTTGTGCGTTTCCGGGCATGTTACCAGGCGCTTGCCCCGAAACTTGAAGTAGGTCCGCGCACTGCCGTAAAGGCGGTAGAGGATATAAATTCCTACGGCGGCAACCGTAACTAAAACAATCCAATAGAGTACATTGCCCATGGAAATCTTCCTTTCCACTCTGCTTATAGCAAATGGACTCACCCGAAGATGTGACGGACGTCACGGCCTCGTGTGTCCGAGAGAGGCAGGCGATTTGCTGTAGGGAAACCGGGTGCCGAGGTGCGAATTTATGAATTACTCTACAGTTACTGCTAGCAGCGTCACATCTTGTAATTGTTCCAGTCCGTCAGTAGATTCTAAGAAGAATGAAAGCCCTCATTACAGGTTCCGGTGGCCTGATCGGCTCGGCCTGTGTGCGCCTTTTGAACGAAGCAGAATGGGAAGTTGTTGGCGTTGACAACAACATGCGCCAGGAGTTTTTCGGGCCTCAGGGATCCATCGCGCCGACGGTTAAATTTCTGCAGGACTCCTGTGTTGGATACCGCCATTGCGCGCTGGACGTTCGCGACCGTGAGGCGATCCGCGCCCTGGCGCTTGCAGGTTTGGCCGTCAGCCTTGCTGCGGCGATATCCTGCCATTCTTACGCCGTCCTCAGTCTGTTTCCTCTGGGCCTGGGAGAATTGTGCGTTCTTTCCGCCAGAAGCGGGTGGACTAAAACGCTCACTGGCACCGCGAAGGGCCTCGGCCGTCGCGCTCGGTCTGGTGCTCGTGTTGTTTCTGGCCGTCAAGGAAGCGCAGACCCATTTTGAAAATTCATAGAGTCTTCCGGGACATCTTCTTGACGACCGGCCGTCGGTTATCTAAGATGACACGAAGGCACTATCTCACAGGGTCGTGATTGGGGCTATGCTGAAACAACGCAAGCCGCGCAACAACCACCAGGTCGGGGCTCAGCCGACGGAATTGTGATTCCGGACAAGCTTTACTTTCGCATCGGGGAAGTGAGCGAGCTTGCCGATACCAAGCCTTACGTCCTGCGCTATTGGGAAACGGAATTTCCAACCCTGAAGCCCATCAAGAGCGCTACAGGCCATCGCCTTTACCGGCGGCAGGATGTGGAAATGGTTTTTGAGATCAAGCGTTTGCTTTACGAAGAGGGTTTCACCATTGAAGGCGCGCGCAAATATCTGGCCGGAATCGTCAGGTCCGGTTGCGGAGGCCAACCCGCCGCTTCCTCCAGGATCATGATGCTCAGGTCAAGGCCATCAAGCGCGAACTCCGTGGAATCTTGACAATCGTTTCCCGAAGATGCTAGCGTTGAATTTCGTGCCATTCCGTCCATATTTGAGCGTGAATGCGCGGATTTCCGGGACGTAGCGCAGCCTGGTAGCGCACTTGCTTGGGGTGCAAGGGGTCGCCAGTTCAAATCCGGCCGTCCCGACCAGAAATTGTTAGAGAGGTGATGAGTGGCGAGTGATGAGACTGAGGGCGTGGCAGCCCCTGCTTTGCCCTGGTCACTCGCCACGGTTCATTGAGATTTCGGGGCGTGGCGTAGCCTGGTAGCGCGCTCGGTTCGGGACCGAGAGGTCCCCAGTTCAAATCTGGGCGCCCCGACCACTTTTTTCTTAGTTATTTTTCTCAGATTCCGGTTTATCCGCCCGCAATAATTTTCCCACTCCTGAGCAGGGGCGGATGCCGGACCTTTGATGTTCTGCTCGGACGCTCCTGCCTTGGGATCCTTGCCGGGGCTGGACCATCGTATTTGATGGCAGACTTCAATTTGCCGCCAGGGATTTTGAGGCTCCCCTCCTGTGATCGAACAACGCTTAAGGCGCTAATCCCAATTTTTCAATTCTGGGCCAGATCTGCTTCAGATTCCATCCGCGGGGTTGCGTGCACATCCAGATGGGTCCATGCTCGAGTGCATAAGGCACTCCGAAATCGCCCGCGTGGATCACCTGGCCAAAGTATTTCTCCAGGTTTTTGCGGTTGTCGCCCAGAACAATCATGCCAAGGCCGTTATAATGGCGAGGCCCCCACAGGAAATAGTTCTGATGGCCGGAGATGGCTTTGGGCAGACCATATTTCGGTCCGAAGAAGTCAATGGCTCCTGCCTCTCCGTAGTTTTGCGCAAAGATGGCCGTCGCTGCGCGCAAACCTGGTGGAAGCCTGTCGTATGCCTGGGCCACTTCGGCTGTCATCTGCTCCCAGCCCAGGTCGTCCGAGTAGTATTGAGGCAGGGGTGAACGGAGGTGACTTTTCTCCGTGGCGGTCGGCGCCAGATGAAGCGTTTCCTGATAGTGAACATACGTTTCGACCGGAAGGATTGGGATCATCATGGGCAGCAACGGCGCCGTGGCCGCAACCAGCGCCACCACAATGGCCGGCTTGAGCCAGTGGCGAACGCCGGCCGCGCGTTCGATGAGGATGGCGCCCGCCGCCAGCAGCATGGGGTAGGCCGGTGCGGAATAGTAGCCTTTGCCGTGCAGCAGCATGGTTGCTGCCAGTACCACGAGAAAAGCCCATCCCAGCACCCGAAAGCGCTTGCCGTCGTTTCCGAAGAATAGAAACAACAGGCCCGCAAGCCAGATGGGCAAATTGAGCGGAGACATCATAAAGATCTGGTTGCCCATGAAGGCCAGCGGGCCACGGACAATGTCCCGGCCGTTCACCCGAATGTTGTGCATCAGTTGGACAAATGGCCAGTGGTGCTGAACGTTCCAGACGAGGTTGGGCAGAAAGATGGCGAGGGCCACCCCTCCGCCAATCCATATCCACCGCGAGCGGAAGACTTTGCGTTCAGCAGTCAGCAGCAAACCAACCACAATAGCGAACCCGAAAAGGGCCATCGAGTATTTGTTCTCGAGGCCCAGCCCAGCCAGCACGCCGAACCACAACCAGAGTTTCTGGTTGCCGGTCTTGATGAAGCGAATCACCACCCAGGCACAGCCCATCCAGAACAGCGGCTCGAACACATTCATGGTCAGCAGGTGGGCGTTTATCACGAACATACCCGCCAGCGCAATGCTCAGAGCGGCAAGCCCCTGGGCGAAGCGGCCCCCCCCAAGTTCACGCGCTATCACGGCGGTAAGCCAGACCATGGCAGCGCCCGCCAGCGCCGGCAGAAAGTGCAGGGCCGGGAGCGAAGTGCCTATCGTGTGGACGGTGAGCCACGTGACCAGCGCAATCATGGGCGGCTGGTCGACGTAGCCGAAGGCGAGATGGCGGGCACAGGCGAGGTAGTAAAGTTCGTCGCGGAAGTAGCCGTAGCGGCCCGCCGTCAGCATGTGGGCCACGAAGCTGCCGGCAGCAACGTACAGCACGATGGCCGTGGCACTGGTAAAAATACTGTGGCGCCGCACGTTGTTTAAATGCGGAGTGTCTTCCATTTCTGCTGGTTGATTGTGAGCCACTGGGCCTCTTTCACCATGGCGGAACAATCCGCATCCGTGCACCTTCACAAATGCAAATTGCGCGGCGCGGTACCGATTTACAGCATGGATTTCGTCCAACTGCTGACTGCATTGCGCGGCAATTGAACCCCGGCGGCGCGATAGGCCAGCAGCAGGGAACCGAGAACCGGCGGGAGCAGGGCAGCGCGGACTTCCGCCCGGCGGTCGCTGCGCATCACAGCATCGGAGAAGCACTTCACCAGGAGTTCGCTTTGGAACACACCACCGGCATAGCAGACCAGAAATTTCAGGTCGGACGTCCTGTGGGCGGGATCGTCAGAGCGGGGAAATACGAGGGCGATGACCGCCTGGGCATATTGCGCGAGCTCGTGGGCAGCCTCGCGAAGTATTTCCTGCGCAACCTTGTCTCCCCGCCGGGCGGCTTCATCCACCTGCACGGAAAGCCCCGCCAGGTGATCGCGGGTCAAAGTGCCGGCATAATACTTCTCGATCAGTTGATAAGGCGAAGCCACTGCCAGCTGTTCAAAAAGCATCGGGGTCAAAATTGTTTTGGGGGCCATGCGGTCGTATTCCGCCAGGGTGGCGCGAACCGCCGCGCGGCCAATCCAGTAGGCGCTGCCCTCGTCGCCGAACATGTGGGTCCATCCGCCCACACGCGCTTCTTCACCCTGTTCATTGACTCCGCGGGCCACGGAACCCGTGCCACCAATCACGATGATTCCCGGCTGGCCGGCCGTTGCTCCCGCCAGGGCGTTGACGGAATCATGGACAACCGACAGGTGTTCAGCCCGGACAATGCGCTGGAGAATCCGGGTCTTGATGTCGGTTTCACCCGTCATCCCAAAGCATGCGGACGTAAACGTTTGCTCGTCAGGGTTGGCAACGTGGATTGCGGCCATCGCTTCGCGCACCGTGCCGAGCACGACCCGTTCCAGCCGTTCGGGGCCGCCGGGCTCCTCCGTGTGATTGCTGGGGCCTCCGCTAGACTGGGCGAGGATCGTGCCATTCTCATCAGCCAGAACGGTTTGGGTGCTGGTCTGGCCGCCATCAACGCCGAGAAAGAGCTTCATGGTTTCAGCTTCCTTTTCCTGTTCCTGAAGAGGTGCGGCTGGTTGAAATCCTGCGCGGAGTGGGACGTCTGCGGTCTTTTGCCGCGGCCTTTGGGCAGGCTTCAATAAAGCGCCGGGAAAGCCATTCGAAATCGGTGATGGCTGTTCCCACCACCACGGCGTAAACGCCCAGGTCAAAGGCTTGCCGCACATGGTCGGGTTCCTGGACGCGCCCTTCTAGAATCACCGGGATGTCCAGTTCGCGAACAAGCCGCCGGGCCAGGTCGAGAGCCGGCCCCTTGTGGTTTCTGGTGTCTTTGGTGTAGCCGCATAGCGTGGTTCCAACCATGTCAAAACCCAGCCGGGCTGCTTCCACTCCCTGCCGGAGCGTTGCAACGTCCGCCATAAAAAGCGCATTCAGATTGGACTTTGCGGCGCTGATGATGGCGGCAAGCGACTGGTGGCACGGGCGGGGGCGTCCCGTGGCGTCCATGGCGATGATCTGTGCGCCTGCGCGATGAACGCGCCGCACCGATTCCAGCGTCGGGGTTATGTAGACTTCGGAGTTGGGATCGTTTATCTTTTCAAGGCCAAGGACAGGGATTCGTACGGCCCGGCGGACGGCTCGAATGTCGCGCACACCGCGGACTCTGACTGCTACCGCGCCCTGTTCCTGCGCCACGGACGCCATCGCGACAACAAAACTGGAGTGGTCGAAGGCAGAGCCCGGCCGCGGCTGGCAGGAAACAATCAGTCCGTTCTTCAATTGTGATAGCGTACTGTTTCTGTTCAAAGCGAACATTAGTATATTTCACCTGCGCGAGGCTGTTGAATTAAATTGCGGTGTGGGGCGTCTCAGCCGCAACAGGAGTGGTTAACATATGTGAGTATATAAAATGAGGGGGGTGTGTGGGGAAGGGAAGGGAATTTGGAGCTATTACTTGAAGAACTGGGTATGTGTCGCGGTGTGGTATGAGCGCTGTTCTGTGGGGATGTATAGCTGCGTTGTTGTACGGGAAAAGACTTTCAGTTTTCATGGTTGTCTCAAATATCCGCGTAGATGAGGGGCAGAGGGTTGAGATTGTGGCGCCGGCATGAGTGTCACTGAGAGTGCTGGTAGTGGGCGGCAGCACGGGAGGAACTTTCACAGCTCGACGGCGGCCCAGGGGATGCAGTCTGATAAGAGGAAACAATGGCTGGGCGGGCAGATGACTCGCAGGGGTTTAGAATTGATGAAAACGCTACGTAGAAACGCGGCGGAACGGCTTCATATACAAGCTGAGAAACGACATGGTGGCATTATCTCGACGCTTTACGTTGTCACGCGGGCAGGGCACAGGTGCACTTTAACGGTAACGCTGGGTGAGCGCGCTCTGCTTTGAACGAAGGTGCTTCAGGTGCTGCAATAAATGCTCAAGCTTACGAGCAGAAGGGATGCTGGGGGTTTTTGAGGACAAAGCCGCTGTGAGGATGAAGGGAAGCGAGTTGAATCTGTTCTGCTTACGAGTTCAACACGGGGAAGTGGTTGGTTAGGGAGAAATATATTCTAGATGAGACGGACTTGGCGAACTGCTGCGATGGCAGGAGCAGAGTCAGTGACGGCACGATAACGCAGCTGACAGGCGAACGGACGCGCGGAAAGGCGCGGGAGATCACACGATGACCAGAGTTTTACTACTCTTTTGTTCTGACTCGTGTCCAGAGAAATCAGGATTTGCTTAAACGAGAAGGCTATAAGGCGAACGGCAAGGCCAGCGTACACGCTTACCTCGATTACGGACATGGAAAATTTCTGACTACGGGGTGTTCACAAAGAACGAGGGGACGCCTGGTTCTTTCTGGGCTTACGTCGACTGGTGGCGAAGGAGAATTTTGCGGGGCCGCACGCCCCGCCAGACATTTCGCTGATCAACTGGCCGGGCAATGACTACTGCGGTTCCGGCCTGCTTTAGCAACCCCTCGCTCGGGCCGAACAGTTGCGCAGCGCGAAACTGCTTGCCCTGGGTTTTGCCTGGTGGCTGCAGCATGATGCACCCGGAACGGAGCAGGGAAGGGATTCCCGCAGTTACGCTTTCTGAATTCGGAACTCGGCTCAACAGACGGCCTTTCGCTCTATCCCTACATTCGTGAGTCGCGAAGGATCCGGGCGCTGGAGACCATCCGCGAGCAGGACATCTCCGCCCTTTATCAGAAAGGTCCCCGAAGCAGGTGGTTTGCGGATTCCGTGGGGATTGGGTTTTACCCCATCGACATCCATAGCTGCGATAAAGAAGGACTTTAGTTCCGGCACGAAACCCTTCCAGGTGCCGCTGGGCGCGCTGGTTCGGCGGACATTCAAAATCTGATTGCGGCATCCAAAGATATTGGCACGACGCACATCACCAACGGCGCCTACCGGTTGCATCCCATTGAGTGGGTCATTGGTGAAGCTGCGGGGCGACTTGCGGCACTGGCAGTAAAGTCCGGCCACACGCCACGGGCAATCGCGGAAAACGCGAAACTGACCACAACCCTTCAGGTTGACCTTGTGCGCAGCGGTGCACCATCTACTGGTTCGATGATCTGAAGGTAGACGACCAGGCGTTCACGGCGGCTCAGTTGCTGGCTGCAAAAGGAGTCTTCGGCGGCAATGGCCAGAACCTGCACTTTTCACCTTCCGCGCCGGTAACCAGACAGGACGCGCTGATAGCCCTTGCAAGATCGCTGGGCATTGAACGCATTCCCGCTGCCAGGCTTTGGTCCGCTCCGTTGAGCGCGGCAGCGCTGCAAAAATTGATAGCGATGGGTTACTGGCGCCGCACTGCCGATGCGCGGGAGAAACTGGATCGACCGGTTTTCGATTCGGAACTTCAGGACGCGGTGAGAAACACGCACGTGGAACTGCCCAAAGGCAACTCGGAACGGAAAGTGGTCAGCCGCTCTGCCTTCGCCATCTGGCTGATGAAGGTTTACGTTGCCCGGCAGAAAATCTCCTCATGGTGATGATAAGCACGGCGAAGTGAATGCCGTGCGAGGGGGCATTTCCTCTGTTGGGCGAATCAGCATTAAAGTGTTACATTTGAACGTTATCTTAGGATAGGAATAGACTTCGTGGGAGAACACGATTCGCCATCCTTGTGGCACGGAGGTCCCAGGTATGAGCAAAATGGACCGGCGAAAGTTCCTTTACTCACTGGGAGCGAGCGGTGTTCTCGTGGGCGCCTTTCCGCCAGCCGCTGAGCCGCGCCCGCGCCTGCCGCTAACAAACCGATTTCGGGAAGCTGGTTTGAATTTCAGCACCACGCCACCGTTGAAGGGGTAGATTGGAATCCCCAGTGCGCCGACTTGAGTTGTGCGCAGTGGGACGCCAAGGTAAAGGAAATCTCCGACATGGGCATGGATTACCTGGTGCTGATGGCAACGGCTGTCTATTACCGGGCGTTTTTCCAGACAAACATTTTCCCGCCCTGGCGCCTGGCTTGCGCTGACCCGATGGAAGCCGTGCTGACGGCAGCGGACAAGTACGGCGTCAAGTTCTTTATCGGAGGCGGTTTTTACGGTGACTGGGCCAGCCCGAAAATCGTTGCCGACCCCGTGGCCGCCCGGAAACGCCTGCAAGCCATCGAACAGCTTGCGCAACTCTACGGGCATCACAAAAGTTTTTACGGATGGTACTGGCCCAACGAGGCCTTCATTGACCGCTACTATTCGGATGAGTTCATTCGGTACGTCAACACCTGCTCCCGGCTGGCCCGGCGGTTGACTCCGCGGGCGACAAATTCTGATCGCGCCTTACGGGACGCGCGTGGCGGTTCCCGATGACAAGTATGTGAAGCAACTGGAGTCGCTGGATGTTGACGTGGTCGCCTACCAGGACGAAGTCGGCGTTCAAAAGTCTACACCCGATGAGACTCCGAAGTTTTACGAAGGGTTGAGAAAGGCCCACGACCGGGCGCAGCGGGCAGCCATGTGGGCGGACGTCGAAGATTTTTTGCTTTGAGGGAGCCGTATATAAGAGTGCGCTACTTCCGGCCCCTTTCTCGCGTGTGTTGCGGCAGCTTGAGGCTGTTTCGCCCTGGGTGGATCAGATTCTTGTCTACCAGTATCAAGGCATGATGAACAAACCCGGGGTCGACGGCCTTCTGTGGGTCTCCCGCGTCTACCAAACTCTATACGGCCTACGCGGAGTGGCTGAAGGGCCGCAGCTAAGGGGACTGGGTGTCAGAGCAGACATCATTAGGTAGACCCGTGTCCCGTACAGGATGACTGATTTTGTTCAAGGGGAAAGGTGTCACGGAAATCCAAGAGGGGATCGAGTGGTGAATGCAATCGATTGCAAGAAGAGCCCGGGTCGCCAAATTCTGAAGGCACTGGGCGCAATCCCATTAGCGGTTTTTGTTCCGGTGTTTGCGAGGCGCGGACGGCACGTCCGCTGTATTTGAGTTGTGGCGAGAAGAACGACCTCTACCGCGTGGCGACAGCATCGCGCATCGCATGTTCGCGTTACGACCGTGCGGAGGAGGCAGTCGCCCATGCGCCCGAGGGTTCCGGCGTCCTGGTTCTTGCAGAAGGGTATCCCCATCGACGGACCACCGTCGATGCCGCGGTGTATGAGGAAGCTGCAAAGAAGAGGCTGCGCCTGTACGTGGAGTTTCCTGATTCCGTTCCGGGCATGTCGGTGGGTGATCCGCAGCACGTGGCGCAGGGAAGGTATCACAATATTCTCGAACGTTGCGTCGTTGTCACAGATGCGTTTGCTCCGGCGCTCAAACGGATGCGGATTCTGGCGCTGCATGATTGCATCTACGTTCCGGTGAGAATCGCATCCAGCCGAACTGGTTCTGGCGCGCGTGGCGGGATTTGAGACCGCGGTTTATGGGCTTCCAAAAGAAGGCGTTCATCCTATTCTCTTCAGGCATCCCGGCCGCGATGTCCTGGTGTCTACAACAAAGCTCAGCCAGTTCCTCACGGGCCGGTATGCTCCTCCTGAGGCCTGGCCGCACGTCTGGCGGTGGATTTTGGGCTGGCTTTCAGCGGGGCGGAAGTTGGGCCTGCCGCACTGGACGCCGGTTGTCCGTCCCGCATTCAAGAGAGATGGACACTTGCCTGCAAAGGCCGAGCGCGAAGCTTTCAGCAGGGGCGTTGCGTGGTATTCCAACGCAAACCTCTTCGTTGCGCCTTCCTGGAAGCCGATGGTTTATAAATACGCCAGGGAATCCAGTGTTCCGCACAACATGGATAAAGGTTGGCCGCTGGGTAACGGCAGTGACGGCCTTCTGGAAGGTTTTGCGAGCAACATTGAATGGAACGGAAAACAGCCCGTCGGTTGGAACCTTCGCAACGACTGCATCGGCGAGGTTTCCCTGAGCATGGCGCTTTCAGGCGCCATCGAAATGAAGCCGGAGAACAAATCGATTGCCCGCAACCTGAACAACTTTATCTACTTCAACTCGCAACTGTCTGCGGCGCCGAGGAACGACCCGAAGAGCCCTTCCTTTGGCCTCGTAGGTTGGACACTGCCGCTGGCTCCGGGCACCTACTATGGTGACGACAACGCGCGAAGCATGTTGGGAACGATGGCGGCGGCAGGCGTGTTGCGTTCAAACCGCTGGGATGCCGGGGTGCTTCGTTGCCTGCTTGCCAATCTTCGCACGAGCGGCACACTGGGCTTCCGCCACAACTCGCTGACGGACAAGGAGCTTCAAAAATTGGGCTGGCGGCATTTTTACAATGAGAAGTTTGTGAACTATCATCCGCACTTCGAGGCCTATCTCTGGGCGTGCTTTCTGCGGGCCTATGCGAAGACGCATTACGAACCCTTCCTGCAGAGGACCAGGACGGCGATCCAAATGACCATGGCGGCCTATCCGGCCCAATGGCACTGGACGAACGGCCTGCAGCAGGAGCGGGCGCGAATGTTGTTGCCACTGGCCTGGCTGGTGCACCTTGAAGACAAGCCTCAACATCGCAACTGGCTGAAGCGGATTGCCGGCGACCTGATTTCTTTTCAGGACAAATCGGGAGCCATCCGTGAGGAAGTTGGGTCCGAGGGTAAGGGCCAGTACGGGCCCCCAAAATCGAACGACGCCTATGGAACATCCGAAGCGCCGCTGCTGCAACAGAACGGTGATCCTGTCGCGGACCTGCTCTATACCACGAACTTTGCGTTTCTGGGCCTGCACGAGGCGGCTGCCGCCACCCGCGACCCGATGTATTTGAAGGCTGAAAACAGGCTGGCCGAATTTCTTTGCCGCATCCAGGTCAGGTCAGAAAAGCATCCCGAGCTGGCGGGCGGCTGGTTCCGGGCCTTTGATTATGGAACGTGGGACTACTGGGCCAGCGGGTCAGACTGGGGCTGGGGGCCGTGGTCGATCGAGAGCGGCTGGACGCAATCCTGGATCACGGCTGTGCTGGGTATGCGCCAGCTTCACGCTTCACTGTGGGAATTGACGGGCCGCAGCAATCTGGGCGAGGATCTCAAACAGCTCTTGCCGGTCATGTTCGGCAGTTGAGCGGCGGGCAATCAATCTGCTGAGGGAACTATGGAAGCAGTTTCACCTGTATTGGTGATGGGTCTGGCTCTGGCAGTGCTTTCGGGTCTGATGAATGGGACATTTACGCTGCCCATGCGTTACCTGGGGCGTTGGTCGTGGGAAAACGTCTGGGCGCTTTTTATTCTGATCGCCTGCCTGTTGATGCCCGTTGTCATTGCGGCGACTACGGTGCATAACCTGGGAGAATCGCTTCACCAGGCTCCGATTCATGCCATTGTCATGGCCATTGTGTGCGGCTTTGCCTGGGGTTTCGGGGCAGTCATGTTCGGGCAGGGTGTCAGCGCCATTGGCATTTCGCTGGGCAACACGTTCGTTCTGGCCATCAGTTCCTCTCTGGGGTCGTTCCTGCCGATTCTTTTGCTCGATCCGGCCAAACTGTTTGAGAAGCAGGGCGAGGCGATCATGGCGGGAACGGTGATTGCGATTGCGGGTATCGCCCTTTGCGGCTACGCGGCGAAGCTGAAGGAAAGCAGCCAGATGAATCAGAATGTACGGCAGCAGATGGTGGGTGAAGCGCGGCCGTTCTGGATCGGCCTGTTACTCTGCGCCGGCGCGGGTGTGCTGTCGGCGGTCTTCAACATCGGCTACAGCGGGGCGCAGGGAATCATCCGGTCAGCAGAGCGTCTGGGCAACAGCGCCTTTGCGGGTTCAAACCTTGTCTGGCTGCTGATGCTGACGGGCGGAGCCGTTTCAAATCTGGGGTTCTGCGCCTATTTGTTCAGGAAAAACCGAAGCCTGGGAAAATATGTGCAGCCCCAAACCGCATCGCTCTACGGCCTGACCCTCCTGATGGGCCTGCTGTGGGGCGGGAGTATTTTTGTTTATGGTTCGGCTGCGCCCAGGCTCGGCAGGCTGGGTCCTGCTATCGGCTGGCCGATTAGCCTTTCTGTCGGGCTGCTCACAGCCAACGTCTGCGGCATTTTAGCCGGGGAATGGCGTTTCTCGCGCACTGTTGACCGGATATTCATGGGAGCCGGGCTGCTGGTGCTGATACTGGCCATCATCACTCTGGGCTGGTCCAGCACGCTTGCCTGAGGGCGAAGTGTCCGTGTGACAAATGGGTGCTTGAAGTGGCTTTGCCAATGGGCCACGCGAACCTGCCATTCGAGACAGTCGCCCATTCTGACAAGGCAAACTAATTCTGGGCAAGGTTTTCAGCGTCGGGCGCAAGCATGGGTGCGCCTTCAGCCTCGGAATCGAGCTGCCGTTTGCTGCTTGTGCGCCATTTCAGGAAAGAGTCCATATAGGTGTAAAAGACAGGCGTGAGGTAGAGCGTTACAAGCTGGGCAAACAGCAGGCCGCCCACCACGCAAACTCCGAGCGGGCGCCGCGAGTCGGCGTCAGCGCCGATGCCGATCGCGATGGGCATCGTGCCGATGATGGCGCAGGCGGTGGTCATCATGATCGGCCGGAAGCGAATCATGGAGCCCTGATAAGCGGATTCGATCGGCCGTGTAATTCCCCTTGCGCTCCAATTCCAAAGCGAAATCGACCATCATAATGGCGTTCTTCTTGACGATGCCGATCAGCATGATCAGGCCGACGAAGCCATAGAGGTCCAGGTCCATGTGGAACAGCGAAAGCGTAAGCAGCCCGCCGAACGCGGCCGCCGGCAGGCCGGTGAGAATGGTGATGGGATGAACGTAACTTTCGTAGAGGATGCCCAACACAATATAAATCACCAGCACCGTCATGATGAGCAGGATGCCCAGTCCCGTGAGGGATTCCTTGAAGGCGTGGGCGGTGCCCTGGAAGTCCGTGGTAATGGAGATGGGCAGCATGGACTTGGCCAGCCCCTCCACTTCACTCACCGCCTGGCCCAGAGCGACTCCAGGCGCGAGGTTAAAGGACATCGTCACTGAAGGAAGCTGGCCGCTGTGGTTCTCGGTGAGGGGGCCAACGCTGGTCGTGAATTTCGAGACGGCGCTGAGGGGAACGAGGTTGCCCGAAGACGAGCCGATGTAGAGCTCCGAGAGCATGTTGGGGTCGCGCTGGAACTTATCCTGCACCTGCATCACCACCCAGTATTCGTCGTTTGAGGTATAGATGGGAGAAACCAGGCGCTGGCCGTATGCGCTGTAGAGGGCATCCTCCACCTGTTGTGGCGTTACGCCCAGTGCGGCCGCTTTGTCACGATCGACCACTACGTTGGCCTTGGGATTCCGGATCTGGAGGTCGCTGGTGACGTCCGCAAGGCCAGGCAAAGAATTCATTTTCGCTTCAAACTTCTCAGCGTACTTGTAGAGTTCATCGGCTTGCGGGCTCGACAGGGTGTACTGGTACAGGCTCTTGGTCATGTGGCCGCCAATCCGGATGGAGGGCGGGTTGGTCATAAACACGCGAATCCCTGGCAGCTTGTCCAGCTTCGGCTGCAGCCCATGGATCACGTCGTCGATGGTCATGTGGTGTTCGTAAAGCGGGCGAATCCACCGGACCACAGAAGCAACGACGGGGACGTGGCCATATCGGGCAACCAGGCGCTCATAGGCTGGATTGTGGGTCCAGGGGCGGTCGGGCCGGTCCTTCAGATGCAGAAACGCACGACCATTGTTCATGCCGTTGTTGAACGATCCGCCGATGCCCGAGAAAAATTGAACGACGCTCGGATCAGCCTTGAGGATGCGATTGACGGCCTGCTGATGTATCTTCATGGCGTCAAAAGAGATTCCCTGGTTCGCTTCTGTTGAGACCGCAATCCGTCCCGTATCGCCGTTCGGAAGGAAGCCTTTCGGAATCGCTATGAACTCCCACGCGGTTCCCACCAGAACGAGAAAACCGAAAGTCATGACCAGTACGCGGTGCCGAAGGGCCCATCGAAGGCTCCATCCGTACAGGCGGAGCGCGGTGTCCAGGATGTTTTCCAGTGTGCGATACAGCCATCTTTTTTGCCGTTTCTCGTGCTGGGGACGCAGGTAACGTCGGGCGAGCATCGGGCTGAGCGTGACGGAAACGATGCCGGAAACCAGAACCGCGGAAATGATGACCACCGCAAATTCGTGGAGCAAGCGGCCGAAGACTCCGGGCATGAAAAAGACGGGAAGGAATACGACGGCGAGCGATAAAGTCATCGAGAGGATGGTGAAGTTGACTTCCTTCGAGCCGTCGAGCGCGGCCTGGAGCGGTGTCTTGCCCATTTCCAGGTGGCGCACAATATTTTCAAGCATGACGATGGCATCATCGACGACGAAACCCACCGACAAGGTCAGGGCCAGCAGGGACAAATTATCTATGGTGTAACCCAGCAGATACATCACCGCGAAGGTTCCCATAATGGCCATCGGCAAGGCCATGCTTGGGATCAGCGTGGCGGAAGCATTGCGTAGAAAAAGGAAGATGACGAGAACCACCAAAAAGACTGCAAGGAGAAGAGTGAATTTGACGTCGCTGACGGACTCGTCAACGGAGACGGAGCGGTCGTATTCAATCGAAAGATGGATTGACGGCGGCAGGATCGAGTAGAAGCGCGGAAGAAGTTGACGGATCTTCTTGACGATTTCGATCGTGTTGGTGCCCGGCTGCCGCTGGACGGCCAGCATGATACCGGGAACGTTGTTGATCCAGTTGGCGACGTAATTGTCCTGGACCCCGTCGGTAACCGTTGCCACCTGGCTCAGACGCACCGGCGCCCCGTTGCGGTAGGCCACAATGAGCGGGCGATAGACGGAGGCGTCGGAAAGCTGCCCGTTGGATTCCACGTTGTAGGCCTTGTGGGCGCCGTAGAGCGTCCCCATCGGCATATTGACGTTAGCGTTTTTAATGGCCTGCTCAACCTGGTCAATGCCAATCTGGCGACTGGCGAGGGCCTTGGGGTTCAACTGCACGCGCACAGCGTACTTTGCGGTGCCGTGGACGCCGACCTGGGCGACGCCGGGAATCATCGAAATCTGCTCGGCAATCAGGGTTTCGGCATATTGGTCGACCTTGTAGAGCGGAAGGGTCGGCGAGGTCACGGCCAGCATAAAGATGGACTGGTCGGCTGGGTTCACTTTTCGTAGCGTCGGAGGAAAAGGCATATTGGCCGGGAGTTGATGGGCGGCCGCGGCGATGGCCGACTGAACGTCGAGGGCAGCCGAGTCGAGATTGCGGGTGAGATCGAACTGCAGGGTGATCGACGTCCTTCCGAGCGAACTGGTCGAGGTCATCGAATTCAGACCGGCAATGGTGGTGAATTGTTTCTCCAGCGGGGTTGCCACTGACGAAGCCATCGTTTCCGGGTTGGCGCCAGGGAGGCCGGCCGACACCTGGATGGTGGGGAAATCGACGTTCGGCAAGTCACTGACGGCCAGGTAGCGATAGCCAAGGATGCCAAACAGCAGAATGGCCAGCATCAGGAGGCTGGTCATAACCGGCCGGCGAATGAAGGGTTCGCAAAAATTCATGGCGTTCCTGCCTTATCACAGGGACTTGGTGAAATAGACCTTGGCGCCTGGAACCAGGCGCACTTGCCCGTCGGTGACGACTGTTTCGCCTGCAGTAAGCCCCTGCAAAACTTCCGTCTGATTGTTGAAGGTTTGTCCCACTTTGACCTGCTGGACGTCAACGGTTTTGTCCGGCTTCACCACAAAAATATAGTCGCCTTGTTGGCCCGACTGCACGGCCTGTGAAGGTACAACCAGCACATTCTGCTGCTCACCGAGGTTCAGCACGACATTCGAGAACTGTCCCGGCCATAGGTGGTGGTCGGAGTTGGGAAAAGTCGCCATCAGTTGAATGGTGCCGGTGGTTGTGTCAACCGTGTTGTTCACAAATGTCAGAACGCCCGTTTCGGCAGTGGTACTGCCGGGCGGAGTGGCTCTGACGCGTAAACGGGAGTGGGCCATGGAATCTTTAATGGATTCCAGATACTGCTGCGGAACAGAAAAGTTAACGTAGATGGGTTCCACCTGGTTGATCACTACCAGCGTGGGCGTGTCATGGGCGCGGACTGTGGCGCCGGGAGAGACGAGTTGGGACCCTGTCGCACCGCTGATGGGAGCATAGATGGAGCAATAGGAAAGTTGAATTTTGGCCGTCTGAATTGCCGCGTCGTCCGCGCGGACAACGGCCTCGGCAGCCGCAGAGCTTGCCTGCGATTGGTCATACTGCTGTGGGGAAACGATACCTTCCTTATAGAGCGTCTGGCTGCGTTGAAGTTCCGACTGGCTAAGCTGAGCCTGGGCTTTATCCCGGGCGAGGCCTGCTTCAGCCTGGGCGAGAGCGGCGAGAAACGGCTCCTTGTCCAGGGTGACCAGCAGGTCTCCCTTGCGGACAAATTGCCCCTGCTGGTAATGGACCTCCTTGACGATACCAGCTGCCTGTGACTCTACGGAGACGGTCTGGAAGGGCTGGCCGGTCCCAATAGCGGTTAATTCGATCGGGACCGTGGTCCGTTCGGCCTGGGCTACCATAACCGGCACGGCAGCGGTGTCCTGCGGCCGCGCTACCTCTCCGCTGGCTGTTGAGCCGCGCACCGGTGGGTCGCCGCCGGTGCATGCGCTCAGAAGCATTACGGACAAAAGTGATGTGAAGATAAGGAATTTACGAACTTTGCTCATGTGTTCCTGTATTCTGGTGATCGCGAAATTATCCCACATTTGAGCTCGTAGGGGAAGATGTAACAACGGTGATGACGAGTCTCAGGACAACTCGGTTACGTCTGCTGAATCTTAAACTTGCGATGCAGCGCGGGACCCCGATTTTGAGTCAAAGCTGGAGGATGTTGTGGCGAATGGATCGAAATCGACCGGCGGCTGAAAAGAATGTCATCCTCGGGCTTTCGTGGAGTGTTTTCAAGCTGGCGCGAAAAGTGAAAACGGCAAAGTGAACAGCCAGGTTTTGCGGGATACTGAGGTTTGATGGTGAGCCGTGAGGGAATCGAACCCCCAACCTACTGATTAAGAGTCAGTTGCTCTGCCAATTGAGCTAACGGCCCGTCAATAAGTTACGGACACTGGCCTTTTCTGGTGTAGCGGAAAATGTAGCGGGTACCCGTCGTTTTCCCCGTGCTACCACTCTCTGAGCTTTCCGATTCAAGGCTTCCAACCGCTCTATGGCCCGTTCCAAAGCCTCCGGTGTCGGATGCACGTAACGCTGAGAGATACTCACGCTCGAATGACCCATAAGCCGCATAATCGAAAAGGCATCGGCTCCGCATTCACCAAGCCGCGTGCCGTAAGTGTGTCTCAGAGAGTGTAGCACAAAACCCACTGGCATTTTCAAGGTTGCCCTCAGTTCCTTGTGAAGATGATCGAGCGAGCTATTCCGTATCGGGCGGGAGCCGTCCTCACTGAAAACCCACAACCCTCTTGACTGTGCCTTGCGTTTTTCGAGCATGGCCCGAACGCGGCCCGTCAAGTGGCACGTTGCGCCGGGCATACTTGGACTTGCCGTCCTGGATGTGGAGATAGCCGAATTTCGCGCCGTGCGCGGGCTGCAAGTGGACATCGGCCCATTCGAGAGCCAAGGCTTCGCCAAGCCGTAAGCCCGTGTCCACATCAAGCATTGCAATATCCCGCAGGGGTTGTGGAGCCTCGTTCAAATAGGTTTGCTCTTGCGCATGGCTCAGGATGAATTCCCGGTTTCTCTCCCCTTGCAGTAAACGTATGCGCGGAAGGCGGTCTATCACGCGCCACTCTTGCGCGAGCCGGAGTAATCGCCTGAGACAAGCAAGGGCGCGGTTGACCGTTGCCGGGCTGACGGGCTTTTCATCCGCCACTGGACGCGGCACTTTGCGATTCGCTCCGGCCCGGCTCGCCGCAAGGCGGCGGGCCTGCACAAAGGATTCGATCAGCGATTCGTCTATAGCGTCCAGGCGGGCATTCGCCAGCGGTTCGAATTCGAGTAAGCGCGTCATCTGTTGGGCGTAGAATTCAACCGTCCGGGGTTTGGCAGCGCATCGGACTTCGACTGCGTCAATAAAACGCTGTGAGAATTCCTTCAGCGTGGGTGTGGGAGTGTGCTTCTTGTACCAGAGTGAGCGGCAAGGTTCTGAGCAAAATTTCATATCCGCGGCGCTGACACTGGCAGCGCCATTGAACAACTTTCGCATTCGGGGCAGCGCAGCAAATCTTCAGCCTTGCAGCCCAACTGTTCGGCCTTGTTTGCCCGCTCCTTGTAGGCATCGCGGAGCCGTGTCCGTTCCGCCGCTTCCTCTTGCTGGGCCTCATGCTGATTGGTTTTCTTCGATGACTTTTGAATGTGCTGGCCTTTGAAAATGAAGTGATACCAGTAAAACCCGCCGCGCTTGAAAATCGCCACGTTATTTCGCTCCCTTCACCGTGAGCCTTTGCTGTCCGCTCGGCCTTTTCCTTCCTCTTCGGACGGACTCGATATGTCCGCAGTACCATGAACAATACTTCCGGGGATGGCTCGTAGAAGTCGCAAACGGAATGGCGCAATCTGGCCGCTGGCAGATTTGGAACTTTCCGCCCCGGAGTAAATCAAGTTGAACCGTGGCCGTCATCATTTCACGGCCTGTGATCGTTTCGATTAGACCGTTCGGCAGGCCCTTGCGCCATTCAATGCTGACTTGCAGTTGATTAAAGAAATGGTTCTTTATCGCGTGCTCATAACGCTTAGCTGGCGTGGCGCCCGGTTGCGGTGCTGGCCCAAATGCGGCCTTCAATGCCTTGGGATTTGCTAGCAAGTCGCGCCAGTCATCTTGCTCACGCTGAAGATCATGGAAAGTGAAGGCGCTCGCTCGGCCGTTGAAGTAACGCGAGCCGAACACGCCGGATACCAGCATCTTTCCAGCCTTGGCTTGGCTTACTTGGTTGTCCTCAATCGCGCGCCAAACTCCCACGTCATTCAAGAATGCCAGCACATCCTCACTATGGGCGGGGTCCAACTTCAACCGCAGAAAGCGGTCCCGCAAGTTGCAGCCGTCTATCCGCTCGGCTTTTCGACCCACATCGTGAAGCCCGGCCAGCACTTCCGGTACAAAGTATTGTACCGGCCCAAGCTGAATCGGCGGTTGGGGTTCTCCCCGCTGGATACGTTCGAGCGTGTCCTGCAGCGAGAATCGCGTTGGCAATTGAGCTTGAGGGTCAGTCTTGATAGTCCAGCGGGTAGGAATGCGGAGAAAGCGCGTTTCCACGGAAAGCCCGATGCGAGTCATAAGTTATTCCTTCTCTATGACACCAATAATGTGCCACAGTATGCAAAACAAACATGGCACAGAATGGCAACCACTGTCAAGTGCGAATGTAGGCCGTGCGGCCTGCGCACTAATGCGTAGCGTGTGCCATGCAATGTGTGGATTGACTGACACGGCGCTTCGTGCCATCATTACAACGTAAAAGATGGCACTAGACGGCAAAGAGGAACTTTGAGGCAACTTAGCCGATTGCCAAAAGGAGAAACATGAACCAAAAGCAATTACTCAGCCTTGGCGAAGCTGCCGAGAGTCTGAGCCTTTCAATGTGGACGTTGCGCGCGTGGATTCGGGCCGGGAAACTCCGGCCTGTCCGTCTCGGCAGGCGCGTCCTCGTCGAACCGGGGGAGCTTCAGCGCCTCATTGAGTCGGGACGGCAATCTGCCATCGAGGAAGCCGGTGCTTGAGAGCGACAAAACGACTGCGACGGTCGGGCTAACTAACCCCAATCCGCCGCGCGGGTGGTTTCCGCTGCGCTTTGACTTGGCGCAGAGCGCAGCTTTCAAACAGTTGTCGCCCGTTCACAAAGTGATCTTGGCCGATGTGATCTATCGAGTGAGCCAACACCTGGGGCTTTACGCGAAAGGCTGTCGGTCATCGGCGTATTTTGTAGAGGGTGACGCCAAATGGGCTGCGCGCGTGGCGGTCAGCGTCGCGCGGTTCCGCGCTGCGCGGCGCTTGTTGGGCCTCGACATCATAGGCAAAAGCCGGGGCCAGCGCCTCAATCTGTTCGACTACCGGCCCGGCTTCGCCGACCGCGAAAGGCGGCGCTTCGCCACGGCGTATCTTGGCGGAAAATACTGTCAGGTACGAAAAGGCGAAGGAGTCCGTTGTGCGGCCATTGACCGGGCCACATGGCGCTTTTTGATTGCTGCGCTGAAAGCGGGCCGTGTGGGTCCGGCTGACTTGTCGGTTTATCTGACCGTGGCCTATTTATGGGAAGCCTTGGGCGGCAGTGCCCCGGGCAAGCAGGGAATCGCGCTCGCCAAAAGCGAAATCCAGCCGCTCACAGGGATCGGCGCGGGGCCATTCATGAAAAGCCTCACGCGACTTGCCGCGCTTGAACTGTCGCCCACGGACGACTCGGTTCGCTTGCTCAACTTCCAAGCCACACGGCAGGCCGCGAAGTGGTTTGTAGAAATCACTGGCTGGCGGCCCATTGCAGATCTGAAGAGACAATTTCATGGAAGTTTATAGGCATTGGCGGACGGGCGAGTACTTCGCTCGATTCCGCGTGCGGGGGCGCTGGCGGCAGGTTTGGCTTGGCACAACGCACTGCCAGGACGCAGAGGAGCAGGCGAAAGCGGAATTTCGCATCGCGCGGGCTACGCGACACAAACCGATGGAAGGGCCGCGCAGCCAGCGCTCGTTTTGGTGGGTTGTGTTCGATTACGCATGGGCGCACGCCCGGCGCACCATGCCCGGTGGCCCACCGCATATGCTCGCGGCGCTTTCGAGGCCAGAGGCTTACTTGGCAATGCGTCTCCGCCATTTCTTCAAGTGGCGGCGGCTTTCAGCTATCACGGCTGAAGATGTCCTCGAATACCAATCGCAGCGTTTCGAGGAAGGTGTCGGCCCGAACGCGATTACAAAGGAAATCGCTTGCCTCTTTAGAATCCTCAAGTGGGCCGCGGTCGGCAAGCGTGTCCGCGAAATCAAACAGCGACTCTGCCGTGACATGGTGAAGCGCGGCGGACAATGGGGGTGGGCCTACGCGCCCCGCGAACCTGTTACCGCCCCAACTAGGCTTGCGTACAAACCCATGCTGGTACGTCGGCGCGCACGCCAGCCAGGGTTGCCACAAGCAGACAACTCCATAGCGGCGAAGCCGCAACCGGCACAAGCGCAGGAGTCGGAAGCCAAAGCGTTCCGACTGTAGCCGCTACCCGCGTTTCGCACTCGCAACCTCGCTACCGTGAAGGTCATCAACAAGGTACGCGGTACTGTACTCTCCCATGCAAGCGTATGCTCGGATGGTTCATCTGACTGACAAGGCAAGAGATACGCGCATTGTAGCGGAGTCGCGGGTCAAACCGGGGGTAAGAGCGGGAGTGGGCGGAAAGGTGGACACAGGGATTATTCGCCTGAAGAGAGGTCTTTCCTTGCAAGACGGAATGAACTTCGCCTTCATGATTACTCGGTGTAATCATGAATAGTGGTGGTTTTGCGTGAGATGATCAGGACGGAAGCCTGACGGCTTCCGTGCGAGGGGATAGGGGGTGTGCGAATTTCCAACCGCTTGCGCGTAGACCGTGGCCCAATCACGCGCACGCGACCGCGAAATTACATAGGGGGTGGGGGTAGCGAAATAGAATTTGAGGAACAGGCCGAAAGACGGCGAAAAATCAGGCGTATGTGTTGGGGGGCTTAAGCTGCAGGCACACGATGAAATCTTCCTCGCAACAGCACCAACATGTCAAGTTCGTGTACTCGTCCAGTAGATTAGTGACACTGGGGTTCCTTTCTTGGAGATGAGGATTGGGCGAGGAATTCAAGGGGAGTGAGGTAGCCCAGAGCCTGGTGAGGTCGTACGGTATTGTAGGTTTGTTCCCAAGCCTGAAGTTCGCGGTTGAGTTTGGCGATGGGGAGCGAAAAGGGGGTGACCTCATAGAACTCCTCGGTGTGAGTGCGATTGGCGCGCTCCACCTGGCCATTGAGTTTGGGCGAGCGGGGCAGCAGGACAAAGAGCTTCACGCCTCGCTCCTGGCAGGCCTGCTCGAAGATGGCGGCGAACTCGCCGCCGCCATCCACCTGCAGGGCGCGCAAAGGAAAGGGCAGACGGCGCTCGAGGGTATCGAGGAACAACTTGGCCGCCGTGGAGGTGCCCCGGTGATGGACTTCAAGAACATCCCAGCGCGAGACTATGTCGCGAGCCGTGAACTGCTGAGCACCACGCCGGGCGCGGGCCGCAAGTCCATCGTGTCGAGCTGCACCAGGTCTCCGGGCTTCACGAGGGCATAATCGTTGGGCTTGCGCAACGCCCAGGGACGGTTCGCCATCCCCCGCCGTCGCTTGACCCGAAACATCCTGGGTGCCGTCAAAACTCCGCGCTGGCGGGGAGAAGTCAATATCCGACCCACCATCGAGACCGAAACCGCCCAGCCCTGGCGCCGCAACAGCACCGCCAGCTTGTCCTTGCCCCAACGCGGATACTGTTCCCGCAGACGCCGCACCCGTTCGGCTTGCTCCCAAATCCAGGTGGGGTGCCGCCGGCGCTGAGGCCGATGCGACCGGTCTTCCAAGGTGCTCAGATCCTGAGGATCGTAGCGCCGCTGCCAGCGATAAAACGCCTGCCGGCTGATTCCGAAGTAGCGACAGGTCAGAGCCACATTCCGGCCGTGGGCGTGATAGTAATCAAACCAGGCCAGCCGCTTGCGAGCCTCCCGGCTCAGCTCGGCCGCGCCCCGCTCCAGGAACCTGGAGCGGGGTATTCCTATCCCTTTAATTTGCATCGTGACACTCTACCCCGAGTGTCACCCATCATTCTGAACGAACACAGTAACCCCTTTTTGCACCATACTGCATAACGTTGTAATCCATAGTAAAGAAAGACAGTCTACCTTTTAGATGCCAACCAAAACCAAACCATCTAAGTGCTGCCCTACTACGTTTTCTGCTACGGCGGCTTTTGCACAATTTCGGCGCTCTCGCAAACGGGATGGGGGCCAGCCCTGCGGATTAGATGACAACACGCCAGCGCGTCACTTTGCGGGACGCCCGCGTTACCGCCGTGAAAGACCTAACTTGATTGCAAACGGATACTACGCAAAGCGATTTAAACCTATGAGTCATCGGCGATTGAACGGATCTGACGCAGCTTTGGATTGGCCCGATTTGCACTATTTTGGCAAATCTTCGTTACCAGGACGTTACCAGAAACATGGCCCGTCTTCCGATTCGCTAGACAGAACACGACCCTTAAGGGAGCGGATTCCGCAACATTTCCAGCCTAGGGGATTGTTAATCCTTCCAGTTCAGGCTTCTTTTGCCGCACTTGCAGTATAACTTGTTCTCATGCGAGGGATATCGCTCCATGCTGACGTAAGTCCCGCAATCCGCGCAGTAGAAGAGAGCGTCAAACGCCATCACGTCCTCAAACGTAACCGCCAAATCTGCAGGGCTAATTACAGGCCCGGAGTCGTTGGACCCAAACCGTCTCCAGCCGGTCGTTCTTGCAAGGCACAAGAGGTCGAGAACTTCCGGATCGAAGTCGTCATATGGCGATCGATCCGAACCTCAACTGTTTCCCCCATCACCACGGCGTTTATCGCGGCCAGTCGCCGATGACGGAGTCTTCTACTGCGATCCTGCACGAGCGTGGGACACTTGTACGGGAAGCCCGCTACACGACCAAGTCGGCCGGTAACTGCTCGGTTGTCCAATACGACGTGAATTTCTTGCTGGGGACAATCGGCGGCCACCTCGTTCATGAAATCCAGGAACTCGCGCCGGCGACGCCGATGGCAAAGGCCCGCCTTGACTTGCCCGGTGGCTACATTCAGAGCCGCAAACAGGGTCGGCCATGGCGCTCGCATTCGTGGTTAAAGCCCTTGAGGGCGTGTCCGTTGCGAAGCCGCGGGGTATACTTGCGCACACTCCAGAGCTTGAATCAAAAGCTTTTCATCCACACACAAGACCACCGCATGGTCAGTCGGCGCGAAGTAAATCCCCACCAGATCGGCGGCCTTAGCAGCAAACTACGGATCGGTCGAGAGCGGGACATCCTTGACGGAAGGTTGAAGAGGGATTGGATGATCCATAGGGTAAGGCCTTTCGTGTCTGACGTTGCGGTGCTTGCCAAATAAGTGACCATTATTGAAACGTCATTTCGCGAGCAGCTTGCGGATAGATTTCAATTCCCGCCGGCGTTTCGCGGTGGTCTTGGGATATGTCATCTTGAGTTCATTGAGCGCATCAAGGACAAGTTGGGAAACAATCAATCGGGCATTCTCCTTATCATCTGCGGGAACAACGTACCAGGGCGCGTGATGGGTGCTTGTCGAGCTCAGGCAAGCCTCATAAGCCGTCATGTAATGCTTCCAGTAGTCCCTCTCGTGGACGTCCGCGAGACTGAATTTCCAGTTCTTGTCCGGCTCATCAATTCGATCGAGGAAGCGCTTTCGCTGTTCTTCCTTTGACAGGTGGAGGAATATTTTGACGGTCCGCGTTCCGTTACGGTAAAGGTGGTTTTCCAAGTCCACGATGGAACGATACCGCTCCTTCCAAATAGTCTTCTTGTCGCGCAACTCTTCCGTCAGCCCCTGGCTACGCAGAATCTCCGGATGCACCCGAACAACCAGTACCTCCTCGTAGTAGGAACGATTGAAGATGCCGATCCGGCCCCGTTCGGGAAGCCGACACGTGGTGCGCCAGAGAAAATCATGTTCCAGCTCCTCGGCACTCGGCTGTTTGAAACTAAAAACCTGGCAGCCTTGCGGATTGACTCCAGACATAACGTGCCTGATGGCGCCATCCTTGCCCGCAGCGTCCATCGCCTGAAAAATCAACAGCAACGCATAGCGGTTGGATGCGTAGTGCAGGCGTTGCAGCGAACTCAGCTTTGCAACATGTTCTTCCAGAAGCTTTTGATACAGTTTCTTCGACTTGCAATAGGGCTTCACAATCGTCGGCCACTCGCTGAGTTTGACCTTTTTTTCGGGCCACACACGGAAATCCTTAGAATCGATTTTCATCTTCATCCTTTCCGCCACGTCAGCCAGGTCGTTCGCGTCTGTTTATTGATGGGGTTCATCTTTCCGAATTTCCCGCTCCGCCTGGCCCCAGTCCTGGTCTGCCCGGCCGTCCTGACGACCTCTCTGCTCGTAGAGTTCATAAGCCCGGGTAGCGATCTGCGGTGTAAGATCGAACGGCTTCTTGGCCAACAAGGGGGGCTTCGTGGGGTCAAAAATCCGATAGCCGAGGAGCTTCACGCGATCACTCACCAGCGCCCAAACCAGAGCGTAGCCCCAAACGAACGCAGCCCAGCCCCAGCCGAGGGGTGTCATAAACAGCCCATAAACTGCGATCAGCGTCGCCATCGCTTGCGTGCCGAGCACCGCCACCCATAAAATCCGCGCGGGACGTATGGACCAGAACGGGCCTCGCGTGCGCGTCAAAAATATCGTCAGATGTCCGGCCACGGACAACAGCAGATACATCAGCGTCTGGAGTTGCGGATGGCCCAGGTGAAAAACGCGGTCGCCAAGGTAAAACAGGCCAAACGCGGCGATGGGGCCCACGACGCCCAGTACCGTAGCGATCCCGAGCACCAGATGCATGTTCCAGGCCTCGGGCTTGTCCTTGTAATGAACGTTGTCATAGGCGATGGACAGGATGGCTCCGTCGTTGAGCACCGCCAGCATCACGATCATCACCGCGGTCACCGGATAGAAGTTAAAAATCAGGATTGCCAGCACCATGAACAGCAGCACGCGCAGCGTTTCGGCGATGCGGTAGATCGCATAACTGTTCATCCGCTGAACAATTTTCCGGCTCTCCTTGATCGCGTCAATAATCACCGACAGGCCGGGCGCCAGCAGGACGATGGAGGCGGCCGCGCGCGCCGCGTCCGTCGCGCCGGAAACGGCGATGCCGCAGTCGGCTTGCTTCAGCGCCGGGGCGTCGTTTACCCCGTCGCCTGTCATACCGACGAAGTGGCCGAGTTTTTGCAAAACCTTGACGATGTGGAATTTATGTTCGGGGAAGACCTGGGCGAAACCGTCGGCCTTTTCGATGGCCACTGCAGACTGCGGCGTGTCCTGTCGCTTCTCGTCGCCCAAAGAGCTGGCGTCGAGGATGTTCGTGCCCAGCCCCAGTTCTTTTGCCGTTTCACGGGCGATGGCCAACTGATCGCCTGTCACCATCTTGACGTTCACACCCATCTGCCGGGCGCTGGCGAGGGTGGCTTTGGCCTGCTCGCGCGGCGGGTCGAATAAAGGCAACACGCCGGCAAACTGCCACTTGCCTTCCTCATCTGCCCGGGCCACGCCCAGGGAGCGGAAGCCTCGTGCCGCAAATTGATTGATGGCTTTCTCGACCGCGGGCCTGACCTCACCGGCGTTCAACGACATCTCCAGAATCACCTGCGGAGCTCCCTTGGCCACAAAAAACTGTTTTCCGTCCGCGCCTTTGACGGTGGCTTCGGTGCGCTTATGGACCGGGTCGAAGGGCTCGAAATGAACTTCCTGATAGCTTTTCAGCGCTTTGTCGTCCTTCACCCCACCAATCACCGCCAGATCAATGGTGTCTTTGTCTTCAGCGCGCGAAGCGAGTGCAGCCCAGAGAATGACTTGCTCGGCAGGGATGCCGTTCAAGCTGAAGGGCTGGCCCAACTTCAGCTTGTTTTGGGTCAGGGTACCGGTCTTGTCCGAGCATAGTATGTCCACGCCCGCCAGTTCCTCGATTGCCGACAATCGGGTCACAACCACTTCTTTTTTCGCCAGCAGACGTGCGCCGACGGCCATGGTCACGGACAGCACCGTGGGCATCGCCACGGGGATCGCAGCTACCAGAAGCACCAGGGCAAACTCCAAAGTATCGATGACCGGGTCGTGACGGAAGAGCGCGACGGTAACAATCACTGCTACTAGAAACGCAGCGAGAATGATCAGGTAGTCGCCTATCTTCAGCACCGAGCGCTGGAAATGGCTGACATTGTGGGCCTCCTCGACCAGTTGCGCGGTCTTGCCGAAGTAGGTGTTCGTACCGGTGGCGTACACCATGGCATCGGTTTCGCCCTGGCGGATAATCGACCCTGAGAACACCGCCTCGCCAGGTTTGCGCGTGACGGGCAAAGATTCGCCGGTCAGGGCCGACTGATCTACTTCCACCGAATCACCCTCCAACAACCGCGCATCCGCCGGCACAATGTCGCCCAGGCGCACACGGATCACATCGCCCGGCACCAACTCACGCGCCGCAGGTTCGGTCCACTTCCCATCGCGTTTCACCTTGGCCTTGACCGCCAGCTTGGCCTTCAGAGCGGCGATGGCGTTGCCCGCCTGGTGTTCTTCCCAGAATCCAACCACGGCGTTGGAACAAAGCAGAAAAAGGATGATGAAAAAATCCGGCCAGTGCCGCACAACCCCCGACAGAATGACCGCCCCTTCAATCATCCACGGGATGGGGCCCCAGAAATAGGTGAGGAACTTCAGAAATACGTTGGCTTTCTTTTCCTCGATCTCGTTGGGACCGTATTGCTCGAGCCGTTTCCCGGCCTCGGCCTGGCTCAGACCGTCTGCCGATGATCCCAACTTCCTCAGGAGTTCCGGCATGGGAAGGGATTTCAAATCGTCCTTCGCATCGGGCTTGGATTCGGACTTGGTTCCCGGCTTTGATTCACGAGGCTCGGGCTTATCTGTATTCGGTTTCACGATGACTACCCTCCTTTGCTTGTTACCTCCACCAAGTTTCGGTCCAGAGCGGCCTTGGAAAATCGGAGAGCTGACGCTATCGAATTTCCGAACTCATCTGCGTCACACCTTTGCCCCCGGCGAGTCAGCGACTCCTTCCGGCGGCAGGGAACCCGGCACGTCAAGGCGTGCCACGCCAATCTTGTTGTCGGCCATCCCGTAATAGACGTCGAAGCGGTCCGGTGTGCCAAGATCGTCGCGCCGGTCGATGCTGGTGGGGAACACGACATTGGCGATGGTCCCTAGGCGTTCTTGCGGCAGCACCGGCGTTAACACCGGCTCTACCGAACGATAGTGGATCAACTGAGGATGCTGCTTAGAGAGCATCATCACTCCGGCCGAGTAGCACAGCGGGTGTCGGTCGTTGCCCGGATTCGCCAATTCGCTCACGCCGTGGTAAATGATCAGCCAGCCGTGCCGGGTTAGGACGGGCGGAGTGCCGCCGCCGATTTTGAGCCGCTCCCAGGGCGACACCGGAGTCGCCAGCCGATGATGCGAGGTAAACTGACCGAGGTGATAGGGTTCATGGCTCTCCGAAGCCACCGGGCAGTAGGAAATCCAGATGCTTTCCCGATCAAGATCCACCTCACGGGAGGCGGGGTGGCGGGCGGTCTCCTCGGGTCGAGTGCCGGGGAAAAGCGGCCGGTGGAGGATGGCCAGTTCCGGGTGCCTGGACGGGTTAGGAATGGCGATGGGAAAGAGGCTGGCGTCTTTGTCATCCCCATTGTTGAATTCGATGCCTTGATACGGACCAAAGGTCGCGAGCCCCAGACGCTCCCAGTGGAAGAGGTCCTGCGACAGGGCCAGGGCGATCCGTGGGCCTTGGGGCGAAAAGGCGGTGTAAGTCATTATGTAGCGTTGCAACGGTTCCACATACGTAATACGAGGATCCTCGCAGCCGCCACTACCGTCGGGCCGCCGCTCATAATCAGCTTCCGGCTCCAGTGCGATGCCCAATCGCTCCACGCCTGACGGATCTCCGGCCTCATTGAACCGCACTCGAGCAATACCGATGCGCGAGTAATTGCCCTGCGCGACCAGCCGCGGGAAGAGGTAGATCTCGCCATCGGGGCCACGAACCGCTGCCGGATTCAGGACGCCTTCGGTTTCCTGGGGATTGCCAGGTTCCGGCTCCATCAGCATCCTCAGGCGCTGCAACTTAAGTCCACTCATTAACTTCCCTCCCAAGGTCAGGCCAGCTGATCAATCTCCAAACAAGCGATAATGGCTTCGGTAACCCGTTTAGTTTCGTTGGGACCTCGGACGGGGATGGAAACGACACCTGCTTCTTCGGCCGGATAGTCGTTCCCTCCCACGAACAAGGCATCACCTATAAAGATCATCTCTTTTAATGAAATGCCCAGGATGTCGCGTAGTTTTCTGATTCCGTAGGCTTTGTCAATGCCAGGTTTGGTGACATCGATGGATGTCGCGCCACCCATGCGGACAGAAAACTCGGGAATAAAGGTGTCCAGGATCGCTTTGATCTTCTTCCGCTTGGCGAAATCGGCGTCCCATTTGTTCTTTTCTTCCAAGGGGGCCTGCTGCCCCAGTGCGGAAAATGTTATCTGGCTTCCCCGGTCTTCAACGACCTCTCCCCACACCTTCTCGACTTTGAAGCCCGCTACTCCGACCGCCTTCTTTAGAGAACCGACGATTTTCTCTTTTTCATCCGCGGTGAAATCTTCTGAATAGATCTTTTTCCAATCCCCCGTGTATTGGAAGAATTTTGTTCCACAGGTAGGAAGGAGGGACAGATTCACCCGTCGTTCGTCATGGGGAAGATTGGAGAGAAGTTGTTTTTCAAACTGCGGCCAATCACCTCCGGAAATCACGGCCACTTTGACGATCCCGAGAAGGTCATGCAGCAGTGCCGACATTTCGGGATCAAGAGACGATTTGCTTTCGGCAAGTGTGCCGTCCAGATCATAAACAATCAGTTTTTTCACGAACCTCGCACCTCCGAATCCTTGCAATCTCAATTAAAACTTCCCGCCTTATACAAGCATCCCGTTGTTCCCCAATCGAAAGCTATTCCGGTAGCGCAATTTCCAACAAGCTCACTGCATTGCGCGGCCGAAAAGCACAGGCTCCGACTACCGCCGGCAAGAGCCATACATCGCCTCTCCCGACTTCATAAGTGGCGCCGCCATGCTCGACCTGCCCCTCGCCCTCGATGCATACCAGCACGCGTGGCATACCCGCGGCGCCGACGGTAAAAGACGATTGTCCGCGCAGGCGCCACAACCGGAAATGTTCGCAATCAAAGAGTCGTTCGCGCTCCACCGGCGTTTTCACTTCAACCATAGGCGCCACCAGACCGGCTGCATCATCGGCAAAGTCGATGCAGGCAAGCGCCTGATCGACTTGAAGGGCGCGCGGCTTGCCGGTCTTGACGTCAACATGATCCCAGTCGTACAGGCGAAACGTCACGTCGCTATTCTGTTGAATCTCGAACACCACCACGCCGCCACCCAGAGCATGAACCGTCCCAGCCGGTATGAAAACGCCGTCGCCCGGCTTCGGAGTGAAGCAGGCGAGGTCGTCCGCCAGACCACCGTTCGTGAGCGCTTGCCGCAGATCGTCCGCTGTCGTACCAGGCTTCAAGCCCGCATAGATACGGCTCTTAGGTTCCGCCTCCAACACAACCCATGCTTCGGTTTTCGCGGTCTCGCCCGCGCGTAGGAGGTCCGCATTCGCCGCCGTGGGATGCACCTGGACGGAGAGCATTTCATGCGCGTCCAGGAACTTCAGCAGCAGCGGGAATCGGTGGAAACGCGAGGCCAGCTTTCCCAGCGTTTGCTCAGGAAACTGCTCCAGCACTTGACCGATGCTCCGCCCTTTGAGCGGTCCGTTGGAAACATGACTCTGATGGTCATCGCGGTCGCTGAGGATCCACGCTTCGCCGATAGGACCGTCGCCGGGCAGCGGCACGGAAAGCAGGTTGGCCAAACGCCGCCCGCCCCAGAGTCGATACTGATAGATGGGTTCGAACCGCAGGGGGTACAACAGTGTGTCACTCATGGTGGGTTGCTTTACTCTCATCCATCGTCAGCAGGCCCTCGTCACCAGTGATTGGGCCTGCCTCGTGGGTTTAAAGCTCGCGCCTTCATATGCAGTAATTCCCTGGTTGCAAAAGTTCATAGGGCTCGATTATTTCCCGACGGCGCCGGACAACGGCTGCTGTGGCTGGCGGCGAGGCCGCCTCGCCAAGTCATTGCTCATCACATAGATAATCATGGCCGCAAGCATCAAGAACAAGGCGACCCAGAAACCCCAATGACGATGCGCGCGTTTCCAGTAAGGACCATGGCCTTGATGGACACCGCCGCCATCCGACCCTCCGTGTTGCTGGTGAGTGCGTTTGTTCGCCCTCATGGGTTCCGTGCCTTCCCGATATCAGCGCCCCCGGATGCTCTCAGAGCTGCTTTGTTCCTGCTCATGCCGTTTCCATCGCGGCACTGTATTCGCCGCGGCGCGCGGCCCGGTTGCACATGGCCCGATGATACAGAGCCTGTTGTGCCGCCGAAACATGGGTCGCCGTACCTCGCCAAATCTCCAAAGCCGGTTGCTGAATGGCGCGGGCAAACGAAAACGCCAACGCCCAGGGGAGTCGCGACTTAAACTTGACATTCATGGCATTCAAGCGCGCTGAGGCCAGTTCGGCGGATTGGCCGCCCGACAAGAACGCGATCCCCGGAACGGCAGCGGGAACGGCCCGCAAGAGACACCTCACCGTGGCGTCGGCCACCTCGTCCAGATCTGCGACCTCGTCTGGTTGGCGGTCGGTCAATCTCACTTGATACTGCTGTTCGCCGACGCCCACTTCATTCACTTTTTCTTGCGGAGGGCAGGTTAGTCCCGGAAGCACCATGTTGGGTTTCAGGATCATGCCCTCCAGCATTACCCGTTGGGTGTAAAGGTGGTTGAAAACTGCTCGCAGGACTTCCTCTGTTACCTCGCTGCACCGCTCCAGGGTATGCGCGCCGTCCATGAGCACTTCCGGCTCAACGACGGGGACGAGTTCTGCTTCCTGGCACAACGCGGCATAGCGAGCCAGCGCCTGCGCATTGGCCTCGATGCAGCCCTGGCTGGGAATGCCATCGCCCACAGCGATCACAGCGCGCCACTTGGCGAAACGGGCGCCCATTTGCGAGTATTCAGCCAGGCGCTCGCGCAATCCGTCCAGACCTTCGGTTATTTTCTCACCGGGCTGACCCGCCAGATCCTTGGCGCCGGCGTCAACTTTGATACCAAGTATGATTCCCGCGTCGGTGATGGCTTTAACGAAGGGAGTTCCATCTTTCTTCTGCTGGCGGATCGTTTCGTCGTAGAGGATCACACCGCTAATGCACTCACCAAGACCGGGCGTGGTCACGATCAACTCACGATAGGCGCGCCGGGCCTCCTCGGTCTGGGGAATCCCCAATCTGGCAAATCGTTTGTTGCAGGTTGGGTTACTTTCGTCCATCGCCAGCAGACCCTTATCGCCGGCGACTAGCGTCTTCGCGGTGTCTCTAAGCTTTTGCGGATTCATCCTTAATACCTCAGTAATTTCGTCAATTATCAATCGACCCAGCCGGAGGCGGGTCAGTCCTGCGACTTTTTTCATCGTGCAGCCGTCCGAGAGTGCTCTCAATCAATCGGGTCAACTTGGCTGCAGCGCCGGTGACGGCTTGGTCCACTGTCGCTGCCTGGTGAGTGGCCGCGACGGGCTGGCGGCCTTCGAGGCGGGCCTCCATCATGCAGCGCTTGTCGTTCTGGCTGCTCTTCTCCCCGCTCTTGTGGCTGCTCTCGTCGCTCAGGTGGACCTCTACTCGCGTGATGTGATCGCTGATTCGGCTCAGAGCACTCTCCACTACGCGATGGACCTGAGCGGCCAACGCCTCGTGACCTTCGATGTTATGGTCGGTATTGATTTGGATCTGCATGGTGTTCTCCCTTTGTGATTGTGATTGACTCAATAACGGTAGGTGGCAGCCAGTCCCGCCCGCCCCGGCATCCGCTCGGCCGGGATGACCAGGACTTGGCCGCCCATCTTCCCGACCAGTTCGCCCAGGTCGTCGAGTAGATCATCGACTTCAGGGTGGCTTAGATCAGCAACTTCGACTCGACCCGTCGCGCCGTCGAGCCGACCGGCAATCTGGCGGTCGGACTCAATCAGCAGCGTGGCGACCCGCCCGGCGGCGGCCGCCTGAGCAACCTGCGCCAGGTCGTCACTGCCACGCCCATTGGACTTCGCCAATACAAACTCCTCGGCCAGTGTAGCCAGCCGCGCCTGATACTGCGGATCAACAACTTGCCAGGCGCGTTCCCGAAGTTCATCGATCGGCAGGGCATCGGGATTGATAGTGAGTCCCTCCGCTATCAAAAACGGGTTATGGCTGACCCGGTGGAAAAGATGATGATGCTCCGGCAAGGCCGCCAGGATCAGCGGCAGCTTCGACGGCCGGGAATGGTACTCGAGCACCGCACGGTCGACGGCACGAAAAAACCGCTCCGCGTCGGTCTGCACCCCGTCCTGTTTCTCGCCCTGGCCGTGGTGCATGGGCGTGCTCGCCTGACCGACGCCACCATAGGAGGCGACGGTCAGATGCGACTCGGTCAGCTCATCGCCCAGAGCCTCAGTGATCGTCCGCGGGACTCCGGGAGCCGGATCGATCTCGTCAAGCGCATCGCGGTTCCCCTCGAAGAGCTGAATCTTGCAGAGGCTCAATCCCAGAACCTGATAGCGACCGACCGATTGCAGAAAGCGTCGCAAGGGCTTGGTGTGAAAGTTGTCGGCCACGACAGCCAATTCTGCGACCGGCCGCTGAAGTCGAAACACTCGAAAGAGGGTCGGCCCGCCCAGCACGGCCAATCCATCCAGCGTATGGTTCCAGAAGGCATGATCGTGAGCGAGGGCTTCAAATGGTTCCAGAACGGGCCGGGTCTCCACGACTGGGTACTTCTGGCGGAGCGATGCCTCCAACTCCTTTACAAGATTGCGAAACCGGATCGGGTCCTGCTGATTCTCCGGCCGGCGCCGATGGGTAAGCTGGTAAAGCGAGAGACACGGCGGCTGTTGAACTGATACCAACTCGGCCAGTGATTCGATGGTGAGCAAAGTCCTCTTCTGGTTCATTTCCTGCCTCCTGTTTCGTGACTCAGTCACGTCAAACACTCAATAATCCTTCAACGCAAATGGTCAAATAAGACGCCGAACAGGCCCGCTTCGCCGCCGCGCTCAAGCGGTGCCAGCACACCGATGGCGTTGATCCCCGCCAGTGCTTCCTTTTTCTACGTTCCGTCCGGACCCCACTTCCAGTTCCGGATTTCCGGCATGTCTTCACCGTGCTTTTCGATGCAATGTTTGTGATCACGTTTGCAGGATTATTCCTTCTTCTTCTCTGCCCAAGAAGCAGGCTCGGCTTCGAGCGTTTCGCGCACGCGCGCCAGCCGCCTGTTGATCGTCGCACGGTCATGGGCGGACTCGACGCTACGCTCGGACAGTTCGGCGATCCATTGCACTTGTTCGCGAAGTGCCCGCTGGCGATGTGGGCTGGCCGTCAAACTGGCAAGGGTTTGAAAGGCGTCGAGCATTCGAGACATGATGACGACATCGCCTTTAGCGCTGCTTCGAATTTGATCGAAGGATTCAGCCAGCAAGCTTTCAAAGCTCGGGCCTTTGGCGATCACTCGCAGTTCCCCCTCCTCGTAGCGGCGCGATGAGGGGAATTGCCGAGGGGCTATCCGCGCCATAATCGCCGTCAGATAATCCACGCACGTCACGGCCGTCGTTGTGTCGAAGATGCCGGGGGAAAGTGCTTTCAACGCCACATCCACGATCTGCCTGACGCCGAAGGCCGCGTCCTGTTCCACCGTGCGGTGGCGGCTGATACTGAAAGTCGCCTGCACGGCAGCAATCGTCTCCTGATCCGGGAGATCTTCCAGAGCGAGCGAGGCCAGAGTGGTGTCCTGGACAACAAACTCGCCGATGCTGTGCTCCATCCATACGATGGTTTTTCTGTCCCGCGCCAAGCGAAGGAGCGCTGCGTTATTCACGCTCTGGATATAGCCGCTCTCCTTAGCCGGGACAGCGCGCCAATTTCGATCGGCCAGAGGGCGTAGCGTTTGGCCATCATCGTCTTCGCCCGGCTCTTGTCCAGGGTTTTCCGGAAACAGCCGGTCAATGGCGGCGATGGTTTCCTGAGCGACCGTGGCGACGATGCTGGAAGCCTGGATCGAAGAGGCGATGTGATGGATGAAGAACATAAGAGCGACAACACCCCCGAGCGCCAGCACGAAGCCGAAGAACACCGCCAGGCTTGGAACAAATGGGCCCTCATCGCCGCCGCGAATAGTTCGCAGCACAATCAGTGAATAAGTGAAAATGCCGGCGAAGATCCCGAGCACAACCTGCGTGACGCGGCTGCGCATGAAGTTCCGCAGGATACGCGAGGTGTATTGGCTCGAAGCCAGCGCCAGCACCACCAGGATCATGGAGAACGTGACGCCCACCACGGTCATCATCGAACCGGCAATCGTGGACATCATCCCGCGGGCACCTTCCGCCCCGGCCCCAAACAGACGCGGCCACTGGGCCAGCCATAGGTCGCTCCCGGCGGAGTCTGCATCAATTAGAACTACCGCGAAAACAATGCTCCCCAAGACAATCAGCGAAGGCAAAAACCAGAAGCTCGACCGCAGGGTGCGCCAGAGTTGCTTGAACTTATTCATGAATCAGATCCACTTCCAGTTCCGGATTTCCGGCATGTCTTCACCGTGCTTGTCGATGTATTGCTTGTGCTCGATGAGCTTGGCTTGCATTCGCTGCTTGAGGGCGCGACCTTTCTCACCGGTCGGAGGCACGCGGTCAATTGTGTCCATGACAAGATGGAAGCGGTCAAGATCGTTCATCACCGTCATGTCAAAGGGCGTGGTGATGGTGCCCTCTTCCTTGTAGCCGCGGACATGGATGTTGGCTTGGTTGGTGCGGCGATAGGTCAATCGGTGAATCAACCAGGGATAACCGTGGAAGGCGAAGATGACATGTTTGTCCTTGGTGAACAGCGCGTCGAAAACCTCATCACTCAAACCGTGCGGATGTTCGCTCTGCGGTTCCAGCTTCATCAGGTCCACGACATTGACGACACGGACTTTCAGGTCGGGCAGATGCTCGCGCAATATGGACACGGCGGCGAGCGTCTCCAGCGTCGGCACGTCGCCACAGCAGGCCATGACGACATCGGGTTCGGTGCCGGCGTCGCTACTGGCCCATTGCCAGATGCCGATGCCGGCGGTGCAATGCTTCACGGCGGCGTCCATCGTCAGCCATTGCGGTGCCTGATATTTGCCGGCGATCACGACGTTGACGTA
>CAVSWQ010000017.1:0-46148 GCA_963731705.1 uncultured Acidobacteriota bacterium
CCGGCCCTGCAGTTTTACGACAGCGCCGGGCAGTTGTGGTGGTACGCCCCGCCCAAGATGGGCGTCGTGCCGGTGAAGAACAAATAGCGGACAGGGCAATCAGGCGGGAAGTCGCCGCTGTTCAGAAAGTGGAAGTGGTGGACCAGTCCGCGCCGACGATTGTTCGCAAATGAGCTCAGACAATGGTGTAGGGCGGATCAAATTCGGGGACACCGGCGTGGCGTCCGGCAATCCAGCGAAGCACATAAACCTCCCTGGGGTCGGTATGGCTGCCGGTCAGGGTGTGGGGAATCACTTCCAGTAGCGCATGCGCGCCGATGTCCCTGTAGTAATCGATATCCGGCTCAACCACAACACATTCAACCCCGCCAATTTTCTTTGTGTCCCCCTCGTGGAACGTCAACTGGACATTCGCTTCGCCGAATTGCACCTGCTTGTAGCTTCGAGTGGCACCGGGGTGAAGCAGGCCGCTCCCATATTCTGGAGCAAACTGTCCGTGGCCTGCCGCCTCGATGACCTGGTTGACCATCTGCTTATCGGCGTATGCAAAGAAACGAGTGGGGTACATCTGATCCCAGATTAACTGCTTCACGTAATCAAGCGCGGTTCCGGTGGGCAGATAGATTGCCGCCATGGCGGTGGTGATGTTGAAAAAAGCCGCAAGGGTCGGACCCTGGTTCTCCATCAAATTTTCATAGCGCTTTCTGGCAGATGCCGAGGCTGTGCCGGAAGAGAGAAGCTGGAAGAGCTTCGGTTGCAAAGTTTGCAGGCCGTCCCACCTTGCCTGAGAAAAATTGAAGGTTGCATCCTTTGGCAGGAGCATCAGGTCAACACGCTGCCAGGAGTTGGGGCCAATTTTGACGGGTGTAAACCCTGCGTCGCAGTGACCCTTGGCAGACACAAGAATGGTGTAATTGTCGCCGAAGTTATCGAAGACCGGCAGCTTGGAGCAGGGAATATTCGGCCCCTTGCGGCGGCCCTCAAATTGTTTGTTCTGGTTGCCGTCGATGATCCGGACTAAGAGATTGTGGCGGGGTGAAATCGGCTTGCGCCTCCCGTCAAAGATATTGATCATCAGGTTCCCTTTGTTGGGACCGCTTTTGGTGGCAGGCATGGTGACCTCCAAGTTTCTTTGAATTATACCCCCGAGCCGTGCGCAACTGTCCTACAAGAGAAAGCCCGGCGTAGCGAACGGTACCGCCAAAACATGAAAATGGCGGAATTACGCCCTGCCGATTAGGACACCGGCGAGGAAGACGAGCGCGCCTCCCAGCAGGATCTGGACGGCGGCGGAAAAAGCCGGAGTATCCATGTAGCGGTGGCGGACCCAGGTGATGGTGCTCAGTTCCACCAGGACCACCAGGATGGCGACGGTGATCGCCGCCTGAATATTGCCAATCAGGAATGGGAGCGTGTGGCCGATGCCGCCCAGCGTGGTCATCAGTCCGCACACGGCTCCGCGCAGCCACGGATGGCCGCGCCCGGTGAGGTTGCCGTCGTCGGAAAGCGCCTCTGCAAAACCCATGCTGATGCCTGCGCCCACTGAGGCGGCCAGCCCTACCGTGAAGGCGTCATGGCTGCTCATGGTGGCAAAGGCTGCCGCGAAGATGGGCGCCAGCGTGGAGACGGAGCCGTCCATCAGCCCCGCCAGTCCCGGCTGAACGATTTGGAGGAGAAACAGCCGCCGCTGTGCTTCTTCTTCCTTTTCTTTCGCGCCACCACCCAGTTTTTCGCGCTCCAGCACATCGGCGCGCGTCGAGTGGGTGCGCTCCACCTGGGCGAGGTCATCGAGCAACTGGCGGATGCCGGCGTCGGCGGTGCGGGCGGCGGCACGCTCGTAGAAGCGGCGCGTTTCCACTTCCATGGCGCTCACCTGGTTGCGGATCTTTTGCAGGTTGAGCGGCTGGATCAACCAGACGTTCTGACGCTGGACAAAGCCTTTGACGTCCTGGCGGCGGATCAGCGGAATGTGCTCCCCGAATCTCTGCCGGAAGAGTTCGATGAGCCGGCGGCGATGGCCGGACTCTTCCTCGCGCATGCCGTCAAACACCTCGGCGGAGGCGGGGAAATTTTCCCGCAATCCTGCGGCGAGATCAGCATAGATGCGTTCATCCTCTTCTTCCAGAAAAATGGCCAGGGCCAGAATCTCCCTCTCGGAAAGGCTTTTGAAGTCTCTCATTAAGAGTTCTCCTCGTCGGTTCAGGATTCTTCAATTGGATGGTCAGGCAAGAGCCGGAAAATCAGTCTAAATGGAACCAGGCTAAATAGCGATGGGTTTTGCAGGGGGCTGGAGGTTTGTGGTAGGTGTGTTCCAACCCATTGCCAACCGTTGAATATTTGCCATACAATGACCAGTCAACCGGAAAGACCCTTTCTTCAAGACGTCTTCCAGAGGGAGTACCGCATCGCCATGGGTAAAATCTCAAAGTACATCACCTATCGTGGAGGCGAGGGCCAGTGGTCCTGGCTGCTGCACCGCATCACGGGGATTGGCGTCTTTATCTTTCTCCTGACGCATATTCTCGACACGGCGATGATCGGCTGGGGTCCCAGGGCCTATAACGATGTCATGGCCGTGTTTCGGCATCCGTTGTTCCGGGTGGGAGAAGTGGTGCTGGCCGGCGCCGTGTTGTATCACGCCCTGAACGGCGTCCGAATCATCATCATTGATTTCTGGCCGGAATCCACGCTGGTGCAGAAGAAGCTTTTTTACGCCGTGGTGATCGCCTTTTTATTGATCTTTGTGCCCGCCGCGATTTACATGCTGGCGTGGGTGGTGAAGTAGGAGGAACGGATGAATGGAGCGGGACGGCCAAGGCCGCAAGGCGGCATCGATCTTCTGGCATGGATCTTCATGCGCGTTTCAGGCGTCGTGTTGTTGTTCATGGTCCTCGTGCATCTTGCCATCATGCACATCATCAACAACATTGAGGTGATCAACTACCACTTTGTGGCCGTGCGGTTTGCCACCCCGTTCTGGCGGACCTACGACCTGGTGATGTTGTGGCTGGCGTTCATCCACGGGCTGAACGGCGTGCGGGTGATGATCGACGACTACGTGGGATCGCAAGGCTGGCGGGTGTTTTCTCTGGCTTCGCTCTACGTGCTGGGATTTGTGTTCCTGGCGCTGGGTTCACTGGTGATTTTAACGTTTAATCCTGCGCACCCTTTTTAGGGGGGCGGCTGCGGGAGGCAAGGAACTGAGGTTTAAGGGATGGTCCATCGCTATGATGCTTTGATTATCGGAGCAGGCGGCGCAGGCCTGATGGCCGCGCTCCAGCTCTCTTCGCACGGCCGTGTGGCTGCCATCAGTAAGCTCTATCCCACGCGCTCGCACACGGGCGCCGCGCAGGGCGGCATCGGGGCCGCGCTGGGCAACCACGAAGAGGACCACTGGGAATGGCACATGTTCGACACGGTCAAGGGCGGCGATTACCTGGCCGACCAGGACTCGGTGGAAATCCTGTGCCGTGAGGCCATTGAGACGGTGTATGACCTGGAGCACTGGGGCCTGCCCTTCAGCCGCACGCCGGAAGGCAAAATCGCGCAGCGGCCCTTTGGCGGCCACACGCGGGAGTTCGGCAAGGCGCCGGTTCGGCGGTCCTGCTACGCGGCGGACCGCACCGGGCACATGATCCTGCAGACCATGTACCAGCAGTGCCTGAAGAACCAGGTGCATTTCTATGACGAGTACCACGTGCTGGACCTGCTGATTGAGCAGGGACGGTGCGCCGGCGTGGTGGCGATTTGCCTGGCCACCGGGGAACTCCACACCTTCCACGCCAAGGCCGTGATTTTTGCCACGGGCGGCTGCGGAAGGATGTTCAGTGTAACGTCGAACGCGCACGCCCTGACGGGCGACGGAATGGGCGTGGTTCTGCGGCGTGGGATTCCGTTGCAGGACATGGAATTTTTCCAGTTTCACCCCACCGGCATCTACAAGATGGGCATCCTGCTGAGCGAGGCCGCGCGCGGCGAAGGTTCCATTCTGCGGAACAAGGACGGCGAGCGCTTTATGGAGCGTTACGCGCCCGGGTTGCTGGACCTGGCCCCGCGTGACATGGTGTCGCGCGCGATGTACCGCGAAATGCGCGAAGGGCGCGGCATCGAAGGAAAGAATTACCTGCACCTCGACATGACGCACCTGGGCCGCGAAGTGCTGGACCTGAAGCTGCCCGACATCACGGATTTCGTGAGGACTTATCTGGGCATCGAACCTGCCAAGGAACTGATTCCCGTGCAGCCGACCGCCCACTATGCGATGGGAGGCATCCCGACCGACAACGACGGCCGGGTGGTGATCGACGAAAAGAAGACTCCGCTGCCGGGACTTTATGCCGCGGGCGAGACGGCCTGCGTCTCCGTGCACGGAGCCAACCGCCTGGGCACCAATTCGCTGGTGGACATTCTGGTGTTTGGTCGGCGCAGCGGCCGGCACGCCGCGCACTTCATCAAGGAAAACGAACTCCCGCCGCTGGGAGAAAATCCGCAAGAGCGCTCGCGTGAAATGGTGGATCAGTTGCTCAACGGCCAGGGCTCGGAACGCGCCGCCGACCTGCGGGAAACCCTCCAGAACGAAATGATGGAGAAAGCTTCCGTTTTCCGCGACGCCGGAACCCTGACCGCCATGCGCGAAAAGATCAAGGAGATCCGCGACCGCTACAGCAACGTCAAGATCGAGGACCGGGGCACGCAATACAACACGCAGCTTCTGGAAATCTTTGAACTCGGCGTCCTGATTGACCTGGCCGACGTGCTGGTGGAGGGCGCGCTGGCCCGCAAGGAGAGCCGGGGAGCGCATTTCCGCGAAGACTTCCCGAAGCGCGACGATCCCAATTTCCTGAAGCACACTCTGGCTTACCTTGGACCCAAGGGAATCGAGTTGGCCTATAAGCCGGTGACGATCACGAAGTTCGAGCCCAAGGAAAGGAAGTACTGATCCATGCAGGTGACGCTGAAGATCCGGCGCTTTAATCCGGAGAAGGACCAGGAACCGTGGTGGGGCGAGTACAAGTTTGAAGCCGAGCCCACCGACCGGCTGCTCGACGCCCTGAACCACGTGAAGTGGTATCTCGACGGGACGCTGACCTATCGCCGCTCCTGCGCGCACGGCGTGTGCGGGTCAGACGCCATGCTGATCAACGGCCACAACGGCCTGGCCTGCAAGTTGCTGCTGAAAAACCTGGGCAGCAAAATCACCGTGGAGCCTATGCGGGGCTTTCGCGTGATCAAGGATCTGCTGGTCGACATGGAGTCGTTCTTCGACAAGTACAAGCAGATCAAGCCTTACCTCATGACCCAATCTGAGGAGCCCGACCAGGAAAGGCTGCAGTCCATCGAAGACCGTGAGAAGTTTGACGACACCACGAAATGCATCCTGTGCGGCGCCTGCACCACTTCCTGCCCGTCGTTCTGGGCCAACCCGGAATACGTAGGGCCGGCGGCTATTGTCAACGCGCACCGCTTTATTTTTGACAGCCGCGACGAGGGCAAGGATGAGCGGCTCGATGGTCTGAATACGGCCGAGGGCGTCTGGCGCTGCCGAACGATTTTCAACTGCGTTGAAGCCTGCCCGCGCGGCATCAACGTGACCCGCGCTATCGGGGAAGTCAAGAAGGCATTGCTGTACCGCAAGTCTTGAGCACGACCCGGGATTTTTTCTGTCTGACAAAAATTTCCTCAGGAGGATTCCGATGTCCTTCCAGAGTTCCAACTCACTCACGCGGCGTGAACTGCTGGCCGGCATGGGTGCTTCACTGGCGCTTGGCGGCGCACCCCGCACGCCCGGAAATAAACCGATGAAATCCAACGCTCAACAGGAATCTACTGCCGGCCAACAGTACGACATGCTGATCCGTGGCGGCAGGGTGGTGGATCCGTCGCAGGACCTTGATGCCGTGCGCGACGTGGCGATTGCAGGCGGTAAAATCGCGAAAGTCGAATCGACTATTCCCGCAAGCCAGGCGCGGGAAGTGATCAACGCCGACGGGAAAATCGTGACGCCGGGCCTGATTGACATCCACACGCACGTTTTCCCGTACGTGGGGCCTTACGGCATCGAGCCCGACCCTTACTGCCTGCGCCGTGGCGTGACTTCGGTGGTGGATGCCGGCACCTCGGGGTGCTTCGCCTTTCCGGCTTTCCGAAAGTTCATCATCGAGCGGGCTGCCACGCGCGTCCGGTCGCTGCTCCACGTGGTCTCGATCGGCATGATCGCCGGAGGCACGCCGAACATGGGCGAACTTGAAGATTTGCGGTATTGCGTGCCGAAGCTCGCCGTTGAAGCCGCCAACAAAAATCGTGACCTGGTGGCCGGCTTCAAGATCAGGTTTTCCAAGGGTTATACCGGATCCAAACGATTACGAGGGGATGAAGCGCGCCCGCGAGGCCGCCGACGAAGCTCAACTGCCCCTGATGATTCATATTGGCTTGGCGTATACGCCGCTGCCCAAGTTGCTGGCGCTGATGAAAAAGGGCGACGTGGTGACCCATTCCTTCAACGGCCGTCCGAACGGCATCATCGACAGCAGCGGAAAGCTTCTGCCGGAGGTGATAGAAGCCCGACAGTCGCGGCGTGCTTTTCGACGTGGGGCACGGATCAGGCAGTTTTTCGTTTGAAACCATGGAGAAATGCCTGAAGCAGAACTTCCTGCCCGATACGATTTCAAGCGATCTCTATTCCGCCAACATCCACGGTCCCGTGTTTGACCTGGTCACAACGCTTTCAAAGTTTCTCCTGCTGGGCCTCGACCTTCGCCAGGTGGTGGAACGCGCAACGGTGAATTCCGCCCGGGTGTTCAACTTCGGAGCCGAAATTGGAACTCTGCGCCCCGGCGCGGAAGCGGACGTCAGCGTGCTGGAACTGCGGGAAGGGAAGTTTGCTTTTGTCGACTCGGGCAGGCAAAAGCGGACCGGCCGGCAGAAGATTGAGCCGGTGGTGACCATTCGCGCCGGGAAAGCCTGGTACCCGACCGCCTAGTGCGCGGATTTCGAATTCAAGCGGAAATCAGTCCTGCGCATTGAATGCCTTCCCCGTGGGTGGCGGGACGCCCATCTGGCAAAGCACTCCGTCGACCGGCGGCTGTTGTAGTATAATTGGCTTTTTGATGCTGGCTGATGGGTGAGCGAACCTCGTGAGAGTTGGGTCGGGGGAAGCTTGTCTCGCCAAAGGGCGACGGAAAGCCGCCGCTGAGGAAGCCTGTTGCCTGGAGATTGGGGCATCGCCCGTGGGAAGGCCTGCATCTTATAGTTCTTCATGAAACTTTCTCGCCGCCATATGCTGGGCTCGGGAGCGGCGCTCCTGGGTTCCAAACTGATGGAAGTTGTAACCACGCCCATCTGGAAATGGTCGGGAATCCCTGTGCTCAATGCCGCGGAAGTCCCGAGTCCGGAGACCGCTATCCCCGTGACCTACGTCGATGTGGCGAAAGAGGCAGGACTGAACACAGTGAATGTGTGGGGCGGGGTCGAGCACAAGAAGTACATTGTTGAAGCCAAGGGAAACGGGATTGCCTTCTTTGACTATGACAACGATGGCTGGATTGACATCTATCTGACCAACGGAAGCCGGCTGGACACAACATGGCCTCCGGGTCAGGCTCCTACGACCCACCTTTACAAAAACAATCGCGACGGAACCTTTACGGACGTGACCGAGCATTCCGGACTTGGGCGGACTGGCTGGCAGACCGGGGTTTGCGTCGGTGATTACGACAACGACGGTTGGGACGACCTTTTCCTGGCTTTCTGGGGGCATAACATCCTGTTCCATAACAACGGCGACGGGACGTTCACCGATGTCACCAGGAAGACCGGCCTTTATCAGGACGAGGTTCGATGGGGCTCCGGTTGCACCTGGGTTGATTATGACCGTGATGGCCATCTGGATCTTTTTGTCTGCAATTACATGGTGCTGGACCTGGCTAAAGTCCCGACGCCGGGGCAGAGCGGTTACTGCCAGTGGAAGGGCTTTCCGGTAATGTGCGGGCCGCGCGGCCTGCCCGGCGGGTCGAACATTCTGTTCCACAACAACGGTGACGGAACCTTCACCAACGTGTCCGAGAAGTCGGGAATCCTGAAGACCGGCCCGCGGTATTCCATCACCGCCGTGACCTATGATTTTGATAACGACGGCTGGCCCGACATCTATGTGGCAGTCGATTCCGAGCCGAGCATTCTGTTCCAAAACAAGCATGACGGGACGTTTGAAGACATTGGTGTCATGGCCGGGTGCGCCTACAACGAAGACGGACAGGAACAGGCCGGCATGGGTGTGGGCGTGGGCGACTACGACTGCGACGGCTGGTTCGACATTTTCAAGACCAACTTTTCTGACGACACTTCTGACCTTTACCGTAACAACGGCGACGGCACTTTTACGGACGTCACGTTCATGGCCGGGGTGGGCCAGGATACCCAGGATGTGAAATGGGGTTGCGGCTTCGTGGATTACGATAATGACGGCTGGCCGGACATCATTCAGGTCAACGGCCACGTTTACCCGGAAGTTGACCAGCACCACTTGAGCCAGACTTTCAAAGAGCCCCGGATTGTCTATCGCAACCTGGGGAACGGAAGGTTCAAGAACGTCTCGGCTGAAATGGGGCCGGGAATCAGCGAGCGGTTTGCAAGCCGAGGATGCGCGTTTGGTGATTACGATAACGATGGCGATGTCGACGTAGTGGTTTGTAACATGAACGATGTGCCTTCACTGCTCCGCAACGACGGTGGAAACAAGAACAACTGGATCAAGCTCAAACTGGTGGGAACCGTATGCAACCGTACCGCGATTGGCGCGCGGGCTTATGTGACCACCGGAAAGCACCGGCAGATGAACGAGGTCAGCAGCGGAACCAGCGTGATGTCACAGAGCGACCTGCGGCTGCATTTCGGCGTCGGCAAAGCTGCGAAGGTTGATCTGATTGAGGTGAAGTGGCCGACCACGCAGAAAGTCGAAAAGTTCCCCAACGTTGACGTCAACCAGATCCTGACTATCCGCGAGGGCCACGGGATCATCAAAAAGGCAAAACCGGGCACATAATGGCTTCTGGAGATCCGCGGGCGCCTATGATCCAGAACGGGTGGTGGGAAAAATCGAAGAGTAAGGAAGGGACCGGCAGAAGGTTTTGCCGGTTTTCTCATTTTGATGACTTGGACCTTTTCTGTACGTGACGGAGGCCGGTCTTTGCGTTTATTTCGGATTGCGGTCTTATGGCCGGCCTTCGTTCTGATTTGTGCCTGTGCGGGAAGAAGTGCGGGTTGGAACTCCGCCGCTCTGTCGGGCGTTCCGGCCGAGGCACCCCCGAAGATTTCAAGCACCCAGCCCTCTCAAGCCAGCCCCGGCAGCCGAATCACCGTGAAGATCACGGGTGAGAACTTTTTGGCCGGAGCTTACGTCTCATTTTCGGACCCGGCCGTACATGTCCTTGCCACGCGGCGCGCGAGCGGAACAGAGTTGGATGTGGATATCGCAGTCGGCCAGATGGCGAAGCAGCAATCTGTTGTCCTCTATGTTTCAAATCCTTCGGGAGCGTCGGCGCAAACGGCGTTTGCGATTGCTTCGGGCGCGGCCAAGGCACAGCAGGGGACCCAGTCTTCGCCGAACTCGCCTGTTGTCACCAAGGTTGATCCGGCCCGTGCCGTGCCCGGCAGCAAGCAGACGGTGAAGGTGACGGGGAAGAACTTTAAGGAAGGCGCCAAGGTTGCTTTTTCCAATCCCGGCATCCGCGTCCTGGGAACCGAGTTCAAGAAATCGACGCAACTGGTGGCGCAAATCGAAGTGGCGCCCAACGCGCCCTCAGGCAAAACGAGCCTGTTTGTCATTAATCCCGACGACAGCGAGGTGGAGGCAGGCTTCGAAGTCGGCGGGGGAAATTCAGCACAGCCCGGAACCGCGACGGAAAAGGCTTCATCGCCCGCAAACACACCAACGCAGCAATTCAGCGTCTACAACCTGGGAGATGCCACCAGCATTTTCCAGAATCCCGGCAAGGCCAAGGGCCAATTGGTTGTGAAAGGCGGCGAACTCGAATACAGCCAGGACGGGAAGGTCGTTTTTACAGTCAAGCCGGCCGAAATCCAGGAAATCGCTCCAAACGTCTTTTTCGGGCTGAGCACCGGGACGTTCCACATTATCCTGAATTCCGGAAAGACGTATAACTTTGTTCCCTCCTCACTGGCTACTGCCGATACCAATTCGATTGTCGAATCCCTGCGCAGCGCGTTGAAGTAGGAACCTTCCTGCGCCCTTGTTTGAGCACGCCTGCGCGAGATTCCGTGGATAGCCTACGTGTGGTTTGGAGACTACGTTGCTGGTAAGGGGCAACGGTTTCGAGGCCTCCCTTCCGTATGATATAGTTAAGACTTGTTCCATATCTTCATGACGCACATAGGGCTTTCACGTGAAACGTTACGGTGAACACCGTTTTCCAGGGAAGCTGTTGGTTGTCGAGGGTATCGACGGCTCCGGCAAATCGACACAGCTGAACCTCCTCCATCAATGGCTCCGGGCCGAAGGTTACGGGACCGTCTTCAGTGAATGGAACTCCTCCCCTCTGGTGCGTGACACAACGCGGCGTGGCAAGAGAAAGAAGATGCTGACCCCGGCCAGCTTCTGCCTGATTCACGCCACCGACTTTGCCGACCGGATGGAGCATAACATTATTCCGCTTTTGAAGGCCGGTGCGGTGGTGCTTTGCGACCGATATATTTACACGGCATTTGCGCGGGATGTGGCGCGCGGGATGGATCCGGGGTGGGTGAGGGAGCTTTACGCCTTTGCCGTGAAGCCCACGCTGGCCTTTTATTTCCGCGTCCCCCTGGAGGTTGCCATGAAGCGCCTGCTGAACGGTCGCAGCGGCTTCAAGTTCTATGAGGCTGGAATGGATATGGAACTGAGCGCCGACCCCGTGGAAAGTTTCGAACTTTTCCAGGGCAAGATTCTCGAAGAATACGACAAGATGATTCCGGAATTCGACCTGACTGTAGTGGATGCCACACTACCCATCGAGGAGCAGCAAGCCCGGATGCGGCAACTGGTGAAGGCAAAACTGGCGCAGGCAAAACGGTTGAGGGTGGCACCATGAGATCAACGTATGGCGTGGTCTTGCCGGAGATGAAGCTGGACAACCTGCCGGGCAAGCTGATTGTGATTGAAGGGACGGACGGTGTGGGGCGCTCAACGCAGATCCAGCTGCTGAGACCCTGGCTCGAACAGCAGGGCCGGGCGGTTGTGGACACCGGCATGACGCGGTCCAAGCTGGCAGGAAAGGGGATCAAGCAGGCCAAGCAGGGGCATACGCTGGGCCGGGTGACCCTGAACCTGTTTTACGCCACCGATTTTGCCGACCGGCTGGAAAACGAAATCGTTCCAGCCTTGCGAGCGGGGTTTGTGGTGCTGACGGACCGCTATACTTACTCCCTGATTGCGCGGGCGGTGGTCCGCGGAATTGATCCTGTCTGGGTACGGAACATCTACCGCTTTGCGCTGATTCCGGACGCCGTTTTTTACCTCAAGATCGGAGTGGATGACCTGATTCCCCGGGTAGTTTTCTCAACAGGTTTTGATTACTGGGAATCCGGCATGGATCTGCATCCGAGCGAAGACATGTATGAAAGTTTCCGGAAGTACCAGACAGCCTTGCTGGGCGTGTTTGAAAATCTTGTGGAAGAGTATCAATTCAAGGTGATTGACGCCACCCAGGACATCCCTGTTGTTTTTGAAGACCTGCGGGAAGGGATCAGCGATGTGCTGGCAGAAAGCGAGCGGCCATCACTCGAGACGGTGGCGGCCCGAGGGCGTCGCGAGGGGGAGCCAGCCGGGAACTCGCTGCCGGCAGACAACAACGGATCCGGAAACTGAGAGAGCCGGATTTATGACCCGGCAAACAGGGCTGCCGGCGAATCCACCATCGCTCGCACCCAATCCCGCGTTCTGATGAAGTCGGCCCTGTCACGGATCATCGCAAAGTACTGCTTCTCAAGCTTTGATTTCAAAGCCCGATTTCTCATCATCAATCGTTCAATCTGAATGGCCAGTTCCAGGTGATCGCGCAGGAAGTCCCGGTCGGCGATCATTCCGATGACCGCTTCCTCAAACACCGCCAGATCGTGCCAGTTTCCAAGTTGTTTCTGAAGGCTTCGGAGCCAGATCAAGGCTTCCTTGCTGCCTGAAACGTCAAAAGCATGAATCACCTCAATCAGATACCGGGCACGCTTGGCCGCAATGCGCGTGCGGTGCAAAACCGCAGCATCGTGCTCATGGCGCGATCGCGCGATTTCCTGTTCAAGCGCTGTCCATACGGTTTTCAGAGCGTCGCTGATACGCACATAGAATTGTTCACTGGTCAGGCCCGGTGCTGCTCCATTGCGACCCGAACCTGCGGCCGCATGAGCAGATTCCCTGTCGCAGGGAATGCATTCCTTCAGGCGAACATAGATGGCTGAAAGGTTGGCTTTGGCCAGCTTGCGCAAAGATTTTTCCAGCCTGGCGGAACGCAATTCCCTCAGATAATCCCCAATAGCCTCCCATGCTTCCCGGCGGGCAGCGCGTTTGCGTGAAAGCGCTGTGTCAACGCGCTCGAGCAGCACGTCATAATTTCTGATTTCCGACAACGAACTTCGACAGCGCTTGAGTCCACGGTACAATTTTCGAATCTCTCCGGAGTGGGGCAAGGGAAAAACCAGTTCAATCACCTGTTGCAGTCGCCGGGTGGCAACGCGCAAGTCATGGGTGGCGTCGGGATGGTCACCCTGCAGGACTTTCGGTTCGAGGGAAACGCAGCGGTCAAGATGCTTGATGGCCAGGCCGGAAACGCGCGCCCATTCGCCCGGCTTGCCGGCACCGCTGTTTCCCTGGTTTGCGACCTCCTGCCCGGTATCCTTCTCCCGTGGGTGGGCCGCATCCACACCGGCTTCTACCGGGTGATCCCGCAACAAGATAGGTGAAGAACTGTCTCCGGAGTCGTTGTTTCCGGCGTGTCCATTTACGTGAGCCATACAAACCGCCTGGCGTGATTCATTCCATTGCCCAGACCGTGGCTTTCAGCAGATGCTGCTGCCTGCCACTGTCGGATAAGACCCTGAACCCTATGCGCCGATAGCTCCAGTCTACAGGCAAAGCAGGGCCAACACAACGGATACCCCTGCTTTCGGCTGGCCCGGGCTGGTGGACCTAATCCCCTTTAGTTCCGGAGGCGAAGGGTACCTGGCCGCTTTTTCGTAAATCTTCATAAGCTAAAAATGTGACGCTCATCACTGCGAGTGATGTCCCTCTGGCCTAGCCTTATATTGTTATAGAGTTTTCATAGCACGGAGGAAAAAGATGGCAAGAGCCATGCGCACCATTGACGGCAATGAGGCTACTGCGTCAGTAGCCTATGCGACAAGCGAAGTGATTGCCATCTACCCGATCACTCCCTCGTCACCCATGGGAGAACTATCCGACCAGTGGACGGTGGAAGGCAGGCCCAACATCTGGGGTGCAATTCCCAAAGTCATGGAAATGCAGAGCGAGGGCGGAGCTGCCGGGGCGTTGCACGGAGCCGTCCAGGCTGGAGCTTTGGGCACAACCTTCACTTCGTCGCAGGGACTCCTGCTGATGATTCCAAACATGTATAAGATGGCCGGTGAGTTGACGCCTGCTGTTCTTCACGTGGCAGCCCGGACGGTAGCGACACACGCCCTCTCCATCTTCGGGGACCACAGTGATGTGATGGCCACGCGAGCCACAGGCTTTGCGCTGCTGGCTTCCAATACCGTTCAGGAAGCCATGGATCTGGGTTTGATTGCCCACGCCGCCACGCTGGAATCGAGGATTCCTTTCCTTCAGTTCTTTGATGGATTTCGCACCTCGCACGAGATTTCCAAGGTGGAACAGATCGAAGAGGGCGACATCAAAGCGCTGATGGACCAGGACACCGTCAGGGCTCATCGAGAACGCGCCCTGTCGCCGGACCACCCGTTTATCAGGGGTACAGCCCAAAATCCCGATGTCTTTTTCCAGGCCCGGGAAGCCGCCAATCCGTATTATCTGGCCTGCCCAACAATAGTTCAGGACGTGATGGACCGCTTCGCGAAGATCATTGGGCGGTCCTACCACCTGTTTGACTACTTGGGCGCCCCCGACGCGGAGCACGTGATTGTGATGATGGGTTCAGGCGCGGAGGCGGCCCAGGAAGCTGTGGAACACCTTGTTGCGCAGGGCGAGAAGGTCGGTTTGATCAAAGTTCGCCTCTACCGTCCTTTTTCCGTGGAGCAATTTGTAGCGACGCTGCCCTCCACCGTGAAAACGATTGCGGCGCTTGACCGCACCAAGGAACCTGGCGCCGTTGGCGAGCCGCTTTACATGGATGTGGTGACGGCGCTCCATGAGGCTGCAGGCGCCCCGGAGCCAAGATTCAGTGCCACACCGACAATTGTCGGCGGCCGCTATGGGCTTTCTTCCAAGGAATTCACTCCGGCCATGGTAAAGGGAATTCTGGACGAACTGTCGAACGGCAAGCCGAGAAACCACTTTACCATCGGCATTGTTGACGACGTTTCGCACACCAGCCTTTCTTACGACCCCGAGTTTTCAACTGAGAATCCGGGAGCCGTGCGCGCCATCTTTTACGGTCTGGGTTCTGACGGCACGGTGAGCGCCAACAAGAATTCCATCAAGATCATCGGAGAAGAAACGGAAAACTACGCCCAGGGTTACTTTGTTTACGACTCCAAGAAGTCCGGCTCAGTAACGGTCTCACATCTGCGCTTTGGGAAGAAGCCCATCCACTCCACTTACCTGATCAACAAGGCCAACTTTGTGGCCTGCCACCAGTTCGGATTCCTTGAGCGCTTTGATGTTCTGGGAGCGGCAGAGCCGGGTTCAACGTTTCTGCTGAACTCTCCTTACGGTCCGGAAGACGTCTGGGAGCATCTTCCACGCACTACCCAGGAACACATCGTCAACAAGAAGCTGAAATTTTACGTGATTGACGGCGTCAAAGTGGCCGGGGAAGCAGGTATGGGCGGGCGGATCAACACTGTTATGCAAACCTGCTTTTTTGCTCTCAGCGGCGTGCTTCCCCGTGATGAAGCCATTCAACAGATCAAGCACTCGATCGAGAAGACCTACGGCAAACGCGGCGAAACGATTGTTCAAAAGAATTTTGCGGCAGTTGACCAGGCCCTCGACAACCTCCACGAGGTTACGGTCACGCAGCAGGCCAACAGCGGTTTTGACATTCAGCCGCCCATTCCAGCCCGGGCGCCGGAGTTCCTCCGGAACGTTACCTCAAGGATTATCGCCGGCCAGGGTGATTTGCTTCCGGTCAGCGCATTCAGCCCCGATGGAACGTTTCCCTCAGGCACGGCCCAGTGGGAAAAAAGAAACATCGCGCTGGAAATCCCAGTGTGGGACCGCGACCTGTGTATTCAATGCGGCAAGTGCGTCCTGGTGTGCCCCCACTCTGTGATCCGGGCGAAAATCTACGATCCCAAGTGTCTGGAGGGGGCGCCGGCCAGCTTTAAGTCGACTGCCGCGCGCTGGAAAGATTTTAAGGAGTATGGTTACACGCTGGCAGTTGCGCCGGAGGATTGCACGGGTTGCACACTGTGCGTTCAGGTTTGCCCGGCGAAAAGCAAGAGCGAAGCCCGCCGCAAGGCGATCAACATGGCCCCCCAGCCGCCGCTGCGGGAACAGGAGCGCGAGAATTGGGACTTCTTCCTGCAGTTGCCGGAAATGGACCGCGCGCCTCTCAGCCTGGGACAGGTGAAGGACGCGCAATTGCTGGAACCGTTGTTTGAGTTTTCCGGCGCCTGCGCGGGTTGCGGCGAAACACCCTACATCAAGCTGATGACGCAGTTGTTCGGGGATCGCTGCCTGATCGCCAATGCCACCGGATGCTCTTCGATTTACGGCGGGAACCTTCCCACTACTCCCTACACGATGAACCATGAGGGCCTGGGACCGTCGTGGTCGAATTCGCTGTTCGAAGACAACGCGGAATTCGGCCTTGGCATGCGCCTGGCGGTGGACAAGCAGGCCGATTACGCCCGTTACCTGGTGGGACATCTTGTCGGACAGGTGGGTGAAGAACTGGCGGCGCAGGTTCTCGCAGCCGATCAGGCGACGGAGGATGGCATCAAGGAACAACGGGAGCGGGTACGGGCGCTCAAAGAAAAGCTTGAGGGGCTTGACACGCTTGAAGCGCGTGACCTGCTGAAAGTTGCCGATTATCTGGTGAAGAAGGACGTCTGGATACTGGGGGGAGACGGCTGGGCCTATGACATCGGTTACGGCGGCCTTGACCATGTGCTGGCGTCCGGCAAGAACATCAACGTTCTGGTTATGGATACCGAGGTTTACTCCAATACGGGCGGCCAGATGTCCAAGGCGACCCCGCGCGCGGCCGTGGCCAAATTTGCCGCCGGCGGCAAGGAGAACCGCAAGAAAGATCTGGCGATGATGGCCATGACCTACGGCGACGTCTATGTGGCAAACGTGGCCATGGGCGGGAATGATACGCAAACCATCAAGGCCTTTCTTGAGGCGGAAGCGTACGATGGTCCTTCACTGATTATCGCTTACAGCCACTGCATTGCTCACGGCTACGACCTGGCCTTTGGCATGGAACAGCAGAAAGCCGCGGTCCAATCCGGTTACTGGCCGCTGTTCCGCTTTAACCCCGCGTTGGCCAAAGAGGGGAAGAACCCGCTGCACATGGATTCCCGGCCACCCTCGATTCCACTTGAGAAGTACGTGTACAACGAAACTCGCTACACCATGCTCGTCAAGTCCCGGCCGGAGGTTGCCAAGCAGGCTTTGAAGCTGGCCCAGGATGATGTGCGGGCGCGCTGGGATCTGTATGAGAAATTGGCGGCATCGCCTGTAGCCGAAATTCCCAAGGAAGTGAAAAAATGACCGATCTTGCCACAACGTACCTGGGATGCCAACTGAAGAGCCCGCTTGTCGCTTCGGCCTCGCCCTTGTCGGAGGAGATTGACAACCTCCGCCAGATGGAAGACGCCGGAGCCGGAGCGGTGGTCCTCCACTCGCTGTTCGAAGAGCAGATTATCCGGGAAAGCGAGGAGCTGAATCGGAGCCTCTCCGCGGGCACCGAGAGCTTTGCAGAATCATTGACCTACCTGCCGGAAGTTACGCAGTACAAGCAGGTCCCGGATTTCGGGGCGTCGAGCAGCGCGCCGGATATGACGCGCTACAACCGCGGCCCGGAAGGTTATCTGGAACATGTGCGCCGGGCGGCGGAAGCCGTTAGCATCCCGGTGATTGCGAGTTTGAACGCCACTTCTCCGGGTGGATGGATAAAGTACGCCCGGAAGATCGAAGAGGCAGGCGCCTCGGCCCTTGAACTCAACATCTATTTTTTGCCGACGGACCCGAACATATCCAGCTCTGATGTCGAAAAGACCTATTGTGAGTTGGTGAGGCAGGTGAAGCATACCATTCGCATTCCAGTTGCGGTCAAGCTGGGACCTTATTTCAGCGCGATGGCCAATTTTGCGCAAGGGCTTGATGAGGCAGGGGCGGATGCGTTGGTGCTTTTTAACCGGTTCTACCAGCCCGATTTTGATATTGAGAACCTCGAAGTGGTGCCGACTGTGCACCTGAGCACGTCGCAGGAGCTTCTATTGAGGCTGCACTGGGTCGCCATTCTTTACGGACACGTCAGGTCGGAATTGGCGATTACGGGAGGAGTTCATACGGCGGAGGACGTCCTGAAGGCCATGATGGCGGGCGCGCGGGTGGCAATGATGACCTCCGCGCTGTTGCGGCATGGGATTGGCCACCTGGACCGGATCCGCGAAGACCTGGTCCACTGGATGGAAGAACATGAGTATGAATCGATCCGTCAGATGCAGGGAAGCCTGGCCTTGCGATCGGTTCCGAATCCGGCCGCTTTTGAGCGGGCCAATTATATGCGTGTGCTTGGCTCCTACAGGCCGCGCCCCTCTGGCTCCTGGCCGATGGGAATGACGAACGGAGAATGAAATCGCCGCGAAAGCAGTTGATTCCCGGTTCCTTTAGGAAGTGAGGCCATGGGCCAAAGAACCGAAGTGACGGAAAGGAATTTGAAAGGGAGGTGGGCGGTCATGCGTACCTTTTATGCGTTGGTCATTTGTCTCATTCTGCTGCTTCCTGGACTATCCCGGGGCCAGGAAAAACAGCCACAGCAAGGCACTCAGCAAACCCAGACGGCGGCGCCTTCAACGGAAGCATCCCCCGCGCCAACGGTGCCGCACCAGTTTGTCTTCACACCGGAGCAGAAGGCGCTGAAGAATCCGGAGAAGTTTACTGAAGATTCGGTGGATAAGGGAAAGAAGTTGTTCGCGACGCAATGTGCGATGTGCCATGGGATAACCGGCAACGGCAAGGGCGACCTTGCGGCGGTCATGCACGTCAACCCACCGGATCTTACCAGGCCGGAAACGTTGAGCGCTCGAACGGATGGAGAACTTTTTACGATTATTAATGTCGGGTCACCGTCCATGCCGGCAGAGGCGAAGAGGCTGAAAACAAATCAAGCCTGGGACCTTGTCAATTTTTTACGAACACTGGAGGGGAAGAAGCCTGCCAAATCTGCGGGAACTCAGACTGGATCTACGGTTCCTTAGCTGATTTTCAGAACCTCGTATTTGGAGCACTCTTATCGCTCATAACCACACTGTGTGGATCTGTGTTCCGGTTCTCAGATCGTTGGAATAAGACGGCACGAGGTGTGAGTCACGAGTAAATTGCGTTGGAGGTTCTGAATATGTTCGGTGTTTCCCTGTGGAAAAAACTGGGACTGGTTTGTACTCCCCTGATTGCGTCATCAGCCCTGCTGTGGGCGCAGATACCCTCGCACGTCCCTGTCCCTAAAGACAACCCCCAGACCGCCGCGAAGGTTGAGCTGGGAAAGCAACTCTATTTTGACCCCCGGATTTCTGTCACGGGGACAGTTTCCTGCAACTCCTGCCATAACATCATGTCCAACGGAACAGATAGCCGGCCTGTGTCCGCCGGCGCACATGGAAAGCTTGGCGACCGCAACGCCCCCACGGTTTTCAACGCGGCTTTTCGCAGCGTGCAGTTCTGGGACGGGCGGGCTGCCAGTCTTGAAGAACAGGCGAAAGGCCCTCCGACAAATCCCATCGAAATGGGAATGCCGAGTGGAGAGGCCATCGTGGAGCGAATCCGGGCCATTCCGGGGTATCGCCAGGAGTTTGCAAAAGCGTTTGGCGGTAGCCAGCCGGTAACGTTTGACCATATTGCCCAGGCCATTGCCAGTTTTGAACGTACGCTGGTAACTCCCGGCAGCGCTTACGATAGCTTTATGGCGGGGGACAAAAATGCGCTGAGCCCAGCGGCGCAACGCGGGCTTAAACTGATGGATTCAATTGGCTGCACCACCTGCCACAGCGGCCCACAGTTTAATGGACCCGAACAGCCGATGGGCACGGGTTTCTATATGAAGTTCCCGTTGAATGATAACAATGCCTATGTGAAGAAGTACAACCTGGCCGCAGACGAAGGCCGCAATGAAGCGACCCACCAGGAATCGGACGAGCACATGTTTGTCGTGCAGTCTCTGCGGAATGTGGAAGTGACTGCGCCCTATTTTCATAACGGGTCTGTGAAGAATCTTGACGAAGCGGTCAGTGTGATGGCAAAGACGCAACTGGATAAGACGCTTACCGGAAGCCAGGTGCAGGATATTGTGGCGTTCCTCGACAGCCTGACCGGCAAGTTTCCCCAGATTACTCTGCCTCGTTTGCCGGAAACACCGAATACCACTTTGCTCGAAAAGTGAGCAGCATCTGCAGGCAGATCACTCCGCGTCATCGGACCGGGGAGGAGCGTCCAGGCTGGCAAGGACTCATTAACCGATTTTCCGCATGACCCGCGGCGTGAGCCACCAGATGAGTTTCCCTGGAGGACGGGGTGGGAATTTGTCGAAATCGATCCGGCAGCATCCTCCTTTCTTGAACTGAAAATTGGCCCGGGCATTGCCAATGACCTTTGCCACACCGTCACTGAGATCCGGTTCATGCCCGATGACCAGAACGCTGCGGTGATCTGCCCGTTTGGCGAGGGAAGTCAGCAAGGCTTGCAAGGAGCCGCCCGGCCGCAGGAAATCCGAAGATTCCACTTTGACGCCGGGTGCAAAAACTTCGGCGACGATGGCAGCTGTTTCCGAGGCCCTGATCAGCGGGCTGCTGATGATGGAGTCTACGCAAAGTCCAAGTCGGAGCAGCCCTCGTGCGATCGCCTTCAATTTCTTCTTGCCCTCGGGTGTGAGTGGGCGTTTGGTGTCGTCAGGAAAATTGGGGTCACCCCGCGCAACCGCGATTCCGTGTCGCATTACATAAAGTTGATAGCCCTGTGTGTTTTTGCTTCCGGAGGGTTGGTTAAGAGTAGGCATGGTTACCTTTTCGGACAGCGATAGATGGAATTCCCGAGCCCTGCATCAGGGCGTCGAGCTTTCGACTTCAACGGGCCAGAGTCGCTCAAACTCCTGTTGGTAAGCGAGAACGAGGTCCGGATCCCTGAGAACCAGCATATGATCAAAATTCCGCTCTTCGGAATCAAGGGTCCAATTATAGCTTCCGGTCAGAACGATGTGACGGTCAAGAACAGCAAATTTATGGTGTAACTTGGAACCTTTTTCCTTCCGCCCGTAAATCGCCTGAAAGGGAAGAGAGTTTTCAGCGATGAGCTTCCGCGTGACTGCGGTTGCCTGATATTTGTTTCGGTCAACCAGAAGCCGGACGCGAAGTCCTCGGTCCCGAGCCTTCCCCAGAGCACGGGCAAGCCGAGGATTTGTAATCCGGTACAATGCTGCGTCCACGCTGACACGGGCCTCCAGCAGCAGGCCTTCGATGCTGCGGGCGACGGAGCCCTGGGAAGTGAAGAGCGTCTGATTGCCTGGCTCGGGCATAAGACTCTATTGTATTTTGTGTGCCGGACAAGATTCAAGGGCAGCTATGGCGCATAACCCTATGGAACTGCCTTCGTCCAGCAAATACCGGCCTCTTAACTCTTGTTGCGGCGAAGGAGATAGAAGCAGCGTGGTTCGGCAGAGCACTGACTTTCGGTGAGAAAGCCGGTAACAGAATAGCCTTTCGAAAGGTAGTTCAAGAAAATCTCACGTGTTTGAAGCCGCCAGCGTTTTGCCAGCCGCAAGGCCTCTGTTCGCATGAGGTCCGTATTGGAAGGAATTGCTGCCAGCAGTCCAGGTTCGCCATGGCTCAGGCTGATCTTCCTGTTTACCAGGAATGCTTTCCTGTTTGTGGCGGTTGCATTGATGATGGGGAAATCCGGGATTTCAGTTACGCTTTTCTCTCCCGCGAGGAGCCGCGCTATGCTTTTTGAGGCAATAGGCCAGTTCACAACGAACCGGTCGCTTGGAAGCCCTTGTTCAATGCTGCTGTGAAAGCGGCCGTAGTAGTCGACAATATAGTTCTCTACGCGCGCCCCCAGTTTGGTCAGATTCAGGCTGGCGTTTCGGCTCTGGAGGGGGTCATAGGTCCAGCAGATGGACTTGATTCCCTGGGACAGTGCAATGTCGCGGTGGGCGAGCTTCAACTGAAGGCCGAGACCCCGGCTGCGGTACCCGGGCAATATGCCCATCATGTGAGACCAGTGAATGATCTGCCCATTGCGACGGGCCAGCAGCGCATAGATGAAACCCACCAGTCGGCCCTTAATAAACGCCCCAAGCACCGCCCCGCCTGTCTTTTGCGTCACCAGCATCACTTCTGCCGCGACGCTCAGTCCTCCCCAGATAGACTTCTGGGCAGTTTCGCATTTCTTGAAGTCTTCATGCTTTAGAAGGAGTCTTACTTCAGGCCTTAACATCGATCCTCACGTTGACTTCCCCCGAGGTTCGGAGGTCAGCCCTTCGGGCATGGGGGCCTTCCGCCTGCGATTGGGAGCGGATTTCCAGGATCGCCGTGGCCAAACTGCAACCTCTAAACGCCCGTCTTATCATCATCTTCTCAAGGATATAAGAGACGGCAGCCTGGAATTGGGAGTCTATGGGATTGTGGCAACCGCGTACCTTTGTTATTCGCCGCACATCCCGCGGCGGGGTGCTCCACAAGGGCAGGGGCCAGGCTCACTCGAAAGCCCTTCGTGGGAAGTTCCTGCAACGGCAAACACTGATAACAGCTTCTCGACTTGTGGACTTGAGCAATTCTTGCACAGAATTTCAGCTCCCGAGCTATATGAAATCTTTTCAAACTTTGATCCGCAATCCCGGCACTGGTATTCAAAAATAGGCATAGAAGAACCCTCCTGAATGAATATAGCCAACCTTGCCAGCGTTTTCAATCACCTGTCGATCCAACAGGCCGAACGAACTTGCCGGGGCTTGTCGCAACGGCGGTATATAAAGGACGGCCCTGTGATGCCGATCACTTTAGCAAAAGGAGGACAGGGCTAAATTGCAGGAAGGGACAGGATTCGTGCCCGGGAGTTATACTCCGAGAAGGCAGGTGAAGTGATGCCATCCACCACGCCGAAATCGCAAGACATCAGAGAGCTTGTTGAACGCTTTCATGTGTGCCGGGACGTCTGGCCTGAGTATACGTTTATCAATCATGAGAAAAGGCAGATTGGTTTTGAGTTGGATCTCTCCGGATCCCATGAAGGCGGGGAAGAACATCCCGAACCCGGATGTGAGAAATACCTTGAAATTTATCAGGCATTGGTTCGGATTGCAGAAGGAGTCCTTCCGTCCGCAGACAAGGATGCAACCTACCATCTCGAGCCATACGATCAGGGCATCCATTATTCGCCGCAACGCGGCAACCGTCCCGAGGTCATTCTCAGAATGAGGATACTGCACCGCGAGGCTTTTGACCGGCCTGTCGACGCTGCCGAGTTCCAATATATGGAGATTCTGCAGAGGCGACTGGAGGAATGGGGCATTCGCCAGCACTGAGCTTTTTCGCGCCGGGCCGGAATCATCCTGCGCCTTCATCAAACAAGCGGCCCATTCCGGCGGTAAAACATCCAGCACCCGCTCCTCGCACGGCTTTTCCAGAGAGGCCTCGGCCCCACATTATGGCCCGGCCTACGCGCTGGAATATTTCCGGCAGAGCGTTTTGATCTTGTTCATCAGTTTGGGGATGCCCGTCATGGGTTCTTCCTTCCCTTCGTATTCAACGGACATATAGCCTTTGTAACCGCCATCCTGGAACATTTTCCACACACGATCCATATCGATGGGCGTGCCGTCGTCGAAGAGGTCGCGAATGTGGGTGTGGGTGGCATAGGGAATGCAGTCCTTGATCTGAGCGTAGGGGTCCTCACCCGCTGTTGGGATAAAGTGGGTGATATCGAGGTTGATGCCAGCGTAAGGAGAGTTTACCCGGTGCATAATTTCCAGGCAAACATCCGCGTTTTGTGTGACACCGGCGTGGTCCTCGATGCCGAGCGTGATACCTTTTTTGCCCGCATAATCGCACGCGGGCTTCATGGTTTCAACCACCCAATCAGTTCCTTGCTTTACGGTTGCGCCGGGTGGAAGTTCACCCCCGAAAACGCGCAAGTGTGATGCACCCAGGCGGTCCGTAACTTCCACCCATTGTTTGATCTCCTCCAATACCTTCTGGCGTTTTGCGGCGGTTGCCTGGACCATACTGGAGTGGCAAGCCGCCCCCGAAAACGGCACGCCGTTCTCAAAGGCCAGATGCCGAAGATCATCCAGGTAAGCCGGCTCGGTAGACTTGAACCAGTACACTGTCATATCCGCGCCTACCGATCCTATCTTGACCATTTCGCGAATGAAATCCTGCATGCTCATCTGGCCGCTTTTCAGGTATTTTCGGTAGGAGTACGCACAGCATCCCGGGAACATCCTCGCCATGGATTTTACTTCCCCGGGAGAAGCGCCCCGGACGGCAGCCTGCGCCTGGGACGGCAAGGCAAGTCCGGCACCCACGTAAGCTGCTGCTCCCGCAGACTGCAGGAAACGTCTCCGTGTGAACTTATCTTTCATTTTCGCCTCCAGAAACTGGTGTTTATTTGGGCAACGGCCGTACGGCAACTTCCTTGAAGAAGACAATGTCATTATTGCTGTGGTTCTGAAGCCCGAAGTATCCTTCGTTGGGCCGGGGACCGCGATAGGGTTCAAAGTTGTACTTGCGGGGCGGCGCCGACTGGCCATTGGTGTAGTCCGTAACCTTGACGCCGTTCACCGTAACGATTGTATGCGGACCGTCGAGTGAGATGACCATGGTGTTCCACTGCCCCGATCCTTTCCCGGGATAGGCCAGAGCTTTGGAGATCGAATAGATGCATCCGGTGGAATGATAGGCTTTGGTTTCCTTTCCGGGGTCGTTGTCAATCTGAACTTCGTAGCCGTAATAGACGGGCATCCACGGTTCGCGCGGTTTGATGGGGATGCGGATGAAGACGCCGGAATTATCGTTCTTGTCGCGCATCTTGAAGACGACCCGGATCTGTTCGTTGCCGAATTTTTGGCCGGTATACCACAGCAGTCCCATCCCACCGTATGATTCCAGCATGCCGTCAACGACCTTGAAGCCGCCCGGACCCACGTGTTCCCAGCCGTCCATATTCTTGCCGTTAAAAAGCTGCTTCCAGCCGTTACTTTGGGCCATTCCAGGCATTGTGAAGAGTCCGAGAAAGGCGCAGCACAATAAAAAGCGTTTCACCATTATCACACCTCGATCTGATAGACATGCCTTTCGCAATTGAGCAGAGGCCGGAGACACAGTGAGAAATCGCGCGGCCAATTCGCGCAAGTTTCCCGCGCAAATTCATTGGCCCGAAGGGAATCTCTTTGTCCTCGCGACTCGGTAGTGTAGCATATTTGACGTTCCAGGCAAGCAAATGCTGAGGAATTCGCGCTTGGCGACCTGTAAAGCGACAGCGGGAAATCGGTTGAATAGGACCCTTGGGGGGGGACGGCCGGCCCGTAAGATCATCCTCAAAGGGTGGCTTCTGTGAATGGGAAAGCATAAAATTAGGCCAGGGCAGCGGGTTACGCGATGGGATCGGCGCGGGAACCCGGGTTTTCAGGTGCAAAGTCTTTCGGACTGTAACGATCTTGGTGGGAACTGAACATTATCGGATGAAGGAGGCATGATGAGGACCTGTTTAGTCGTAGTTGCTTCTCTGCTGTTGAGCTTCATGGTGGCAAACCCGGCCAGTGCTCAAGGTGTATTTAAAGTAGAAAAGGGGGAAGCCGTTAACAAGATTGTCCCCAGGGATTTCGTCCTTGAAGAGAACGCGATCCCGACTGAAAAACGCAATTCGACACTCGTGCTTACACCTTCAGGGGCAAGATTGGTTGCGGGACTGCTGGATACGAGCGGTTACAGCTCACAGGTCCAGGAGAAATACCTTGGGATGCTGATTGCAGAAGGAAACGTGGAAGTGTGCGGCCATCAGCTTGCCATCGGCAGCTACGGATTTGGGCTCGCGAAAGTACAGGGCGCTGCAGGAGGGCACCCGTCGAAATTCTTTCTTTACAACCAGTCCGGCAAGAAGGTGGCAGAATGCACGGCAAGGTGGGATGAAAAACTGAAGAGTCCGCGGCCCCTGCAGGTTGTAGCGAGCGGAAGCGGGGCGGCGCGCCTTTATCTGGGCCGGACCTGGGTTGAGCTGAAGTAACACCGGATTCCTGACTGCATCCCGTGTCGCCGTATTCCAATAGAGGCCCGGGAGTGGGTATCTGGGCGGCCTTCTAAAATCACCGGGGTATATTCAGCGATTGTTTTCATGCTGGTGGCGCCGGAGACTGGTGGTTTCCCTGATGGCGTGCCGTGTCCGGTTCTTGCTGACGCGTAGTGCTGACCGGGTATTATGAGAGGGATCAATCCGCAGTCCGTCCGGAGGATTTGTCCGTCCGGCGTCCTCTGGCGAGTTTATAGGAACCCCTCCTCGTGTATAATTTAGAAAAGGGACAACAGGAGAAAAGCCGGCAAGGCGGGCGGGCCAGAGAGCGCATGGGGTGTGTCGGAGCCAGATTTCAGAGTGGTTCCGAGCAACCTTTTAGCCTGAAACGCTCTTCTACATAAGTAAGCCGCCAGGGACGCGGTCGGGGGCTGGCTCAACACATGGATAACATCAGAATTCAACCGGTCAAGACTCGATGCATGGCAGTTGCTGTTCTACTGATCCTGGCCGGCCTTTTTGCGCTTCCGTTGCGGGCCGCTCAGCCTCTGAGTCAGGAGGACATTACCCTGCTCCTGATTGGGGGTGCTTCTGAATCGAAGATGATCACCTTGGTGGAGCAGAGGGGTGTGGATTTCCAGGTGAATCCGGAACTCATTCAGAAGTTCAAGAAAGACGGAGCTACGCAGGCACTGATTGATGCCATCGTCAACAGCAATCGCAAGAACACATCAAAAAGCACAACCCCGGCAACCGCAGCTCCCAGCGGGACATCTGGTTCAGGTTCGGGCGTAAGTCCTGAACTGCCTGGTTCCAATCCGCAAGTTTCCAATATCTCTAACCCCTCTCCCTCGACGGCCCAGTCTGAGGACTCGAAGTCGGCTGCGGTCAACCAAAAGGTCCATCAGGTGATGGCGGGTCTGGCCAGTGGTTCCGGACAGGCTGGGCAGGAAGAAACCCCTCCCGCTTTGGCATCGGGATCAAAGCCGGCGGCAGCGTCGCCCGCTCCGAACCTGAGTGATCCAAGTCCCGCTGAAATTCAGAACATTATCCACTCGTTTGCAGCCAAGGAGTTGATGTTCAAAGAGGCCCGGGACAACTACACCTATCGTCAGATTAATAAAGTTGAGACTCTGGATGCGGATGGGACGGTCAATGGCTTCTGGCAGCAGGATTGGGACATTCTTTTTGACAATAGTGGCAAGCGGATCGAAAAGGTTACCTATGCGCCGCCCGGCTCGCTGAAGGGCGTGCTCATGACCGAACAGGACCTGGATGCCATGCGCAGCATTCAGCCATTCGTGCTCACGAGCAATGACCTGGATGAATATGACATCAAGTATCTCGGCCACGTGAAGGTCGATTACATTACCGCTTATGTCTTCTCGATCCGGCCAAAAGTGATCAAGAAAAATCACCAGTATTTCCAGGGTGTAATCTGGGTGGATGACCGTGACCTGCAGATTGTCAAGACTGAGGGCCGCCAGGTCCCGGAATTAAGAAGCAAGCACGGTGAGAATCTCTTCCCGCGGTTTAAGACCTGGCGGCAGCAGATCGACGGCAAATTCTGGTTTCCTACTTTCACGCTTGCGGAGGACACCCTTTATTTCCCCTCGGGTCCTGTCCGAATCAAAGAGGTCATTCGTTATACGGATTATAAGCAATTCAAGTCAACTTCCGTGATCAAGGCTGTCCAGAGCATCTCCGGCAAGCCAATTCCGGAGCCGAACGGTTCCGCGCCTTCTTCCAAGCCTCCCCCTAAGAAATAGCTTTGCCCGTTGCCACCGGTGTCTCTGCTGGTAAAATCTTTTGCATGAAAACAACCGGAGTGAAGTGGCGCGTTGTCCTTGTGCGGCCCCGCAATCCCCTCAATATCGGCGCCGCAGCCCGCGCCATGGCCAACTTCGGTTTTGATGATCTGGTGGTCGTGGCGCCCTTCGATCCCGTCTGGAGAGAGGCCCGCTCGGCGGTCGGTGCCGGCCATATCCTCAAGTCTGCGCGCATGACAGACCATCTTTCGGAAGCTGTCGGCGATTGCAACTTCGTGGTGGGCACCACAACAGGCTCGCGAAGAAACCTCGATCGTGACCCGGTCCCTCTCACCGAAATGACCTCAGCGTCGCGGAAGCTTTCTTCCCGGGCTCGCGCGGCGGTCTTATTTGGTTCTGAAAAGACGGGCTTGCTGAATGACTATTTAAGTTACTGCCACCTGCTGGTGCGAATCCCGACGACGGCAGGCTGCCCGTCGATGAATCTGGGGCAATCGGTAGCCGTCTGGTGCTATGAAGTGGCGCGTGCCGCGGGATTTCCACACGCAGCAGCCTCTGGCCGCGTCCACTCCTCGCTGCCGGCCAATATCCAGTCGCTTGACCATCTGCTCGACCGGGCCGCCGGGGTTCTGGACCATTCCGGGTACTTCAAGCCCAAGGGAAAACAGGCTCAGATCCTCAAGCTGCGCCGGTTGCTGCTGGACCTTGGGTTGAGCAATCACGATGTGCGTGTGCTGGGCGGCGTACTGGCGCAGTTGGAATGGAAAATGAAGGTTGGTTAGGCATCCGTAAAAGACCGCCATCAACCCCGGTGGTGGCTTAATTATCCGGGACTGTTGGCTGCAGTTCGGGGACCGGCTCCTGGGGTTCCTCAAAAGCAGGCCGGGTTTGAGGATCGCGCCAATTGTCGAGCAGAGCGATGTGCTGTACGCACTGAATCGTACAGAGGGGCGCGCAGGACTTCAGAGTGTGATACTCGTGGTAGAGGTGTTGCGGCGTGTACTTTTCCAACGGGATGCCCGGATAACCCCGCTGTTGCGAGCAGTAGTGGACTAAACCGTCTTCGCAGACATAAAGGTAGCGGCTGCCGGCGCGGCATCGCCAGTCCCGCGAAATCCCCTGTGCAACATATTTCTGATGGCGATTAAAACGTGAATAGGAGCGTTTGCCCCACCTCATAATGGTGCTGAAAATAGCCTGCTGCTGAGGGTTGAGCGGGCGGAGCTGCCCCTCATGATCGTGAAGGACTCCAACTGTGGAAGTAAACCCGAGTTCGAGGGCACGCCGGGCAACCGTGAGGGCGTCTTCAGGAGTGCGCACGGCGCTTCCGAGGACAGAATTGATATTCACCTGAAACTCTGCGTGCTGCGCAAGCAGCTTCAACTTCTGGTCCAGCACTTTCAGGCTTTTCTTTGAGACTTCGTCGGGCTTGACGTTGTCAATGCTGATCTGCAAATGTTCAAGTCCTGCCTCGTTCAGGGATTCAATACGAGCCCGCGTCAGCAGATAGCCGTTTGTGATCATCCCTGCAATCATGCCTCGAACTCGAATGTGCCGGATGATTTCTTCAAGTTGCGGATGGAGCAACGGTTCGCCGCCGCTGATGGTGATAATGCTTGTCCCCAGGTCAGCCAGATGGTCAAGCCGACGAATCATGATTTCGGTGGGCAGGGGCTTGGAAAAGGTGTCGTATTCGTTGCAGTAAGTACACGAGAGATTGCACCGGCGGATGGGAATGATGTGCACAAGAACCGGATGGCGAGTGGAGAGCAAGGCTCGCGAAATCATCTTCAGCTCGCGCACCCTCGTGCGAATGGACCGTGCTTTCCGCTTCAGAACGACTTTGTTCATGATGATTAAACGCCCACACTAAACCTGCGAACACCGACAACAACGCTTCCAGAGTTTCCAGCAGACCCTGCCAAACATGCGTTCGGGGATCCAGAAAACCCCTAAGCGCGCTATTATCCCTAGTTGAATTATACATATACGACAAGGAAGTATCATCTGCAACAATTTCATCTTCAAATGGGGAAAGAGGCGGTTGAAGCGTGAGATTCGGCGCTCAATCGGGGGAGCGAACTGCGCAATGGCAGGCAGCTACATCTTTACCCGTTTTGCGCCTGTTGCGGTATGCAGCTGGAAAGTGGAAGACGGCAGATTGCGATTAACTTTGACGGAACTGTAGCGCGCTACCGAGTAGTCGCCACCTGCCTCAAAGAATTTTTGCTGGACTGGAAGCCAGGACTCCTCGCTGATCCAAAGTTGGATCTTTGAAAGCTGCGCCGCAAATTCTTCCTCTCGGGGAGTCAGTTCCAGCAGTGCTGTTGTGTCTCCTCCCAGTTGGACTTCTTTCAGGTATTTCACTTGATAGACTTTCTGCAAATCCTTGGAGTTGGTTCCAAAACCCAGCAACAGAAACTGCTGGATCAGGCCAGAGTGCTTGCTGAGATCAAATTCCTGGACCTGATTGATTTTCGACTGGTAGATCTCTGCCTTATCTTTTCTGAACAGAATGACCTTGGGCGCCGGATTTTTGAAGTCAATCAAGATATCCGGCGATTTGGCATTTCGAAAGTACATCTGGCCGGATTCCGTCGAAAAATCATCCACGAGAACGGTTACTTTGGTGTACTCAAGGTCCGCTGAGAGTGTCCTGAGGCGCTTGGCGCTCTCGTTCATATGAGAAAAGATTTGATCGATATCCAAACGATTCTTCTTGGCCTTTGCAAAAACCGGCAGAGGCATCAGCACGAACAGGAAAATGGCCAGGAGGCGGCCAGCGAGTTTTGATCTCAAACCAAAAATAATCATGATGTCCGAGCGCCCCTGAATATACGATTCCCTTCCGCTGGCATAGGATGCATTGTCAGCGTTCTATCTCGACGGTGTATCCGAGAATCACGTCCCCTGTTCCCAGTAGCGGCTTGATGGATCTTATTTTAAAAGGTGGCTTTACGCGTTGCAGGAGTAATTGATGGACGGCATCTCGAGGTGGAACTGCCCCAAGTGATTCCACAAGCCTGGCATCCATCTGGTAAACCCACACCTGGTTCGTGTGACCGACTTCAACGATGCCCTGTACGTGGCGCAGATCACTCAACTGAAGACGGGGACGATCATGGAACCAACCGGATGGCGTAAGAAAGATAAAGGCCAGGATCAGCACACAAATGATGTCATACTGCCAACTGCCACGCTCATAAGACCAGAAGACCGCTTTTTTGATGACCCGTCCGGTTCTGGATCCGAGCGAGGAACTCGTGTTTCCCGCCACCCGGTTCCCGGGTCGCGAAACGGTTGGTTCGCGGAACTCGGTGTTTGGTGCCATATGGTTTTTAATTGAGCAAGATAACGGCAACATCCAGAGGAATCAATCAGAAACGACCCGGCCGTCTCGCATTCGAACAATCCGGTCGGCAACGGAGGCCGCCTCCGGGTTGTGTGTAATCATCAGGATTGTCTGACGGAAGTCCCTGTTCAGGATTCGCAACATATTCAGCACAACCTGAGAGTTTTCAGTGTCCAGATTCCCGGTGGGCTCGTCAGCAAGCAGGAGCTTGGGCTCACAGATCACTGCTCGTGCAATGGCGACGCGTTGCTGCTCCCCGCCGGAAAGTGCATAAGGTTTGCGATCCAGTTTGTCTTTGATTCCCAACATTTCCGCAGCCGAATCAAATCGATGCGGGTTAAACCCATCCCCCTGGATGTGTTGTGCAATCGCAATGTTATGCCTTGCCGTCAATGTTGGCAGAAGGTTATATCTCTGAAAGACGAATCCAATCTTATGGCGGCGAAACTTGGTACGTTCCCCGTCGTTCATCCGGGTGAAATCATTCCCATCCACCAGCACCCGCCCGCCGGTCGGACGCGTTAATCCTCCTAAAACGTGTAGCAAGGTTGACTTGCCACAGCCGGAAGGACCCACAACTGCAAGAAATTCCCCTTCCTGGACGATAAGGTCTACACCGCGCAGTGCCGGAACATCTACTTTCCCGACTCGATAGGTTTTTGTCAGGTTATCCGTTGCGATGATTGGTTCCATACGGCCAATTCGGTCTGCTCCCCTGGTTGGGTCCTCTGTTGTTTCCAGAAAAATTGATCCCATCGATCTCCAGAAGTCTCCTACTCGTAAGCTAAAGAATCCACCGGATCAAGCCGGGCCGCGCGTATTGCCGGGTAGAAGGCTCCTAATAAAGAACCTCCAATGGCCAGCAGGCCCGCCCAGACCGCCCAGTGCACGGTTAATTCAACGGTTAAAGTAGGGAACGTTGCCACAATGACTTTTCTTGCCAGCCACGTCCCGCCATATCCTGTAATGATGCCCAGAACACTGAGCAGGCATGCCTCTCGCAGTATCACATTTATGATATACCTTTTGCCCGCCCCCAGTGACTTTAAAATGCCAATTTCGCGCGTTCTTTCAGTGATTGTGGTATACATCGACAGGAAAATGACCAGAAATCCGATGCCTACAGCTACCGTAATCATGGCCGTAATAAAGGCGTTCAAGGCGGGGAGATCGTTCGATGTCATCAACGACATATACTCTTTGATAGAGCGAAGTTGGTATTTTGGGAGCAATTCCTTCATTGAATTGATGACGGCATGCGTGTAGCCCGGGTCTGTACACTTCACATAGAAAATCGAGGCCTTATCGCGTGCGCCGGTTAAGTCCTGGGCTGTAGATAAAGGAATGAACAGGCGCGCTCCCATTCCGTGTTCGACGATGCCGGCCACACGGAAGTTGTTGTTCAGAAAATTGAGTGTCGAACCCACTTTTACGTCATTTGCCCGGGCATACCAGTCGTCAACCAGCATGTCCTGCGGGTGTTGAAAAGGGCCACCCTTAAGGTAGATGAAGCCTCCGCTCACTTGTTTAAAGCTAGGCATATCAACGCCATAGATGAGGTTGATCCCACCGTGGGCATTAAATAGAAATAAGACGGGGGTTACGGCCAGGACATGTGGAACCTTTGCAAGCCGGTCGCCAATTTGAACCGGCATGGGGGCCTGGGTCAGTCCAAAAAACATGGATGCGCCTGGAGGCTGAACCATGATGTCTGCACCGACTCCCTGAACTCGCTTGGCGGTTTCATGCAGCATGCCGTGAGTCATACCCACGACGAGCATCACCATCCCCACTTCGATAGCCACGGCCAACACGCTCACCAGTGTCCTGATCGGCCGGTGGAGAATGTTCTCGAAGATCATCCTGTTAATCACGATGCTCCTTCGGCTACTTATCCCCGCCCAGTTCAATCAAGGTTGCCTTTGGCGGCTTTTTCAGTACGAATTTTTCTGGTGGAATGGGTTGATTGAAGGTCGCCTTCTCCACCGTTATCGTTAGCGTATAGCCTTCTTCAGGCCGATTCAATGTGATTTGTGCGGGATAGCGGATCCCCTGGAAATCGCGATAGTCGGCATAGTTGACGTCTTCAACCAGAGCGCCCCCGGGCCCGTAAATTTGAACGCGTGAAAGGCCCATGTTGGCGCGATCAAACCACACTTTCCGCTTCAGGTTCAGTTCACCAGCGCCGTCAGGCTCAACGATATTGAGGATATAAAAGTATTGGCCCGTGGAAGCGTGAGTTTCCTCGTTAAAGAACCTATCTTTTGTTTGGTCGATAGGAGGAATGAGCAGGGCCTCCATGATATGTTCGGGCCGGAGATTTTCCAGGGGCTGTTTGGCGGATCCGTGATAGTTGTTATTCCCAACGATGAACTTATTTTTCGGAGGAATAAAAACCCGGAATTGCTGGCCGTCGGAAACCATATCAAAGATTTCTGTCTTCACCACCGGCGCCTGCCCAAGAATGCGGATCATGGCAGGTTTCTTCATCAGGATGTAGCCGCCGACAGTCTGGTACTCCTTGATAACTCCTGTATAAACTGAGCCCGTCCTTGGTTTGAACTCAACAGTCGCCGTCAGCGTCGTGATGTCCCTACTCCACGCGTCAACTTCCTTGACAAGCTCTGCAACGCTGGCTTGCCTGGGGGGGGCTGAAACTGCTGGTGGAGTGACACGGATTGTGCGCTTAACGGCGCAACCCCATCCTCCAATCACCACGGTAAGGAGGGCCAGGATAGCGGCGAAACGTCCGGTCAGGGGCAAGGACTTCCGGCGTGGCTCACACAAACCAATAGCGTAACACACGCCCCCAAGAGCGTCAATCTGCGCCTTTTTTCTCTTATATATATCCCTTTTTTTTGTACCTCACCACCCAATCCTCGCTGATCACCCGCTCACTCTCCAGACGGAAAATCCGATCCAATGCGGCCTTGCCCGGCGCCCGCCGATGATAGTCTTCCCGTCTCGCCGCCACCTTGGCGAACCTTCCGTTGTGCTCCTCCAGATAGTCCGCCTCCAGATACCGGTTCGCCTCGGCGTGGCTCCTGATCTGTTTCCGCCGCAGCTTCTTCACCAGCCGGTCCTGATGCGTCCCGTGAATCCGCTCCACCCGTCCCTTTGCCTGCGGCGAACTGGCAGAGATCAGCTCGATCCCCAGCTTCTGACACATCCGCCCGAACTGCGTCACTGGCTCTTCGCCCCGCAGCCGTTCCCCAGCCGTGGCCGGGCGCTGGTAGAGATTCTTCCAGTCTACATACAGCGCCAGCGGTACCCCGTATCGCTCCACCCAGGCCCGCAGCGCCCCCGCCGCCGCCCAGATCGTCTCTTCCTCCCCCATGCGCGCCAGCGTCCGGTTCGTCGCATCGTCCACCAGGTCCATCAGGCACCCTCCCGGCCCTCGCCCCTCCAGCCAGTTGTGAAAACTCCCGTCCATCTGCACCAGCTCTCCAAAGTGCTCCTTGCGTTCCCGCCGCCGCCGGTGCCGCTTCCGTCTCCGCTCCCGGCTCCACAATCCTGCTTCCAGCATCCACCGCCGCAGCGTCTCCGCATCCACCTCCTCCCCGTCTTCCGACCTCAGATGCTCCGCCGCCAGCGTCGGTCCAAACCGCTCTCCCACCTCCCCGCCGTATTTCTCCCCCACCAGCCCCAGCACCCGGCTCCGAAATCCCTCCCCGTACGCCCGGTTCGATCGCCGCCCCGCGCTCCGGTGCTTCAGCCCCGTAGCCCCTTCCTCCCGGTACCGCCCCCACAGCCGCTTCGCCTGCCGGTAGCTCACCCTCATCAGCAACCCTGCGTCCACCACCCGCAACTGCCCGCTCTTCACTCGAGCCAGCACCTCCACTCGACTCAACTCCCTCTGCTCATTGTTGCGGATGCGGTGAGACCTCTCATGCCGATAGCCTGGCGGCTTATCTCCTGAACTGACTGAGATGTTGGCTGCTTATTTCTGAAGGCAGCAGATAGACTGGATTTTAGAGCCCATATCGGACCCATCAGCGCCTGTTCAAACTACTCTGATAGGCGTCGATGTGCATTCTGGCCAGATTTTCCCAACTGAATTTTCCTGCCCGTTGCTTCCCGCGCAGGCCCAATCCATGTTTGAGCTCAGGGCTACCCAGAACTTCAATCATCTTTGCTGCCAGTGCTTCATGGTCCTGCGGGTCGTCATAATAAACCGCCGCTTCGGCTGCGACTTCTTCTGTCGAAGGGATGCGCGAGGCGACGATGGGCAGTCCGAAACACATCGCCTCGACGAGTGGAGTTCCGAATCCCTCATACCAGGAAGGAAATGCAAAAAGCTCAGCCTGTGTGTACAGCAAGGCCAGTTCCTCGTCCGTCACGAACCCGGGTAGAATGTAGCGGTCGCGGCATTTTTGGCGATCAACGGAACTCTTGATCTCGGGAAAGCCGTACCCAGCCTTGCCCACCATCACACACTGCAGATCCAACTCAGCGGCTACGCGGGCAAAGGCCTCCACCAGGGCGGTCACATTCTTCCTCCGTTCCAGCGTCCCTACAAAAAGGACGAAGGGCTTTTGCAGGCCCAGTCGACTGCCTAGCTGACGGCAAAGCCCCTCCCGCCTTTCCGCCGGAATTTCAGGCAGATCCGAGTGCCCGTTCCAGGCGGCAGCAACCCTTTCTTCAGCAAGACTGAAATGCTCAATGACCTCTTTCCTGATCGATTCCGAAGGGCAGAGAATGAGATCTGCAACGTCGACGGCCCGCGAGATGGCTTTCCGGATATACCTTGCGTACATGGAGGGTAGCGCCTCCGGCAGTCTCCAGGCTGTCAAATCGTGAACAGACGCAACATACCTGGCGTTGGACTTGCGGCTGCAGGGCACAAGGTAATTTGTAAAATGGACGACGTCGGCTTCAAGCCGCTCAAGCTGAAACTGGAAAGCAGTTTCCAGCCAGGCTGCGTAAGCGATGCGCCTGGCGCTGGACGGACGAATTTTCCGGACCAGTTTTCTCGCTGGCGGCGGCAGAATTTCAACACCCGGATACTTGCCGAGCTCTCGCGCAAGGTTTTGAGTGTATCTTCCGACACCCGTTCCTTTTTCAACTGAGAACCCGTCCTCAAGCAGAAGTCTCATTCTTGCTTCTCTTCTTCTATCACCCGCTGCGCTGGCATTATTGAGAGAATGATTCAGGTTCCGCGAATACGGGACAGACTCGTTTTTCTCTCAGGCAGGCGCAAGCTCAAGGAGCACTGGGTGTCAGAGCTGATCCGACGCTGCGTGCCATCAGTTCGTTCCAGCGCTCGCGAAAGACTTCCAGGGAGAATTCCCGTTCAACGGTGTCGCGAGCGCACCTCCCCAGACTTTGAGCGAGATCATGATCGGCCAGGAGCTGCTGTGCGCGTTCGACTGCCTCCGATACATTTTCCACCAGGAAGCCGTTTTCACCGTTCCGGATCGGAGTCGAGCGATGTTTCAGCGAGATCACCGGCATTCCAGACCCCATCGCCTCCAATACCGCCAGGTTGTGGCCGTCTTCGGGTTCGCGAGTCAGATTCAGGTACGCTCGGTTTCGGCAATAGAGCGACCGCAACTCTTCCCAGTTTTTCGAAGGACGACAATCGGGAATATTGGGGTTCACCCCGAAAATTTTGACGGGGACCTGCTTGCGGATTTGCATCAGGTCATCGAATGCAAAGTGCTCCCGGTGCAGCGTATTGCCGACTGTCAGGAGCGATGGCTCCGTGCCCTGGTAAGGTCCCATCTCCGCAAGGTTAATGCCCTGGTCGATTGCAGTTCCGTCCAGGCCCCAGTCTGACCCCGCATAGGGCGAGATGAACACGACCCGCATCAGTCCCAAGCGGACCAGGGTCTTGAGGGCGAGATTGGCGTAGAGTAGTTTTGCGAATCTGCGCAGACGGCTCCGGCTAAAACCACCCCTGCATCTTCTGCCGTGGATGACCTGAATGTAAGGCTTATGGTAGCGTATGCAATAAGGAAGAATCCTCCCCACATCAATCCAGATATCGTGCCCAACCGCGAGGTCAAATTGGGAGAAGTTGCGCCGGGCTGTGGCCCAGTCGGTTAGCTGAAAATTGGCGGGCAGAGGACGGTTGCCATCCTCCCACTTACCGAGAACAAGCCACTGATGCCCTATTTGCGACAGGTTATACAGATAGGCCGTGTGCCGGTTGACCGTCAGGATATTTAGATTTGGAATATTTCCCCATGAGAGGATTATACAGACTCGTGTTGGGAAATTCGTTCAGTGTGTGAACGGCGCGGAGTGACGAATTCCACGGCCTTCGCATAGTTCCAGGAAGAGTCGCTCATACGACGCAGTGACCTTCGCTGGCTCGAAATCTGTTACGCGCTCCATAGCAGCCGAGACGAGCCGCTTGCGGAGTGCATCATTGGTAAGAAGGGAGATGATTCCCTGCGCCATGGCCTCTTCGTCGGCCACAGGAACTAGGATTCCGCATTTCCCATTCAGAAGAACCTCGGATGGGCCAGCCACGCAATCCGTTGCTACAATCGGAAGTCGGCATGCCATGGCTTCAGTCAGGACCAGACCAAACGCTTCGCCGCCCAGGGACGGAAATGCGAAAACATCAGATCGTGGCATGTAGCGATAAGGGTTCCTATGGTAGCCTGCAAAGTAAACTTTATCTTCCAGGCCCTTCTTCTTGACCAATTGCCGAATTCTACTCTCGTCGGACCCCTCGCCGACGAGGATAAGCCGCCCGTCAATTTGCCTCAGGACGCGTTCAAAAGCGCCGATTAGGTATTGCACACCTTTCAACACCGTCATTCTGCCTACCCAGAGGATGACCGGTTTATCCTTGTGGACAAGCCAGTGATGGTCGACCTCCTCTCGCGAAAGCGCTTGAATCCTTCCGATCTCGACGGGATTCGTTATAGAGGCTATCTTCCACTTGGGAAGTTTCAGGTCCAGTACAAGATATTCCCGCACCCCTTCGGAGATGGCAACAATCCGGTCAGCCAATGGGTACAAGGCCTTGTTAAGGAGACTCATTAGGAGTGAGGCGATACGATCTTTGCGGTACTTTAGCGCCCCGGCTCCATGTTCTCCAATAACTGTTGGGATGTCTCCCCTCGTGACCTTCGCTGCTAGGATCAGAACCCAATTGCTCATTCCACCCATTCCAACCACGATATCAGGCTTTTCCTTGACGAGGATTCGCCGAAATCGAAGCACAGCCACAAAGTTGACTGCCAGTTTCCGTATTAGAGGGCCCCCTCCCTTAAGGCCGAGCACGTGCTCGGAAATCCCCTCGGGAAGCGGTAGCCCTCGGTCACCTGAGTAGGTTACCAGCACAGGCTTGAACAAATCGCGGTCCAAGTACCTTAGTAGCGTGGAAAGCACCTGTGCATTTCCGCCCAGGCGGAAGTCATAGCAGATGAAGACAACTTTACGCATTCGGCACCTTCCTAAACAATATTGCACGGTGAGTGGGAGCGTTCACGAATGCACCTCCGCCTAACGTTGAGGGACAATTGACGGTTCCTTACTGCGTGCGAGTCTATACCTGCGGGCCATCGGCAGCAGGAAAAAAGCACAGAAGGGAGCAAGCATGGCCAGCGGAGGAATCACACTCAATACAATGCCTTCAAGGCTGATGAGGATTGATCCCGATATGCTCACCGACACGAGATACCCAATCACCGAGCTCCAGAGGAGGAGCGAGACTATATTCGTGGTCTTCTGTCGCAAGAGGTGCCAGTGGATAAAGCCAAATCCCAGCCCCTGCACAAAAGAGTAAAGCAGTAGCCCTGCCAAGCCCCATTCGACGTACCCAATTCCGCCTACGCTCAGGGTCGCAGAAAGACCTGTTTCATTGATGGAGATGCCGTTCATCAGGTCGTACACGAACTCCGAGACAATGGGTGTCTTCGACTGCCCTGTCAATTGCTCCTTAATTCGACGCGCCTCGCGCCGTAGCGCCTCTCCATGCATGGGGCCGAAGCGGTTGGAGTAGTTAAAAATAAAGTCTTCGGGTTCCGCAGTCGTTGTTGTAAGTCGGCTGTAGTACGTTTCATAGATGGCGGTGGGCTCCCAGTATCCTTGGGTTGACATCATCCGGACCGCGACAATTGTGGCCGACACGGGAACCACAACCAGAATAAGCGGCAGCAGGGATCTCCGTAGGTCCCTCTTCTTATCCAGATAGAAAAGTATAATGTTGAACCATATGAAAATCATTATCGCAGCAGCCTTCGAGGCAAGCAGCGCCTGAGCGAGGATGGCCAGCCCCAACCCAACATACGAAAGCACCAGCGCCGCGCGCGATCCCGTTTCGCGATGAACGGCCCAGGCCAGAAGCGCTAAGCTCGCATAACTGCCTGGACCGAACACGGTCATCAGCCGATTGACAACCCCGCTGGTAGATTCGACCCATGCCAAGGCGGGGAAACTGGCAAAAATCGGAACGCCGTTTTGACCAAAAAAGATGATGGTCACAACAAGCGCGCAGACCAGTGAAAAAAACAGCCCTATGTTTAAGGGCAGGGCCGGGAAAATCAGGTCTATTTTGGTTCTGCCAGGTTCCTTCGCGGGGCCGGACGGCCGCTCTTGCGAACGCCCATCACGTGCGCCGCGTCGGCGTTTCCGGTTAACAGACATAGCGCTGAGGTGGGGGATGAGGTCGGCAATGAGCAGGCCCGCAGCGAAAATCCCGAAGCCCGCTGCAGCATACAAGTAGGAGTAGCCGCCGTATCGGGCGCGAAGTTGCAGAAATCCCAAGTATTGCATCATGAAATATGCTGCCCAGAAAAAAGGTAGGGAAAAAAAATTCCTGGATCGGCTAACTATGAAGAAAGCGACTACGACCACAGATGTGGAGACTGCTAGTTCGAGCACACGAGGTTCCTGATAATGATTCCCGCTCAGTATACACGGTGTGTTAAAAGTGTGCGAACTCTTTGCAGTTGATGGATTAGCAAGCTGACGGGCGAACGGTGGGCTCCGCTTGTCGAAGCAATCTCTCCTTCAAGGTGCCGGCACAATTCATTTGCCGATCGGTAGCGGGAGTCCCTCCTGGTTGACAGGCACCGGAAAACAATAGCTCGCGTGCTGGCCGGTATCCCCGCACAAGCGGGTACCGGTTTCCCGAGCATGATTGACGTGCTCGCCTCGAACAGGGTTCGCCCCTGGAACGGAGGATGACCTGTCAACATCTCGTACAAGATGGCGCCAAGCGACCAAAGGTCGGTTTGTACCGAGGCCCCTTGCCCATATAGGATTTCAGGGGAAACGTAAGGCAGTTTCCCCTTGACCCACCCCACATCCGCTATGGAGGACTGCGACTTCGTTGCGCTCGAAATATCGTCCCCGGTTGCAGCCTTTGCAAGGCCGAAGTCAATTATCTTTATCCGTCCTGTGGAGTCCAACATCACGTTAGAGGGGGTCAGGTCTTGGTGAATTATCCCGGCCGAGTGCGCGTGCGCCAGCCCTCTGGATATATCGAGCGCCGTTTGGAGGGCGTAACGAATCGGAAGAGGCCCGGACATCAGAATCTCCCTGAGGGTTCGTCCTTCAATAAACTCGATGATAAAGAAGCTCCTCTCTTCGTCTTCTCCCATGTCAAGAATTCTGCAAATGTTCGGATGGCTCAGTGCTGAAATGCTATGGCCTTCCGACAGCAGTTGCGCCCACGAGAGGTCCCCCGTCCCTGGAGAATTGCGCAGGATCTTGATTGCAACTCTTAGGTTAAGGCGTAGATCGCGACCTCTGAAAACGTCGGAGAATGCGCCATCACCGATTTTCTGCTCAATCAGATAACGCCCACCAATTATCGCCATACTCCCCTCCCCCAAGGTAGCTGGATCAGTTAGGATTGATCTCCCGGCTGACAACCTGAAGGCTCTTCGCGTCTTAAAGTTAGCCGTTTGGATTGCGATAAAGATAACGCGCGAGGTACTAGCTGTCAAGGAACTAAAGTTCTAACTCTAGGGGGATGCTGGGGCGGGGGATATTGGGGTGAGTTTGGGGGATATTGGGGTGAGATTGTGCGAGCAACGCGCCTTCGGGTCATTTTGCGACCCAAGTTGGAGTGGGACTACCTTGGCAAACGAAGAAGTTCGAGTTCGCTGGGACGGTTAATATGTACACGCTACCTGGCGTACAAGGGCCCGGAGGGGGTGTGGGCGAAGAGCCCTGAAGGATTTGAGGCCCGCCCTGGTTGAGGATAATTTCCGGACCAAGCGTGTCAGGGATGCCGTCGTTACCGAATGCCCGCCCGAGGGTTCCCGTGATTTCAAAGTTTCCGCCTGCGGTGTGGAACTGCTTAACATTGTACAAATTTATATTCTGGGCTTGCACGCTGATCCCTGTGCCACTGTTGTCACTAAGACTGCCCCCCAAATACGGAGGAGCCTCCTGACCCGGGAAGGAAATCTATGCCGTCGGAGCAGTTGTTGACGGTAATCGAGTAGAACCTGTTGTTGGGACCAGACACCGAGACGCCACCCCCGCTAAAACCATTGGATTCAGCAACGATGAAATCGTTTGCCGACCCCGACACAACTATTCCTGTTGTTGTGCCAGTTTCAGCATAGGCGTCGAAAAACTTGTTGTTATTACTCCTGACGTCGAATCCGCCGCCCTTATTGCTGCTCGCCGCGCAACTGATGAATCTTTCGAAGCCTCCCTTGCCGGAATCTATGCCCTTTCCGGTTGTATTGATCAGAAATCCTACGCCTTGGTTGACCTCAGAGTCCACCTGAAGAAAGGCAAGACGGTCAACAAAGCCCTCGAGGTCCAGCCCGATGCCCTGAGTGCTTTCGATCTGGCCATTAGCGATATAGCCACCTATAGTGGAGGGGAAAGCCGTATTCTGGCGCTCCTCGAAGTAAAGGCCAGCAACCGCCGAGGTGTCGATATAGAAGTCGCGAAGGTTTATCCACGCGGTACCGCTAAACCGGATGCCGTAATATCCCCCATGGACAATGACGTTTCGGATGGAAACATGTACGGCATCCTCTATATTGATCGCGGCTGATTTGGTTGTGGACTGTGGCGGGGCCCCTACGGTGACGTCATCGATTATAAAATCAGCCGTTCGATGAGAACTATCTGTCGTTATGACGTTCCCCCCGTCGGACCGCATAAGTTCGCATTGCTCGCCGCCAAGTCCGACGAGTTGGGACCCGTCGGCCGCAAAAACGACGAGAGGGGCACCCGCGATCACGATCCGCACGGGGGGCAGAAGCAAACGCACATCCTTGTTGAGAACGACGCTCGAGGACACTTGCTGCAACCCCGAGAAGTTCCTTGCGTCGACAACTCCTCCCTCTGGAGGGAGGTCGGCGATAGCAGCGTTGACCTTGGCAGAGAAGTCGGCCCCCGGATAGGCGTCAGCATACCTGACTGCCCCGACCTCCTTTGGAAAGAAAACGGTCGTTACGTCGGTGAACGCACCCGATGACGAGCTGCAGGGGTCACTGCATGAGGATGTGGTGGAACCCGACGGCCCGGCCGATCCCGATGTCGTGCCCTGCGGCAATGGGTCCGCAGAGGCGGGGCTACCGCTCCCGCACGAGGGGGAGAAAAGAGAAAAAAACAGCAATGTGAGTAACAGAGGAGCCAACTCGATCACCCCTCCCCTTGTACTAGCGCTTGTCGCCATAGCGGCCTCACGTTCCCGACAGTCAGTCTTCGAATTTCATATTCCAAACTGTTGTTCGGCACCTCTGTGGGAAAACATGAGGGAGTGGTATCATCGGGCTTCCGGCAGAACAGATATTGTTATCTCACTCGGCACCAGTTTCCGTTTTCTGAAGGGGGTGTAGTTTAACGTTCCACAAATAGACAAACTGCGTCACCGTCACGAAGCATTCGGCCAGGAGAACCGACAGCGCCATCCCATCGGCTTTCCAAATCGGCGCCAGCAGCGAGGCGAGCGCAACATTTATGCATCCCGCTCCCAGAAACGCAAAGAGGATTGCCTTCTCTCGGCCGAAGGGGATCATCAGTTGAACACCCAGGACACTGCTCACGGCCACCAGGAAAGGCAGCAGCGCAAGGATGCGCACAACGGAAACTGATGGCTGGTAGCTAGACCCCAGCACCACTCTTACGATAAGGTTGGCTCCCACGAAAGTGACAACGGACAGGAGTAGACCGGTTCCTCCCATGGCGAAGAGAAGTTTCCTGCCCCACCGGAGGGCCTTGGCCCTGGACTCCCCTGCCAGCCTGCTGAATTTTGGGAAAAGAGCCTGCGACAAGGGCCCCAGCAGGCCAGCTCCCACTCGAATGATTTTATCGCCGGCGGTGTAGTAGCCAACCATCGTATCGTTAACCATCAAGCCCAGGATAAAAGCATTCCCGGAGGTATAGAAAACAATTGCGGAATTGGAAAGGAAAAGAACCCATCCTTCCCGGAAACTTTCCCAGATTCCAGCCCACGTGGGCCAGGTGAGTCGCAGGTCAAACATGTGGAACGCGACCCCCATCCCTGCAAGCCCTGCAATAATGGCTGCAGCGGAACTCAGCCCTGCATAGATAATGAAATCCTGTGGCTTCCGCACGAGTATAAACATTCCCACAACGACCAGGGCTCGAACCGAAAGGTTGATGGCCGAAATAGGGCCCATCCGTTCCAACCCCTGAAATAGCCAGGTTGGGAAAAGGACGCTGCCCAGGACTCCTCCAAACAAGACGATCATGAGGGTCGAAACTTCACGCACCCTGGGTACCAGTTGAATGAGCAGGAGCAGACTCAGGAAGCTCAAAATACAAAGCAACAATTTTGCTCCCCAGACGTTTGCCGTCACCCGGCTGACAACGTCCGGCTCGGCCCTCTCGACTGAGATCTTTCTGGTGGCGGACCAGTCGAATCCATAACTCACCAGGGCGCTGAAGTACGCCATTAATCCCTGTCCGAAGGCTAAGGTTCCGAACCTCTCGGTCTCCAGAACCCGCACCAGATACGGGACCGTTATCAGAGGCAGGAGGTAATTGGCGAACTGAATGGAATAAAGGGAGAGCGCGTTCTTGCCGACGGAGCTCCTCAACCCCCGGCGAAGTAATGGCTTGAGACCTTCGGACATGCTAGACGGTGCCTTGAGATCTTTCCTGCCGTGGATGCACACTTCTTCGTTGGAGTGATGTCATCGCCGCGCCGGCCATCAACCCGTCGCGAATGGAGTCCGCAATGCCCTGGAACACCCAGCGGGCGTACCGGCCGACGGGGTAGATGTCATGAGCCTCCAAGGCGGCAATAGCCTGCTGCCTCCATTGGGACCCTGCCCATGACCACGTATACGCCACCTCGATCCAGGTTGGGTCGACCACGTCCACGTCGCGCACCCATCCCCAATCCTGCAATTCCTGGATAACGTTCCGGCTGTAAGCCGATATTTCATCGGCATCCGGCTTTCTGCCTTCGGGATAGGCGCGTTCCACGTAAAGGCTCACGCCTTCGCCACTTCCCCGGGAAGACTTTGGAAGGAATGAGGCGTCCACGTTACTGTAGAATCCCACGCGATGAAATGCAGCCTTGCTGACGGGCACATAAACCCAGTGGTCTTCCGGGCAGCGCGGCCCCTTGGCGGCTCCAATGTTGAGCACCAGCACAGAGGGCGAAGGGTCCGGTTTCGCTTGAAGATGGAGTCCCGCCATTTCGATGACTCGATTCAGCGGGAGGGTAGAAACCAGCGTCTCGTACCGAACCTTGCTTCCGTCTGCGAAGAGAACCTCTTTATCAGCCGGGTTGATCTTTGTAGCGCGCTTGCCGTAGTGGACATCGCATGATGCTGCCATCCTCTCAGCAAGCACATTGAGCCCTTCCGCGGGGTAAATGAAGGACGTGTTATACCCGACAGCAGGAGAGACGCTACTGGCCCCCTGGATGACGTGATCCAGGTTAACGGGGGATTTATATGCGTCTTGAGGGGCAATCTCTTCGTAAAGGCCTGCGGTGTAAAGGTTGTGGAACGGGAAAAAGAAAAGTTCGCATAAAGTCTGGCCAAAGCTCGCCCGCAGCCAGTCACCCATGGTGCGAATCTTCTGCCGGGCGTTGGCGGCCTCAACGATCTCATGTAAACATCGAGCAGCAAGTTCGCCGCCCAGGCTGCCCAGATGATTTTGGATGGGGTAAGGAACCAGGATGCCTTTCTGCGGAAGAAACACCGAGGACTTCCTCGCGTAGGAGCGGACATTTGTAGCCGATCGCAGGAGACGGTGGACGGTGGAGTCGCCGCCAAATATCCAGTGACCGCCCCCGACTTCAAACCGGTAGCAGTCGTCATCCGCCGGAGCACCCGAAGACCTTTGCCCCCCGCCCGGGCGCATATAGTAAGACGAGCAAATCCCTCCCGGATTTTCCGCGGCTTCGAAAACCGGAAGGCCCGACAGGCCCGCTCCCAGACCGGTCATCCCCGCGCCCAGTACGATCAGATTGTTATTTGCGTGTTCTGCCATCTTGTTGGTATCGATTTTATCATGGCATGGAATTCCCTCTCGGGCGCCCCACCCCATTCATGATCTGCCTCAAAAAAACACTCAGTGGGATTTTCGGACTGCCGCCCCGCTACCGGCCTGCTGGAAGGGCGCGAGCCGGCTACTCTGTTTTCCGGTTGCCAGGGCTTTCTCTAAAATAGCTGATGGTAGAAGCCAGACCCTCTTCCAAGGGGACCTTCGGCTCCCAACCCAGCAGACGACGGGCGCGGGAGATGTCTGGACAGCGGAGTTTGGGGTCGTCCGTGGGCAGGGGATGAAATTTTATCGAACTTGAACTTCCTGTCATCTCCGCAATGATTCTGGCAATATCAATAATCTTTTCTTCCCGGGGATTGCCCACGTTGACCGGGTAATGGATGTCCCACTCTTCGTTCCGGGCTGCGACCGTTGCGCCAGAATCCGATTCCGCCAGCAAAAGGCGGGTCAGTCCGTCAATGAGGTCGCTGACGTAACAGAAACTTCTTGTCTGGCTTCCGTCGCCGTAGATGGTCAACTCTTTGCCTTCGAGGGCCTGCACGATGAAATTGGAGATCACCCGGCCGTCGTTCGCCCGCATCCAGGGCCCATAGGTATTGAAAATTCTTGCGATTCGAGTGTCCAGCCCGTGCCGCCGATGGTAAGCCATGGTCAGCGCTTCCGATGCCCGCTTGGCTTCATCGTACACGCTTCGGGGGCCGATGGGATTCACATTCCCCCAGTACTGTTCAGTTTGCGGGTTGACCTTGGGATCGCCGTAGACCTCTGATGTGCTGGTCAGCAGGAAGCGCGCACCTTTCTCACTGGCCAGGGCCAGCATATTGCGTGTTCCGATGGTCCCCACTTCCAGGGTTTGAATCGGAAATCGGAGATAGTCGGGAGGGCTGGCCGGGCAGGCCATGTGGATGATGGCGCATACCGGGCCCTCGATTTCGAGAGGTGTGGTGACATCCTGCGGGACAAAGCGGAACGCCGGGGTCTG
>CAVSWQ010000018.1:0-133492 GCA_963731705.1 uncultured Acidobacteriota bacterium
CTTCAAGGAGCGGTCCGGGCCGACCAGACCGTATTCGTAACCTGAAGTCTGCGGTGGACGGGAGGTCTCGGCTGACGACAGGCCCGGATGTAACACCGTCCCTGCGGTGGCCGCTAACAGAAAATCCCGCCGGGCGATTGACTGCGACTTCTTCTTCATGACCAACACCTTTCACAAGTAGAGTAGTAAGGCCCCCGCTGCAGAGAGAGCAGCTTTACAATGGTTGGCCCTTCACACGGGCCTGTCCGCAACCCGCCAAAATCAAACCCGACACCGCCGGAGGTGTGGATTCATCAGTGATACGCTGGCCCGGGCACCCGAGGTTTGACAACCGGTCCAGACACTAGTTGCCATCCGATAGTAAATTCATCTTCTCTTTCCAGCAAGCGGTTTGCCCCGGAAGACCGGTGGGCCTATTCGAAACCGCCGCATAGAAGCGCTGCCGTGACCACCATCCCTGACACGGCACTGCAATTCCAGAGATGTCTGCCAACTCGCGGCTTCTCCAGGCGTTCTGTGTGGAGTATTCTGATTTCAAGCACCAAACGTTCGCTGGAGCCAGGCGGACCCTGGGCAGGGAGGAGCAAGGCATGTCATCCGTTCCAGAATCCGTTGCTGATTTCCTTCGCGGGAAGCGCATCGCGGTTGCCGGCGTATCTCGAAGCGGCAGAGCGGCATCGAACGCCATCTTCCGCAAACTGCGCGATTCCGGCTACGAGGTTGTTCCCGTCAATCCCGCCGCCCAAGAGGTGGAGGGCGTGCGGTGCTTTCCCAACCTGATGTCGATTCCGGACGCCGTCGACGGGGTGGTCATTGCCACGCATCCCAAGGACTCGATGGAGTTGGTGCGGCAGTGCCTGGCCCGGAGAATCAGCCGTATCTGGTTCCACCGCTCCTTCGGCCAGGGCAGCGTTTCGGAAGAGGCGGTCCGGGAGTGCCAGACCCGGGGAGTCCAGTGCATCGTCGGGGGCTGTCCGCTCATGTACTGCGAGCCCGTCGATCCGGCGCATCGTTGCATGAGATGGTGGCTCCGTTGGCGGCGACGCCTCCCTGGATAACCTGAGAATCCGTCCGACTGATCCCCCAGCAGGAGTGCGCCCGCTCCGCGGGCTGCTGAAGCCCGGCCCTCCTACAAACACCCCTCACCTGCCGTCGTACCTCCGGGACCCTCACCCCAGGGTAGAGGGCTGTAAGTTTTTGGGGGCTGCCCGCTATTTCAGAAATTTGAAGGTGGAGAGAATCCGGGCCGGGAGCGAGTCGGAGTCTGCGTCGAAAAAAATGATGATGGGCTGGAGAGGAGAATTGATGCAATAAAAGCGCAACGAACTGTTGGTGACTCTCAGCGTGGGATGGCCGGCAAAGAAAGTCTCCTGCTTCGACCTGATGTCCTCAAAACCGATCTCGCCGCAGGCGCGCAATGACCAGTTGTAGGTGTTGTGCACCACCGGGAATTTTTTCATGTCCGGAATTTCAATGCTGAGGACCCGCTGGCCTTTCTCGTCTTGCACCTCAACCAGATCCAGCAGCGGGGGCTGAGTTCCGCTGATGGGCTGGTCTGCCAGGAATTGATGCTCATTGGGGCCCACGGCATAGTCAGCCACAAAGGTCTTCTTGGGATGCTGAAACTCAAAGCCGAATTTCAGGTTGCGGTAGGTCTTCCAGCCGCGAACCTTGCCCTCAGGCGCCGGCCGCGACTTTTGCGCCCGAACACAGGGAGCAAGTCCCATCAGGATGATTGCCGTGAAGATCAGAGTCCGCTTCATGCTGTTGCCTCACAAAGTTAGCGTATCACGGTCGCGAGGCTGGTTAAAGACAGGAGCCGGCGGGTGCAAATCCACGCGAAGCTTATCGCAAGCGACAGATTCTATTCCCTTTCGTGCTTATCCCCCAATCGGGGGATGCGGCTGGTACGATCGTATATTGACAGTTCATAACACTGTGTGGAAAAGTGGGCGTCTGGGGGAGGGGCAGGGAGCAAGCGATTCCATTTGATATGTCCTGGCCATTCACCGCCCCTTTTCACACCAACAGGGCTGTCGATGGCAGGCCAAGGAGAGACAGCCGATGAAGAAATTCCAGCAATTCATAATGGTTCTGATGGTTGGCGCCGGAGTGGCGCTGGGGCCGGGCGCCCTGGCAGGCCTGGCGCGGCCCAACCCTCCGTTTGATGGCCATGGCCACGGGCGCGACAAGGAATGGAAACACCACGGCAGGCGGCACCACGAGCGCGAGCGCGAACACGAACATTGGGACAACGGCCGGCACAGAGGCTGGTACCGCGAGCGCGGTGGACGATACCGCTTTAATGACGACGGGCGGCGCGCCTTTGTGGCCTACGTCCGCGACCACCGGGACGAGCGCTGGTTCCGCGAACGCGCACCGCGCGGCGTGGCGATCGGCTACGGCTATGTGTTCGCGCCCCGTTACCGGCGATATTGCCGTCCGCTGCCCCCGCCCATGCTTGCAGAACTGCCGCCGCCGCCGCCCCGACACCACTACTTCATCTTTGGCGGCAACGTCGTGCTGGTGGACAGCGGCTACCGCGTGCAGGACTTTATTTCACTCAACTTCAATTTTAGCCGATGAGGGACAGTCGCTGGCATCGCCCGGATCACGGGAAACCGCGATCCGGGCGATGGGATTTCGCAGCCCTCCGCACTCCCACCGTGTTTTAATATTTCCCATAGCCACATAAAACCGCCGCTGCAGGAAAGGCCGGCGGCTGTGCAATCCCGAGCGGAAGGAGACCGCCGCCATGGTTGATTCGTCCTACAAACTGCTGGCGGTCTATTACGACCGGATGTTTGAACCCATGCGGCGTCCGATGGGGCGCGCGCGTCGGCAAATTCTGGGAGACATTCTGAAGAGTGCGGAGGCAGCGTGCGATCTGGCCTGCGGCACGGGAACCACAGCCGTTGATCTGGCGGGGCGCGGCATCCGCATGTATGGCGTGGATGCCTCGCCACTCATGTGCCGCCTGGCCCGGCGCAAGGCCCGCGAGGCGGGCGTCCGAGTGCGCGTGCTGCACGCCGACATGCGCAGCTTCCGGCTGCCTGAGGCCGTGGACCTGGTGACCTGCGAGTTTGACGCCGTCAACCACCTGCCGCGCAAGGCTGATCTTGACCGCGTGGCGCGCGCCGTGGCAAGGGCGCTCGTGCCGGGCGGCTGGTTCTTTTTTGACGTGAACAACCGGGTGGCGTTTGAAAAAGATGTGGACCGGAACCTGGCGGCACGAGCATGCCCGGAGTCGTGCTGGTGATGCATGGCGGCTACGATCGCCGCCGGCAGAAGGGCTGGACCAACGCCGAGTGGTTCATCCGCAAAGGCAGAAGCTGGCGGCGAACCGTCGAGCGCATCGAGGAAGTGGCGTGGACCGCAACGGAAATCCGCCAGAGCCTGCGCGGCGCGGGCTTCAGCACCATCCGGGCCTGGGACCAGGCTCCCTTCGTGCGCGAATGGAAACTCGCGCCCGGCTACCGCACCGTTTACCTGGCAAGGAAAGCTGGAGGACAGAAGCCAGATAAATGAAAGCAAGGGCCGGCCGTCCCGCCGGGGCGGGACGCGCGCTCCAGAAGGGCCCCGGACCCCAGGGCAGGCGGTTCGCGCGGCCCACCGCAAGGGAGGTTGAGTCTCAATTCTCAGATTGCCGGGCGGAGGAAGTGAACATCCAGACGATCTGGGAAAAAGGGACGAAGATAATGGGTTCCTGCACGCCGGCAGGGAATTCCGGGTTCGATGTGTCCTCCGCGACTGTGAGCCACAGTCCCTGCGATTCTTCTCCGCGAACCACCGCTTTGAGCAGGGTGTGATCACTGAGCTTGATGGTAACGTGCCTTCTTCTGACCTCAAAAAGCATTTCCATTCTCCTTTGTTGAGCGGTTGCCTGCGCGCTCAAGTGATGATTTTCCTATAGATAAACGACAACTCTCCGCAGACGAGGCCGAGCGTGTAGCGTATGGCGCCGGCCAGACGCTCCAGGGTGCGGGGCCGGAACGCCGGCAATGATTTTGAGCGTGGTGGTCTTGCCCGCTCCGTTGGGACCGGGCAGCCCGATTACTTCGCCCCGCTTCAGTTGGAAAGAAATTTCGTGCAAGACTTCCGCGGCGCCGTAACTGAAACCAACCTGGCTGAAATCAACAATGCATGAGTCCACTTGGTTGTATCCCCGCTGTTTGCCATTCTAACGCCATCCTCGAAGGACAGTGAGATTCATCACAATCAAATTTCCCCGGGCAAAAGTGCAGCCTTTGCCGTCTGTGCGGCGATGCGTAAGCAGCTTGTGTGCAGGGGACATTCATCGCGCAGTGTCAACCTCCTGACCATAGTCATAATTCTCTTGTTGCATCTAAAGCGTTTTGGGTGTATACATCTGTGATATTAATGTCCTGGTCATTGCACAGGGGGTATGTACCTTAAATCGGCGATTTTTCATCGGGAGCTACTGTCCTGGGACGTTCAGTAAACGCTGGTCCGATGAGTACAGAGTATTGCGGAATCGAGTGGCGGGATTTTTGCTGCGGCCGCTCAAGCCGGCGGTGAGGTGAGCCTGTGTCAAGACCGGTGCGGCAATCCACGTGGTTACGTAGGGAAAGGTGTCATCAAGGCACGTCTGGCGGCAGGAAAGGGCGCCAAAACAGAAATTGAAAAGGAGAAACGCGGATGGCTTTAACAAGTAGTGGATTGAATGACCCCTTGGGAATGGGCGCCGGAAAGACCACCAATTTCCACGTCCAGTATGACGACTCCCTGCCCAGCCAGACGGCTGTGAAGAACAACGCCAACGCGCTGCTTGCGGTGGTGGAAAACGAATATACGGTGACCACCGGGTGGTTCGCCACGCCGTCAGGCAAATTTGGCACGGGACACCGCCAGGTTGTGAACCTGAACATCGGCGGCGGTGGCGGCGGCAACAACAGCGGCTACGGCAGCGCCATCAACATCGACTCCCTCGGGGCGGGACCCAACCCGACCGAGAGCGTCAAGATGGTCTTCATGAATGAATGGGTGGAAATCCTGATGTCGCTGTCGGGCGGCAAATGGCACGCCGCTGACAGCAGTGGAGAAGGACTCTCCCAGTATTGCGGCATCGTGAGGTTCCAGACGGGGCACTACAGTTACTACGGTTCGTGGGTGGACCGGTGGCTGAACCAGCATCCGCGGGAAGACTGGGTGACCACCACGGAGGGAAGCGACGGAAACGCCATCAGCTTTGGCTGTGCGCTGGCCTTTATCTACTACCTGAACACGCAACTGAACTTTACCATCAACCAGATCATTGCCGCCGGTGCTTCCAACCTGGCCGCGTCTTTCCGGACCCTGACGGGAGATTCCGGCAATCCTTATCCGTTCTTCTCCGGACTGCTGGAGCACGTGTACCCTTCCACAGCCCCCGCCAACATCCCCGGTCCCGTCACCGATGATCCCTTCCCACTGGCAGAGCTTTCCTTTCTGGTGAATAAGGATACGTTCGGCAAGGACGAAGTACAGGACGTGATCAACACGAATGGCGGCCGATGGGAGAAGGCCTTCTGGGTGGTGGTGGAGGGCTTCAGCAAGAACTCGTTTGGGGCGCTGGGTGTGACCATCCCAGCGATGACGGGAACCTTCGCGGGCCTGGCGGGCGTCACGATTTCCGAACGAACCGCGGAGATTGATTACGAGAACGCGGCCAATCCGCAGGCGCCGCAAAGAATCCGGGTTCCTTTTGACATCGTCTTCAGCAGCGCATCGCTGACCGACTTTCCGGCTTCGGGCGGGCAGACCTACGAGCTTGACGCCTGGCTCACCAGCGGCGGCAACCGGGTGCCGGGTTCCGACGCCTCCACGCAGTTCGAGCTTGTGGCGGGCGCTGATCCGTACTTTACCAACATCAATCCGGCGCAGGACAACGTCTTTTATCTCAGCCAGGACCTGCGCGTCTTCACGGCCACGCCCGGCCAGAACAACGTTCCGGTGCCCGGAGGCCCGTCGTTCAGCAGCGACAGCGTTACCGGGGCGTTCGGCTATATCCAGAACCTGCTGGGCTGGCTGAACAATAACTTCAGCGATCCCGCCGGCCCCGATCCGTTCACCACCGCGGTGCCGGGGCAAGGGGGTGCGCTCCAGGGCGATTCCTCCGTCACGCCGCTGACCGTGGACTTCAGCAACATCTTCGACATCCGGGCCTACAGAAACTACAACTTCGCCATAGCCCGGGTGCGATTGCGCGGCACGCCGGGCCCGGCCGGAGCCGCCACCAACACGCGCGTGTTCTTCAGGCTCTGGTCCACGCAGACCGCAGACACCGATTACCAGACGGGGTCCACTTATCCCAGTACGGCGGACCCCGCCGGCCTGCCCGGTTCACCTCTGGTGGGGACCGATCACCACACACTGCCCTTCTTTGCCAGCGGCAACCTGAACAACAACACCGACTACGGAACCGGCGGCGCCAACACCCGCGACATCCAGATTGCAGCCGGGAAGGACAGCACCTGGGCCTATTTCGGGTGCTTCCTGAACCTCTACGATTCGAACAACAAGATTGACGGCAGGGCCGTGCAGGCGTGGTTGAATGGCACCCACCACTGCATCGTTGCACAGATCGCCTACGACGGAGCGCCCGTGATTGCCGGCATCAGTCCTGAGAGTTCAGACAAGCTGGCCCAGCGCAACCTGCAGATCACGCGCTCCGACAACCCCGGCGACGCACCCACGCACCGGGTTCCGCAGACCTTCGACATCCGGCCGAGCCAGGCAGTAGTTCCCGTGGGAGGAGCAACCCCGCACCCGGATGAACTGATGATTGACTGGGGCGCCATCCCGGCAGGCAGCGTCGCTTCAATCTTCTGGCCGGAGGTGCAGGCTTCCGACGTGATCGCGCTGGCTTCAAAACTCTACAGCAGCCACACGCTCACCGCTTCCGAACCCCATACCGTGCAGTGCAAAGTGACCGGCGGAGTCACTTATGTCCCCATCCCCACAGGCGCAGGCGAGAACTTCGCCGGCCTGCTTACCGTGGACCTGCCGACGACCGTCGTGACCGGGCAGGAGTTCAATGTGGTCGTCCGCAGAATCGCCACACGCCAGACGCCCCAGATCATCCTTCGCACGCAGTCGCTGGCCTCGAATCTGAAGGAGCTGAAAAAGGGCGGAAAGGCCGCCGCTGTGAAGCGGGCGGCTGAAGTGCCTCCACCGCGCAAGCTCAAAACCTGGCGCTACGTGGTGGGCACCTTCCAGGTGAAAATTCCGGTTTCAGATGGCAAGAACTGGCTGTTCGAAGAAGAGAACACGCTGGCCATCATGAAATGGCGGCTGCAACAGATGGCGCCGGCCAACCGCTGGCGTCCCGTGCTGGAGCGCTACGTCAGCTACATCGCCGGACGCGTGGACGGACTGGGCGGGAACTCCGGCGCCATCCAGCCTTCACCGAATGGCGTTCCTCCGGGCCAGATTGTCAAAACCGCCGAACAGGAATATACCGGCAAAGTGTGCCAGGTGCTCTTCGATTGCTTCGGTGAATTCGAAGGCTTCGTGCTCACCGATTGCGAAGGCTCTCACACCTTCAAGACGCGGGAACGCGGAATTGAAGAAATCGTCCTTCGGGTCTGCAAAGAAAGGTTGCGCCTGTCGGTCTACGTTGAACGTGGACAGGAGCATCGAATCCGCAAGCTCGTCATAAGGTGCTGACCTGCACCGTGCGCTGAGGGTCGGGGGAGCGGCCAGGCTGGCATGGCAACGGCCGGCCCTCCCCCGGCAAGGCAGGTCATGGTTGTTTCGCCAGGGCGTTGAGCGAGTGCTTAATCCTGTTGTGAGGATCAGGGAATGTTGCGGGTTCCTGCCGTAGCCCTGCTCTGGTTGTAGGTGCCGTGCTTTTCGGCCACAGGCCTGAGAGTGGGATAGAACTGCACAAAGGTGTTGTCGACGGCGCCGTGGGTGTTGTGGCACTGAAAGCAGGAAGCGGGGCGGTTGGCAGCGGCCTGTCGCACACCCTGATCAAAGGAAAAATACGCCCACTTTTTCGGAAAGCGCTTCACGTCTTTCACGGAAGCGGCCAGGCTGCGAAGCCTGGACTGGTAATGGCCTCCACGGTTGATGGAACCCTGCGTGGCCGAGTCGCGAATTTCCAGGACAAACACCGTCCTGTCGGGCCAGCGGCCGCTGCTGAGGAAGGAGCGATAAGCGGAGGGTTTGACGAAGACGTTGGTGAACTCGCTGCCCGGCTTTCCTTCCGCGCTGTATTCCATGCCCAGCCCCGAGGAGAGATAAATCCAATCGCGGTAGTCGCGAGGCAGCACCAGCCCGCCGTCCGCGGAATACTGCGGCGCATCGGAGGATGCCGAAGCTGCCGGAGCTTCGCCCGTCTGCAACAAGGCAACCACGGCAATCGCCGCCGCCGCAAGCGCCGCGAGCTTCGCAGGAGATAATCGCCTTTGAAACTTCATCAGGCCGATTATGCCACGGAAACGGGGCGTCGGGAACAGACGGCCCCGTACACCAGGACAATATTAAGCCAGGCGCCGGGCAGGCCGGCGCTAGTTCATCACGCCTTCGCCCACCAAGGCGATGTTGTCGCGGGTGGTGTTCTTCACCAGATACATGGCCTCATCGGCCAGGCGGAGGAGATCTTTGCGGGTGCGGGCGTCAGCGGGGAATCCTGCCACGCCAAAGCTGGCGGTCAACTTGACGTTCAAACCTTCTTCGTCAAGGAACAACTTGGAATTCAAAATCTCGCGCAGCCTGCGGACCACGCTGAGGGCGTTGTGCTTGGAGGTCTGGGGCAGCAGCACGACAAACTCGTCGCCACCGTAGCGGAAGGCGTAATCGATGAGGCGCAGGTGGCCCTTGATGAGGGTGCCGACGTGCCAGAGAAGCTTGGACCCGGCCAGGTGGCCGTGAGTGTCATTCACCTGCTTGAAGTGGTCCAGGTCAATAAAGATCACCGAGAACTCGTAACCGTAGCGGATGGAGCGATAGATCTCCGCGTCGAGAACAAAGTTCAGGTGGCGCGCATTGTAGAGGGCCGTGCAGTCGTCCGTGATGGTCAGGTCGTGGATGCGCTGCACGTAACGCGCGTTCTCGAGCGCAATGGCGGTATAGTCGGCCAGGTTGACCAGAATGGGAATGTCTTCCTCGTGGAAGTGCTGGTCCCTTGAGGTATTCACCAGCTCAATGGCGCCCAGCACACGCCCCCGGCCTTTCACCGGCACGCAGACAATGGACCCCGCCTCGGCAAGCCAGGTCTCTTTTTCCAGGCTGAATCGGGGCTCTTTGGCAACGTCCTCGATCAGAACCACCTCGCCATGCTCGGCAACCCAGCCTCCAATGCCCTCGCCCAGGGCGATCCGAACTTCTTTCAGGCTGGCTGCACCGTTGCCCGCGGCCATTTCATAACGAAGCTCGTTGGTGTTTTCGTCGACCAGGATGAGCGCCCAGGTGTCAGGGTGGAGAAAGTCGTTGATCTTTGACATGATGGTCTCCAGGACCTTATGCAAGTCGAGCGTGGAAGCGACGGCTTTGCCCACTTCATGAAAGAGCGACAGGCGCGCAATCTGCTGCTCCAGCTCGCGAATTCTATCCACCCGGTTTGTCATCGGCATGCCGTCCGCCTGCTTCAAAGCAGGCGTTCCCCACCCCACAGGATGCAACTTCACGTTTTCAGTATGTCTTTCGGCTGTTTTTTTTAATTTGTTTATGTGAACTTCCGATTAATGAATGGCAGAGAAGACAAAAACGGGAATGTGAGAGGTGCGCCCGGTGAAAGAATTGACAGTGCTGCGACTGGGAAATATGATGAAAGACAACCCACAGGGGAGGGAAGCCGGAAAGACTGGATTGATGGGCTCATTTGGCGAGAACCTACGGCGTGAGCGGGAAATGCGAGGGGTAACGCTGCAGGAGATATCTGCGGCCACCAAGATCAGCGTCCGCTTCCTCAAATCCATTGAAAGTGAAGAGTTTTCCAAGCTGCCGGGAGGCATTTTCAGCCGCAGTTTTGTGCGGGCATACGCGCGCTATCTGGGCCTGGACGAGGACCCGCTGCTGGAAGAATTCCAGCAGGCCGCCAAAGCGAAGGCTGACATAGACCTCAGCCAGTTTTCGCCGCCCAGGACTTTTTCCGGTCCGGAACGGCGTTCCAGGCACGCTCTGTGGGCGGTGGTGATTGCTGCCGTCCTGCTGACGCTCGGGTTCACACTCTGGCGACACTCGCACCGGCCGCTGCAAGTGCCTGCGGCAACGAACAGCTCGACAGGCGGGAGTGCGGCGCCGGCCGCGTCATCAAGCCCCGCCGAGCCCCCCGGTGGCAGCACACAAACGGCGGCAGCCAAGCCGGCCGGCGGAGGCGTGCTGGCGGCGACTTCCACGATGGGGACGGCGCCCACGCTGCCACCCGTCACCGACGCCAACGGGAGGTTGATCCTGCAGATTGCTGCCACGGAACCCTCCTGGGTGGCCATCGACTCCGATGGCAATTCGGTGATGCAGGGCGTTATGGATCCTAATACGGTGAAAACCTTCAAGGCCGACGCCAGCTTTGACGTGCTGACCGGAAACGCCCAGGGAGTGATCCTCACATTGAACGGTCAGACGATGAAGCCGCTGGGACGGGAGGGCGAGGTCAAGCAAGTCCACCTGACCTTGCAAAGCGTGAAGAATCAGACTTCTGAATGAGGCCAGGCCCATTTCAGACCGGCTTGTGGAAATCCTGCGCGCGGGCAAAGCTCCCGCTCCCATCCGCCGCAAAGCAGCGGAAGGCGACCTGCCGGTTTCCCTGGATGAGAAAATTGAAATCCTGGTGATCCTGTGCCGCGACACCGATGAAGCCACCCGCACGATAGCCCTCAAAACCCTCACCCACTGGGACTCCGCAGAGCTGAAGCAGGTATTCTTGAACCCGGAAACGCCGGCCGCTGTGCTGGAATTCGCTGTTCACCGCCTGGCTCCGGAAAAGCCGGAACTGGGGGAAGCGCTGGCCGGCAATCCGGCGCTGCCGGAGCCGTTAGGGAAACTCCTTCGGGCTGGAGCCGGCCAATCTGCATCCGATCCTCATGCGGAAGAGAAAGAGACTGCGGACGCCGCTCCGGAACGAATAACTCTGCTCCAGAAAATCAGCCACATGACGGTGGCGGAGAAGATCAATGCGGCTTTGATGGGCAACCAGGAGGAGCGCACGGTTCTGGTGCGCGACTCCAACAAGATTGTGGCCCGAGCGGTGCTCCAGTCACCCAAGCTCAGCGATCAGGAAGTGGAAAACATTGCCACGATGAAGAACATCCCGGAAGAAGTCCTGCGGATGGTGGCCCTGAGCCGCAAATTCATCAAGAGCTACTCGGTGGCCCGCAACCTCATTAACAATCCCCGCACGCCCATTGACTCGGGCCTTCCGCTGATTCATCGCCTGAACGACCGCGACCTGAAAGAACTCTCCCGCAACAAGAACGTTGCCGAAGTGATCCGAAGCATGGCCTATAAGATGCTGAAACAGAAGGAGCAGGCCAACAAACCCAAGCTTCCCGGTAAACACTAAGCAGGCAGGCGGGTATTCGGTTGGGGCGCTCAGCCGGCAAGGCCTGGCAGAACGCCGTCGAGCAGGCGGGCAAGATCGTCTGCGCCCTGGCTTCCCGCTGCGAGCACCTCGTCGTGGCGTAGCGGCCCCCGGGCGAGTCCCGCGGCGCGATTGGTGATGAGCGCCACAGCGAGCACCCGCATGTCGAGTTGCCGCGCGGCCAGCACTTCCGGGACCGTGGAAAACCCGACGGCGTCAGCTCCCAATCGCTTCAGCGCCCGAATCTCGGCAGGGGTCTCGTATTGCGGCCCCGGCAAGGCTGCGTAAACACCTTCAAAACACTTCAGCCGCAGCGGGCGCGCGGCCTTCAGGGCGGCGCGGCGCAGGCGGGCATCGTAGGCACGGGTCATGTCAACAAACCGCTCGCCCCAGCGCTTGTCATGAGGCCCGGCCAGGGGGCTCGATGTGAGGAAATTCAGGTGGTCGGAAAAAACCATCAGGCTGCCCGGAACCGCTGCGGGCGCGATGCCTCCCGCAGCGCAGGTGAGGACCAGGGTTCGAACCCCCGCCAGGGCCAGCACGCGCACGGCAAAAACCACCTCTGCGGGAGTGTAACCCTCGTAGAAGTGGACCCGCCCCGCAAGGACAGCCACCGGCAATTCCTTCCAGCGGCCCAGGTGCAGCCTGCCCGCGTGGCCTTCAACCGCAGGCCGGGGAAAATGCGGGATGCGCGAATAGGGGATCGTGACAGGATCGGTGAGTCCCGCGGCCAGCGCACCAAGGCCCGAGCCCAGAACGATTCCAACCTGCGGAAACGGCTTCGAACGTCTCTTCAGGTCATGGGCCGCGCGCAAAGCCTGCGCGTATCCGTGCTGTTCGCGCCCGGTGGGCATGGTTGGCCTCAGTGGATGAACAGGCCGACGATGGCCGCAGAAAGATAGTTTGCCAGAGTTCCCCCCAGCAGCGCCCAGAGACCCAGCCTGGCCATGTCATGCCTTCGTGAAGGCGCCACAGCCCCGATAGCTCCAATCTGAATCCCGATGGAGCCGAAATTCGCAAAGCCGCAAAGCGCATAGGTGGCAATGGTGAATGAGCGGGCGTCGATGTGACCTTTCAGCGGGCCCAGCATGGAGAATGCCACAAACTCGTTCAGGACGACTTTTGTGGCCAGCAGGTTTCCCACGGCCATCGCGTCATGCCAGGGCACGCCCAGAAGCCACGCCACCGGCGCCAGAAAGTAGCCGAACACGGTGGAAAGGTTGGTATGGGCAAAGCCCAGAAAGCCGTTGGCCAGGGCGATGAGAGCAATAAAGGCGATCAGCATGGCCGCGACGTTGAGTGCGATAAGAAGGCCGTCAAGAACACCGCGCGTGATGGCATCCAGGAGGTTGACCTCCTTTTTCTCGGGGACCAGTTTCACTTCGCCGGCAGTTTGCGGCTTGCCTGTCTCCGGGATCAGCATCTTGGAGATCAGCATCGTTCCCGGCGCCGTCATCACCACGGCGGTCAGCAGGTCACGCGCCTGCGCTCCGAACAGGATGTAGGCGCCCAGCACGGATCCTGCAATGTGGGCCATGCCGGCGGTCATCACGGTCATCAGTTCGGACTGGGTCAGCTTTTCCAGATAGGGACGAATGACCAGCGGCGCTTCCGCCTGCCCGATGGCAATGCTGGCCACAACTTCCAACGACTCGGCCCCGCTGGTTCCCATCAGCTTGAACAAGGCCTTCGCCGCCAGCGAAACCAGCGCGGGCAGAATGCCGACGTAGTAAAGGATGGACAGGAATGCGGCCACGTAGATGATCAAGGGCAGAGCCTGGAAGGCGAAGACCATGCCCACGTTGCCCTTGGGATCGCCCAGCGGCCCGAACACAAACTTGGAGCCTTCAAACGAAAAATGCAGGAACCACACCACGCCGGTTGAAGCTTTGCTCAGGAGCCAGTAGCCAACCCCCGTGCGAAGCACAAACAGGGCAATCAGGAATTGCAGACCCAGGCCCCAGCCCACAATCCGCCAGCGAATGGCCGAGCGGTGGCGCGAGACCGCGTAACAGGTCCCAAGGATAGTGAGGATGCCCAGCAGCGACGCAAGATGGTTCAGTTGTCTCTCCAGCACTCGAATTCGGACGACATAATTGAATGAGCCCCAAGAGGATATAGCAGAACTCATGGAAAATTGATAGAAAGTTCAGGTGAACGCCATTGGCCACGGTTATTGATGGAGTGCCGGATATGAGCAACGAAAGGGTAGGAACGGCCGCCACTCTGTGAGATGATTTCTCCGGCGCAGGGACCAGCAGGACAGAAACCTGGCAAAGAGAGACAATGAGAAGGAAACCATGGAAGCATTTTCAAAAGATTGCCTGAGCGGCAAGCGTGTTCTGATTACGGGCGGCCTGGGAGCGATAGGCCGCGTGGTGGTGAAGCGGCTGCTGGAGGTTTCCGCCACCGTGGCCGTGAATGACATTGTGGAAGATGAGAAGGCCGCTGAAGTTATCCGCAACGCCGGCTGGCCGGGCGACCGTTGCCTCTACTTCAAGGCGGACGTGACAAAACCGGACGAGGCGCGCTCGCTGGTCGAGAAGGCGGTGGCGGCCATGGGGCGGCTGGACGTAGCGATCTGCCACGCGGGCATAGCGCAGACCTGCGCGATCCTCGATGTATCCAGCGACGACTGGGACAGGATTCAGAGCGTGAACCTGAAAGGGGCGTTTCTGGTGGCGCAGGCTGCGGCAAAAAAAATGATCGCGGCGGGCACGGCGGGCAAGATCGTCTTCACCTCAAGCTGGGTGCAGGACTTCCCCTGGCCGGACATCACTCCATACACGGTTTCAAAGAGCGGCATGAAGATGCTGATGCGCGGCATGGGTCGTGAACTCGCCGCAAAGGGAATCCGTGTGAATGCGATGGCGCCGGGCATTGTGGGAGTGGGCATGGCGAAGCGACAGTGGGACAACGAACCCGATTTCCGGCGCCGCGCGGAAAAAGCGATTCCGCTGGGAGCCTTGCAGGAGCCCGAATCCGTTGCGGACGCCATGATCTTTCTCTGCTCCGATGCCTCGGATTACATGACGGGAGCGACCCTGCTGGTGGACGGCGGGTGCAGCCTCTATCCCATGGACTGAAACATGAAAATCACAGCCATCAAGAGCGTGGTGGTCAACGCGGAAATGAGGAACTGGGTCTTCGTGAAGGTGGAGACCGACCAGGCGGGCCTCTTCGGCTGGGGAGAAGCGTCGCTCGAATGGAAAACGCGCGCCGTGGTGGGAGCGATTGAAGATCTTGCGCCCATGGCCCTCGGCGAAGACCCCACGCGCATCGAACACCTTTACCAGAAGCTCTACCGGCAGTCGTTCTGGCGGGTGGGGGTGATCGGCATGAGCGCCCTCAGCGGCATCGAGCAGGCGTGCTGGGACATCCTGGGCAAATCGCTGAATGTTCCGGTCTACAAGCTGCTGGGCGGCGCCGTGCGCGACCGGGTGCGGATGTACACTCACCTGGGCGGCGGCAACATGAAGGCGGTTTATGAGAGCTTCGATCCCGGGCCGGTGATCGACCTGGCGCGCCAGGTTGTTGCGCAGGGTTACACGGCGGTCAAAGTGGTTTGCGTGCCGTATTCGGAACCGCTGATGAACGTCACTTACGTTAAGAAATTTGCCGGCGTGATTGCAAAGCTGCGCGAGGCGGTGGGCGATTCCGTGGACATCATGATCGACTTCCACGGCCGAACCACCCCCGCCATGGCCGTCCAGTACATCAACGCCGTGGCGGAGTTCAGTCCATTCTTCTGCGAAGAGCCCGTGCCGCCGGAAAACGTTGCGGCGCTGGCGGAAGTGAAGCGCGCCGTCTCCGTGCCGATTGCAACCGGAGAGCGGCTGGTGACCCGGCACCAGTTCCGCGAGATCTTCGAGCAGCAGGCCTGCCACGTGATCCAGCCGGACCTGTGCCACTGCGGGGGACTGCTGGAAGGGAAAAAAATCGCGGCCATGGCCGAGACTTACCTGATGGGCGTGGCGCCGCACAATCCGCTGGGACCGGTGGCCAACGCAGCGGCGCTGCACTTTGCGCTGTCCACGCCGAATTTCCTGATCCAGGAAGACATGCTGGCCGACGTGCCCTGGCGGTGGGACGTGGTGCAGCATTCGCTCGAAACCCGCGACGGCTACTGGCTGAAGACGGAAAGTCCAGGCCTCGGAATCAGCGTGAACGAAACCGAAGCCGCACGGCATCCCTTCCAGCAGGAAGTGATCCACTCGACGAACATCCGCGCCGCCGACGGCGCCATCCTCGACTGGTAACAGTGCGGGCTAGGGGTCAAGCGCGCCTTCGGTGAGGTCAATATTGTTCAGGTGCCGGGTGGTCTTCCTCACGTATTCGTGGGCCGGCGGTGGTGTCCCGATGGACGTATCCGCCAGCAGGCGCGAATTGTCAAAAGTCTGGTCCAGGTCCATAAACCGGAAGTAAGGGCCCATGGCGGTCAGCAGCATCCGCAGGTTGCCATTGCCGTTGAAAGTGGTGTTCCAGTAAGAGAGATAATTGTCGTATTCAGGGTGATGAAGCTCGCTTTGCGGCAGGAGCTTTTTGGGCCATTTCTTCATCTGCTGGAGCAGTTCGTGCCGGACAAACTTGAAAGGCGGACGGCCGTCCGATGAGTCGTCGGCTGCCCTTAATATCGCCTCCAAAGTTGAGGAAGACTGTTTGCCGGCGGAAATGTGATAGGTGGTCCAGTTCCTCCTGGCGAAGAGCAGCTCCACAATCGCTTCGGCCGTGTAATCCACCGGGATGATGTCGAGATGCGCTTCCGGATTGGACGGGATCAGACGAATGGAGTTGACCGCAGCCAGCGCCCACAGGATGACGTAGGAGCGTGGCGTCCAGTCACGCGTGTCCCCCATGATGATGGAAGGCCGGACCACCAGAAGCTTTTCGCGGGGAATGGACCGTGTGACGTTCATCTCCCCGATCATTTTGGTGTAGCAGTAACGCACCAGGTGGGCCGCGCCGGTCGAAGGGGACTGGTCTTCAAGGATGTTGCATCGCGTCAGGCTGGTCCCGCAGATGCTGGCCGTTCCCACGTAGAGAAAGGTCTCCAGGTTCGGCAGGGACTGGGCCCAGGTGAGGATCTGCTGCGTTCCGCCGATGTTGATCCGCTCAACGCTTTCGGTGGAAGAAGGCGCGAACGAAGTGTCGGCCGCGGCATGAATCACCGTGTCAACTTCGCCCAGGTCCTTCAGGCGGCAAAGCTTTTCCGCCAGCGAGCCGTCCCCAAGGTCCCCGACCACCGGAACGATCCTGGTGCGGTCAAAAGCGTCTCCGTGGAATTGAAAAACCTGTTGCAGGCGGCTCCAGGCCTTCTGGGCCTCATTGCCCCGGATCAGGCAATAAAGCCGCCGAATTTGTGGCCTCTTGGATAGCAGAACGGCCAGTTCCCCCGCCAGAAATCCTGTCGATCCTGTAATAAAAACGTTCACGATTGCACCTCATCAATACCCTGCGAAACATCAGTGCAGGACTGCTTTCAGTAAGCTGTACGAAAAGATAAAAGAGTCTCCGATCAGGCCCCAGAAAAGGGCGCAGAGGAGGGAGCCAATGGTGAGTGACTTGAGGAACGATAACAGCCTGAAGTCCTCATCCTTGCTAAGAAAAATGTAGGCGTGGAGCGGACTCCACCAGGTGGCGACAGCCGCAAACACGCAGGCGGGCCGGTTCAGAACCGCCGACCGGACCTTCCCGCGCAGGCCGCCGGTTCCCGGCCGGTCCAGCCATTGATGAATTTTGTCCGTGAAAAACACGTCTTCCTGGAAGTGGCGGTAAAGGTAGTAGCCTCCCCAGGAGGCCAAAAAGATGGATAGAAACAGAGGGAAGAAAACGAGATACCTGAACTTGAGGGTGAGCCAGGGATAATAGACGTAGTCAAAAAGCCAGATGATGGACAGGTACAGCAGATAAACCGCACCGAACTTCGAGGCCCGCTTTAGCGGTCCCGCCAGCACTCTTCGCCACATGGGATTCTGCGCCGATTCTCCTGCTGTGCTTCCCGTGTAGCTTTGAGACTGACGGTACCGGGAAAATCAAGCTACTGCCTGTTGTTCGACAGCACTACGCCTGCAATACGATGCCTGCCGGGCATCGCGGGGTTGTATTCACGCTTCAGCGGCTAGACCGCGGCCGCAGCGGCTGCAACGCGACTCTCTTTCCAGAGCTGGATGTAAGGCTTCAGATCGTTCATCATCGCTGCAAACTGTTCAGTTCTAAGGGATTGCGCGCCGTCGCTCATGGCCTTTTCAGGCTGCGGATGGACTTCAACAATCAGGCCGTCTGCCCCGATGGCCACGGCCGCGCGGGAGAGCGCAGGCACCAGGCTTCGCTTGCCGGTGGCGTGGCTGGGATCAAGAATGACGGGCAGATGCGTCAATTCCCTGAGCACGGGCACGGCCGCGATGTCGCAGGTGTTGCGCGTGGCGGTCTCAAAGGTGCGGATGCCCCGCTCGCAGAGAATGACGTTGGGATTGCCGTGCGCCGTGATGTATTCGGCGGACATCAGCAGTTCCTTGATGGTGGAGCTCATGCCGCGCTTCAGCAGCACGGGACGCTGGCACTTGCCCAGCGCCTTCAGCAGCGAGAAGTTCTGCATGTTGCGCGCGCCCACCTGCATCACGTCAGCGTACTCCGCAATCTGGTCTACGTGGCCCTCGCTCATCACTTCCGTCACGATGGCAAGGCCGGTGGCTTCGCGCGCCTTGGCCAGCAGCTTGAGCCCTTCGAGAGCCAGCCCCTGGAAGTCATAAGGCGAGGTTCGCGGCTTGAAGGCGCCGCCCCGCAGCACTTTGGCCCCGGCGGCCGCAACGGCCTCGGCGGTTTCGAGAATCTGCTTCTCGTTTTCCACCGAGCAGGGTCCGGCCATCACCACAAATTCGTCGCCGCCGATCTCCGCGCCGTTCACGCGAATCCGCGAGCGCTCCTGCTTGAATTCCTTGCTGACGAACTTGTAGGGCGCCGAAATTCGCATGGCCTTCTCCACCCCGGGAGTCGCCTCCAGCGATTCCAGACACGCTGTCACATCACCTACGCCAATCACGCCAATCACCACCCTTTCCTCACCTTCAATGGAATGCACTTTGTATCCGAAATCGCGTATCCGCTCACAAACGTAGTCAATCTCTTCTCTGGTGGCATGCGGCCGCATGGAAATGATCATGGTTTATCTCTCCCCGCCAATAAAAAAGCCCACTCGGTCGGAGTGGGCTGGCTGTTTTTTTGAAACTCGTTTTTCCTGGTCAGGCCAACGCCACTCTATCGAATCGAGGCAAAAAAGCCCCAATACCAGTAGCTAAAGCTAAACGCGTTGGCAAAATTCACACTGACCATCGTCTATGGACTATATCTTAAAACCCCAGCCGTGGCAAGCAAATTTTGCGGCCGTTGGAAAGTCAGAGGACGGCGCGCCGTTGAAATTTTATCGGCAGAGGGCTGGTAAATGGGTGTAAACTTTCCCGCAGGGCACCGACCATCACCGCAAACATTGATCGGCACCTCAGACACAACCATCATGGAGTCACAGGAGTCCCTTTGGCAAAAGTCATTCTGGTTAACCCTTCCATGTCCACCGCGGGCTACAGCTTTATGACGCCGCGGTGGCTTTTTGTTATTGCTCAGGCCACGCCCCTTGAACTGGTGGGTGATCCGATTCTGGTGGACGAATCGATCGAAAAGTTCAATCCCGGAATTGTGGGTCCCGGAGATATCGTCGGGATTGGCATCACCACGGGCAACTGCATTCCAGGGTATCGGGTATTAAAGGAAGCGAAGGAGCGCGGCGCGACGGTGATTATGGGTGGAATTCATGCCACGATTTTCCCCCAGGAACCCTTGAAGATGGGCGCCGACGCCGTGGTGACCGGCAGCGGCGAAGCGGTGTGGGGGCAGGCCGTCGAGGACGCCCTGCAGAAGCGTTTGAAGCCGCAATATGCGGGCGGGCGAATTGCCGGCGAGGACATGCGCAAAGCACGATGGGACCTTCTTGACCCCACCAAATACGTTTTCCCCTGCGTTCAGACTGTTGCGGGCTGCCCGGAGAATTGCAGCTTCTGTTCCGTCTGGGTAACGGAAGGGCGCACGCCCCGGCAGCGCCTGAGCGAGAAAGTCATTGAGGAAGTGAATGAACTGTACGATCTGGGGTATCGATACATCGTCTTTGCAGATGATAATTTTAACCCGGCGACTCTGGGGAGAATCGCGCGGGAGACGGGCGCAAACAAGAAGCGGGAACTTGAGAGAATCCGCGAGGAGCGGTTGAAGTTTTTTGACGAATACGACCGCGGAGTGCCGAAAGATATGTACGCCTTTGCCCAGATGACGACTGAGGCGACAACCGATGAAGAATACCTGCGGGCGATGCAGGAGAAGATGCGGATTCGAGTGGCGCTGATCGGAGTGGAGTCGTTTTCAGAAGAAGGATTGCGAAGCGCCGGCAAGTTGTGGAATCCGGTCGGCGAGAAGATGGTCGAGTCCATCCAGAAAATCCAGGAGAGCGGCATCTTCGTTTTGAGCTCGATCATTTGCGGCCTGGAATCCGATACGGTCCAGACCATCCGAACCATGCGGAATTTCGCGACGGAGTCCGGCACCCTGTTTGCCCAGTTTACGGTCTTCAATCCCTACCCCGGCACCAAAGACTTTTATGAAATGATGAGCGACCGGAAGAATCTTGCCAAGCCGGGCTTCCATCCCAAACATCAAACTCAAATCCTTTATGACGACTACTGGCTGAAAACTCTGAGGCCGGTGGACATCATCAAACATCCGAACATGAGCAAAAATGACCTGCACACCGAGAATAAAAAGTGCTGGGACAGTTTTTACTCGCTGGGCGAGAGTTTCAAACGGAGCCGCTGCGGGTCCGCCAAAGGATGGTCATGGCCGGCGCGGATGACGTATCTCCTGGTCTGCCTGCTGTTCAAGCGGGCTTACGCGGGCTATGGGATGGCGGCCGACAGCGTTCGAAGAAAGAAAAGCGGGACGGTGACCAAGTTGATGATCAAGGCCGCCGTGAGCGCTTACAACCACTTCCATCGCGAGAAACATATGCGATTAAGGATGCGTGTGCTGCCCACTCCTCTGGCGGCAACTGACGACGCAATGGAAGGACTGCGGCTGCCCGAAGAGTCTCGCGTGGGCGGGGATTGAGAACCGCTCGCTTGGCGGGATCGCAGATCGTACAAAGCAACCGTCTGTGCCAGCCGCCTGATTCAGGAAATCCCCGGGACCGCGGCGCAAACTCCGATCGCCGCTCAAACAGGCCACGGCCAGACGGTCCCTCTGAATCGAAACCCTAAACCGTGCATCGAACGAAGGAGCCGGGTGATTCTCTGCCCGGCGCTGAGTCTGCGGACGCTCAGGTTCGCGCAACAAGAAAAACACTGCGGAGGTTGGAATGGAATATCGTCCATTGGGGGCGTCGGGAATTGAAGCGTCCGTCGTGGGCCTGGGAGCCTGGGCCATCGGCGGATGGTTGTGGGGCGGCGCGGATGAGCACAAATCGGTGGAAGCCATCCAGGCGGGGATTGACGCCGGCATTAATTTTATTGATACCGCGCCCGCCTACGGCATGGGGCTTTCCGAAAGCGTCGTGGGAAAAGCGGTTGCGGGACGCCGCAGCCAGGTGGTGATTGCAACCAAGTGCGGGATTGTGTGGCACACGGACAAGGGCACTCCTTTCGTTAGCCAGAACGGCAAAATGCTGCACCGCTACCTTGGGCCGGAGTCCATCCGCTACGAATTGGAGCAGAGCCTGAAGCACCTCGACACCGATTATATCGATCTCTACCAGACCCACTGGCAGGACGAGACCACTCCCATTGAAGAGACCATGGGGACTCTGCTGGACCTGAAGCGCGAAGGGAAAATCCGCGCCATCGGCGTCTCAAACGCCACTGTTGAACAGATTGAGGCCTACCGGCGCGTAGGCCCTGTGGATTCCGGGCAGGAAAAGTACAGCATGCTGGACCGGAAGCTTGAGAATGAGTATCTGCCCTACGCTCTGAAGAACAACATCGCCGTGCTGGCTTACTCACCGCTGGCGCTCGGACTGTTGACCGGCAAGGTGGGGCCGGACCGGGAGTTCCCGGCGGACGACCTTCGCCACAACAATCCGAGGTTCAGTGTGGAGTCACGAAAACGGGTGCTGGCCATGCTGGATAAGATGAGGCCCATCGCCGACAAACAAGGGTTGACCCTGGCGCAATTGGTGATCGCCTGGACCCTTTCGCAGCCCGGCCTCACCCATGCGCTGGTGGGGGCCCGCAACCCCCAGCAGGCAGAGGAAAACGCCGCTGCCGGCAACGGAACGCTTTCGCGGGATGAGCTCGAAACGCTCAACCAGATCGTGTCCAGCCAGGCCGTCGCCGCGCGAAAGTGAGCTGATTCGCCACGGTCAGAAATACTCCGGCCGTGGCGTGCCAGCCCGGTGTCCACCTCTCCAGTCGTCCCCTGAATCAGCCGCTATGCCCGGATTGAGACAACACCTTCGACGGGCGCTGCAAAACCTTCCTGCATTTTTCGTGAGATAATCAGAAGTTATCGATTTGCCATCAAAGAGAGCGCCGCAGGCCGGAAGCACCAGGTCCGCGCGATCCGCCATTCTGGAGAGACAACTGATGAAAGCACTAGTCAAGAGCCGGGCAGAGCGCGGCCTGTGGATTGAAGATGTTCCGAAACCGACGATCGGGATCAACGATGTTCTGATCCGCGTGCAGTTGACGGGTATCTGCGGCACCGACCTGCACATTTTTGAATGGGACGACTGGGCCCAGAAGACGATTCCCGTGCCGCTGGTGATCGGCCACGAATTTGTGGGCGAGATCGCGGAGGTGGGATCCAACGTCAGCGACTTCGCCCCTGGGATGAGGGTGAGCGGCGAGGGCCACGTGGTGTGCGGGCGCTGCCGGAACTGCCTGGCGGGGCGTCGGCACCTGTGCGCGGACTCCAAGGGGGTGGGCGTCGGCCGGCCCGGGGCTTTTGCCGAATTTATTGCACTGCCGATGAGCAACATCTGGCGGCACAGCCCGAAAGTTCCGCTCGAAATCGCCTCCATCTTTGATCCGTTCGGGAATGCGGTCCACACGGCGCTGCAATTCCCGGTGCTGGGTGAAGACGTGCTGATCACTGGCGCGGGCCCCATCGGGCTGATGGCGGCGGCGGTGGTCCGGCACGCCGGAGCGCGCTTTGTGGTGATCTCAGACCTGATTCCCGAGCGCCTGAAGCTGGCGGAAAAGATGGGCGTGACGCGGGCCATCGATCCCCGGAAAACGCCGTTGGAGCAGGTGCAGAAAGAGCTGGGTATGCAGGAAGGATTTGATGTGGGCCTCGAAATGTCCGGCAACCCGGCGGCTTTCCGCAGCATGCTCGGCAGCATGAGCCACGGCGGCAAGATCGCCATGCTCGGCATCCCCAATCAGGAGATGTCCATCAACTGGAACGAGGTGATCTTCAACATGCTGACCCTCAAGGGCATCTACGGCCGCGAGATGTACGAGACCTGGTACAAGATGACGGTGATGCTGGAATCGGGCCTGGACATCAAGCCCGTGATTACGCATCGCCTCAAGTGGCAGGAATACGAAAAGGGGTTTGAGGCCATGAGGACCGGCCAATCCGGCAAAGTGATTCTAGACTGGAGGGAATAAATTGTACGGAAGCATCCGCGAACATCTGATGGCCCGTCTGGATGAAATCCGGCAGGCCGGGCTTTACAAAAACGAGCGAACATTGACCTCGGCGCAGCAGACGCGAGTGGAGCTGCAAAACGGCAAGAGCGTCCTGAACCTGTGCGCCAACAACTACCTGGGCCTGGCGAACCATCCGGCCATTGTGCAGGCGGCGAAAGAGGCGCTCGACCGTTGGGGCTACGGCCTCTCGTCGGTCCGCTTTATTTGCGGAACGCAGGCCATCCACCGGCAGCTGGAAACGGATTTGAGCCGGTTTTTTGGAACCGACGACACCCTCCTTTACAGTTCCTGCTTTGACGCCAACGGGGGACTGTTTGAAACATTGCTGGACGCCGAAGACGCCATTATTTCGGACGAATTGAACCACGCCAGCATCATTGACGGCATTCGGCTGTGCAAAGCCAAACGCTACCGCTTTCGCAACGGCGACCTGGACGATCTGGAAGACAAGCTGAAACAGGCCCAGGCGGAAGCGCGGTTCCTTCTGGTGGCGACCGACGGCGTCTTCTCCATGGACGGCTATATAGCGAAGCTCGGGGGGATTTGCGGCCTGGCGGCCAGGTACGACGCGCTGGTGATGGTGGACGATTCGCACGCCGTGGGATTTATGGGCAAGCACGGACGCGGCACTCCGGAACACTGCGAAGTGGAAGGCCGCGTGGACATCATCACGGGAACGCTGGGCAAGGCGCTCGGCGGCGCGAGCGGCGGCTACACGACGGGGCGTAAAGAAATTATCGAGCTGCTGCGACAGCGTTCGCGGCCTTACCTGTTCTCCAATTCGGTGTCGCCGGCGATTGTGGCGGCCTCGCTGAAGGTTCTCGAGCTGCTGCAGGAGTCCGGCGAACTGCGCGAGCGGCTGATGGAGAACACAAAATTCTTCCGGGAGCAGATGACTGAATTGGGATTTTCCATCCTGCCGGGCGAGCATCCGATTGTGCCCATCATGATCGGAGACGCCGCCAGGGCTACGCAGATGGCCGATGCCCTGCTCGAAAAGGGCATCTATGTCATCGGCTTCTCCTACCCCGTGGTGCCGCAGGGCAAGGCGCGCATCCGCGTGCAGATATCCGCCGCACACACGCGGGCGGACCTGGAGTTCGCCGTCCAGAGCTTCAAGGAAGTGCGGGACGCCATGGAGTAAGGCCTCCGTCCGCGTTCGACGGATGGCGCGGGCGGCGGATGGCACCCCCATCGGCCTGAAACTTCAGCCTATAATGCCAGTTATGGATGAACGAAAGCGGTTGACCGCGATGGTGAAGGCGGCGGGTTGAGCGGCCAAGTTGAGTCCAAGTATTTTGGACTCGGTCCTGGCCACGCTGCCGAAACAATCCGACCCTAATGTTCTCGTCGGCTTCGACACCGGCGACGACGCGGGCGTGTATCTGATTGCGCCTGAGGTTGCACTGGTGCAGACGGTCGATTTCTTCACGCCCATCGTGGACGATCCCTGGACATTCGGCCAGATTGCGGCAACCAATTCGCTGAGTGATGTTTACGCCATGGGCGGGCGGCCGATTTCCGCGCTCTCGATTGTGGGCTTTCCCAACACGGGGCGCGACCTGGACATTCTGGAAAAGATCCTGCAGGGCGGCCTGGCCAAGATGCAGGAGGCGGGCTGCACCGTGATCGGCGGGCATTCGATCGGAGACGAGGAAATCAAGTTCGGATATGCGGTGACGGGTGTGGTGAACCCCAAACGGGTGCTGGCCAACCGTGGCGCGCGGCCGGGCGACCGCCTGGTGCTGACCAAGCGCCTCGGCACCGGGATCATTTCGACGGCGCTGAAAAAGCGCAAAGCGAGCGAAGCCGCCGTGAGCGCCTCGACCGAATCGATGCTGACGCTCAACCGCACGGGGAGTGAAGTGGCCCATGAGTTCAACGTCCACGCCGCCACCGACATCACGGGCTTCGGGTTCCTGGGCCACCTGCGCGCCATGGCCGCGGCCAGCGGGGTCAGCATGGTGATCCAGCACGAAGCGATCGAATTCCTTCCCGAAGCACTCGATTATTCGCGCCAGGGATTTCTACCCGGTGGCCTGAAAAACAACTTCCAATTTATAGGCGGCTGCGTGGAATTTGACCCCAAGGTGCCGCAGGAAGTCCGCAACCTGCTGTTCGATCCCCAAACCTCCGGCGGGCTTCTTCTGGTGGTGAGTGAGAAGGACGCCGCGGCGCTGGTCAAGCAACTGGGCAAGCGCGGCGTTCCCGCCCGGGAAGTAGGCGAAGTTGTCGAGAAGACCCATCCACAGATTCGAGTCGGCTGAGCCCCGCATGGAACCGGCAGAAAAAGATGCATATCCGTATTGCAGGATCGGCTGAAGACCTCGGACTGGTTCGCAAGCTCTTCCGCGAGTATCAGAACTCGCTTGGCATTGATCTGTGCTTCCAGAACTTCGAAAGCGAGCTGGCAGGACTACCCGGCAAGTATGCGCCGCCCGAAGGCCGGTTGTATCTTGCCTTCGAAGACGAGCAAGTAGCCGGTTGCGCCGGTCTCAGGAAAATAGAGGAAGGTGTTTGCGAATTGAAGCGCCTCTACGTGCGACCGTTATACAGAGGGCGAGGAATAGGCCGGCGGCTCACCTTCCAGGCCGTGAACGATGCACGCGAAATCGGCTATGGACGCATGCGGCTTGACACTCTGCCCTCGATGGGCGGTGCCCAGGAGCTGTACCGGAATCTGGGCTTCAAGCCGATCGCGCCCTACACGAATAACCCTGTTGAGGGAGCGCTCTTCCTTGAACTCACGTTAAGCTAGGCATTCTTGGCCTTACGGCCCTCCTCAAGACGTTGCAAGCCCGTTGAACTCAGGCTAAGATGAGCCCATGAAGAAGCTCTCCATGCAAGCGAAGTTTGCGCTGGGAATCATCCTGATCGGCGGGGCTGCGCTCGCGGCCGAATACATCCTGGTCAAGTGGTATCCGTATTATCAAGCCCACAAGGCCAACAAGGTCCTCGAGGCCCTTCCTTACCAGAACGCCACGCTGGGAATTGACATGAAGGTTGCCGCAGGAATCTACGGCAAGGTTGATGATTTCCCCGGGGGCGTCAGGATCTACCGTTCTCATCTGTTCAGCCACGGGCCGGCGCTGATTATGACCTCACAGTCAAATCCGAACAGCGCGGACGAGTTCTCGCCACAGCTTCTGGCCAGGTGGCAAACCGCCGGGACGTACGAGAAGATCCCCGATTACCGTTTCGAGCATATGAAAATCCAGGGCCGCGACGCCGTGATGATCTGGCAATCTGCGGAACACGCCAAGGTGCTGCCGGCCATCAGTTTTGATGTGTCCAGCTCAGAAAACCCGGAGCTCGTGACGGCCCACATCATTTCACCCGACCACATTGTCCAGGCCAACTGCCGGCCGGGCTCCAGCGACCCGAAGCTGTTCCTGCAGGCCTGCGAGGAAAGCATCAAGTCCATCAAGGTGAGCGGGCCGCCGCCCAAGGAAGAACCCGAGCCGGGCGTGCTGGAGCTGAAGAACGTCAAGCCGATCAGGTAGATGTTGGGAGCCTTCCCGCCAAAGAATCTTCAACCCTCGCTCCGCGACTGGGTGAATTTCTGCTAGACTGTGCAACTCTAAAGTTCCGTGCAAAAAGGAGTGTGACTGTCCCATGCCAAGTTGGAATGCCATTGAAGGGAGCCTGGCCACGCCCCAGGGCTTCCGCGCCGCCGCGGCCGCGGCTGGAATCAAAAAAGCCCCGGGCGCGCTGGACCTGGTGTTGATTGTTTGCGACGTGCCCAAAGCAAGCGCCGCGGGCGTCTTCACCACCAACCGGGCGGCCGCCGCGCCGGTGCTCCTCTGCCGGCAGAATTTGAAAAAGAACCGCGGGCGGGCCCGAGCCATCATCGCCAACTCGGGCAACGCCAATGCCTGCACCGGGCGCGCAGGTTTCGCGGTGGCCGAACAGACAGGGAAAGCTGTGGCACGATTGCTGGGCGTCGAGCCGCAGGAGGTCATGGTCTCCTCCACCGGCGTGATCGGAACACCCCTGAACCTGGACCTGATTCTGAAGCAGCTTCCAACCTTGAAGGAAATTCTTTCCGTCGAAAGCGCGCCGGAAGTCCCGCGGGCGCTCATGACCACGGACAGCTTTCCCAAGTCCGCCGTGTTGCAATCGAAAATCGGCGGCAAGACCGTAACAATCGCGGGGGTAGCAAAGGGCGCCGGCATGATCCATCCGAACATGGCCACCATGTTGTCTTACATCACCACGGACGCCGCCGTTGCCCCCGCCGCGCTCCAGAAGATGCTGCGCGCCGCCGTGGACGAATCCTTCAACCGGATCACGGTGGACGGCGACACTTCAACCAACGACAGCGTGGTGGCGCTGGCCAGCGGCCTTTCCGGAGCGGCCATCCGGCCCGGCACGCCCGCCGCCAAGAAGTTCCTGCAGGGACTGACCGAACTCTGCCAGACGCTGGCCCGGATGATCGTCAAGGATGGCGAGGGCGCAACGAAAATTGCCCGGATTGAAGCGCGCGGAGCGCGGAATGCTTCCGATGCTGAGCGCGTAGCCCGCGCGGTGGCCAATTCTCCGCTGGTGAAGACGGCGCTGGCCGGTGGCGATCCCAACTGGGGCCGGATTGTCTGCGCCGCAGGTTATTCCGGCGCCGCGATTGACGCATCCAGAGTGGATGTCCGCGTCAACGGCCTCTACCTCTGCCGCCGGGGCGTCCACGCAGGATTTGACGAGGCAGCCGCGAAAGAAGTTCTCGATAACAGCGAACTCGTGGTTCGCATTGATCTGCACCAGGGAAAAGCCGATGCCTGGGTGTGGACCTGCGATTTTACGCACGAATATATCCGGATCAATGCCTCCAGGTCGTAGACGAGGGATTTTGCAGCGCAGGGTCCGTTTTTGGCTCTGCGGGCTGTCCGTGATTCCAAGGCATCGACCGCAGTTAAACTTCGCACGCCGCGCTACACAAGCTGGCGACACGCCAATACCTTCTTCGCCAGATGCATTGAAGGGAGAACTTGAACATGGCCAGGCAGAATTCTTCGCGCAGGAACTTCCTGAAGAGTACCGCAATAGCTGCCGCGGCTGGGATCGGCGGAAGGACGGCAGAGGCCAACGCGCAGCCTGCTGCGGCCCCGCAGGAATGCGGCTCCATCTGGGAGCGGCCTCCCAGGCAGCAGGGCAATAATCTGAACCTGATCGTCATCGTCAGCGACACCTTCCGCCACGACAACCTGGCCTGCTACGGTCCCAAGTGGCTTGAAACTCTCGAGACACCCAACCTGGACCGCTTCTCGAAAGAATGCGTGGTGTTTGAGGACGCTTACCCGGAAGGCATGCCCACCATCGTCATCCGTCGCACGCTTTACACGGGTCGGAGGGTGATTCCGTGCTATTACTTCCGCCAGCATGAGCCGGTGCAACTGCCGGGCTGGCACCATCTTTACAACGAAGACCAGACGCTCGGTGAAACACTGCACGAGGCCGACTACATCACCACGCTGATCAGTGACCTGCCTCACCAGATGCGGCCGGGAAGAAACTTCCATCGCGGCTTTCGCACCTTCCGGTGGGTTCGCGGCCAGGAGTTTGACTTCTATGGCACCGCGCCTCACCAGTTGCCCGACGTCAGCGATATCGTTTCGCCGGAATATCTGAAGCGTTTTCCCGGCACCCAGGACTTCCTGAGCCAGTACAAGGCGAACCGCAACTTGTGGAAGCAGCAGGGCGAGTCGCTCTCGCAGATTGTTGCCGACCAGGCCATCCAATGGCTGAGAGGGAATTTCGATCAGAAACCTTTCTATCTGCACGTGGAGATGTTCGACTCGCACGAGCCGTGGGATCCGCCGCAACGCTTTCTGGAGAAATACTGGAAGGGCTCGTACACGCCGAGTTTTATCGAGCCGCCCTACGGCACCGTTCCGCTGCCAGACGAAATCAAGAAGCGGTTTCGGGCCAACTACGCAGGCGAAGTCAGTTGCGTGGATTACTGGATCGGCCGGCTCCTCGATACCATCCGCCAGTATGGACTGCTGGAGAATTCCGTCGTCGTTTTCATGTCCGACCACGGCGCCATGCTGGGCGAGCACGGCCAGTTCCTGAAAGGGCCGGACAAGCTGCGCGGACAGGTCAGCCACGTTCCGCTGATGATCCGGACGCCCGACCAGACATTGGCCGGAAAGAAAGTCCCAGGGTTCGTGCAGATCCACGATTACATGCCCACCCTGCTGCACCTGCTGGGACTGAAGCCTCCGGCCCGTGTGACCGGCACGAATTTCTGGCCATTGGTAACGGGAGAAACCCGAAGCATCAAGGATTTTGTGGTGCACACCTATGGCTGGGTGGGTTGCGCGCGCGACCACGAGTGGAGCTACACGGAAATCTGGAAGCCCGAAGCCCGCCAGAACAAGTTCTCTGTCACCCCCGGGGCCAAGCCCACGGCCTACAAACCGCAGCTCTACAACCTTCAGAAGGACCCCCAGGAACTCACCGACGTGGCCGACCGCTATCCCGACGTCTGCCGCCGCATGTCGGCAAAAATGAAGGAATACATTGCTTCAGGCGAGGGGCTGACCCTCGGAAGCTTCAACCAAAAGCCCAGCCTGAATACCGGCGAGGTCTACATCCAGCAATCGCGGTAACCCCGTGATTGTCCCGGACCAGTCCGAGTGCTAGGAACATGACGGTGCGCTTCTGCTATAATGCTGGCTTAAAATGAGCATCCCTGATGCAGCCTGAAGAAGGCAAACACTTCTATTCAGGCAGGGCTGACGGGCCGGGAACCTCAATCCATGTCAGGAATTATCGGTTACATCGGCAATAAGCGCGTCGTACCTGTGCTGCTGGAAGGGCTTCAGCGCCTGCAATATCGCGGCTATGACTCTGCCGGGCTTGCGGTGATGAAAGACGGCAACCTGGCCATCCGCCGGACGATGGGCAAGCTGCGTAACCTGGAAGAAGTGATCCGTCTGAATCCCGTCGACGGCACTTACGGCATTGGCCACACCCGCTGGGCCACGCACGGAGCGCCGACGGAAGAAAACGCCCATCCTCACCGCGATTGCCACGGCACGGTTGTGGTTGTTCACAACGGCATCATTGAAAACTACATGGAGTTGAAGCAGGAGCTGGTGGAAGAGGGGCACGTCTTCACCACGGAAACCGACACCGAGGTGATCGCGCACCTGATTGAGAAATACCTCGACAAGCCGTCGCCGACCTCGGCGAAGGTCACTCTGGACGAAGCCGTGCGGGCCGCTGTCCAACGCCTGACCGGCGTGTTTGCCCTGGCCATCATGTCCACCAGGGATTTGAACAAGATTGTTGCGGTCCGGCAAGGTCCGCCGGCAGTGATCGGCCTCGGCAAGAACGAATACCTGGTTGCCAGCGACGTTCCGGCCATCCTTTACCACACCCGCGACCTCTTCTTTCTTGCCGACGGCGACATCGCGGTGCTGACGCCGAACGGTGTGAAGCTGATGGACTTCCACGGCGAGCCCGTCACCCGCCGCGTGCAACACATCAGCTGGGACCCGATTCTGGCCGAAAAAGGCGGCTTCAAGCACTACACGCTGAAAGAGATTTATGAGCAGCCACGCGCCGTCCGCGACACCGCGCTGGGCCGAGTTTCTCCGGAGACGGGCCAGATCTTCCTGGACGAAATGGAGATCACCGAGGACGAATTCCGCGCCTTCCGGGAAATCAAGATTGTTGCCGCGGGCACGTCGCGCCACGCCGGGTTGGCGGGGAAAATCATGTTTGAGCGCCTGGCGCGGGTGCCCACGGAAGTGGACTACGCCTCGGAGTTCCGCTACCGCGATCCGCTGGTGGATTCCCGCACGCTGACGGTGCTGATCACGCAATCGGGCGAAACGGCAGATACCATTGCCGGGCAGCGCGAGGCCCAGGCCAAAGGCTCCAAGACGCTCGCCATCTGCAACGTGCTGGGCAGCATGGTGCCCCGGGAAGCCAACGGAACCATCTACACACACGCGGGTCCTGAAATCGGCGTGGGTTCCACCAAGACTTTTACTTCTCAACTGATCGGGCTTTACCTGTTCGCGGTTTACCTGGGCCAGCTTCGTGGACTGGTTCCTCCGGCCGAGTCAAAAGAACTTCTCAGCCAGCTGACCCTGCTGCCGCGGCAGCTCGAGTCCGTCCTGCAGAAGGACGAGGAGTACGAGGAACTGGCCCGCCACTTCGACCGCGCTTCAGATATTCTGTTCCTGGGCCGCGGTGTCCATTTTCCGGTGGCGTTGGAAGGCGCGCTGAAGATGAAGAAGCTTTCTTACATCCATGCGGAAGCCTATCCGGCGGGTGAGTTGAAGCACGGTCCCATCGCCATCATCACGGAAGGCCTTCCCGTGGTGGTGATGGCCACCTGCGACAGCAAGTCCGCGGACTCGAAGCTTCGCTACGAGCGAACCGTTTCAAACATCAAGGAAGCCAAAGCCCGCGGGGCCGTGATCGTTGCCCTGGTCACGGAGGGTGACCGGGAAGTGCAGGACATGGCGGATCATCTGATCACGCTTCCGCAGACCAATGAATACCTCTCGGCGGTTCTTGAGGTCATCCCCCTGCAGTTGCTGGCGTATCACATTGCGGTGCTGCGCGGGTGTGACGTGGACCAGCCGAGAAACCTGGCCAAATCGGTGACCGTGGAATAGAAGCTCAGAACTCCAGAGTTCGCAATCCATGAACCCAATTCCATCTCTTGCGTGAGATATAGTCCGGTCCAATTGATGAAGCAAAGAAATCGAACGTTCACTTCCCAGCAACACAGCCGGGCGGATTCCTCAGGAAAGCTCATCCAGACGTTCCGCGCCAGATTTCTGCCCGGCCCCATCATCTGCATGGTTCTGCTGCTGAGCGTGGGGGCTCTGCTTCAAGGCGCGCCGGCATTGGCCCAGTCCTCCGCTTCAGCCGACGTCAACGAAGCCCGCCCCACCGTCACCCTCCCCCGCCTCAGCACGGCGCCCAGGCTTTCTGATTTTCTGGGAATGAAGCCGGATGCCGCGATGGCAGGCAAGATGCTCAGGATTCAGGGCTTTGTTCAACGGACGCCCAAAGACAACGTCGCTCCCAACCAGCGAACCGATGTCTATCTGGGCTATGACAGCAACTACCTTTATGTGGTTTTCGTCGCCTTCGACAAAGAGCCCAACAAAGTGCGCGCCCACATGACGGTGCGCGACCATCTGTCCGGCGACGAGCGGCTTGATCTGTTCCTCGACACCTTTCACGACCATCGCCACGCTTACGTCTTCACCGTCAACCCGTTCGGACTTCAGCAGGACGGCAGTTATGAAGAAAACGCAAGTCCCAACTATGACAGCTCGTTCGACACGGTGTGGAAATCAAAAGGCCAGAGAACCAGCCAAGGGTTTGTGGTGTGGGAAGCGATTCCCTTCAAGAGCCTGCGCTTTCCTGCGACTCCCAAACAGACCTGGGGAATCCTCTTCATTCGATGGATTCCACGAAACAACGGCTCCGACACCTGGCCGCGCGTCTCAACGCGCATTCAGGGGCGGTTGGGCCAGGAAGCCACGATCAAGGGGATCGATTCGATCTCCCGCGGGCATAACGTGCAGTTTATTCCTTATGCCTATGAACGTTCCTACCGGGCGCTGGACACGCGTGACCCCGCGAATCCCCAGTTTGCTTCACGGAAGTTCGATCCGCAGGTGGGGCTCAACGGCAAGGCCGTTCTGAAAGACAGCCTGGTGCTGGACGCAACCGTGAATCCTGACTTCAGCCAGGTGGAATCCGATCAGCCCCAGGTGACCGTCAACCAGCGTTTCGCCGTCAACTTTCCGGAGAAGCGTCCATTTTTCCTGGAAAATGCAAATTTCTTCCAGACGCCGCTCGACCTGTTTTTCTCGCGCAACATTGCCGATCCGCAGTTTGGCGTCAGGCTGACGGGCAAGGTGGGGCACTACGCCATCGGAACGCTTCTGGCGGATGACCAGTCGCCGGGAGAGGCGGTCCCACCGGGCAACGCCCTGGCAGGCCAGCGCGCGCATTTCAGCGTGGTCAGAATCAATCGGGACATCGGGAAGCAGTCAACCATCGGAATGATTTATACCGACCGGGAATTCGCAGGTCGTTACAACCGTGTGGGGGGCATCGACGGCCACTTTAAATTGACTCCCAACCTGATATTGGACTGGCAGGGCGTGACCAGCGCCACCACCCTGCCCGGAGGTTTTCGCTCCGCAGGTCCGGCGTATAAAGTGCACCTGCAACGCATCGGTTATCGGTTCTACTACAACCTCAACTACGAAGATCTCAGTCCGGGATTCAACACCGAAACCGGATTTCTGGGCCAGGATACCGCGGAGAGGTTTGTCCCTTACAGTCGCAAGATTCCCCGGCCGGCCGTGCGCCCGGACTTCAGAAGCCTCGGCCAGTTCATCACCTACCGCTTCCGGCCCGAGAGCAAGACTCTGATTTCCTGGGGACCCTTCGTTTACTTCGACCCGGTGTGGGACCATGCGGGCAATCAACTGGACACCTATTACGACTCCGGCTTGAGCTGGGAGCTGACCGGAAAGACCTACTTTGAAGTTTACCAGGCCGCGGACCATGAGATGTTGCGCCCGCAGGACTATCAGTTGCTTCCTGCCAATCGCGTCTACGTCCACCAGCACAAGGGAATTTACCTGGGCAGCCAGTACATTCAGCCGTTCACTTTCAGTGCCAACTATGAATGGGGAACCGACGTTAATTTTGTGCCTCCCGCCGGGCAGGCGCCCGTGCTGGCCAACCTGACTGACGGCGAGGTGTCGATGATCATCCGCCCACTCACCCGGCTGGAAGTTGACAATACCTACCTCCTGGAGCGCCTGACCAGCCGCGCAGACAACGCCAGCATTTTCAACAATCACATCGTCCGTTCCAAATGGAACTGGCAGTTTACCCCGCGGCTGGGAGTGCGAACGATTTTCCAGTACAACACCATTCTGCCCAACCAGGTGCTGACTTCCCTGAAACCGACCAAGCAATTCAACGCCGACTTCCTGGTCTCGTACGTCGTGAATCCCTGGACAGCCCTCTATGTCGGCTACAACAGCGACCAGCAGAATATCAACCTGATTCCCACCTCCACCGGCCAGCAAATCATCCGCAACAACCGGTTCCTGAACGACGGACGGCAGTTCTTTGTGAAGTTCTCTTACTTCTTCGGGTTCTGATTCAGTCGATGCGCGGCCCCATCAGCCAGGGGAGACGGCGGGAGAGTCCACCGCACAGACATCAGTGCCGCGGTCGCGAAAGCTGCTAAAATTGAAAAAAGCGGAAACAAGCACGATATGAAAGTTGTTTATTCGGAACAATACGACTTGAACCTGGGAAGCCACGTTTTCCCATCCACGAAGTACCGCCTGATCAAGGAGCGGCTGCTCAAAAATAATGTGGTCAAGCCCGGGGAGATTGTTGAGCCGTCGCCCGCCTCCGACGACGACGTGGCCCTGGTGCACGATCGCGATTACATCCAGAAGCTTAAGGACGGAAAACTTTCCCACGTAGAAATCCTGAGGATGGAAGTTCCCTATTCTCCGGAGCTCGTGCGGGCCGTCTGGCTTTCGGCGGGGGGTTCGATCCTGGCGGGCCGTCTGGCGCTGGAAGAAGGTGTCGGCGCCAACATCGGCGGCGGTTTCCATCACGCCTTCCCCGACCATGGCGAGGGGTTTTGCGTGCTCCATGACGTTGCCGTCGCCATCCGGCGCCTGCAGAAAGACGGCCTCATTGAGCGCGCCATGACGGTCGATTGCGATGTCCACCAGGGCAACGGTACGGCGGCCATTTTCGGCGCCGACGAAACCGTCTATACCGTTTCAATCCACCAGGAAAACAATTATCCCTACCCCAAGCCACCCAGCAATCTGGATGTGAACCTGCATAACGGGGTCCAGGACACCGAGTACCTCACCGTGCTTGAAGACAGCCTGGACAAGGCGCTCGGGGAATTTGATCCGCAAATGATTTTCTACCTGGCCGGGGCTGACCCCTATGGCGAGGACCAGTTGGGAGGCCTGAAGCTCACCCTGCAGGGGCTCGAACATCGCGACCGCATCGTTTTCGAAAAGGCGAGGGCAAAGAACATTCCTGTGGTGGTGACTTTTGCGGGCGGCTACGCGCGACACGTGGCAGACACCGTCCGCATCCACTGCAATACCATCAAGGTTGCAACAGAGTTTGCCAATCCCGCGCCAGACCCGGCCGAGGAATAACCCGCCAGGCCCCCCTGTTACTGCACGAGCTTATCCAACTCCCTCCATCCCACCAGGATGATGTGGTTCTGTTTGAGTGCCCGCTTGAACTCCGGGCTCGTGACCGCATCAAAGTCGCGCTGGCGCCACGCCGCCCCGTAATCCGGATGGTCGACTGTGATAGCCTGCATTTCAGAATCGTCGTGGGCCAGGTGGACAATCAATTCATTCAGGCCGGGCTTGAGCGACGCAATGGCTTTCACATAAGACTGCGTCCACTGGTCCGCCGGCGTCTTCGGAGGGAACATCACCAGGTGGTCCAGAACGATGTCGTTCGGCGAAACCAACTTCATCATCTCCTCGCCCTGCCGGCCCGGCAGCCTGACAGCGATGTACGGCAAATGATATTCATGCGCCACCTTGATGAGGATGGAATAAAGCTGCGGCGTCGCAGCGAGCGTCCCCATGTGGGTGTCGAGGTGGGTGGGATGGATTCCCATGGCGAGTGCGCGCTTGATCTGGGCGCGGATCTCACGCTCCGCCTCTTCGGGTATGGCGTGGGCCGCGACGGGTCCATTATCAGGATAGAAATAGCCGTTGGGATCCAGCAGGCTTGCCACCCGGTCTCTGGGCGCCACGGGTCCCCAGCGGTAGGTATTCCATTCGCTGGTGAGCGTCAGGTGCAGCCCGAGGTCAGCGTCCGGGTGCGACTTCGCGAAGTCCGCAACCTCCGTAAACCATGGGCATGGAACCATCACGCTCGCCGCGGTGACGGCCTTTTCCTCCAGTGCCCTGAAGCTGGCCATATCCTGAGAATGGGCTACACCCAGGTCATCAGCGTGGATGATCAGGAGCTTCGAGTCCGCGGGGTATCCGAGCTTTTCGGCAATATGTTGCATCTGCGCGCTGGCATTGCCCGCAAGGGATAAGACCGGAACCACGACGAACAGCCATCGGACAAGAATTCTTTTCAACACAGAGCCTCCGCCTGGAAACAGGAGTGTTCATTGACCCAGCCACGACAGGATACACCCACGCGCTGCGTTTAGTCTTTGCCCCGGATATATTTCAGGAGGATGCTGAAAAACTCGCGACGTCGCGGTCAGCCGGCGATTTTGACCAGGTGGGTGTTGAGCGATCCGCTGCGATAGCCTTCCAGGTCAAGTGTCACAAAGTTGAATCCAAGAGGCTTGAAGATTTCCACGAACTTTCCGACCATCTCCGGAGTCAAAGCCCGCGGCAGCTCTTCGGGTGAGATTTCCAGACGGACCAGGTTGTCATGATGCCGGACCCGGAACTGGCGGAAGCCGAGCGCCCGAAGCGCCTCTTCTCCTTTTTCCACCACGGCCAGCCGTTCCGGAGTGACCTCAATCCCGTAAGCAATGCGCGAAGAGAGGCAGGCAGAGGCCGGACGGTCCCAGACGGGCAGGTCGACCCGCCGCGAGAGTTCACGAATATCAGTCTTGGTAAGGCCGGCGTCGAGCAGCGGCGTCAGAACCTGGTGATTGCGGGCCGCCTGCTGGCCGGGCCGCCAGTCGCCCTGGTCGTCCACGTTCACACCGTAGGCCACGGCGGAAAATCCGCGACGGGTGGCAAGCTGGTCGAGCTGGCTGAAAAGCTCGTCCTTGCAAAAGAAGCAGCGGTCAGGATTGTTGGCGCGATAGTCGGGATTGGAAAGTTCAGAAGTGTTGATGAATTCGTGCGGGAGGCGGTAGCGCTCGACGCAAGCCTCGGCCTCGCGCCGGTCGCGTTCCGAGTAACTGGCGCTGAGCGCCGTCACGGCGAGCATGCGATCACCCAGCGCCTGGTGAGCCGCATAGGCCAGATAGGCGGAATCGACGCCGCCCGAGTAGGCGACAATCAGGGAAGGCAGCTTCTTCAGCTCGCCTTCCAGCCGTTTCTGCTTGTTCTCCAGCTCGCCCAATGGATGCCCCTCAAAAACCAGCATAACAGGTGAACCGAAGGGTCACAACCCACGCTCCCTCAAAAGGGTCACTGGATCAGCGTACCCTGCGCGTCATCCTCGCCGGGCTCTTCAGCACGGATCAGGCAGGCGGCGGCCAGTTGGTCTTCTGTGCCAAGATTGACCAGCTTCACGCCCTGTGAAGAACGGCCCGAGGCCCGGATCTTGGCAGAATCCAACCGCGCGATCTTGCCCTGCTGGGTGATCAGCATAACTTCCGAATCCACCGCCACTCTCAGTGAACTGACCACCTTGCCGTTGCGAGATGTGGTCTTCACGTTGATCACGCCCTTGCCCGCGCGCGATTGCAGCCGGTATTTTGTGATGGGCGTCCGCTTGCCAAAGCCTTTTTCAGTGACGGAAAGGATCAATTCCTTTTCACCCACCACTTCCATACCCACAATGTAGTCCTCTTTCCCCAGCGCCATGGCGCGCACGCCGCGTGCCTGGCGGCCCATGTCGCGGACGTCGCTTTCCGGGAAACGGATGGCCATGCCTTCATGCGTGGCCAGGAAGATGGTGTCCTGGCCCGTCGTCTGCTTGGCTCCAATCAACTCATCACCTTCATCGACGTTCATGGCGATGATGCCGCGCGCCATGGGATTGGAGAAATTCGCGAGGCGGGTTTTCTTGATGACGCCCTTGCGGGTGACAAGGATGACGTAGCCCTCGGCCGCATAGGTTTCGCCGTTCAGTTCAATGTCTTTCCGCTCATCGGGAAGTTCCTTCAAGGTCACCAGCGAAGCCACTTTTTCACGCGGAGTCAGGTTGACCAGATTGACGATGTGCTTCCCGCGCCCGGCGGCAGCCACGTCGGGGATTTCATAAACCTTCAACCAGTGCACCCGGCCGGTGTCCGTAAAGACCAGGATGTAGCTGTGCGTGGAGGCGACAAACATTCCTTCCACAAAATCCGCCTCGCGGGTCTTCATTCCCAGGCGCCCCTTGCCGCCGCGGGCCTGCTGACGGTAGGTGGAAAGGGGGGTGCGCTTGAGATACTGCGAATGCGAGAGCGTGATCACCACTTCTTCAACGGCGATCAGGTCTTCCAGGCCAATCTCCGCCTGCTCGTCGATGATGGCCGTCTTACGCTCGTCGCCGTATTCCTTCTGCACCTCTTTCAGCTCTTTCACAATCAGGCGGCGCAGGACCTTCTCATTCCGCAGAATCTCTTCGTATTCGGCAATCTTCTTCTGCAGTTCGTCATACTCATTCTGGACTTTGTCGCGCTCCAGGGCGGTCAGGCGTTGCAACTGCATTTCCAGGATGGCCTGCGCCTGCCTCTGAGAAAAATCGAAACTCTCCATCAAGCCGGTGCGGGCCTCCGCCGGCGTCTTGGAAGCCCGGATCAGTTTGATAATGGCGTCCAGGTGCGAAAGCGCCTTGAGGAACCCTTCCAGGATGTGGGCGCGTTCCTGGGCCTTGCGCAGGTCGTAGGCGGTGCGCCGCCGGACGACGTTGACGCGGTGGTCAATAAAGTGCTGGATGGCCTCCATCAGCGGCAGTTCGCGCGGCTGGCCGTTCACAATGGCCAGCATGATCATCCCGAAGTTTTCCTGCAGCTGGGTGTGCTTGTAGAGGTTGTTCAGGACGATCTCGGGCTGCTCGCCGCGCTTGATCTCCACCACAATGCGCATGCCTTCGCGGTCACTCTCATCCCGGATGTCTGAGATGCCCTCGATTTTCTTGTCCTGCACCAGGTGGGCAATGCGCTCAATCACCCGCGCCTTGTTCACCTGGTAGGGAATTTCTGTGATGACGATCTGATCCTTTTCCTTGGTCTGGTGCTCGATGGCAGCCTTGGCGCGCATGGTGAACTGCCCGCGGCCGGTCGCATAGGCTGACTTGATTCCCCTCCGGCCGTAGATGTAGGCGCCGGTTGGAAAGTCAGGGCCGGGAACCAGTTCCAGAATTTCATCCAGTGTCGCCGTGGGTTTCTCGATCATCAGGATGGCGGCGTTGACCACCTCGGTCAGGTTGTGCGGCGGAATCTTGGTGGCCATGCCCACGGCAATGCCGTCCGAACCGTTGATCAGCATATTGGGGACCCGCGTGGGCAGAACCACAGGCTCTTCAGTGGACTCGTCAAAATTGGGAGCAAAGTCCACCGTGTCTTTCCCAATGTCCGCCAGCAACTCTTCCGCCAGGGCCTCCAGGCGGGATTCCGTGTACCGGTAGGCCGCCGCGGGGTCGCCGTCAATCGATCCGAAATTTCCCTGTCCGTCAATCAGCGGATAACGCAGGTTGAAATCCTGCGCCATGCGCACCAGCGCGTCGTAAACGGCCGAATCGCCGTGGGGATGGTATTTCTTGATGACTTCGCCCACCACACCGGCGCACTTGGTGTAGCGCTTGTCGGAGGTCATCCCCTCCTTGTGCATGGCGTAGAGGATGCGCCGGTGCACCGGCTTCAATCCGTCGCGCACGTCGGGCAGCGCCCGCCCGATGATCACGCTCATGGCGTAATCGAGATACGATTTCCGCATCTCGTCTTCAATGTTCACAGGCACTTCGTTGGAAGGCCTGATCAGTTCCTGGTCACCCATAAATCAACTTTCCTTTGCTTGCCGACTTCCATTCCTGCGTCGGGTTAGATATCCAAGTTTTTCACGTCGAGGGCGTTCTGCTCGATGAACTCGCGGCGAGGGACCACGGCATCGCCCATCAGGACGGTAAAAATCTGTTCCGCCTCGTCGCGGTCCTCGATCTTGACCTGCAGCATGGTCCGCTTCTCCGCGTCCATGGTGGTTTCCCAAAGCTGGTCGGGATTCATCTCTCCCAGTCCCTTGAACCGCTGCACGGTGAAGGCTTTCTTGCCGAGCGTCATGATGTGCTCCAGCAGTTCCTTGCGGTCTTCGATGGTCAACTGGCTTCCGTTGGTTGAAACCAGGAACGGCGGCTTGTCGTTGTCCCGGACGCGCCGGTGCAGGTCGAGCAGGCGCTTATAGTCGGCGCTGGAGATCAGTTCCCAGTCAATCACGCGCTCGCTCAGGTTCTCACTGGAGAAAGCCAGCGTGTAGAGGTTGTGCTCTTCGTCCAGCTTGATCTCCGTTTTGAAACCTTCCGCCTTCAGCTCTTTGGCCACCTGCTTCAATTTGTCCTGGCCTTCCAGTTCCGTCTTCTTTCCGAGTTCCTCCCGGAGCATGGCATCGACTGGCCGCGGATCCGCCATCCGTTTCTCGATCTTGTCAAACAGCTCGATATACTCGCCGAGCGCCAACAGGAAGTTGGTCAATTCACCGCCCTGCAGATGCACCTTGTTCTCGCCCTCGCCGGCCTCGACCGCGTGGTCTTCCGTGGCGCGCCGCAACACTTCGCGCCGGAATTCCTTTTCGTCATGAATGTACTTCATGCTCTTCCCCTTCTTGATCAGGTAAAGCGGCGGCTGCGCGATATAGATGTGGCCGCGTTCAACCAGTTCCAGCATCTGGCGGTAAAAGAAGGTGAGCAGCAGGGTTCGAATGTGCGAGCCGTCGATGTCCGCGTCGGTCATGATGATGACCTTGGAGTAGCGCAGCTTGGTAACGTCAAAGTCTTCCTTGCCGATGCCCGTGCCCAGCGCCGTAATCAGGGCGCGAATTTCCTCGTGCCCCAGCATCTTGTCAAAGCGCGCCTTCTCGACGTTGAGAATTTTTCCTCGCAACGGCAGGATGGCCTGGTAGCGGCGGTCGCGACCCATCTTGGCGGAGCCGCCGGCCGAATCACCCTCCACCACGAAAATCTCGCAGCGCTCCGGATCCTTTTCCTGGCAATCCGCCAGCTTGCCGGGAAGGCCGCCGGAATCCAGCGCTCCTTTGCGGCGGGTGAGTTCACGCGCCTTGCGGGCGGCCTCGCGCGCGCGCGAGGCGTCAATCGCCTTGGCGCAGATCTTGCGGCCCACGGTGGGATTCTTCTCAAACGTCTCCATCAGCTTTTCGTAGACGAAGCTTCCCACGGAGCTCTGAATATCACTGTTCAACTTGCCCTTGGTCTGACCTTCAAACTGCGGTTGCGGCAACTGGACGCTGATGACGGCCACCAGGCCCTCGCGCACGTCCTCGCCTGAGAGGTTGTCTTTGACGTCCTTGAACAGGTTCTGGGTCTGCCCGAACTGGTTGATGGCGCGCGTCAGACCGGAGCGGAACCCGGACAGGTGAGTACCGCCGTCCACGGTGTTAATGTTGTTGGCAAAGGTGAATACATTTTCCGCGTAACCATCGTTATATTGGATCGCCAACTCCACGTGCATATCGTCTTTGTCGTCCTCGGCGAAAATAGGCACGGGATGAAGCGTTTCCTTATTTCTGTTCAGATGCTTGACGAATTCCGCAATTCCGCCGTTGTAGCGGAATTCCGTTTCCTTGTTGTTCCGCTCGTCTTTCAGAAAAATCGTGAGGCCTTTGTTCAGGAACGATAGTTCGCGCAGGCGCTGCGCCAGTGTGTCGTAATTAAACTCGATGGAAGCAAAAATGGTGGCATCCGGCAGAAAAGTGACCTTGGTTCCGCGTTTTGTTGTTTTCCCCGCCTGTTTCAACTGACTGGTCGGTTTGCCCAACGCATAGGATTGCTCCCAGGTGTATCCGTCGCGCCAGATTTCCAGTTCCAGCCACTCGGCCAGCGCGTTCACCACAGAGACTCCCACGCCGTGCAAACCACCCGACACCTTGTAACTCTTGGTGTCGAATTTGCCACCGGCGTGCAGCACTGTCATCACAACTTCGGCGGCCGGCCGGCCTTCTTCCTTGTGCATATCAACGGGAATTCCGCGCCCGTTATCAATGATCGTCACGGAATTATCGCTGTGCACCGTCACATCAACACGGTCACATTCTCCAGCCAGCGCCTCGTCCACGGCGTTGTCAACCACTTCCCACACCAGGTGATGCAAACCGACGAGCCCGGTCGAGCCGATATACATCGCCGGCCTCTTGCGGACCGCATCCAGATCCCGAAGCACCTTAATACTGTCTGCGTCGTAGATGTTAGCTTCCTGCTCCAGCACTTCTTTAGCCTTAATCACTCGCTATTCCTCCATAGGGGTGAACTCCATTCACCCCGGCATCTCACAGCCGGAAACCAACCTCTGCTTCCATTCCTGCGCGATGCATCCCTGCTTCCTCTATGATCCTGATGGGCCCACCATCAAGTGCAGATCTTCCGGATTCAGCGTTCCGGCGCGCACAAACCGGCTTCTTCCATAAGGGTTGCCAGTGGAAATCAGGTGCATACAATCTGAAGGGCGCTAGACCCTCATCGGCATCACGACATACCGGTATCGGAACGCCTTGTCTTCGCCCGAGCGCAACTGCCCCGCGCTCTGCTCATCTTTCAATTCCAGCCGAACTTTGCCCCCGCCCTCAATCACATTGAGGAAGTCCAGCAGATACTCATAGTTGAATCCGACCTGCATGGCTTCGCCGCTGTACTCCACCTCCAGAACTTCATGGGCTTCGCCAAACTCACCGCTCGAAGAAGAAAGCTCCATCTGCCCATCGCTCAATTTCAGACGGACAGCCCTGGACCTCTGATCAGCCAGCAGGGCCACGCGCCGGATGGCCGTGAAGAGCACATCGTGATCGATCTCTATCGTCAGCTTGTTTTCGCGCGGCAGGACGGCCTCGTAATTTGGAAATTGCCCGGTCAGCATCCGTGAAATCAGGACGCGGTGGCCGATCGAAAAATAGAGGTGGCTCTCGTCCTTTGAAAGCCCGACCTTGGAATCCTCTTCAGCCTCCGCCAGCAGCCTTTGCAGTTCTGCCATGGCCTTTTTGGGAATCAGGATCCGTAATTCGTTCTTGAGCCCGGCCACTTCCAGGTCGCTCTCAATCAGGGCCAACCGATGCCCGTCTGTTGCCACCATCGACACATTGTCCGGCTTCAGAATCAGCAACGCGCCGTTCAGCGTATAGCGCGATTCTTCACTCGAAATGGAAAATATCGTTCTTTTGATCATGGTGGAGAGAACGTCCGTCGGCAGGGAAACCAGAGCATCAGGAACGGCCGGCAGCGTAGGATAATTGTCCTTTGCCATTCCAACCAGCTTGAAGGAAGAGCGTTCGCACGTCACCTGCACCCAGTGGTTTTCCAGAAGCTTGAGCTTCACTTCCTTATCGGGCAGAGCGCGCACGATCTCAAACAGCCGCTTGGCTGGAATCGTTCCAGACCCTTCCTTCTTGATCTTGGCAGCACAACCACAGCGAATGCCAAGTTCCAGATCGGTGGCACTGATCCGAAGGGAGGAATCCGCTGCTTCCATGAGAAGATTCGACAGAATTGGAATGGTGGTCTTCCTCTCAACGACACCCTGTGTAAGGTTCAGTTCTTTGAGGAGGAGGCTCTTTTCTACTGAGAGTTCCATTATTTAAATGTCCTTCTATATAGAGTCTTAGTAGTAGGGACTGTGGACTTGTGGAAAACGTCCGGGACCCTCTACTAATGCCCGCAAACTGTTCCGGGCTGTTGTGGATACCTTCCCTCTTTCTGTGACAAGCTGTGCATGGTTCAATCGCGTTTCTCTATTCACACTATTCTTTTCAGCCGCGCCTGTTGAAAATCGAGTAAACCTAACTCAGTGTGTCTTTAAGCCTGTTGAGAAGCCTGTTCAAATCTTTATCAGTTTTCCTCAGGCGATCAATCTTCTGAATGGAATGCAGAACCGTTGTGTGATGTTTTCCGCCAAATTCTCTCCCGATTTGGGGCAGAGAGGCGGGTGTCAGTCCCTTTGAAAGATACATGGCCACCTGGCGCGGAAAAGCGATCGCGTGGCTGTTATCCCTGGCCTTCAATTGCGTCAGCGACAACCCATATTCCTGGCAAACCAGTCGCTGGATGTTTTCAATGGAGACGCGCCGTTGCTCCAGGTCGATAATATTCTTCAAAACCTGCTGCGCCATGGGCAGAGAGATTTCCGCGCCCGTCAGGGACGAATAGGCAATCAAGCGCGTCAGGGCCCCTTCCAGGTCGCGGATGCTGCTCTTGATCCGGGTGGCGAGGAAATCTCCCACGGGCTCCGGAAGCTCCACACCCTGGTCTTCGCTTTTCTTGGCCAGAATGGCGCGCTTGGTCTCCGTATCGGGAGGCTGCAGGTCCGCGGTCAGGCCCCAGGCAAAGCGCGAACGAAGCCGTTCCTCCAGGCCCGGAATGTCCTTGGGCGGCTGATCACTGGAGATCACCACCTGCTTCTGGGCTTCGTAAAGAGTGTTGAAGGTGTGGAAAAACTCCTCCTGCGTCCGTTCCTTGCCGGCGATAAACTGGATATCGTCCATCAGCAGGACATCCACATTCCTGTACTTGTCGCGGAAGGAAACCATGCGGTCATAGCGCAGGGAGTTGATCACGTCGTTCGTGAAAGCTTCCGACGAAACGTAAGCCAGGCGCAACTCTCTCTGGCGCTGCTTCACCATGTGCCCCACGGCCTGCATCAGGTGGGTCTTGCCCAACCCCACGCCCCCATACAGGAAAAGCGGGTTATAGGCTTTGGCCGGCGTTTCCGCCACGGCCCGCGCCGCGGCGTGCGCAAACTGATTGCACGACCCCACCACGAAGGTGTCGAAGGTGTACCGGGCGTTCAACTGGTGGTCCACCGACTCAAAATCCAGCTTGCCCTGCCGGGGCTTGGCCTCTCCATTGCCCGACGATTTCTTTTCCGGCAGCTTTTCCAGCTCGTAGCGGATTCCACTGAACCCCAGACGGAGCTTTTCCAGAGCTTCCTGAATGCCGGCGTTGTAATGTTCCTGAATCCACTCCTGAAATTCCTGGTTGGGAACACGAATCACCAGCGTCTCAGCATCGGAGTGGCTGTAGCGGGTGGGCTTGAGCCACGTCTGGTAGCTTTGGGGATTGACTTTCGTCTTGAGATAGTTCAGAACTTCTTGCCAGGCATTCATAATAGTGGTGTCAATGGGTAAGAAAAGGCCACAAACCAATCCAATCGCTGGTGTGTAAGCAGATTCCTCACTCCCTTACCTTGCAGCTTCCGGAGGCCCCTCTACTGCGGTCATTCTCCCCGGATCACGTCGTTGCTCTGTAAGCGTTAGAGTTTCTTGTAGTGGGTTTCCCAGTCACGCCGTTTACGGCCACTTTCAAGCAGTTAGTTTAGCACAAATTTGTACCCAATTCCAATTAGTCTTTCCACTCTAAAATGTGTAGTTTACAGGAATTTCCACAAGCCTGCAGGAGGGCTTTTAAACGGCCGGCTGAAATCAACTTGAAAATCCGGGCCGCGAGCTCCCATGTAGCCTCATTAACTAGCGTCGCCTGATCACCGGGCTCAGGTTGGCGGGGCACTGTTAAAAGACCCGAAACGGTCCCGCTGATGGGCTAAAAATTCGACCGTGCCGCGCAGCACGAGCATTCTAAATCAAACGCATGGGCGCTAATCCGCGTCAAACACATCTGGGGCTGCTCAAAAACTGAAGCTGCGGTTTGGGAGACGGCAATTGCATGAGAGGAGACGATCAGAGAGGTATGGAAAAACAGCACTCTGCAATTCTTTGGGCAAGCCGCCTGGCGGGGGAGTATACTTCCCGCTTGATTCTCCTGCCGGGCAATGGTGTACAATCGAATAAATATTGAGTCAGAAATAGCATAACTAGGCCCTGGTGCTGCCAGGGTCTGGCTCCGGGCGGCGTGACTCTGCCGCTTGAGGGGGGAGAAGCCGGCAGCGGCTGAACTGAGGCCAGCCTGCAGAGGTATCGAAACAAGTGACAACATCCTTCTATCATTTTGGGATGCCGATGACTCCCTACGAACTGCTGGGGCGCCTGCCGGACCTCGTCAAACAGTTGCGCACAACGCCGCCGGACCAGGTGGAAAGGAGCATTTTTGAAGTCCGGGGATGGTGCGGCAGCGAGCAGGATCTTTGGAAGGAAGCAACCGATGCCGCCGTCTGCATGGCCAACGCTGACGGGGGGATTGTCCTGATCGGTCTCGATCCTCGCCGGCTGATTGATGAGGCGCCTCCATGCCCCCATGAAAAGGTCACGCCTGAGTGGTTGCAGGAATCAGTCCGCAATCATAGCCATCCGCCGGTGGAATGCACGGCCTGCCGGCTGGCGGAAGCCGTGCCGGCCACACCTCATGCGGCGCAAAATTGCCTCGTCCTGCTGGTTCCGCGAAAGACGCTTGCCGGCATGCACCGGACGGACCGCGGAGTGTGTCTCGTCCGGCAAGGCGACCGTTGCGAGGTTGACCATCTGAGTTCCCAGGACGACCACTCGAGCATTCTCCTCGACGGCGCCGGTCTCGACAGCCTTTCGAATGAATCTTTGCACTGGGCGTTCACTAACCACGCGGTCCGTCCACGGCAGCCCCAGCGCTGGCGGGAATCCCGCCGCTCCATAGAAGACCTGCTGATGGATTTCAATCTTGTCAGCCCGCAGGGAGGCCAGACGGCCGTCACCCTGGCGGCGGCGCTGCTGTTCGGAAAGAAGGAGTTCTTGTCGCGTCTGACAGGTTCCGCTTTCCTGCGGGTCACCCTCAACGGAACAGAGGGTGCCTCTTCAGAACCCTACACCATCCACGTCCAGCAGAATATCGCGGACACTTTCCGCGACCTCTGGACGCGACGAGGAGAGTTGACGGCATTGGCCGATTCCTCGCTTCCCGAAAGGTGCCTGCGCGAGCTTGTGGTGAACGCGCTGATCCACAGGTCCTATCGCTCGTCGGAGCCCGTCAACGTGCGCATCACGCCGGGCCATCTGCTTGAAATCCAGAACCCCGGCGGCTTCCTGCGGAACCTGGGCCCCCGAAACCTCATCAACGCCAGCCCTGTGCATCGCAACCCCTTGCTGACGGAAGCGGCGGCTTTGCTGGGCTTTTGCGAGAAGAGCGGCAGTGGAATCGACATCGTCTACCAGGAGGCCGTCGCTTCAGGGCACGACTTCCCATATTTCGATGGGGACCGAGAGGCGTTCACGGCCATCGTTCCCCTCCAGAAGGATAACAACTTTGCCCAATTCATCCGATCCCGGGCAAAGGATTTCACCCGGTTGGAAAGCCTCCTGGTCCTGAAGCACCTGCACAAAACGCCCCAGGCCGACATCGGCCAGCTGGCGCGCGTCATCGAACGGCCGGTCGGGTTCACTGAAATCCTGCTCCAGGAACTTTCAAAACGGCAGGTCATCCAGGAAGACCACGCGCGCTTCAGCTTGAGCGATCCCGTGCGCTTCGAAATCGAAAACCCCCCCGACCGCGACCAGGGCACACTGTTTTAAATCTCTCCTACCTGCGCGTATTGAGCCTCGTCGGCTGCGGTCAATGCAGGTGACATAAAAGGGCCATCCCCTTCCAGTCTGAGAACGATGTATACTGCGCAGGATGCGCGAAATAAGCGTCCGCTGCTTTTTTGCTCCACTGCTTGCAGCCCTGCTTTGTTGTTGTGCGCCAGTCTATGCGCAAACGGTCTCCATCAAGTTCTCCCAGTTGCCTCCCAGCGAGATCCAGCAAGGCCTTCGTTTGTACACTGGCGATAACGCAGGGCGGGAATCACAGCTTCGGAAAATGTTTTTGCAAGCCGGTTGTGCCGATGCCGATCTGAAAGAAGAACGAGTCCAGCGGAAGGATCCTCCCAACATCATTTGCGCGCTGCGAGGCAGCAGCGATTCCGTTATCGTTGTCGGGGCCCACAGCGACCACGCCGAAGTAGGAAAGGGAGTGGTGGACGACTGGAGCGGGGCGGCGTTGCTGCCGGCGCTTGTGGAGAGTCTGCGCAAGACGCCCCGGCGCCACAGCTTCCTGTTCATCGGTTTTGCTGACGAAGAGAAGGGGCTGGTAGGCTCGCATGACTACGTCCGGCACTTGAGCCGCGAACAGGTGCACGGCATCCGAGCCATGGTCAACCTGGAATGCCTGGGATTAACCCCCACCAAGGTGTGGGCTGACCGCGCGAACCGGCTGCTGCTGAGCGACCTTGTCCTGATCGCGAGGAACGAGCAGCTTGACCTGCAGGGTGTGAACGTCGACCGCGTTGGCGATGACGATACGCACCCGTTTCTCTCGCGGCACGTCCCCGTGATCACCATCCACTCCGTCACGCAGGAAACCTGGCACATCCTCCATAGCCCGAAAGATAATCTTTCCGCGATCAACTTCAATGACTATTACAATTCCTATCGTTTGATCGCAGCCTACCTGGCTTACCTCGACGCCACGCTCCCCCAATAGCTGCTTCGTAGTTGCGCCAGACGAAGTTGCAAATGAATTGCAGGACAGGTTGGGAGGTCAGGCTGATATGCACGGGAGTTTCCTGACGAGGTGTCTCACTCCAGCAGGCGCGCGATCTCATCACGCTCGGGAACTTTGATCGCGCGGGCGCGGCCGTTTTCGACCATCTTGATGCCATCTTTCACGGAGCGAATCTCGCCGATGATGCGCGCAGAAATCCGGCGGCGGCGAAGCGCCGAAACAATGCGGGGCGCGCTCGAGTGTTCGGCGGCGATCAGCAGGGCTCCGGAAGCCAGCAGGCCGAGCGGATCGAACTTCAGCACTCGCGCCAGCCGTCGCGTTTCAGCCAGCACCGGAATCTTTTCCTTCCACACTCGCAGGCCCACCCCGCCAGCGCGCGCCATTTCCACCAGGCCCGTCAGCACGCCGCCCTCGGTGGGATCGTGCATGGCGTGCACCTCGCCGTGATCGAGCGCAATCTGTGCGTCACGCAGCACGCTGATGCCGGGTTTTGAAAGCAGTTGCCGGGCCTGCCGCAGATGCTTTGGCGCAATCCTTCCCTTCAGACATTCGGCTTTCTCGCGCGCCAGGATAGTGGTGCCTTCAATGGCCACGCCTTTGGTCAGGATCACCAGGTCGCCCGGCCGCTGGTTTTCCTTGCGGACCAGCTTGTCGGGCTCAACTTCACCCAGCATCTGGCCCACCACAATCGGACGTTCGAGACCGACAGTGATCTCAGTGTGGCCGCCCGAGAGCGTGATGCCGAGCTTGCGGCAGGCCCTCAACGTTTCGCCAAAAATCTTCTCCACCAGCGCTTCGGTGGTGCGGCCTTCCGGAAACAGAAACGTGGCGAGGAACCAGCGCGGTCGCGCGCCCATCGTCGCAAGATCGTTGGCGTTGATGTTGACGGCGTACCAGCCCATGCGGTCGGCGGTGAAAGTGATGGGGTCGGTTTTGGCTACCAGATACTTTCCGCTGGTCTCGATGACCGCCGCGTCCTCTCCGTAGCGCGGCCCGAGAACCACTCCGGAGGACGCAGGAGCAGCGCAGGATTCGAGCAGCTTTCGAAGCAATCGCGCAGGAAGTTTTCCCGCCGGAAGCGTTTCGGATCGTGGCATCGCTGCGCGAGTATAACGCGCTTTGCGGCGGCTGAACAATCGTGCCCGCGCAATCAGGCGGCAGCCTCTGCTTGCCAGGATCGTCGCAAAAGGGTAACCTCGCTTTCTTGGCAACCATGAGCAAAGTCGTTGGTGTCATCCCGGTGCGGCTCGAATCCACGCGCCTGCCTCGCAAGGCGCTGCGGCCGATCTGCGGACACTCCATGATCGAGTGGGTTTACCGCCGCGCGCGCGAGTGGCCCGGTTTTACGCGTCTGCTGGTGGCAACGGATTCTGAAGAGGTGATGGCGCACTGCAGCCGGCTCGGCATTCCGGCCACCATGACTTCGTCCGCGCACCGCTCGGGATCGGACCGCGTGATTGAAGTGATGGGCCGCGAACCCGCTGACCTTTACGTCAACATCCAGGGCGATGAACCCATGGTGACCGCACAGCACATCGAACTGATGGTCGCTCCGCTTCGAGAAGGGAAGGGTACGGTTTCAACCCTGAAGGTGGCGATCACTCGCGAAGAAGCCGCGAATCCCAACGACGTCAAGGTGGTGACGGGTCGCGACGGCCGCGCGCTTTACTTTTCCCGCTCGCCGATTCCTTACGACCGCGCAGGCACGGGCGCCGTTCAGTATTACAAGCACCTGGGACTTTATGCCTACACGCGCGAGGCGCTCGATAGCTTCAGCAAGCTGGCGCCCTCAGAGCTGGAGTCGGCGGAGGCGCTGGAACAGCTTCGGTTTCTCGAAAACGGCATCCCGATTGTTGTGATGGAGACTCGAGACGATACGGTGGGTGTGGATACCGAAGACGACCTGCGCAAAGTGGAAGAGTACTTCGAGCGAGCGAACATCACTCTGCCCGAAGCGCGGTGAGGATTCTCGCGCATTGCGCAATGCACGCCTGCGGCGAGCTTACTGCTCTCCGATGAGGTAGCGGCAACCCTCGGGTCCCATGCGGGCCGAATGGACGGTATTGGCGGGCACGTCACAACGGTCACCGGCTTCGTAAGTGCGCGTGTCGCCTTCGGAGGTCAGAGTCATCTCGCCATCGAGGATCACATGCGCGGTGGTCATGGCGTGAGTGTGGTCGGGATAGAACGCGCCCGGGCCATCCTGCCAGACGTAAGTTCTGCCAAAACCTTCCTCGTGCAGTTTCTTCTCCCAATCCTGCAGGTTCATTTTTCAAGCTCCTGAGGCGAAAGTCTGGTGCGATGCCGAAAACTCTTCATAATCGTAACACGCACATTATAATAGGGCTAATAAATCTTCACAAAACAGAAAAAGGCGAAAATGTGTCAAAATGGAACACTTTTTGGCCTGCTGGAGCGCATTTACTTTGTAACACAAAGTACTTGACAATGCTTAGCAACGGGTGTATTTATTCCCTCATGGCTGACATTCATCCCATTCGGCCGCGTTCCTCCGAGCCTCTGGCGCTCGAAGCCCGCGCCATGGACAATCTCCGCTACATTCGCGAGACGATGGAGGGCGCCGCGTCCTTCACGGCGGTACCGGGCTGGGGCGGCATGCTGATGGGCATTACGGCGCTGGTGGCGGCCTTTATTGCGTCCGTGCAGCCGTCGGCGGCCTTATGGCTGGGGGTCTGGATTGTCGAGGCGGCGGTTAGCTGCCTGATTGGCGCCGTAGCGATGCTGCAGAAGGCGCGCAAGGCGGACACGCCGCTGCTTTCCGAGCCGGGACGCCGCTTTGCCCTGAGCCTTTCGCCTCCTCTTGTAGCGGGGGCGCTGCTGACGCTGTTTCTTTTCCGCGCCGGATCGGTGGCGGTTCTGCCGGGCCTGTGGCTGCTGCTTTACGGAGCGGGCGTGGTGACGGGCGGAGCGTATTCCGTCCGGGTGGTGCCGGCGATGGGGGTAGCCTTCATGGTGCTGGGGGCCGCGGCGCTGTTTTCGCCGGCTGCCTGGGACGACATTTACATGGCCGTAGGTTTTGGCGGCCTGCATCTCATTTTCGGAGCGATCATCGCCTGGAGGCATGGTGGGTAAGACAAACGCATGGGCCCGCGACCGGCGCGCGGAAGCTGCCGGCCCCGAGCCTGAAGACCTGAATGTTCGAGGAGAAAAGGTCAGCCGCGCCTCGCGGCTTGACCGCCTGATTCATGAGCGCGTCCGGCTGGGTATTGTCAGCGCGCTGGCGGTGAACACTTCTCTGAGCCACAACGAGCTCAAGCAGCTGCTGAAGACCACGGACGGCAACCTCAGCGTCCACGCGCGCAAGCTGGAAGACGCGGAATACATCGAGTGCATCAAATCGTTCGACGGGCGGCTGCCCCGCACCATTTACCGCCTGACGCCCTCGGGCCGCAAGGCGCTGGAGAATTATCTGGACCACATGGAAGCTTTGATCCGGGCAACGCGCCAGCCGTAAGCGCGGCAAAATTTTTTTCCGGGGCGACTTTATGGCGCAAAGTGGCAAGGCCCAAAACACGGCAAGTGAACGGCCGGCGCTCTCGCGTTCAGCCCTGAGGCTCTGCCGGGACCGGAGGACATGCACATGACGAAGCGAATCTGGTTCAAACCCTGGGGATGGATTTATTTGCCGGTTTCCTGGGCAGGATGGCTGGCGGCGGCGCTGACGCTGCTCTTCTGTATCAACACCTTCCTGGCCATTGATGGTCATTCGCATTCGGCCAGCGACACTCTTTACGGCATTTTCCCATACTGGGTTCCGGCGTTTGGCATCCTCTTCTGGATCGCCGGCCGGACATCGGAAAGAGCAGGTTAATTTTTGGTTATCTGATCGTGGGCTGAGGCCCTCACAACGGGAGGGTGTGGGCCGGCGCCGAGGTTCAACGACATTCGCCAATACCCGGAGGTTGTTTCAAGATGGAAAACTTTTCCCAATCTTCCCTCAATGGACTTCACGCGGCCATCATCATGGATGGCAGCGGACGCTGGGCGCGGGAACGCGGCCTGGGGCGCTCCCAGGGGCACCGCGCGGGCGTCGAGGCCGTGCGGCGGGTGATTGCGGCGGCGCCCGGCCTGGGCGTCGGCACGCTCACGCTCCATTCCTTCAGCTCCGGCAACTGGCAGCGCCCGCCGGAAGAGGTGGCGCGCCTGTTCGGAATTTTTGAAGACTTCCTCTTCGCCGAGCCCACGCTCTGGCTCTCGAGCGGCGTGCGCCTCAGCGTCATCGGACGGCGCGACCGCCTGCCCGGCTCGCTGCTCCAGACCATCGAGTACGCCGAGAACGCAACCAGCGGCTGCCAGCGTCTCCACCTGCGCCTGGCCATCGATTATTCGGCGCGCCGCGCCATCCTCGATGCCGCCCATCGCTTGCATGCGGCGAATTCCGAGGACCCGGATTCCGAAGCCGAAAAGTCGCAATTCGAGCGACTGCTGGCCGGCGCCGGGGCCGAAGCCGTTCCCAACGTCGATCTGCTGGTCCGCACCGGCGGCGAGCAGCGGCTCAGCGATTTCATGCTGTGGGAATGCGCTTACGCCGAGCTCTATTTCACCTCCGTGCTCTGGCCCGATTTTTCCGGCGAAGATCTCGACCAGGCCCTCAAAGAATTCCATTCCCGCGACCGCCGCTTCGGCGCCGTCCCCGCCGTAGTGTAGCGCCTGCCTGGGACGACATTTACATGGCCGTAGGTTTTGGCGGCCTGCATCTCATTTTCGGAGCGATCATCGCCTGGAGGCATGGTGGGTAAGACAAACGCATGGGCCCGCGACCGGCGCGCGGAAGCTGCCGGCCCCGAGCCTGAAGACCTGAATGTTCGAGGAGAAAAGGTCAGCCGCGCCTCGCGGCTTGACCGCCTGATTCATGAGCGCGTCCGGCTGGGTATTGTCAGCGCGCTGGCGGTGAACACTTCTCTGAGCCACAACGAGCTCAAGCAGCTGCTGAAGACCACGGACGGCAACCTCAGCGTCCACGCGCGCAAGCTGGAAGACGCGGAATACATCGAGTGCATCAAATCGTTCGACGGGCGGCTGCCCCGCACCGTTTACCGCCTGACGCCCTCGGGCCGCAAGGCGCTGGAGAATTATCTGGACCACATGGAAGCTTTGATCCGGGCAACGCGCCAGCCGTAAGCGCGGCAAAATTTTTTTCCGGGGCGACTTTATGGCGCAAAGTGGCAAGGCCCAAAACACGGCAAGTGAACGGCCGGCGCTCTCGCGTTCAGCCCTGAGGCTCTGCCGGGACCGGAGGACATGCACATGACGAAGCGAATCTGGTTCAAACCCTGGGGATGGATTTATTTGCCGGTTTCCTGGGCAGGATGGCTGGCGGCGGCGCTGACGCTGCTCTTCTGTATCAACACCTTCCTGGCCATTGATGGTCATTCGCATTCGGCCAGCGACACTCTTTACGGCATTTTCCCATACTGGGTTCCGGCGTTTGGCATCCTCTTCTGGATCGCCGGCCGGACATCGGAAAGAGCAGGTTAATTTTTGGTTATCTGATCGTGGGCTGAGGCCCTCACAACGGGAGGGTGTGGGCCGGTGCCGAGGTTCAACGACATTCGCCAATACCCGGAGGTTGTTTCAAGATGGAAAACTTTTCCCAATCTTCCCTCAATGGACTTCACGCGGCCATCATCATGGATGGCAGCGGACGCTGGGCGCGGGAACGCGGCCTGGGGCGCTCCCAGGGGCACCGCGCGGGCGTCGAGGCCGTGCGGCGGGTGATTGCGGCGGCGCCCGGCCTGGGCGTCGGCACGCTCACGCTCCATTCCTTCAGCTCCGGCAACTGGCAGCGCCCGCCGGAAGAGGTGGCGCGCCTGTTCGGAATTTTTGAAGACTTCCTCTTCGCCGAGCCCACGCTCTGGCTCTCGAGCGGCGTGCGCCTCAGCGTCATCGGACGGCGCGACCGCCTGCCCGGCTCGCTGCTCCAGACCATCGAGTACGCCGAGAACGCAACCAGCGGCTGCCAGCGTCTCCACCTTCGCCTGGCCATCGATTATTCAGCGCGCCGCGCCATCCTCGATGCCGCCCATCGCTTGCATGCGGCGAATTCCGAGGACCCGGATTCCGAAGCCGAAAAGTCGCAATTCGAGCGACTGCTGGCCGGCGCCGGGGCCGAAGCCGTTCCCAACGTCGATCTGCTGGTCCGCACCGGCGGCGAGCAGCGGCTCAGCGATTTCATGCTGTGGGAATGCGCTTACGCCGAGCTCTATTTCACCTCCGTGCTCTGGCCCGATTTTTCCGGCGAAGATCTCGACCAGGCCCTCAAAGAATTCCATTCCCGCGACCGCCGCTTCGGCGCCGTCCCCGCCGTAGTGTAAGCCGCCGGGCTTCATCCCGGCATGGCGCTGCCGGTCAGGGCGAAAGTATTCAGCCCATGGCGTAAGGCGTGGGTTCGAGGCTGCAACGAAAGGCGAAAAATGAAGGATGCAACCATGCGGAATCGAATCTGGTTCAAAGCCTGGGGATGGATTTACGCGCCGGTTACGGCGGCGGGTTGGGTGGCCGTGGTTCTGACGCTTCTCTTCTGCGCGAATACCTTCCTGGCGATTGATCGCCATTCGCATTCCGTGAGCGACACGCTCTACGGAATTTTCCCCTACTGGGTTCCGGCGCTCGGCATCCTCCTCTGGATCGCCGGACGGACGTCGGAAAAATCCGGATAGTTCGGGTCGGGTGGCTGTTGCCCGCCGCACCCAGGAAGAACCGCGGACCTCAAAACCGGAGGTCCGCGCTACAAAAAAAACCGCGGGAGCCCGAAGGGCTCCCCTGCGAACTGCGGAGGAATTCCACTTTGACACTTACCGATTCCGGCAAAATCTCGACCCGGGTGATTGTGATCCAGCTGGTCCTTCTGGTTGTCGTCGCCGGGGTGTTCGCCTACGTCAAGGTCTACGCGCCGAAGCTGGAAAAAGCGCGGGAGGCCGCGCAACTCGCCGAGCGTGAAAGCCGCATCCAGGATTTCTTCAACTCCATGGTGGCTTACAATTCCAGCCGCACCGTGGACGCGCCGGGCGTCGGGCAAACCCATCCGCAGAGCCTGAAGAACACGCCGTCCGTCAGCGACGTGCAGCAGGCGCTCGGCGCGGCTGACACCAGCACCACCGATTTTGCCGGCGGTCTGCACCTGGCGTGGATCGGAACCGGCCACACCCTCGAGGCCAGCTTCAACCATGGCGAGCTCTATGCCCTGTCGTTTAAAGACAACGACACCGGCCACGGCGTGAACGTTTTCAAATCGAGCGAACAATTCCAGGCGTTTTGATTTCGTAGCGCAGGCCCTTGCGGCCTGCGGTTCTTGCTGAATGCTGACCGCTGAAGGCTAAAAAAGCACCGCTTTCGTAGCGCCGGCATCCTGCCGGCCCTGAAAAGAGCCGCCGGGACGGCGGCGCTACATGTGTCTTGACATTGTCCTGACAACCCGGCATATTGGTCAAAGGAAGGAAGTGCCTGATGACGACGCATCCGGTATCCACAAAACGGCGCACGGAAAAGCTGGACCTGAGGATCTCGCCCGAGGCGAAGGCCAAGTTGCAGACCGCCGCAACCGCCCTGGATCGCTCGATGAGCGATTTTGTTTTGGAGAGCGCCCTATCCCGCGCCGAGGAAGCGCTGGCCGACCGCCGTGTGTTTGGCCTGGACGCACGCGCCTGGAAGGCTTTCCAGGCCGCGCTTGACGCCCCCACCCGTCCGCTGCCTCGCCTGAAGGCGCTGCTGAAGAAACCTGGATTTTTCGGATCTTCGCGGTGAGTTCTTCCCGGAGTATTGAAAAACTCGGCCCCCACCATCCCATCGAAGCCTTCGATTGCGGCCAACCCGACCTGAACAACTGGCTCAAGAAACACGCGCTGCAGAACCAGGGGGCAAATGCCGCCCGGACGTACGTCGGCCTGGTCGATGAGGTTGTGGTGGGCTACTACAGCCTGGCAGTGGGACAGGTTGAGTATGCGGATGCGCCTAAGCGCCTGAAAAAGGGGCTGGCCCGGCATCCGGTTCCCATCATGCTGCTGGCACGGCTGGCTGTGCACAAGGACTGGCAGAGGAAGGGCGTGGGGCGCGGCCTGCTGAAGGATGCGGTGCTGCGCACCTTGCAGGCTGCCGGGATCGCCGGAATCCGGGCCCTGGCGGTCCACGCAAAAGATGACGCGGCGCGGCAATATTACGAGCAGTTCGATTTTGTTCCGTCGCCCACGGACCCGCTCCACCTGTTTGTCCTGCTGAAGGACCTCCGCAGGGCTGTCGGGCTTTGAGCCGTTGGTCGGAGTCCCCGCACGAACGCACACGAAACTGTGTCACCCTCTCCAGATTGAACGGCGGTGCTTTTCTTACGCCCCTCCGGGTCCCGGGAGATTTTTTCCGCCGTCGTTGTCCCACGGCTTGCGCCGTGGGCTAAAATCTATCGGCCCTCCGGGCCTGAGGTTGTAGCGCCGGCATCTTGCCGGCCCTGATAAAGGTGCCGCCGGGACGGCGGCGCTACATGGGCACGCAGTCCAATGTTGCGCCCTGCGGCTTTTGCTGAAAGCTGACGGCTGAAGGCTAAAGGAAACCGCGGACCTCAACGGCGGAGGTCCTCGCTACGCGCTCGGGCTGCTTATTTTTGGCACAGAGTGACGCCGGCATTGGATGCGTATAACGACATGATGGTCCGGCCGCCGTGAGATTGAGGGAAGGTACATTGCGGGCGCATTGTACCTTCCCCTTCACGGTGGTCCTGAGCCGGGACGAACCCTGTAGAAAGTCGTAATTCAACGGACCATGACTACCGGGGATGTCGTGCTTCCCGTCCTGTATACCACCGTCGGGACGGGACCGCAAGCGGAAATCTGCCCCGCTGGCTGGTAATCCTCACAGGCTGCGGTTTATACTTCCACAGGCGCCGGAAAAGGAGACTCAGACGGCGTGACCGGACTTGACGTGAACTGCGCCGCTGCGCCTTGCGCTCGAAACCCTGGCCGCCGCCTGGAGAGTGCCGTGATGCGTTTGAAATCCATCTTCACCTTCCTGATCCTCTTTGTGCTGGCCGCCTGGCCGGGCCTGCGGCCGGCGTACGCCGCCGGTCCTGTTGCCGCCGCGCAAAAGCAGAATGCACAGTCGGCAAGTCTCAAAATCTATTTCGTCGATGTCGAGGGCGGGCAGGCCACGCTGATCGTCACGCCGGCGGGCCAGTCGCTGCTGGTGGACGCCGGATGGCCGGATTTTAACGCCCGCGACGCGGAGCGCATTGTGCGGGCGGCAAAGCTGGCGGGCATCCATCGCATCAATTATTTGTTTGTCACGCACTTCCATGCCGATCACGTGGGCGGCGTTCCGCAGCTTGCAGCACGCATTCCCATCGACCACTTTCTGGACCACGGGACGGATGTGCAGAAGGGGGCGGCTGATCAGATGCTTTATTCCGCCTACCTGAAGGCGGCGCAAAAGGGAAAGCGCCGCGTGGTGAAGCCCGGCGACGTGATTCCGCTCGAAGGGCGTGAAGGTTGTGGTGGTTGCCGCGGCGGGCAAGCATCTGCAGCAGCCGCTCGCGGGCGCCGGCCAGATGAATCCCTATTGCAGCGAAACCAAACCTATGCCCGTGGACCCCACGGAAAACGCGGAGTCGTCGGGCTTTGTGCTCACCTACGGCAAGTTCCGCTTTGTCGACCTGGGCGACCTCACCTGGAACAAGGAGATCGCCCTGATGTGCCCGCGCAACCGCCTGGGCCGCGCCGACGTCTTCCTGGCCAGCCACCACAGCAATGCGAACTCGAATTCCAAGGCGCTGGTGTGGGCGCTGCGACCGCGCGTGACCATCATCGACAACGCGCCCAAAAAGGGCGGCACGCCCGAGTCCTGGAAGCGCATCGAAGAGGCGCCGGGGCGAGAGCGCATCTGGGAAATCCACTATTCGGTGGCGGGCGGAAATGAAGCCAACGCCGCTGCCGACTACATTGCCAATGCCAAGGATTCGCCCGACCAGGGACATTACCTGGAGATCTCGGCGCGACCGGACGGCGGGTTCACGGTGGTCAACTCCCGCAACGGTTTCAAAGTGGACTACCCGCCGCAAAAGTTGGCTGCGCGGTCAATAACTCCGTAACAAACCTTTCTTTTTGAAGCCTTTGCAGGCCGGTAAGATTTACCGGTACTGGACAAATTTGCCGCCTTGCCGGCCCCGTCTGGCGCCCCCATTATAAGATTTAACAATTGTCAAATCAGTAGCTTGCCGGAATGGCTCGGCAATTGGAGAGGTGCTTGCGAAGAGAAAGAGTGGAGAAATACGTGAAGGCAGCGCCCGAAAGCTGGAGGTGTCTGATGAGAGAAAACAAGTTCAATATGTTGCAACCCGAAAACACAAGGCACGCGCTCAGGCGGGCAGTCGTGGCTGGCCTGGCCGGGACACTTCTTCTGATGCTGGCCATGGTTGTGGCTCCCACGCCGTCATCCGCGCGCGTGAGCGTGGGAGATCTCCGTCAGTTTCGGCCCGCCCGCCCTGCCTGTTTACACGCAGCCGCCCTGCCCGGCTCCCGGTTACATGTGGACGCCCGGCTACTGGGCCTGGGACCCGGCCTATGGATACTACTGGGTGCCGGGCACCTGGGTGCCGGCTCCCTTCGTCGGCGCCATGTGGACACCCGGCTACTGGGGCTTCTATGACGGCGGATATCGCTGGCACCGTGGCTACTGGGGCTTCTCAGTCGGTTTCTATGGAGGCATTAACTACGGATTCGGCTACACGGGTTACGGCTACTACGGCGGCTACTGGAACCACAACCACTTTTATTACAACCGCTACGTGAATCGACTCGAAGGGCGGAACTTCAGGCACATGTACAACCGCAGAGTGGACGACCACTTCAGGGGCCGGCGCGTCAGCTATAACGGCGGCCGGGGTGGAATCAACGCCCGTCCCACACGCCGGCAGCTGGCCGCGGAAAGAGGACGGCGTTCCGGACCCGTCAGCCAGCAATTGCGGCACCAGCAGTTCGCACGCAGGGACCCGGCGCAGCGGGCCCGCAGGAACCACGGGCGTCCAGGCATCGCCGCTACGCGGAGGCCGGGAGCATTCCACGGCCGGGATGCCGTGCGGGCAACCCGCGCAGGCGCGCCGTATCGGGCCCCTGTGGAGAGGACGCGTAATGGCCGCGAGTCTTCGCGTTCAGGCGCCGCAACGGGGCAACAATGACAGGGGATTCCATTCATTCAGCCAACAGCGCAATGCCCAGCCCAACCGGCGGCAGGAATCCCGCTCACCCGCTCAGCGAGGGCCTGAACGGCAAGTGAACAGAAATAACTCTCCTCGCAACTTCCAGCGGGCCCAGCAGCAGTCCCGGCCGCAGCAGATGCGCCGGGTTGAAAATCGCCCCGCGCCGCAGAGGGTTGAACGGCAAGTGAACAGAAATAACGCGCCCCGCAGCTACCAGCGGGCCCAGCAGCAGTCCCGGCCGCAGCAGATGCGCCGGGTTGAAAGCCGCCCAGCGCCGCAGCAACATGGCAATGCTTCGCGCCAGGAAGCACGCGGCGGCGGCAATGGCCATGGCGGCGACAACGGCCACGGCCACGGACGGGGCGGCCGTCACTAGAGTGCGCGGGCGCAGCGACGCGGGTCGCGATGCCTGAATCCCCGGCAGGGCCACCCGTGCGCTCGCGCAATCACCTGGAAAGAGCGTGCAGGCAGGTTGGGCGCGCCTGCCGGTCCGGCAAAAATCCTGCCGAAAAAACCGCGACGCCGGAAAACGCGCCCCGTGCTAGACGCCTTGCACGCGCCAGCGTTTGCGCAGCATGTGGGCGGCCTGTTTGGGCTGGCGGTCGCGCGTGAAGACGCCTTTATTGTTCATGCTGTTGGTGCGGATGATGCTTTGCGAAGTTTTGAAGTCGGCAAAGCACCACATCAGCGTTCCCGCCATGTAGCTCCGTTGGGCCGCCACGTCGAGATAGCGGCCGATCATGTCGGCCTGGTATTCTTCCGTCCACATTTCCGGCGGCGTGCTGTGCGAACCCGGCAGGGCTTCGGCGCCGAACTCGGTGAAGATCATGGGCTTCGGGTAGGAGGCGTGCAGGGCGTCGAGTTCTTTTTCGAGCGCCTGGATGGCCACGTCGAGCCGGCCGCCCAAAGAGTACCAGCCGTAATAGCGGTTCAGCGCCACCACGTCCACGTGCGCGAGCCATTCCGCCGGCCCGCCCTGCACGGCGGCGAAGGTGACGGGGCGCGTGGGATCGAGCTTGTGGGCCAGTCCCACCAGATGGTTGAAGTAGCGGTCGCCGGCTGCGACGGCGCTTTGCGAGGGCTTCTCGCCGGAGAGCGGACGGCCCGCGCCAGGCTCGTTGGCCACGGACCACATGATGACGCTGGGATGGTTCTTGTCGCGCGCGATCAGGCTGCGCAGCTGGCTGCCGGCCATGCGGGTCCAGGCCTGGACATACTGCGCGCTCTCAGAGAAGTTCAGGCCCACGGCGGGGATTTCGTCAATGATCAGGATGCCGTAGCGGTCGGCCAGTTCCATGGCTTCTTCGGAATAGGGATAGTGCGTCGTGCGATAGGAATTTGCGCCCACCCACTTCAGCAGCTCGTAGTCGCGCACCAGTTGCGCGCGGTCGAGTCCCTTGCCGTGCAGCGGGAAATCCTCGTGCTTGCCAAACCCCCGCATCTGGATGGGCTGGCCGTTCAGCAGCAGTTGCTCGCCGCGGATGGTGAAGGTGCGCACACCGATCTCGAGCCGGTAAGCGTCGACCGGCTTTCCACCTTCCAGCAGTTCCACGGTGAGCGGATAAAGATTCGGATGATCGGGCGACCAGAAGCGCGCCGAAGGCAGCCGCAGCTCCGCATGTGCGGCGCCGTTGGCGAAGTTAAGGTCAGCCGTGACGGCGGCATTCCCGGCAGCGGTTTCGATCACCGCGCGGCCCTTGCCGTTCCAGCCCTGGCTTGCCTGCGCAGCCACCTTGACGATTCCATCCTGGCCGTCAATCTCCGTGGTGACGGTGACGTCTTCAACGTGCGTCTTCGGGGTGGTGTAGAGCGCCACCTGGCGGTGAATGCCCGCGTAAGGGAAAAAGTCATAGGTGGTTTCGGGATAGGAACCACGAAAGCTGCTACCACCGGGAGGCCGGCTGGGCGGAACGCGGTCGGGCTTCTGCAGGTTCTCAACGCGGATGACGATGCGGTTGGGAGCGTCGAGGCGCGCGTGGCCGGAAACTTCAATGGCAAACGGCAGATGGCCGCCCAGGTGCTCGCCCAGCAGCGTGCCGTTCATCCACACCCTGGCGGCGTAGTTGGCGGAATAGATGCGCAGGAAAATCCGCTGGCCCTGCCACGCGCCGGGAATCCACGCTTCGTGCGCGTACCAGGCGTAGCCGAGGTAGTCGGCGGCGTCGTCAAACAGGTCGTTCCAGCTGGCCGGAACGGGAATCGTGCGCGGTGAGGGCAAACCGTCTGTCCAGTTGGCCCGCTCGCCTTCGTTTTTCGGGTCAAGCTGAAACTGCCAGAATCCTGAGAGGTCCATCAGGTTGCGATGCGAGTTCTGCTGGGGGCGCATGGCGCCCAGCAGGCCCGCATGCTCGCCCTCCACCGCGGTTTCATCCTGCGGCGCTTCCGGCGCTGCGCTGGCGCCGAGCAGAGCTCCCGGACCCGCGGCTGCAGCTCCTCCGGCAGCGCCCACGCTCATGAGAAAATCTCTTCTGCTGATTCCGTTGTTTTCTTCGTTTTCCATGGCTCCTCCTTGGGGCCGAAGTTTACACCCCGGCAGGGGCGGATGCAAAGGGTCATCCGCAGCCTACAAACTGCCAACCGCCGGCGCGGGAATCGACTGTTTTTTTGGCATTTCGCATGCGCTGAAGCCCGCATGTTGGAAGAATCTCAAAGCGGGCTGATGAGGATTGCAAAATCGAGTGACGGACTTCCGTAGCGCCTGGCATCCTGCCGGCCCTGAGTCAAGGTGCCGCCGGGACGGCGGCGCTACAAACGAGCCTTGTCACCCTATTTTGCAATCCCCGGTAAGTTTCAGTAAATCAGTCAGATACGAAACGGTGTTGGCAGATTTTACGCCCCCTTTACAAGCCAACGGAACCCCTGCCGCGGCAGGCACGTCTATCATAGTGGAAATCGGTAAGATCCCTGATCGGGCCGGAGAATGGCAACTGGGTTGCTTACAGATGGGGAGAATATCTCGGTAACAGAAGTGCCAGAGGAGGTGCTTCGATGAAAGAAGAAAAGATCAACATCAGTGGTTCCTGGTGCAAGCTCTCGGAAGATACAACGATCTCCAATCAAAGCTCGCAAGCAGGAGCGGCCAATCGCGAGCCTGAGATCCTGAAGCGACGCGGCGGGTGGGCACGCCGGTGCGATGGTCTCGTGCCTGCTGGGATCGTTGCTGCTGGCGCTGGCGATGGTGGTGGCGCCGGCAAAATCGTCCGCCCAGGTCAGCATTTTTGTGAGCTTCGGCCCGCCGGCCATACCGGTTTATGAACAGCCGTACTGTCCGGGTCCCGGTTACATCTGGACGCCGGGCTACTGGGCCTGGGACCAGGATTACGGTTACTTCTGGGTGCCGGGCACCTGGATGCCCGCGCCCTTTATCGGCGCCATGTGGACCCCGGGCTACTGGGGCTGGTATAACAGCGGCTACTCGTGGTACCCGGGTTACTGGGGCACGTCGGTCGGTTTCTACGGCGGCATCAACTACGGGTATGGCTACACCGGCCGTGGCTACTATGGCGGATACTGGCGCGGTGACAGGTTCTATTACAACCGCTACGTGAACCGCATCACGTCCCGAAACATCACGACGGTTTACAACCAGAGGGTGGTTGTGAATGAACGCGGTCCGCGCATCAGCTATAACGGCGGCCGGGACGGCATCAATGCCCGTCCCACCTCTGTGGAACTTGCGGCGGCAAGAACGCGCCGCTTTGGGGCCAATAGCCGGCAATTGGAGCAGCAACGGTGGGCCCGCTCCAACCCCGCGCAGCGGGCGCGTGAAAACCAGGGACGTCCGGAAGTTGCCGCCACGCCCAGGCCGGGAGAGTTCCGGGGCAGCGGCGTTGTGCGCGCCACCCGCGCAGGCGAGCCCTACAAGGAACCGCCTCGCGAAGTGAGAAGTGGCCGCGAGGCCGGGCGGACTGCACCCGCACAGGTTGAGCGGCGTCCGCAAAGCAATACTCCGCGGCAGGCAACGCCCAACCAGCGGATGGAACGCAATGCTCCGGCGCAGTCGCCTTCCAATCAGCGGATGGAACGCAATGCTCCGACGCAGACGCCGTCCAATCAGCGGATGGAACGCAATGCTCCGACGCAGGCGCCTTCCAACCAGCGGATGGAACGCAATGCTCCGACGCAGGCGCCTTCCAACCAGCGGATGGAACGGTCTGCTCCGCCACAGCAGAGGAGCGAGCCGCAGGTGAACCGCAACAACCAGCGGAACACCGCGCCGCCCAATCAGCGGATGGAACGGTCCGCTCCGCCACCGCAGAGGAATGAGCGGCAGGTGAATCGGAACAGCCAGCCGAACACCGCGCCGCCCAATCAGCGAATGGAACGGTCCGCTCCGCCGCAAGCGCAGCGGAATGAAGGCCGCAGCACCCAACAGCGGCAAGCCCAACCTCCGAAGCAGAACAGGCAGGAGGGTGGAAACAGCCATAGCAACCCCGGCCGCGGCCGGCGGTAACTGAAGCGGCAGAGGCGCGGGTGGCAATGCTTGAGTCGAGGCAAAGCCCCCGCGCCTTTGCTTTGCCCACCAGCGAATTCCCGTAGAAGAATCGCAGACGCCGAAACGCACGAAATTCTTTGCTTTCCCGCAAGTTCGTCGAGAGCACAGATCGCAAGCAGCGCGGCATTGTGCCGCCCTCCTGTCTGGTATTCCGACTGTCCTGCGTCTGCTATATTGTGTGGAGGGAAACGCAGAACATGCGTTTCATCAAGCCATGACGCGTGAAGAACTGCTTTCGAGAATCACGATCAATCCGAACATCTGCTTTGGAAAGCCGTGCGTTCGGGGACATCGAATCTGGGTGTCGCTGATCCTTGACCTGCTGGCCAGTGGGATGCCGGCCAGCGAAATTCTCCAGGAGTATCCCGGACTGGAAGAAGCCGACATTCTCGCCTGCATCGCCTACGGCGCCGAAATGTCGCGCGAACGTTACGTGGACATTCCCTGAGTTTACCGGCCACTGAATTTAATAGTCCGCACACATCGCAAGAGGCGCGGCGTGTGCTGCACCCGCGGATAGTGAGTTTAACTAACGGGAGAGGGTGCATCGGTTCCACCTTTGTGGTACTCCTCCGTTGTCTCGCCTGGAGGCTGTGATGTTTTCGGTCGCCCATACCTCTTGAACGACCGGTCCAGCCACGCGGCACCCCCAGCGAGAATTAGGGCGCCTGCGATGGCGAGCCACGTTGGGAGCAGCGGCATGCCGCCCCAAGCGGATGACGCAACACTGCCCTGCCTCAATCCAAAAATGGCCGGGGCTATCACCAAGGCGTTTATCAGAGCATGGCCGGCGAGCGGGGCGAGCAAGGAATCCGTTTCTACAACCCACCATGCAGCAACCAGCCCCCAAAGCGGAGTATAGGCGACCTGCCACGGGTCAAGGTGAGAAAGCCCGAATAGAACCGCCGAGAGGATGATGGCCTTGGTCGGAGAGTACCTGCGAAGAAAGCTGTGTAGGACGAGGCCCCGGAAAAAAAACTCCTCGGTCAGCGGAGCCACCAGGACAAGGCCGAACGCCGACCCCGCTAGCCCTTCAGGCGTGCGGCCGAAGTCGGTCAAGGCCGAGAGAAATGCTGGCGGGGGTGGCAGAAGAACCAACGCGATGCCGAAAAGCTCCGATGAGGCAATGTAGAGCCCGACGAAGCAGACGCCCATCGGCAGGAGCAGCGCCGGGTTAAACGTTCTAAACGGAAAAATCTCCCACACCGGCGACCTCGCTTTGCGGCAGCCGTAGACAATAATGATGGCCCAGGCCGAAAGCCACAGGACAGGCCACGAAAAGCCCCCCGAAGCCAGCATTGCGCCCGGGTTGAACACGCCGGCAAGCGCGAGAAGGGCGAGAAAGCCCAGGGACCACAACACAATGAGGAAAACGGCCTGCCCGAGGCTCGGGTAGGGGCTAATTTCCCGCCTTAGGGCGTGCGCTGCGTACTTCCTCCAAGCTCTAGCGGAAGGGAAGTCCTTCTTATCCCCAGAAGGCCGCCTCTTGAGGGTCCTGGTTGCGAATTCGTAGCCGCAATCGCATAGTTCCGAAGTGGCGGGATTGATTAGCCCGCAAATCGGACACTTCACCGGCTTTCCCCGGCCAGTGCATCTTCCCGCCTCTGTCATTTTCCGCCCTTCCGCGAAGAACTTCCCGCAAGTGGGTAGCGAGGACCGCCGATTTTGAAGCCCGCGGTCCTTTTCAGGCAATCCTCCTCACGGTGCCGTATTCTATCGCGGCGTCCAGGCTGCGTCGTCCATTTCTTTCCGACCCCTTATTGCTTCATCACCGAAGTCCTACGGCTCACACCGTGGGCTAAGATCTGCCGGCCCGGCGCGTTGTTACCCTCGGATGAACGAGCACGAATCTGAGGAGAAAGTCCGCGGACCACAAACCCGGCGGCCCTCACTACCTGTTCTTCGCCTTTCCTTGACTTCACTCTCATAGCGGCGACATAATCGGAAGTCAGTTATGCGAGAAGCGGTGATTATTGCCGCAGTCCGCACTCCGATCGGCAAGTTTCAAGGTTCTCTTTCCGGCCTTTCCGCGGTGGAACTTGGCGCCTGCGTGGTGCGTGAAGTGGTGCGGCGAGCGCAAATCGAACCGTCCCGCGTGGACGAAGTGATCATGGGCAACGTGGTCTCGGCGGGCCTGGGGCAGAACCCTGCGCGCCAGGCGGCGCTCAAGGGCGGTCTGGACCCGCGGGTGGCGGCGATGACCCTCAACAAGGTTTGCGGATCGGGCCTGAAGGCTGTGGCGCTGGCCGCGCAGGGCATCGCCACCGGCAACACCGACATGGTGGTGGCGGGCGGCATGGAGTCGATGAGCAACTGCCCCTATCTGCTGCCCGGAGCCCGGCAGGGCCTGCGCCTGGGCGACAAGACCCTGGTCGATTCCATGGTGCACGACGGCCTGTGGGACGCCTACGAAGATTTCCACATGGGCATGACCGGCGAACTGGTGGCGGAAAAATACAACGTCTCGCGCGAGCGGCAGGACCAGTACGCGCTGGAAAGCCACCGGCGCGCCATCGCGGCCATCAAAAGCGGCAAGCTGAAAGACCAGATTATTCCGGTCACCGTGCCGGTAAAAAAGGGCGAGACGCGGGAATTTTCCGTCGACGAATCGCCGCGCGAAGATACCTCGCTGGAAAAACTGGCGAAGCTGAAACCGGTCTTCAAGAAAGACGGAACGGTGACGGCGGGCAACGCTCCGGGAACCAACGACGGCGCCGCCGCGACGGTGGTGACCTCGCTTGAAACCGCGCAGGAGCTGGGCCAAAAGCCCCTGGCGCGGATTGTGGCGCAGGCGGTGAGCGGCGTGGAGCCGCGCTGGGTGATGATGGCGCCGGTGAGCGCCGTCGAATCGCTGCTGGAAAAAACCGGCTGGAAAATTGAAGACGTTGACCTGGTGGAACTGAACGAGGCTTTCGCCGTGCAGGCCGTGGCCGTCACGGAGCAACTGGGCCTCGATCCGCAAAAGACCAACGTGAACGGCGGCGCGGTGGCGCTGGGGCATCCCATCGGCGCCTCGGGCACGCGCATTCTGGTGGATTTGCTCTACGAGATGCAACGCCGCGAGGCGCGCCGTGGAATTGCGGCGCTGTGTCTCGGCGGCGGCAACGCGGTGGCGCTGGCGGTTGAAAGGGAAACGGGGCAGGCCGGTTCGCCGAACCCTCCGGCGGGGGGAAGGCTTGAACATCCGCCTGGCTGGAGTGGTGGGAGCCGGGACCATGGGTCATGGAATCGCCCAGGTACTGGTTTGCAACGGATATTCGGTGATTCTGCACGACACCACGCAGGAGCTGGTGGGGCGCGGGGCGGAAAAGATTACACGCGGGCTCTCTCGCGACCTTGAAAAGGGCCGGCTGACCGTGGGGGAAAGGCAGCAGGCTGAAAGCCGCCTGAAGACGACCATCAACCTGTCGGACCTGGCATCCGCCGACATCGTGCTGGAAGCGGTTAGCGAGAAGTTTGAGGTCAAGGCGGAAGTATTCCGCGCGCTTGACGCTCTCTGCCGGCCGGAAACGCTGTTTGCCAGCAACACTTCTTCGATTTCCATCACCCGCCTTGCGGGCGTGACCGGGCGACCGGCGCAGTTTGTGGGGCTCCACTTTTTCAATCCCGTGCCGGTGATGAAACTGGTGGAAGTGGTTCCCGGGCTCGACACCGCGGAAGAGACCATCGCGGCGGCGGAGCAGATCGCAACCTCGGTGGGCAAAACGCCCATCCGGGCGCGCGACTTTCCGGGATTTATATCCAACCGGCTGCTGATGCCCATGATCAATGAGGCCGTTTATGCCGTGATGGAAGGCGTGGCCGCTCCGGAAGGGGTGGACGGAGTGATGAAGCTGGGCATGAACCATCCGATGGGGCCGCTGGAGCTGGCCGACCTGATCGGCCTGGACGTGTGCCTGGACATCATGCAGGTGCTTTACCAGGGATTTCACGATTCAAAGTACCGGCCCTGCCCGCTGCTGGAAAGAATGGTGGAAGCGGGCCGGCTGGGGCGTAAATCCGGGAGGGGGTTCTATCATTACGCGAAGGCGTAGCCCAAAGCAGAGCCAGCGCAGGTCCCACGAAAAGACACAGCGGGGACAACCCGCCACCGCGCAAAACTTATCGCGCACGCCAGCAGGACAAAGGGAGGATGCCGGTATGCCAGAAGAACGAACAGACCGAATGAAGGCCATTGAAGTGGCCCTGACTCAGATCGAAAAGCAGTTTGGAAAGGGATCCATCATGCGCCTGGGTTCAAAACAAGCCCTGGTACCCGTGGATGTGATTCCCACCGGGGCGCTTTCGCTGGACGCCGCGCTGGGCGTGGGAGGAGTTCCGCGGGGCCGCGTGGTGGAAGTCTTCGGCCCGGAAGCCAGCGGAAAGACCACCCTGGCCCTGCACCTGGTGGCGGAGGCGCAGAAGCGCGGCGGCATGGCCGCCTTTGTGGACGCCGAACACGCCCTGGACGCCAAATACGCCAACCGGCTGGGCGTGGATGTGGACAACCTGCTGGTTTCGCAACCCGATTACGGCGAGCAGGCGCTGGAGATTGCCGAGGCCCTGGTGCGCTCAAACGCCATCGACATCGTGGTGATTGATTCTGTGGCCGCGCTGGTTCCGCGCGCGGAACTGGAAGGCGATATGGGCGATTCCATGCCCGGCCTGCAGGCCCGGCTGATGTCGCAGGCGCTGCGCAAGCTGACGGCATTGGTTTCAAGATCCAAGACCTGCCTCGTCTTCATCAACCAGATCCGGGAAAAGATCGGGGTGATGTTCGGCAGCCCTGAAACCACCACCGGCGGCCGCGCCCTGAAGTTTTATTCCTCCGTGCGGCTCGACGTGCGCCGCATCGCCGCCATCAAGGACGCTGACAAGGTGGTGGGCAACCGCACCCGTGTGAAGGTGGTGAAAAACAAGATGGCGCCGCCTTTCCGGGAAGCTGAATTTGACATCCTTTATGGCGAAGGAATATCGAAAGAAGGCGACCTGATCGACCTCGCCGTAGGATTGAACTTGATTGAGAAGAGCGGTTCATGGTATTCCTTTGCCGGTGAGCGGATTGGACAGGGAAGGGAAAATGTCCGCCAATTTCTGCTGCAGAACCCGGATATCTATGGGAAGATCGAAGTAGACTTGCGCAAGGCGCTGAATCTGCCAGGATCGAAGGAGGATGCCGAGCCCGCAGAAATGGGAACGGCAAAAAGCAAGAAATAGTCCCGCCTGCAAGCGGCTTCGGGTCCAGAAGCCGTAAGAGTTGTCGATAGAATCTGTAGACGGTGCGCCAGGGCTGCCACGGGGAAGGACTGCTGTGTGCCCCGGAAGACATCGAAGGAGACCTGACCTGTCTTGAAGAAGAGACTCGCTGTTCTGGCTGTTGCTCTGATCGGGCTGATCGGATTCGACCTTCTTCCTGGGGGAGCGCTCCCGCAGGGGCTGGCAGCACCGCAGCACGCGGTTGTCCGGCGGGCACGAACCCGCCGTCGGGTTCGCCACACGCGGCGACGACGAGTCCGCAGGCATTGGAACCCGTGGCGCGTCAGTTCTTACGATCGCGATCCTGGCCTCGGTGACAATACAGACGGCGAGGATCCGGCCGTGCGCCAGGCCGCGCTCCAGGCGCTGGGCCACCTGAATGGAAGCATCGTGGTGGTCGATCCGAACGACGGCCGGGTGCTCACCATCGTCAATCAGAAGCTGGCCTTCAGCGGGGCTTACCGCCCCTGCTCCACTTTCAAACCCATCGTGGCCCTGGCGGCTCTGAAGCAGGGCATCATTACGCCGCGCACAAAAATTTACGTCAGCCGCCACCGGACGATGGATCTGACCGACGCGCTGGCGCATTCGAACAACCAATACTTCTACAAGCTCGGAAGGATGGTTGGCTTCCCGCTGCTGGCCCGTTACGCTCATGAATTCGGTTTGGGACAGAAAGCCGGCCTGGACATTCCGGGGGACCTGCCCGGAGAATTTCCAACCGTCGCGCCCACCGACGGAGAGGTGGGATATCTGGCCTATCTGGGTAAAGGGATAGAAGTGACGCCCCTGCAATGGGCCGCCGTCGCTTCAGCCATCGCCAACGGCGGAACGCTTTACTACCTGCAATACCCTCGAACGCGAGAGCAGGTGGAGACCTTCCAGCCGAAGGTCCGTCGCCAGCTGACCAATCTGCAGGCGCAGATTCCCGACGTGAGGGCAGGCATGGCCGCTGCGGTGAGCTATGGCACGGCCCGCCAGGCCAGTGACGGCGCCCTGCAAATCCTGGGAAAGACGGGAACCTGCAGTGAAGACGGCGCGAGGCTGGGATGGTTTCTTTCCTACTCTGATTCGCGGCCCCAATACGTGGTGGTGGTGCTCCTGCGGGGCGGCCGGCAGATGTTCGGTCCCCACGCCGCTGAAGTCGCGGGCCGCGTGTATAAGGACCTGCAACAGCCCGGCCCCAATGAAGACCAGGAAACCAAAGCTGCACTCGGGGAATAATCTTTCAAGTTGGGTGGGAATTCCGGGGCTGTTGCTCCGCGCGGGGCGATAAAGGATTTCTCTCCCCGCACGGAGAAGTCAGCTATTGCTTAACTCAAGCCGGCGCAGAACTTCCGCGCGTTCGGCTAGGCCTTGGGCTCAACGTTGCCCGCGTGCAGGCCGCATTCCTTCCGGGTTTGATCTTCCCACCACCAGCGGCCTTCGCGTTCATGCTGGCCCGGAAGCACCGGCTTGGTGCAGGGCTCGCAGCCAATTGAAATAAAGCCGCGCTCGTGCAAGGGATTGAAGGGAACGTCGTTTTCGCGGATGTAGCTCCAGACCTGTTGGGAACTCCAGTTGGCCAGAGGATTGAACTTGATGAGTTCACGGCCCGGCTGGGAAAAGACGGGATCGACCTCAGCCACCGCCACCTGTGCCCGTGTGGAAGGGCTCTGATCGCGCCGCTGGCCGGTGACCCACGCATCAAAAGTTCCCAGCGCCCGCTTGAGCGGCTCAACCTTGCGAACCCCGCAGCACTCCTTGTGGCCGTCCTGGTAAAAAGAGAACAGACCTTTTTCCTTGACCAATTCCTGCACCGCGTCCACCTGCGGGAAGAAAATCTCAATCGGAATCCCGTAGCGCTCACGGACCTTGTCGATGAGCTGGTAGGTTTCAGGATGCAGCCTGCCGGTATCAAGCGAAAAAACCCGGAAGTTGCCGCCGATTTTCGACGCCAGGTCGACCAGCACAACGTCTTCCGCCCCACTGAAGCTGATGCCGATGCCCCCGGAATATTTTTCGAGCGCAAACTTCAGGATCTCGCTCGGATGAGCCTCGGCCAGTGAATTTGCAACTTCAGGAATATCGATCGTTTCAAGTTCCATAATTTCCTTTCGTTCGTTTCAGAGTGAGATCACCGGAAGGCCTCGCCCCGCGCCCCATCTAGCCGACGAGTAAACGCGCCCCCAGTGAAAAGTAGAGAATGCTGAACAGCCAGGTGATGTAACGTTCCGGAATGCGGCGTGAGAGCCGGCTTCCGATAATGACTCCCGGCACTTCGCCGGCCACCAGCAGAAGGAAAAGGCCGGCATTGAAATTACCCATCTCCCAGTGCAGCGACCCGGCCAGCGCCGTGGTCACCAGCCCGAACAGGATGTCGGTTCCCACCAGGCTGCCCAGCGGCAGGGGAACCAGCACCAGCAAAGCGATCATCAGCAGGCTTCCGCTGCCCACCGAGGTCATGGAAACCAGGAAGCCAACCACGGCACCCACGGCCGCCAGCTTGCCGCCGCCGTTTGAGAAACTGAGATTGGAACAATCGGATGCAGCCGCCTGCTGCTTGCCGCGCAGGAAGGGCAGGAAGAACGACACCCCAAAAAGCGTCAGGCCCAGCAGGATCTTCAACGCGTGGTCCAACTGGGCTTCCGACATCCAGCCTTTCAGGGAATGAATAAACAGGATGCCCGCCACAGAACCGGGAACGCTTCCTGCCAGCAGATATCCGGCCAGGTTCCACCGCACCTGTCCCAGCTTGCGATGCTCAACCACGCCCGCCAGCTTGGTGATGGCGCCGCTCATCAGGTCCGTGCCAATCACCGTCAGAGCGCTGAAGGGCGTCAGCAGCAACAGGAGCGGAGTCAGGATGACGCCCGCGCCCGTTCCCGTGAGGCCGACCAGGATGCCGGTGATGAAGGCCAGCAGACTGACTAGCATGCCGCCCCCTGCTGGATTTGCTGCCCGAAGGCCTGGTGCAGCACCGCCGCCACTTCAGGCCGCGTGAACTCCGGCGGCAACTGTCCGCCTTCCCGCAGCACGTTCCGCACCTGGGTGCCGCTCAGCATCACCCGGGACTGCTTGTCGTGGCCGCAGGTTTTTTGCGAGGCCATGCCCAGGCACTCGCGGCAATAAAAGGTGTGTTCAAAGAAGAGCGGCGTGATTCCCAGCTCGTCCTTGCCAAACTCGGTGAAGATTTTCTGGGCGTCGTAAGGGCCGTAGTAATTTCCCACCCCGGCATGATCGCGCCCCACGATGAAGTGCGTGCAGCCAAAGTTCTTGCGGATCAGGGCGTGGAAAATGGCTTCGCGCGGGCCCGCGTAGCGCATGGAAGCGGGGTTCAGCGCCAGCACCGCGCGGTCGCGCGGGTAGTAGTTCTCCAGCAGCACTTCGTAGCAGCGCATACGGACGTCCAGGCTGATGTCGTCGGATTTGGTCTCGCCCCCGATCGGGTGCAGCAGCAGTCCGTCCACAATCTCCAGCGCCGCTTTCTGGATGTATTCGTGCGCGCGGTGAACGGGGTTGCGGGTCTGGAAGCCCACCACGGTGTTCCATCCGCGCTCGGCAAAAATCCGCCGCGTGTCCGCGGGGTCCAGCCGGTATTTCGAATGCGTTTCCGAGTTCGGCCGGCGGAAAACTTCCACCGGGCCGCCGACGATCCAGTCGCCCCGCGATGCCACGTAGCGGGCGCCCGGATGGTCGTCATTGGCCGTGCGAAACACCGCCACGGCCTCGGCCTCGCGGTCATAGTGGAACACATCCTGAATTTCCAGAACGGCCAGCAGGTTGCCGCTTGCGTCCGCCAGGGCGGCGCGCGAAACCTTTTTCAGGCTGTCAGCGGTGTCCTTGTCGACAGCCAGCGTAACCGGCAGCGTCCAGGGCAGGCCGTTGGCCAGGCGCTTGTCATGGATGACGCGGGCGTAATCCGCGCTTCCCATAAAGCCTTCGAGCGGGCTGAAGGCGCCGATGGCCAGCATCTCAAGATCAGAAACTTCAAAGGGATTCAGTTGGATCACGGGCAGCTCGCGCGCTTCCGCTTCCAGCGCCGCGGCCTTTTCACCGCTGGCCAGACGATTGACGAGCCGTCCTCCGTGGGGTTCAATCATTACCTTGTTCTCTCCTTCGGCATCCAGATTTCAGATTTGTGTTTATCGTGCCGGTTCCGGGACCGTCTAAAAACAAAAACGCCCGCCGACGTTTAATCCGTCAGCGGGCGTCCGTTAACAATTACTGCTGGAAGTTCGATTTACAAGTCGTTAATTCCAGCCACACGGCGCCCTCCAACGGAACATGTACAACAACACATACACATCCGCTGTGCGCCTGTGACATTAACCGACTTGGTCATCGAGACTGCCATATATGAATGGATGAAATTCTACCAACCCTGCTCACGGGTGTCAAATAGTTTTAAAGTGCACCCGCATCCGGCTGAAAACAGTTATAGATAGCGGTCCGGCAAAGCCGTTCATGCGCCGGCCTGTTTCACAAGTCCGTTCAATTCGGAGAGGGAGGTGATGCGCGGGCAGGTGGCTTCGGGATAGGCGCCCACCCAGTCAATCAGAATCCCGCGAAGGCCGGCCAGTTCCGCGCCGCCGATGTCGGTGGGATAGGTGTCGCCCACGTAAACCGCCTCGCCGGGCTTGATCCCGGAGCGTTCCAGCGCCATCTGGAAGATTTCGGGGTGCGGCTTTTCAACGCCCACAACCGAAGAGTCGATCACAAATTCCAGGTACTCGCCGAGACCCGCCCGCTGAAGCTCGCCTTCCACGCTGCCGTCGGAATTCGAGATCACCGCCAGATAATACCCCGCCGCCTTCAACTTCTTCAGGACCGGAACGGTATCCGGAAAAACTTTTGACCAGGTGTGGATATCGCGAAATCCCGCGATCACCCGTTCGATGGCTGCCGCGCGGGTTTCCTCCGGGCCGTCAAGAAGTTCCGTGAGCGCGGCGAGATAATACTGCCAGTAAACATGATTGCTGGTTCGCGGCACGCGACCTTCGCGGATCTGCGGCCAGAGCACTTCATCCAGCTTCTTCTTTCCCTCGCGCTCGGCCTGGTGGAAATATTCGGGGCGCATGGGAAATCCGGCCGCCTCCAGTTCCTGAGCGAGCTTTTCAACCTGCGGAAACAGCAGGGTATTCCCTGCATCCATAAAAATAGCGCGTACGGGTGTGCTCATGGAGTCTTATTCCTTTTCGAGTCGGGCGCCCCGCCCTGTATTTGCGGTTACGCCGCCATCGCCTGCCGAATTTGCCCCAGCAGGCTTTGCTTTTCATCTTCCGGCAGAAAGGCGGCGCGCGCAGCGTTTTCGCAAAGCCCCGCCAGCTGCCCGGGGGAAAGCGAAAACGCCCGGGCGGCCTTCGTGAATTCCTGCGCGATGGAGGTCCCAAACAGATCCCGGATCGTCCGAATTGAGAGTCATGGTCACGCCGGCATCCAGAAAAGCCGGCAACGGATAGTCGCGAAACTCCCGGACCAGGCCGATGGAAGCGTTGCTGCCGGGACAGCCCTCCAGGGGAATTCCGCGGTCGCGCAGCAGCGCCATCACTTCCGGGTCGCTTTGCCGCGGTCAGGCCGTGGCCAATCCGTTCAACCTTCAGCAGCTCAACCGTCTTGCGCACGCTGTCAGGCCCGGTGGTCTCTCCCGCGTGGGCCAGGGTGTGCAGGCCGCAATCGCGGGCCTGGCGGTAAACGTCCGCGAAAAGGCCCGCGGGGCCGCGCTCTTCATCGCCCCCCAGACCGAACGCCACCACGCCCTCCGGGCGATAGCGTTTTGCCCAATCGAGCACCGCGCCGGCCTGACCGGCGCCGAACTGCCGAACGGCGTCAAAAATCCAGTTCACCTGCATGCCCAGGCGCGCTCCAGCCTCGAGCGAAGCGGCGCGAACGGCTTCATACACCGGGCCGAGCGGCTGCCGCTTCCAGAGCACCACCCCCGCCGCCAGCGTGACCTCAGCATACTTCACGTTCTGCTCCGCCAGCCATTCCATCAGGCGGACGGTGGCCAGCGCATAATCTTCCGGAGTTTCGAGCAACAGCGCCACAAACTTGAAGGCTTCAATGAATTCCGCGAAGGTCGCGTAGCGATATTCATTCTGCTCCCGCTCCCGGATCCACTGCTCGACCCTGCTCTCCATGTCGCCCCTGCCGCGGGCGAGCTCGCGCAGCGTATCGGGCCGCAGGCTCCCCTCCAGGTGCAGATGCAGTTCCACCTTGGGCAGTTTGGCAATGAAATCTTCAGAGAACGGCATGGAGGGTTTCCTTCGAGGACCGCCGGACAGCTTCCGCGAGGCGGCCGGCCCGCGGGAGAGGGTCCTGCCGGCGCGCTTTACCGCCCGGGCAATTCAGGACGGCCGGCGTTGACCCAGGCGGTGAACCAGTAGGAGCCGATATCGTGCGCCGCCTCGCTGATCTCCTTCATGGCGGTTGACCCCACGCGCGAATAGAAGGCGTCAAAGTACGCGTCGGTGTAGCCCGGCAGGTGGTCCAGGGCCAGAAGATCAGCCAGAATAATCTGGTCCGCCCACGTGTGAGCCTCCAGCGCCATCTGGAAGGCGTGCTCCGTGGGATCGTAGATCTTGACGGCGTTATCGGGCCGGAACATGAAAAAGTGGGAATAGCGTTCCACCAGCTCGTTCCCAAAGCGCATCCCCAGCCCGGTCTGCCCGGTCAGTTGCCCGTCATGATTTTGCGTGGTATGCATCGGGTCGTGAGCGTCCGCCACATAGAAAGCGAGCGCCGCGCCATCCAGCTTCACCTGCTCCCAGTGCCGCGCCCGGAAGTCGTTGGTCAGCTTCAGACTGTATTCTCCAACCTGCCAGGGCAGCACGCCGTTGCGTGTGATGTGCTTCAGCCCAAACTTTTTGCCGGCCGCCTTGTAGGAGTGCGGAAGGTCGAGATAGGGGAACGTCCCATACTTATCCAGAAAAATGTAGTGCCGCATCCGCTCGTAGCGGTCCTTCTTGATCCATACTTCAGGATCGTTGGCATGCTGGAGGATGAAGGTGCGGTTGGACCGGAAGTAGTTGCGTAAATTCGGGGGAAGCGTGCCGATGGCCCAGTCGTCCGCCAGCTGGTGGGCTCGAGGTCCCCAGGCCAATGCAGATAGAGGCGAGGCCAGCAGAACAGCCGCCAGCGCAAAAAGCCCCACCAGCCTCCGAACGCCGTCCCTTTGACGGCCCGCGGCGGCCCCGCGAAATGAGTGCTCGACCTTCTTCCTTTGTGGGTTTGGTGACATAGATTGCACAACCGTCCCTATTTTACAGCATGCCGCGTCGCTTTTGTCTGTTCTCCGTGTTCAGAATGACTTGCCGGCTTCATCCTGCCTGCCCGGCGTTCCGCGAGTCCTTGCGGGCAAACTCGCTGTGGAAGCGGCTGTAAGTAAAGTAAATGGCCAGCCCGATGACCAGCCAGACGAAAAACCGCAACCAGGTTTCCACCGGCAGGCTGGCCATCAGGATCAGGCAACAGGCCACCGAGGCAAAGGGAATCAACGGAACCCAGGGAACGCGAAAGGCCCGGCGGCGCTCGGGCTGCGTCCGGCGCAGCACCAGGACGCCCAGCGACACCAGCAGGAATGCAAACAGCGTTCCGATATTGGAAAGGTCGGCCAGCGTCCCGATATTGAAAATGCCGGCCGGGATGGCCACAAACAGACCCGCCGTCCAGGTGCTGACGTGGGGCGTGCGAAACTTCTTGTGGACCTTTGAAAACACCCTGGGCAGCAGGCCGTCGCGCGACATGGCAAACCACACGCGCGCCTGCCCCATCTGAAAAACCAGCAGCGAACTCAGCATGCCCGTCAGCGCGCCGATGGTGACCCAGCGCTCCACCCGGTGCAGCCCGATGGCGGCCAGCGCGTTGGCCACCGGAGCGGCGTTGCGCAACGTCTGCCAGTTCTGGATTCCCGTCAGCACAATCGCCACCGTGCAGTAAAGGATGGTGCAGACAATCAGGGAGGCGATGATGCCGAACGGAACGTCCTTCTGGGGATTGCGGCACTCTTCGGCCGCGGTGGAAACGGAATCGAACCCGATGTAGGTGAAAAAGACAATCGCCCCGCCCGTCAGCACGCCCTGGAAACCGTTGGGCATGAACGGCGTCCAGTTGGAAGGCTGCACGTGCCCGGAAGCCCAGATGACGAAGATCATGATGGCGATAATTTTGACCCCCACCATGAAGTTGTTGGCGCCGGCGCTCTCCCGGATGCCCACCACCAGGATCACGGTGAGTATCATCACCACCACAAAGCCCGGCAGGTTGAACCAGGACCCCGTCAGGTGGAGCGAGGAATCGAGCATGGGCGCGGACAGTCTGGCGGGCAGGCTGAGCCCGAAGTTGTGGAGCAGGCTGTCGAAGTAAGCGGAGTAGCCGACGGCCACGGCCATGTTGCTGACCGCGTATTCCAGAATCAGGTCCCAGCCGATGATCCAGGCCACCAGCTCGCCCATGGTCGCGTAGGTGTAGGTGTAGGCGCTGCCGGCGATGGGAATCATCGAGGCCAGCTCCGCGTAGCACAGCCCCGCCAGCCCGCAGGCCACCGCCACCAGGAAAAAAGAAAGCGCGATGGCCGGTCCTGCGCCGGGCCGTCCCGCTGTTCCAATGGCATGCTCGCCGTGCATCAGGACACTGAGCAGCGGCGCCTTCAGCAGCGAGTGCACCTCCAGGCTTTCGCCCGCCGCCGCCGTTCCCGTCAGCACAAAGATGCCGGCGCCAATGATGGCTCCGACCCCGAGCGCCGTCAGCGACCACGGCCCGAGCGTCTTGCGAAGCCGGTGTTCCGGAGCTTCGGCGTCCGCAAGCAACTTGTCGATGCTTTTGGTGCGAAGGAATTGTGAGGCCAATGCACTCCTTTGGATCTGCGATCAGAAGTGTTGGGACGGCGGCAGATGCCCGCCGTCTCCGGCGTCCCTGAAACCCGCGAGCGCCCGCTGAGCGCCGGCGCGGACGTGGCTGACCCGTCCCGCGGATGTCGCAACCCATCGGCCGGGATTGCCCGCCTACCGTTTGCCCACGGCCGGACCCCTCTTCTTGACTTTCGGCTTGTGCGAGCCCCGCGGCTCGGTTTGCTTGGGTTTGGGCGGCTGCTTCTTGCGCGCCGCTCGCTTCAAGGATTTCCGTTCTGCTTTGTCTTTCGCTGACTTTGTATTCACCTGTTCGTCTCCTGCTTCAATTTTGCAATGGTTTTCTGCCGCTTCGTCCTCATCAATCGTCCGCCCCTTGGGGCCTGGCGTTCGAGTGTTCGCCGGCCTTGAGGGCGGTCATCAGTTCCTCCGGGCCTTTCCATCCCACAATTTCGCGGATGATGAGCCCCCGGCTGTCGATGACAAACACCGTGGGAATAAAGTGTACGACAAACTTCTTGAAAAGCGTTCGCTTGCCGTCCATCAGTGCCGTAAAGCCATAGTTCTTGTCCTTCAGGAAATTTCTGATCGTCGCCCTGTTCTCATCGTCCACGGCGAGGACAACCACATCCTTGCGCTCCTCAAAAATTTTCTGAAGGGTCGGCAACTCTTTCTTGCAGGGCGCGCACCACGTGGCCCAAAAGCTCAGCAGCACGGTCTTTCCCTGAAAATCATTGAGGCTGACCTTTCTTCCCTCAACGTCCTCCAGCGTGAAATCAGTCGCCGTCGCCCCCGCGAGTCCTTCCCGGATACCCGGCAGATTCAAGGTCATCACCTGCTCGGAACCCGCGGGAGGCGTAAACGTGAAAAAGTCCGGAGGATGGCTGGCATGAACGCCGATGGCCCTGAAACGAATGTAGGCGCTGACGAGAGACCGCCTTTCCGCCCCGGCAATGGCCTGGACCGACTTCTCCTGCAACACCAGATAACTGGACTGGTCAATCCACAGCTGGTCGGTCAGGTTCTGCAGATGGAAAACGATCCGGTAGCACGGGGTTTTCCTGCCCTGGAACTCCACCGCCTCCTCACCCTCCAAGGTGGCCTGGTCTCCAACCTGCCAAAGGTTTACATAGCGGCCAACCAGCAGATCCTCAATCTGGTCCAGCAGGTCGGTCGGGATGGGGGCGCGTCCTGGCGTCACCGGGCCGGCAACCGCCGGGACCTGCTTCCGTTCCGTGTACTTCTTCTTGCGGTAAGCATAATGCCACGTTGTCTTGCCGTCGTTGACAATCAGAACATTAGGCCCTTCGCCGGTCAGGCTCATTCGCACACGCCCCTGGCCGTCAGCATCCAGAGTCATGACCTTACTCTGGGAGGCGCCAGAGCGGGACCTCAGGTAAATGTCCTGCCGGACCGCCTCGATGTGGTAGTTCTGAAGATGGCTGTAAACAGAGCCCATCTTGCGCAGAATGTCGCCCGGCCTGGGCGTTGCTGCCCAGACCGCCGGCGCCGCCAGCAGCCATGCGACCGAACAGGCTGCTGAGATCCGGAGCGCATGGGCCCACTTCCGGGCCTTCCCCGCAGAAAGCGCATCCTGCCTGCTGAGGGCTGCCCGGTCCGCCATTGCTTCACCTTCCACTGCCTGGTTCCATGGGCCTTAGATTTTTTCCAGAGAGGCGTAGCGTTCCACCAGCTTCTTGCGGCCGTAGCCGGGAAAGCTGACGGTCAGCTTGGTGTCTTCGCCTTCCCCTTCAGAGGCCAGAACAGTCCCGACACCGTACTTGGGATGCCGCACTCTTGAGCCCTGCCGCCACCGCGCCGGAGCCGCCGGCCGTGAACTTGGAATGGCCGGCCGCGAATCTGCAGGCTGCCGGCCGCGCCCGCGGTCGGCAAAAAACCTTTCCACGCCCTCGACGGAATTGACGGCGTTTCCCCAGGTGGTGCGGGGCCTGGAAGCAAACATCGTAACATTCAGCGGCTCAAGAAGCTCCTGCGGAATCTCGTCCAGGAAGCGTGAAGGCTTCGTGCCTTCCTGCGACTGGCGGCCGTAAATCCGCCGCTCGCGCACCCAGGTGAGAAGCAGGCGGTCCTTGGCGCGCGTCATGCCCACGTAACACAGCCTGCGCTCTTCTTCCAGCGCGGCGTCATCGTCGGCCGAAAGCTTGTGCGGAAAGAGTCCTTCCTCCATGCCCGCCAGGAAAACCACATCGAACTCCAGCCCCTTGGCGCTGTGCAGCGTCATCAGCGTCACGCGGGCGCGCTCATCATAATTGTCAGCGTCTGAAACCAGCGCGGCATGGTCCAGGAACTCGGCCAGCCGCTCGCCCCGCTCTTCAGCTTCCGCCGCGGCGTTCACCAGTTCGCGCAGGTTCTCAACGCGGCTCTCGGCCGCCGGGTTGTTCTCGGCGTCCAGGATTTCCACGTAATGAGTGTGGTCAAGAATGGCGCGGAAGAATTCGCTGAGTAAAAGCTTCTCATGGTCGGCAACCATCCCGGTGATGAGTGCGTAAAATCCCTCCAGCGCTTTTCGCGCCCGGCTGGACAGCATTTCGGAACCGGGGGCCAGCGCCTGTTCCAGCGCCTCCCACAGTGTCAGTTCACGTTCCGTAGCCAGGGCCTGCAATTGCTCCACGGTGGTGGCTCCAATGCCCCGCGGCGGGGTGTTGATAATGCGCTGCATGGCGGAAGAGTCGCGCAGGTTGTTGGCCAGGCGCGCATAGGCCAGCGCGTCCTTGATTTCCGAGCGGTCATAGAAACTGGTGCCGCCCACCACGCGGTACTCGATGCGGTTCCGGCGCAGCGCTTCTTCCAGGGCACGCGACTGCGCGTTGGTACGGAACAGCACGCCCACGCTTTCAACCGACTCATTGCCGAGGGCCTTTGAAATCTCGCTGGCCACAAACCATCCCTCTTCGTCGGCGTTGCGCGCTTCATAAAGTCCCACGCGCAATCCCGCGCCGCGGTCGGTGCGCAGGGATTTTCCCTTGCGCGCGACGTTGTGGCTCACCACCGCCGTGGCCGCGTCCAGAATCATCTGCGTCGAGCGGTAATTCTGTTCCAGGCGGATCATGGCGGTGCCGGGATAGTCCTGGTCAAAATTCAGAATGTTTTCGATGTCCGCCCCGCGCCAGCGGTAGATGGACTGGTCTTCGTCGCCCACCGCGCAGATGTTCTGCTGGGCGCGCGTCAGCTGGCGGATCAGCTGGTACTGAATCCGGTTGGTGTCCTGGTACTCGTCCACCATCACGTAGCGGAAACGCCGGTTGTACTCCTCCGCCACGTCGGCCGCGTCGTCAAAAAGCGCCACCGTTTTCAGCAGCAGGTCGTCAAAGTCGAGCGCGTTCGATTGCCGCAGCTTGCTCTCGTACCGTTCATACAAAGCGGCCAGGTTGCGCGTGGAAGGATCATAAGCCTCGCCTTCCATCCTTTCGGGAGAGACGCCCCGGTTCTTGGCGGCGCTGATGCGCGCCAGCACCGATCGCGGCGAAGAGATCCAGTCGCTCAGTCCCAGCTCCTGCCCTGCGACTTTCACCGCGCGCTGCTGGTCGTCCGAGTCGTAAATGGTGAAGTCGCGCGTGTATTCCAGGCGGTCGATGTGGCGCCGCAGAACGCTGACGCAGAACGAATGGAAGGTTGAAATATGCGGCAGCACCCCCAGCCGTCCCTGCAGCACATCCGCCACGCGGTCCTTCATCTGGTCGGCGGCCTTGTTGGTGAAGGTCACGGCCAGAATGCTTTCCGGCGGGACGCCGCAAACTTCAATCAGGTAGGCGATGCGACAGGTGATGACGCGCGTCTTGCCGCTGCCCGCTCCCGCCAGAATCAGCAGCGGACCGTCGGTGTGCTCCACTGCGGCGCGCTGCTGGGCGTTCAGTTGTTCGAGTAATGAAGTCATTCCGGATCTATCAGGCAGGAAGTGCTCGCGGCGGTCCCCTCGGCGCGGTCCCTGCGTTGCTCATCGCTGCGGCGGCGGTCGCCCTGTGGGCGGTCCCACCAGCGAAGGGTGAAGACTCGATTGTACACGATGGGCGGCACACATCAAAAGATTGCCTTGAAGATAGTGTGACAAAGTGCGCAAACGCGCCTTGGGAATGATCGCGCGACCAGTGCGGTTGCAGGAAAAGCCGGCGACGGTTCAAAGGATTTCTGCGAGTTCCTGATTTACAATCTCCAGTTCGAAGGCTTCCGGCTGAAACTCTTCGCCCAGCCATTCGACCAGCTCTTTATGCCGTTTGCGGCGCGGGTTTGCCATTGCTTCCACCAGCTCTTCGTAACCTCCAACGCCTCCGCAATCTTCAGGGGGGCAGGCGCGCGCGCCCTCCACGCAGAGAGGCCGGGTCGAGGCTTGTGGAGCCAGAATCTTTTCCACCTCGATGGTATGCTCCCAGCCGTCGCCGAAATCGTACAGATAGCTGAATTTCATTCCTTCGCGTCCAACAACCTGGTCCAGCTTTGTTCTCCGGTCATCTACGATCTCGTCTCCAAAGTCCTCGAAGTCGGGATCAGGTTCGCCGTAGTCCAGGCCATCAATCGTGAACATGTGCAAATGGCTGTCGGTCCATCCCATCACGGCCTGTAGAATGAGGTGCAAACGGTATAGGGTAACATCGCCTCGCACCAGAAAACGCCTCCAGATCGGCGGCCGAATTTCATCGAGGGTCACCTTAAGCTGATACATTCGAGGCTTTGTTTTTCCGGGCATAAACCCCTCCTGCCATAGCCTACTTTACTCTGCATCCATCTGTTTCCGGATGGCTGCCGGATTGTCGAGGTCCGCTGAGGGTGGCAGCGGCTTATGGTGTTGGGCAAAATAGACCGGGTCGCGCGCCTTGGCAGGGTCGAAGATGCGTGAATCTTCCGCTACTGGCGTGTAAGGGCTGAAGTCCGGCTTATCGGTAAAGCTGTCGGCCAGGCTGGTGGCAGCGGCGTCGTACTGGTTGATGGGCGGCAGGCCGAAAATCAGGTTAAAGGTCTTCAGGATGCTGAGCATGCTCTCGTGAACGTGCGAAACTCCCCGCCGCGAATAGGGGCTGATCACCATCAGCAGGCTGCGATGGGCGTCCACGTGGTCCTGGCCGTTCTGGGCGTCGTCTTCGGTCACAAAGACGGCCATGTTTTTCCAGAAGGGGCTGTGGGAAAACAGTTCCACCAGCTTGCCCAGCGCCAGGTCGTTGTCCGCCACGTAGGAGGCGTGATAGGGATAGCCGTCCGCGGGGCGCGGCTTGGCGGTGTGGTCATTGCACAGCCAGATGTACATGAACTGCGGCAGTGGCTGCTTGCCGCTCAGGTAGCGCGTGTCGAATTCCTTCTTGAACTGTGTAAAGCGGTACTGGTCCGGAATGGAAGTGTTGAAGTTGGGAAAGGTGCGCGAGGTGTTCTTGAACAGGACTTCCGGCATGGGGATGTTCACCGATTCGCGCACGCCGGTCGGCTCCGACCCTGCGTCTTCCGAGTAGCCGGCCAGCTCCAGGTTTTCGCCGTAATTGCGGAAGGTGACGTTGTGGCGGGCCAGGTGTTCCCACAGCGAACCGGCTTCCAGAAAACCTTCGGGCAGGGGTGAGGTGCTCCCGATCGCCAGCCGTCCCGGCGCGTTCTGGTCCGGCACAAAGTCGAACTGGCCGCCGTAGCCGGCCGGCCATGCTGATTCGAATTCGGTGTTGGGATAATTTCCCACCAGCCAGTGGTGGCCGTCCACCGAAACGTCGGAATCCACGTAGTAGTTGTCGCTCAGGCCAAAGCGTTCGGCCAGTGCGTGATGATTCGGAGAGACGCGCACGTGCTCGTAGGTAGGCTCGCCCTTTTCGCTCACCGTGGCGTCGTCGCCATAGTGCGCCAGCGAGGGATCGCCGTTCACCTGCTGGCCGTTCACGGATTTCAGATCGCCGAGAAGCTGGTCGAACGTGCGGTTCTCCTTGACGATGAAAACCACGTATTTGATTTTCTCGCTGGCATGGCCCGCCGGCGGAACGGGAAAATCCGCAGCCCGCGCCGGCTCCTCCTTCGGAACGAATCCGTTGTTGCGCAGCACCTGCGCGGTGAGTTCGCCTAACTGTGACGTTTCGGGCGCCGGCATGATGGAAACCACGCCGCGGGTGATGTCGCCGATGTAATCTCCGGCAGGGCCTTGGTGGAAATTCGCCCCGCCGTTCGGCCCCGCGCCAAATCCCTTGGCGTTGTCCACGTAAAGCGTTTTGCCGTCCGGGCTCACCACCACGCGAGCGGGAAACCATCCCGTGGGAACGTAGCCGAGCACCTTTTCCTGCTGCGTATCAATCACCGCCAGCGCGTTGATGCCCGCGCAGGCCACATAAAGGCGGCTGCCGTCCGGACTGAGCGCCAGCCCGAAGGGCAGCAGGCCGCGCAGGCCGTCAAGGCTTTTCGCAGGCTGCAAAACCAGCGTCTTTTCCTCTTTGCCGGTGTGCGCGTCCAGAATGCTGATGCTGTCCTGGGCGGAATTGCTGACGTAAACCTTGTCCGTGCCCGCCAGCACGGCGCCGGGGCTCGATCCGCCCACGGACTTTGGCCCGGTGGGAATGCCGGTGCGGGTCCGGGCCTTCACTTCCGGATGGGCGGGATTCGAAACATCCAGCAGAAAAACCGAATTCGATTCCGGAACGTTGGGGCTTCCCAGGCCTGGAATCTTCTTGCCCTCGACCACCGTGCCATTTTCAGATTCTTTTGAGGGAAATCCGTAGGGCGGAAAAGAGAGCCCGGTGTGCAGCGCGTCCTTGGGGTTATAGCCGGGCACCAGCGAATAGCGGAACATGCCGACGTTCGTGACATAAGCCGTCTTGCCGTCGGGCGAAAGCGCCAGGCCAAACGGCAGCCGCCCCACGGGCACGCTCGCAATCATTCGCCGCGAGTGCGTGTCAAAAACCACCATGCGGAAATGCGCCAGGTCCAGCGCGTAGAGGTCCCTGCCGTCCGGGGATAGTTTCAGGTCGCCCGCCAGGCTGTGCTGATAAGTCTTTCCCCCGTAGCGGCCGTCGAGGCTCAGCCTGCCCAGGTCGCGCCGCGTCTTCAGGTCGAAGATGCCGATCCTGCCGTTGTTGCCTTCGGAAAGATAGAGCGTGCGATTGTTCTGCGCGATGGCGATTCCCAGGTAAACGCTTTTGGGGTCGGTCTCTGAACCTCGCGGCGGGTATCCCGGCGGAATCTGTTTCACCGCGGGCTGGCTGCTGGAAAGGTCAGAAATGATGGAGACGGAAAACGGCCAGGTCCCGTTGTTGGAGGTCACCAGCGTTTTGCCGTCGGGCGAGAGCGCCAGGCCGTACGGATGCGGCGCAACCTTCACCTCGACACCCTGCGGCGTCACCAGCCGGCCGTTGGGCAGCACCGTCTCGCCCCGAGGCACAATCTCCGTGGGACGATTGCCCGCCGGCGCGGCAAGTTCAGCAACCTGCGCCGGACGTTTTTCGCATCCCGAAAAGACAAGCGCACCCGAAAGGATAACGGCGAAAATCGCCGGACGAATCCCCGAAACTCTCTTCAGTCGCACGCTGGTTCTCCCTTGCGATTTGTTGACAACGGACAGTCCTGGTGGGGCATTGCGCCCCGAAGATTGAAGCCCTCTTGCAATCCTGCCGGCTGAAGAAGAAACACTATAACAATTGTTCTGTTGGAAGTACATTGGCAACTGGGGGTGCTGGGATGGCCGTACGATATGACCTGGAGTCTACTGGTGCGCCCCGGACCGGTCCGATCCTGATCCTCAAATAGGACCGGCATCTCCGGTCCCGAAGTCAGTACACAATCGTGAAGTTGCCGTCGGGCGCAGTGTAAACGCTGGGGAGGCCCCAGACGGGAACGCCGGGTGCATGGCCCATCTTGCCGAGGGGCTGGCCGGACCTGCTGAAGAGTTGCCAGGCGAGCGAGCCGCCCTGCTTCCAGCCGGTCCCTTCCGTCCAGGCCAGCAGCACCTGGCCGCGGGAATTTGCCGCTACGGCGGGATGTTTCCGGTTGTTGCTCTGGCCGGGCGCGGCAAATGAGGATGACAGTTTGAAGGTTGATGGATTGATGGTGTCGAAGTAAACCTCGCCCGCTTTCTCCCAGGCAGCCAGCACGTGCTTGCCGCCTTCACCGAGATAGGCCGTGCTCATGGGGCAGGCGTTCAATCGCCAGGCGGAAACTTCCTGCGAGCGAAAGGTGCGGCCGCGGTCGTTAGAAGCCAGCAGCGTCATGTTGCGATGGATGGCCTCGGCGGCGGCGCGGTACAAGACGAACACCGCTCCCCTGCGGTCAACAAAGGCCCGCATGCCGCAGCAACCGCAGGCTCCCAGCGCGGCAGGAGAAACCGGAACCTCGCGCGCAAACGTCCGGCCGTTGTCGGTGGATCGCGCCAGGTAAACGCGCCGGTTGGCTTCGCCGGGAGTCTTGCCCGTGGCGTGCCACACCACGTAGACATCGGCCTTGTTGTCAGCCGCAACCGAGAGCCCGCCGTCGAGTCCTTTGGCGTAGCGCACCAGGTTGCGCTGCGGCGTAAAGGCCGTGCCCGAAGCGTTGAGGCGCGAGAAGAGCAACGGAGTTGAGCCGCCGGGGCCGCGCGGTTTGGCTTTGGAAGACCCGAACCAGACCACATCAACTTGGCCATCCTGCCCGACCGCCATCTGCGGCCCGCGCACCGTGCCCACCGCCAGAGCGCTGCCCGGCTGGCTGTTTACCCGAATGGGTTTTGAAAATGCCTTTGCGCCCGGCGCGCGCCGAACGTACTCGATGTTGCCTGCGGCGGCGTCACCGGTAAAGTAGATCATGTGGAGCACGCCGCGCGAATCCACCGCCGTCTGCGGCTGGATGCCGCCCTGCGGGGTTCGCAGGAGCTTCACCTGGGGAACCTGGGGCGGTCGCGCGGTTTCTGAATACACAACCGCTGTCGCCGTGACAATGGTGATGGCTATCGTCCACAGGATGTTGAGACGAGATTTCACGGACGGGAACCTCCGAGCTGCTATTTCTTTTTGGGGGGTTGCGAAGGCCGCATCTCAATCCGGCTGGCCAGCGCCGTCTTCGGAAACCGGTAAAGGTCGACCACGGCCTTTGCAATGTCGTCTCCGGTCAGCTTCCACGAGGCGCTGGGTTTCGACCCGGGCGCCGCAGCGAAGTCGGTATCCACGCTGCCGGGCATAATGTAACTGACGCGAATGCCGTCGTGCCGCACGTCCTGCATCATGGCTTCGCTGAAGCCGTTCAGCCCGAACTTGGAAGCGTTGTAGGCGCTGCCACCCGCAAACGGATTCACGCCCGCCAGGCTGGAGATGTTGAAGATATATCCGCCGCCGCGCTTGCGCAGCAGGGGAATGGCTTCACGGCAGCAGTAGAATACTCCGGAGAGGTTGGTCTGGATGGTTTCGTCCCACTCCTCCGGCGTCAACTGGTCTACCGGCTTGAAATAGCCGAGCCCTGCGTTGTTAATAAGAATATCAATGCCGCCGAATTTTTCCGCCGCGCCCTGCACAACTTTCCGGCAGTCTTCGTAGCGGCGCATGTCCGCGGCGATGCCATCCACGTTGCCGCCGGACTGCTTCCCCAGTGTCGCCAGGGCAGCTTTCAGGTGTTCCGCATTGCGCCCACAGATAAAAACCTTTGCCCCTTCGGCCAGCAGCCTTTGCGCGATGCTGAGCCCGATGCCGCGCGTTCCGCCGGTCACGATTGCAACTTTGCCCTGAAGTTCCTCTGCCATCTATGCCTCCTGTTTTTCATTTCATGATAACACCGGCATGGGCGATATCGGGCCACCCGGCGGTTTGCTCGGTCGCTGGGCCCTGCGCCACTCGAAGGCGCGAACAGTATAGCCTATGAGGACAAAGCCGAAAGACGCAGGGCGCATTTTGGGCTGCGGCTGATGCACGGCGGCGGGCGGAAGGGATTTGTGTTCGAAGAGGAAGCGTTTGCCTCCTGCCGGCCGGCGCGAGTCTCTGTCGCGCCGGTTATTGGCAACTCTGGCAGACGAAGGGGACGGGCGTGCCTTTCGCTTGGCTGGCCGTGGCAATTTTTCCGGGCGAGGTGAGCACGAACACCATCTCAGTGCCGGGCTGGAGCACGACATCCTTGTGATGCTTGGCCAGGGTGTGGATGAGGCCCGCAACCGCTCCGATGCCCGCGCCGTACAGCGCCCCGGTCCCGCCGGCAGCCATGACTCCGCCGCCAGCCCCCACGGCAGCGCCGATGCCGGCTTCTTTGGCAGCCTGTTTCTTGCTCTTGCCTTCGCCCTGGACGGTACCTTCATTGCCATTCACTTTGACGGACGACCCGGCGTCATCGGTGAGTTGCCCGGCGAAGGTGTATTCGCGGCCGTCCTGCAGAGCAATCGCGTCGGCCACCAGTCGCATTTCAGCTTTGCCCTTCACGCGACCGGGCGGTTTGACGAAAGTGACGTGCCCGCGCAGCGTGCTGCCCGCCGGAACCACTTCACTGCCTTGGGCGAATATCGGATCCTGGACCTTTGCCGTGAAGGTGTCGCCGGCACGGTCGGCAGAAGAACTCAAGGTGGAAATCAACTGGACGCTGATGCGGGTCCCAACCGGAAGTTCCGGCTTGGGCAGATCGGATGCGCTCAGGAGCGCCGGCGCCGCGAGGAGGGCCAGGATCAAACCCATCATCCTGCTTTTCATATGATTCATATCTGCTCCCATCATGCCGCCCGCCGGGAAATTGAACCCTTTCCATTAGATTACCAGACCGATGCCGCAGTTGTACGACGATTCCGGCCCGCGCTACGGAATTTCAAGGGCCCTCTTCGTCTCCCATAGCAAAAGCGAAAAAACCCTCCACTGAACAACCAGAGGGAGACGACCACCTGGAGCGTTTCCGCGGCATCCCAAACGTGGCGCTCCTGAGTCCGCAGAGCGTTTCTTTTGCCTCTGTGATGACCCATGCAACAGGGCGGGCGTCTCTGCGTGGCCGTCTATTTTCCCAGAGCTTTCAGGATGGAAGCTGCGACGTCGTGAGCTTCAGCCGCCCGGCCTTGTGGGTTGGGATGCGTGCCATCGACGCCCAGGTAATACTCGGGGTGGTGCAGGACGGCCGCGTAGAGATCGTCAATCGGAATCCCCGCCTTACGCGCGTAAGCGTCTGCAATCTTGTTGCGGGCAGCCACGCGTTGGGTAAAGGGAGCGAATTCGGACATGTCTTTTCCCGTGCGGACGGGCGTGCTGCTGGTCCAGATGAGCTTTGCGCCGTGGGCATTGGCCTGGAGGGTCTTGACGAATTGCGGAAAGTAGCGGGCGTACTCTTCTTCGGTGTAACCCTTGCCGTGCAACCCGTTGTTGAAGTGGATGACGCCGAACCTGTAATTCTTCAGCACCAGGGCAATCTGCCGGGGTAGCATGGGATCGCCCACCGAGAGTGAAGAGGTGAGGTAACCCACATACGCCTTGCCTTTCAGGTCGGCAGCAACGTCCTGGTAATAGGCCTGGGTAATGGAATCGCCAAGAAGCAGCACCTGGGGCAGGTCCTTCTTATTCACATTCGGCAGCCAGAGGCGAATCCACTCGATGGGTTCGCGAGCGACGTGCCGCCCTGCCGGGGCGATAACGGTCTGCGCTTTTGAACCCGCCGGCAAGGCCGCCAGGACAACAGGTACCAGGAGCATGAAATACAGGCAACGGAGTTTCACGATCGGTCCTTTACTTTTTAAGATTGAAGACAACTTCCGCCGTGGTCGCCCGCTGACGGAACGCATCCTCCAGGCGGCCCGGCATGCTTCACCATGGTGTTGCTTTCGTCGCCCCTACACGATGCCGCATTCAAATCTGGCCCAGCAGTTTTTCCCACGCTATTCCCAGGTACTCATAGACGGTCCGTTCCGCTTTAGACAGGCCGCCGGTGCTGGGGTAGAAGTAGTCCGGTGAAAATGGTCCGCCTGTCTTGGCCAGGTAATCCGTGGGGGCTGCGATGGGCTTCATTCCGAGTTTTCTGAACAGGCCCATAGCCCGAGGCATGTGGGAAGCGGAGGTCACCAGCAGGAAGGGAGACGCGCCGACGGTCGGTTGGATGAACCGGGCTTCCTCTTCCGTATTGCGCGAGCGCTCTTCGAGAATAATATCCTGCTGCTGGATGCCCATCGACAATGCGATTTTGCCCATTGTCTGCGCCGCGCCGGGCGGACCTCCGGACAACACCAGCTTGCAGGATGCCGCCTGCCGGCAAAGCTGGATCCCTTTCAACAGGCGGACCACCCCGTCTTGTGAAAGATGGCTGTCGAGATCGACGCTGGGATCAGGTGAATAGCCACTGCCCAGCACCACGATGCAGGTGCTGCCCGTCGATCTTCCTGCTGCCGCCTGCAGTGTAGACGGCGCGACCGGAGGGTAGCGCTGTTCGAGCGTCCTGAGAAAAATAGATGGTAAGGGGCCGCAACCCAAGGCCAGAAGCAGGAACGTTCCGGCGGCGACCAGAATCCTGCCGGCCTTCTGCCGGCGGGTGAACCATAACAGCACCAGGCCGATCAGCAGAAGCTCACAAATGACGGGGACGGGAAAAAACAAGCGGGAAACAATCTTAACAAGCATCTTCAATTTCCAATCTGTTCAGCCGGTGAGGCCGAAACTGGAAAGCCCCGGCGCGGAGACCCTGACAGCAGATCCTTTATTCTTCCCGCACACGACAATTTCATCCCCTTCAATCCCGATGGTTCGGATTTCGGCAAGCTCGCCCGGCATTTGCGCCAGGAATGCCAGATAGCGAACCGTCTTGCGGCCGCGTGCGGGGACGCTGGCATAAGTGGGAACTCCGTAGAGCGTTCCCATGCTGGCGTTCTCGTGCCGCTCGACCGGAAGCGCCGTCGAACCGAATTCCAGGCCCCGCGTCTCGGTCCGCTTCTTCCACGGAGGTCCCTCGATGGCCCGGTTTTCTTCCCACACGGCAACCCAGGGAAAGTCGTTTCGGTTAAAGCAGTAGCCGATCAGCAGCCGATGCCGGAGGTTGACCGCCGCCACATACCCCAGACTGCTTCGCCGATCCAGCAGGACACCTGCAACGATCCCCGTGCCTGCGCGCAGCAGTGTTCGCCGCAGGTCAACGCTTCCTCCTTTCAAACCGGGCGCCACGGGCCACCGGAAGCTGCGATTCGTAGCCAGCAGGGAATGATTTCCATTGTAGGGGTGAGGGAACGTCATACCCTTTGTGCCCGGCAGTGCCACCCGGCTGTCGCGCGCGGAAATGAAGGGCGGCCCCAGGGTGACGTGCTGGACCCAATGGAAGAAATGGTCCTTCTTGTTTTCATTAGTGACGGTCTCGGTGACATAAATGACCGGCGCGCCCCGCTGCATCCGCAAATTGCGGCTGAAGGAAAGACCTGCTGCAGGCAGATGCGTGGACAGGGTCAGGGAGGTTTTCTGCCGGTCGGTCCGGGAATCGGTTTTCCGCCATTTCAGCATGGGGGCTTCGCCGTGCTGCGAGAGACCCTGCCTGGTTTCCGCCGGGGTGGGCGGGCCAAAGTAATCCAGGCAGATGTTGTGTCCGGCAATCCCCGACAGCAGTTTCCCTTCGAGCAGCGAGCCATACCGCCGGGAGTGGACCTTCTCCCGGTAGTTGTAGGGTTCCATGGTTTTCCACGGCGGGACCCAGAGGGGGTTGAGATGAGAAAAGGGAGAAGCGTCAACGAACCTGAATTCAGCGATGTGGCCACCGCCGGTGAGCGTGATCAACTGCACGGAATCGTTCTTTAGAAGATACGCCTTCCGGCCGTGCCAGACGGTCGGCACACAACTCAGGCTGGATTTCTGCGGCATGTTTTTACTCCCAACGGGGCGGATGGAGGGTTTTGAGGCCGCCGGCTCCACAAACCCTGACCCTAAGGGGCAGACGACCCTCCGGGGCGACCCCAGAGCAAGCGAATCCGCTTTTGTACCGGAGACGCGGCTACTCCGGCTCCTCGAACATGCGCCGTTCCGGGACGACCACGACGATGCCATCATCCGTCACATGGTATTTCTTGCGGTCTTCTTCCAGGTCGTAACCGATCTCCGTGTGCTCCGGCAGATTGATATGCCGGTCAATAATCGCCCGGCGGATGCGGGAATACCTTCCGACATCGACGTGCGAGAAGAGGATGGAGCCTTCAATGTCCGTATAGCTGTTCACGCGAACGTTCGGTGAAATGATGGAACGCGTCACGCGGCCGCCGGAAATAATCGAACCCGAGGAAACCAGGGAGTCCACGGCGATCCCCATTCGACGGCCTTCCTGGGCAAACACAAACTTGGCGGGTGGATACTGCCGTTGATAGGTCCGGATGGGCCAACTGGAGTCGTACTGGTTAAAAACCGGTGAGATGGCCACCAGGTCCATGTTGGCCTCATAGTAGGCTCCCAGGGTCCCGATGTCCCGCCAGTACTGGGCCTCTTTCTTATTCTCATCCACAAAATCGTATGCGCAGACGTTGCCGCGCTCGAGCAGTTTGGGAATGATGTCCTTGCCGAAATCGTGGTTGGAGTTGGGGTCTTCAGCATCTTCAATCGTACACTTGAGCAGGACTTCGCGATTGAAGCAGTAGATGCCCATGGAGGCATAGCACTTGTCCGGGTTGTGGGGCGAAGGTTTGGGATCGGGGGGCTTCTCCTGCCAGCCGACAATGCGATGTTGCGAGTCAAGTTCCACCACACCGAAGCGCGAGGCTTCCTCGAGACCGACTTCAATCACTCCCACGGTCGCTTCCGCGCCTGCGTCAATGTGCCGCTGGATCATCAGCTGGTAATTCATCTTGTAAACGTGGTCGCCGGAAAGGATCAGGACATACTTGCAGGGTTCGCTGCCGATGGAGTAAATGTTCTGGAAAATGGCGTCGGCCGTGCCGCGATACCAGTAATCGCCCACTCGCATCATGGGCGGAAGGATCTGGATGAACTCGCCCAGTTCGCCGGCCAGCATGCTCCACCCCTCGCGAATGTGCCGGTTGAGAGAAAGGGCCTTGTACTGGGTCAAAACAAAGATCCGGCGCAGGTCGGAGTTGATGCAGTTGGACAGGGTGATATCGATGATGCGATAGATGCCACCGAAGGTCACCGCGGGTTTGGCGCGGTCGCGGGTCAGGGGGTAGAGCCGTTCTCCGGCACCTCCTGCCAGCAGGCAAACGATGGTGTTCTTAACCATGAGGGTGGGTCTCCTCTCAGCAAGATTGGGAGCTTGGATGGCCTTGCCACATTGCCATGTCGAAGCTGGATGCTGCTATCGTGCCCTCTTTGAAAGACTGGATTATATCAAAGGAACCGCTTCTCATCGAATGGTGAGGAAAATCAGGTTTCGATTTGCCGGGCGCACGTCGCAATCCCCGCGGTCAAGCCGACCGTTGAATCCGTTATGATAGACTCGAACTGTTCTTCATGTGTTCTGGAGCGGGCGTCATGCGTGATGGAAACGAACCCGGGCTGGCCAGTTACGCGATGTCTGTTTCAAGAAGTCTTGGCCGGCGCTACCCGGAACCGTCCCATCCCTACCGAAACGAATATGAGCGTGACCGCGACCGGATCATTCACTCGCGCGCCTTCCGGCGGCTCGAAAACAAAACGCAGGTTTTCACCCGGCGATATTCCGATCATTTTCGCAACCGTCTGACCCACACACTGGAAGTGGCCCAGATCAGCCGCACGGTGGCCAAGGTCCTTCGCCTGAACACGGACCTGGTGGAGGCCCTGGCGCTGGTTCACGACGTGGGCCACCCTCCCTTCGGCCATGCGGGTGAAACGGAGCTGGACCGTCTGATGGAGCAGCAGGGAGACCGGTTCGATCACAATCTCCACGCCCTGCGGATCGTCGAGCAGTTCGAGCAGAAGTACGTTGACTTTCCCGGTTTGAATTTGACCTTCGAAGTCCGTGAGGGCATCGTCAAGCATTCGCGCGATTACGATGCCGAGCATTATCCGGATTTGAAAGAATACCGGCTGGCCGAGCGGCCGCCGATCGAGGCCCAGTTGATTGACGTGGCCGACGAGATTGCCTATAACTGCGCCGACCTTGACGATGGTTATGAGGCGAAGCTGCTGACGCTGGCGCAGATTCGGGAGGGCGTTCCGCTGTTCGACCGCCTGCTTCGCCCGGTTGAACGGAAGCATCCGACCGCCCTGGAAAAACTGAAATTCAATGAGGCCCTCAAGCGGCTTATGGATTTACTGGTGACAGACCTGATTGAAGCGACGCAGAAGCGGTTGAAGCGAATGAAGCTGAGGACTGTCAGTCAGGTTCGGGCGGCGCCAACGCGCGTGGTGGGATCCGGTTCGCGGATATCACGAGAGAGCCAGGCCCTGAAAGGCTTTCTCCGGGACAATCTTTATACTCATCGGAAAATTTACGCGGAGCGAAAAAAAATCGTTTGCTGCGTGGCACAGATGTTCGAATATTACATGGACCATCCCCGCAGGCTGCCTCCCTTTTATTTTGCCAAGACGAGAGAAGAACCGACCTATCGGGTGGTTTGCGATTACATCGCGGGAATGACGGACAACTACCTGGCAGAACAACACCGGAAATACGTGGCGCGTTAGCCAGGGTTGATGAAGGCAAACGGGGGACCGTCGTGGGTTCCCCGAGTTGGCGGTAAGGCGGCCGCACTTCGGCCAATTTATCCGTCGTATCCTCACCTCAAATAGCTGCTCACTTTTTTTCTTCCGGCAGCACATACAAGTGCAGCACCTGCTCCAGCACTTCCTTCGCAGCGCTCAATTCCGCAGCAACCACTTGCGACGCTCCCGCGCTTTCCAGCGCGGCGGTGTGTTCCACGCGCGTGGTTCGCACGATCGTAATGAGGTGGGGATTCAACGCACGGGCTGTCGCCACAGCTCTGGGCAAGGCGAAGGGATCGGAAATAGCGAAGACCAATGCACGTGCCCGGCTTATCCCCGCTTTCTCCAGAATGTCGGCGTTTGTACTGTTGCCGAAAAAGATCGATTCGCCCTCGGCCGTGGCACGGCTGACGATGGCCGGGTCCAATTCCAGAACAAGGTAGGGGACGCCTCCCCGGCGCAAAGTCTGTGCCAGCATGCGCCCGTTCAGGCCATAGCCGCAAATGATGACATGGTCGCGCAGGGGCGCCGCCTGGGATGCCAAATCAAATTCACCGGGCTTGGGGAAAAATCGACGCAGCCGTTGCATCTCCGGCATGTGCGTTGCGATTCGTGGAGAGAATTGGATGATGGTTGGGGTCAGCATCATGGTGATGATGGCGGCGGCCAGAAAAATCTGGTACTCGCCGGCGGGAACAAGATGCAACCGCTCGCCCTGACGAAGCAGAATAAAGCTGAACTCGCCCACCTGGGCCAGGCTCAGGCCCACCAGCAGGGATTTCCCGGTCGCAAAGCCCATGGAGAGAACAGCGCTGATTCCCGTCAGTGCCTTCAGTCCAAAAATCAGGGCGGCAATGCCCAGCACAATAGCCCAATGGCCGTGAACGAACCTTAAATCCAGCAGCATGCCTATGGAAATGAAAAAGAGACTGTTGAAGCTGTCCCGGAAAGGAAGGATGTCCGCATGAATCTGGTGCGCGTAGGAGGATTCCGAAAGGGCCAGGCCGGCAATAAACGCGCCGAGAGCCAGCGACAATCCCAGAGCGGCGGAGGCCCACGCGGTGCCGAGACTGAAGAAGATGGCGGCAATGAGAAAGATCTCCTGGGTGCGCACCTCCACGATGCGCCGCCACAGGAGAGGGAAGAAGAAACGGGCGGCAAACAGGATCAGCGCGCCGGCTCCAACCACCTTGGCGAGCGCATAGGCCACAGTCAGAGCGATTTCGCCTGAAGGCGCCGTGAGCGCGGGCAGGATGGCCATCATGGGCACAACGCAAAGATCCTGAAAAAGCAGGACCCCAATGATGGCGCGGCCGTGGATGGTTTCCAGTTCCTCCCGCTCGAGAAGCAGCTTGAGGACAATTGCGGTGCTGCTGGCGGCCACCAGAAATCCCCAGTAAATCCCCTGCCGCCAGGGGTATCTTGCCAGAAAGGCCAGGCCGAGCACCAAGCTGAAGGTCAGCAATACCTGGCGGCCTCCGGCTCCTAGGACCAGCTTCCGCATGGCGACAATTTTGTTCAGAGAGAACTCCATGCCGATGGTAAACAGAAGCAGCGCCACACCGATTTCGGCCATGGTCTCAATGGCTTCACGGTTTGAGATCAGGTGAAGCCCGGAAGGCCCTACCAGGATTCCCGTCAGCAGATAGGCCACGATGGCGGACTGCCGGGCGCGGCGCAGGATCACCGCAATGAGCGTGGCGAACCCGAACAGGATGAGCAGATCCAGCAGCAGGTTGTCATGAAGCATCGAGAGTTCCTCCGCGGACCAGGAACTGCCTCATTGTAGGGCGTTTGAAGAACGATTTCCAGGATGGGAAAACACTATAACCCGCGTCACACTCGTGGGAGTGATATTTTCCACCGATCCGGACTTCTTCCAGGTTTACGTCTCCATTTGGGAGGATGATATAGTTTCTAAGGTGGCAGGATAAGGCAGCATCGGGAGGAAAGAATTTGAGAAAGTCTTATCACAAATCGCGCGAAAGCTCAGGCTACGGCTGGATTTTCTTTCTTCTCGTTCTTATAGGCGGAATCGTTCTTCTCGGTTGGAAGGCTTTGAGCCATGAAGCCCCCGTGATCAAGCTCACCAGCTCGGTTAAAGGGATCGGGAAGCAGACGGTGATGGAATTTACCGTCCGGGACAAAGAGTATTCACTGAAAAACGTCAGCGTGGTTCTGCATCAGGGGAGCCGGAACTTTTCGGTCCCGCTGGTGAGTGAAATTCACAACGCCCCAGCCCCTCCCTGGTGGAAGTTCTGGGCAAAGCGGCCTGCCTCGAGCGGCGATTTCAAAGCTCGAATCGGCCAACAGAGTGTTCCGGACCTGAAAGAAGGCCAGGCGGCGTTGGACATTGTGGCCACCAACAACTCCTGGGGACGGTTTTTCCGCGGTGGAAGGAACGAACTCCAGCTCCACTTGCCGGTTCGATTTCATCCGCCGGAGGTCCAGGTCCTCACCTCACAGGTTTATGTGAACCAGGGAGGCTGCGACCTGGTGCTGTTCAAAGTTTCTCCAGGAACAACGGAATCGGGAATCCGGGTGGGAAAATATTTTTTCCGGAGCTGGCCCGTTAAGAAATCCCTGCCTGACACGCGGATGTGCCTGTTTGCCTATCCTTACAACATCGATCCCAAAACATCTGCCCGGGTGATCGCACGCGATGTCGCCGGGAATGAGACTTCATCCGGTTTCACCTGCCAGGTCTTTCCGAAGAGATTTTACAAAAGCACCATCAATGTTCCGGATAGTTTCATGGAGCGCGTGGTCCCTGCCATTCTCAGCCACACCCCTGAAGTACAGGATGAGGGGAGCTTGCTGAAAAACTACGTCATGCTCAACCGCCACCTTCGCATGATTGACTCACAGTTGCTGATCGCTTACGCACAAAAAACGGCTCCCCATTTTCTGTTCACTCAGGCCTTCCTGCGCTTCCCTCATTCCAAGGTGGAAGCCCGCTTTGCCGACGACCGGACGTACCTCTACAACGGCCAGGTGGTGGACCATGAAACCCACCTTGGCTACGATCTCGCCTCAACCAGCGCATTCGCCTGTTCCCGCCGCCAATGACGGGGTGGTGGTCTTTGCCCGCTACTTCGGCATTTACGGCAATGCCGTTCTCGTCGACCACGGCTGCGGGCTGCAGACCCTTTACGGCCACCTGAGTTCGTTTGCCGTCAAAGCCGGAGACCCTGTTACCCGCGGGCAGACGATTGGCCACAGCGGCGAGACAGGACTTGCCGGAGGCGACCATCTTCACTTTTCAGTTCTACTGGACGGAGTTTTTGTAAACCCCTTTGAGTGGTGGGATCCACATTGGGTCCACGACCGCATCACCGCGAAGCTCGAGCCTTATCGCTGAGCGAAGACGGGCAGGCTGTCACTGGCCCATCGAATCTTCAACCGGCTGGCAACTTAGTGTTCGGGCTCCGGCGCGACCCGCCCCAGATAAAAGTCGAAGAACTTTTTCGGATCTGTTCTTAAGGCGACGGTGGCGTTTGGAGGCTTATTGTCGACAACGTGCGTGAACCCGTTGGCGTCCACTTGAACATTCAGGGCTTGGTCTGGCAAAGGCCGGAGTCGATGACCATCGCCACGGCCATGGGATCAAACAGCGTGGGCGTTCGCTGGTTCCACAGGTTATAAAGGACTGCCAGCGCGTCCGTCACGGGGAGAGCTGGGTGAAAATGCGGTGGCGGTCGGGGCGCGCAGCTGGAGCATGGCCGTCACATCCAGCGGAACCATCAGGATGTGAACGCCGGAGCTGAACACTTTCTGCGCCGCCGCCGGGTCGGCCGCGATGTTGTATTCCGCCACCGGAGTCGGGTCGTCACCGTACCCGTGGTAGATGGAACCGCCCATCAGGACAATGCGACTGATCTTCCTGGCTATCGCGGGATCCTTCTGCAACAGGGCCGCAATGTTGGTGAGCGGCCCGATGGCCACGATGGTGGTTGTTCCCGACATCTGGCGGAGCGTGCCATCCAGAAAGTTGACGGCGCTTCCGGGCCGCAATTGCGGGCTCCTGAAGTTTCTGGCCCAGCGTGTCTGCTCAATCGGCAGCGGCCTCCCCGGCTCGCCCGCCACAACCGGTACGCGCCGAAGCCCGGCCTCCCACAGCAGTTTGGCGGCCAGGCGCGCCCGCGCATGAGTATCTCCGCTGACCGTGGTGACGCCCAGCAGTTCCAGTTCAGGACTTCGCGCGATCAGGGCCACTGCAAACGCGTCGTCGATGTCGGTGCCGATATCCGTGTCCAGCAGGATGGGAATCTTTTTGGGCGGAGCGGCGTGCCAGAATGAACGGCCACACGAAAAGAAACAGCAAACCGATGGCTTTTTTCATAATCTCTGCGCCTCCTGGCTCACCCGGCTGTTGCAACCGTGCCTGCAACAGCGTCGAACTGGAAGACTGAAAATTTCGTCCCCTTTCCAGACAGGTAAAGCTCCGTTTTACTCTTCTTCTTCCTTGCCGTGGCCCGCGGCCCGGGCCTCAGCGACAATCTTGTCGGAAATCTGCTGCGGCACGACGTCGTAGTGGGAGAAATCCATGGAATAGCTGCCGCGTCCCTGGGTCATGGAAGTCAGGTCTGAGGCATAGGTCAGCATTTCCGCCAGCGGGACCTGGGCTTTGATGATGGTGGAGTGCCCTTTGGGTTCCATTCCCTGAATGCGTCCGCGGCGGCTGGTCAGGTTGCCCATGATGTCGCCGGAATAGTTATCAGGAACCGTGACCTCCACGTCCATGATCGGCTCCAGCAGGCAGGGTTTCGCCTGCTCCATGCACTTTTTGAAGCCCATGGATCCGGCGATCTTGAAGGCCAGCTCGGAAGAATCCACGTCGTGGTAGGAGCCGTCGTAGAGAGTGACGCGGAAGTCCACCACCGGGTAGCCGGCCAGAAAACCTCGCGCCGCCGACTCCAGGATTCCCTTTTCAACCGCCGGAATGTAATTTCTGGGAATCGCGCCGCCGAAGATATCATTGACGAAGTCAAAGCCTTCGCCGCGCGCCAGCGGTTCCATCTTGATTTTGCAGTCGCCATATTGCCCGTGGCCGCCCGTCTGCTTCTTGTATTTGCCCTGGGCGTCGGCCTTGCCGCGAATCGTTTCGCGGTAAGGAATCTTGGGCGCTTTCAGCGTCACCTCAACGTTGTACCGCCGTTTGAGTTTGGAGACGGCGATTTCCACGTGCTGCTGTCCGGAACCGGAAAGCAGAAATTCCTTGGTCTGCTCGTCGCGCGCAAAGCGAAGGAGCAGGTCTTCCTCCAGCATTCGATGAATGGCCGTGGAGAGCTTGTCTTCATCGCCCCGGGATTTGGGCTCAATGGCGAATGAGATGGCCGGCTCCGCCAGTTTCACCGGCGGGTAAAGGATCGGCGCGTTCTTGTCGCCCAGCGTATCGCCGGTCAAAGTTTCTTTAAGTTTGGCCACCACGCCGATGTCTCCCGCGCGAAGTTCGGCGACGGGATTCTGAGCCTTGCCCTGGGGCACGGCAATGTGGGCCAGCCGCTCCGCGACGTCGCGGCTGAAGTTCTGGAGCGTCGCCTCGCTTTTCACCACTCCCGACATCACCTTGAACAGGCTCAGGCGCCCCGCAAAGGGATCGGCAAAAGTCTTGAAAACGAAGACGGAGGCGGGTTCATCGTTTGCGATCTTTCGCGAAACCGGCTGGCCCCCTCCCTGATCGAGACCTTCGACCGTCCCTCTTGTCGTCGGCGCCGGCAGATAGTCGGCGATAAACTCCAGCAAGCTCTGGGTCCCTAAATTATGGAGCGCCGAACTGATGACCACGGGCGTCAGCCGGTTTTCCGCCACAGCCTGCCGAAGCCCCGGAACCAGGTCTTCGATCGGAATGGTGCCTTTTTCAAAGAATTCTTCCAGAAGCTCGTCGTTCCCCTCAGCCACCATTTCAACCAGGGCTTCGTGGGCCGCGGTGGCCGCCTCCTGCATTTCTGCGGGAATCTCACTGTCTTTGGCCTTGCCGGAGCCGTTGTTCTCATAGAGGGCGGCTCGCATCCTGACCAGGTCGATCACGCCGCGAAAATCCTTTTCTTCGCCGATGGGGAGTTGAACGGGAATCACGGACCGCCCAAAGGCGTTGGTGAGCGCATCCAGGGTGCGCTTGAAGCTTGCACGCTCCCGGTCCATCTGGTTCATCACCAGGGCGCGGGGCAGGCTTATATTTCTGGCAGAAGCCCCAGGTTCTTTCCGTCTGGACCTCCACGCCGCTCACCGCATGGACTACAATCAATGCCGCATCCGCAGCTTTTAAGGCGGCCTCGGCTTCATACAGAAAGATATTGAAGCCGGGCGTGTCGATCAAATTGATTTTGGTATCGTTCCATTCAGCGTTGGCGAGGGCGGTGCTGATGGAGAATCCGTGTTCAATTTCTTCCTCGTCGAAATCGGTCACCGAAGTGCCATCGTCCACTTTGCCCAGCCGCGTGGTGATTCCCGCTGTGTAGAGCATTGCGGAAGCAAGCTGCGTCTTCCCGGAGTCGGCATGGCCCAGCAGCGCAACGTTGCGGATTTTCTCACCGTCGTAGATTTTCACGAGAGACTCCTCAAGGTTTCAGGGATAACCTCACACTCTATTCAGGCATTGGAACAACGTCGCATCCTAACACAGCTTTTCGGCAGGGTTCAACGCGCCTGGAGAGGAACCGGGTTTGCGAGACCATCGGCCCGGCTGGTGTGAAAGAACTCGAATAGGTCTTCTCCTCTATCTAATCAAGATCAAAATCGCGGGAAGGCCGTTCGATCGGCTCATCCTTGGACCGCTTGAGGGCTTCCTGGAATTTCTTTTCAAGCAGTTGGGCTTTGGATTTCTCGTCCTCAGTGCTCTGGCGAAAGATGGCCTCACGCCGGGCTTTTTCCTGCTCAAGCAACCGGGCGGACTGGTCAATGTCAGGGACGTCGGCTTTCCGGGGCGGCTTCCCGTGCCAGATGACTTTGCCGAGCGAAACGTCAATTTTCAGACGTGCTCCGCAGCAAGGACATTCCAGCTCAATCTCGCTCCGCTCGTCTCGGATGGAATCCATGGGAGAATGCTACGCCGCGCGCTGTCTGATGTCAAACAGGGAGGGGGTGTCTATGGCAGGCACCGCTTGCCGGCGCAGGACGGGATACCTCTGAGGGTGGCGGACGCCAGTCTCCTGAGTCAGGCGACCACGGAGAATTCCATTCGGTTCTCGGTGGGGTCCACACGGTCCAGGCGCACGCGAATTCTGTCGCCCAGCCGGTAAGCTTTGTTGCTCCGGCGGCCCACCGCAGCCCGCAAGCTCTCGCGATAGACGTAGCGATCGTCCTCCAGGCTTTCGAGCGAGACAAAGCCCTCCACAAACAGGTCCATGAGCTCCACGAAAAATCCGTGCTTCGTCAGCGAAATGAGCAGGGCGTCAAACTCGTCGCCCAGGTGCTGGGCCATGAATGCCACTTTCTTCAGGCTCATCAGTTCGCGCTCGGCATCCTGCGCGCGCCGCTCGGCTTCAGAGGTTTCGATCGCCATGGCCCGCAGCTCATCGGGACTGGGGGGCGCAGGATGCTCGCCGGCTTTCGTCATCAAGGTGGCGGTATGCCGGCCGGTGGTGGTGGATTTCCGCGCGCGGCTCTGAGCGGCAACGGTTCCCCGGGCGCGGCCTTGCTTTTGCTGGTGAAGAACATATTTCAGAACGCGATGCACAATCAGGTCCGGATACCGCCTGATGGGTGATGTGAAGTGAGTGTAGGTTCCAGCCGCCAGGGCAAAGTGGCCCAGGTTTTCCTCCGAATAGCGGGCCTGTTTCAGCGAACGGAGCATCAGGTAGGAAAGGATGCGTTCCTCGGGTTTGCCCTCGATGCGCGCTGTTAGATGCTGGTAGTGCCGTGGTGTGATCTCCAGGTCGATCTTTTCCAGCTGCTCGTGGAGTTTCGGGCGTTGGTCGCGCTCCACTCTTCCGTGGACGCGCAGACTTTGTCGCGCCGGCAATTTGATGCCCAGCGAATATCCGAAAGTCGCGGCGATTTCTTCAAATTCCAGGACCTTTTGAGGATTGGGCTTTTCGTGGACGCGATAGAGCGACGGCACGCCTTTGCGCTCAAGGTAACCCGCCACGGTTTCGTTGGCCGCCAGCATAAATTCTTCGATAATGCGGTGCGCGATGTTGCGCTCAGACCGCGTGACGCCGACCATGTGTCCGGCTTCGTCAAACTTGATTTCCGGTTCGGGCAGGTCGAAGTCAATGGAGCCGCGCTCGTGGCGATGCCGGATGAGGATCTGGGCGAGTTCCTCCATCAGTTTGAAATTCGGAACCAGCGCCCCATAGGTGTTGCAGGCGCCGGGTTCGCCGGCCAGAATGTCCCGTACCGCCGTGTAAGTCATGCGCTCCGCGCTGTGGATGATTCCCGGAGTGATCTCGAATCGGACCGTATTGCCCTGGCGGTCGATTTCCATTAGCGCCGACATGACCAGGCGGTCGGCGTAAGGGTTCAGGCTGCAGATGCCGTTTGAAAGCTCCAGCGGCAGCATGGGCACGGCGCGGTCGGGGAAATAGACCGAGTTGCCACGCAGGCGGGCCTCCCGGTCGAGGGCCGTTGCCGGCCGGACGTAATGCGCCACGTCAGCGATGTGAACCTGCAGAAGAAAATGACCGTTGTCGAGCCGCTCCACGTAGACGGCGTCGTCGAAATCTTTTGCGGTTTCGCCATCAATGGTCACCACTGGCAGCGAGCGGAAATCGCGGCGGTGCTGGTGTTCGCTCTCCGAAATAAACTGCGGCGAGTCCTCGGCTTCCGCCAGCACTTCCTCCGGGAAGCGGTGTGGGAGGTGGTGCTTGCGGATCATGATTTCCACATCCACCCCGAATTCATCGCGCCTGCCGAGGATTTCAATCACCCGGCCGCGAGGCTGCACACCCGGCCTCGGGAATTCGGTCAGTTCCACGTCCACAATCAAACCGTCCAGCGCCCGGGTGGCAGCCTTCTGTTCTGCCCGCCGCCCCCGCCTGCCTTTGGACTCTCCGCCGAATTGCCGATTGTGGGCCCGTTCGGCCGGCGGCTTCTCCTGGCCGGGTGGAATGAGGATCTCATGCGGGATGCGGCGTTCGAAGGGAACAACATAGTTGGAGCGAGGGCCGGTTCGGAACACGCCCACCACGGTCTTATGCGCGCGTTCGGCCACCCGCAGAATGCGCCCTTCCACGCGGGTGCTGGGTTTCGCGCTGCGGGAAAAACGGGTGCGCCAGTCGGGCCGCGACAGGACCACCTGAACCTCCACGCGATCTCCGTGCAGCGCCGGGCCCGTGGCGCCAGGCGGAATGAAAATGTCCTGATCGGTCCCTTCGAGCGGCCGGTCCGGCACCACAAATCCGTAGCCGTCGCGATGGCCCACCAAACGGCCGGTGACGATGTTGCTGGGACCCGGCTTGGGCGCTGCCGAATGCACGGGTCCTTCACGGGCGTGTTTGCGCCCGGCGGCTGTTGGTGATTCCATTTTTCTGCCCTTGCGCCATGTTCCGCGCTCAGACTCCTTCCCGGCACGTGGATGTGCCGACAGCGTGAAATGGCTTTTTTTCGATTCGCGGATCTTGCGGCTCTTCGAAAGGTCGTTCAGAACATGCTTCAGTTCGTACGCCTGGCTCGACCGCAGGCCGAGTTCACGCACCAGCTCGCGAATGCGAAAAGTCCTCTCCGGCTGTTTGCGGAAGACTTCCAGAACTTCGTGTTGGCTCAGGCCTTCACCCATCTCTTGCTTAGCTTAGCACTGCGCGGGGTGCGTGGCGCTGGGATTGTCGGGCCTGGGAAACCTGTGACAAGCTGCCGCCGGAACGCCCTGTCTGAAGCTGTTCCCGGCGATGCGCGGGAGGCCCGGGTATGGTGATGGTCACGCGTTTTTCGTGCCGGCGCCATGGCCGCGATGGAAAAAATGGAAATAGAGGTAGATGTTCGCGGCCATGACCACCGCGTAAATGCAGAACGGGGCCGCAATCTCCGAAATGTTGAACAGGTATCCGGTGAGGGTGATGCCTCCCGAAGAAGCTCCCAGCCGCGCCACCTGGTTAATCCCCAGCGCGCGGCCCAGTTCGTCCTGCTGGACCATCTCCGTGAACGCGGTGCGTTGCACGGGTACGGCCATCACGCGCAGGGCCGGCGTCACCAGATAAACAGCCAGGGCGATGGCAAAGACATGACAGAAAGGCAACAGCAGCAGCAACACCGTTCCAATGCCGCGCGTCACGCCGATGCTTTTGACGAACCCCAGCGTCTGCTCCAGCCGCGGCGCCGCCAGAAGCGCGAACGCCGCCACCGCGCCGCTGGCAAAAGCGTAAACCGCCATTTCCGATTTCGGAACGTGGTAGACGATCACGAAGAAAGGGATCAGGAATGGCACCACGAGCCCCAGCGAGAACCCGTTCAGGATTCCCGTAATGGTGAACTTGCCGATCACCACCTTGCTGTGAAGCCGGCGGAGATTGCCCCGCACATAGGTCGTTCGGATGAAGGCGAGAAACAGCAGGCCTCCACCGGAAATCAGGGTGGCATCCAGGAATACATTCAGGATCCCGGCGTGCTTGGCCAGCAGCGCGCCGATGGCTCCGAACAGGCCGCTCAGGAAAGTGAGGACGGAGAAATAGGATGTCCGGTTTCCGGGCGTGGTGAGGTCTGTAATGACGGCATTCTGGATGGGCTGAGCTGCGCCTCCGATTCCGCCGGTCATCAGCGACCCCGTTGCCGAATAGCCGCCCAGCGAAGTGGCGACGAAGAGGGCCGGCAGCCCGGTGGAAAAAATCACGATGGCGGAACTGACCGGCAGCAGCAGCCCGACCAGGAAAAGCGTCCTGGTCCTTCCCCAGGAATCGGTCAGGAAACCAAACAGCAGGCCCAGAAGTGCCGTTGAGATGGCGGCGGAAGTATACAGCAGCCCCAGTTGCAGGGGACTGTAATGCCGGTAGGTCAGCACCAGGTAGGGAAACGCAACCGTGATCATCCCCGCCGCGATGCTGCGAGAGATACGAAACAGGGCGAGGAAGATCAGTTGTCCGCGATGACCATTCATATCTTTCTCAGCAGCCCGCAGGGGGGGAAACCTTCAGTCTAGTATGGATGCTTGATCAGGGGCTACTTGTTGGGAAGCGGGGCAGGAGTGCTGATAAGAAGGATTCAGTTGCAGGGATGCTCCGTCCCGGCAGATGAGGATGACCTGATGGAGGGACAGAAACTGGTGGGGACCGTCAGGCCCCCAGGACGGATGATAAGCGTTGGCGTATCCAAGCGGCCCTGCTCAATAAGGCCACTTCCACTCCCTGACTTCCGGCATATCCTCGCCGTGTTGCACGATGTAGTTCTTGTGCTCGATCAGCTTGTTGCGCAGCTCCTGCTTGAAGTGGGCCCCAATCCGGGACAGGCGGGGCACGCGGTCGACTACGTCTCCGGCCAGATGGAAGCGGTCGAGGTCATTCAACACCGCCATGTCAAAGTGGGTGGTTGTGGTTCCTTCTTCCTTGTAGCCGCGTACGTGAAGGTTCTTATGATTTGCCCGCCGGTAGGTGAGGCGATGAATCAGCCACGGGTATCCGTGGAAAGCGAAGATGACGGGCTTGTCGGTGGTAAAGAGAATATCGAAATCGCGATCGTTCAGCCCGTGCGGGTGCTCGGTGGAGGGCTGAAGCGTCATCAGATCCACGACGTTGATGACCCGAATCCTGATGTCTTCGAAAGTCCGCCGCAAAATGTCCACTGCCGCCAGGGTTTCCAGGGTTGGCACGTCGCCGCAGCAGGTCATCACCACGTCAGGCTCGCCGCCCTGGTCGTTGCTGGCCCAGCTCCAGATGCCGATCCCGGCGGTGCAATGCTGGACGGCCGATTCCATATCCAGCCACTGTAACGAGGGCTGCTTGCCGGCCACAATCACATTCACGTAATGGCGGCTGCGCAGGCAGTGGTCTGTGACGGAAAGCAGCGTATTGGCGTCAGGCGGCAGGTAAATCCGGACGATGTCCGCCTTCTTGTTGGCCACGTGGTCGATAAACCCGGGATCCTGGTGAGTGAATCCGTTGTGGTCCTGCCGCCACACATGCGAGGTCAGCAGATAGTTCAGCGAGGCGATGCGTCTTCGCCAGGGGATGTCGCGGGTCACCTTCAGCCACTTGGCGTGCTGGTTGAACATGGAATCCACGATGTGGATAAAGGCTTCGTAGCAGGAGAAGAACCCGTGCCGCCCGGTCAGCAGGTAGCCTTCCAGCCATCCCTGGCACATGTGCTCGCTCAGGACTTCCATCACGCGCCCGGTGGGTGAGAGATGCTCGTCTGTGGGCAGCACGTCCTCCATAAAGGTTTTACCGGTCACCTCAAACAGGGCGCTCAGGCGATTGGAATTCGTCTCGTCGGGACCCATCACGCGGAAGTTTTTTGACTCCTCATTCAGCTTCATCACGTCGCGCAGAAATTTGCCCATCACCCGTGTGGCTTCGGCCACCGATTTCCCGGGTGATTCAACGGGGACTGCATATTCGCGGAAGTCCGGCATGACCAGGTCCTTCAGCAGCAATCCGCCGTTCGCGAGGGGGTTGGCGCCCATTCGCCGGTCGCCTTTCGGAGCCAGCTCTGCCAGCTCGGGGATCAATCGCCCTTCTTCGTCGAATAGTTCTTCGGGCTTGTAGCTCTTCATCCATTCTTCCAGCATCTTCAGGTGCTCGGGATTGGTCCGGGTTTCGCCCAGCGGCACCTGGTGCGCCCGTGAAGTGCCCTCCATCTGCTGCCCGTCCACCACTTTGGGTCCGGTCCAGCCTTTCGGCGAGCGCAGGATGATCATCGGCCATACCTGTCGGGTCTTGCTCCCGTCGTCTCGCGCTGTTTTCTGGATCTGCTGAATCTCGTCAACCACGGCATCCAGCGTTCCGGCCAGCAATTGGTGCATGGCCTCGGGGTGGTCGCCCTCAACAAAGTAGGGCTTGTAGCCGTAGCCGGTGAACAGGGCGGTCAGTTCTTCATCGCTCATGCGGCCCAGGACCGTCGGATTGTTGATCTTGTAGCCGTTCAGATGAAGGATGGGGAGCACGGCGCCGTCCCGCAGCGGGTTGAGGAACTTGTTGGAATGCCAGCTTGCGGCCAGTGGTCCGGTCTCGGCTTCGCCGTCGCCCACCACGCAGCACACCAGCAGGTCCGGGTTGTCGAACGCGGCCCCGTAGGCATGGGCAATCGAGTAACCCAGTTCGCCGCCTTCATGGATGGAGCCCGGAGTCTCCGGTGCCACGTGGCTGGGGATGCCGCCCGGGAACGAAAACTGCTTGAAAAGCCGCCGCATGCCCTGGGCGTCCTGGGAGATGTTGTGATAGAACTCGCTGTAGGTGCCTTCCAGGTAGGTGTTGGCAACCAGCCCCGGCCCGCCATGCCCGGGCCCCGTGATGTAGATCACGTTCAGGTCGAGCTTCTTGATGATGCGGTTGAAGTGAACATAGATGAAATTTAATCCCGGCGTGGTGCCCCAGTGTCCCAGCAGGCGGGGCTTCACGTGCTCCGGCTTGAGCGGCTCGCGCAGCAGCGGATTATCGTAGAGATAGATTTGCCCAACTGAAAGGTAGTTGGCTGCGCGCCAGTAGGCGTTCATCTTGCGGAGCTCTTCAGAGGAGAGCGGTTCGGTTGAAACGGTCAAGGGCGAACGGTCTTCGGGCTGTGTTGAGCTGGCCATGATTTCCTCCCTCGTCAGATTGGAATCTTTCCGCCAGAAAAACGTTATACAAAAATTCTATTACACTTCGGAGGCGAGAGTGATCTTTATCGGGCGCGGCGCTCGCAATGACGTGAGAAAAACGCTGAATCGTGTTGTGTTTCGGGTCTTACTGGAAATAACATGTTGCGTGATCGTTACGACGTTGAGCGGGGCTCGATATGCCGGCCGTTTCACGGGCCGCACGCTGGCCACGGGCTCCAAGCGAAAGGAAGGTTCTCATGCAGGCAGGGGTTTACACCGGAGTTGAAAATCTGAAGTTGCAGGAATGGCCAAAGCCTGAACTGAATCCGGGCGAAATGCTCGTGAAGGTGCGGTACGCAGGCATCTGTGGCACGGACATGATGATCCACGCCGGCAAGCACCCGAGGGTGGTCCCGCCGCGTGTGCTGGGCCACGAGATTTTCGGCACCGTGGTGGAGACGCGCGCTGCCGCGGACTCGAAAGTCAAGGAAGGCGACCGCGTGGCGGTGTTTCCGCTGATTTCCTGCGGGCGCTGTGCTCCCTGCCGCGAAGGCAACGCCCACGTCTGCGAGAAGCTCGGGCTGCTCGGAATTGACACGGACGGCGGATTTGCGGAATACGTCAAAGCGACCCCTGAGCAGTTGATCCCTGTTCCTTCCGGCGTCGATGACGAGCAGGCAGCGCTGGTTGAGCCTCTTTCCGTTGCGGTTCACGTGGTCCGGACTTCCGGATTCACGGCGGGTGACACCGCGCTCGTCACCGGGGCCGGCCCCATCGGGAACCTCATTGCCCAGGTGCTGAGAGCGGTGGGAGCGCGGCGGGTGCTGGTTTCAGAGGCGAAGCCCTTCCGGCGGAACCTGGCGGAGCAAATGGGCTTCACCGTCGTTGAATCCGTTAGAGACGAAACCTGTTGAGCTGGTTCCCCGGTTGACCGGAGACAGCTTTGTCGACCATGTGTTCGAGGCGACAGGAGCGACCGCGGCTTACCGCGACGCCGTTCAGTCCTGCAAGGTTCGGGGGCACATCACTTTTGTCGGACTTCCGAAGTTGCCGCCGGAAGTGGACGTGCTCAACCTGGTCTTTAAGGAAATTCGCACTTCCGGCGCGCGCGTTTACACTCCCAAAGACTTTCGGGTTGCCATCTCCCTGCTGGAGCGCGACGCCATCGACGTGAAGAGTGTGGTGACGGACCGCATGCCTCTCAAGGATATCGAAGAGGGTCTGAGGAAGATGCACGACCCTGACAACAGCCTGAAGATTCTCTTCAACCTTTGACCGCGGACTCCGACTGGCCCGGAGCAAGCCTGCTCATGCAACAGACTTTTCATCAGCAGGCTTACTCCACCGGATTTCCTTCCAGAGCGGGCGTTCCGGCGGGTCAGATCCCCACGTTGTAGCGCTTTCGATGTTCGCGCACGTAGAGACCGCTGACGGTGGGTTCAGAATCGCACTCCGCCTCAATCACGGTGACGGGGTCATCGGGCGCTTTGATGGGCAGCCCCGTAAACTGGATGGAGACGTCGTCCTGCCTGAAGTTCACCTTTTTGCCGGAAGCAAACAGCTTCGCCGATTTCACCTGGGTCCGCAGCCCTCCAATGGCCACCACCGACTGCGGCCGGAAGAACGAGAGCCAGCCGGCCGCCGGCGTCATGCCCGGCCAGAAGTGCACGTGGATGTAAAGGGTGTTTCCTTTCCGTGTAAAGTTCGCGTTGGTGGTTCCACCCGCATCGCAGCGCTCGGCTTCATAAATAGTCGGGCCGTTCTTGTCCATCCATTTGCCCACGGCCTCCAGCGTGCGGACCTCTTCTTCCGGCACCGAGCCGTCCGGCCTGGGACCGATGTTCAGCAGATAATTCCCTCCGCCCTTGGCGCAAGTGACGAGGTTGCGCACGATGGTTTTGGTGGACTTGAAGTCGTCGTCCGCTTTCTGGTAGCCCCAGCTGTCATTCATGGTCATGCAGGTTTCCCAGGCCCGGCCTTTTTCTGAGGCGCTGATATGCTGCTCAGGGGTTGAAAAGTCTCCCGGCAAGCCGTTGCGATTGTTCACAATGATGTCCGGCTGCAGCTTGAACACCATGTCATTCATCCTTTTCGATTCCCACTGCTCGGCGGTCAGCGGCCAGTCAACGTCGTACCACAGAACGTCAATCTTGCCGTAGTTGGTCATCAATTCACGAACCAGGCCGTGAGTGTAAGCCACAAAACGCTTGCGCGCGGCCTCGTCCGTCGCGCAGCGCGCCCCGTCCGGATGGTGCCAGTCCATCAGCGAGTAATAAAATCCCACCCGCAATCCCTCGGCGCGGGCGGCATCAACGTATTCCTTCACCAGGTCGCGCCCGGCACCCTGCCTGGGAGCGCAGTAGTCTGTCAGCTTGGTGTCAAACAGGCAGAATCCCTCATGATGCTTGGTGGTCATCACCATGTACTTCTGCCCGGCCCGCCTGGCCAGTTTCGCCCAGTCGCGCGCGGCATTGGGCTTGGGATTAAAGTGTTTGGCCAGCAACTGATACTGTGGAATCGGAATCCCTTCCTTCTCCATGGCCCATTCGTGCTGTCCGATCACGCTGTAAAGCCCCCAGTGAATGAACATGCCGAACTTTGCCGCGTGCCACCACTTCATGCGCCGCTCGCGGTCTGCCACCGCAGAAGCCGGCTCGCCCGGCCCTTCGGCTTGTCCCTGTTTGGGCGCCGGCGGCTGGCCCGAAGTGCATGCTGCCGCGGCACCCACCGCAGCCATGGTGCCTCCGGTTCCCATCAGTTTCAGATAGTCCCGCCTTGTCATCCGATGTTCCCGCATAGTCTTCCTCCTTCCCAGCAACTGAGTAGATTGAGGATTAAGAGTATCGTTTCCCGGTCCCCGCCAGGACGCCCACCGCAAAAGTGCCGGGTTGATATTTGCGCCAGCGATCTTACCGCAAAACCTGGCGCGGGAACACGGAAATTATGGCAAGTTTCAAACTGTGAAACATAGATAGCACAATCGGATGACCTCACGGGCTGGGGCGGGGCCTTTATTTCCTGCAACCCTCCGGTTAATCTTTGGAAGATGAGTCTTCATCGGCCACAAAAAATCCGGCTCGACTGCCTTCTGGTGGAGCGCGGCCTTGCGGAGTCCCGCCAGAAGGCCCAGGCGCTGATCCTTGCCGGCCAGGTGCTGGTGGACGAGCAGAAGATTGAAAAATGCGGGACGACGGTCCGTTCCGAGGCACGGCTGCGTCTGCTGGGGGAACCGCCCCGTTACGTCAGCCGGGCGGGGTTCAAGCTTGAGGGCGCGCTTGACCACTTTGCCGTGAACCCGGAAGGCAAGACCTGTCTGGACATCGGCTCCTCAACCGGCGGCTTTACGGACTGCCTCCTTCAGCGCGGGGCAGCCAGGGTCATTGCCGTGGATGCGGGGACCAACCAGCTTGACTGGAAACTGCGGCAGGATTCGCGCCTGACGGTAATGGAGAAAACCAACGCCCGGTACCTGGCCTTTGACCAGATCGGAAGGCTGGTACCCCTGGTCACGATGGATGTTTCCTTCATCTCCTCCACGCTGATTCTTCCTGTGCTTCCTCCCCTGCTGGAAGCGGGCGCCGATCTTGTGGTGCTGGTGAAGCCGCAATTTGAAGTGGGCCCCGGCCAGGTGGGCAAGGGCGGCATTGTGCGCGATCCGCGCCTGCACGAAGAAGCCATTCGAAAGGTTTCACGGAAGATCGCCGATTTAGGGTTCAGTGAGATGGGGCGCGTTGAAAGCGCCTTGCCGGGAGCTGAGGGGAACCGTGAATTTTTCCTGCATGCTATTTGGCCGAAAAGTGTCTAGAATGGTTTTTTAGTGATGGACTGCGTCAGCGGTGGCCATCGTTCATTCCACGGTGACTTCAGGCTCTTATGACGATCAAGAAAATCGGAATTGTTTCAAAGCCCAAAAAAGCAGAGATTCGAGAGATTGTTCCACAACTGGTGGAGTGGCTTCGAGAGCGCGACATCGAGGTTTCCTTCGATAAGGAGACGGGTTCCATCCTCTCGAGCTCGGAAAAATGCCTCACCCGCAACGAGCTTCCGGGGAAAGTTGATCTGCTGATTGTGCTGGGAGGCGACGGCACATTGCTGGCCGCCGCCCGCGCCCTCTACCGGCACGAAGTTCCCATTTTTGCAGTCAACCTGGGCGACCTGGGATTCCTCACCGTCATTACCCGGGATGAGCTCTATCCGGCGCTTGAAGGCGTGTTGTCCGGGAACTATCGTTCCGAACGGCGCGTCCAGATTGAGGGCGAACTGGTCCGCGCGGATGAAGTCCTTTCCACCTTCCGGGCCTTGAACGACGTGGTGTTGAACAAGGGAGCCATCGCCCGGATCCAGGACTTTGAGGTTTATGCCGACGGCGAGTTCATTTCAAATTACAAATCCGACGGGCTGATCATTTCAACACCGACAGGTTCGACGGCCTATTCGCTGGCGGCGGGCGGCCCAGTGGTGTCACCTTCCGTCGAAGCTTTTATCGTCACTCCCATCTGCGCGCACACGCTCACCAATCGTCCGCTGGTGCTCCGCGATTCCGCCCACATCGAAATTGTGGTGAAGAGCCAGCGCGAAGCCGCTTACCTCACCGTCGACGGCCAGGTGGGCATCGCCACGCACAGCGAGGACATCATTCGAGTCTGCAAGTCCGATTCTTTCGTCGAACTCATCCAGCCTCCGGAAAGAAACTACTACGAAATCCTTCGCCAGAAACTGAAGTGGGGCGAGCGGTAAAGAATCCTCTGAACACAGGATGTGCCTGGCTCCAGGTTTTCGGCGCCGGTGCTTCGTCATCCTGAGCGAAGCGAAGGATCTGCTTCGTTCATTTTCAGTAAGGTACAGCAGATGCTTCGCTGTGCTCAGCATGACGGTTGTTTTTTCCAACAACCCGTCAGAGCACTTCCCCGGCCATCAAATCTTCCAGTCTTTCCCGAGGACGAATCAATTCCACCTGGTTGCCGGAGACCATCACCTCGGGCGGGCGGGGCCGGGAATTGTAATTGGACGAGAGGACGTAGCCGTAGGCGCCCACGGTCATCACGGCCACCAGGTCGCCGGGTTCCACGCAGGGCAATTCGCGGTCGCGCGCCAGGAAGTCTCCGGTCTCGCAAAGCGGCCCCACCACGTCCGCCATAAAGGTTTTTTCGGTGCGGCGTTCGACGGGCACAATCTGGTGCAATGAGCCGTAAAGTGTGGGGCGCATCAGATCGTTCATGCCGGCGTCGACCACCACAAAGTGTTTTTTCCCGGTGTTCTTGATGTAGAGAACGCGCGTCGAGCAGGGCCCCGGCGTTGCCCACCAGGGCGCGCCCCGGCTCCATGATCAGGCGATAGGGAGTTTCGGCCAGGCGACCTTTGAGTTCCGCCGTCAGGCGGTCCATTTCCAGCGGGTTCTCATCCACGTAACGAATGCCGTAGCCGCCGCCGAGATCAAGAAACTCCAGCCGGATGCCGTCACGCTCGAGCGTCCGCGCCAGCTCCAGGATTTCCTCCAGCGCCTTGACGAAGGGATCGATCTCGAGGATCTGCGACCCGATATGGCATGTAACGCCACGCACCTGCAGTTCCGGCATGGTGGCGGCGCGCCGGAAGAGGTCGATGGCCTGGTCCTTGGGCACGCCGAACTTGTGGATGAACTGTCCGGTTGAGATGTAAGGGTGTGTGTCCGCCTCGACGTCAGGATTGACGCGGATGGAAATGTTGCCCTGCTTCTTCAGGTGGCGTGCGCGCCGCGCGATGGCCTCCAGCTCGCCCGCCGATTCCACATTGAACATCAGAATGCCGGCGGCAAGCGCAGCGTCGATTTCCGTTTCGTCCTTCCCCACTCCGGAGAAAACGATCGTATCCGGTCTGGCTCCCACCTTGAGCGCCCGGGCCAGCTCACCCCGGGAAACGATGTCAAAGCCCGCGCCGGCCTGCCGCAGCAGGTTCAGGATCCTGAGGTTGGAATTGGCCTTCACCGAATAGCAGATCAGGTGTGGAATGTCGGCCAGCCGGCCCTCGATGTGGTTGAAGTTTTCTTCAATCGCAGAGCGGCTGTAAACATAAGCGGGCGTGCCGAAACTGGCGGCCAGTTCGGCCATCGGCGCGTCCTCACACTGCAGCTTGTTCTTGACGTAGTGGAAGTGTTCCATGGTGATTGATCTTTTTGATTCCTATCCGGCCGGGGTTTGCCCCGGTGCGGCCAGGTTGCATGAGCCCGGCATCTGCCTCAGCGCACACGGGCCAGAACCAGCGTCTGGTCATCGCGCGGAGGCCGCCCCTCCTCAAAGCGCGCAATCTCGCCGAATAGCATATCAATAATCTCGCGCAGCGGACGGCTGGCGTTATCGCGCAACAGGTTCGCCAGATGGCGCGCGCCAAACTCCTGAAGCTCCGGATTCATGGCCTCCACCAGGCCGTCGGAGAAAAACGCCAGCAGGTCTCCCTTTTTCAGTTGAAGAGAAACCTCCTGATATTCCGTGTGTTCCAGCAGACCCAGTGGAATTCCTTCGGCCTGAATTTGCCGCCACCGTCCGTTCCGGATGAGAACCGGCAGCGGCATCCCGGCGTTGGCCAGGCGCAGAGTCCTGTTCCTGGGTTCCCACACCGCGCAGGTGAGGGTGATGAAGTGGCCTTCCACTCTGCGTTCCAGCAGCGTTTCGTTCAGCCGGCGAAGCAATTCGGGAACGGGAAGGCGAAGGGGAGCGAGGCTTCGCAGGATGCCTCCGGCGAGCGCCCCGTAAAGAGCGGCTGGCGCTCCTTTGCCGCTGACGTCGCCGATGGCCAGCACGTGGCGGTCCTTCCCGTAATTCAGAAAGTCATAGAGGTCGCCGCCCAGTTGTCGCGCGGGCTGGAAGCGCAGACCGATCTCGAGCCCCGTGACGTTGGGCGAGGTCCCGGGCATCAGGAGCATCTGGATTTCCTGCGCGCGTTGCAGGTCGCGGTCAAGCCGCGACTCACTTCGCAGCACCCGCTCATAGAGCCGGGCGTTTTCAATGGCGATGGCGATCTGGGGCGCCAGGGTGGAAAAAATCCGGACATGCTCCTCTGTAAAATAATTCAGGACAGGGCTTTCCAGATCCACTACGCCGATGACGCGGCCGTGGTAGATCAGCGGGACCGTCATCTCAGATTTCGTATCGGGATAGATGCAGATGTACCGCGGATCGCGCCTGACGTCGGGTGACACCACCGGCTCCAGCGAATCGGCGGCCGAGCCCACGATGCCCTGGCCAAAGCGGACCGTGGTCTTGTCCGGCAGGCTCTCATCCTGTCGCAGCGTCAGGACGGAGTTGAAGGTCTTCGCCTGCTCGTCCGCCAGCATAATGCTGAAGCGGTGATAGTTCACCAGGCGCTTGGTCAGGGTTCCCACTTTGCGAAGCAGGTCGCTGAGCACCAGCACCGAGCTCAGCTCGCGGCTGATTTCATTCAGCAGTTGCAGCGTCCGCGCCTGGCGCAGGCTGCGCCGGTAGAGCCGGGCGTTCTCAATGGCCATGGCCATGCGGCCGGCCAGCAGCTCCAGCAGATTGACGTGCTGGTCGGTAAAAAAGTCGGGCGTGTCCGCTTCCAGGTCGATGACGCCGATCACCCGGTTCTTCAGGATCAGCGGGACCGCCAGTTCAGACCTGATGGTGGGCATCGACTCGATGTAGGTCGGTTCGCTCTGGACGTCGTTCACCAGAATCGACCGGCGTTCCAGCGCCGCCCGTCCCACGATGCCTTCACCCACTTTGATCCGAAGTTTCCGGACTCGGTCCTCCGGATGGCCAACGCTGGAACGGATTCTCAGCACCTGCGTCTTCTCGTTCAGCAGCAGAATGGCAAAGACCTTGTAGTTGATGACGCGCTTCACCAGTTCGGCGATGCGCACCATCAACACTTCCAGATCCAGCGTGGAGGTGATCTGCTCGCTCACTTCCATCAGCAGCGTCAGCAGTTCGGTTGCTCCCAGGGGGCGCACTTGTGTTTTCACAACTTGCGACATGGATCAGCCCACGCGGCGGGCGGCTTCCGCCAGAATGGCAGCCGATGTACTGGTTCCCAGCCGGTCCGCCCCGGCTCGCAGCATCTTCACGGCATCCCCGAGCGACCGGATACCCCCGGCTGCCTTGACGCCCATTTGCGTTCCAACGGCCTTGCGCATCAGCCGGACATCAGCCTCTGTTGCGCCAGACGGTCCTAATCCTGTTGAGGTTTTGACGTAGTCTGCGCCCGCCTGCCTGGACAGCCGGCAGGCCGTGACCTTCTGCTCATCAGAAAGGTAAGCGTTCTCAAGGATCACCTTTAGGATGCACCCGTAACTGTGCGCGATGTCTGCGACGCCTCGAATATCGCTGCGGACGCCTTCCAGGTTTCCAGAGCGCATGGCTCCAACGTTCATCACCATATCAAGTTCCGCGGCGCCGGCGCGAATGGACGCTTCAGCTTCCGCACGCTTGACGGAGGAGTGGGTGGCGCCGAAAGGGAAGCCCACAACGGTCCCAACCTTGATGTTCGGTCCCTCTCAGGATCCTGACCGCCAATGGGACCCACACCTGGTGGATGGCAATGGCGCCAACGCCCAGCGACACCGCTTCGCGGCAGAACCGGTCCAGTTCTTCCGAAGTGGCCTGCGGGCGCAGCAGGGTGTGGTCCATGATGCCCGCCAGCGCTCGGAGGTCCGGCGAGTCCTGCGGAGCGGGATTTTCGCCGGCCGGCGGCTCCGTCTGCTGCTGCATGGCCTGGGCCATCCGCCCAATCATTTCTGAGAGGTCAGGCAGGTTCAATGAGAGTGTTGGCATAAGAAATCTTCGGCGATCCTAAAACAGCTGCCTCCTCTTGGGGGCTGCCGCTACAGAATGGGATGGCACAGGGAAAATAAGGGTCGGCCACATTAGTTACCATTCTAGCATAATCGCCGGGACTTCCTCCCGGCTTTAGACTGCGGTGAGCCGCCACGATGTGTCAAGAGGGACACGCTGGAAACTCGCACGCATGTACAATGATTCCGTGGAGCGTGAACGTTTCGAACAACTGGTCGGCGAGGTTCTGGACAACCTGCCCGAACCGTTTCGCAGCAGGCTGGCGAACCTTGCCATTATTGTTGAAGATTCCCCTCCCCGGGAACCCTACCGGGGCGGTCTGCTGCTGGGGCTTTTCTCGGGTGTCCCACGGACCCTGAAGAGCGTCTTCTCCGCTGACCCTCCGGACCACATCTTCCTGTACCAGAAGAACATCGAGGCCATCTGTTCGAACGAAAAACAGGTCGAGCAACAGATTCGCGATACCTTGCTGCACGAAATCGGCCACTATTTCGGACTCAACGAAGAAGAGCTCCGGGACATCTGAAAGTTCCTTCATCCCGCCGCCCTTCATGCGCGGATTGAAGGAATTGCGCATGCGGAGCGGCCGGGGCGGGTATAATGATTGAAAATGCGACTTCTGGCAATCGACACAACGAGCGAATATGGCGGGGCTGCGGTTTACGATCAGAAAGAATGCCTGGCAAGGGCCTTAAACAGCGAGCCTGCATCGCGATACGCCGTGACTCTGTTTGAGATGGCAGACCGCGCGCTCGCTCAGGCCGGGATCGGTTTTCCCGACATCGAGCTTTACGCGGTGTCAAACGGGCCCGGCTCATTCACCGGAATCCGTGTGGGGCTGGCGGCGGCGCAGGGCTGGGCCAGGGCCTTTCGACGCCCCGTCAAGGGAGTCAACCTGCTGGAGGCGATGGTTGAGCACGCCCATCCGGAGGCCGACTGGGCCGTTCCTGTTCTCGACGCGCGCCGGGGAGAGTTCTTTGCCGGTTTCTATCGGAGAACGGCCGAAGCCGCCGGCCCTCAATCCGCATTTGAGGCGGCCGGCCCGGGCCAACTGGTGCGTCCTGAACGCCTTCAGGCCATGTTGGATATCCTCAGCCGGGGCGGACAGTGCCGAACCTTCGTCGGCGGGACAATCGCCTTCCTCACACGAACTCATGACCTGAAGGCGCGGTCCCTGCGTGAAAGTCTGCATCAGGACCTCCTGGGGATTGAGGTGCCGGGTGCTCTCCTTGAAGCCATTGCCGGAGTGGCCCTTCGCGCCCACGAACAGGGCGGGATACCCTCGCCTGAGGATCTCGATGCCTGTTACATCCGGCGGTCGGATGCTGAAATGAACTGGCAGGCCCCGGCGGCAAAGGCGGGAAACTGATTGAGAAAGTCAGGCGCTGTTTTACGGCCGCGAAAACCTCGGAATCTCTCCGGTCCCTCCCGGCGCCACCCTTCGGGTGGAATAAAAATCAGACTGTTTTCACCGGACGACCTGAAGGCAGTCCTGAGAATTCATAGTGCCTGCAAAGGAGTGGGGACCTGGCGGGCGCGCGATTATGAGCAACTGGTTGCGGACCCCAGGGGAACGATCCTCGTGGCTGAGCCAGACGACCAGATGCTGACGAACGTCCTGGGATTCCTGGCCTTCTATCGCCTGGACGGGGAAGCGGAGCTTTGGAACCTCGTGATTGAGCCGGCACACCGGCGCCAGGGCATTGCCAGGGAGCTGCTTCAGGAAACCTGTCGAAGATTGTCCGGGGCCGGCGTGCACAGACTCTTTCTGGAGGTCCGGGAGTCCAATCTGCCCGCGGTGGAACTCTACCGCTCCTTTGGCTTTGTATCGCAGTCCCGCCGGAAAGACTATTATCAGAATCCGAAAGAAGACGCCCTGGTTCTTGTTTATCACATTGTTGAGCCTGGGGTTTGAAAAGAGTCTTGCGGTGGGGCGGGACAGGGAAGGTGGAATTTCGAAGGGTCCCCTGCGAAACGCGAATTTTCACTTCCATATTCACCGGCGCATGCCGGAGGTTCTACCCGAAACCGTGCAAGCCCCGCACCATATGGTGTAACGAGCCGAAGATCGACCGTTTGAAATCCTACCTCCAGAATCCAGCCTGAGAATTTAACAAACTGTAAACGCAGCACTTATCTTGCATTCTCGCGCTCGCAGATACCTTTGGAATATGTTTTGCTAAGGCATTTCTGTAGTTATTTTTAACCGGAGGTTCTAGAACCCATGAAGAAATTCTTTACACTGATGGCAGCTCTCGCTATGGCCACGACCCTGTCGATGCCGGCTTTTGCTGCGAAGAAGCACAAGAAGCACGCAACCACCCAGACTCACAGCAAGAAGCACACGAAGCACGCCAAGAAGATGGGTGCGAAGAAGGGTGCCAAGAAGGGCCAGTAAGGAACGACTCCGGCGGCGACTTTTTCTTCGCCGCTTGATTTCCTCCTCGCATAAATAGCAGTTCTGATTGTCAATCGAAAACCCGGCCGCTCGGCCGGGTTTTCTTTTTCCCGCCCCACATCTCGCCTCTGTCACTTTGGCCCTGAATGGGCGACCCGGAAATTGAAAGCTTGAGATTCACCCTTGACAACCTTTGTTGCCGGACTCTATAGTCCTAACTATCTTAGGAGGTGAGATGCCCGACCGCGCCCAAATCCTTCCCGGCACGCTCGACCTGCTGATCCTCAAGGCGGTTTCGCTGGGGCGGCTGCACGGCTACGGCATCCTGCTGCGCATCGGGCAGATATCCAAAGGCGCTCTGGTCATCGAGCAGGGAGCGCTCTACCCGGCGCTGCTTCGCCTCGTCCGCCAGGGATTGCTGAAGGCGCAATGGGGAACCTCGGAGAACAACCAGCGGGCCAAGTTCTATGAGCTCACGGCCGCCGGCAGGAAGAGGCTGCGCGAGGAGACCGACGGCTGGAACCGCCTCGTGGCAGCCATCGGCGCGGCGCTCAGGGCGGAAGCAAGCGAGTTATAGGTTCGCGTTCCGGGTTCAGGGTTTTTGCACGATCGTATTCGCGGGTGGGCCCGTTAACTACTGAGGATTCGAAAACAGGGTGACAACGCTCGTTGGTAGCGCCGCCGTCCCGGCGGCACCTTTACTCAAGGCCGGCAAGATGCCGGCGCTACGGAATTGCTAAGCGAGATGAGCATGAAATTCTGGTCATGGCTGCGCACGCTGGCGGATTTCCTCTTCAACCGGCGGCGCATCGAGCGCGAGATGGACGAGGAGTTCCGCTCGCACCTTGCCCTGCGCATGGCGGACCTGGAGCGGCAGGGAATTTCCAGGAGTGAGGCTGAGCGGCAGGCGCGCATCGAGTTCGGCGGCTACCAGAATTACAAGGAAGAGTGCCGCGAAACTCTGGGCACGCGCCTGCTCCAGGAACTCTGGCAGGACCTCCGCTACGGCCTCCGCCAACTCCGCCGCAACCCGGGTTTCACCCTTGTCGCCGTTCTCACCCTCGCCCTCGGCATCGGAGCCAATACGGCGATCTTTAGTGTCGTGGATGCCGTATTGCTGAAGTCACTTCCTTACAAAGACCCCGCGCGGCTCGTCTGGCCCACATTGCAAAACCCTAAGTCGGATTTGCACAGCTTCGCTGTGCCCCATCCGACGTATTTTGCCTGGCGCGACCAGAATACTGTGTTTTCCGGAATTGCCGCGACGCACTTTCCTGGGGAGTTCACGCTCACAGGGGCAGGGATTCCGGAAAGGATTCCGGGCATCAGCGTGTCCGCGAATTTTTTCTCTGTGCTTGGCGTAGAGCTCTTACGCGGCCGAAGCTTTACTCCAAAAGAGGATCGTCCCGGAGGTCCGCGCGTGGCCATCTTGAGCTACGGAATATGGCAGTCGCACTATGCGGGGGATCCGAGAATCCTCGGACGGACGATTAAGCTCGACGGCAAAGACTATTCCGTAGTGGGAGTGCTTCCCGCGAGTTTCAAATTCCCAACATCGGCCAGCCCACCAAAAGTGTTTGTACCCCTCGCAGCGCCGACTGCTGCGAAGCGGGCCATTTGGTTCCTTGATGTCATCGCAAGGCTGAAGCCGGGCGTGACGCTCGCGCAGGCGCAAGCCGAGCTCTCATTGATCAACAGTCGTGCATTGCCGCACCTTCCGAAATTTCTTGGCCGCTACGCACAAGAGGTTCATCTCAGGGTCGTTTCCCTGCACGACCATCTTACAGGCGACGCCCGCGCTCCTCTCTGGACGCTGATGGCCGCAGTTGCATTCATATTGCTGATTGCCTGCGCGAATGTCGCGAACCTGCAACTCTCGCGCGGCTCTGTCCGCGCTCGCGAATTTGTTGTGCGCTCTGCTCTCGGCGCCGGGCGCTCCCGCCTCGCACGGCAACTTCTGGTGGAAAGCACGCTTCTTTCAGCCATGGGCGGGCTCGTGGGCCTACTCGGCGGATACTGGGGTGTTGTGCTTCTTCGTTCTTTCGTACCCAGCGGGTTGCTAAACGTCCAAGACGTGCACGTCAACGCCGTCGCACTCGTGTTCACGATTGCTGCTGCCGCCTTGGCCGGCGCCATCTCTGGTTTCGCGCCGATGTTGACCTTCGTCAGCCCGAACCTCACCGTCCAGGCGGGCCACACGCGGGTCACGCGCTCACAGAACTACACATTCCTGCGAAATCTGATCGTTGTCGCGGAGGTCGCGACCGCCGTGGTTTTACTGATCGCTGCGGGTCTATTGCTGAAGAGCTTTCTTCGCCGGACGAACGTAAGCTACGGATTTGATCCCAACAATCTCCTGACCGCTCGCATTTTTCTTCGGTCTGACAAGTACTCGACCGAATCCCAGCAAACGGCGTTTTCCTCGCAGCTTCTCGACCGCCTCGACGCTCTTCCCGGAGTTCGGACTGCGAGCGTTTCCACCAGCCTACCAATCAGGCTGTCCATGAAAATGCGCGTTGGAATCGAAGGCCGCCCTGCCCCCGCGATGAACGATCCGTCGGCGTCTGTTCCACTCGACGCCGTAAGTAATAGCTACTTTCGCAGCCTCGGAATTCCAATCCTCGCGGGCCGTGGATTCCAAAACCAGGATGGCCCAAACGCTCCAAGGGTCGCGGTTGTGAACCTGGGGTTCGTCCGACTCTTTTTCCCGCATGGCGAAAATCCCATCGGCCAGGGCATTCTCATGGCCCCTGGCACGCCCTACCAGACGGCGGTCTCCATCATCGGTGTGTCTGCTGCCATTCGGCGTGTTGGGCCCGGGGGCAAGTCACTGCCGCAAGTCTTCCTGCCCTTTGCCCAGTCGCCGAGTGATAGCATAACCGTTTTGCTCCACACCGTGTCCAATCCACACGCCACTGTATCTGCACTCCGCTCGCAGGTGCTGGCCATCGATAAGGAACTGCCGCTCTCCAACGTTGCCACGATGGACGATTTGCTCGCCGGGGAAGCTGCTGACCAGCATTTCGAGACGACGGCCGTAGGCCTGTTCGCAGCGCTGGCGCTGATTCTCGCTGGCCTCGGAATCTACGGCGTGATTTCCTACATGGTCAGTCAGCGCACCAATGAAATAGGCATCCGCATGGCGCTTGGGGCTGAGAAACGTAACATACTGAAGATGGTTATCAGCCAGGGGCTCAAGCTGGCGCTGGTCGGCGTTGTTGCCGGTGCCGCCGGCGCACTCGTGCTAACCCGTTTCATTGCAAGTCAGCTCTATAACGTCAGGCCCACTGACCCGTCCACGTTCATTGCCGTCTCGTTGATTCTAGTTGCCGTGACCTTGCTGGCCTGCTACATCCCCGCCCGCCGCGCGTCAAAAGTCGATCCCATGGTGGCGTTGCGATATGAGTAGCGCAGGCGTTTCCGCGCCGCGGTCTGGTATTGGTAGGGGAGGGCCGCCGCTCCCGTATTTGATTCGCGGTAGTAGAACGGTGAGCCCAGGAAGCCCTGCGCTACGGAATAGGTCATCGGGCAGAGCGTTCGGGCTCGCGCTGCAAGGCGGCTCATCGTCGACAATCTGACCTATAACCCGAACTTCGGAACAGAATACCTGATCATTCAAAATTTCCCCCGCCACAAGCTGAGAAATGCCAGGATATCCGCAGCCCGGCACTTCATGGGTTGTCAGCATCCGTATCTTTCCAGCTTGAACGCGTTATGCGTGTGTGTTAGCCTGACGGAAGTAAAATAATAAGAGCGGAGGTGGCACAAGCGTGAGCACACCTACCGAGGCCATCCGGGATAATTCGATGGCCAACAATCAGGAGTATCAGCGGCTTTACGAGGAGCATGGCCGGTACGCAGCCGAATTGGACCTCCTGGAAGCGAAGTCTTACCTGACGGAAGCAGAAAAGATCGAAGAAGTCAGGTTGAAGAAGCTTAAACTTCGTCTGAAGGACCAGATGGCCGCTGTCTTGAATGGCGGCAGGCTGGCTGTTTAGCCAGGCGACCAGGCAAGAAGAGTGAATCCCTCCCCCGCGAGTGGAGCGTCGAGTGAGGGAAGGGGGGTTGTTTACTCAGTTGCGGCGGTTCGCCGGCTCCGGCTGGACGACGCTTGTTCGGGGCGGTGCCGCGCACCCAACGATTATGGTGAAAGACGGGTACTGGTATGGCCTGCCGCTGATTTTGATTGCAGGGGGGCTGCTGGGTTTTGGGTTATTCTGGCCGGGCAGGTTTTTCTTTCTTGCCGCCGCCTTCTTTTTAATCCTCGCGTTGTTTGTTTTGAATTTCTTTCGCGACCCGGAACGGTCGGTTCCGTCTGGCCCCGGGGTGCTTGTTTCTCCCGCGGACGGACGTGTGGTTGAGATTCGTGCGGAGGAGGAAGCCGGCCGTCCTCGCCAGCGAATCAGCATCTTCATGTCGCCCCTTAATGTTCACGTGAACCGATCGCCCGTCGCAGGAAGCATCGAGAGCATTGTCTACCGCAAAGGATCGTTTCACATGGCGTCGGAGCCGCGCGCCTCGGTTGAAAATGAGTGCAATACCTTTACGCTGGCCAGTGAAGACGGCGAGATTGTTGTGCGCCAGATTGCCGGCGTTCTGGCCCGGCGGATTGTCTTCTGGAAAAAAGTTGGCGACCGCGTGGAGCGCGGGGAACGGGTGGGAATGATCAAGTTCGGGTCGCGGGTGGATATTCTGGTTTCACCTGAGGTCACCCTCTCCGTTAAAGTCGGCGAGCATGTGAAAGCCGGGAGCACCATCATTGGAACCAGCAGGGCAAGTTCATCCTGAAGCGAAGGAAGGAGCGGAGACGGTCGTCCATAATCACCGCCTGCGGCGGGGTATGTACATCCTGCCCAGCCTGTTCACTACCGGAACCCTGATCTGCGGCTACTACGCCATCCTGAACACCCTGCAGGGGGCTCAGTTGATGGCTGCCGGGGCTGCTGGCACGCTTGCCAGCGGTTCTTTTGACAACGCTGCAATGGCGATTGGCCTCGCCATCGTGTTTGACGTCCTGGACGGCCGCATCGCCCGCCTCACCAACGCCACCTCAAACTTCGGCCGCGAGTTCGATTCGCTGGCCGATGTCATCACCTTCGGCCTGGCTCCCGGCATCCTCGCCTACTCCTGGGGAGTGCGTCCGGCCATCGACGCTTTGCAGATTCCGTTGACTCACCACCTGCGCGCGGTCGGGTGGATCATCACCTTCGCTTACCTCATTTGCGGAGCGGCGCGACTGGCGCGCTTTAACATTGATACTGTGAAACCGGGAGTCGATCGCCGCTTTTTTGTCGGGCTGCCCATTCCGGCCGCTGCGGGCGTTGTTGTTGCCGTCGTCCATTGGGAGAAAGCGCCTCTCAATTACTGGCCGTTCGCGGTGGTCTGGTTGCTGGTGGCGCTGTCCCTGGCCTTCCTGATGGTCAGCCGGGTGCGCTACTACAGCTTCAAGGCGCTTGATCTGCGCCGGCGGCGTCCGTACGTCACCATCATCTTCATTGGCCTTATCATCTGGGCCATTCTGTTCTACTCGGAACCCGTCCTTCTGGTGTTGGCTCTCACCTACGCGCTCTCCGGTCCTATCCATGAGATACCCGGCAGGCAACGTCCACCCAACCCTCCTGTTCCTGAAGAGGTGAAGGCCCAATGAAGAACGCCGGTTACCATGTGGCCGTCATTGGCGCGTCATCGCTGCTGGGCAAGGAACTCCTGGCTGTTCTTGAGGAGCGCCATTTCCCCGTCGCTGAGCTGATCACCGTCTCGGGAGAGGCAGGCGAATCCGATCTGCCCATTGTGGACCTCAGCCGGGGGCGCAGGGCCGCCAAGGACTATCAGGACGGGATCCCCGCGAACTTCGATTTTGCTTTTGTCGCGGCTCCACACCAGAGCCTGGCTTCCTGGATTGAACGGGCCGGGCGCGAGCGGCGCGGACCGAAGGGCGTGCGAGCGGTCATCGATCTCTGCTCCAGCGTTTCGCAGCCGGAAACCGCTTCCTTGCGAGTTCCTTTCCTCGACGGACCTTCAGCCGCTGCCCAGGCCTCGGGCGCGCGCAAAGGGCTCCACCTGATTGCCGCGCCGCACGCGGCGACCCTGATGATCAGCGCCCTGGTGTCGCGATTGGCTGCCCGGTTCCAGGTGCGCAGCGCGGTGGCGCAGATCTTCAGCCCGGCTTCTGAATTGGGGCCGCGCGCCATCGACGAACTGCAGAAGCAGACGGTCAACCTGCTCAGCTTCCAGAAGGTGCCGCGCGACGCGTTCGGCGCCCAGATTGCCTTCAATCTGCTGCCGCGCCTGGGAGCCGGGTATGAAAAGGCGGACGCGCTGGAGTCGCGCGTGTGCAACGAGCTCGCGGCTTACCTCGACGGCCGCGCGCCGGTGCCCGCTGTGCGCCTGGTCCAGGTTCCCGTGTTTTACTCCTCCGCCGTTTCGCTCTACGCCGAAACCAGCGAACGCGTGCCCCCTTCTGACCTGGTGATGGCGCTCGACGGCGCGCCCGTCACCATCCGCCGGACTTCTGAAAAGGCGCCCTCGCAGGCGGAGGCGGCAGGCTCGAATGAAATTCTGGTTGACGCCATCCAGCCCGACGCTTCGCATCCGGCGGGAATCTGGCTTTGGGCCGTCGCGGATAACCTGCGGCTTGCGGCCCTCAACGCCGTCCAGATTGCGGAAGGGCTGCATCGCCAGCGCCAGCCGCTGCACCTGCTGAAATGAAACCTCTCGCCCGCGCCACGGCCGCCGCGCTTGCGGCCTGCTCCGTTCTGCTGGCGGTCGCCTGCGGTTACCAGGTGGCCGGCACCGCATCGCGCCTGCCGCCCGACATCAAGACCATCGCCATTCCGGTGTTCACCAACAAGAGCACCCGCTTTCGGATTGAGCAGAAGGTGGCCGCCGCCGTCACCCGCGAGTTTATTGACCGTACCCGCTTCCGCGTCACGCCCGATCCCGCAGGCGCCGACGCCGAACTGAAGGGAACCATCAACTCTGTCCGCTCCGGCGTCCTCACCTTTGACCCCAACACCGGCCGCGCCACCACCTTCCAGATCCAGGTGACGGCCGACGTCGAACTGATCGACCTGCACACCAAAAAGGTGGTGTTCTCCAACCCTCATTACCTCTTCCGCGAGCAGTACCAGGTGAGCCAATCCGCACCGGCGCTGTTTGAGGAGAGCGAGCCTGCGCTCAACCGCCTGTCGCGCGACTTCGCGCGCACCCTGGTGACCGACATCATCGAGAATTTTTAGCCCTTAGCGGCTACATTTTTGGAAGTAATCTATTGGAATGTATTTTTTGCGCACTGTGTCATAATCGGACACATTTTTGAAAAACGCTTTTTCGAGAGCATTAAAATTTAATAAGTCATTTTATAACAATTACTTATATTTTCGTAAAAAAATGACTAAAATCCCATACGTCCCATTTGGGGCGGCTTTTATGATGCTAGCCTACTTATGTGAGTTTTTATCGTGCGGGACGGCCGCCAGGGCCGTCATTCAACCCAGGCCACGGCGCCCTTGTCGATTTCGGGAACAACCGCGCGAATCCGCCCGGCTCTCCGTTCGACAGGAAGTTCGCGGACCTGCCCCAGGAACGGCAACACGAAGACCCTGCTTCCCGCGCCTGCCGGGAAGGTGATTTCGACGTTCCGTTCCGGGATCTGTTTCGAAATCTTCTTTGCCTCGAGCCCCTTAAAGTTAGCCAGGAAGACGTGAAGTTTGCCGTCGACCCGCGCCGTCTGGCCGACCACGAAGGGAGAAGCCACCACCTCCACGGCGGTCTCGAGGTGGAGCGGTCCAACAACGTCTTTATCGAACTCGCGCCTGAGCGACTGGAACGTCCGGCCCTTCGCCTCCCCGCGCGCGTTCGCCTGGTTGAATTCCGCGTTCAGGGCCTTCCAGTAGGCTTTGCCGGGGCACTCCGGAAGGTAGGCATACCTGGGGCTGGCCTCGCTCCTTGATTTCTGCCCGGCATTGCGAATTCCCAGCACCTGGTGCAAGCGATTTGACGGGAGCGCCGCGCCGGTCTCGTCGCAATGCCCGGACAGTCCGGTAACGATCAAACTCCCTCCCGCCTTCGCATAAGATTCCAGGGCGGCAATTTCCGAAGCGCTCAGGCAGCGAGCGTCCGGCAGCGCGAGCGCCCGCCCGTGGAAATCCCCCAGCGTTCGCGGCGTCACAATCTGGAACTCGCGGTGGGAATGCATCAACAGGCCCATCAGCCCCATGTAGGAATCCAGAAACTCCTCACAAAAGTAGTCCCGGGTGCGCGGCGAGAAGTAGACGCCCAGCGGCTGAACGGGCGTCCGCGTGTTGTAGAACGTCTGGTCGTGCTGCTCGATCCAGGCAAAAATCTTCTTCCGCATGGCGATGTCGTTTGAGCCGGACATCACGTGGCCCTCCACGTCCCAGCAGTTGGTCCCGGCCACGAGTTGCGAGGCAAACAGGTTCTGCATCTCCTCGCCGGGGCTGATGCCTTTCGCGCCGTCCCAGGAATAGCTCAGCATCCAGGTGGGCTTTTCGCCGGCAAAGGCCCGGAAGCTGTACATGCCAATCATCCAGTGCAGCCAGTCCACCGCCGTCTTGTCCGAGGCGCGGAAGCCGGCGCCTTCCCAGTTGTATTCGTGCGCGACCAGGTCGATCACGTCGTAAAGTTGATAGACGTCCGAGCCAAACCGCGGCGCCCAGAACTCGATGCCGGGATAGATTTCCGCGATGGTCACCGACTTCGGGTTGACGGATTTCATGTTCTCGCCGACTTCCTTCATAAAGTCGGTGATCGCGGTGATGCGGAAATCAACCCAGCGGCGGAAATTGGCGTCGGAAAAGTCGCCCAGCTTCAGCTGGGTCATGGCGTCGATTCCCGTCTGGCGCTTGAACTCCGCCACGGTGTACTTGTCAAAACTCGGCCAGCTTGTTTCCCAGCCTTTGAAGTGGGTCATCCAGTAGGGAATGTCCACGTAGATGCCGTCGATGCCGGTGGCCGCAATCTGCCGAACGCGTTCCATATAAATCCTGCGCCACTCGGGGACGAAGGGAGTGACCCAAACGTCTTCGTCTCCGTGCGCAACCCAGAACGCCACCCCGCCGCCAAACATCGCCGGCTCGCCGGTGATCTTCCTCTGCAGCCAGTCGGGATGGTCCTTGTAGAGCGAGTGCTCCACCTTCGCGGCGTTGCCGGTGATGCATTCGAACCCGGCCACGTAGACGAAGGCGTAATTCCCGATGGCGTGCGCCCTCTCAGCCACCGCCTTGATCGCCTTCAGCTTTTCCGTGGGGTCAAGAAAGCTCTCGTAGCGCCCTTCAACGTCATTGTCCGTCTCGATGCCGAAGACGTGCGTGCTCTCCACGTCCTCGATAATCTGGTCAACGTTGTCGAGCTTCAGCGAGTGCCCCGAGATGCGGACGTAATGCGTCCAGGGCAAGGGTCGCGGCGTGCGGCCGGTCTGTCCGGCTGCTAATCGTGGCGGCTTGCAAATGATAATGGCCATCCCGGCCATCTGCATCTGAAGGAACTCGCGTCGTGAAGGCATCGTACCCCTCCTCTTCGGCCCCAAATCCTATCACCTGGCGGCTCGTTTCTGGAAACCGGATGCTGTGCCAGGCAGATTCTATTTGTAGCGCGGGCCTTTACGGCCCGCGGCTTTTCCCACAAACAAAGAACCGCAGGCCGCAAGGGCCTGCGCTACATGCGTGTTTCCCCAGGCCCGGAGGGCCGAAAGATTTTAGCCCACAGCGTGAGCTGTGGGAACAAGGCCCTCACCCACCGCGCCGCGGTCCCCCCTCTCCCCGGCGGGGAGAGGGTCGGGGTGTGGGGGACGTTCGTTCACCCATGGCTTGCGCCATGGGCTAAAGTCTTCCGCCCCGTTCGGGGGCTTGATTGGATCGGCGTCTTCGCTGCCGTCTATCCAAGTCTTCCTTTTTGCTTCCCGCCGTCTGCTTACTGCCTTCTGCCTACTGTTTTCCCCAGGCCCGGAGGGCCGAAAGATTTTAGCCCACAGCGTGAGCCGTGGGAACAAGGCCCTCACCCACCGCGCCGCGGTCCCCCCTCTCCCCGGCGGGGAGAGGGTTGGGGTGTGGGGGGACGTTCATTCACCCACAGCTGGAGTTTACCCCGGCGAAGTCGGTGGCCGTGGGCTAAATTCTTCCGCCCCCTTCGGGGGCTGTTCCATCAAAAGGCTGGCCATTAGTAGCGCGGGCCTTTACGGCCCGCGGCTTTTCCTACAAACAAAGAACCGCAGGCCGCAAGGGCCTGCGCTACATGCGCAGCATCTCACCGCCGGAATTTGTAGGGGAGCCCTCCGGGCTCCCGCCGGTTCTGACCATCCGGGAGGGCGGAGCCCTCTCCTGCGAGCCGTGGAGCTTGCATTTGTGGGGCGTGGGGTGTATACAGGCGTCAGTCTTTGTTTGACTGTTAGCGGAGACTGTACTCATCGCGAGGAAAGCGATGAGGATCGCCGCCTCCGCCAATACTCGCGACATGTCCTATTATCGACTGGTCACTTCAAGAGCGTTCGCAGAAACGAAAACCGTTTGGAATATTCACAAGGTCTGGACATATCTCTCGGTGCCGCTCAGCGCGTTCGCTCTGCGCTTGATGCTGAGGGGAAGGACCCAACTTAGCGGGTGGCAAGATGCCGCCCTCTTCTTATTGTTCGGTTTTGTCGTCTCCTGGGTAGGAACATATTTCATAAATGTTCTCCGCGTCCCTCACCTGCTCTACGAGGAGCAGAGGAGGAAAATCGCCGAACTAACAGCCTCAAATCTGGCCCTTTCAGGGCCCACCAACACGCCCCAAGAGCAACGCCGCAGGGAATTTGTTGCAGGGATAACTCGGAGGCTAACCCCGAAGGGGTTGGAGATTTTGAGGTACATTAACGATCTCGGAAAGATCCAGAGAATGAGCCTGACCCACGCAGCTGGCTTCAGTGACCAAGAAGTTTCGCATTTTGGTGCGGTCTGTTTTCCGGTGTCACTGGTTCGCGAAGCCGGCCCCGGAATGATAGAGATTAACCCAGAACTAAAATCAGCCATTGATTTCGTACTGGATCCCTCTAGCCCGCAAGAATCGTAGTGAGGGGTTGCGTTCACTACCGCAGGAGCACCAACTGCACCTGGATGCTGTTTTAGGAGCCGGTAGCGCGGCCCTTCGATTTTGAGGCTCGCGGTTCTTCGGAGCGAATCAGCTAAGTCCGCAGACCGCAACCCCGGCGGACTGCGCTACCGATATCCACATACATCGCGAAAGGCGGCGACGTATGCGCGACCCGCTTTATACCGTCGGTGCGGCAGAAACGCGACGGCCCTTCGGGGGATATGGGTAACTGATGTGTCCCCCCATGCTACGCGAAACCACATATACTGCAAGGCGGGCGTCTGTGCCAGCCCGGTAGGCCATTGCACGGGGGGCCCCTTTGGTTTTCTCCTCGACAACCGCCCCGTGCTGCCCTACCCTGTGGAACGTGGAAAAGGACTTTAATAGAATTGGCGAATGGATGCTTCCATTACTCAGGGCAAAGGGATGGTCTGTAGAAAAACTCTCTCGGGAAGTGGGCCTTAGTCGGTCCGCGGTATACTTCTACGTTACCGATCGCAGTCGGCCCAACACAGATTCAATGGCTAGAATATGCCGCGTACTGGGGCGCCCTCTTGAGGAGGGCCTTCGGCAATACACACCCAGGAAGCGTGGGCGACCCTCAGGCGTACTCGTACACTGAAATCGGGATTCCGTCCCCCTCGAAGTGGTGGCCTCTTGGCGGCAATTTCTCGTTCCGCTGAGGAGAGCTATTCTCGTCTTCGTCAGTCGCGCGAGCTAACTGCGTGGTCGCGGGCCTAGATGCCGGGTGCTTAGGCGACCCTCTGATGCGACAGCACATTGGGATAATTTGTACGATGGGCAGCAGTTGCCCACACAATTCAGCAAAATGCCCCAAGCCAGCATTGGGGGATCTCCCAAGCGTTTTCGGCGTTCTCACTAAGGGCGTGTTTGGCATAGTTGGGCAGGCTGCTCATAAGTGGGTGCAGAAAACAAACAGAATCAGAAAGGGCGACTACATGGATCACGGCGAATCGAGTTTAGGGTTGTTCTCGGAGAAAGTGGACGCGCGAATGAAGGAGTTGGGTATGGATATTGGGGCTCTGTCGAAGGAGGTGGACACCACGTACGAGCACACCAGAAAAATCGTACGCGGGCTTGCCAATCCATCTAAACTCCTGCTCAGGGCAATTTGCAGAACTCTTGACCTGGACTTTGATCATGAGCTTTCTACAAGTTAACCGACAAGTCGGATAACGTAAGAAAGACGGTTGACCACTATCTGGACATGATCTGGATCGAGCTTGAGGTTCTTGAAGACCGGGAATATCGTGCAGAACCTTCTTGACAGGTTAGGCTGGTCCCAGGCTCATTTCGCCCGACTATGGGTGTCAACAAAGACACCGTTCACGACTGGTGTAAGGAGGATTACGAGGGGACTGGAGCCGGGTACAAGGCCGGGATGAAGTATCTGGAATTGGTTGTAAGGTTGATAGCCAGAGATGTTTCGCGGGAGGGGACATGATCTGGATACTTATCTGGACGCTGAATAACCCAGGTTTGTTGTGGGATACCTCAACGACGGGAACGCAGACCTTTAAGACGAAATCTGAGTGCGAGGCCGCCTGTAAAGCCCTACAGGAAACATATGGAGTTGGGGCATTTGGTGATATCCCTCTCAAGTACACTTGTATTGAGAAAACAGATGAATGAGATTCTGACAGGCTTGATCTGTGGGGTGTTAGGCGGACTTGTCGGTGGTTGGCTTGGCTGGAGACGGGTCAAGAAATATATCGATTATGCCAAGAATAACTGGGAAGCGGAATTTAGTAGCAATTTGGGAGTAGCGCAGATCGGTTGATGAAAGCCTACGCCGAAAAGGAATTCGGTCATGCGAAAGATGACAGGCTATGAGCTGCTTGAAGCTGATTATCGACATCTACATCTTCTTGGGAGTTTGTGCGCTGTTTGCATATGCCATGTGGATTCTTGATGCAAAAGGGCATGGCGGACTAGCCACTGCGCTGACGATTCTCTCTGCGTTCCCGATAGCTTGTGGACTTCTTAAGTTCTTCATGTGGTTTGGAACATGAGCAAAAAACTCTACGCCAGAAAACGACTTCGGATATTTGACAGTATTCGGGGCTTCATGGACATTTGATCATTTCGGAACTGGGACCGATCCATATCTGGAAGCCGAGGTTTTGAAATTAAGTGAACTGACAGGCTGGGATCTCTGGACAACTCTCGAAAACCTAAAGCACTGAAGTATGCTTCGAAAGTATTCTTCGAAAGCCCCTAACGGGGCTTTTTTTATGAGGTAAGGAAAATGGCACTAGGCACTGTAACGATTTTCGACGCAGCCAAAGCACTGATGTTGGATGGGGATTGGGCGTCTACCGACCACATCTATTGTGCGATCTGTGACGATACTACGACCCCAACGGTCTCAGACCCCGTTCCAGGAATCGGGTCAGGAACGACCCAATATACAGAGGTAGGGGATTCAGGCTCGTATACGGCTGGTGGCGAGGATCTTGGGTTGTTAGGTACCCTGGTGTCCCAAACATCAGGAACGATGACGTTTGACTCCTCCACCAACCCCACCTGGACGCAACACGCCTCTAACGACACAGATGCTTATTGGGCCATTATCTACAATCTTACAAGCGGTGACGCCATTGCCTGGGTTGATCTGGACGGACCCAAAGATATGAGTGCTGGTGCTTTGACAATCACTTGGGACGGTTCTGGGATCTTCACGATCTCTGATGCCTGAAGAATGCTTCCCTGAAGAATACTTCGATGTCCAAGTATGACAACCCGTTCACCTGGGCCGCGGCTTTAATCGATTCGGGCGCATCT